>CAVUVF010000001.1:0-179145 GCA_963744795.1 uncultured Acidobacteriaceae bacterium
AATAGAGCTTCAGGCCGAATTGCAGTTGCCGGCCCGTAGAGGCAGAAGAGTTCAGCTTGCCGAACGCCGCGTTTCCAATGGTTAGTGACGGACTATTTGCGGAGGGCAGGAAGAATGCCGGCGTGTTCGTCAGGTTGAAGGACTCCGCCCGAAACTGCAGGTTGAATCGTTCCGCGAATGCGAAGTTCCGGAAGATCGAGAAATCCAGATTTCTCGTCGCGGGCCCTCGTGCCGGCTCTCCTTGCCAAGGTTCCAAACTGCGTGAGAGCAGTTCCGTTGACGTTCAGGACCGACGTCGGTTGCGAAAACGCTGCAGGGTTGAAGAATCCATCCGGTCCGGCATTCGGAAGGTACATCGAGACACCCTGAACGCCATTCGGAACATTGAACGTTGCGAACAGCTGATTGGTCGCCGGGACAAGGCTCGTGCGGATATCG
This sequence comes from uncultured Acidobacteriaceae bacterium, assembly GCA_963744795.1. Classification (GTDB taxonomy): domain Bacteria; phylum Acidobacteriota; class Terriglobia; order Bryobacterales; family Bryobacteraceae; genus Bog-105. The sequence continues at coordinate 439 of CAVUVF010000001.1, forward strand.
GTAGGCAACCCGCTCTGCAGGCTAACGATGCCGTTGAGCTGCCATCCTCCGAGAATTGCGCTGGCGACGCTCTTTTGCGATAGAAAGTGCTTTCCTCGGCCGAACGGCAGTTCGTAGCCTGCGCTGGCGACAAAGACATGCGGAACGTCCAGTGGCGCGTACGACTTCTCCTTCTGAAGATTCCAGCTATCCAGAGGATTCGTCGTACCGCCGCTCTGGCTGAACGATGTGTTTCCGCCGGACCCGTTCGCCTCCAGATTCTTCGACCACGTGTAGTTGGCCAGGAAGTTCAAGCCGGCGCTTAACTTTTTCTCTAGACCGGAGGTTCAAGCGCGTTGTAGAAGTTGTTCCCGGCTGAAGAATCCATCACCACCTGATTCCCGACGTTCGGGAACAGCCGGTCCGCTTGCGTCGTTCCGCCGGCCAGCGCTTTGGCCCAGGGAATCTGGTTCAGGTTCACCCGGCTGGTGAGATGAGTGCCGCGCATCGCGGAGTATGCCGCCTCGAGCACCATGGTCTTCGTCAACTGGTACTGAATGCCGAAGTTCCACATGTACACCTGTGCCGGCCGGCTGTTCGCGAAATCGGCGGTGCGGATGAGAAGGCCGAGCGGGTTTCGGGCGTTGAAGCTGCTGAGGTCGGCGGAGTTCGGACCCACTTGGATCGGAGAACTGATCGTGATCGGCGGCGTCACCGTTCCCGTTGCGCTGACGCGGGCGAAACCACGGTGGGCGCATTGGGCGGGTTCGCGCCGAACACAGTCGCCGACTGATTCTGTTCTCGCGGACCGTAGAAGAGTCCGGCGCCGCCTCTGAATGTCCACCGGCTGCTCGGGCTATACGCGAAGCCGAGGCGCGGAGCGAAGTTCAGCGGATGGCCGTCAACAATCGAGCGTGAAAAGCCGTTCTGGCCCGGAACGGCAAACTGCCCCGTGGCGGCGTTGAACAGTGCCCCGCGGTTGCGCGCGTCCACAGGTTGCGTGTACAACTCGTATCGAAGGCCGATGTTGATGGTCAGCTGGCGGCTCACTTTCCAGTCGTCCTGTATGTATGTCCCGAAGTACAGTTGCCGCATGCGGGCCCAGTCGAGCAATTGCGTGCCCGTTACCTGGGCCGGGTAGCCCAGCAAGAAAGTCGGCGAGCGGGGCTCCCGAATTGGCTGCGCCCGTTGAGGAAGTGAAGATGGATCCGAAGACCGTGGCTCCTCCGCCATAGACGGTGTCAAAACGGTCACGCCGCACATCCGCGCCCATTTTGAGCGAGTGTTTTCCTTTTACCCAGGAGAGATCGTCGGCGCCTTCGAACAGATTTTCGATGTTCAGATTCGGGCCGCCCGAGCCCAAGCGTCGTGAATTCCGTGCGAACCGCCGGTCGACGATCCCGAATACGAAAACTGAATCTGCGGGAACGTCTGTGCCGGAAATGGATACACGGCAATGCCATTTTGCCGGGCGAACGCGACACCTTCGTCGGCGTTGAGAACGACCTGGCTGCCGTTATGACGCGTGTACCCAAACCGCGCTTCATTCACCAGCGCTGGCGTGAAGATATGAACGTCGTTCAAGACCGCGTTCACGGAATTGTTGATGTTGTCCGTTCCGGCTCCAAGAAAGCCGCTGAAGTTGCCCGGGTTCGTGCTGGTCTGAATGCTCCGGGAGACGCGGGCAAACATGGTGTTCTTCGAATAGATCTGGTGATCGCCGCGAACGTCGAACTGGTCGCTATTGAACGGCTGCCGTCCCGTGAACAGGTAATTGGCGGCTTGCGCGCCGGGAGCGCCGTAATTCGGTTGCGGCAGCAAGTGCGAGCGTGGCCAGAGCACCCGGGTTCAGAAGTGCGGTGGGAATCTTGTTGCCCGCAAATGGCGACGCGACGACCTGGCCGCGCGCGTTCAGAGCTCGCGTCCGGGGATCGTAAATCGTGTAAGGATACGCGGAGAAGTCGCCGGTGCGGAACGCAGGCGGCGGAAGGTCGATGACGGTCGAAGAAGCCGAAGTCACCCGCCTGACCCCTTCATAGTCCAGAAAAAAGAACGTCCGGTTCCGGCCGTTGTACAGCTTCGGCAAAACAATAGGCCCGCCCGCGGTAAACCCGAACTGGTTCTGCTTAAACGGTTGACGCGGGGTCCGCGACGCATTCGAAAAGAAGTTATTCGCGTCAAAGACGTTGTTACGCACAAACTCCCAAAGGTCGCCATGGAGCGTGTTCGTTCCGGATTTCGTGATGGCGCTGACGATTGTTCCGGCGGAACGGCCAAACTCGGCACTGTAGTTGTTGGTCTTCACTTTGAACTCCGCGACCGCATCCACCGATGGCGAAAAGTTGATGCCGTTATACCCAATTCCGCCGGCCGTCGCGATGGTGTTGTTGTCGATCCCGTCCAGGAGAATGTCATTCGTCTGATAACGTCCGCCTCCAGCCGTAAACGGCAGGTTGGAATTCAAACCCTTCACGGGAACCGCGTTACCCGACAGGAGACCGAGCGCCCAAACATTTCTTCCGTTGAGCGGGAGATCGTTGATCTTTCTGTTATCGATCACCTGTCCAAGTGACGAGGTTGCTGTATCTACAAGGGGAACTGCGCCGGTCACTTCCACCGTTTCAGTGACCACACCGGGCTGAAGCACAGCCGGAAGATTTAGCACCTGGTCAACAGCAAGCGGCCACTTGATTGAAAACCTGGCTCTTGAAGCCGTTCATTGTGACCGTGACGGAGTATTGACCGATATGCAGATTCGAGGCGTTAAACTCCCCGTGGTCGTTGGTCACCACCTCGCGAGATTCGGAGGTCTCTTTCTGCAGAAGCGTGACCTTCGCGCCCTGGACCACGGCTCCGCTCGAGTCATGTACAGTACCTGTGATGGTTCCGCTGGCAACCTGCGCCATAGCGTTGGCGACAGTCAGCAGAAACCAGAAACAATAACGAAGGCTCGTCGACATAGAACTCCCTCTTTGCATAGCGGTACCGCCTCAGTACGAGTGACCCATTGAAGGCTCGGGGCAGATCTCGAGAAAATGAAAGATCGCGCATGCGGCATACCTCGTGGGTACCGCATCGTTCTACAGACATCGCGGTTCGATGCTTATTCTTGATAAACGACTCCTGTCCAAGCACCGGCGACGCTGTGGCCTGTTCGCAAGTCTTCCTAATGGTATGACCACTAAAGCGGTTAACACGAAATAGTACTACAGATCTTCATCGGCATCACCAGCGCGAAGAAAACTTCGCGTGAACGGGCTTCCTCCAAGGCGTGTGAAGGCGACCCGATCGGTGAAGCCCTCACCTGATACCACTCTGACCGCTTCCGCATTCGAGGAATTGATCTCCTACGTAGTTCATGGGGCGTGGAAAGCGGGCGATCGTATCCCGCCCGGAGCGTGAACTGTGCCAGCAGCTTGGAATCGCCAGAACATCTCTGCGCGAGGCCCTGAAAGCCATGGAGTTGATTGGCATGCTGGACAGCCGCGTCGGTGATGGAACGTTCGTGTGTGATCGCAGCGAATTTCTATCGCGTCCGCTGCTCTGGGCCTTCACGGGCACCGATCACGCGGAACTTCGCGACATCATGGAGGCCCGAATGTTTCTCGAGCGGGATCTGGCCGGCTTGGCGGCAGAGCGCGCGTCCGATGCCGAAATCGAAGAGATCGCCAAAAGCCTGGAGGACATGCGCACCTGTATTGCTAAAGGCGAATCGCCGATTGAAGCCGACATGCACTTCCACTTGTCTGTCGCTCGCGCGGCTCACAACGAAGTCATGCGCAATGCAGTTCAGTTACTGCGAAATCTATTGCGCCGATGGTTGCTGCTGAAGCTCCTGATTCCGCAAGTGCCGGGCAAAGTGCTGCAGCAGCATGAGGCCGTGTTTCGAGCGATCAAAGGGCGAGACGCGGCTGGCGCCCGTGCGGCAATGGCTCTTCATCTGGACAAGACCGCACAACTTGTTGCGGCGGTCGTTCGGGAAAAGAACAAAGCGAGCAGGCGAGCTAAGGTTCGATAGCCAGAAGCGAAAACAGATTCTCTTATTTGACGACTATCAACTCGTAATCAGAGAGCCTAGGTACCACGAATTCGGAGTATTCACCGGCAGAGCGAACCGGTAAAGAACCCGGCGAACGAAGACTCTCCGCGCTGCTGAAGTTGCCTGCCATGCGGATGCGAATTCCGTCCATAGGTACTGGGGAAAAGTATCCGGTTTGCGAATGGCCGCTCACGTTGATCATGTGCAAGAGTTGCCGCCCATTTTGTTCCATCCACGTCATCTCCACCAGCGGATGTGCCGTTGTGATCAATTGCCGTTGTGGTTTCAGGTGATCCATCACGTCGCGAAAAAGCGCTCGATGTGCGGGAAGGCTCTCGCGGTAATACAGACGCCCTAAATCCCAGGGAATCCAAGCCACCTGTCCTCCCCCGCGTGCTGTTATGACAAGGCCTGGCTTTTCGGTGTCGTGCATATCGACATGCACCAGTTCGGGTGGGCCGAACATCGACGGCGGTATAAGCGTGATCGGCGGGGTGCCGGTCGCTTTGAGCTCAGTGTAAGGTCCGTCGGTCATCAAAAGATCGGTGTCACGGAGCGACGGCAACTCGGCATGGTCGCGGACTCTGAAGTAGCCCTTCATGTCTTTTGCCGTGCTCACGACCGGAGCCACCGGGAACTCCGGTTCAACAGGGCTTACGATCAGGACGTTTCCCCCCTTCTCAACGTAAGGCGCCAGTTCGCGGGGAGCCCAATCGGTGGCAATCGACCAGGTCGAATGGCCGTTTGCCTACCCAGTCCATGTTTTCTGCGACGGCAAACGGGATGTGTTCTTCGGTGAGAAGACGGAACAGCCCACGGTACGAACTCTGGCTATAAGTCCGACCCGTTCTCGCCGGGCCGGTTAATAACAGAACACGCGCCGCGCTCTGTTCGCCAGCATAGTATTCCTCATGGTCAGCTAGCCATCGAAAAACAGGTTTGGCTGTTTCGATTGCCTGGCGGTCTTGCTGATCGAGTGTTCCATTCACCTCGAATGCCAGAGCGCCTCCATTCGCAACGTTTTCCCACAAGCGCAGCGCGATCTCCTCCTTCGGCACTGTCGCGAAACGCCACCAGTAATCGACGAACTGCATGCAAAGATTGACGGCCATCTTTCCCGGCTGACTATTCCGGGCGCGATTGACGTTGTCGCTCGCCGAGTAAGGCCAAAGCGGCAAAGGACGATTCAGGGCCGTGTTCGATTCGGACATAATGCCGTCCGTCGATTCCTGGATGTAGTTGAAATATCCGGCATGGGGTCGAATTCGGTGAATCAGGTCGCCAATCGCGGCTGCCACTTCACGCGAGGAAACGAACATGAACTGCCGATACTCATCGTCAGGCTTTTCCGGGATGTCGCGATGGTACGTGGCTCGAAATTTACGTTTGCAAACGTCGCAGTGGCACAGCCCGAGTTCGTTTCCGCTGTAGTCGCGCGATTGATTGCCGAACATGTTGAAGAACAGTCCGTCTACGTCGTACTTCTCCAGACCCTCCGTCAGAATCTTCATTGCCTGTTCGCGGTAGTAGCCGCCGTTGATGCAAGTGGAGTAAAGACCGTTGTAGATGACGGGGGAGCCGTCTGCTTTCCGGAAAAACCATTCCGGGTGAGCATCGAAAGCGGCTTTGCGGGTTTTGCTGAAGTCGTAGCGTCCGACGACGCGGATGTGACGCGAATGTAGCTTGTTGAGAACGTCTCCGAACAGATCACTACCGGGCGGCAAGTCCGGACTTGGGTAGTGGAAGGGAACTTTCGTCGGATAGAACGCGGCGATTCCGCCCATACCCATCAGCAGCACATTCGCTCGCATGTCGGCGAGCTGCTCTGCCAAGCGGTCCGGATCCAGTGTTGCGTCGGTCTGGCGAAGGTTGGTCTGAACCCAGCGAACGGGTTCTTTCATCCACCAACCTTCCTGCGAGAAACTTAGAGCGCTTCCCGTGACGCTGACGAGCAGAAGCCGCTTCCAGCCGGAGGGCGCGCTCATAGCTCTATCCGAGAGCCTGATCGATATCCCAGATCAAGTCTTCAAGATCTTCGAGTCCGACAGAGAGCCGGACCAGTTCCGGAGTAACGCCGGCTGCTTCCTGTTCGGCCAGCCCGAGTTGCTGATGTGTTGTTGACGCGGGATGAATGACCAGGCTCCGAGAATCACCGACATTCGCGAGGTGAGAAAAGATCTTGAGGCCGTTGATGAATCGCTTACCCGCTTCAAATCCGTCTTTCAACCCGAAGGAAAAGACCGCACCTGCGCCTTTGGGCGTGTATTTCTGAGCAAGCCCGTGATACGGGCTGCCCGGGAGCGAAGCATACTTGACCCAGCTCACTTTCGGGTGTTTCTCAAGGTGCTCTGCGACTCGGCGCGCATTTTCAAGATGTCGCTCCATGCGCATTCCGAGCGTCTCAATGCCTTGCAGAAAGAGGAACGAGTTGAACGGGCTCACACAGGGGCCAATGTCTCGCAGGCCTTCGACTCGCGCTCGAATGATGAACGTGATTTTGCCGAAAGTGTCCCAGAACCTCATGCCGTGGTAAGCCGTGGCGGGTTCGGTAAAGTGCTTGAACTTGCCGTTATTCCAAGGGAAGTTGCCGCTGTCCACGATGATCCCGCCAATCGAGGTTCCGTGTCCGCCCATGAACTTCGTCAACGAGTGAACGACCACATCGGCGCCGTGCTCAATGGGTCGAGTCACATAAGGAGTAGCGAATGTATTGTCGATGACAAGCGGTACGCCGTTCTCATGCGCAATCTTTGCTAGCGCTGCAATATCGAGAACGTTGCTCCGCGGATTGCTGATCGTTTCTCCGTAGAGCATCTTGGTTTTTGGCGTGATCGCTTTGCGGAAATTCTCGGGATCGTCCGGCTCGACAAAGACCACGTCGTATCCCAACCGGCGCATCGTCACATCGAGCTGCGTAAATGTGCCGCCGTAAAGCGTGCTTGCTGCCACAATCTGATCGCCCGGTTCGGCAATTGTAGTGATTGTGATGAATTGCGCAGCCTGTCCGCTTGAAAGCGCCAGGGCCGCTACTCCGCCCTCGAGCGAGGCCACGCGTTCTTCCAGTACCGCGGTGGTCGGATTCATGATGCGGGAGTAGATGTTGCCGAACTCCTGCAACCCGAACAAGCGCGCCGCGTGCTCTGTATCGTCGAACGTGAACGATGTGCTCTGGTAGATCGGAACAGCTCGAGCGTGGGTAGTCGGATCGGGATCGTAACCCGTGTGCAATGCACGAGTGTTGAATCCCAAAGCTGCGATCGAGATCTTTGATGGCCATGAACAAACAGTATATGGAACTGTGCGCCTGGGCGATCGAGTGCGCGGCTCGGGTGTCGCCTGAAGGCGACAAGAGCTACGGGACGATAACTGTCTTCCCCGCGTCCTGCTTTCGCGCTGTTTCAAGCGCTTCGCTGGCCCGTTCCAGCGGAAAGCGGTGAGTCACTTCGGAGCCGAACCGTTCGCGCCAGTGCGGATTCTCCAGCATGGTCAGGGCACGATGGACATGGCGTGGTTCGAATGCCCAGCTGCCGGAAATCTGGAGTTGTTTCCTGGTGATGATGTGAGGATTCAACTGTACCGTTCCTGCATCCGCATATTGACCGAGCACAAGACACTTGCCGCCATCACGACAAAGCTCCCAGCCTTCCGGAACAGCGCCGGGGCGGCCCACGCATTCGACCACCACATCCGCGCCGTATGGACCAGTTTCCGCCAAGACTCGCTGTTTCCGTTCGCCAACATCCTGAACCTCTTCGACCGAGATCGCTGCATGAGCACCGAAGTGCCGGGCCAGTTCCAGGCGGCGCTGCGGAGCGCCTACAACGATGACGCGGCCGGCGCCCGACTGGATCGCTACGGCTACTGCCGCCAGACCCACCGGTCCGGTGCCCTGGATCACGACCGTGTCTCCCAAATCGACGGTGATGTGTTCGAAGCCGTTCAGAACAGTCGCCAGGGCACATCCCGCTCCCACCACGCTCTCCGTGGGGACAGAGTCAGGCACACGGAAAATGGCGGTTCCAGCTCGTAAATGGATGAACTGCGCATAACCGCCACGCAGGTGCGGCGCTTCGTCCGAAGAATACGAGATGCCGTAAGCCTTCCTGAATAAACAACGCGTGGGCTGGCGCTTTAAGCGGCAGTAGTAACATTCGCCGCAAACAATAGAACTTGCCCACGTGATCCGATCGCCGACGGAGAGAGACGCTCCGCGCCAATCCCTTTCGAGCCCGTCGCCTAGTGTTTCGATTCGCCCCACAGTTTCGTGGCCAAGGATGACCGGGAGAGGAATATTGAGCTCTCCATCGCAGAGGTGCACATCGGTGCCGCAGATGCCCGCCATCTCCACGCGAACCAGCGCCTCTCCCGGCTTTACTTCCGGGATCGGGTATTCACGGATAGTTAAAGGTTGTTTATAGGCGGACAGTACGGCGGCTTTTGAGGTGCTCATGGCTTTGCTTCATTCAGTATGCCCGCGCTTAGTCCGGCTGGCGTCGAAAACGCAGCGGTGATCGGGCTCGAGCACGACAGCAGGGCCACGCGCCAGACACCCCCAAGCAAACCAGTCGCCATGACGCGCATAGAAGGTAGTCTCCGCGACGGTTCCAAAACGCACAGCGGCCGCCAGTTCGCGATACGACGGCAGTTGCTTCACAATGCGCCCGGCCGGATCGATCACCGCCGTAATGCCGTTGTTCGTTGAACGAATGATATAGCGGCGCGACTCTACGGCTCTCATGCGGACCAGCGAGAGGTGTTGCTCTCGAGCTTCTGAAGGACCAAAATATGCGTCGTTCGAAAGATTGACGAGCACGTCCGCGCCTTTTTGCGAGAACTGCCGCACCAGATCGGGGAACGCGGACTCGTAACAGATGAATGTTCCCAACCGGTGCCCAGCCGCGCTCAGTACTTTGATGTCGTGTCCGGGAGCGAAATCACCCGCCTCTTGCGTGATTCGATTCACGAACGAAAACACACCGGGAACGAATTCGCCAAACGGCACCAGGTCGATCTTGTCGTACCGACCAGCTTCCGATCCATCGGGTCTCAGGAGTACGGCCGAGTTCAGCGGCTGATGTTCTCCCGTGTAGGCAACCGTCCCAAACAGGAAATAGCTTCCGTGGAGTGCGATGTTGATGGCCGCCTTACGGAATTGCGGGTCGTCATAGAAGTAAAGCGGCGCGGGCAGTTCGGGCCAGATCACCAGACGATTCGGCAGGGCGCTGGAAAGCAGCGACAAGCGATTCTCCGTCGCCTCACGTTCCGCTCCGTTCCACTGAGTGTCCGGATCGATGTTTGGCTGCACCACAAGAGCTGACTCCCGCGCGGGAACTCGCTGGGGTATCTCCGGCAGGAGCCACAGGAGAGGTAAGCACGCGAGCGGCAGCAGACGTGTTCTCGGGTAGCGCAGGACGACACACGCAAGGGCGGTTGCGAGAAGGCAGAACACAAACGAGAGCCCGTACACTCCAACGAAAGGAGCTAAGCCGCAGCGGCACAGACATGCTGATTCCGGCATTACCTAGTGCCAGCCACGCGAATCCGAATGTTCCGTGAGTCCGCTCAAGTCCCGTCCAAAGCGCAGGTACAGCCAGCAATGCATAACGTCTTGCTCATCAACGGTCCAGCCAGAAGGCTGAAGCAGGCAAGGTGAAGAGCTTTCAGGACCGAGAACAGCAGGAACGCGCCCCAACTGCCCCATTGGCCCATGCCCCCGTGCTGCTCGAGCACAAATTGGATCCAGGTACAAAGAAAGAACCAGTAGAAGATTCCTGCGGCCCATCCGTAGAGGAAGCGTTCCCAGGCGCTCTTGCTGCGAGCCAGTACAACCAGCAACGGCGTCAAAGCTACCGGCGCCAGCAAGATGCACATTGAATCGCGGGAAGATCAGCAGCAGCATGACTGCGGAGAGCAGTGCGCCTAAGGTGCTGAGGACAAGCTGAACGGGTGATGGGCGAGTCCGGGTTTCGGCTGCGTTAGCCATTCGCCAGGGCTGCTTCTTCACTGACGCGGTCAGCCATATAGGAACTGCGTACAAGAGGACCGCTGAAGACCATCTTCAGACCTGCGGACAAACCGTAATCCCGATACGCGTCGAACTGCGCCGGCGTCACGAACTCGGCTACTTTCCGATTGCGCCGGGTGGGCTGAAGATATTGTCCAATGGTCCCGACATCGACGTTGGCTTCTACCAGGTCCCGCAGCAACTGGTGCACTTCTTCGGCGCGCTCGCCTAGACCGACCATGAGCCCCGATTTGGTCAATGCTTGAGGCCGGTAACCCTTCGCAAATCGAAGCACGTCGAGCGATTGCTGATAATTCGCCTGAGGTCTCACCCGCGAATACAGCCGGCTTACCGTTTCCATATTGTGATTGAAAACGTGCGGGCCAGCGTCGAGAACACGAGCGACCGCTTCCGTGTCGCCGCAAAAATCGGGCGTGAGCACTTCCACTTGCGCGTCAGGCAAAGCCCGCCGAACGTGCCGGACAGTTTCCGCGAAGTGCTCGGACCCGCCATCCGGCAAATCATCGCGATTCACCGACGTAATTACGACGTACCGCAACTTCATCTCCGACGCCATCTCAGCGACATGCGCCGGTTCGTTAGGATCAAGCTGAAATTCGCGCTTGTTCGGTGATCCCTTCGGTACAGAACAGAAGGCGCAACCGCGGGTACAGAGATTACCCAGGATCATGAAGGTTGCTGCTCCCCGATGGAAGCATTCGTGGATGTTAGGGCAGCGTGCCGATTCGCAAACCGTGTGCAGATTGCGGGAACGTAGTTCTGTCTTCAGGAGGTGAACGGACTCGAAGTGCGTTCGGCCTTTCCGAAGCCACTCTGGCAAGCGCGGACCCGTGCTGGCGGCCGGTTGAATTTGAATAAAAGAACTCAAGTGGGGGAAGCACTATTGTACCGGTCCCCGCGGAGCTGCTAGTCGTCGCTGCGGAAAAAGCTGCTGAGATCTCCGCTCGCAATGGCGCCTAGAGGATTGCGCTCGCTCCCGTTGTGCCGGTGCTCTTCCGGCGCTAACTCATGCCGCAACCGTTCAAGTGTCATGCTCTGCAGAATTACTCGGCCCGGACCAGTCAGCGTCGTCAGAAACAAACCTTCCCCGCCGAAGATGGCGGTCCGGATGCTTCCAACGAGCTGGACGTCATAGTTGACCGTAGGTTCGAAGGCGACCAGATGACCGGTCTGCACCTGAAGCGTTTCGCCCGGCGCCAAGTTGAAGTCCACATGATCGCCGCCGGCATGAACAAAGACCAGCCCCGGGCCTGTGAGCTTTTGAAGGATGAACCCTTCGCCTCCCAGTAACCCTGCTCCCAGCCGCCGGACCATCGCGATGTCGAGCGTCACTGAGCTTTGCGCAAACAGGAATCCGTCACGCTGCACCATCATGGTCTGTCCCGCTGCGAGATCAAATACCTGGATCTTCCCCGGATAGTGCCCGGCAAATCCGACCTGCCCGGTGCCCATCGTGGCGCGGAAATACGTGAAGAAGAGCGACTCGCCCATCAATTTGCGCTTGATGGCGCCCATGATCTTGTCGCCCCAACTCTGCCCTGACATACGCGTCGCCCAATCCACGTTGGCCGACTTGTAGATCATCTTCCCGGCTTCGGCGTAGATCTCTTGACTCGGCGTCAGATGCACTCGCGCGATCTGAAGATTATGACCTTCAATGTCATACTTCAGCGGCTCTGCCGAAATGGTGGGCGGGATGAACGGTGCAACGCCGGAAGTTCGCTGGTGCTCCCGCCTGGGTTCCGCAGTTCTGGCAGAAGCGAGATGTTTCTGGTAATTGAGTGCCACAGTTAGTGCAGAATGCCATGGAAATGTCACTCTATCCTACGAGAACATGGGCGCTCAAGTTCAATGGGCCCGGTACTTCGTGCCGGTTAGTTTGTAACTTCTCGGACGGGGAAGAGAAACGTGAGCGCGTCCCTGATGCGACAGCCCCAAGCCTTCTCGTCGTGACCCGCGCCCTCATCTTCCACAAACTTCAAGATCCCTCCCCGGTTCCCAGCCGCGCAGCATCAGAGCATCTTTCAAGTCGCGAACGTTGCGCGACGCAGGAATCCGGCTCGTCTCCTTCGCAAGTGCCGACATCAAGCCAGATTTTCTGATCGGACTTGACCTGAGCCTTCCTGATCTCTCGCAGGATCGCGCGCCTTGCCCACCAGACGGAAGGCGACATCGCAATTAATTTGCCGAAAACCTCGAGGGTAGTGCAGGCCCATATAGAGCGTGACGAGTCCGCCAAGCGATGATCCGCCCAGCCCGGTATTCGCCGGATCGGACAACGTCCGGTAAGTGGAGTCGATGAACGGCTTCAGTTCTTCCACTACGAACTGAGCGTGACGCCGCGCGCGTCCGCCTTGGCCTTTCCGGTTGCGAACATGCGTGTACTCTTCCAGGCGCTTCTCGCCGGCGTTGTAGATCCCAACAATGATCAGTGGTTCGATGACGCCGGAGGTGATCAATTCCTCCGCAGCTTCATCAACACCCCACTCCTGATTGCCGAATGCCGTCGCGGCATCAAACAGGTTCTGGCCGTCGTGAAGGTACAGAACTGGGTATTTCGCCTCGGACTGGCTCCTCATACTGAGGCGGCAAATAGATGATGAGGTCGCGCGGGCTTTCGAGAAATTGCGACGGTACTTGAGGGTGATGCCGGAAGTTCCCGGTTAACGTGTGCTCCAACGTGAATTACGACTTCTTAAAATCGAGCGCAACCGAATTCATGCAATAACGCAAGCCCGTCGGCCGCGGGCCATCGTCGAACACGTGCCCCAGATGAGCGTCACACTTCGCGCAGCGAACTTCTGTCCTATCCATTCCAAGCGAGCCATCCGAGCGGTCTCACAACATTTTCTTTCGCGATGGGCTCCCAGAAACTGGGCCAACCTGTTCCGGATTCGAATTTTGTCTCGGACGAGAACAGGGCAGTTTCCGCAGCAAATACAACGGTAAATCCCGTGCTCATGGTTGTTCCAGTACTTCCCCGAGAAGGGACGCTCCGTGCCTTCGTGCCGGGTAACTTCGTAGGCCTCCGGAGTGAGTTGGCCCTTCCACTCCGCGTCGGTTTTTCGAACCTTCTCCTCTTCCACAATTCCCTTTCGCTCACCGGATTCGGTGAACGCCACCAGTTTGACAAAGCCCTTAGTTCCGAACCCGAGGGAGGGCAGGCCCGTGGCAATGGCAAAGCCCAAAACTCCAAACCGTCCCATCGCGGCGCCTAGAAATGCTCTGCGATCCATACCTTTCACCTCGCATCAACTTAGACGTCCTGTCTTTCTGAAAGGATGCGCCGGGTGCGCTTCGAAAACTATAATGAAAGCGCAATGCCTATCTTTGAGTACTCTTGCGACGACTGCGGTACAAACTTCGAGAAGCTGGTCCGCCGAAGCGCCGACGCCGAGGCGATCGAGTGTCCGCAGTGTGGTCAGAAGCATCTCACGACGCGCTACTCCACCTTCGCGGCTCGAAATGGAGGAGCGACGAAGAGCCAGGCGCAACCAGCGATGGACTGCGGCGCTGGCATGTGCTGCGGCGGCGGCATGTGCGGCAGTAATTTCAACTAGCGCACTCGCCGATGCACAGATCGGCCCACCGGAAATAATTTCTTTGCTATTCGTTGTTTGTTCGCCTATAGTGTGAGGAGGAGGACCCCCTTGGCACTCACGCGGCGTCAGAAGGAAGTCATGGATTTCCTTTCTCAATTTATTGCAGATCGCGGCTACAGCCCCAGCTATGAGGAGATTGCATCCGGGCTAGGCTTGGCGTCTCTGGCAACTGTTCACAAACATATCCAGGCCCTTGAGGCAAAACAGTACCTCCGCCGTAGCTACAACCACAGCCGCTCGCTCGAAATCGGGGATCGGTTCTTCAGCTGAAGAGCGAGCGCGACGTCCCCAGGAAGCCGGGTGCCGATATCCCGCTGCTTGGCCGCATTGCGGCTGGTGTGCCGGTTGAGGCAATCGCAAATCAGGAGACGCTCCACTTCTCTGATTTCGTTGGCCAGGAAAACACCTTCGCCTTGCAGGTCCGCGGCGAATCGATGATCGAAGATCACATCTGCAACGGCGATTTCGTCCTGATCGAGAAAGCCAGCCAGGCGCGCAATGGCGAGATCGTTGTCGCATTGGTGGACGGATCTGAAGCAACTCTCAAGCGATACTACGCTGAAGCCGGATGGGCAGATCCGGTTGCAGCCCGCAAACGCCAGCATGGCCCCGATCTTACGTGAAACCGGAGAACCTTCAAATCCAGGGACGGGTGCTCGCAATTATGCGGAAATACTGAGTTCAGATGCTAAACTTCTGTTAGTGCAGGGCCAGAGCCAAGACGCGGGCGCAGTCGAGTTTAGCGCGTCGCCTCGTTTTCTGGGATTTCCCCCGCGCTTCCTGGCCTTACGACGTTGTTGTCGCCCTAATATTACTCTTCATTTTCGCCACTCCGCGCGAGTTCTTCCACGACCAGCCGAAGGCATCGGGCATCGTCCTGATGACTCCGTCGCACGGCTCGAGTCGATTCTTCATCGAAAGCGAATTGTTATCCGGCGTGAGCGAGGGAGCTCGAGATGCGCGCGCTGCGACCCTGGTTCGGGAACGATTTGGCCGAAAAGTATCCGTTCAAAGGGTCGAGCCGATCTGGGATGAAGCTGAAAAAGAAGTAAAAGGCTTCATCGCGTATTCCACTCCGTAGATTTCGCGTCTCTCAAACAAGATGGTGAAGCTCGTTTTACTCGTGCTCTGTACGCTTGCGTGCACTTCTCAGGTCTTCGGCGAATCGCTGGAAAGCATTCTGGCCCGGATGGACCAGTCTGCGCCCAACTTTCAAAGGCGCGAAGGCCAATTTGGTGTGGTCAACTACACCGCCATCCTCGGGGATACCACCACCGAGCGCGGCATGCTCAAAATGCAGCGGCTGAAGCCGACTGACGTGCGCGCCATCATCGACTTCTCCGCACTGCCGGAGAACGCGCGGGTCGTCAGCTTTCAGGGCAAAACGCTGAAGATCTACTATCCGAATACCAAGGAGGTTCAGGAGTATGCGGTGGGCAAGAACGCCGACGTTCTGAACCAGTTCCTGCTGCTTGGCTTCGGTTCTTCCGGCAAGGAACTGCAGGCCAACTACGACATCACGGAGAAAGGCTCGGAAACTATCGCGGGAAAAAATACGACTAAACTTCAGCTGATTCCGAAAGATGCCGAGTTGAAAAGCAAGTTGAGCCAAGTGGAGCTTTGGATTCCCGGCGATGCGACCTATCCGCTTCAACAGAAGTTCAGTGAGTCCAAAGCGTCCGGCAACTACCGTCAGGTCACGTTACAGCGACGTGCAGATCAATCCCGAGATGAAGGCGCCTCTCGAGTTCAAAATCCCTCCGAACACTGCGAAAAAGAAGGGCGATTAGGAACTACAAGTTTGGCGGAGCAGAAGGCGGCGAAAACAACGGACCGGCTGGCGTTCATCGATTGGACGCGCGGTTTGGCAGCCGTGATCATGCTCCAGGGGCATACGTTTCACTCGTTTACTCGCCCCGAGTTGCGAGACAAAGGAACTTACACGCTTTCGCAGTTCGTGGGCGGGCTGCCTCCGGCCATCTTCCTTCTGCTGACCGGCATTACCTTCGCGTTCCTGATGGACAGTCAGGAAAGCAAGGGCGCGTCCACCAAAGCTCGTATCTTCGCAGCGCTCAAGAGGTCCCGCTACCTGTTCATTCTGGCGTTCCTGTTCCGGTTGCAGCTCTACGTATTCGGCTATCCGACGAGTCCCGCAAGCGAGCTGCTCCGAGTCGACATTCTCAACTGCATGGGAATGGCGATGTTGATTTTTGCCCCAATGGCGGTTTTTACAACGCTCGAACGGGTTCGTCTGTGCACAGTTCTGGGCATCGTGATCGCTGCTCTCTCCCCGGTCGTCCGTACCATCGATTTCTCCGGCGCGCCGGCATTTCTCACGGCCTACTTCATTCCGAGTTATGCTGGTTTTCCGTTCTTTCCCTGGGCTGCGTTCCTGGCCTTCGGGATGGCGATGGGCAGCGTCATCCGGCTCGCAAAACCGGAAAATCTGGAACGTGTGATGGGCTGGACCCTCGGGGTCGGAGTGGGGTTGACCATGGCGGCGTATCAGCTGGCGAACCTGCCGTATTCCGTCTACTCAAAAGTCGATTTCTGGCTGGACAGTCCTGCTTTAACGACTTTCAAGTTGGGAGTTGTCCTTTGTATTCTGGCGGTTGCGTACCTTTGGATGAAGACGGGCGTGGTCCGTTGGAGTCTTTGCCGCCAATTGGGCGTGACCTCCCTGCTCGTGTACTGGGTCCACATCGAACTTGTGTATGGGCGTTGGTTCGGCCTTCTCAAGGAAAAGCTGGACGTTCCACAAGTTGTGATGTTCACAATTGCCCTCATCGGGCTCATGGTCCTGCTCTCGGTTTTGCGCACCCGGCGGCGTTCGCTACCATCCGGTTTCCGGTCGCCCAGCCCGGTCCAGGCGGGCAGTCCCTCGGGCGGCTAGCGTCGCGTGGCCCGCAAGTCCAACTCGGCTAAACTTTAGTCAGAAATTATGCGAGTGTTGGTCGTCGAAGATGAAAAGCGGATCGCAGATTTCCTCTCGCGAGGTTTGCAAAGCGCAGGGTATGCGGTTGACGTCGTTCATTCGGGTGGCGATGCTGTCGAGCGGGTCCACTCCACCGAATACGATCTAGTCGTCCTGGACCTGGGATTACCGGACATGGACGGATTGCAGGTTTTGCAAAAGATCAAGAATCGCAAAACGATTCCGCCTGTTCTGATTCTCAGTGCGCGCGATTCCGTTGATGATCGCGTCAAGGGTCTTGAGCAGGGCGCAGACGATTACCTGGTCAAGCCGTTCGCTTTTGTCGAGTTGCTCGCCCGGGCGCGCGTTCTTCTCCGGCGCGGCCAACCAACCCCCGAGCGCCTGCAAGTCGGCGATCTCACGCTTGATTGCATCCGCCGCAAGGTGACCCGGAGCAATGACAGTATCGAACTCGCTCCCAAAGAGTTCAGCATCCTGGAATATATGATGCGGAATCGCGGGCGCCCGCTCAGCCGTACCATGATTGTCGAGCACGTCTGGGATATGGATTACGACGGACTCACCAACATCGTCGACGTTTACATCCGCCACCTTCGGAGCAAAATCGATGACAAGTTCACCGACTAAAATGATCCATACGGTGCGCGGGATCGGCTACATGCTGGATTTGCCCGAGGCTCCCGCCAATAGTCCGGCAATGGACAACGTGGTTTTCTAGTCGGGGCACCAAATGAAATCCAAGTGGCTCTCGAGAACTGCCGTTTTCCGCACGCTCCGATTTCAGCTTGCGAGCACGTTTCTTCTTCTCTTAGCCACTGTTCTGACCATTGTGGGTCTAGGCGGAACCCGCATCCTGAGCGGGATTCTGGAGAACCAAAGCAGAGATCAGTTGAAGGAACAACTGGGATCGCTGAAAGGCTGGATCTACTTTCACGATGACGGTCAGCCTTACTGGGAAGTAGACCGCACGGATCCCGAAGAGGAGGCCGATGTTGCGCGCCTCCAGGCGGTCTACGTCATTGCCGACGAGAAGGGCCAGATCAACAAAAGCTCCGATCCGTCTCTCAAAGTCTCTGGTGGACCGCAAAGTCATCCTGTCCGAACTGGCGCAGATGGCGCTTACTCACGAACCCGTTATGAAAACGATCACGGATTCGGATGGCATCAGCTACCAGGTGATCAGCAGCACCATGACGGACTCGAAACGCCAACGCAAGTGGTACGTGGCCGAGGGGCGGGCGCTTACGGAGGATCAGCAGGTCCTCCGGAAATTTCGGAAGAATTTCCTCATTTTTCTGCCGCTGGCGTTGCTTGTTTGTACGCTTGTGAGCTGGCTCTCCGCAGGAGCCGCTCTGCGCGCACTGCAGTCGGTCGAAAGCGCCGCCGGCGAGATCACCGGTTCCAACCTGGGCTTGCAGATTCCTAAACGCGGTGTGGACGATGAACTGGATCGGCTGATCGAATCCTTCAACGAGATGAGCCGGCGCCTGAAAGCTTCCTTCGACCAGATGCGCCAGTTCTCGACGGACGTATCTCACGAGCTTCGAACGCCTCTGACCGCCATTCAGGGGCAGCTCGAAGTCGCGCTCTTCACGGCGAAAAGCAAAGAGCAGCTGCAAGAGGCGATCGAGAACGCTCTTCAGGATGTCGAGCGGCTCTCGAATCTCGTCCGCGCTCTTCTGCTGCTTTCGCAATCGGAATCCGGCCAGGTTCCGATGAATCGGGCGCGGGTCGATTTGGGCGAACTGGTCCGGGACCTGGTCGAGCAGTTCCAGATTCCAGCCGAAGCGAGCAGTCTCCGGCTAGCTCAGATTCGAGAAAGGGCCCGTCTTTTGCGAAGTCGATCGTACGCAGATTGAGCGTGTGGTTACGAACCTTCTCTCGAACGCGATCAAGTACACACCAGCCGGGGGTTGGGTGCGCGCCTATGCCGAACAGGTGGGCTCCTACGCTCAGCTGGTCGTGGAGGATTCCGGAGTGGGAATTCCTCCCGATCATTTGCCCCATATCTTCGACCGGTTCTATCGAGTTCCCGATCCGAATCCGGAGAAGGGGCTCGGTCTCGGATTAAGTTTTGTGTCGGCCATCGTAAAGGCGCACGGAGGAGAGATCCGGGTGAACAGCCGTCTCGGCCAGGGATCACGATTCGAGGTCACTTTGCCGGCCGGCCCAACCCGGGAAGTTCCCGAGCCGTTGACAATCTCCGCCCAAAGTCTAGAGCGATTCGTTCAGTACCCGGGCGAGCCTCAGGCCAGCTTTTGCAAGCTGGTCTCGTACCACTGGCTTCATGTCATCGACATACAGGGAATCGATCATGAGCCTTGAATTCCGTGATCTCGGGCGGAGCATCGGCGCAGCCTTTGGGAAAGAGGATGGGCTCGGTGGGAATATGCAGTTTCTCGTAGATCACCTTGCGGGCAAGTTCGTGAGACTCCCAGGTCCAGTCTTCTACCGACCCGGAGGAAAGGTCTTTGCGTTCCGACTTCGCTCAGGGCGGCAATGTAGCTGTCGAGTCGCGACGCGAGTAGCTTGTCGGCTGCGTCCAGAGCGTTCACGATTCCGCCGTCCCACAGTGCGTGAATGTTCTTGGCTTCGTTGATTGGCGGATCGAGGCGCTCACAATTCCCGCCCGAGATCGGCGTCGGAGATCGCGTGCAGCGGTTGATGCACATCGCCGACGAAATGAACCAGGAACCGCAATGCGTCCAGCTCACTCCAGCGGCCGTCTGCTTTCTGCGATACCAACTGAGCGGTGAAAAGCCGAATCCGCGCCACGACGCAATTGTCATCTTTGCAGCGCTTCGCTATGTCCGACCGCGAGTCCTGCAGCGTGATGTCGATGAAATGCCAGTCGTCGGTGTGGGTGTCCTTCTTGATCTCGTCAGCCCAGGTTGAGCCCAGAGCTAAAGCATCGGCGATGGCGTCTACGTTATCGGGCACGTTCAAGATGCGGGCGATTCGGATTCGGGCTGCGGGGGTCAGGTGGGCTGCGGCGATCCGGGCCACCGTGCGATGCCCCGTCTCCCACCAGCCGAAAGCGGGGTAGGCCCAAGTCCAAAAAATACAACAAATTGCAAGGAATCGGCTGAGTGTACGAGCGCATGGCGCCGGACCAGTTCTACTGTAGCGCACCGAGGCGGAAATCCCGTCCGAATGAAATATGAGTGAAAGACGCTAAGATAATTGCATTCTGATCTGCTAAGATCTATACTGGGTTCAGGATCGAAGATCTATGGATTTTAATCGGCTGACAGAGAAGTCACAGGAAGCCATCCGCGACGCCCAGAGCATCGCGACAACATACGGAAATCAACAAGTGGATGTGGAGCATCTGCTCCTTGCCATGCTCGAGCAAGAGGGCGGACTCGCGCCTTCCATCCTCATGCGCGCCGACGTGCCCGTGGAAAATTTGCACCGGCGTTTGAAGGCGGAAATCGAAAAGCTCCCGAAAGTGAGCGGCAGTGGGACGCGCGCCGGATCAGGTTTATGTCACCGACAGGTTGTCCCGTTTACTGAGGGTCGCCGAAGAGCAGGCGAAGCGTTTGAAGGATGAGTACGTCTCGATCGAGCATCTCTTGCTCGCTACGGCCGAAGACTCAGGCCCTGCTGGTAACTTGTTGAAGGAGTTCGGGTTAACTCGCGACCGCTTGATGAAGGCGCTTGTCGAAGTTCGCGGCAACCAGCGCGTCACGACGCAAAACCCCGAAACCACCTACGAAGCTCTTGAAAAGTACGGCCGTGACCTGACGAGCGCCGCGTCGAAGGGCAAGCTCGATCCGGTGATCGGGCGCGACGAGGAGATCCGGCGAGTCATTCAGGTTCTCTCGCGGCGAACGAAGAACAATCCCGTTCTGATCGGTGAGCCTGGTGTGGGTAAAACCGCGATCGTAGAAGGGCTGGCACAGCGGATCGTGCGAGGCGATGTGCCCGAGGGCTTGAAAGACAAGCAGGTTGTGGCGCTCGACATGGGCGCACTGATCGCCGGCGCGAAGTTCCGGGGTGAGTTCGAAGAGCGGTTGAAAGCGGTCCTGAAAGAGGTTCAATCCTCCGAAGGACGGATCGTTCTCTTTATCGACGAGCTTCATACCGTCGTGGGAGCTGGGAAAGCCGAAGGCGCGATGGACGCCGGCAACCTGCTCAAACCAATGCTCGCTCGCGGTGAACTGCATTGCATCGGAGCCACCACTCTCGATGAATACCGGAAGTACATCGAAAAGGATGCAGCACTCGAACGGCGCTTCCAGACTGTGTTCGTGGACCAACCCAGCGTGGAGGACACCATCTCCATTCTTCGCGGTCTGCGCGAACGCTATGAGTTGCATCACGGTATCCGGATCAAGGACACCGGACTCGTCGCGGCGGCCGTTCTCTCCAATCGCTACATCACCGATCGGTTCCTGCCTGACAAAGCGATCGATCTGGTGGACGAAGCGGCAGCAAAGCTCCGTACGGAGATCGACTCCATGCCCGCCGAATTGGATGAGATCCTTCGGCGCACTATGCAGCTCGAAATCGAGCGGGAGGCGCTGAAGAAAGAGACGGATTCGGTCTCAAAAGACCGGCTGACCCGGATTGAGCGCGAACTGGCCGAGTTGAAGACCCAGTCCACGGCTCTGCAGGCACAATGGGAGACCGAGAAAGAGGCGGTTCAGCGCGTTCGGGCTCTCCGGGAGCAGATGGACGCCGTAAAGGTGGAAATCGCCCAGGCAGAACGCGCCTACGACCTGAACAAAGCAGCCGAATTGAAGTACGGCCGCCTGACTACGCTCGAAAAACAGTTCGCCGCGGAGCAGGAACGAGTTTCCGGCAACGCAGGCGGTCACGCGATTACTCAAAGAAGAGGTAGACGAAGAAGACATCGCCGAAGTTGTCAGCCGCTGGACGGGTGTTCCCGTTTCCAAGCTGCTCGAAGGCGAGATGAAAAAGCTCCTCGCTCTGGAAGATGAGCTTCACAAGCGCGTGATCGGGCAAGACGAAGCGGTGTTGGCCGTCGCCGAGGCGGTTTTGCGGGCCAGGTCGGGTTTGAAAGATCCGAAACGGCCGATTGGCAGCTTCCTGTTCCTGGGTCCGACCGGGCGTCGGGAAAACCGAATTGGCGCGCGCCCTGGCCGAGTTCATGTTCGACGACGAGCGAGCAATGATCCGCATCGACATGTCGGAGTACCAGGAGAAGCACTCGGTATCCAGGCTGATTGGAGCGCCTCCGGGGTACGTCGGCTACGACGAAGGCGGACAGCTGACCGAAGCGGTACGGAGACGTCCCTATTCGGTGGTGCTCTTCGACGAGATCGAGAAAGCGCATCGGGACGTCTTCAATACGCTGCTGCAACTGCTAGATGATGGGCGACTTACGGACGGGCAGGGAAGAACTGTCGATTTCAAGAACGTAATCGTCATCATGACGTCTAACATTGGCAGTCACCGGATCCTCGAATATCGAGGCGCCTTTGACGGCGAAGAATATCGGCGAATGAAGGATGTCGGTGCTGAGCGAGCTTCGGCATGAGTTCCGTCCGGAGTTTCTGAACCGGTTGGACGAAATTATCGTGTTCCACGCGTTATCTGAAGAACACCTGAAAGAAATCGTCGAAATTCAGTTGGCAGGATTGCGGGCTCGGCTGGAAGAAAGACACGTTCAATTGCGCCTGACGGACGAAGCACGGACACGCCTGGTAAGAAACGGCTACGATCCCGCATACGGGGCGCGGCCGCTGAAACGGGCGATCCAAAGAGAGATTGAAACGCCGCTGGCGAAAAAAATCGTTGGTGGTGAAATTAGGGACGGGCAGACGCTGCTTGTCGACCTTGCTCCGGACGGCAACGGGTTCGTCTTCACTCCACAAGCGAGTGAAGAAAGCCCGGTCAGGGCTCAAGCAAGCCATGTGTAAATCGAAATGGTGATTCGCGCGTCCAATGTAGTGGGTCAAGCGGCCGTTACATCGAACGGAAGCTAAGAGAAAGGATTTTTTAGAGAAATGGCAAACGTAGTTCAATTTCGCCGCTCGACAGCAGTCTTGACGCTGTTAGCGGCTTCCATCGGTGGCGGCCTGATAGCCGCTCTCGCCGTGGCGACTCATGCGAATGCTCCGGTTGCGGTGACGGCCCGGGCAGATACGAGTGCGAGCGCTCAGCGTCTCAACACGCTTTCGAATTCGTTCGCGGACATGATCGAGAAAGCGTCGCCAGCCGTGGTTAAGATCAGCTCCACTCGCGTCATCAAGGCGTCTGAGCAGCAGGGGGGCGGCAATAACCCCATGATGTCTGATCCGTTCTTCCGGCAGTTCTTCGGCGGCCAAGGGACAATATGCGGCCTCGCGATCGCCGCGAAGGTGGACTGGGTTCAGGCGTCATCATCTCGAATGACGGATATATTCTCACGAACAATCACGTAATCGACAAAGCGACAACGCTGAAGGTCGAACTGTCCGACGGCCGCGATTTTACCGGTAAGCTGATCGGCGCCGATCCTCAGACGGACGTCGCGGTTGTGAAGATCAGTGCTTCAGGGTCTGCCGACCCTCAGCTATGCGAATTCCGAGGCGGCCCGTGTCGGTGACCTTTGCTTCGCAATCGGCAACCCATTCGGCCAGGACCACACCGTGACCATGGGCATCATCAGCGCCAAGGGACGGGCACTGGAGCGCAGACACGTACATCCAGAACTTCATTCAGACTGACGCCGCGATCAACCCGGGTAACTCCGGCGGCGCGCTGATCAACGCCAAGGGTGAGCTGATCGGAATGAATACGGCCATCCTGTCCGGTAACTCCGGTTTCGGTGGTGAAGGCGGCAATATCGGCATCGGCTTCGCAGTGCCTTCCAACCTGGCAAAGCAGGTTGCGGATCAGTTGATCAAGGGCGGCAAGGTTTCTCGCGGCTACATGGGTGTGAGACTGCAAAGCCTGAATCCCGACATGGCGCAGGCGATGAATCTGAAAGATTCGAAAGGCGCCGTTGTTGCAAGCGTTACTCCGGGCGATCCCGGCGCGAAGGCTGGATTGCAGCAGGGCGACGTGATCACAGCGATCGACGGCAAGAAAGTTGAAGGCAGCGACGACTTGACGATGAACGTGATCTCCCACGCACCCGGTAGCTCAGTCACTCTCGATGTGATGCGCGATGGAGCGCCGAAGAAAATCACGGTTACTCTTGGCCAGCGTCCGACCGGTACGGATTGGGACGATGACAACAAGAAGGGTGACAACAACGATAAGAACGGAGACTCCGATAACGGCAACCCGGGCAATGTTTCGGTTCGCGGCGTTACGGTGGAAACCCTTACCCCCGACAATGCCGAGCAGGTTGGCGTCACTGCCTGGCACAAAGGGTGTCGTGGTCACGGATGTTGACCAGAGCAGCCCGGCAGCCGAAACTCTGGGACGAGGCATGGTGATCACCGCTGTCGATCGCAAGCCGGTGACCAGCGCGCAGGAGTTCCGCAGGCTGGTGTCACAGGCCCAAGGTAAACCGGTGCTTCTGACCTACAATGTCGGCGGCCAGACTGGTTTCACCGTCCTCAAGAGCAAGTAAGCGAAACTAGCTCGACACTAAGCCCGGGTCCAATCGCCAGATTGGATCCGGGCTTTTTTGCGTTCCGGAGAGGAATCTCCGCGCATGAGGCGCTGATAGACTTCAGTAAGTACTTCCGCCAGCGCTGCTTCCCCGCCGAAGCGAAGTCCTGAACTTATGCAACCTCCTGCTGTCGATCTGACGAATTGCGATCGAGAGCCTATCCATATTCCGGGTGCTATTCAGCCTCACGGCGTCCTTCTCGTTCTCGAAGAACCGGATCTCGTCATCATCCAGGCGAGTGAAAACGCGGCCGAGCAACTAGGCTGGGCGAATAAATCCGTGCTGGGTTCGCGCCTTGCGGGATGTAGTGGGCGAGAGCTACCTCAAATTCCCTGGCCGATCTGCTTAGCTCTGCCGCGTTAGAGCACCGGCCCTATTACCTGTCCGCAGGTCCGGCTGGACACAGACTCCGATCCGTGGCGCTTGGCCATTCACCGCCGGGACAGTGTTTTGATCCTCGAATTGCAGCGCGACCCTCCCGACGCGCCAGCCTCTTCCGAGATTCAGGAGACAGTTCGCAAAGCAGTGGCGGACCTCGATACCAGTGAATCTCTGATCCCGTTCTGCCAGGCGGCAACGCGTTATTTCCGGCAACTGACTCAGTTCGACCGTGTCATGATCTACCGGTTTCTCGAGGACGAATCGGGTGTAGTCATTGCCGAGGCACTGTTCCCCGGGTCTGGATGCGTACCTGGGACTGCGCTATCCCGCTTCTGATATTCCCGCGCAGGCTCGGGAACTCTACCGCCTGAATCCTTTTCGTCTGACCGCCGATGTGCATTCGGCACGGGTTCCTCTCCGCCCGGCGCTGAACCCGAAGACGAACCGGCCTCTGGATCTCAGCTCTGTGCGCGCTTCGCGCAACCTCTCCCATTCACCTCGAGTACCTGCGCAACATGGGCGTCGCGGCTTCTGTTTCGTTTTCTATCTTGGACCAGGGGCGTCTCTGGGGACTTGTCGCTTGCCACCACGGCTCGCCCAGACTCCTCTCCCAAGAAGCGCGGATTGCCGGTGAGATCCTGGTGCGCTTTCTGGGATTGCAGGTCGGAATCAAGGCAGAGTCGGAAAACAGGCAATATGCCGACCATCTGGGACGTGTTCGGTCGGAACTACGCTCGCGATTGTCCCAATCCGGCGACTACTCGACCGCGCTGATGAAAGGCAAACCCAACCTGCTGAGCGAGATGGACGCCGGTGGTGTTGCACTCTGTACAGCAAGCGAAACCGAGTTGTACGGTCGAACACCCTCGTCGCAACAGGTAAACGAACTCTGCCGGTGGATTCAGGAGCAGCCTTGGCAGCCGGTGTGGTCGACCCATTCGCTGTCCCTGCACTACCCCAACGCGAAGTCGATTGTCGATACCGCATCCGGGATCCTGGTGCTGCGTGTTGCGGAGGGCAGCCCCGAAAGCGTGATCTGGTTCCGGCCTGAAGTCCGCCAGACGGTGAACTGGGCCGGTAATCCTGCCAAGGCGGCCGAGATCTCTTCAGCAACGGGAGAATTGAGGCTGCACCCACGCAGATCGTTCGCACTCTGGCAGGAACAAGTCGAGCGCGCAGTCGGAGCCCTGGAAGCAGATCGAGCTGGAACATGTTCTCGCGCTGCGCGAAGATATGGCGCATGCCCTCCTCAAACACAGAGCGTTAGAAGTGTCGCGCCTGAATGCCGCTTTGGTCCGTAGCAACGAGGAGCTCGAGCATTTTGCCGCGATGGCGGGTCACGATCTGCAAGAGCCGCTCAGGACCATCAGCGTTTACACGGAATTGCTCTTTCGCAACAAGCGATCCGAGCTCGACGCGGAATCGGCGGAGTCGATCCAGTACGTTCTGGACGCGAGCAAGCGAATGGGCAGCCTCATTCGCTCTCTCCTCGATTTCGCCCGAAGCGGACGCCGGGAGGCGCCAGCGGGAAAGATCGCAATGGACGAGGCTGTAGAGATTGCCTTGACCAACCTGCGCAGCAGCTGTAGTGGAACGGAACGCGGAGATTCGGCGAGGCACGCTGCCTGCGGTTCGGGCCCACTTGGATCAGTTGGCGCGCGTCTTTCAGAACCTGATCTCGAACGCCTTGAAGTACTGTCCCGAAGACCGGACGCCGGTGATAGACGTCACCGCGGAGCAACAAGGCAGCGAGTGGGTGATTTCCGTTCAGGACAATGGCGCGGGATTCGAATCTTCCCAATCGGAAGCAATCTTCCAGACCTTTTATCGCCTGCATTCTCACTCAGAGTCAGGGACCGGGTTAGGCTTGGCCATCTGTCGCAAGATCGTTTCGAGCTTCGGCGGACGTATCTGGGCGGAGTCGAAGCCCGGCGAAGGCACGGCCATTCGCTGGACCATGCCAGTCGCGTGAGTTTGCACCTGGTAATCCGTGGCCGAGCCAATCCCCCAGAAGCCGAAACGTATCAACTGCGGAACGAAGAATGGAAGAGTCGGTTTCGGGCCCCGAATAGCGCGCAAGGTGGTCGCAAAAGTCTTTCCAGCGCTGCCCTACAGCGTCGCCGTAGCTCGAAAAGAACGAACAGCCTCTCCCAGGCGTAAGGTTGAACTGTTTGTGAAAATGCCGGCTCAGAATCTGGCCGCCTAGCGTGGCTCCTTCCAGGACATACAGGGAACCCAACACGCCGGCGAGCGAATCCGTGTCGGGGAGGGCGGAACATCGGGGAATGGCGCTAAGGTCGCTTGCGAGAAACCGAAGGTCATGCTCCAGCAGCGGCGTTTTTCGGCGCTCCTGGCGGAAGTGAGGAATTACGCCGTCGATCTCGTTTTCGACACTTGCTTCCCAGGGCGCGTAAAACCCGTAAAACCCCTCTAAGAGCGACCGGTATTCTTCCAGCCTCATCTCCGGCCGGAGCAAAGCTAGTCCGTCCTCCAGCGCTTGATGAAGGCTTGCCGTCTCGCGTCGAAGGCGATCCAGTAAGGGATGTGTCATGAACTCAACTAAGCCCAGTCTATCGATTCGGCCGAAGATCTGGTCGAAACCGGCAGAGCTTGCCCGCATCAAAAGACCTAGTGCGTTTCTCTCCCAAGTTCGTTTGTGCTGTGGTCCTTGCCTGTGCCGGAGTGCTCTCTTGCGGAAGGCAGGAGGTAAGAGGCGTGGCAGACCGGCGTAGCGATTTTCGACAGTTTGTGCCTATGAAGGCGGATCCGGCTCGCGATGGACTTAAAGCCTGTGAAGCCGTATTTCCGCGCTTCCGACCGTGCCGGCGTGATGCGAGCGATCGACCACGCCTGCGACGGCCGACGTCGTGGCAGCTCAGTGTATGACGAAAGAACCGGGGCAGGGTACTACGTGAACTGCAATCCTCAGAACCGTCAGCTGCTGAACGGGTACGTGTCGCTGAACCCCAAAGTCCAGCCTCATTCCCGCTGAGCGTCGAAGGTCCGGCGGGGTTATTTGTATTGCCTGGGCTACACTGACCTGAGTCTTGGCCGCGCAGATAATTGCAGCCTAGAATTATCCTTGCGCATCCAAATCTTAGAAGTCAGGAAAATGACCAACGTAAACCAAGAAACTTCGATTCTTCCGGTTTTACCGCTGAAGAATACAATCCTTTTTCCTGGGTTGCTGTTACCGCTCTCGGTCGGGCGAGAAAGCTCGGTGAAGGCTGTAGAAGCAGCGCTGAAAACGGAGGCGAAGGAGATTCTCCTCGTCGGACAGCGCGATCCGCAGCTGGAGTCTCCGGAACAAGACGATCTCTATACGATCGGAACCAAAGCAGTTATCCGGAAATCATCCCGTCCGGGCGATGGCATTTTAGAGATTCTGGTCCTTGGCGTGGAGCGAGTTGTCGTCGTAAAGCTTGAATCGACAGCATCCGTACCTTGCCGCAAAGTATCGCGCTTTGGCAACGCCCCAGGACGGCGGTTCCGAGCTGGAAGCGCTCTCCGGCGCGTTGCTCGAACTGGCCGGTAAGGCGATCTCGCTGGCACAGCCCCAGTCGGCTTCACGAGCTGACCCGGATGCTGGCTGCGAACAGCGATCCGCTGCAGCTTGCTTACCTGTTGGCGAGCATCTTCAGCCTGGACATGGCGCGGAGCAGAAGCTGCTTGAAGCAGAGACTCGCGTTGATGCGCTCCGGCTGATCCACTCCTACCTGTCGCACGAACTGCAGGTTCTGGAGATCCGTCAGAAGATCGCGTCCACGGCTCGCGACGAGATGTCGAAGGAGCAGCGCGAGTACCACCTGCGCCAGCAATTGCGCGCGATTCAGCAGGAGCTGGGCGAGAAAGATGCGGATAAGGCTGAGATCGAGCTGATTCGCGAACGCTACTCGAAGCTGAATCTGCCGGAAGAAGCAAAGAAGGAATTCGAGCGTGAACTCGGACGCCTGGAACGGCTTCCGGCCGGCGCACCCGATTTTCACGTCACGCGAACCTATCTCGAGTTTGTCTTAGACCTTCCCTGGAACAGCCAGACGGAAGACAACCTCGATCTCGCCCACGCTCGCCAGGTTCTCGACGAAGATCACTTCGGTCTCAAGGAGATCAAAGAGCGCATTCTAGAGCACCTGAGCGTTCTGAAGAGGAATCCGGACGCTAAGGCGCCCATTCTCTGCCTGGTCGGGCCTCCGGGTGTCGGTAAAACGTCGCTCGGTCAGTCCGTTGCGCGAGCACTTGGACGCAAGTTCGAGCGGTTCAGCCTAGGCGGTATGCACGACGAGGCCGAATTGCGCGGTCACCGGCGTACGTACATCGGCGCAATGGCCGGACGGCTGCTGCAGGCGATGCGCAGAGCCGGTGCTTCGAATCCCGGTGCTGTTGCTTGACGAAATCGACAAGCTCGGTCGCGACTTCCGCGGCGACCCATCGGCTGCTCTCTTAGAGGTGCTTGATCCCGAGCAGAACAAGACGTTCCGGGATAACTACCTGGATATGGCTTTCGACTTGTCGAAGGTTCTGTTCATCACAACGGCGAACTCGCTCGATACGATTCCGCAACCGTTGCTCGATCGTATGGAGATCCTCCGGCTCTCGGGCTATAGCGAGGAAGAGAAGGGTCAGATTGCACGTCGTTATCTGATTCCGAAGCAGATGAAGGCGACCGGCCTGACGGACGAGCAGATCGAGTTCACCGATGAGGGCCTGAAAGCCATCATCAGTGGCTATACGCGGGAAGCCGGGCTTCGCCGGCTGGAGCGTGCGATCGCTCGAGTCACCCGCAAGGTCACGCTTCAGATTGCGGAAGGTCAGGCGGAACGCGTCGTGGTTGTTCCGGATAGTCCTCGGCGACCTGCTGGGACCCGAGATCTTCCTGCCCGAACAGGCGAGGAAGACGGTTCCTCCCGGAGTGGTAACCGGGTTGGCATGGACCGAAACCGGTGGCGATGTTCTCTACATCGAGAGCGCGCTGCTTCCCGAAGGTAAGGGACTGACGATGACCGGACAACTCGGCGAGGTCATGCAGGAATCGGCGAAGATCGCACAGAGCTACATCTGGGCGCATGCGGCTGATCTCGGCGTTGATCCCGAGAAGATCAAGAACAACGGCGTTCACGTTCACGTGCCGGCGGGTGCGATCCCGAAGGACGGTCCTTCCGCTGGTGTGACGATGACTTCCGCTTTGGCGTCGACTTACACCGGGCTTCCGGCTCGCAGCGATATCGCGATGACCGGGGAAGTCACCTTGGCAGGCTTGGTCCTGCCGATCGGCGGCGTGAAAGAGAAGGTGCTTGCCGCAAGGAGATCCGGCATCCGTCGCGTGATCCTTCCGCAAGCCAATAAGAAGGACTTGCGAGATCTTCCCGATCATGTTCGCCAAGAGATGCAGTTCCACTTCGTGGATCGGGTGGAGGAAGTGCTTTCCATCGTGATCCCGAACATCAACGTGCGACCTCTGGCGATCGCAAGCTAATTAGTCTGTTTGTCATTGAGGGCGGCAGCCCGGCCGGTCTAGCAAGGCCGTTCGGGTGGGCCGCCCTTTTTTTGTACAACAATGTACAATTTTGTACATGGCGCTGCATATCAACGATCCTGAAGTAACGGACCTGATGAATCGGTATGTGAAGGCAACGGGAATGTCGAAAACGGAGGCGCTTCGGCGACTTCTTCGGGTAGCGGTCCAGCAGGAAGAGCAGGTCTACAAAAACGAGCGGCTTGAAGCCGTGGCGCGCCGAATCATGGAAAAGAACAGAAAACGAAATCTTCCTCCGATCACGAAGGAGGAAGCAGACGCGATCTTTGAATGATCGTGGTTGATACTTCTGCTCTGTTTGCCGTCTTGCAAGCTGAGACTGAAGCGGAAGAGTCTTGGATGTGCTTGTGCACAACCGAATCTGCTTGCCGGCGAGCGTGTTGGTCGAAGCTCATATGACGGCTCTCGGTCGGGCGTTGACTAAGGACCTGGACGATCTTGTCGCCAGCTTCGACGCGCAGATCATAGCG
Organism: uncultured Acidobacteriaceae bacterium; assembly: GCA_963744795.1. Lineage (GTDB taxonomy): Bacteria > Acidobacteriota > Terriglobia > Bryobacterales > Bryobacteraceae > Bog-105. Next base: position 30,976 of record CAVUVF010000001.1, read on the forward strand.
CTTGATCACACGGTTGCGAATCTTGCAATCGGCGCGTTCCGGCGCTACGGAAAAGGTCGACACAAAGCCGCGCTCAATTTCGGAGATTGCCTTGTTTATGCAACAGCAAAACACTTGGATCTGCCGCTGCTCTATAAAGGAGAAGATTTCTCCATTACAGACTTGGAATCCGCGCTACGGCCGGATCGGCAAAATTGAACAAAGGCCGTACTACTCCAGCCGATAATTCGGCGCTTCTTTCGTAATGATCACGTCGTGAACGTGGCTCTCGCGCAGTCCCGCAACCGTGACACGCAGGAACTTGGCCCGCTGCTGGAGTTCGGGAATCGTGGGGCAGCCGCAATATCCCATTCCGGAGCGAAGACCGCCGACCAGTTGATACACCAGATCCGCTAACGGGCCTTTGTACGGTACACGGCCCTCGATGCCCTCGGGAACGAGTTTGCCGTTCGACGCTTGTCCGTACCGGTCGGCATTGCCGGGCATGGCGCCCAAGGAACCCATACCGCGATAGCTCTTGAACGTGCGCCCCTGATACAGAATGGTCTCGCCCGGGCTTTCGTCCGTACCGGCCAACAAGCTGCCGATCATGACGGAATCAGCACCAGCAGCAATGGCCTTCGTGATGTCGCCCGAGTACTTGATGCCCCCGTCCGAAATCAACGGAACGCCGGCTTCCCGGGTTGCCCTGGAACATTCGGCGATGGCGGTAATCTGCGGAACGCCTGCTCCGCTCACTACCCGCGTCGTGCAGATTGATCCGGGTCCGATACCGACCTTGATACCATCCGCGCCCAATCGGATCAGGTCTCGCGCGCCTTCGTACGAGCCTACGTTACCGGCCAGGAGCTGAACTTCCGGCATTCGGCTTTTGACAGCCTTAATGGCGTCCATCACTTTCTGGCTGTGTCCGTGCGCGGAGTCAATCGCAATTGCGTCGACTTTCATGCGCACGAGTTCCTGCGCTCGCTCCAGAAAATCGCCACTCGAACCAATGGCCGCTGCCACCCGCAAACGCCCGTGCTGGTCCTTCGCGGCGTTGGGGTACTTCAATTTCTTCTGGATGTCTTTTACCGTGATCAGACCTTTGAGCACGAAGTGCTCGTCTACCACCAGCAGTTTCTCGACCCGATGCGTGTGAAGGATCTTCTGCGCTTCCTCGAGAGTTGTACCGACCGGAACGGTGATCAGATCGTCCTTCGTCATGACCTCCGAAATCGGAAGGTCATAACGGGTCTCGAAGCGCAGATCACGATTCGTGAGGATGCCAACAAGCTTGCCGTGGCTAGTCACTGGAATACCCGAAATGCGGTAGAGCCGCATCACTTCCAACGCCTCCGAGATCTTGCGTTCGGGCTCGATTGTAACCGGGTCAACAATCATGCCGCTTTCACTGCGTTTGACCCGGTCGACCTCCTCAGCCTGACGGTCAATCGGCATGTTTCGATGAACGATGCCGATACCGCCCTGCTGCGCCAGAGCAATCGCCATGTGTGACTCCGTCACCGTATCCATGGCGGCGCTGATGATGGGGATCTTCAATTCGATCTGAGCGGTGAGCCGGGTGCTGGTTTCCGCTTCCGACGGTGCAATCAAGCTGTGTGCCGGTTGCAAAAGCACGTCATCGAAGGTAAGCCCTTCTTGGATTGCAGGGGGAATCATGCGGGTAACTTTCATCCTAACAAGTGGCCAGACTCGGGCAATTTCCCTAGTCTTTTTAGGCAGTTATGAAGCTTTTGCGGGGATATACTGAAGTGGTTTGAGGCAGATCGGGCGCTACTATGTCATCGAGCAGTTAGGAGCCGGAGCCATGGGCATTGTGTATCGTGCCCTCGATCCGACCATCGGCCGTACAGTCGCTATCAAGGCGATTCGCTTGACCGACTTCGCCGATCCTGCTGAACGACAGCGCGTCCGGGACCGTCTTCTGCAGGAAGCGCGATCCGCCGGCTTGCTCTCGCACCCCAACATCATCACCATCTTCGACGTGCTTGAAGAAGAAGCAAGTGCGTTCATCGTGATGGAGTACGTGCAAGGGCCTTCGCTCGGCGACATCTTGAGAGCCGGGCAACTCCCCGAGAGCAGTCAGATGGTGCGCTACTTCGGACAGATCGCTGACGCTTTGGACTATGCGCATCGGAAAGGCGTAATTCACCGCGACATCAAGTCCGCGAATATTCTGATCTCGTCCGAGCACGATCACGCGGGTCTCGCGAAGATCTCTGATTTCGGAATCTCCAAATTCATCTCGCAAGACACGACACATAGCGGAACCATGATCGGCACGCCGAACTACATGGCTCCGGAACAGATTCAAGGTCTGGCGGTCGACGGCCGGTCGGATCAGTTCTCATTCGCGGTTGTCGTGTACGAAATGCTGACGGGCACCAAACCTTTTCGGGCCGACAGCCTGGCAACGCTCTTCTATCAGATCTGCAAACAAGATCCGCCCCCGGCGCATGAAGTGAACACCACGTTGAGTTCTCAAGTCGACTACGTGCTCGCTCGCGCGCTGGCTAAGGACCCGGCTGAGCGTTTCGTTTCCTGTACTGAGTTCGTAGCTGCACTGGGCGAGAGTTTGAATTACTCGGGGAATTGGCAGCCCGCCCGGAACATGGAAGAAGAGACGAAAACAATTGCATCAGCCGCGGTGGCGGCAGGCGTCTCGGAACCCGCCAGCTTTGTCCGGACCCCGGTCGAGCAGGACGAGTACGGAGAGCCGATGCTCACTCTGACTGCCCCAGTGATTTTCCCCGAACGTCCGGGCGCACCGGAGCTTCCGGCTCTCCCCAGGCGAACGCGTCCCGACCGCGGGCAAGACGATGCCGATCAGGACGCATCGGGTCCAATTCGCCGGCTTGCGGAATCGGATCTTGCTGGTTGTTGCAGCGAGCGCGGTCGTTGCCGCTCTTGTGTTCTTGCTGGCCAGAGCTCCTTACCCGTGAACCCTCGGCTCCCGTCGTGGCAAAGTCAACGTCGCCAAACGGTGAAACCGTCCAACGCCCGACTGGAACAACCGGCGGCAGCAATACTCCTGAGCGGCGTGGCTCAGAATCGGCTCCAAAACACACAGACACGCAACCAGTACCAACCGCCTCTCCACAGAGTGCGCCTTCTGCCCCGCTCATTCCGATCCAGGTTTCGATCGCAACGCAACCAGCAGGAGCGAGAATCGTCATTGACAATCGTTCTGAGGGTGCCTGCCAGGCGCCATGCAATACCGTTCTGCCTCCCGGCCGTCATACCCTGACCGCCGAGTTGAAAGGGTTCGATACCGCCCGACGCATCTTCACGGTTCCGGATGAGAAGCAGCTTACGGTGGTGATGTCGCAAAGCATGGGCGTACTGCTCGTGACAACTGAGCCTAGCGGTTCGACCGTGACCGTGGACGGCAAACAGTATGGCGTCACACCGCTTACCCTTCGATTGCCGGTCGGCACACACCAACTCGCCATCTCGAACGGGACGGGGAGGCACGAAGAGACCGTGCAGATAGATAACGATCAGTTCACCACCCGCGGTTTTCGCTGGCAGTGAGCAGCGATGCTAGGTGCGCACCAAGTCGCGATGAGCCGGGTAGCCGGGAATCGATGCTGCACAGAGAACCGCCTGCTTGACTGCGCGCGCCAGCGCTTCCGCACCAAGAGCGCCCACTCTGGAGACATCTGCTTTTGAAGTGAGGCCGCCCGTTGCGGCAGCGAAGACGGTATCGCCGTCCATTCCCGTGTGCACGGGAGCGATAGTACGCGCCAAACCGTCGTGAGCCATCTGCGCCACTTTGTTCACCTCGCTCTTCGTGAGGGTCGCATTCGTGGCCACGATCCCGATCGTTGTATTGGAACCCGGTTGTCCGTGAGAGGCGGCCCCGCCGATAAGGCTTGCCATGCTGTTGCGCAGCCCCTTTCCATCCGGAGTCCGTGCGCCGGCGAGGAGCTTTCCAGATTGGTGGTCGACGACATCACCGACCGCGTTCACTGCAACGATTGCGGCGACGATCAACCCTGAATCCGCGATTTTTATGCTTGCGGTTCCCAGTCCGGATTTCATGGCGAACTGAGGCCCGAACATTTTGCCGATGGTGGCGCCCGCGCCTGCGCCTACGTTGCCTTGTTCCACCTTGTCCGAGGCATTCTTGCACGCGGCATAGCCGGCTTCGGCATCCGGCCTGATCTTGCCGTCTCCGATCCCTAAATCAAACAAAATGGCGGCGGGCACAATCGGAACGACATAGCGGCCGACGCGATAGCCCTTTCCTTGCTCTTCGAGGTAACGCATAACGCCCGTCGCAGCGTCGAGGCCGAAGGCACTTCCTCCCGAGAGCAGAATCGCATTGATTTGCTGAACAGTGTTGAGTGGATTCAGCAGATCCGTTTCGCGAGTTCCGGGCGCCGATCCTCGCACATCGACTCCGCCGACCGCGCCATTGTCGAACAGAACAACGGTACATCCAGTCAGTCTTCGCGCATGGGTGAAGTTCCCAACCCGAACACCCGGAACATCCGTTATGCCGCCCGCGTGCCCGCTATTCGCTTCCAGCGCAGATCCGGCACTCAAAGCTGCGGCGGTCTGCAGAAAGTTGCGTCTCGGAAGTCTGCTACTCTCATCGTTCTGTGCCGCCATCTAACTTCGATGATAGGCGTTCTGAGTTACGAACGGGTTATCACCCTCTTCGCTGGATCGCGTTCGGGGTTTTTGTTCTTTCTTCGACTCTCAATTACGTCGATCGATTCCTGCTCAATCAGTTGGGTCCGCTAATCATCTCCGAACTGGGCATGAACAAGATCAGCTTCGGTTGGGTTTTATCTGCGGCATCGATATCGTACGCGGCTGCGTCGTTGTTTGCGGGTTGGATGCTCGACCGTTTGGGTGTGAACCGGGCGATCTCCATCGCTGTCGGATGGTGGTCCCTGGCGGGCATCGGAACAGCACTTGTGCGATCCGTTCCCGGTTTGTTTCTCTGCCGGTCCGCGCTTGCAGCCGGCGAATCAGCGGGCGTTCCTTCTGTCGGCAAGGTGAACGGACTCTACCTGAAGCCAAGCGAATACGCTTTGGGCACAGCAGCGAACCAGATCGGCTTGAGCATCGGATTAGCGCTCGCGCCAATCTGGACCACGATGGCGATGACGTACTCGTGGCGGAGGCCGTTCGTGATCACCGGAATCCTGAGTCTTTTGTGGATCCCTGTTTGGCTGGTGGTCAGCCGTTTGATTCCAACTCGCCGCGAACCGGCGGCGCTGGTGTCCCGTAAACCCGCATCATTTTCACTCTTACGTGACCCGGCCTTGTTGCGCCTCGTGGTCGCGAATGTTCTCTGGATGGGAGGCTATTCGCTCTGGTCGAATTGGATGACGTTCTACCTGATGGGCGTTTACGGTGCAGACTTGCGAACGGCGAACAACTATAGCTGGATCCCGCCGCTCGTCTCGAATGTCGGCGGCTTCTTCGGCGGCGGGCTGTCTCTTTACTGGATAAAGAAAAGCATTTCTCCGGTTTCGGCTAGAAGGCGAGCGGTTTGGGTGAGTGCGATTGCCTGCTCCGTTGCGCTTCTCCTGCCTGTGGCTCCCAACATACGGTGGGCAACGGTTCTCATCTCGGCCAACTTCTTCTTCCTCCTGGCGGGCAGCGTCAACATTTACGCGCTGCCGATCGATCTCTTCGGCGCCGCGCAGGCGGGCTTTGCGATTGCGGCGCTTACCTGCGCATACGGGATCCTCCAAACCGTCATTTCTCCGGTCATCGGTTATTTTGCGGAGCACAAGCTGTACAACGGGGCCGTGTGGATGACTGTGGCCCCGTTGGTCCTGAGTGCTCTGACGTTGAACGGCCTTCGGCAGCCGCCCTCGTCAGAAGACGATCTTGGCCGCGAGTTGTAGGATACGCGGATCGCCGGCCGCACTGCCGACAGCCGGAGTGAGGAAGTTGCTGACAGGCACGAAGCTGTTCCCGACGAAGTTGTACTGAGTCGTTCTGAGACTGATGAAGTTCGTGCGGTTCGTGACGTTGAATGCTTCTCCGATAATCTGAAGCCGCACACGTTCGGAACCGAGCGGGAAGAAGCGTGATAACCGCACGTCGTCGGTGAGGAAGTTGGGCCCGCGCAGCGCATTGCGGCCTTCTCCCGGCGTCCGGTCGCTTCGTGTATTGCCGTCGTTATTGATATCGGCGCGTGCCTCCGATAGTGGAGTTGTAGGGCCGTCCGCTCTGCAAGGTGGCGATCGTCGAAAGCTGCCATCCATTTATCGCGTGGCGTAAAACCGGATTCGCGCCTGACGGAACGAAGTTCCAATCCCAAACGCCGGAGAAGACAAATCGGCTGCGGATATCGGAGTTGGCGTTGCCGCGGTCCAGATTCGGGAGCAGCGAATCCTGAACACTCTTCGCATCGTCAGTTCCTACTACGACCTGCGTCGGATCGGGATCATCGTCGATGGCGTGTGCCCAGGTGTAGGAGGTTTGCAGAAGAAAGCTATGCGAGAAGCGCTTCGTAAGCTGAACGAAGCCGGCGTGGTAAATAGAATCCGCGCCGCTATCCGCGAGCATGATGCGTTGAAATGCCGAATAGGGCCGCCCAGCCGGGTGGCGCATATACGTCAACCCCAAACCGCCTGTGGATGTCGCGACAGAGGTGACCGGCACAGCAGGGAATAGGTTGATGTCACGCGCCCGGGAAAGGTGACTGCCCTTCACTCCCAGGTATCCGAGCGTAATGGAATAGTTATTGCCCAACTGATGTTGGACGTTGAAGTTCCATTGCTGTGTCTGGGCGTTGCGAAAATCCTTGGCAGAAAATGAACAGGCTTGGTGTTCTGTTGACCGTCGGTATGGAGGTGAGGAGGTTCGGATAAGTGACGGGAATCGGACGTGGCAGGAGCTGTGTAGGTGAACGTCTGTACCTGAATTCCGTTCTGAGTGAATGCCGTTCCGGTAAAGATGGAAGGGGTTACGGCGTAGAAGATTCCGTAGCCGCCTCGTAGAACGGTGCGGCCATCTGCTGTCGGAGCGTACGCGAAGCCGAATCGCGGCGAGTAGTCGGTGCGATCGGTGTGGATGCGATTCGTGCTGAGGCCGAGCGCGGCCAGGCTCGCATTCGGATTAGACACCGGCGGCTGTGCATAATCGAACAAGTCATACCGAATGCCGTAGTTCAGCGTTAGCTTGCTGTTTACTCGCCAACTGTCCTGCAGAAAGAACGCGTATTCGTTTACGTTCGGATTGCTGGTTGCTCCCGTCGTGCCGGGACCCGCAAACGCCTGGGTGAACTGGTTGGGTTGATTGGCTGCATACGCTGCAAAGCTTGGGAACGTATACGAACCGCTGAAGTTTCCGGGAAAGAAATTCCCGATCTTCTGGAAGATCAAGTCCGCTCCCGCCCTCATTGTGTGAGCTCCCTTGGTGAGCGAAAACGTGACGGTGGGTTGATAAGTGCTCACGTTCGTGTATCGCGGGCTGAAGCTATTTCGTCCGAAGCTAAGCACCGTCTGCCCGTTCTGCTGGATGATTGTTTCCGGCGCAGTTGAGTTGGCTTCGCCCGGCTCATCGTCCCTTGTGTGGAAGAAACGCCCTTCCAGCACGCTGTTGGGAGTGAAGGCTGCCGTATAGATGAAGCCTGCGTTATCGGTAGACACATTGCTGTTCCCGGTGTGGCCCTGTGCGCTCGTTGCACCCGCGTTTTCATAATTCAAACCTTTGAAGCGATTCGCGTTGTAGCGGAAGCTGATGTGTTGGTTGTCCGTGATGTTCCAGTCGATCTTGCCGAGATAGACATCGTTATTAAGCGAATTGGCGTAGGAAGTGAGATAAGGTGCGAGGCTTGCTAATACCTGTTGACCGACCGTGTCATTGGCCGCCGGGAAACACGCCGGGCGTCACAACGTTGGGCGTCGTATTGCGTTGCCCGTCGTAATCAAAGAAGAAGAATACCTTGTTCTTCAGTACTGGCCCGCCCAAATCGCCGCCGAACTGATTGAAGTGGTAAGCGCGTTTCGGCCTGCCCTGAGCATTGTTGTCCCAGGTATTCGCGTTCAGGGACTTGTCCCTGATAAAACTCGAACGCGTCACCATGAAAGCTATTCGTACCTGACTTCGTAATCACGTTGATCACGCCGCCGCCGGCACGGCCGATTTCAGCTGCATAGTTGTTGGTATTGACTTGCAATTCCTGAATCGCGTCCTCGCTAAACGAGTATGGATTGCGGCCTGTTCCGGCTCTCCCCACGGATTGTCCGTAGAAAGTGTTGTTGGCATCCGAGCCGTCGATCAAAAGGCTGTTCGAGGTGCCGCGCTGACCGCCAAACGAGAGATCGCCTGTGCGGGTAGGATCGCGCACGACGCCCGGGGTCAACAACGTGAAATCGAGGAAATTGCGGCCGTTGATCGGTAGACTCTCTACTTGCCGACTCGCGATGGAGGTGCTTGTCACCGTTCGGCTGGTCTCTACGACGGGTGCATCCCCGACCACCGTAACCTCGGCTGACGCGGAGCCGACTTGGAGATTTACATTCAGCGTGGCGGCGGCTCCCACGGATAAATTGACATTCGGAATTCGAACCGGTTTGAAGCCTGAAGAGGTCACGGAGACTTCATACGCTCCGACCGGCAGGCCAGACAAATTGTAGAAGCCTGCGCCCGTCGTCTGTGCCTGACGTGTAAATCCGGTCGTGTTGTCTTTGACCGTGACCTGCGCGTTAGGAACTACGCCTCCGGCGGGGTCCGTGACCGTGCCGTTCAGCGACGTTGTACCAACCTCCGATTGAGAAAAGCCGAGGGACGTGGCGGCAAGGGAAAGGATTACCAGATAACAGCACCGTAGAACTCCTGAAAGCATATCTCTCGACTATAGCCGCAAAACGTAACAATCTGACTACCGCCTACGGTCCTCTAAATTGAGTGACGGTTACAGTAGTCGAGGAAGCCCATGAGCAAAACCGAGATAAAACGAGAAAGCTGGGGCGCTGACTCCGCCGGCCAGGCAGTCAGCCTCTATACGCTGACGAACGCCGCAGGTACTGAAGCTAAGATTACGGATTTCGGCGGCCGCATCGTTACCCTCAAAACCGCCGACCGGCATGGCAACTTCGCTGATGTCGTGCTGGGGTTTGACACTCTTGATGGTTACCTGAAAAAGAACCCTTTTTTCGGTGCGTTGGTCGGGCGTTACGCGAATCGGATCGCCAACGGACGCTTTGAACTGAATGGCCACGCCTACGAACTTGCTCGGAACAACGGCCCGAACGCGCTTCACGGTGGATTGCACGGCTTCGACAAGGTGGTTTGGGATAGCCAGGTTGTGGATACAGGCAGCGGTTTTGCACTTGAGCTGCAATACATCAGCTTCGATGGAGAAGAAGGATATCCGGGAACACTGAAGACCCTGGTGACCTATAGCTTGAACGAGAAGAATGAGCTTGTCATCGATTATCGAGCTACGACAGACAAAGATACTGTCCTGAATCTGACCAACCACTCTTATTTCGATCTCACGGGCCAATTTGCAGGCAACATCCTCGACCACGAGGTAACAATCCATGCGGACCGCTTTACGCCTGTCGACGCCAACCTGATTCCGACGGGCGAACTGCAGGAAGTCGCGGGAACTCCGTTTGACTTGAGGAGCCGCCAGCGTATCGGCGCCCGCATTGACGAGGATTACGAGCAGCTGAAGCTCGGCTGGGGTTACGACCACAACTTCGTCCTGAATGGGCGCGGGCTTCGGCTCGCGGCATCGGTCGTCGACCCGGCAACGGGCCGCAAACTTGAGGTCTTGACTACTCAACCCGGTGTTCAGTTTTACACGGGCAATCACCTGGATGGCAGCGTGACCGGAAAGGGCGGCGTAACCTACAACTTCCGTTTCGGATTCTGCCTGGAAACACAACATTTCCCCGATTCGCCGAACAAGCCGGCTTTCCCTTCAACGGTTTTGAAGCCGGGAGATCAGTTCCACGAAACAACGATTTTCCGGTTCTCTACCGAATCCTAGGCTCATTTGAGCGTGATGAACCCCATGGCGTCCGGCGTTTTCTCCGTCCGGATTGCGCCTGTTACGTGCCAAGTGTCCGGGTCGATCTGATGGATCGTGTTGCTGGGCTGGTCACTGACGTACACGGAGCCGGTGAACGGATTCACCTGGAGGGATCCCGGATCTTCTCCCAATCCTTCGGCAAGCGAGGCGGCAATGGCGCGCTTTGTCACATCTATTTTCCAAGTGGCCAGCCTGCGCGGGCCGGCAAACCCGGCCACGTACAAGAAATCCCCGTCACGGCTGAACTTTGCGACGAACGGTGTCCCGTCCACCGGAACCGTGAAGTCGATCTGGTTGTCAGCGGTTCGGAAGAACGCAACCTTGCCAGCCGGTCCAAGATTGGTAACGAACCATCTCTCGTCCGGGCTTAGCGTCATGCGCTGGTTTTCGCCTTCGGTCGGGATCGTGGTCTCGAGTCGCCTCTCTTTCATGTCGAGAACCGAGACTGTCTTTGACCGGACGTTGCTTACATAGGCCTTGCGCTCGTCGCGCGTAAGGGCGAACATGTGCGAGGTGTTGGATCCGGTCGGCACGGCTCCGACAATCGCCAGTTGAGCGGGGTCGATCAGGACGAGAGATTCGGCCAATTCCGCGCTGGCGTAAATCGTGCCGGTTTCCGATCCCACAGCGACGCAATGAGGCCGCCGGTATTCGCCCGTGTCGAGCGAAGCCGTTTCCGCCTCCCGTCAGAGTGTCAAAAACGTGAAGCTTCTGCCCATGCCGGCCCGGTTTCCCTACGCCCGACGTCCCGTAGATCGGGACGTAAATCGAACGTCCATCCCGTGAAAAAGCTGCTTCATGCGGGTTGATCGTGCCCGGGGTAATGGCCTGAGCCACTCTTTCATTCGTGTCGGCATCGTAGATCGTTACTCCCGGAAGGTCCTTACAAACAACAAAGAACAAACGCTTGGGGTTAACGGGGTAGTCCGGCACTTTTCTTATCATGATTGAACCTTGGAGAAGCCAGAATCTGCGAGCCGATCTCGAAGCAGCCGGCAAACTCATCGGTGCTTATGACCTGCTGATAGCAGCTCAAGCCATAGCGAATCGGCTCACCCTGATAACAGCGAATGAGTCCGAATTCTCCCGCGTCTCCGGCTCTGCAGATGGAAGAATTGGGCTCGCTAAACCTCCTCAAGGCGATAGGGTGGAGACCTTCCCGTTGAGCAATTCCATCTCCGTCAGGATCGTTTTCAGCACGAGCTCGTCTCCGACTTGTGAATTGATCATCAGGTGATAGAGTTCGCGCAAAGGCCACGCTTTTCCGTGGTACTTCTTTACGAAAGCTGCGCGTTCCTTATCGACGGTCAATACCAGCTCCTCGGCTTCCTCCCGGCTCGTACCTTGGGACGTCAGACGTCGGATCTTGTCGTCGTGCGGGGCATAAATGAAAGTACGCAGGGCGTTACCAGAATCTCGGAGATAGTAGGAAGAGGCTCGGCCTACGATGACACAGTTGCCGCGAGCTGCAATCTCCTTCACCACCGTTTCGAAAAGGCGGAACAGCCCGTCGGCATCTAAAAGTTCCAGATTTGAACCGGAGAAACTGGCCTCATAGCTGCCCCGCATAAAGACTTTGAGCAGCCGGTAATAAGTCGGGTCGAGCCGTTCTTCCCGTTCTTCGACCGAATGTACATCGCAGTTCAGCCGGCGAGCGATCTCATTGGTGATCTCACGGTCCCAAAGGGACCAACCCAGCCTCTCCGAAAGCATCCGGGCAATGGTGCCGCCACCAGCGCCGTACTCCCGCTCGATCGTGATAACGTTGATCATCCCGCCTCCGCCTTCGTGTGAACATTCTATACACAGAACTGGGTTGAGAACGCCTGGAACATCTTCGGACGGCGAATGTTCGATAATTAAAGTTCCAGTGAACACGATCCTGACCGGGTCGAACGGTTCGTGAGCACTCACCTGGCCCGCTAAGGCGGTTCTCTCGAGGAAGGTACTAGAGAAGTATGTGGATTGTTCGGCTCGCTCTCCGGCGACCGTACACGTTCGTTGTTTTGTCTCTGATGTTGCTGCTCTTGGCTCCTATCGTAGTCACGAGAACGCCCACCGACATCTTTCCCAATATCGATATTCCGGTCGTTAGCGTCATTTGGCAGTACACGGGGCTGTCCGCCCAGGAAATGTCCAATCGCATCGTTTACTACAGCGAGCGAATGACCACGACCACCGTTAATAACATCGAGCACATTGAATCGCAGTCGATGAACGGTATCGCGGTCATCAAGATCTTCTTTCAGCCGCATGCAAACATCAATACTGCGCTGGCGCAGGTGGCTGCCGTGGCGCAGACCCAGTTGAAGTTCCTGCCCGCCGGAACGACACCGCCGAACATCCTCAGTTACAACGCTTCGACGGTACCCATCCTGCAACTCGCTCTTTCCGGCAAGGGCCTGAGCGAACAGCAACTATTCGACTTCGGCTCAAACTTCATCCGAACCCAGCTCATTACGGTTCCCGGAACTGCCATCCCGAACTCCTACGGAGGCAAGCAGCGGCAGATCATGGTCGACCTGGACACCCGGGCTCTCCAGTCGAAGGGTCTGGCCGCGACAGACGTCGTCAGCGCGATCGGTAATCAGAACGTCATCCTGCCGAGCGGAACCACCAAAGATCGGGTCACTCGAATATGACGTCGAGATGAACGGCAGCCCTCGCTCGGTTGCTGAATTGAACGATCTGCCCATCAAAACTCAAAACGGGGCGACCATTTACGTCCATGACGTTGCACACGTTCGTGACGGGTATCCTCCGCAAACCAACGTTGTTCGTTCAGACGGGCAGCGCAGTTCGATGATGACCATTCTGAAGTCGGGCAACGAATCGACCTTGGACATCATCGCCGGAATCCGGAAGATGTTGCCGCAGGTTGCCGCTACGCTTCCGCCGGAATTGCGGATCACGCCCATTGCCGACCAGTCGATTTTTGTCCGCGCATCCATCAATGCCGTCGTACGCGAGGCGATCATCGCCGCCTGTTTGACGGCACTCATGATCTTGCTGTTCCTAGGCAGCTGGCGCAGCACATTGATCATCGCGATTTCAATCCCGCTGTCGATCATTTGCTCGATCATCACTTTGAGCGCGCTAGGCGAAACCATCAACATCATGACGCTGGGCGGTCTCGCGCTGGCCGTCGGAATCCTTGTCGACGATGCCACGGTTGAGATCGAAAATATCAACCGAAACTTCGAGATGGGGAAAGAGATCGAGCAGGCGATCCTGGACGGGGCCGCTCAGATCGCCATTCCGGCGTTCGTTTCCACCATCAGCATCTGCATCGTCTTCGTGCCGATGTTCTTCCTCACGGGCGTCGCACGGTATCTCTTCGTGCCGCTGGCGGAAGCAGTCTCCTTCGCCATGATCGCTTCGTACATCCTTTCCCGTACGATCGTGCCGACCCTTGCGAAGTATCTGCTGAGCGGTCACTCCCATCACGACGCTATTGCCCATGCGGATCTGCGCAACCCGTTTACACGTCTTCAACTCGCGTTCGAACGAGGCTTTGAGAAGCTGCGAGCGGGATACGAGTCGTTGCTCCTCCGCTGCATTCACCATCGTGGCTTGTTCGTTTTTTTGTTCTTTATCGGTTGTGTCGCTTCCATGGCGCTCGTTCCCTGGCTCGGACAGGATTTTTTCCCGGCTTCCGATAGCGGCCAGATCAGGATGCATATTCGAGCGCAGACAGGTACCAGAATCGAGGAAACCGCAAGGCTTTGCGATGTGATTGAGGGTCAGATCCGAAAGGTTATACCCGGAGCGGAATTGGAGAACATCCTAGACAACATCGGATTGCCGTACAGCGGTACGAACACGTCCTACAACAATAACGGGACCATCGGACCCGCGGATGCCGACATACTGATCTCCCTCAAAGAGGATCATCATCCGACTCCAGATTACGTCACAGAATTGCGCAGGGTCCTGCCTCATCGGTTTCCCGGAACGTTGTTTTACTTCTTGCCTGCTGATCTGGTAAGCCAGATTCTGAACTTCGGGCTTCCTGCTCCCATTGACATTCAAGTGCTGGGCGCAAATATGGCGGCAAATCGTGATTTTGCGGCGCAGTTGTTGCAACAGGTGAAGTACGTTCCCGGTGTGACGGATGCGCGTATCCAGCAGCCCTTCAATCAACCGAAGCTCTTCCTCAATATCGATCGCTCAAAGGCCGACCAGGTCGGATACAGTACGCGCGATGTTGCGGGTAATGTCCTCGTTTCGCTGAGCGGAAGCTTCCAGACTTCACCGACCTTCTGGCTCAATCCCAGGACTGGCGTCAGCTACAACATCGTTGCGCAAGCGCCTCAGTACGAGATGGACTCGCTGAGCGGTCTCAACAACATCCCGGTGACTTCGCCCGGGGACAAGCCCCAGATTCTGGCGAATCTCGCCTCCATTCAACGGGGCAACGGACTTGCTACGGTCAACCACTACGCAATCTCACCCGTGATCGACATTTATGGAAGCGTACAGGGAACAGACCTGGGAAGCGTCTCGCGCGAAATTGACCACATTGTCGATGCAAACCGGTCGAAGCTGGTGCGCGGCTCGCGCGTTGTGGTCCGTGGCCAGATTGAGACCATGCGATCTTCGTTCCAGGGTCTGATCGGTGGTCTCGCCTTCTCGATCGTGCTCGTTTACATGCTGATCGTTATCAATTTTCAATCCTGGCTGGATCCATTCGTGATCATCGCGGCCCTGCCTGCCGCACTGTCCGGGATCGCCTGGTGTCTTTTTCTGACGCACACTACTTTGAGCGTGCCTGCCTTGACCGGATCCATCATGTGTATGGGAGTTGCGACGGCTAACAGCATTCTGGTCGTGAGCTTTGCGAAGGAGCAGCTTCCGGACGTTGATACCGCCGCGGACGCAGCGCTTCTGGCTGGAGTGACTCGCTTTCGTCCGGTACTGATGACGGCTCTCGCCATGATGATGGGAATGATGCCGATGGCTTTGGGTATCGGTGAAGGCAGCGAGCAGAATGCACCGCTAGGACGTGCCGTGATCGGAGGACTTCTGTTCGCCACCGATCGCGACGCTGTTCTTTGTGCCAGTGTTCTTCAGCCTGGTGCACGGGAAACGGAGGGCAAGCTAATCTATGCCTCGCCTTCGCGTTCTGCTCGGTCTTCTTGTTATTTGCGCGGTTGCTGGTGCCATCGTCGTATCGGGCATACTGCCTCGCATCAAAGCAAAAACGATTCTGCGTCAGGAGACCAGCCAGGCCGCAGAGCCGGCGATCACGATCGTACATCCACAACGCCAGTCGGGTGCGCAGGAACTCGTTCTGCCCGGTAATATCCAAGCCTTCATGGATGCTCCCATCTATGCCAGAACCTCGGGCTATCTGAAGAAGTGGTACTTCGACATCGGTGCTCGTGTTAAGGCGGGACAATTGCTCGCTGAAATCGAGAGCCCCGAGGTGGATCAGCAGTTGCAACAGGGAAGGGAAGAGTTGGGCACTGCGCAAGCGAACCTGAAGCTGGCCCAATTGACGGCCGAGCGCTATACGGATCTTTTGAAGTCCGATTCGGTGGCAAAGCAGGACGTCGACAACGCCGTT
Organism: uncultured Acidobacteriaceae bacterium; assembly: GCA_963744795.1. GTDB lineage: Bacteria > Acidobacteriota > Terriglobia > Bryobacterales > Bryobacteraceae > Bog-105. The sequence goes on from CAVUVF010000001.1 coordinate 46,566, forward strand.
CAAACTGCTGCCGCCCGAGTCACCGCCGTTAAGTCAGCCGAGGCGAACGTGAAGCGGCTGGAAGAAATGGTCTCGTTCGAGAAGATCTATGTTCCGTTCGACGGGGTTGTTACGGCGAGAAATACCGATGTCGGGCAGTTGATCGCCTCCGGGTCGGCCGTTGGCCAGAATCGGGAACTTTTCCACGTTGCCGCGGTCAAGAAACTTCGCGTGTTCGTGAATGTGCCTCAAACGTACTCTCACGCCACCACGCCTGGCCTGAACGCCGAACTCACTCTTCCGGAACTGCCGGGCCGGCGTTTCCCGGGCTCGCTCGTTCGTACTGCCGATGCACTTGATCCAACAACACGTACATTGCTTGTCGAAGTCGATGTGAACAACACAACCGGTCTTCTCATGCCCAACGCGTATACGGAAGTTCACTTCAAGGTGCAAGGGTGCACAATCGGCCCTGACCATTCCAACCGCCTCGTTGTTGTTCCGGAGCGAAGGGCTTCGTTTGCCGGTCGTCAAGGACCAGAACCGGGCAACTCTAATTCCCATCACTCTGGGACGCGACTTCGGTGCTACCGTCGAAGTGCTCTCGGGCGTAGATGAGAATACGGCCGTTATCGCTAACCCTCCAGATTCTCTCGTCGAGGGGGAAACCGTCCACGTAATCCAGGCAAAATCCGCCGGAGAAGGCGAGCAGTAGCTTCCACCCTCATGAATCGCGCTTCACGCCGAGCGGTGACGATCGCTTCAGGCCTAGTTCCTGTCCTGCTTGCCGTCGCAGCTCTTTTGGCTCAAACCAAGACGACTGCACCGCGACGAACCGCAGTTGCGCCTCCGCCCGTTCCGGCAGCCATCAATACGATCACAGCCTCGGACCTCAAAGGCGATCTGTCGTTTCTTTCGTCCGATGCGCTCGCTGGTCGTTATACGCCCTCACCAGGGCTGGATGTTGCTGCCGAATTTATTGCCTCACAATTCCGCGCCGCCGGCCTTGAACCGGGTGGCGATCAGGAGTATTTCCAGTTGGCCAAGATGGTCGACCGGAATCCGCCGAAGCCGAAGAGCGACATGCGGCTTTTCGACGGCTCACACGAGACGACGGTCTCAGCGGCCAACCTTACGATCGCGAACGTTGAGGCAGCCGAAAGCCTGGATCGTTGTGCCGTTGTGGTGTTTCGGTCGAAGGATCCCGACGCATTGGCGGGACTCACACTGACGGGCAAAACGGTGATCGCTCCCGCCCAGCCCCCGGGTGACCCGAATGTGCAGGGAATGGAAGAACGCATGCGTAAGTCGAGGGCATTCGATAGCGCTGTCGCGTGCTGCGCATGCCCGGGTAGAGTTGCTGGTTGGTCGTTCTCGCCGGCGTTCAGAGGCCAGACTCATTGAAGAAGGACAGACTACGGGAGGACTCCCGGTCGTTTTCGCCGACAGCGAGGAATTGCGAAAGTGGCTCGAGTCTCCAAGCGGCGATGGAGAGAAGAGAAGCATCTCACTCGAGCTACCGGCGCCGGATGATCACCAGGTAGTCCTCAAGAACGTTGTTGGCATCCTTCGCGGCTCAGATCCTAAGTTGAAGGACACCTGCGTTCTCCTGACTGCTCACTACGACCATATTGGAACAACCGACACGGGCAATGCCCTGAGCCCGCAGTCGCCCGCCAAAGACACGAAAGACCATATCTATAACGGCGCCAACGACGACGGCAGCGGCACCGTTTCTGTGATTGAAATTGCCAAAGCGCTCTCACGCCTCAAGACTCGCCCCAGGCGTTCCATCGTCTTTGTTACGTTTTTCGGCGAGGAGCGCGGAGACATCGGATCCGGCTATTATGGCCGCCATCCAGTGTTCCCGATCGACAAGACCATTGCCGACGTGAATCTGGAGCAGGTTGGCCGCACCGACTCGACCGTGGGGAAACAGATCAGTAACGCAACTCTTACCGGATTCGATTACTCCGACGTGACCAAGTTCCTGCAAGAGGCTGGGCGCCGCATCGGCGTCACGATCTATCTCGATAAGGAAGGCAGCGACGCTTACTTCGAACGTAGCGACAACGCCGCGCTTGCGGAGCAGGGCGTTCCAGCGCACACGTTATGTGTTGCTTTCGACTATCCGGATTACCATGGCCTCGCAGACGAATGGCAGAAGATTGATTACGCCAACATGGCCAAAGTAGACCGTGCGGTAGCGCTCGGCTTGCTCAATATTGCGAACAGCACGCGCGCTCCGCAATGGAATGCTAACAATCCGAAGACGGTCTCGTACCGCGAAGCGCAGGCGAAGGCGCGGCCCGCAACTCACTAACGGTAGCCGCGGGCCTCGTTCCTTATCGATAAACAACCGGATCAGGCTTCACGTCTGACAATCGCTTAAATTCCTCGTCCGGGAGCTTCAGCGAAGCGGCGCCGATGTTCTCTTCGAGATGCTGCACAGACGAAGTGCCGGGAATAGGCAACATGATCGGGGAGCGCTTGAGCAGCCATGCGAGAGCAACTTGTTGCGCTGACGCATTTAGACGCGCGGCGACTCCAGCCAGAACTTCGTGAGCTTTTCGTCCGCCGGCAAGGGGCGCCCAAGGTATGAACGCAATGCCATTCGCCTGACAGTAATTCACAACGCCGTCCCACTCGCGGTCGGCAAAGCTATAACGATTTTGTACCGAGACAATGGGCACAATCTTTCTCGCGCGTTCGATGTGTTCAAGCGTCACGTTTGAGAGTGCAACGTGGCGGATCTTGCCTTCTTGCCTCATCATCGCGAGCGCCGTCATCGAAGCGTCAAACGAGACAGAGTGATCGGGAGTATGTAGTTGGAACACGTCGATCCGCTCGAGCCGTAGCCGTTTCAGACTGCCTTCGAGAGCCTGCCGCATGTGGGCGGGACTCGAGTTGTGAGTCCACTGAAAAGGACCCGGCCGCTCCCAACCAGCCTTCGTCGCGATCACGACGCCAGCCCGGTAAGGAGCGAGCGCTTCACCGATCAGTTCCTCTGAGACATAAGGCCCATAAGAATCGGCCGTGTCGATGAAGTTCACGTCCAGTTCAACTGCACGCCGCAGCGTTCGGATTGCCTCGTCCTTGTTCTCCGGCGGGCCCCAGATGCCTTTGCCGGTAATACGCATCGCTCCGTACCCAAGCCGGTTAACGGTCAGATCTCCGCCAAGCGTTACAGTGCCCGCAGCAGCCGCCGTTAGTTCATTCGCCAAATCGAATTCCTCCGTTCTTAGAATCTCAGAGCGAAGGATTCCGATCTCGTTGCCTGGTGTGTTTGCGAGGGGAGTGAACGGCCTCGATGACGTAGCCGCGTCAGCTACGTCATCGAGTTGTGGCTAGTTTGATTAGGGCTAAGTGGTGCAAGGGTGGCGCATTGCACTGGAACTTCGGGTGGCAACCACTTGCAGGTATTCTCCATCGACCTCTGTTGTCCCATCAGAAGCCTGGTTGTGAGCCGACCATAAGTCCGTCAATTCGGTTCGCAGTTTCGTTTGTCCATCAGAGTTGAGTGACGCGAATGCGCGGGACATGGGACCGTAGTTAGCCCGGAAGAACTCGACCACCTTGTCGGGAGCGAAAGGATAGCTAAACCGATACTGATGGCGAGATAACTTCAGGTCGGCAATGCCATGCCGGAGCCGTTCGCGAACTACGCCGGGATCTCCCCAGAGCACCGGGGAAGGCATTCCGGGCGGAGCGATGTGCTTCGCAATAACTTTGAACATCTGTCCAATGAAACCTTCCGGTGTCCAGTTCACCATCGCGATCACGCCGCCCGGATGGCAAACGCGTGTTAGCTCTGCCGCGACCAGGTCAGGACGCGGTGCGAACATGGCGCCAACCAGGCTGACGACTGCGTCGAACTCACCATCACGATACGGGAGCGATTCAGCATCTCCTTCTTCGAATGTGACGGGAAGACCTTCGGCCTCCGCACGGGCTCGTGCTTTTGCCAGCCAGTTTGTCGCAATATCGCAGCCCTTTACCACGGCGCCATTCCGGGCGGCGATGAGGGCCAGTTGTCCTGCCCCGCAGCCTACGTCCAGCAGTCGGGTACCGGGCGATAGTTCAAGCCGTTCGAAGAATTCTCTGGCGCCTTCCTCCATGTACCGGGAAAAGACGTCGTAATCTCCTGTCGTCCAAGTCGCTTTCAGACGACCTTTGAGTTCTGCCGTGTCGTCTGTAGTTTGTCTTTCCGATGTCGTTGAAAGCATTTGCAAGCTCCTCCGTGCGTGGTTCGATCGCACTCACTCTTACATTGCGTATTCGAGCCTAACGATTGAATGCTTCGCGAGAACGTTTGCCGGAAAGCAGAACGAGAGACTTTGAGCTAGAGCCCCGCCCGCCAATTCCCGACCATCTCAGAAGTTCTGAGGTAGCGGCCATAAATGCGAAGTGTTTTGATCTCCCCAAAAATGGCAGGGGCGAATTTTGCCTGTTCCGCACCGTTCACGTCACCCAGGTTCTTGTCGAAGCGAGTCCATCCGTACTCCCGCACGGCGCCGCCATCGTTCAACACGCCGTCGACCAGAACCGAAATGATCTTGGGTCCACCGTCAACGGTGAAGGCAAAGTATTGCCAAACGCCGCTTCGGAGGGTTCCTTCGTGCGTGCCCGGGTCGGAATCCCAAACCGTCTCGCGTTCTCCGTCATTTAACGAGAGACTGATTGAGAATCGATCGGAAACAAAGACGCGAATGCCTTTCCCATTAGCGGCAGTCGCGTCGAACAGAACTTGTCCGGGAGAAAGTTCGATGAGTTTCAACCAGAAATCGACCGTGAGCCCTCCGGTCTGAAGTGAACCTAGCGAAGGCATCTTGACGGTTGTGCCGGGCGGCGTAGACCGACCGTTCACTTCGAGCAGCAGCCCGTTCTTAACCAGAGTCTTGTTCTCAAATTGATTCCAGGCGCCTTCAAGGAGAGAACGGTCGATCGGATGAACGCGGGCATGCGTCTTCATCGTTTCCGTGACGTAGAACTCTCCGCCGTCCTCGACGAAATCGGGATAGCTGATCTTAGTGGCCGGTTCCGGGTCGTAAAGGAGAATCTCGGGTTCTGCCCAATGTATGTAACCGGACTTTTCGATTCCCGCGAGTATCCAGCCGGGATTTCGATTGTCGTAATAAGTTGCTCGAGGGGGTTCGCCCGGCTTGGGCTTCACATGGTAGCTAGACCAATTCGATGCGTGAACAGGTTCGCCGCCATGATTGTGAAACCAAAGCAGGTACTTACCATTGCTGAATTTCTTGACGAAATTGGCGGCCCGAGGATGTTTAATGCGGCGTCCACCTGGTTTATAAGTGGCGTAAGCGGACGGCGTCCATGTCTTTCCTCTATCGCGGCTGTAAGCGGCGCAGTTATAGCCGTCAATGGTTCGGTACGTCGCGTATAACGAACCATCATTCAACTCGACCAGGTTTGCTTCGTCGGCTACAGCACCTTTGGGAGCCCGCAGTCCTTCGTCACCCTCCGGAAGGGTCTCCCAGCGGATCTTCTCCGGATTTCTTTCGGAGAAGAATGTTGTCACTGCGCATGAAACAACCTTGGGAAGTAACCATGCCGCCTGGATCGCCCCACTTCCCGACTTTCGCGAATCCGAACATGGCGCCATGCCGCGTAGTGATCGGCTTTCCTACACCCCAGAAGTACACAATCTTGCCTTCGTAGGCATTCTCGCGGTCGATGCGAAATAAGCGCACCGGGATGTAATAACGCTCCTTGGACCAGGTCAACCCACCGTCGTCAGAGTACTTGAAGGCGTACTTGCCTAAGGTGTCAACACGTTTCGCCATGTTGGGAGAGTTCGATTTCGTGTCGAATCGCAGGTTGTCGGCGTTGTAAGTGTAGAACACATAGACACGGCCGCCCGGTGTGAGGAGTGGCATGACCCACGACGCCTCGGGTCCATTCGCAGGCTCGATATCGAGAGGTTTCGACCAGGTCTTGCCCTTATCTTTACTGAGTGTCGCTATGATGTGTTGGCCGCCCTGGCCTTCCACGCCGACACCCGTCGTAAGAACACACAGCCATGTCCCGTCTTTCGTCACAACCACGTACGGCTGGTCGCTATAGTTTTCTCTCGGGATCTCCGAACCGTTGCGGATATCCCGCCAATCGCCACTGCCCGGCGTAGTTGTGTCGGGAGCCGATTGACTGCGGCCCGCAGCAGCCAACCCTGCAACCGCCACGGTATTCAGTAAGTCACGACGTGAAATGGGAGCCATACGATGGATTCTCCTTAAAACAGCAGCTTGAGCGCGACTTGTAACTGACGCGGCGAATTCTGGGCGGACGTGATTACGCCGAAGCTGGTGGAGCCGGCCTGCGTGCCCGGCAGGCCAAACTGTACACGATTGAAGGCGTTGAACGTCTCGAAGCGGAACTGGGCGCGCAGGCGCTCAACTACCGAAAAGTTCTTGAACAAAGAGAGGTCGTAGTTGGCAATGCCCGGACCACGCAGATCGGGGGCCGTTCGCGAACTATTGCCGTAAGTAAATGCGGCTGGAACAGTATATGCATCCGTGTCGAAATACCGGGTTAACCGTGACTGAACTGGCCCGTCCAGTTGTTGGGCTTCGCGAACGCGATTGGGACGTGCAACGCCAATACTAGTCATGACGAGCGGCAACCCGCTTTGAAAGCTGCCGATTCCGTTGATCTGCCAACCACCCACCAGGAGATCGCTCCATTTCGGCATCCCGTTGCCAAAGTACTTGCCTCTCCCGAACGGGATTTCCCAAACACCGCTGATCACCAGGCGACGCGAGATGTCTTGAGGATCGATAGAGCGTTCGGCTCGAAGGTTCGTGGGATTCTGGATGCCGGTGGTCTGGCCGGCGCCCGCCTCGGAGGTGTCGTCGATGATTTTTCCTCCGGTGAAAGAGCCGAGCACTGTGAAGCCTTTGGAGAAGCGCTTCTCCACTCGAAGCTGCAGCGAATGATAGATGGTGTTACCGATGGAGCTGTTGATTGCATTCACAGATGCGTACTGTGGATAGGGTCGAATCAGTTGCCCGGCACTCACCTGGGCAGCAGAGAGGCTGCTGGTCCGATCCGTGATGACGCCGAAGAATGGGTTGTTGACGAGTACGCTGTTGCTCGCCCCTAAGGCGAACTGAGCAGCAGTGAAAGCGTTCAGATCGATTGCGGAGCCCATCGTCATATGGGTTCCCTTGTTTGCCGCGTACGCCGCTTCAATCAGAAGAGAAGAACCGATACTCTGTTGCACGGAGAAGTTCCAATTCTGGAAGTACGGGGTGACCTGCGAAAGATTGACGGACGAAATCGACTGGCCAATATTCGTGCCCGGCCCTAAGCTGACTGACGCTTGCTGCGGGGTTGATGCCGTTAGGGAAAGGGTTGGCGATGTTGACAATCGGAGTGACTCCGTCGAGAGAAGTAACGATCTGCGTATTGCCCGTGAAGCCGTCTACAAATCCGGCGCTTGGACCCGCTGCGTCAGTGGGTGACAAGCCCGTAGAAGATCCCGTATCCGCCTCGAACGGTCGTGTGTTCTCTAACCTGGTACGCGAAACCGAATCGGGGCGCAATGTTGTTCAAGTCGGCATCGGTGTAATAACGATCACTTGGGCTCGCATATTGAAGAGCTCCGCGCAGGTTGCCTAGGCTGCGTACCTGTCCTGCGATAGGCGAGGTGGCGTTCAGGTTGAACATGCTGACCCGGTTATAGCGCTCGGTCCTGGGGACACTCACGTCGTAGCGAGCGCCGAGATTGAGCGTCAGCCGCCGAGTTACTTTCCAATCATCTTGAAAGTAAGCCGCGGTGTAGGAACTCTTCGAAGCGACTGCAGGCTGAATTGCAATGGAACCCGCAGGAATACCGAGGAGAAACGCAGCGTAACCGAACCCGCTCGTCGCACTTGCCTGGAATGGGTTCTGCTGTGTGTAGAGGGCCGAGAAATTCAGATTTCCGGAAGCTTGCGGGTTCTGGAGTTGATTGATGAAATACGTGCGGAAGTCGAGGCCGAGCTTCACCGTATGCGTTCCCGCAATCTTTGTGAGTGATCCGGTAACTGTCTGGTTCAATTGCGTGCTGTAGTTCTGGTTCCCATTGGCGATTCCCGTCATTCCTGTGATGGTGACCGGCGGGATGGCCCGAACTTGTTGCCCATCGCGCAAGATCGGTGAGAACCCGAGGGATGTGATGTCAAGTCCATCGGACCAGGCCGTCCGTGCCCCGTACATGCGAACGAGACCCGCGTTGACGTTGAGAATCAGCGTTGGACTGAAGATATGGGTGTCTTGCAAAGTGAACGAGTGGCGCCGCTGCGTTAGCGGCGGATTGCTGGCATTACCCGCGTTACCCCAAAAGTTTGGTTCCCCGACATACGGATACTGAATGGAATAACGCCCGAACAGCCGGTTTTTCTCATTGAAGTTGTGATCGAGCCGCGCGTCACCCGTGTCATTGATGTTCCGCCGCCCTGCCGAGAGCGCGAGGTTGGCCGTGAGCTGGGTATTGTTTGGAGCCGGATAGTACTGACTCAACGCCCGGGAAACCGGGCTTATCCGCCCCGCCGGAATGACGTTGCCCGGGAATGGGTCGCGGACGAGAGCGCCATTCACGGTGTGTACGGTTCCGGGATCGTAGATCCGAATGAGGCTGCCACTAGACGTCACGGTTCGGGAGAAGTCTCCTTGCCGCTCCAGTGCTGTCGGAACTGTAAAGTTGGACGGAGCTAATTGTGTCTCACGGAAACCCTTCGTAATCCATAAAGAAGAAGGTCTTATCGCGCCCTTTGTAGACCTTAGGCAGCATAACCGGGCCGCCCAGGGTAAAGCCAAACTGGTTGCGCCGAAGAGCTCCGAGCGGAATACCCTGCCGGTTGTTGAAGAAATCATTCGCATCCATCGCCGAGTTCCGCAGGAATTCGTACGCCGACCCATGCAAGGTATTTGTACCGGATTTCATAACAACGCTGATGACGCCACCGTTCGTACGACCGTATTCAGCGCTGAGCGTGTTCGTCTCCACTTTGAACTCACTGACTGCGTCCACGGTAGGTGTGTAGATCAGAAAGTTGTTGGCGGAAGAGTTCCTGGGCGTAGTGTTAGGCATTCCATCGACAGTTACTTCGCTGGTAAAATTGCTTGCGCCGTTGATCGAAGGTACTTGTCCGCCCTGATGCACAAACCCGGCGGGCGGATTTGGGATGACGCCTGGAGCCAAAGCAGCTAACGAAAAAGGTTCACGTCCATTCAGCGGAAGCTCGACGATCCTGCGGTTTTCGATGACCTGACCGAGCGAGGCATTGGTGGAGTTAACGAGAGGTGCTTCGGCAGTAACAGAGACCTGCGAACCGGTGTCGCCGACTTGAAGGGTGAAGTTCAGCGTCAACTGATCACCTACCTGAAGAAGAATGTTCTCGTCCTGCGCTCGCTTGAAGCCCTTTGACGTGACGGAAAGGCGGTAATTGCCGGGCGGAAGCAGCGGGACAGCATAAAAGCCCTCCGAAGTGGTCTGCGTTTCGCGGACCTGGTTGGTTCCGCTATTTGTGACACCCACCGAAGCGCCGGCGATCACCGCTCCACTGCTGTCTGTAACGGTCCCACGAATGGTGCCGCTATTGCCTTGGGCGAGAGTCGGCTCTGGCGCAATCGCGGCACATGTGAACAAGACTGCAGCGAGCAGGACAGCGCGCTCGGCTGCCGGCAGAAATGAATGCGACACAAGGCACCTCCCTGATGTGTGCTGATATGTCAGATTATTCCGATTGCGCTTGCCTCGTCAATAGAAATGTTTATATTCTGAGATATCAGCTCAGCTCAGAGACAGATGATGAGACCTAGGGTGGAGTCCGCCAGCTTAGCCGAGACGGCGTACGCCACCATTCGCGACGGTATTTTGCGGGGACAGCGGCCGCTGGGCGCACCTTTGTCGCGTCGGCAGTTAGCGGCAGAGTTGAACATGAGCGTAGTACCGGTGGCAGATGCTCTGCAGCGTCTCGAAAGCGAGGGACTGATCGAAAGCCGGCCGCGTGTCGGGACCCGCGTTCGTGTGCCGACTGCTCAGGATATCCGAGGGCACTATGTGGTTCGCGAAGCGCTCGAATCGCAATCCGCTCGCCTTTTCGCCGAGAGAGCAACGGCCGACGAGCGCGACGAGATTAAGCGAATGGCCAGTCGTCTCGATACGCTTTACGCGGAGTATGCCGACGAGACTCATGGTCCGGAAGAATGGTTTCGGCTGCACCAGGAGCACCTTCGCTTTCACATGAGGGTAGCCGAATGCTGCGGTTACCAAGCCTTGTGTGTTGCCATTGAGCGAAATCAGATTCTGATTTTCAACTGGCTGTACGATACTGCAGCGGACCGCAGGGAAATGCCGCCAAGCCATCACGGCAGGCTGGCGAAAAGCCTCTGTTCTCAGGAGCCTCTCGTGGCCGATAAGGCAATGCGGCTCCACGTGGCGCACGGGAGGGACGAGGTACTGGCGACGCTCGAAAAGTTAAGGTCGAAGTGAAACTCCCGGCCTAGTCACTTCAGACAACAAGTATTTTGATGTCGGCGCAATCCGTTTGTTTGGCAAGCAACTGAAAACCCGACGGTCCTGTTGTTAGAGAGCGATAGGGTAAGCGATCCGCCCGTCAGTCTCAGCGCTCCATCGAAGATTTCCCGTCAACCTATTCGCCGATAATCTTCACCAGCACGCGCTTCCGCCGCCGGCCATCGAACTCGCCGTAAAAGATCTGCTCCCAAGGGCCAAAATCCAGCCGTCCTTCCGTAATCGCCACGACGACTTCGCGGCCCATGATCTGCCGTTTCATATGAGCGTCCGCGTTATCCTCGCCCGTCTGGTTGTGACGATATCCGGCCACGGGTTCATGAGGAGCAAGTTTCTCTAACCACTTTTCATAATCCTGGTGCAACCCCGCTTCGTTATCGTTGATGAACACGGAAGCGGTGATGTGCATCGCGTTGACCAGGACCAGGCCTTCCCGCACTCCGCTTGCGTCCAGGCATTGCTCCACCTGGCCGGTTATGTTGACAAAACCCCGGCGGCTTGGAACCTCAAACCAGAGCTCTTTACGATACGATTTCACATTGTCAGAGTAGCCGGACAACGGAATGGAACTCGGGCCATCGTTTCTGCGTACTCTTACAACGAACGATCATGCTCACCTTTCTCCTGTGGTGCGTTTTATTCATCTTTTCCTGGCCTCTAGCGCTCCTCGCGCTCGTGCTTTATCCCATAGTTTGGTTGCTTCTTTTGCCCTTCCGAGTCGTAGGCATCGCCGTGGGCGGCGCTCTTGCCCTGGTCAGCGCCATTATCCTGTTGCCGGTGCGCATTATTCGTGGTTTCGCCTGAGGCTGAAGCCCACGCCCGTCTGGTTACACTGAAGGGGTAATGCCGCTTCCTTCAGGCGAAGAGTTTTACCGGATCAAAAAGCTGCCGCCCTACGTTTTTGCCATCGTGAACGACCTTCGCGATGCGGCCCGGGCAGCGGGCGAAGACATCATCGATATGGGGATGGGAAACCCCGACGGCGCCACTCCGTCTCGAGTTGTCGACAAGCTGATCGAAGAAGCGAAGAACCCGATCAATCACCGCTATTCAATGTCCCGGGGCATCCCTGCGTTGCGGCGAAGCGATCGTCGCCCGCTATGCCAAGCTGTATGGCGCCAGGCTCGACAGCAATACCGAGGCGATCGTCACAATCGGTGCAAAAGACGCTCTGGCACATCTGATGTTTGCCATAATCGCGCCCGGCGACGTCGTGGTTTCTCCGAATCCGGCCTATCCGATCCACCAATACGGCGTCATCATGGCGGAAGGTGACGCTCACATGCTTCCCATGCCTGATGCGGATACGTTTCTCCGCGGCTTGAAGGATCTTTACCGGACTGCCACCGTCAAGCCCAAAGTAATTCTTATCTCTTTCCCCCACAACCCGACCACCATCTCGGTCGATCTTCCGTTCATGCGCGAGGTTGTCGAACTCGCCCGGCGGCACGGCTCTTACGTGATCCATGATTTTGCGTACGCCGAGCTTGGGTTTGACGGCTATCGCCCGCCCAGCATCCTTGAAGTCGAAGGCGCCAAGGATTGTGCTGTGGAAATCTACTCGATGACCAAGACCTACAACATGGCTGGCTGGCGCGTCGGCTTCTGCCTTGGCAACGAGAAGTTGATTGCCGCGCTTACCCGTATCAAGAGCTACCTCGATTACGGAACCTTCCAGCCGATTCAGATTGCCGCCATCACGGCACTGCTCGAATGTGAAGAGGCTCCGGCTGAAATTCGGGCCATCTATCAGGAACGCCGCGATGTCTTGATCGACAGCTTGAAGGCGGCCGGCTGGAGCGTAGCGCCTCCCAAAGCGACGATGTTCGTCTGGGCGGCCATTCCGGAACCTTTTGCCGCGCTGGGCTCGCTCGAATTCACTAAGCTGCTCCTGAAGGAAGCGGGCGTGGCGCTTTCACCCGGAATCGGATTCGGGCCAATGGGCGAAGGCTTCGTCCGTTTCAGCCTTATCGAAGACATTGGTCGGACAAAGGAGGCCGCTCGCCGCATTGGCGAGTTCCTACGCAATGAGCGGATTCTTTCGCCCCTTCCCGCTGAAACCGTGAACGTGTAGCCTAGAACGAATGGCCGCTCTCTCCGATCCGAAGTTGCCGGATGTCGTGGAGCTTTCGCAGCTGGACGTCAGTGACTTCGACGATCTCTTCGGAGAAGAGATCGCCGATTGGGAACAGAAATTCCATTGGGATTTCAGGCCCTCCGCCGATCTGCTACGCCGGTTCCTCCTGGTACATTCTCTGATCGGCTATGCTTTGCGGGTTGGGCGCTCCGTTGTTGGATATACGTATTGCGTCTGTGAAGGCCGGAAAGGTCTCATCGGCGACCTCTATGTGAGGGAAGAGTTCAGAGGGGCAGAGAACGAGGGTCTGCTACTCGGGTCGGCTGTGCAGGGCCTTATGCGTACCTCCGGCATCAAGCGCATTGAGTCGCAACTCATGCTTTTGCGCCACCGGACAGGGCCGCTTCCGTTCAGCCGTTTTCTAAGCCGTCATGATCGGCTTTTCATGAGCCTGGAGAGTGCCGGCGATCTCCGACCTTAGACAACTCAACACGCATTCTGCAACAACCTTTCAACCCTGGGCCGAGCGGTATCAGGAAGAAACTGCCCATTTGGTCACCGCCGCATACCGCGGGCACGTCGATAGCGAGATCAACGATCAGTACCGGACCATTCCAGGCGCCCGGCATTTTCTGACCAACATCATTCGCTACCCGGGATGCGGAGTATTCTCTCCCGAAGCCTCAGTCGTTGCCCACGACACTCACACCGAAAAAATCTCGGGGGCGTGTCTTGCGAGTCTGGTTTCTCCAACCTCGGGACACATCACTCAATTGTGTGTGCTGCCGGCCATTCGCGGTGCTCATCTCGGATACGAGTTATTGCGGCGCGCTCTGATCAAGCTTCGGGCTATGGGCTGCACGACCGTCAGCCTGACCGTAACAGCGTCGAATCAACATGCAATCGGGCTTTATGAATCGGTGGGATTCAAACGGACTGCAGTGTTTCCTGCGCTGATCTGGGACGGATTCTGAGGCGATGACTTCTTGCGCTTGAACGCGCGTTGCTCAGACAGAGTGTGAAAAACGGGATCTACGCTTGTTCCTATCGGCGGGACGTTGCGCCAGTTCTTTGGCCGCCAAGAGAATAACCCTGCCACACATACTCGAGAGCCTCAGGTAAGGTTTGCGCTTTTACTGCGCGATCTGTGTGTCCAGCGTTCCGCGCGAACACGAACTGATAATGGTAGCCCTTTGCCGCGAGCACTTTGGCCATGTTCTCGTTAGCGAGAACCCAGTCGTGCATGTTGTCTCGCATGGTATTTGGATTCAGTAGGTCCCGATCGCCGACTTCCATCCAGATTCGCAGCGGCTTGGGTGGACTGTTGGGAATGAGGTGTTCGTGGAATTCCCAAGCACCGTGCGGCGTGGCCGAGTTGGATGGCCACTGCTGGTTGACATAAGTGCCGGAATAGGTCAGAACGCGATGGTAAAGCTCGGGATGATACCAGGCCATGATCAAGGCGCAGGAGCCGCCGGAACTGCCACCCATGGTCGCGCGGCCATCGGGGTCTTTTGTGAGTCTTACGTTTGCTTCCGTCTCCACGCGCGGAAGCACTTCCGTCTCGACAAATTCCGCATATCGGCCGGACATTGTGTCGTACTCGAGCCCGCGTTCGCTCCCCTGCGCGTCGCCGCTGCCGTTTCCGATTGAGACAGCAACCATGGCAGGGACCCTGCGCTGAGCGATCAGACTGTCGAGAGCGGTGAACAACAATGGATCAGGTCCATCCGCTCCGACAATGAAGGGCGCGACCGACCCGGGAACGTACTGCTTCGGGACGTACACAGTGACGCGCCGACTATAGGGCGCGGGGTGGCTGGTGGTGACGATCATTTTGGCTGGATCGCCTGGATCCGCCGTGCCGAATGTGTTCGCATCCCGCGCGATGCCGGGGAAAATCTTGCTGTCCTTCGATTCCATGGTGAACGAGAGAACCGTCCCGCGCGGAGTCTCACTCGCTGGATTCATCTCCGGCGCCGGGTTATGGGTTGGGCCCAGGACGAAGTTGCCGTCGATGCTTGCCGGGGGATTGATACCGTCCTCCAGTTCTTTCGCAGAGACATAACCAGGTGTTTTGGGGTCGCGCGTCGGCGGAGTTGGTCGTGGCGGGCCGTGCGGTGCTGACCTGAGCTTGTGCCGTGAACGGATCGGGATGAGCGATGAGGCAGAAAAGGACAATGCTGAGAAGTCGGTACACGAGAGAACTCCTGACCTAACGACCGCTGATCGCACGGGAGGCTACCGGGAACGTCAGGCAAGGTTATCTTATCCGTTCACGTAGTTGCCGACTTTCGCTCGTGACAAGCGCGACGTTGAAGCGCTTTATCGTCGACGGCTCACGGCTCAGGCTTTCAGCTCGTGACGATGCGAACAGCGGTTGGAATGCAAAGGCGTGATAAAACAGCCTCGGAGAACATAATGGCTCTGATTGGCTGTCACACGGTGTTGTACACGCCCGAACCGGAATCACTCCGGGCTATGCTGCGCGACGTATTTGGGTTTCAGTACGTTGACGCGGGCGGCGGCTGGCTCATCTTTGCTCTCCCGCCGGCGGAGCTAGGCGTCCACCCGGGCGAGGGGCCTAACTGGGAGTCCGGGATACGGCATGAGATTGCGTTTATGTGCGACAACATCGTCGAAACGGTAAGCGATTTGCGAAGTAAAGGCGTGCGCATTGATGGTGAACCACAGACGCAAAGTTATGGCCTGACGATCACGATGATCTTGCCGGGAGGACTTCGAGTTCTCCTGTACGAGCCTCGTCATGCAACAGCGATTGCTCCGCCGGGCGCTAACCCAAAATGACGAACTGACGTGGCGCAAGGTTCAACTGGACGTTCCGGACGACGGTTCCCGCCACAGGCACGCTTCCGGTACCTCCATACAGGAACTGCAGTTGATCTCCGGGCTGATGAAAGTTGAAGTCGACCACCACGCGATCGCTGCGCGGACTTGAGGACACGTTGTAAGCGACGAGAATCTCACGGCCGTACAGCATACGAGACAGCGCGAGCGTGTAGTCGGATCCGTAGGGCAGACCGAAATTGACGCCGTCGCCCGAAATTTCCCGATAATACATGCGACCGAAGCGCAGAGGCTGCTGCGTCCTCATCACGGCTGCGATTTTGGCGATTTCGGTGTAGATGCGGCAAGACGTATTGAGCAAGTTTCGCCCAGCGGTCGCGCTGTCGAACATGGCCTCTCGGATTACCTCATCGCTGCTGCCATGACCGGAGAAGCCTTGCTCTGTTCCGTAGTAGAGACAGGGCGTACCGAGAGCACAAAGGAGAAATCCAACTGCGCCAATGATCTGATCATCGTCGGCAAGGGACCCGAAGCGGCCCGTTTGCCAGAACAGATCATGATTGTCCACGAACGTGACAAGATAGCGCCCTATTTCGCCGCGATTCAAGGCACGGTTGCGCTGAGCCTCCAGGCGATTGAAGAGCGTCTGCGGACCCTTGTTACCCAACAATACATCTCGAAGCGGAGCGTTGTCGGCGTCGCCGTATATACCTTCCGCGAGGCGGAAATCCAACACTGAATCCAGGCCGAAGAAAACCGTCTTACCGCCGTCCTGCTTCGACGTATTTTGTCCGATGTAGCGGTCAAGCAAATCATCTTCCGGCGTCGCAACCTCCCCGAACAGGAAGAAATCACGCTTTCCCAGAGAGTAAGCGTATTCCCGGACGCCCGAGCTGAAGATGGAACACGCCAACTCTCCCATGTGCTTGACGGCGTCGACTCGAAACCCGTCTACGTCGGCCTCGCGCATCCAATAGCAGTGGGATTGGATGAGGGCATTGATTACCTTCGACCCGATCGGGTCATCGTCGTTCGCATAATCCTTCAGAGAATTGATGTCTCCATGCTGCCGCTCCGGGTACCGATCGTACCCGTATTGCGTGATCTGGCCCTTGCGGTGGTAACCCTCGGGGTCCCGCAGATCGTTCGGGATGGGCCGGTCGGCGCGCCGCCAAGCTCCGAAGTCAAAGCGCTGATCGTTCGAATAGTAGTAGGGAAAGTCGCCCGGATAGCTCCAGTTATCGCCTGAGTGGTTGATGACTACGTCGAGAATGACTCGCATAGGCCACGGCTTACCGTTCAGCGTGAACGAATGCGCGGCATCGACGAGATCGATCAAGTCCTGCTTGGTGCCGAAGTGCGGATCTACGTCGAGATAGTTGTTGATGTTGTATCCGTGATAGGCATCCGGGTTGTTTTCGAAAACGGGCGAAAGCCAGATCGCCGTACATCCCAGGCCGGCGATGTAGGCCAGATTGTTCGTAATTCCGCGAAGTTTCCCTCCGTAGAAGGATTTGCCCGTCGGAATGCCCTCTGAACGCGCTGTCTGTGGCGTGGCGTGGCGAATCTGGTCGTCGTGGAAGCGATCAACAAGCAGAAAATAGATGAACTCTTCACGCCACTCGCGCTCGGTGTTGAAGTAGACCTTGCCTGGTATTGGGCTCAAATCGAGATCAGCGACGAACGAAACAGACGGCATGCGATTCTGTTATCGCATGCCGCTAAAGAACGGCGCCAACTCTTAGAAGCTAAGCCGGATTCCGAGCTGCCACTTTCGCATCTGCGATAAGGTAGCGAGCGCGAAGATTTTGCCGGCGGTCGGCGAATCTACAACTGTGTTCGGCTGCCCAAGATTCACGTGGTTGAACGCGTTATAAAGCTCAGCTCTGAATTGTCCGTTCAATTTCTCCGTGATTGAAAACTGCTTATTTAGAGAGGCATCGGCGTTGAAATACCTCGGGCCGAAGAACGAGTTACGGGCAACGTTTCCAAAGGTCCCAGCCTGTGGACGGCTCCAAGGACCTCGAGTACAGCCATTTGCATTCAACTCGGCGGTCGCACTGCCTGTGGCGGCACATCCGGATCCGGAGGTCCCGGGCGTTGCAGTCGCGAACCATCCGTTTGCACTCGGATTAGCCACCGAAGCATTGGCGACGATGTTGGCACGGCACGGACCGGTGTCTTCATCCTTCAGGCAATCGAGGTAAGACGGCGTGAACGGAATGCCGGACTGCCAGGTCCAGACCCCGGATACCTGCCAGCCGCCGACCAGGTAATTCATAGCACGCGAGGCGTGCGATAGAAAATGCTGGTTCTTACCGAAGGGAAGCTCGTAGACGTGATTGAAGTTGAAAACAAAGCGGCGCACCCCGTTTTCCCGCCCATAGTCGATGTCGTGATTCCAGAAGAAATAGTCGTTGGCGTAATCGAATGCGCTAGCCCAGGTGAAGTTGCCCTGGAACATGAGCCCAGTCGCAAAGCGCTTTTCACCTCGAACCTGCAGGGAATGAAATTTCACGCTCGCGTCATCGCTGAAGTACTTGATCGATTGCGTCCATCCATAATTACCGAAGAACGGCCGTCTCTGGTTAGTGGTCAGGGCGCCAAAGCCAACGATGGTGGGAGCGTTGATGTTGTAGTTCGTACCGCCCGGCGTCACGTGATAGCCACGATTCCCGACATAGCCAACCGACATCACGGCGTTACCTTTGAATTGGTGCTCCACGGTGAGATTCCAGGCATCAACGACTGGCAAACGCATCGTATTGTCGCCTGTCAGAGGAAGAACATTCGGCGCAATTCCGTTCGGTAATAGCGGATTGCCGGTTGGTCCTTTCGGTTGGGACGCCAAGATGGTGGACGGCGTCAGGGGAGAAGGGCCATTGTTGAACGTAAACACTGATTCCCAAGGGTTGGCGGGGTTCAACGATTGATTCGCCAGGACGGGTAAGTTTTGCGTGACGTTATGGCCGAACGAAACTCCGAACACGCCGACATCGTACGACCGGCCCGCGCCGAGACGAACCACGGTTTTTGGCGTGACCTGGTAAGCCAATCCAAAACGCGGAGCAAAGTGCTGGAGCGAGGTGTTGACATTGCCATTGAGGCCGATCCCATTTTGGCCGGCGACCAGTACTTCGCCGGTTTTCAGGCTCTGGAATCCGCCCTGATTGATCCCGTTTACGTATTGCGGGAAATAGATTTCCCACCTTAGACCGTAATTCAGCGTCAGTTTCGGCGTGATTCGCCACGTATCTTGCGCATAAGAGAAGAGGCGCTTTTGGCGTTCTGCCGCATCCGTTGAGTACTGACGTAGCGAGTGAAACTTTGCACTTGACCCAACAGGAACGAGGCCTAGCGAGAGACCTCCGCTTGTCGGCCCTACAGTGGTCGTAGGCTCAAACGTTAGTTCGCCGGCCCGATGGGAGTCGCTCGGGACGCGCAGGTTTCTTGCATACCGCACATCGACCCCTAGCTTGACAAGTGATTGCCGACAGGGTGCGAGATGTTATCCACGAACTGAAACTCGCTCTCCTGTTCATTCAGCGGGCAGTTACAGGCATTCACTGTCAGCGAATATCCGAAATAAATCCGCCTGTGCCATTGAGGCGTGAAGGCAGGCATGCCGGACGTATAGGTAGCTATCGAGATTGAGGCCCGGTATTCCCGCATCCTTTGCCGGTGACGTGCCGACACCATTCGGATTGACCTGTACGCCGTAGTGGAACCAACCAAACCGGAAGTCCTCCAGCCAGTCGGGCGTGATGCTGTAATCCAAACCGATGGCCAAGCTCTGGCTTCGGAGAGCAGATTGGCCCGCATAGGTGACGTTTGCATATTGCGGACCGCCCGCCGCGTAGCCGAATGCGCCCGGGGCATTCTGACCTACGTTCAGGAAACTGTAGCGGCCAAAAAGGTGAAGCTTCTCGGTTTGGTACCGGTCCCCGCGTACGTCGAAAGAGTCACTATTGTTGATTCCGAAGCCGGAAGCAGCGTAGTTCGGCGTGTTTCCCGTTACTCCCGGAACGTTCGGCAGAGGGATGTAGCTCAGTAACGCTCGGGCTTGCGGTGTAATCAAGGGCGTTGGGATGACTGCGCCGGCGAACTGTTGCCGATTGGCTGGAATGACGTTGCAGTTCGTTCCAGCGCACGGATTGTAGATCGGGGTTGCCAAGTCACTCAAGTCACCTCCGCGTTCGGCCAGAGTTGGAACACGCACCAGCTGCGATCCGCCATTCTTCTGGCGGCTCCCCTGGTAATCGCCGAAGAGGAATGTTTTGTCCTTCTGTATGGGCAAGCCCAGAGAACCGCCAAACTGATTCCATATGGTGACCGGAACGTATCGATCGGTGGTGCCCGCTAGAGGTGCAGATTGAGCAAACGGATCTCTGGCAGCTCCGTGTTGATCACGGCGGTATTCAAAGGCGCTTCCGTGCCACTCGTTCGTGCCCGACTTGGTTTGTGTTGCGATGACGGCCTGGCTGGCCTGTCCGAATTCGGCGTCGTAGGCTCCGGTCGTGATCTTTAGGTCAGCAATGGCGTCCAGATTCGGAGAGATGACCGGCTCACCGAGTACGGAGTCGCGGTTATCCGTGCCGTCCAACTGAAAAGAGATGCCGCCCCAATATTGGCCACCGACTGTGGGCCGATAGACGTCTTGCGGTTGTTCACTTGCGCCGGTCGTGCCGGTGGCTTGGAAACCAGGAATCTGGAAGAATAACCGGTTCAAGTCCCGGGAAAAGACCGGCAACTCTCCCAATGCCTTTGTCGCGAGGGTATCGGAGACGTCTGATTTCTCCGTTTTCAATAAGGGCGAGTCACCAGTGACATTGATGACCTCGCCGGTGCTTCCGGGACGGAGAACGACGTCCACCTCAGTAGTCTTGTCCACTTCAACGGTGATGTTTTGCTGGATGGCGGTCTGGAATCCAGGGACCTCGACGCGAACCTCGTATGTGCCTACGATCAGGTGCGTCTGGCTGTAATTTCCCGTATCGTTCGTCGACGTTTCGAAAGTGACACCCTTACCGACATCGCGAACCGTGATCTTCGCATTGGGAACCCGCGCGGACGAAGAATCGGTGACCGTTCCTACAACACTGCCATAGACTGCTTGACTCGAAGCGATCCTCGGTACCAAGCACAGCAGTGACATCGCGGTCGCTGCAATCAAACTTTTCATGAGCCCCTCGAACCTAAATCGGCTGTTTGCTGGCAGCCAGTAGTAGGTAACGGCTAGCTTATTCGTCGAAACTAGTGTTGTCAAGGGACAGTCGTTCGAAATCGAAACAGTTGTTCGAGATCGGGACTGCTTGCTCTGGATGCGGGCCGAAGTGATAGACTCACCAACTGACACCAAGTTCCAGTGCTTGGCCAAGAGAAGGAGGTCTATAGTTGAAACAATCTCAATCGGTTCGAGCAACGTTCGGGACCTCCAAGCGCCGTCTTCGTCGCCCTCGGTCGTAAAAATCCCAACCGTTTCGCCCACGCCTGCTGGTTATCAGGAACAACCAGTCATCCTCATGAAGGATATGACGGATCGTTCTTCTTGGTGATCCGGCGCCCGTGTGGCAGTCCTAGTCGCGACGCCCCTAAAGGGTCGCTGAACTCAAGCCATCTACATCCGTAACGATGAACATGATGCGGGAGCGCCCCGGCGCGGGAGCATTCGCACGGCCCAGAGAGATCGTCTTGATCTCGAAATCAATTACGCCCCAGGAGAAAGGAGGGCCACAATGTCGAACAACATACTCGAACTAGCAAAGGGCCTTCCCCCTTGGGTGATTCTGGCCTTCGGGGTTGTGACGGGAAGTTTGCGGTCCGCCTGGTCATTCCTCTACGAGCACACGATCGGCTACGCCAGCATGCGGATCAGCCTTTCGATGACGGTAGAAGATGCGGAGCACCACGAGGCCTACCTTTGGTTGAGTCATTGGGTGGAGGACAATTTGCGCAAACGGCAGATCAACTCGCTGCTGCTGCGCAAACATCAGGACCGCTACGGCGAAAGCGTTACAGATGATGAGCGGCTGCGGCTCATCCCGGAATACGGCACGTACTACATGAAATACAAGAAGCGCCTGATGGTAGTGGAGCATCGCAAAGACACGCAGCAGCCCAACGCGGCGCAGAGGCGCCCGACACACTACATGAGGCTGCGAATCTGGTTTGCCTGGGATCGCACTATCATGCTCGACATCATCCGGCAAGCTAAGGCGGTTTACGAAGAGACGCAGCCGCGCACGGTCGAGTACTTCCGAATTGACCATTATGGCGACTGGAACGAGGGAGCGGTTCCGCCTCGGAGTCTGGAATCCATATATCACCCGGAGGAACTGATCAGCGACCTTATCGCAGACGTTCAGACCTATCTGGAAACAAAGAAGATTTACACCGAACTAGGCATCCCGTATCGGCGAGGGTACCTCTTGTCCGGGCCGCCCGGATCGGGGAAATCAACTTTGATTCTGGCGATCGCCTCCCACTTCAAACTCCCGATTTACCCCGTGCCTCTGAGAGGATCCGAGATGACCGGCGAGCGGCTCCTGGACCTACTGACAAGCTGTCGTAAGCCATCGCTCATCGCGCTCGAAGACGTGGATTGCCTCAAGATCGCTACCTCTCGAGATTCGAAGTCACGTGAAGGACTGACCACCGCCGATCTGCTGAATGTTATCGACGGGATCGGAGCGAGTGAGGATCGGGTACTATTCATGACTTCCAACCATCCGGAAGCTCTTGACCCCGCACTGATTCGAGCTGGCCGAGTGGATCGCAGGTTCCACATCGATTACGCCCGCGATAAAGAGCTCCAGAGCTTTCACGCTCGCCTCGCTCGCTACTATCCGGTGCAGCCCTGGCCGGAGTTCCGGGCTTCCTTGCCCGAAAGAGCTACCATCGCCGATGCTCAGGCGCTCGCTTTTCAAAAACGAAACTGCGAGCAGGCGTACGTCACTTCGGGTTCGCGAAGCAACCTCGACTGATCCCGACTATTTGGTGCTTGGGCCCTGCGGGATGGCCGAGCCGTCGCAACGGGGATCGCCGCCAGCAAAGTTAACGTTCCGTTTGGTGTCGCGCATGACCGCGTCGCCTTGGCCAACGCCCGCGTTGAAGGGACCGAGCAACTTGATTTCGTGTCCGCGCGCGGTGAGTTGTTCGCGAACCGCAACCGGGACGGTTTCCTCCATCTGGACGTCACAGCCGTCGAAAGTACCCTTGGTAAACCGAGCCTGCTCGAGAGCCGCCTGGATATTCATGCCATAATCAACGACGTTTGCGACAAACTGCGCATGAGCCTGCGCCTGGTTCCAACCGCCCATGATGCCGAATCCGATGTGAAGATCACCTTTCTCCATGAATGCGGGAATGATGGTGTGAAGCGGGCGCTTGTGACCGGCAAGCGAATTGGGTTTTCCAGGCGTGAGGCTGAACCCCGCGCCACGATTGTGGAACGAGAACCCGAGACCGGGCGCCACCATGCCGGTTCCGTATCCGGCGTAATTGCTCTGGATGAGAGAAACGATGTTGCCGTCTTTGTCGATCGTCGACATATAGATGGTCGAATTTCCATGCGCATTGAGCACCTGCGAAATCTGGGACGGAACCGTCTGGCAGGAGGCGTGGTCCATGGAGATCAGCTTTGCCCGTTCGGCGGCCAGTTCTTTCGACGCCATTTGCTTCACAGGAATCGGAGTGAACCGCGGGTCGCCGACGTAGCGGTACATGTCGGCGTAGGCGAGCTTCTTGGCTTCAATCATCACGTGCAGTGCGTCGGCCGAGTTGTGGCCGTACTTCGCCATCGGAAACTGCTCCATGATGTTAAGCATGGCGAGCGCGGCGATGCCCTGTCCGTTCGGGGGCAGCTCGTAGACGGTCCATCCGCGATATGTAGTTGAGATCGGGTCAACCCATTCGGGTTGAAATTCGGCGAAATCTTCTTCCGTATGCGTGCCGCCCTGAGCGCGCAGGAACTTGACCATATCCTTCGTCATCGCGCCGTTGTAAAAGGCATCGCGGCCATGGGCAGCGACCTGCCGAAGAGATTCCCCGAGCGCCGGATTCTTGAACTCGTCGCCGACCGAGTAGGTCGTGCCATTCGGCGCGTAAGTTTGGCGATAGCCGGGCTGATCGAGCAGTTTCTTGTTGACCCAGGACTTTGCGTTCCGCTCGGCCAGCGGCCAGCCATTCTCGGCGTAGAAGATCGCGGGCGCCAGCAGCTGGTCGAATTTGAGCGTGCCGAAGCGCTTCCGAAGCGCATCCCAACCAGCGACACAGCCCGGTACATCGATTGTGTGAACGCCGATGGGATCGATTTTGTCGATGCCTTTCGACTTCAGGTATTCGATCGTCAGCGCTTTCGGAGTCCATCCGCTCGAATTCAGGCCGTACAGCTTACCGGTTTTCGCCTCGTAGTAGATAACGAAGAGATCGCCGCCGATCCCGTTCACGTAGGGCTGAGTGACACCCATGACCGCATTGGCGGCGATGGCGGCGTCGACTGCGTTGCCACCTTCTTCGAGAACGTGAGCACCGGCCTGGGAGGCAAGAAATTGGGGCGCCGCAACAATGCCGTATTTCGTTACGACCATGGAGCGACCCTGGCCCGGAACCGAGGTGAATTGCGCGAACAATCCAGTCGTGCTCGCGAGCAGCAGAGCGACGGAAAGTCTGAATCTCATAGCGTTCCTTTCGGATCACCAGAGCTTACCTGGCACGGCGATCGACCAGTTGACTGGCCTTTCTGTCAAATGTAGCAGGGGGATAAGTCGGATCCAGACAGACTTAACAAACTCCGGAGTTTTTCAGGGAGATGAAAGCGACATGGACGTTTGCCCGGCGGATCCGCGACTTCTAGGGACGCCAGAACATCTAGTGTTTAGAACAAGTTAAACGACCATGGCCACTAGCATTCTACCCTCCGCCGCAGCCTTACAAACCCCGCCGCCGCAGCCCACCGAAACGACTCCCCGCTGGCTTCTCGATATCGAACAGATTTACATGGAGCCGGTCGTCCCCGATTATCCGAGAGGCCGCGACATTCTCGCCAGGTTTCGAAATGCCGAGGTTATCGAAGTCAACTCGCATTGGAAAATTCCCGGACTTTTCGGATTCGAAGGCAACGTCGCCGACTGGAACAAGATCAAGCGGAACGTGCTGGTGCTGGGTGTGAAGAAGTCTCTACGGGCAGAGCCGAATTCGCGCTCGTCCGACTTCATTGCCCCTTCCCATGCGAATGGCTGCGCTATGTCCTGTTCCTATTGCTATGTTCCACGACAGAAGGGATATGCAAACCCGATCACGACATTCGTGAACATTGAGCAGATCTCGGCATACCTGACGCGTCATGCGGCAAAGCTAGGCTGGAAGCCCGAGCCCAGTCAGATCGACCCTAAATACTGGGTCTACGACATCGGCTGCAATAGCGATTGTTCGGTCGACGCGCTGGTGTCGGACAACGTTCGGGATCTTGTTACTCTTTTCCGCCACTTGCCGACAGCTAAGGCGAGCTTCGCGACGAAGTACGTGAACCGCGCCTTACTTGATTACAATCCGCAGCGCAAGACCCGCATCCGCCTGAGTCTTATGCCCCAGCGTATAGCGAAAGTAGTTGACGTGCGGACATCGTCGATCGCTGAGCGGATTGGCAGCATCAACGACTTCTACGAAGCGGGCTATGAGGTTCATTTGAACTTCTCGCCGGTGATTCACTACGAAGGCTGGCAGGCGGATTACCGCGATCTGTTCGACGAATTGGCGCAGGTGCTGCGGCCGGAGGTGAAGGCGCAATTAGGCGCGGAGATCATCTTCCTCACGCATAACGAGAAGCTTCATCAGATCAATCTCGGTTGGCATCCGAAGGGCGAGGAACTGCTCTGGAAACCCGAACTGCAGGAAACGAAGTACAGCCAGATGGGCGGCCGGAACTTGCGTTACAAGCGCGGCTTCAAAGCGGACCTGGTCAGCGAGTTCACCGGCTTGCTTTCCGAGCGCCTGCCAGAGTGCCAGATCCGGTACGCGTTCTAGCATGGCGGCAGCAATTGTTTCTCCCTCCGTATTGCGACTTCAACGCGGCGGTTGTGGGTTCCGCGCCAGGTACTGGTCACGCCTGAAGCGCTGGGTTGGGAGCATGGCCGGGCGATCGTGGAGCGCGCGGCAGGTTTCGGCTCTGACATTATCGAACTCAAGTCAAACCGGTTGACAGGCCTCCGCGGGGGCACGGAACGCGAGGAGTATGTCAGGGCAAAGACAACACTCGCCGTGGTCGTTGCTTCCGAAAGCGCCCGCAAGTTGCAGCCGATACCTCCCAGCGCCGATTGGCAGTTTCACATTGCGGAGGGCTGCCCGGCCCATTGTCAATACTGCTATCTGGCGGGATCTTTAAGCGGTCCGCCCGTCACGCGCGTCTACGCTAACCTGCCCGAAATCCTGGACGGTCTCCCGAAGTTCCTGGGTGCCGGCCAGGTGACGTCCGCCTCTACCGAGCGCCGCGATGAAGGAACCACGTTCGAAGTTTCCTGCTACACCGACCCTCTCGGTATCGAGCATTTGACCGGATCGCTGTCGGAGACCATCCGCTACTTCGGGCAATGGCAAGCTGCAGCCCAGTTACGCTGGACTACGAAGTTCGACGGCGTTGACGGTCTGTTGCCCATTGCGCACGGCGGGAGGACGCGGGTACGTTTCTCAGTCAACGCTCTATCGGTCGCGCGAGGTTTCGAAGGTGGGACCGCCTCCGTTGCGGCACGACTCAAAGCGCTGCGAAAGATGGCGTTGGCAGGCTATCCGGTCGGGCTGACGATCGCTCCGATCATGCCGGTTGAGAACTGGCGCGAGCAGTATCGGGAGCTGCTTCGAAACGCGGCGGCTGCGGTGGCGAACATACCAAACGTCGATTTAACCCTAGAGATGATCACGCACCGGTTTACCGCGAAATCGAAGCTGGTTCAGTTGTCGTGGTATCCGAAGACGACGCTGAGTCTGGACGAGAGCTTTCGCACGAAGAAGATGACCAAGTTCGGGTCGCCTAAATACGTCTACCCGAAGGGTGTTGCCCACGAGCTGCGTTCGTGGTTCGAATCGGCGATTGCCGAAGAACTGCCGGCCGCACGCATCCTGTACTGGACTTAGCCGTCGACGCTCCGCCGTGCTCTACACTGATGTGAATCCATGCGGAGCGTATTTCTTCTTATTACTGCCCGTCCTGGTCCACGCTCAGACCTACGACTTACTGATTGAAAATGGAAAAGTTTTCGATGGTGCCGGAAACCCCTGGTTTTACGGCGATATCGCTGTGCGGGGTGACACAATCGCAGCAATCGGACATCTTCCGAATGCGAAAGCGACGCTGCGGATTGATGCGAAAGGGTTCGCGGTAGCGCCCGGCTTCATCGATATTCACTCGCACGGCCGCCGCGGCATCTTCCAGGTTCCGAATGCTGCCAATTACCTGCACGAAGGCGTAACGACGATCATCGAGGGCCCCGACGGCAGTTCACCCGTCCCACTCGGTCCGTTTCTCAAGAAAGTCTCAGGAACGCCGATCTCGATCAACTTCGCCAGCTTCGTGGGACATGGATCACTGCGCTCCACTGTCGATGGGTCTCGTCAATCGCCAGTCGACTCCCGAGGAAGTGGAAAAGATGAAAGCGCTTGCGCGTCAGGCAATGCTCGACGGAGCCGTTGGACTTTCAACGGGCTTGTTTTACGTTCCAGGTAATTACTCAAACACGGAAGAGGTGATCGAGATCGCGAAAGTAGTGGGCTCGATGGGCGGCTTTCACCAGTCGCACATGAGAGATGAAACGGACCACATTGAAGACTCCGTGCGCGAGACGATCCGAATCGGCGAAGAAGGACATTTGCCGACTCAGATCACTCATCACAAAGTGATCGGATCCGCGAATTGGGGCAAGAGCACCGAAACATTGAAGCTCGTCGAGGAGGCACGCGCGCGCGGCGTGGACGTCACGATCGATCAGTATCCGTACACTGCTTCGAGTACCGGCATTGCTGCGCTATTTCCCCAGTGGTCGCTTGCCGGAGGGAATGAGGCGGTAGTGGAGAGGCTCCATGCACCGGACGCCCGGGCGAAGATCAAGACGGAGATCGTACATAACATCAAAGATGGCCGCGGCGGCGGCGATCCGAAGAACGTTGTTATCGTGAACTGTCCATTTGACTCGAGCATTGCCGGCAAGAGCCTCGCTGATCTAACGAAGGCGCGAGGGGTAGAGGTCAACATCGAAACGGCCGCCGAAACAGCGATGGGTTTGCAGGAGAAGGGCGGTTGCTCAGCGGTTTACCACGCGATCGACGAATCCGATATCGAACGGATCATGCGTTCTCCGTACACGATGATCGCTTCCGATGGAGACATTCCCGTCTTCGGCAAACAGGCACCTCACCCCCGCAGTTACGGGACGTTCGCGCGAGTGTTGGGCGTATACGTCCGCGAACGGAAAACGATTACGCTGCAGGACGCGATTCACCGAATGTCGGGAATGCCAGCAGAGCGGTTGAATTTCGGTGATCGCGGGCTTCTGCGCCCGGGGATGAAGGCCGATATTGTGGTTTTCGATCCGGCAACAGTTGCCGATCGCGCGACCTTTGATAAACCGCACCAGTATTCGGTTGGCTTCGAGGACGTTGTCGTAAATGGAAAGCTGGCTCTACGGAATGGACAGGTCACGGAGGAACGGCCAGGGCGCGTTATCTATGGGCCGGCGTACCGGCGGGCTGAAGTGAGTGCCACGAGTAATTAGGCCCAATGGATTCCGTGATTCAAGCTTCGGAGGCGGGAGCGAGCAGAATCGCGAGTAAGCCGGCGATTGCCGCAACCGCCACGTAATGGGCTGGTCCTATCGCGTTCAAGTGAGCCAGCCACAAAACCAGCGGAGGCGTGATTCCTCCGAAGATCGCGTACACGGTGTTGTACGAGAAAGACACGCCGCTGAAACGTAATGCCGGTGGAAATGCGCGGACCATGAACGATGGGAGCCAATACGGCACTTCCCGCGCCCAGGCCAGCCAGCACGTAAAGCAGCAATAAAGCCGAAGGCATATTCGGTCCGCCGAGATAGAGGGCGTAGGTACCGCCTACGAGGAAAAGCAGCATCGGTAGAGCGACGCGACGGATGCCATATCGGTCGGATGCGATGCCAACTGCCACGACTGAAACACATAGTGTTGCGGTTCCGGCTAAATTGGCCACCTGGGTGTCAGCGGGACTGAGGTGGAATAGCGTCTGCAGCAGCGCCGGATTCATCAAGATGAGGACAACGATGGTTGCGGTTAACATCCAACTCACGAACATTGAAGCGAGCGATGGCGCGTTTATAGCGTTCAACAACTGCGCGTAACGGTAACTGTCGCGAGAGCGCCGCGTGCGCTCGAATCTCTTCGAAGACCGGCGTCTCCGCGAGCCACTGACGTAGCAACATCGCCCCGAGTCCAAACAGGCCGCCGAGCAGGAACGGCAGGCGCCAGAACGTAGCCGCAATTTGAGCTTGGGTCAGCATCAGGTTGAGCCCGCTCGCCACAAGGGAACCGAGCAGAATGCCGAACGTCAGACCGCTCGTCAGCAAGCCGATGGCGAGACCCCGCCTTCCCTCGGGTGCGTGCTCAGCAACAAAGACCCATCCGCCCGGCGCCTCTCCGCCTATGGCCACGCCTTGCAGCAAACGCATGGCCAGCAGGAGTAACGGTGCAGCAATTCCGATCGATCGATACGTTGGTAAAAGACCAATGATGAGCGTGGGAACGGCCATCAATAGCACGCTGAAAGTAAACACCCGCTTGCGCCCATGACGGTCGCCGAAGTGCGCCATCACGATTCCACCTAACGGGCGGGCCAGGTAACCAGCCGCAAAAATCCCGAATGTCTGTAATTGCCGTAACCAGTCCGGCATGCTGGAAGGGAAGAACAGCTTTCCCAGAACGGCGATGAAGAAGACGAAAATAACGAAGTCGTAGAATTCGAGAGCGCCGCCCAGAGAAGCTAATACGAGTGTGCGAATCTCGCCACGATGCAAGCGGGGGCTTGCAGACATCGAGCTGAGATTGGTAGCCGACATACGGAACACCCATTGTAAGTTCGATTCCGGCGAAATGGGCGTGGCTCGGCTTAGCAGGGTGCTTGGACTGCACGAAGCGGTTAGTCGGTTTGGGGCCGGGGCGGATTTGCCCAGTGACCCGATTCGTCGTTTCCACTCACGATCACACCTTTTGTGTTCCAGCCCAGATCGGCCTTGACAATGGCGGGACAATATCGCAAAGTCAGTCCACAACGGCGTTTGCTCGATTGATTCGCTTCGGAACCATGAAGCAGCAGATCACTATGAATCGACATTTCTCCCGCCTTCAATTCGACGTCGACCGGATCGCCGAAGGTCTCCGCGCCCTTGACGGTCTGATTCAAAACGTTGCCTTCGTCGTTTTCACTGAGCGTGTAAGTCAGATGGCCGAACTGGTGCGTTCCAGGGATGTAACGCATGCACGCATTTTCCACTGTGGCGTCATCGATTGCGAGCCAGGCGGTGACGGCCATTGAGGGCGTGAGAGGCCAGTAGCTGGAGTCCTGGTGCCAGGAAACCCGCTTCCCGTCGCCAGGCATCTTGCAGAAGAAATGCGAGCCCCACGCGATCACGTTTTCGCCGAGCAGGTCCTTGATTCGCATGACGATTCGCCGATCCGTGAGGATGTCGTAAACACGTCCGTAACGAAGGTGTGCCGTGCTGATCGAATAGCTATCTCCGCCGGCGGCCAGCGTCTTGGCCAGCAGTTCATCGAAGTATCGACGGATTTCCGTAATTTCGTCCTCATCGAAGATGCGAATCTTCGACAAATAGCCATTCCGATTGAAAGCTGCGATCTGTTCAACCGAGAGTGCAACCGGGTTTTGGGTGGCCGACGGATGGAAGCGCAGGTCGCGGTCAACATGGCTCAGTTCTTCCGTGCTCGGGATGAAGTTAGGTGTAGCGGATGTGCTCATGCTCTAGCCCGTTTTTACCTTCTCACTCTATCGCGCTATTGGTCGTGAATTCTGTTTCCCGGGTTCGGACAGTGAGCACCTGGTTGGAGGGATCACCTGAGTATCTACTGCAAGTCCGTAGCGTATGTCACAATGAGTGCTCATTCGGGCACACTTTATGAACTCTTCTGCCGTTAGTAGCCCTTCAGATTTGGACAACCTTTCGAATCCTGTCAATTTGCAGAATCCATTCCCCCTTTACGCGCGCCTTCGCGAGGAGAGCCCGGTGCATTGGAACTCCCATTTTGGAAGTTGGTTGTTGACGCGGTATCAGGATGTTCGGAGTGCTTTAGCAGACCGCTCGCGATTCTCTTCTCAGGTGGGTGAGGCAATGCTGGCGCGCGTTGCCGAGTTCCCAGAAGAGGCCATGCGTGACTTCGAGGTCGGGTACCGCTTCTTTTATCGACAAGTTCAAGCGCTCGACGCGCCCGAGCACACGATCCAACGCTCTCTCATTGCCAAGGCGTTCACGCCGAAAGTGATCGCGAATCTTGAAGGTCTAATCCAGGCGCGGGTCGATCGGTTGATAGAAGCTCTGCTGAGCAAAGGTGAATCTGATTTCGTGGCGGATTTCGCCTATCCGCTTCCTTCGCTGGTGATTTTCGATCTGCTGGGTGTTCCCGAAGAATACTATCCCGTTTTGCGTGCCTCTGCTTCAGCTTTCGCCCGCTTTCCCGTAGCCATTTATTCGCGAGATCTTTCTCCTCTGAGCGAGATTGCTCGAAATCTCGTCAACACAGAGACTGTACTTCTTCAGTTACTCGCTGAGCGGCGACGCTCACCGAAGCCTGATCTTATTTCCGCCATGGCAACGGTGCGAGAGAACGCGGACACTCTATCGGATGAGGACATCATTGTGCTCTGCAATTTCCTGCTTGTTCGCCGGACACGAGACGACCGCTAACCTACTGAGCGGTTCCGTGCTACATCTGCTGCAAGAACGTTCGCTTTGGAACCAGTTGCGTGATAAACACGAACTGCTCCCAAATGCGATTGAGGAACTACTCCGTTTCATCAGTCCTGTGCTGACGATCTCCCGGGTCCTGACCGAAGACTTCGAATGCCACGGAGTACGCATGAAGAAAGGTGATCGTGTTCAGATCGGGATCGGGGCTGCGAATCATGACCCCACGCAATTCTCCGATCCTGAGAACCTCATGCTTGATCGACCTAACCCGCAATCTGTCGCGTTCGGGTACGGAACGCACTACTGCATTGGCGCCGGCTTGGCTCGCCTGGAGGCGCAAATCGCCCTGCGTTCATTGATCGACCGTGTGGGAGAGATGCGGCTGCTTACCGACAAGGTGGAATATCACCCGCTGTTTTATTTCAGAGCGTTGAAGTCGCTGTCCGTTGCGAGCCGGTAGACGAAGAGCTCCGATAAGGTCAATTGCCGATAAGCTTTGTCTTACTCGGGAAGCGATGGGACTTACGGGCAAATCCGATCTACTTATTCCGTACAAAAGTCTTTGATTAGGGTGTGGTTTTCGGTATAACTAAGTCATCCCGATGCGGCAAGGAAAATAAAAAAGGCCGGAAGCGCTAACTTCCGACCCTTTGAAATGTTGATCGTCGCACGAATTCTGAGTTCTTCCCCTGCCAGGGAGGTCTCAAGACTGAACGAAAGGAGAGACACCCGTGAAAATCAAGAGCAACGTGAAGGCTGGCCAAGGTTTGTGGGGCGCATAGTAGTCTTTTCGGCCTTTTCGCCGAAGAACTGTACTATGCCATCAACTTAAATTTCTTTCTGGGCCGTTTAGCTTTGACAGCTAAACGGCTCTCCCGTTTTGAAACGTACGCGAAAGCTCTATGCATTGCATGGTGGACCGTCAGCGTCCAGGACGACGAACGCGGCATAGCGAAAGCGCGCACCAAGCCCGCGATCCGCGGCAGCAGCTTCTCTTCCCTTCCTTATCGCGCGAGCGTTCTCTGCGCCAAAAGAACAGAGAACGTGGGGCGTAAAGGATAAGCGGCAAGAATCCAGAACGCGACGGCAATAATTGCCATAGGCAAGCCGGCTGGCGCGAGAAACACATGGAACAGGACAATGTTTACGATCACCGGCGCAAGAAACGTCAGCGCTAGAGGAACATATCGGTTCGCGAGCAACAGCAGACCGCATGCCAACTGCAGGGCGAAAACGACGGACATGTAGTGCGACTGTGCAAGCGCTCCAATGAATTGGCCCGCCAACCCGGGGACTGGTCCCATCGGAAGGAACTGAAGAAATCCGTTCAAACCGAAGGTGGTGAACATGATGCCGAGCAAAAAACGGGCTGAAGCCGAAGCAATTTTCACAAAAGTTCTCCTTTTCACGACAGGCGATCTCGGGTTAACCGGATGCCTGCACGGCAAATTCTGCCTGTGCTACACATGATGACTAAGCTACAAGTGTAGTTTCAGGAAAAGGCGACAAATGTTGCCTAGCCTTGCTCCCGGTTTCGCTACGCTGGTAGGAGAGCATGGCCACGGTAGCTGAACGAGATCTCGATCCGCGCATCCGGCGCACCCGCCAGCTCCTGCACCAAGCGCTCGAAAAACTGCTGGAGCAAAGGGACTTCGACAAGATTTCCGTTCAGGACATCGCCGATGCAGCCACTGTGAATCGGGTCACGTTCTACGATCATTATCCGGATAAATTTGCTTTGCTGCAGTGTGTAGTCGGAAGTCGTTTCGAAGACCTCCTTTCCCGGCGAGGCCTGTCCTTTGATGGAACGTGTGCCTCAGCATTGCGTTCCTTCGCTCTCGCGGTGTGCGATTACCTGGCGGAAATGTCGAAGCTCGGGTGTGACCGGCTGCGCCAGTTAGGGCCTCACCTCGAGTCTGCCGTCATCGCAGTTGTTCGGAGACTGATTCTGGATGGATTTCACCGCCATCGTCCCGCGAGCGCTCGTTCGTCCGGAGTTGCTCGCAACCGTCCTCAGTTGGTCCATCTACGGATCGGCACAAGAGTGGGTGAGAATGCCAAACCGGCCTTCTTCGGAAGAGATGGCCGACATAATCATGCAACTCGTCACTCCCACGTTTGCCTTGGCGCATCCGGAATCACATTGATAGGGGAAACAAAGCCCTTGCGTTATCCTCTGTCTGACCATTACGACGGTAAGCGATTCTTCAACCCGAACGCACCTCCGGCCAAAGGACTCCTGGATGTACTGCGTTGGAAGATGACGAGCCGCACAGCGCCCTGGTCTCCTCCTGCACAGTCCGCTCCTCCGTCGAACATCCCACCGGCTTCGGTCGATGGTGAACGGTGCCGGATTACGTGGGTGAATCATTCCACTGTGCTGATCCAGTACGCGGGTACCAACATTCTCACGGATCCGATCTGGAGTGATCGGGCGAGTCCGTTCTCCTCGTTGGGACCCCGGCGCTATGCGCCCCCAGGCATTCGTTTCGAGAACTTGCCGCGGATCGACCTTGTGCTGCTCAGCCACAATCATTACGACCATCTGGATTTGCCGACTTTGAAGCGGCTTGCGGGGGGGCACTCACCGCGTTTTGTTGTTCCGCTGGGACTTGAGAAGTTACTTTCCCGGCATGGGATAAAAACGGAGAGGGAAATGGATTGGTGGGATACTGCGGGCCCAATCACCTGCGTACCGGCGCACCATTTCTCCGCGCGGAGCATTTCAGATCGCAACCGGACGCTCTGGTGTGGTTACTGGATTACGACTCCAGCCGGACCGGTCTACTTCGCAGCTGACACCGCCTTCGGACCGCACTTCGAGGAGATCCGGAGCCGGTTGGGTCGCCCGCGCCTTGCCCTGTTGCCAATTGGCGCCTATAAGCCCGAGTGGTTCATGGGTCCGGTGCATATGACTCCCGCGGAGGCGGTCAAGGCACACGGCGTCCTTGCGCCGGAACGCAGTATCGCCATCCATTGGGGCACATTTCAGCTGGCTGACGACGGAAAGGACGAGCCAGTCAACGACCTTCGCCAGGCTCTCTCCGAAGATCCTTCGCTGCCGCCCTTCGATGCACTCGAAAACGGGTCGGCGATAGAAGTTGAGTAGATTTCCGGGACGCGAACTGCTCAAACCACCAGAAGCGCCTCCGGCAGCAATGTGGGTTTTACACCTTCGATCAGGGTTCCTGAAATAAAGTCCTGGATGGACTTGGTAGCTTTTTCGATCGCGTCGATCTCGTCTCGTGCCAGCCAGTCCAACGGCTCCGCTCGCCAACCGTTTACTCCGACTGTCAACGGTACGCCGCAAACTCCATTGATGCCCAGCAGCTCACCATCCAAAACCACCTGCCCGTGGATCTGGCGATGGTCATTTGCCAGCGCGGCTGCAATACATTGGAGAGTCGCGTCAGGTGGTTGGAGTCGAATGCATGCAATGAGCCGTGATGTAGGGCTCGACGAAAATCCTTGCGTCGGGTAGCGCCCGCTCTGCCATGGCGTAAGCCTCCGAAATGCGTTCTTCCAACAAGATTCGGTTCACTTCCGAGCGCAAGCGCGGCAACGCGCGTTTCTAAAGGCGACAGGTTGCTTTGCGCCCAGAGCTCCGCGAGTTGACCTGTCGCTCGACTATCGCCAGGTACAAGCTCTACGCTCCGCCACAGGGGTATCATGGCCTGTCCATGTTCTTCCATCACGGTTGCCCGTATGTCGTGACGACTGATGCACAGATCCGCCGCAATCGCTCGGGCAAACCGCATCGAATCTTGTTGCGCTCCCATACCGATGACACGCTTTCGATCGATTGCCAACGAAGGTATCTCGACCGCTAGCTCGACTGGATTGCTGACGACGATAAACAGTGCCTTCGAAAGCCGCGTGACGCATTGATCTGCAATGTGCTCAAAGACAACGCGATTCGTCGCACCGAGATCGCGCCTGGTCGGGCTGCCGGGACCGATCGTAGCTCCGGCTGCCACGATCACAATGTCGGCTTCTACATCGGAAATATCAGGAACGACTTCTATCCTTTACGCGTTCATCATCGAACGGCGTCCATGAGATCGATGCGCGTGCTGAGTAGCTTGCGTTCGGTCGTATGCACGCCATGCCCGACTAACAGGAGTCGATCCGAAGGCTCAAGCAGGCGTGCACGAAGGATATGAACGGCTAGTGCGCTGCCGACTGATCCGGAAGCGCCTAAGATCGCTATTTGTCTTGGCATGCAAACGTGAATAGCTATCGTACACGGCATGTTGCATTCGGTTTGTCACGGAATAGAAAAGGCCGGAAGCGTTAACTTCCGGCCTGTGAGAACTGGATCGTTCCAAATCCTGAGTTGTTCCCCTGCCAGGGAGATCTCAAGATCGAGACGAAGATGAAACAGCCGCGAAATCAAGAGCAACGTGAAGATTAGCTTTGATTTGCTGTGTACATCAGTATGTTCGGTCTCGTTATCGGGAAACTGTAGAGTGGCGTCAAAACTTTTTTGAACGGCTACTTTGAAGCGGGCGAAGATCGCGAGGTCTCTACCGTCGAACAAATGCGAAATGTAAAGCGCATGAACTAGTAGGCTGTAAAACATTCAGTTACAGGTAAATCTGATCTACTTATTCCGTACAAAAGTCTTTGATTAGGGTGTGGTTTTCGGTATAACTAAGTCATCCCGATGCGGCAAGAAAATAAAAAAGGCCGGAAGCGCTAACTTCCGACCCTTTTGAAATTTGATTGTCGTCGCGAATTCTGAGTTCTTCCCCTGCCAGGGAGGTCTCAAGACTGAACGAAAGGAGAGACACCCGTGAAAATCAAGAGCAACGTGAAGGCTGGCCAAGGTTTGTGGGGCGCATAGTAATCTCTTCGGCTCTTTCGCCGAAGAACTGTACTATGCCATGATTAAATTCCTTCTGGGCCGTTTAGCTTTACCGCTAAACGGCCCTTCCCGTTTTGTGTTCTCACGTGCCTTCTCAGGAGATCTCTCGCAACATCCCGAGATAAAACTGAAGACACGCGTCGTGCCGCTCCCGGGCAAGTTTTTGACCTGTTTCCGTCCGGAACCCTTCAGCCAATTTTAAGAGTTTCTGAGGAAAGTGATCGAGCGCGAAAGCCGCGTCGTCGAGGGCGCGGCCTTTACCCTTCGGATCCGTCGGTTCGTAAAGCCGTGAGCTCATTCGTCCGGCGGTGTAAAAGCAGCGTGCGATACCGACGAAGCCGATCGCATCCAGACGGTCGGCGTCCTGGAGGATTCGACCCTCAATGGACATCGGGTTCAGAGCGGCCGAGTAACTGTGGGTAAGAATCGCGTCCGGCTACGGTTTGAACCCGGGCAGGAGCCCAACCCAGATCTTCTAGATACGAGCGCGCTTTCTCTGCCGCCAATCTCGATGCCTGACTCCGGTGTGGCGAGTTCTTCGGCAGGGAAACGCAGTCGTGCAGCAGAACGGCCGCAGCTAGCACCTCCAGGTCGCCCCCTTCCTGTGCATGTATTTGCCTTGCGTTCCGCCAGACGCGAATGAGATGAGTGTGATCGTGCGCTCGGTCATCGCTCGCTTCCGAGGCAGCGAGCAAGTGCGCCGCCAGACCGGCAAAGGGTTCAAATGGTTCGAAATCGGCCGCTGTTCATCGTCGTCAGTCCAATTCCTCGACTACGGCCGCGATGGTTCCCGGCGAAAAGCCCTCTAGCCGGTTATTCACAAACACAAAGGCGGGCTCCCCTCGGCGTTTGCTCCTCACCAGTAAATCCCTAAGCGCTCTCCGCACTTCCTCATTTGGCTCTCGAATGCTCGAGTATGGCTTGAAAAGCCTTACTGATTCTTCATAGCTACGGCCCGGAATCGTTAACGCTCTGCACACCGTAAAGTCAGCAGTGAACGCATCGCTCTTGGAGATCTGCTCTGCGAGCGGCGTCATTTGAGTCCAGGAATTGAAGACATGAGCCGCGCCTTCCTCTCGCATGAAGCGCCAATACTCAGGGCAGAAGAGCATGGGGCTCCGGATCTCGACGGCATAGCGGAACGGTTTCGGTAACTCGCGCAAGAATCGCCCTAAGATGTCCGCGAACTGCTGGCCGGTGAACAGTTTGGTGATTGAGGCAGGGAATTCAAATATGATCACCCCGACAAACTCCAGGTGCTTTCGCAGTGACTGGAGAAACTGCTGCGTGAAGGCCGTCGCATGCAGAAACAGAGGGTTTGCCTGGCCGGCGCGTGAACCGTAGCGCTCGT
Source organism: uncultured Acidobacteriaceae bacterium (assembly GCA_963744795.1). Lineage (GTDB taxonomy): Bacteria > Acidobacteriota > Terriglobia > Bryobacterales > Bryobacteraceae > Bog-105. Next base: position 84,120 of record CAVUVF010000001.1, read on the forward strand.
GCCGTAGGGAATATGGGTGCCGTAATCTCTTCAGGCGCCTTGAACGCAAATTGGAATGGAGGTTCCACCTGGGCGAACAAAGCTTCCCAGACGGCTACCGTTGGAAACTGATAGAACGCGAAGTCTCCTGACACGGCCGAAAAAACTTCGGCATACTCTCTCAGACACTCGCGCTCGAATTTGCCTTTCGAAAACCGTCCACGTGACGAATAGCGCTCGGGCGAATAGATGCTGCCCAGCCAACCTTCGTACTTCCAGGAACTCGTGCCAAGAAGCAGATTAGATTCTGCCAACCGCTTCAGCCTTGTCCCGAGCTGTTGCTTTAAGGGAAGCATCGGCGGCTCAAAAAACGTGAGGTTTTCCTGCACTCTTCAGGGTAACCGCGTCGTAGGTTGATCGGGATTTGCTTACTAAGTCAGCCGTGTGGACTTACGGGCAAATCCGATCTACTTATACCGTACAAAAGTCTTTGATTAAGGTGTGGTTTTCGGTATAACTAAGTCATCCCGATGCGGCAAGGAAAATAAAAAAGGCCGGAAGCGCTAACTTCCGACCCTTTGAAATTTGATCGTCGCTGGAATTCTGAGTTCTTCCCCTGCCAGGGAGGTCTCAAGACTGAACGAAAGGAGAGACACCCGTGAAAATCAAGAGCAACGTGAAGGCTGGCCAAGGTTTGTGGGGCGCATAGTAGTCTCTTCGGCTCTTTCGCCGAAGAACTGTACTGTGCCATGAATTAAATTCCTTCTGGGCCGTTTAGCTTCACCGCTAAACGGCCCTTCCCGTTTTCGTGTCGACGGAGGCGGACCGTACCGGTATGCTTTGGTGTACTCGGCAGGACGAATCTGTTCGAACTCGAATTGAACCTCCTGATCGGGATCGCTCGCTGCCCCATGGTTAGGGCTTGATCTCGTACCGACTGTCACGTACAATTACCCACCTAGGGGTACCCTTAATGTTGAAGTCGGTCGCGATCGTTATTGGTAGCTATGTACTTTCGATCCTCCTGGTCCTAGGCTCCGATCCGTTGTTATCCCGCCTGTTTCCGGGCGACTTCACCGCGGGACACATCCCTTCGAATCCCGCACTGCTGACGAGTACAGTTTTCTTTGTGGCTGTGTCGATCCTCTCTGCCTGGGTATGCGCCCGTCTTTCGCCCGGCCGCAGCGCAGGGCATGTCCTCTGGTTCTTTCTGCTTGGTGAAACATTAGGGCTCGCCGCTACCGTTGCGAACTGGAGCAATGGCTGGCCTCACTGGTATTCCTTGTCTTGGCTATTGACATGGCCGGTGACTTGCTACATCGGACTGCTGCTCGCCGGACGCTCATCCAGTGCAATCGCCACTGGCCAGATACGCTCGGACAGTCGTCTCACATCCTAGGCCGGCAGAGAAGCCAGGCTTAGATCTGAAGCTGAGTCACGCCTTCGTTGTAACCTCATGTGAGATAGCTGTTTAGAGACGAATCAGCTCTCGCCCTGATTATGAGATTGAAATTCTTAGGACGGGGGTCGGACGAGATCCCTTTGTTTGCGCCCGACGGACTGGAACGGCTTGAAAAGCATGTGGGCTTCCAGACCGCGGCGCCCTATCCCCATCTCGTCTTGAAAGACCTGTTCAACCCGCAGGCACTTCGAGCCGTACTCGATGAGTGGCCTACCGAAGAGGGCAACCTCGAGAAGCATGACGACGGAACTTACGTCAAAAAGAAGACCGGAACAACGTGGAAAACGCAATTCGGACCCCACACGCAGCGTTATTTCGTAGCGCTTTCCAGCCCGGCCTTTCTGCAGACGCTGCAAAAAGTCACAAATATGTGGGGATTGATGCCGGACCCATATATGTTCGGTGGGGGTCTCCATGCGACGGCCTCCGGCGGTAAGCTTGCCGTTCATGCCGATTACAACAAACACCCATTTTTCAAACTCGACCGCAGACTGAATCTGCTTATCTATCTCAACGAGGGCTGGCGCGAAGAGAATGGCGGTTGGCTGGAACTGTGGGATCGAGACATGAAGAATTGTGTCCACCGGATCCTGCCGGAGTTCAACCAAACCGTTCTGTTTGCGACGGACAGTAACTCATTCCATGGCCAGCCAGAGCCCGTCGTTGGCCCGCCAAATTTGTGGCGCAAATCGATAGCGCTTTACTACTTTTCGAACGGACGTGCCGACGAAGGCTTACCGCCCGACAGCTCCGGAGAACATTCCACGCTGTGGCAGGAGCGCCCTGCTCTCGGGTTCTGAAACAGTGATTCCTTCCCGGCCCGGCGAGCGGATCACAAGCCCATTAATTCTTGTTACTTAGCAGTTCAACTCCATTCATTTGTGTGCGAAGCTTCGCCGTTGAAGTTTCGCGGCCCCGTCTTTGACGTAATCGATCCGCCCGTTTTCGTTCCGCCATTTCCATTTCCCGTCCCAGACAATCCAGATTGGCTTAACTCTCTCGGGAGCTTGTTGAATCATCCTTCGTCCTCCGGAGAATCATCCTTTCGAAGGACGCGCCCGCCTGCCTCCTTTCCTGACAATCAAGTCACGCCATAGCCGCAAGGCTGTAGCCAAGCAAATATCAAAACCAATTCAGCTTAAGGAGACATTCCAATGAGGTCCATCGCGCATTTCAACTATTTCCGCATGCAAATACTTCGGGAGAGCGCTCGAATTTTCTGTCATCGCTCTTGCATTCATGAACATTCCGGCAGCCTGCGCCCTGGCGCAAGACGACGGTGTGCACACGCCAACAGCAAGTGCCCAGCAACACCAAATGCACCAGGATCAGGATCAGCAGCGTAAGGCGAACGCCTTGATCAAAGTCGTTCGCGATTCCACCGAACGCTACAAGGATGTGTCGGTTGCCGAGGCGGAGGGATATGCCCTCCAATTTGGATGCGTTAGCGGTGACTACTCGGGCGCAATGGGACTCCACTACGTCAACGGAGACCTGGTGAAGAGCGGCGTCCTGGATCCCACTCGTCCGCAGATCGTGATCTACGAGGCAACTCCGGGCGGAGGCCGTCGGCTGATCGGCGCTGACTATCTACTGATCGCTGATACCTGGAATGCCCAGCATTCCGGTCCGCCTGAACTCATGGGCCAGCTCTTTCATTTGTTCGAAAGCCCCAATCGCTTCGGACTCCCCTCCTTTTACACCTTGCACGTCTGGGCATGGAAAGACAATCCCCAGGGTGCGTTCGTCAACTGGCACCCAAACGTTTCGTGCGAGTCCTTTACCGACAAAAACCCCTACTCGGGGCAATAGTCGGATAAGTAAGTCTGCAACACCCACCGCCTGACACTGTGAAACAGAAAAGAAAGGAAAACTGCAATGAGTACATTACAAACGCCGGCTCTGGACATGGATAAATTGAACGCCTTCGTTGGCCAATTTGTCGCTGACCTCGGGGCAACCGTTCATGCCGGCATGGTCGTTATTGGGGAGAAGCTGGGGTTATATAAAGCACTCGCTGAGACCCCATTGAGTTCCTCACAACTCGCCGCAAAGACAAAGACAGACGAACGCTACGTGCGCGAGTGGCTGGCCTCGCAAGCGGCAGGCGGTTACATCACCTACGACGAGAAGAACGAAATGTTCAGTCTCAATCAGGAACAGGCATTCACGCTTGCAGCGGAAGACAGTCCCGCCTATCTGCCGGGTGCATTCGAATTAGCGCTGGGTTCGCTCGCCGCCGTACCACGGATCGCCGATTCGTTTCGTACCGGCGCCGGGATGGGCTGGCACGAACATCAGGATGGCGTCTTCCATGGATGTGAAAAGTTCTTCCGTCCGGGATATGCGGCTAATCTCATCAGGTCGTGGATCCCGGCTTTACAGGACGTGGGGGAAAAGCTGCAAAGAGGAGCGCGAGTGGCCGATGTTGGCTGTGGGACAGGAGCTTCCACATTGTTGATGGCCAAGGCATTTCCGAAGTCCCGCTTTTTCGGATTCGATTATCACGACAAGTCCATCCAAGCGGCGCGGCAAGCGGCACGACGCGACGGCCTGGATGACCGCGTTTTCTTCGAAGTGTCGAAAGCAAAAGAGTTTCCCGGCAAGGGCTACGATTTTGTCGCTGTCTTCGATTGCCTGCACGATATGGGAGACCCGATTGGGGCGGCCGAGCATATCCGGCAGTCCCTGGCTCCGAATGGAACATGGATGATTGTCGAGCCCTTTGCGAACGATCGTCTGAAAGACAATCTCAATCCTGTCGGTCGGGTCTATTACTCGTTTTCGACTCTGCTTTGTACGCCCTGCTCGCGGTCGCAGGAAATCGGACTGTGCTTAGGTGCCCAGGCCGGCGAGTCCCGTATTCGGGATGTTGTGACTGCAGCCGGCTTCAATCGTTTTCGTCGGGCTACGGAGACACCGCTCAACATCATCTACGAAGCTCGGCCTTGATACTCCGTCCCGGCGCGCCACGCGCCGGGTTTTGACAAGAAGATCCAGCGCTTAAGGGCGCACAACCAACCGAAAGGAAGAATGCCGTGAAGATCCCGGTGGTCATCGTGTTTTGGGGAGTTATCGGATTGATAGCTCCCTACGCTCAAGGCGAGACAGAAGCCCCGCGTCTTGACCGTAAATGTCGCCGTACGGCCGGGCTCCAGCGATCGTGCCCTGAGACTTCCGTGTGCAGAAAAGCTGGCTTCAGCCATGTTTGAAAAGGCCGGTGTGCAGATTCAATGGCAAAGAGGTCAGCCCAAACACGGTGGGACGAAACCGGCAATCCTTATCGAATTCATTTCCAATGCACCACTATCCTTTCACTCCGGCGCCTTGGCGTATGCCCTGCCGTTTGAAGGCGAGCACATTCGAATCTTTTGGGATCGTGTGATGAATGTGACCAACGACTGGATCATGACCAGTCTCCTGGCGCATGTCATGGTCCATGAAATTACTCACATCTTACAGGGCACGAACTATCATTCCAGAGAAGGGATCATGAAGGCTCACTGGACGGACAAAGATCTCATACGGCTGAGATCTGAGCCGCTCTCATTCAATCGGCAGGACATCGACATGATCTTGCACGGCTGGACGGAGCGACGCAACCGCATGGACAATGCTGCTCGGGTGAATGCTCTTATCCGCAAAGGACAAACGGCAATGATCGCCGCTGTTCCCGCTAGGCCAAGCGTCGGATTGACGCCGATGGCAATTGCTCCGAGGCAATAAATATATCCATAACGAAAATGGCCATCTGGATCCTAGAACAACATCAACTCTCTTGCGCGAGCCACCGCCTGGGTTCGTGTTTTCCCGTCAAGCTTTCGCATGATGCGTTGTACGTGCGTCTTAACCGTGGCTTCACTTACAAAGAGACGTTGCGCGATGGCGCGGTTCGCAAGACCCTCCGCCATGACAAGCAGCACTTCCAGTTCGCGCTCGGAGAGTAGTGGACCGTTGGCCGCGTCCATCGCGGTCAGCGGTGCTCCGAGCATTTCCAGTATGTGGGCCGCGTAGGCACGATGTATGTTGCGCTGGTGCGCATGCCGAAGCAGCGGAACAACGTGAGGATTTTCGCGGATCAGGTAGCCGGGCAGATTGAATGCTTCGGCCTGACCCAGGTAGGGTTTGAACACCTCTAGGGCCTCATCAGCTTGGCCGCGCAGAAGCAGAGTATATGCCAACATGACCCTGGCGCTTGCAATGGCACGTGTGACTCTGAACCCTTCTTCCTCGTCGAGCGCTTCACGAAAGGCCTGTTCAGCTTGCCCCAGGGCGCGCTCAGCGAGCTTCAGGATCCCGCGGATCAGACTTCGGTAGGGACGGGCGGCGGGAGCTTCCACCGGATTGGGGCGCATCGCATCATCGCAGGTGGCTCGCAACTCTTCAAGCTTGCCTAAATGCCAGCGCGCACGGGCCTGCTGGTAAAGGGAATGAAGGCGCCAATTGCGGATCACTTGTCCATACTTGTCGTGCTCCAAACTGTCGCTGCTCCAGGCTTCCATTGCTGTCCAGTCGCCTCGGGCGGCCGCAATCAACCAGAAATTAGTGCATAAAGCGGCACCGAGCAGTAACATGCGCTCTGACTGTCCGGCGATCGAGAAAGCCTTTTCCGCATCGGAGTAGGATCCGATCGTGTCGCCCCGATCAAACAGAACGGCGCTGTTGAATATGTGATACCAACCATGAGCCAGATCCGGCGGCCCGGAGAGCCGCAGCCGCATGACAGTACATAAGGTCTCCAGCCGGCCCACGTATTCAGGCAGTCCTGCGGCAAACAGCACGGACATAAGCGCCATCGGATTGGAGATAGCTGCCCCGCTCTTCACCATCTGGAACACTTCATCAAGATGCTCCAGAGCTTCGGTCCAGTCCTGGCGAAAGATGGCGACCCAGGCACTGGCAGAAAGAAGCTGCACACGCCCGCTGTCGGGCATGTCGAGCGCGAGAGCCTCGCGAATCATCTCGCTCGATTCGTCAAACCGATTGTTCATCACGGCGCTATTCGCGAGGGCAACCAGCGTTTCGCCCTGGCCGACGACATCTCCGTTGCGGCGAAACCCGGCGAGCGCCTGTTCGAGATACGGCTGAGCTTGCGAGAACTCCCTTTGCGTCCAGATCGCATGTCCTAACAGGTAGAGGAGGCGGGGACGTTCCAGGCGTGCCTGCTCCGGAAGCTCTGAAATCCATCGCTGTAACGTCAGGACGAATCCGCGGCGGGCATACTCGGGACCGATGGCCTCAATCTCCTCAGCGGCGACGTCCCACTGCCCGGCAGCGATCCAATGGTGCAGGCGATCACCCGGAGCCTTCTCTGCGCCGCCCGCGCGCCGATGCAATTCTGTCCACTGGTCCGGTCGCTCCCGGCGCAGGCGTTCGCGCAAAAAATCGGCGAACAGGTCATGGTAGCGGAAGCTCGTTTCGGCTTCGTCCGCCGCCACAACGAACAGACTCCGGCGGTACAGAGCTTCAAGCACTTGGCTGGAATCAGTCCGCCCGGTCAATGCATCGCAAACCTCGGGACGGAGCAAGGAAAGAATCGAAGTCTCAAGCAGAAACTTCCTCAAGTCTGGCTCCTGGCGGTCGAGAACCTCTTCGGCAAGAAAATCGAAGATGCGGCGGCTGCCATGGAGATCATTCTGCAGCAGGGCTGTGCGATGCGCGGGCGATTGGGACAGAGAAGTCGTCAGGAGGCGCAGTCCCACTGCCCATCCTTCGGTACGCGATTGGAGCTGGCTGACTTCTTGGTTACTGAGATTGAGCCCCAGGCGCTGGTTGGCCAGCGCGCGCGTTTCGTCTTCGCTGAAGTTCAGATCCTGAAATTGAATTTCGGCCACTTCGCCGCGGGCGCGGCGTCGGGCGAGCCCTAGCGGTGGATCCTGACGGGTGGCCACCACGACCCGCATATTCGGCGGGAGACTATTGATGAGGTATTCCAGCAGTTCATAAACCGACGGTTCACTAAGGAGATGAAGATCGTCGAGCACCAGAACAAACTGTTTGTTCTCCTCCTGTGCAATCCGATTGACCAACGTCGTAACCAAAACGCGAGGCTCCGCCGGCCTCGAAGATGGCTCTTTTACGTCGATACCGGCCTTTGCCAGAGAAACGATAAGGGCGGCTGCAAAGCGCGAGGGGTCGTTGTCCTCTGAGTCGAGCATCAGCCACGACCAGATAGTTTGCGGGAAGGCTATCGGCAGATCGGCCAGGAGCGTAGTTTTGCCCGCGCCGGCGGGGGCGGAGATCAAGACGAGACGGGCCTGGTCTAATGCGTGCCCAAACGTTTCCAATAACCGGGGGCGCAGTAGGCTATCGGGCCGGCGTGTCGGAGCTGCGAGTTTCGTAGCGGCCAGCCAAGTCGGCGCCGCCGGGGTCGCCATGTCCCGGTCATTCTCTCACGAAATGCGTCCCCCGCGTTTACATTCCCCGATTGCATCTGTTCAAGTGGCGCTTGCATCCAAGGGAGGATCGATTCGGAACTGGCCGCCGTCAGTTCCGGAATCAGAAAGGCTCTATGGCCAGTATCAGTCCGATCTCCGCTCCGGTCGGCTTGCCAGTTCGTAGCCGTTCCCGCCTTCAGTCGCCCTGCGACTTGGTCCAGGCTTTGATGAAACTGCAGCGTGCGGCCCAACTCATCAACTCCACCGTCGATTTGGACCTCCTGCTTGAGCGGTTCGTAAATGATCTTGCCGCTGGGATCGGCTTCGTCGAGACTTCGGTCTGGTTGCGGGATCACGAAAGCGACGACATGGTGCTTCGGGGTGTGCGCGGCTGCAGCGTGCATAAGAAGGGTGCGCGCCTGAAGATCGGTTGTGAGGGTATGGTGGGTCACACCGCCGCGGTTGGCCGCATCCGATATGCTCCCGATGTTCGACTCGATCCGCACTATCTTCCCTGCGAGGCCGACGTCCGTGCCGAGGTTGACATCCCGTTGATTGCGGGCGGTGAAGTGATCGGCGTATTTTCGGTCAACCATCGCGAACCACACGCGTTCTCTGAAGACCAACTACAAGTGCTTGAGGCACTCGCCGGGCACATTGCTGTCGCGGTGGAAAACGCTCGCCTGATTCAGCGGGAACGCCAGGAACGTGCGCGAATGGTACGTGACGCCGAAGAAGCGCGTGCCATTCAAAGCGCACTGTTTGCGAAGCCGGTCCCTCTGGTACCTGGGTTCACATTTGAAACAGCCTGGTGTCCGGCGGAAGCCGTGGCGGGCGATTGGTTCGACTTCATCGATCTCGGTAATCAGAAATACGGCATCGTTCTTGCGGATGTCTCGGGAAAAAGCATGCCGGCCGCTTTGCTCATGGCGGCGACCCGAGCCGTTCTGCGTTCGGTCGCACGTTCCAGTTCATCTCCGGGCGAAACACTTGCGGCTTTGAACCAGACGGTCATGGAGGATTTTCCCCAGGGCAAGTTCGTCACCATGCTGTATTGCGTGCTCAACGCGAGTTCGCGTGAGATCACAATAGCGAGTGCAGGCCACCCCCGGCCGCTGTTGGTGCACGGTGATTGTTCATTCGTCGATGTGGATCCCGGCCTGCCGCTGGGCTTGGGCGTGTCCTCCTACTCGGAGCACACGATCGAACTTCCACCGGGCGACGCGTTGCTGCTCTATACCGACGGCATTACGGAGGCGATGGACCGTTCGTATGAGGAATACGGTCCGGCTCGTCTCATCCAGCACTTCCTGCGACCGGAGGCCTGTGTCGATGGACTAGTTGACGAGATACGGCGTTACAGCCTGGGATCCGACCTGACGGACGATGCGACTGCAGTGCTTATTCGGAGCCGATGATCTGGCACCGATTCTTTGCGAGGTCAAAGATCCAACGGACCGGCGCCAAGGGTCGAGATGCCAGGCGAAGGAGTGCCAGGGTCTGTCTCGGCCAGGAGCGACTCGAGATTGAGTGCTCGGGTATACATGGCAAGTTCACCGTTCGCCTTGCGCGGCCATAATTCTTGCGGCCGATCCCAGTACAGTTCGACACCGTTTTCGTCCGGATCACGCAGATAAAGCGCCTCGCTGACGCCATGGTCGCTTGCGCCCTCGAGCGGAATATGAGCACCGATGAGACGGCGCAAGGCATCTGCGAGTTGACGTCGCGTAGGGTAGAGGATTGCGAGGTGATAAAGGCCGGTACTGCGCGGCGGAGGCGGCGATCCGGCCGCGCTCTCCCAGGTATTGAGGCCGATGTGATGGTGGTAGTTGCCGGCGGCAAGAAAAGCAGCTTGCGAGCCGAAGCGCTGGGTAAGCTGAAAGCCGAGTACTCCGCAGTAAAAGTTCAGCGCCCTTTCGAGATCGGCTACCTTCAGGTGCACGTGTCCGATACGCACGCCGGCGTCTATGGAGTGATTCGTCATTCCCGCTATTACGTCCGTTTGAGTAACTCCTCGCATCACGCTGCCCAAGTTTCTCGTGCACGCGCTATCGAGCACCCAGTGTCGGTTTTCGGTCCGCTCCTCGGCAATAACGCCGTGCAGGATTTCCGCCATGATTTCGCTGCTGCGTACGACTGTCATTCCTGACCGGTTGAAGAACCGATTGCCGTCGGCGAACGCAACTTTACCCTCATGGACGGCTCGCAACTGAGCCCACCAGCCGTGACGTTCGAGGACCGCCGCTTCGCGGATCGTTCGATCCAGATCGAATCCGCACGGCGCGATAACCAGATACTCAGGGTCCGCAGCTACCAACTGCCCGGACGGGATCGCAGATGAATGTTGATTTTGATTGCCGAGCACCAACTCGCCGCCAGCAGCGTCAACGAGTTCGGGACCCCAGTTGCTCATCGGGAAAAGCGGATCTATCCACTCGAGCACGACTACGGAAGGTCGCCGCAGTGGGGCAGTCACCGCATGAAGCCGGTCGAGCCGGGCTCTTTCGCGCGTGACCAGCTCACGCCCTCGCTCTCGGACTCCTAGCGCTTGCGCGACTGTCAGTATCGATTCGAATACATCGTGGAGAGAGCCGGCCGTCAAGCTCACAATACGAGCACCCGGTATGCATGCGCCTTCGCCCTGAATGTCGCCCGGCGTAACCGCACAAACTTCGCAGTGGCTTTGGGCAAAGATCAGGTCCGGCTTAAGGTCGACGAATCGAGTCCGTATGGATCCGGTACAGCGGCTCCCCTGCACGAATGCGCCGGCTTACTTCGCGATCGATTTCCCGCTCGAAATAGAGATGTCGAACGCCGGTTCGCTCAATGCTGGAAGCGATCGAACCCATGACGGGTTGTCACACTCGTGAGAACGCCCTACCAGTGAATTACCCTCTTCGAGCGCACAAACGATCTCGGTCGCACTCGCAAACAGTGAGACGATTCGCAATTTATGGCACCTCAGGCCGAAGCTGTACGCTGACGTGAAGAAGATCATCAGGCGGCGTGACATCAACCACTCGCAAGCGCGGCGAATCAATCATTGATATAAGATCACTCCTTCCGCCGTATTCGCTCTCCTTCTGCGCGACCATCTTATCGGAAGTTATCTGAGAGTGACCGTCATGTTCGGCACCGGAACTCGCATCCGCGTTGCAGATGTAGCGCTCTAACGCGCCAGTTATTGGCAGATGACCGATAGCTTGGCCCAACCGACGAAGCGCGTACACGATTGCTGCCAACCTGAGCTCTCAAGTCAAGGAGTTCATGGCTGATTGCCGGCGGCGCAATTGTTGCTGGAGCGGTGATCCTGGTGATCTCGGAAGAGCTGAGCGCAGCCACGTATCGCTCACGGGATGATCGGATCTCGCCGATTTGGGAGAACGAAATCTGATCAAATTGAAGGATGTCCACCGGGCAACTTAGCGCTGAATCATGGCTCGCCCGCGGGGTCGAAGCGTACGGGGCTAAGCGTTTCGACGAAGCCTGCGAATATTTTGAAAACGCCACTACGACGGACCCCAGCTCCGTCCAGGCACACCTGGCGCTTGGCGCGGCCCGTTTGACCCTCTACAAACAAAGGCCAGCAGGATTCTCGCCTGATCTCGAGGCCGCAGGGGAAAGAATGCTACAGGAATGGGCAGCCTACGAGGAAAGGGAGAGGGCCATCCTTGCTGAACAGAACTCGACGAACTGGCCGCTCGCGGAAAATAGCCTCAAACGGGCAAATCAGCTCGACCCCGAAAATGACTTGATCATCGAGTATCTGTGCTCGCTGTATTTCAGCTGGAAGGACCCGCGCGATAAAGAAAATGATCGCATGGACGAAGCGAAGCGATGGCTCGAGCGCCTTTTGGAAGTTCGCCCGGACCACAAACACGCAAATGTTCATTGCGGGATGATCCTGATTGGGAAAACAAGGAAGCTTTTGCCTAACTATGGCCATTACCCTGTTCGACCAGAACCCAATCTTCCAATACTTCGCGCGAAGGCAGAGCCGTTGCTCGACGAAGCCAGCCGGCACTTGGCGCGCGCAATTGCGCTTTACGGTGAGCAAACGGCTGCGCCTCACTTATGAAAGAGGTTAACTCCATGCGAGCGTATCTCGCTGATCCCGAGGAGGCTGCAGAGACCTGGCGCCAGAAGTTCCGTGAGATGATCCGGCAGCATTCGCCAGAGAACGAGACGGGGGACTCAGAGTCGTCGAGCTCGTCCGCGACCATCACGTTTCAACTTAGTCCTGAAGCGATCGCCGAAGACAGGGAACGACCCTTCCCGCCAAACCCATGGAGAATTCCAGTAGGTTAAGTGGACAACGCATGAGCGGAATGGCTACGGGCAGATAAGCCCGTTGAGACAAGCGGATCGTAATCATGTCGTTCTCGCGTGCGGCCTGCTCCTCCGAGCGCGTACGGTCGTGATACTCCATACCGGACTTACTGTGTTCCGGGGCGCGCGTTTCATGATCTCGCTTGCAGATGGGCGCGCAGAAACCCGGCCACTTCGTTCAACGATTCGCGGGCGAGGCGCAGGATGCCTTGCATGGTGAAAAACCCGTGAATCGCACCTGGGTAGCGGTGACAGGTGACGTCCACACCGGCATCTGTCAGCTTTTGAGCGTATAACTCGCCCTCATCGCGCAACGTATCGTACTCGGCTGTGATGACCATCGTAGGCGGCAGATCATGAAGATTTCCTTCGTACAGCGGTGAGATGCGGGGATTGCGCGGATCGACTTCGTTTTGCAAATACTCCTTCCAACCGCGCTGCATGTCTTCGGAACCAGGGCCGTAGCCGGTCGCAAATTCAACGTGGGAAGCAAGGCTGCAGGTCGAATCCATCATTGGATACACGAGTACTTGGGCGGCAAGTTGCGAAGAGCCGCGATGGTTCAGGGCGGCAACGGCAGCAAGATTGGCGCCCGCGCTATCTCCCACCACGGCGATTGAGGCGCCCTGCCTCATTGCCCACGCGAGTGCGAAACCGGCGTCGTCGGCAGCGGCAGGAAAGGGATGCTCGGGACTCAGCCGGTAATCGATCGCAAGAACACGGAATCCGGTAGCTTGCGCCAGTTGGCGGCAGAGCGGATCATGACTTTCGAGATCGCCGCTGATGAAACGCCCGCCATGGAAGTAGACGATGCAGGGTAAACTGTCGCGCTTTGTTGGCCAGTATTGGCGGGCGTTCAGCGTTGGGGAGAGCGCGACATTGTCAACCGCGGAGAGTGCAGGCGCGGCTCCCGTGAGAGCAGCATTGAGGCGCATTATGCTGCGGGTTTCTTCGACCGTTAGAGAAGACCGGGGCGGCGAGCCTTTCTGCGATTCGAGAAAGGCGGCAACTTCAGGATCGAGCGGCATGCGGCTCGGGCGTCAGGCAGGCAAAGACCTCGCGATAGAACTCGGGGTGCGATTGCCAGGTCTGACCCGTGACGATACGACCGTCGCGAACGGCTTGTTCGGCTACAAACGTGCCGCCGGCCTGCTCAGCTTCGAAGCGGACGTGTTCGTAGCAAGTAACGCACTTATCTTTGGCAAGGCCGGCAGCAGCGAGGATCTGGACGCCATGGCAAAGGGCGAAGATCCATTTTTGCTGCCGATCGAATTCCCGCAGGAGGTCGAGCAAACGTCGATCATTACGCAGGTACTCAGGTGCGCGGCCACCGAGAATGAGGACCGCATCGTACTCGCGCACGTTCACTTGGTCGAACGATAGATCGGCTTCCAGACCATAGCCGGGACGTTCGACATACGTATCCCATCCCGGCTCGAAATCGTGCATCACAAGGTGGAGACGACGAACGGAAGGAGCAGCGACGGCCACACTCCAGTGCTCTTCGCGAAAACGATGAACGGCGTAGAGAGCTTCATAGGATTCGCCGGCATCACCGGTGACGATCAATAGCTGTGGCATTGTTCAGCGGCCATTCTACCGCCGAGCGCCTCGTATGACGTGACGTAGTTTCCCAACGCTGAGGAACTTGGCCGATCCGCGAACATCCATCACGCGGTGCCCCGAGTATCCTGAATGGAAGCGCGCCGAAGAACGCCGGCGCCCATCCGCTACGTATTGTGGTCGCTGGAGCGACGACCTCGTGAGTTCCTTCACCTCCTCTCGACCGCGAACACGTGAGAAGGAACAGTGGAGCTGGCGGAACACCGAGGGGATTGATCGACATGAGTTTCTTCGAAAGTTTGATTCTGCTGTTATTAACAGCGATTATTCTGTTGCAGGTTGCACGCCGCTTATCTTTGCCGTACCCGGCAATGCTTGCAGGTGCAGGAGTCATCGTTGCGATGATTCCTGGCTCGCCGAACATCGTATTGGCGCCTGAGACGGCGCTTGCCCTGTTCATCGCGCCGGTGCTGGTGGACTCCGCATTCGACTTCCCGTTAGTAGCTGCCAGGCGATTCTGGGCGCCATTGGTGTCATTGGTCGTTTTCGCAGTCGTCATCACCACGGCAGTGGTGGCTTGGGTGGGATGGGCGTACATCGGCTTGCCTCTCGCGGCGGCCGTTGCGCTGGGCGCGATCGTTTCGCCACCCGACGCAGCCGCAGCAACTGCCGTGTTGAATGCAGTATCGATTCCGCGCAGCACGGAAGCTCTGTTGAAAGGTGAAAGCCTGTTCAACGATGCGTCTGCCCTGCTGATTTTCTCTGCAGCCGTGAGCCTACAGGCCAACGGCGGCTTGACACCGGCCGTCGATCTGCAACTCGCTCTGGCGTGTCCCGGGGGAATCCTGTTCGGAATCATCTGCGCCTTCCTGGTTCGACGGATCAATCGATTCGTTGTCGATACTCTCGGCGGTAACGTACTTCAATTCGTACTTTCGTATCTTGTCTGGATTGCCGCGGAGCGGTTGCATTTGTCGGCGATCTTATGCGTGATCGCCTTCGCCATGACGCTTGCGAGGAGCAGCGCGACGGGTCTGTCGGCGCGTATGCGGGTTCACTCATATGCGGTTTGGAGTTCCGTGGTCTTTACGTTGAACGTTTTGGCATTCCTATTGATGGGGATGCAGGCGCGGAACATTGTGTCTCGCATGGATCCGAGCCGCTTGCGAGAGGCCTTCACGGCAGCGGTGTTGGTCATCCTGGCGGTGGTAATCACACGGATGGTTGTGATCGTTGGCTTGAATGGCATAGTGGCATGGCTGCGCAGACGAACAGGGGCCGGCGAAGGGCCGAACCTCCGCGAAGCGGTTCTCGTGGGATGGTCCGGTATGCGTGGTTTTGTCACGCTGGCAACGGCATTCGCACTGCCCGAATCTTTCCCGCAGCGCGACTTGGTTGTTCTCATCGCTTTCTCCGTAGTCCTGGCTACCTTAGTTGTGCAAGGCCTGACACTAGCACCGGTAATTCGGTTGCTGAAGCTGAATGACGGTGATACGGCGAAGCGTGAGATGAGGGATGCGAGGACCTTCCTGGCAGAAGCGGCGCTCGCGACCTTAGGCGACAAACAAGGCGAGGAGGTGGAGCATCTCCGCTACGCCTTCTCTGCCCAGCGTGAGGCGGCGAAAGACCGCGCGAAGGGTCAATCCATCGAACAGTATCGAGCCATCGGGCTGGCGGCAGTTGCTGCGGAGCGTGAGGCGTTAGAGAGCTTGCGGTGCGACGATCGGGTCGGAATCGATATGTACCTGCTTCTGCAGGAGGAATTGGACTGGCGTGAGCTGACGTTGTTACCCGAAAATGATCGGCGGATGGTTGAGACTTAGCGAAACGACTCGGGCGACGACCGACTCTGCCCTTCACAATACCTTTAAGACGCGAGCCCAACGTATATGAGTTCGTCCAGCAGAATCGGCAACTTGTGCACCAGCGGTTCCAGCCTCCGAGTCATAGATGAAAAGCGGCTTGCCAATCAGCTCCGCCTGATCCACAAAACCCCAATAGCGGCTGTCTAGCGAGTTGTCCCGGTTATCTCCCAGAACAAAGTACTTCCGCTCGGGAACAACTATCTCGCCGTTAGCAACATGATGTTGCAACATCTCTGTCTTTGCCGCGAGCAAACCGGGTATGCCCGACAGTCCGCGGTCCTCGGAACTGCTCGGCAGGTTATCGCGATCTGGGTCGAAGGGGAATCGATGTGTCACGTATGGCTCCCTGAGCACAGATCCATTGACAGATACCACGCGATTTCTCATCCGTATGCGATCGCCTGCAACGCCGATTACCCTCTTGACGAAGATCTGCTTCGGGTCCAAGGGGTAGTGAAATACAACCAAATCCCCTCGTTTCGGCGTCGGGCGCGGAAACACTCGAACGAGTATGCGGTCGCCGACCAGCAGCGTGTCTTCCATGCTTCCCGATGGCATGACGTAAGCGTGCACGAATAGGAACGGCAAACTGAGCGCCAACGCGAGCCCGATCCACGGCCAACGTGCGCCGGGCCTTGCTCCAGCTTGGCTCAGAGCTGTTCCGGCAAAGAAGAACAAGAGTGCGATTGCCAGCCCGACAGTCGCCAGCAGCAAAGCTTGTCCCGCCGGAGCGGACGAGTCGCTTCCCAGAGTTACTGGCACGAGAAGCACCTGCGATAACACCACTAACGCAAGCCCATAGCCGCCCCAGATTCGTTGTCTTCAGGATGGCAATGCCTCCAGTGATCATCAGCACAGCCCCTGGAAGAGAGCTGGGACGCAGGGTCCCTGCAGCTAGTGCAAGCGCGCCGGAGAGAAAAGCGACTGCCACAGCAGCGATCGCGATCTTTGGCAACTTAGCAGTCGCGCCCGAATTTTCTGCGTCCATTCTGTCTGTCTCTCCTCGTACGCTGTGCTCAGTCGGCAGCCGGGTTGGTCACGAACCGGCCGATTACACGCCGGCGCGCTCGAACAGCCGTTCGCATTTCGACTTGACTTCTTTCGCCAGCTCGAACGGGTCAGCTTCTTGAAATCGCGGGAGAAACAGTTCCACCGAGATCGCTCCCGCATAGCCCGCGCTTGCGAGTTTCTCAAGAATCTTTGCAAGAGGCGCTACGCCGTCGCCAGGAATCACGCGCGATTGAAGATCGAGTAATTCGCGGGGCAGGTCTTGAGTGTCATTCAGATGGGCATGAATGATCTCTCCGGGCCTGATCGAGTCCATGTCCTCCAACTTGCTTGGACCGGACCAGAAGTGGTAGCAATCGAAAAGGATCCCGAAGTTCGGATGCGCAGCTTGTCGGTGAAGTCGAAGGGCGGTTGGCAGGCAGGCCAGGAAGGTGGACTGGCGCACGAACTCGGCAGCAACCTTCAATTTGAACTGGCGCGCAAGATCCGCGGTCTGGCGAATGTTGTCCAGGCACCTGACATAGTCGTCCGGCGTAAATTTCGCGGAGGTGACGCACGGTGAGTACACCAGCGGCGCGCCGAGTTCCGCAAACTGTTCGCAACGTTTCCTGAAGGCATCGAGGTTCGTTGAGAAGCTCGGATTAGGTTCCCAAAGACCGGAGACGCCAATCGCGCCGCAAACAATCGTAAGGTCGTTATCGGTCAAGATCCGCTTCGCGCTCGCCAGAGAATTAGTGCGCAGGTAATCGTCCAATGAAGCTGCAGAGGGCTCGACATTTCGGATGCCCGCCTTCGCCCACCCTTCGAGGGACTTCCTGTAACCGGCGCGGGCGGAAGTGAATTGGTGCATGCTCAGCGTCATTTTGCGTGTGGCTGCTCCGGCACGTTCGGCAGCGAGTAGGAGTGGTACCTGAAGGAGCTGTCGGCGTGGAAGCATCACGAATACCATATCGCCTTCACGCGATTGCGCGCAGGTAGCCCAGCTCTGGACCAACCCGGGGTTCTCCTACAATGCGCACAATCGGCAACTGTATTTTGCATCGCTATCGAAACACCGGCTGGTAACCGATTCCTCGCGGGCAATGAAAGCGCTGCCCGGTATTTGCCGGAACTTCCCTGATCGCGGAAACGTAGTTTCTAGTCGGAGTCCGTACGAGACTTCAGCTCAGCCGTTCTCGTACGTGATAGCCGCTTACCTGAAGGAGCACTCCCCATGATCAAAAGCCTTTCGCTTCTGCTTGTTACTTTGGCTGCCGTTCCGTTGGCGGTTCTCGCACAAGGACCTAAATCAGTTTCCGCACAACCATCCCTGTCAACTGATCCAATCGCTGCCAGTCAAAACCGGATGTACACAATGCTCATTAGCACTGTGATTGCTGCTGCGGAGAAGATGCCTGAAGAGAGCTATTCGTTCAGGCCGACTCCGGACGTTAGGAGCTTCGGCCAATTGGTGGGGCACCTCGCTGATTCCCAGTACTACTTCTGCTCATCGGCCGCTGGCGAAACCACGCCCAGCGGCGATGTCGAGAAGACGAAAACCGGTAAAGTCGATCTGGTGGCTGCATTAAAGGAGTCAGTTGCCTACTGTCGTAAAACATACGGCGGCATGACTGATGTGAAGGGCAGCGCGACGATGAAGTTGATGAATCTGGATTTTGCGAAGCTTACGGTCTTATCCGCCAACACTGCCCATGACTACGAACACTACGGCAACATGGTGACGTACATGCGGCTCAAAGGGATCGTTCCTCCGACGAGCGAGAAAGGGAGCAGCGCAGAATCGAAGCCGGACAAGAAGTAAGTTCGTCGCACACGGAAGCGGCGGTGGCGCAAAAGGCGAGTAATGCCGCGTCAGCGCGACAGGAACAAGGTGACGCCCGGCATCACTTCGCCCACGCCCTTCGTGACACAAATCCGTTACCCCATTCCGTCGCAAGTGAGCTGCTGTCGGCGGGCCTCGGCGTTTTCTCAATCTGGTCTTGCTTTTTAACGCTGCGGCTCGCCAGTTCAGAATTTGCGAGGATCGCTTCTTGAGTTTTCTGAAGGGAAACCAGGAGCGAGCCTCTCGATGCGCGACGCACCGCCGGATTGACTGCCCAGCGAAGCGCAGCCGGCACATCCCGACTCAGCGCGGCAGCTTCCAACTCCACGTACACTCCGCCGTCCTGCTGCTGAAATCGGGCTACGTTATACAAGCGCCAGATGAATCCATGGCCCGTATCCGGCGGCAATTCATGTTGATTAGGTTGGCCATACTGCTCGACTTCGCGGATCCGCGTGCTGTGGCCCACGCTGTACCAGCGGCTTTCATCCAATTGTTTGTATGACGTTTGGAACTCCGCATCGAGCGCAAATTTCGTAACCACTGCGTTATTCAACATGTGGAGCGCAAATGCGTCGTCTGTACCCACTTTGTGCAGAAGTTTAGAGTCGAATACATTCGGGGCGTAAAAGCTTTGGTATTTATCGTAATCGCGCACAACGGAAAGCACGTCCTCGAGAGTCGTGCGAGGCAGGAAAATGGTTCCGATCCAGTGATGAATAAGTCCGTGCGGAACTATCTTCGGATTCTCGCCTATCGGGGCGATCAGAATCTCGCCATTGCGCACGCGTCGTATTTGATCCGGTGATTGCTCACTCCATAAGAAGTGCCCGACACGAGAGTTTCCCGATACGCGTGCAGTTTGCGCCTGCACGTAATCGTTCCAACTTCGAAGAGTCTCGGCATTCAACTCCGCAGCCTTAGACGCTATGGAGGCAGCCAAGATCAGGAGCGTTGCGACAAGAAATGTCCGGATAAATCGTCGGCGCTCGCTCGCCGACAGAATATGAGCAACCATTGTGTTCTTTCGATCGGGTTGATGTATTCCTTGGACCAATGTCCAGTCTCGATGGGTTTTCTGGTTGCTCTCGTCGCATTCGAATCTCTGTTCTGATAACATCCAGATGTCCAGCAACATGGACGCGACGCGGCACAATCGTCCCGTTTTGTTGTCCGTTCGTCCAATTAGTTAGGAGAAATGTGGACCCGATTACGGATGTTTTCACAGCGATGCGCGTCGACAGCGTCGTGTACGGTCGTATCGAGCTGACTTCTCCGTGGGGACTTCGGTTCGAACGTGGTGACTACGCCTGTTTCGGTACGCTCGCCCGCGGCAATGGCTGGTTGAGTGTTGAAGGACTGGACAAGCCAGTTCCGTTGACGCGCGGCGATTGCTTCTGCCTATTCGCCCAAGCCCGCATTCAGAAGTTGGCAGACCATCCGGACACGCCCGCTACCGACATGCAAGAGGTGGTGAAGACGAAATGTGAGAATGCCATTCGTTTCGGTGGAGGAGGAGTTCCAACCACTATCATCGGCGGTAAATTCACCTTTGACCGGGCCAACGGCAGGCCGCTCACTGATTTGCTCCCTCCGTTCATTCTGGTTGCCAGCGATCGCGCTCAGGAACTGCCGCTCCACCAGACTCTGGAGCTATTTGCGGCTGAAGCTGCGCAATCGTCGGTTGGTGCGTATCTAGTGTTGAACCGGCTGGCTGACATCTTTCTGCTGCAGATGATTCGTGAACACATCTCGTCCAGTTCGTGCCGCCAGACGGGGTGGTTGCGAGCACTCTCCGATCCAAGAATCGGAGCCGTGCTGCGATCTATGCACGGGAACATTCAGCAGCCATGGACCGTTGCGGAACTGGCCTCCGCTGCCGGTATGTCGCGGTCCGCCTTCGCCTTGCGATTTCGGGAAATCGTGGGTGAGACACCACTGGAATACCTGACTCGCTGGCGAATTTACAAAGCTGCGCTTCTGCTGCGAGATGGAGACAAAAAGCTGGCCGAAGTAGCGAACGCGGTAGGTTACGATTCGGACGGTTCCTTCAATAAGACTTTCAAGCGGATGTTAGGAGTTACGCCCGGCGCTTATCGTCGTAAGACGAATGAGCCTGTCGGCAGGCTCAAAACAACCTTCTGCGATTGATTCATGCACATCGCGGAGTAAGGAGACTGTCTAGTTCGACTCTTCAGCAAGTATGTAGATGTACGCGCTACGCCCACCCCCATCGGTGTTCACAGTCACAGCCACACGCTTGTAGCCCGTTCCTTCGAATTCGTCGAGACGGTTCCAGTGCGCCGGAAGCTCTTCCGACTCGAAGAGGTTCACTTCCACTGTTGGACCACGCGGATCCAAAATCAAGCCTGGAAAGCCGGCTGCAGCACCCCACCCGGACGGAAATAGTTTGCCGCGGACAGTTCCGCGCCGCCAGTTCCCGTTAAGTGCCGAAATTTGATGATGGTTGACTCTGCCGGGCGCCAAGGTGCCGTAAACCGCAAGCCGTGTTTCGGGACTTTCGCCGGGATTTGCTGCTTCGTTCACCAACCGAGTGTAGCGCCGAATTGTCTCCCTGAAGTAGAGCGATAGATTCTATGCGCTTCTATTTACCCGCCGTGCGCAAGTGCCGCGAGACGATCCGCTCGAGTGCCTGTTGTCTCGCGTCAGCTGCAACACGGAGTCGCTGGCGTATTCGGAATGCGGCAATGGAACTCCGGAGAAAACATCGGGAAGCGTTTGGAAAAACTCCATCGTAGGCGGTTTCCCAAACACCCTTCGCGGCAAGTTTGTCGAACAGTGGTGCGCATTGTTCCGGAGTGTACGTATCGCCGGTCGAGCAGTCACCGAATACTCTGTAGTTGGCCAGATGCTCGATGCTTTTCATCCCCGAGTCGGCGCCTCTTCCATCGTGATGTTCATGGGCACATGGCCTGCAAAACGCAAGCCATTTCTAGGCGCCTCATCGGCAATGGCGAAAAAGACATCTCGCGGAGTGTGGTCGTGAACGGTACGGAAACGTATTGGCGGAGGGTTGTCGAGCATCGGTCCCGAACTGACAATCTCCGGACTAAGAAAGCTGCTCCTGACCTGACACGTTCGCGCAGCGTCAGAATGAAATCAGCGTCTCCACCCATATCGCGAGTTCCGACATTCCTTTTGCCAAAAAAAGGTCCAGCGAATCGGCCGGTTCCCTGGTGATGGGAGTGCATATCCCAAAGCCCGGGAATCAGAAACTTGCCTTTTACCATCCAGCTGTGTGGCGCCATACAGAAGGCTCACCTTCGATGCGAGTTCCTCAATCCGGCCATTTCGAACCAGTACCGTAATGTAGGGTCGATGTGCTCCACTGACCACGTCAATTACGGTTACATCGGCGATGGCGATGGCGCGCTTGGCGCCTCCGCGACCTGCTGACTTGTGCCATGAACCTGCGGGTTCAATTGCGCCCACAGAACACAGCGATAGGCACGCGAGGATGCCAACGGCTCGGGTGAACGCCATCGCCGCAACATATCACCTCCTGCTACCGTGCCGGGTCGGGACTTGCACCGTCCGATAACTTGGACGAGGCAAGATAGAATCCATTCTGTTTGCTGATGCTATCTGCTGTTCTCGCTTTCGTTTTGCTGCTCGCAACTTCGGGCCTTGGCCAAGGGCAGGCGCTGATCGATTACCATCAACATCTATTGATGCCAACTGAGCAATCCGGGCAGTCATTTACGGCTCGTGATCTCATCAAAGTACTCGATGACGCAAAGATCCGCCGCGCCCTCGTGTTGTCCATGGCATATCGATATGGCAATCCCAACCGACCACCGGTTCCAAACGAGTACGCCCATGTCAAAGCCGAGAACGATTGGGTCAGCCAGCAAGTCGCCCTCTACCCTGATCGTCTTCGAGCGTTTTGTGGTGTCGATCCTCTGAAGGACTATGCGCTCGAGGAGTTGGCCCGTTGTGCAAAAGATCGCAATCTTCGGTACGGCGTCAAGATGCATTTCGGCAACTCTGATGTCGATCTCGACAACCCGGATCATATTGAAAAGCTGCGCCGTGTCTTTCGCTGGGCGAGCGTACATAATATGGCGATTGTGGTGCATATGCATCCGTCGGTCAGCATGCATCGGCCATATGGGTCGAAAGAAGCTCGAACATTCTTGACTGAAGTTCTTCCCTCCGCGAAAGGTACAGCTGTTCAGATTGCACACTTCGCCGGAGCCGGCGGCTATGACGATCCGGCTGTAGACGACGCAATGGTTGTCTTCGTTGAAGCGCTCGAAAAGAAAGATCCGAACATGAAGTCGGTCTACTTCGATGCGACCAGCATTGCGGGCTTAGGGCACTGGCAAGAGAGAAAGGACCTCATCGTCAAGCGTGCTCGACAGGTAGGAATATCTCGTGTGCTTTTCGGTTCCGACGGCAACTTCCGCGCAGGTACCACGCTTCGCACGCCTGGGCAGACTTCCGCGCACTTCCGTTTACCGATGCTGAAGTTCGCAACAATAGAAAGCAACTTTGCTCCGTATATGCGTTGAGGCACGATCGGAGATTCTTGAGATTATTCGTGAAGCATCGGAAATAGCTTGCGGATCCGAGCTTCATCAGGCTGGGCCCCGTATTCACAAATCTCAAAGGCTTCGTAGTACTGCGCCGAGGTGCCACGGTTCGAGCCGTACCATTTCATCAGCGAAGCGCGCACCGCGTCACTGGGCTGACGAGTCCGTTCCTTCTTTAACCATGCTTTCCGTTCGGCTGGTCCGGCCGGCACCTCATTGAGCCGACCATCAACCCAAGGCAACCACTCGTAGAACTGAGAGACATGGGAGTCGAGAGCATCGATTTTCTTATCGATCACCTCATCCAGGCGAACGGCGATGTCTGGCCGAAACGGGTTCGGCCTCTGAAAGCGGTCTTCGTAGTACAGGAAAACAGGGTTTTTTCGCAATGCAGGCACATCAGGCGTAACGCTGGGGACCACGACCATATAAGCGGCGTCCTGCACCAGAACGCCAGTATAGCGGTGATCCGGATGGTAGTCGTTCGGGCGAGGTGCGAGAACCACATCGGCGTTCCAGCCGCGGATCTCTCGAATAATTTGCTGGCGCACCTGCAAGGTCGGTAACAACTCACCATCGTTGTTTTCAAGCACGTCATACGAGATGCCTAGTCGTCGTGCTGATTCGGCAGCTTCCTTACGCCGCCGAGCAGCCAATGCTGTGCCTTTCATTGACTGATGGCCTGCGTTGCCGTTGGTGACGGAAACGAATTTCACGGCGTGGCCCATAGATGCAAACAGGGCTGCCGTTCCGGAAGCACGAATATCGCAATCATCCGGGTGAGCCCCAAAGGCAATCACCCGAATTTTGGTATCTTGCGCCGCAAGTACGGCACTGGCGGCTAGCATAATGAGAATGGTTCGCAAGTATTTTCACCCCGATGCGGATCAAAGTCGACTACCAGCAAAGCATATCTGGTCGAAGCATATAACCGGAGCTCTACGGCATTAGAACACGAAGGAGTTTGACCCTTTACTCATTCAGTACGTTGACGTGCTTTCGGGCATCGGATCTCTGGCGCAATGGATCTGCGCACCGGGCCTAACAAAGATCAGTTGCCGAGTATTGCCTAGTAAGCGGATGCGTTGTTGGATATCTTCGGCGGCCCAGGACGATACGGGTTGCATGAGCCAGCACGGTGTGATTCCCGTCGCGAACAACAGTCCGTTAAACATTGGGACCATGGGCTACAAACACTTGGTTCAAGGGTCTGGTAGGAAAGGTAGCAGTCTATAACTATCGACTTAGTCAAACGCAAATCAACAACCATTTCAGTGCTACGTCAGGGTGACAGCCGGACTGACACTTGCGGCGCCACCTGCACCCTTTAGGGAAGATCCGCCACCTCGTCGGCGAGGCCGGAGAGTTAACCTGTGTGCTGCGAGCGTTTGAGCGACGGACCGGATGTCTTGACTATTCTCACGTTCGCACACACACACCGCCCTCGTTCCGGAGGTGACGGTATTCTGCCGGAAAAGAATGTCTTGCTGTTTGACGGACCGCATTCTTAGTCGCGCTTTTACCGCAACAACCTGCACGAGTACCGAAACAGTTCGGCTTCGCTTAGGTTGTCTTCGTTCGCTACTCAGATCCGACTGCTGAAGTTGGCTCGTTGGTGTTTCTGCCCAGTTCCCACGAGAAGTCATAGAACACGCGCAGTTGATTTGCCGTCGAGATCTGCGGCCCTGAACTCGTGTAATCCCCATGGCTTATCTTCGGGCTCAGCGAGGATCCTGGCGCCAGACTCCTTCCAGCGTTCGCACAGCTCTTCGACTTCTTGTTTGCTCTCGAGATTCAACCACACCACCACCGCGCCAGTGGCTCCATATTGTCCGCGAAACTGTGCGCTCGTCAGGAACAATCGGCAATCGCCCTGGGAGATGCCCGCAATCCCGCTCTGGTCATTGCCCCAGTCAAAGGTGAATCCGAGCGCATTCACGTAATACTTAGCGGCGCTCTCGACATGCTAACCGGAATCTCTGGAACGGCTTTGGGGAACTCTCTGCGCATGGTCGCAAGCTTTTACGCCAATTCCGCATCGACCCGCTGACACTTCTAAATCAGAAATTCAGTTTTGCCCCCAGCTGGATCACTCGGGTCGTAATGCCGGAGACTCCGCCGCCGATACTTCCGAACGTGGCCGATTTTAGGTTCGTATCGACTGTCTGGGGATCGGGGTTGTAGTGATTGAACAGATTGAACATCTCGGCGCGAAATTGCAGTCCGCGGCGCTCCGAGAACCGAAATTCCTTGTTGGCGGAAAAGTCGAAATTGATCAGACCTGGCAGACGTATCGCGCCTGTTCGCGGCGAAGTTCCGAACCTGCCGTAGGCAGCGTCCGTGAACGCGTTCGTGTTGAACCAGTGCTGCCACGTGCGCTGGTCGGCGGGCAAATTGCCATCTTGCCCGGCAATCTGGTCCGGACGCGAGATGATGCCGGTTCCCGTCGTGTCGAGCGTGGAAGTGATCGGCGTCGGGAATCCAGTCTGGGCGGTCATGATCGTCGAGACCTGCCAGCCGTCCAATGCATATTTGCCGACCCCGTGTAGCCCGTGAAAGAAAGGAATGTCATAAAGCACGGTAGTTACAACACGATGCTTAAGGTCGAAACCCGACACGGAACGATCGGCCCGCGCATTATAGGGATTCTGGGGAGTGCCGATATAGAAACCTCCTCCAACCTGACCGCCAATGTCCGATGGTCCCGAGATGGATTTGGCATAGGTGTACGACGCAAGAAAGGTAAATCCTTGTCCCAGCCGGCGTTCGCCTTTCACCTGCAGCGCATGGTAAATCGAATTGCCGACGGATTTGTCGGCCGTGACGGCCCGCTGAAAAAGCTGGTCCGGACGGCGCGAAGCAACTGAGGCGAGACCGGGAGTCCGTGGATCCACTAACGTCAGAGGCATGTTCAGGTCCGGATAGGTGACGATCAGACGAGTTCCCTTCGACCCGACGTAACCAACATCGAGGACGATCTTGGCGGGCAGCTTCTTCTGTATGTTGAAATTCCACTGCTGAATGTAGCTGTCCTTCAAGTTCTGATCGTTGCTGACCGCGAACGGCAGGCCGCCGCTGTTTGTAGCCGCAGCGAAGGGATCGTTGAAAAAGATGTTGGGGCGGCCGTTCGAATTGCCGATAACGCTTGCGCCCGCTGTGGCCTGTGCACCTTCCGCCATCGCGAAGATAGCATTCGAAATCTCGGATGTGTAGTAGATGCCGTAACCGCCGCGCACGACGGAATCGCCCAAGAGCTCTGGGACGATAGGCGAATCCAAAGCGTGGACCGAAGTCTTTCAAATTCCGCTGCAGCAGGCCGCGGCCGTAAGGCGAGTTAGCAGGCGTGTAAACATTCCCTAACAAAAAGCCATTCTGATAGATGTTCGCGAATTTGTCGTCGCTCTGGGTGTACGGCGCGAAGTAATCCCAACGGAGGCCCAAGTTGATGGTCAAACGGTCGGTGGTCTTCCAATCGTCATTCACGTAGTAAGCCTGTGTGATATCCGTGAGATTGGTGTTCGTGTGGGTAGGGTTCAGATTGTCGGACTTTACATAGCCGAGCATGAAGTCAGCCAGTGCTGATCCGGTGTATGTGCCGTCGAACGTAAACGCACCGCGAGGTGCGCGGGATTGCGAGAAGAGCACGTTGCGCCGGTTCAACTCCATGCCGAACTTCAGGAAATGCGTGCCGCGTTGCCAGGACACTGTGTCGAGGAGTTGGTAGATGGAATTGCCGCGAGTACGCGGCCCAATCTGCCGCTGCAAGTTGTACACGCTGAACAATCCATCTGGCCCATTGATGGTGACGGTCGGAGGGCCGTATTCGAGCGGCAAGCGGGAAACGCCCGGAAGATTCATCTTTCCCGTGACGTCATAGGCAGGATCGTTGGTGGTACCGAATACTTCCGACTCATCGAAGGTATGCCACCCGAAACGTACCGAATTGATGAGCGCCGGAGTGAAGGTATGCACTTCGTTGGCTTGCGCATTCTGCGTACGGCCAAGGTTGTTCCGCTCATCATGGCCCCAGATTGGGATCGAGGCTTCGTACGTATCGTTGAACAAGTACGTCCCTGAAAGCGTGTCTCGGGAAGAAAGCGTGTGGTCGATACGTGCTGTGTAGTTCCGTTGATAAGGCAGCGCCGTGAATCTCGGAGGCAAGTAGTTGTTGACCGCCGTCGCATTGAGATTGGGTTGCGGGACAAACTGAAGGAAAGCAAGTGACTGCGGGCTCAGCCGGGACGTAGGAATGATATTGTTGGCGAAGGGTTGGCCTGAGAAGGGATCGAGAACCGCAATCGGAGCCTTAGTCTTGGCATTGACCAACTGTGAAAAGTCTCCCGTTCGAATCGCGGCGGGCGGAATGGTGAGCGGCGTGGGCGTGGCGCCCTGTGCGGCATAGCCGGATTCCCAATTGAAGAAGAAAAACGTCTTGTCCTTGCCGTGATAGATTTTCGGCAACACAACAGGCCCACCGATATTCGCGCCAAACTGGTTGCGATTCAGCCGGGCGGGTTGAACGCTTTTGTTGGCGATGGCGTCGTAGCTCTGTGTCAGTGCATCGTTGCGGTTGAATTCCCAAAGGGTGCCAGTCAACGCATTGGCGCCGGATTTCGTAATCATGTTGACCTGAGCGCCCGGAGCCGAACCGGATTCTGCCGAGTACGTGCTGGTTTCTACCTTGAATTCAGAGATGGAATCGATAGACGGCGAGAAGCTATACGTGACTGCGTCGTAGTCCATGGTCTCGATGCCATCCAGAAAGAAGCGATCGGCCGTATCCCGCTGGCCGTTGGCTGAGGCCGCAGTAGAACCAAAGGCGGCGTCCGTCTGTCCGACTGATCCTCGGCCACGGCGTACGGTAATGGACCCCGGCGTACCGGGCTGAACCCCCGGCACTAATTGAGCGAGCTGAATGAAGTTCCGTCCATTGAGTGGCAACTGGACGATCTTCGCGGAATCGATCACAGTGCCAACCGTTGCGTTCTCTGTCTGCAGGACGTCGGCGGAAGCCGCTACCGTGACTTTCTCATTGATACTGCCGACGGTCAGTTTGAAATCCATGCGGGCAGTCTGTTGAACCTGCAGCGTAAGTCGATCCACTGTTTGTGTCTGAAAGCCCGTAATCGAGGCGGTTACGCTATAGTCGCCCGCGGGCAAAAAGGGGAGGGTGTAATTACCCGAACTGTCTGTTTTCGACTCCCGCGAAACGTTCGTGGCGAGATTGGTAGCTGCGAACGAGAACGTCCGTCACAACCGCGCCGGAACTATCGGTGACTGAACCCACCAGAGTCGCGGCTGTCTCCTGCGCATACAGGCCTGACGCGCAAAGAAAATACATAGAGCACAACGTGGTTCTTCTGAACAACGCTAATCGGGCAGTCATCGCGGACCTCCTAAAAACTTTTAAGCTCCCAGACAGCGAGGCGCGGGAAGTCGTACCAAGTACGAACTTTTCCTGGCTACTGTGTATCGATTATGCGCGGATCTTAGCGCGAACACAAGATGGGAGTCTGAATGGACAGAAGCGAAACGTGTCGTGCGCTGTAACTCGCGGGGCGAAGCTGCTTACAGAAAGCACGCACTTGGTCAGATAGTCGTCCGTTTCAAATCGCAAAACCGTTCCTGGTGATATAAGGGATTTCCGCAAAGATATAATTGGAACCCTTCCATGCGCATTGCTGTCTCGCTTTTCGTTTTTGCGTGCAGTCTGTTGGCTCAGAACTCAACTAAGTCTGGCCGCTTTTTCGTCGAGCATCCGACGCTCTTAAACCTGGGCTTCGAATGGGCACTGGAGGGAGATGCAAATCGCAATGCGACCGTCGAAGTGCGCTTCCGAAAGGTGGGCGCGGGGGCTTGGAGACCTGCGTTGCCACTGCTGCGCATCGGAGGCGAACGGGTTTATCGCTCCCGCGAGAACATGACGTACACAGTTCCCGGAAGGCTTCGCCGGCAGCATTCTGAACCTCGAGCCGGCGACCAGCTACGAATGCGAATTTACTCTGAAGGATCCGGACGGCGTCACGGGACCGGCTCAACAACGCGTGACTGTCAGCACCCGTGCCGAACCAAAATCATACGCGGGAGGGCGTGTCCTCCATGTTTATCCTCCCGACCATGAAGGTCCTAAATTAGAGCCCAGCTTTATAGGAATCAAGGCCGCCTACTACGGCGAAGGGCGTGGTGACTGGACAGCTGTAAGGATGAACAAGGCTCAGCCGGGCGATACCATCCTCGTCCATGCCGGACTCTACCGTCCCGAACGGCTTAACTATGTTGATCCGCTGAGTGCACCATTCACGGGCACTTGGTCGCTCTCGCTCAAAGGTACGGCCGAGAAACCCATCACAATCAAGGGCGCAGGAGACGGCGAAGCTATTTTCGACGGGGCAGGGAATCACGAGCTATTCGATGTAGTGGCGACGCAGCACCATATTTTCGAGGGTCTGACGTTTCGTAATACCGAGGTTGCTCTCTTCGCAGGCGAGAAAGAAGTGATGGGCGCCGTCGCCCTGACCGTGCGGAATTGCCGTTTTGAAGATGTCGGCGTGGGCATCTGGACCGAGAACGCGGATTCACGCGATTTTTTTATCTCCGACAATCTGTTCCTCGGCCGCGAAGACCGGATGCGCATGATCGGCTGGAATCAGGCCGGCCAGCGCACGGCCGGAATCTATCCTTCTCACGAGTTGCGAACCTTCTTTGCTGTCAAGGTATATGGTCCGGGGCATGTCATCGCCCACAATGCGGTGGCCTACTTTCACGACGGCATTGACGTCTCCACATATGGCCCACCCGAACCCGACCTCGAACGTCAGGCCTCCTCGATTGACATCTACGACAACGACATTCACCTGACCAACGATGACTTCATTGAATCCGACGGAGGCGTCCACAATATCCGTGTGTATCAGAATCGAGGCGTGAACGCCGCCAACAATGGTCTCAGTGCACAGCCGGTTTTTGGTGGCCCGGTCTACTTTTTCCGCAACGTTCTTTATCACGTACCGACCGGCGGAGGGTTCAAGATGAACGCGAAACCGGCAGGAGTTCTGGCATACCAGAACACCGTGATCGCAGAACAGACCGCGAGCGATCCCTACTCGAACGCTCACTTCCGCAACAACCTGTTTCTGGGCCGGGATACGCCGAAGCGAGGCATCATGACTTGGGCGAATGCAACGGCCGACTATAGCAGCGACTACAACGGCTATCGTCCGAACCGCGGCGTAAACTCGCAATACAAATGGCTGGCGCCCGCAAGCGGGAAAACCGCTTATGAGCCGAAGGACGCGGACTGGCGAATCTTCGCCACCTTGTCTGAGTTCCAAAAGGCTACCGGACAGGAGGCACACGGTATCGAAGTCGACTACGACGTCTTCGAACACTTGACGCCGCCCGACCCTGCGCAGCCGGTACGACGTGTATCACGCCATGGACTTGAATTTTCGGCTAAATCCAAAAGGAAAGGCGATCGATGCGGGGGTGTTGCTGCCCACGATCAACGACAACTTTACCGGCCGTGCGCCCGATCTAGGAGCAATCGAACTGAATCAGCCCGAACCTCACTACGGTCCACGGTGGATTACCCAGGAGCCTTTCTATCGCTAGATCCGCGAAGTTGACGTCCGTTCTCGCTCGACGCGCGCAGCCCGTTCCATTAACATTTGAATATGACACGCCGCGATCTCTTATTAAGCGCCACCTGTGGCGTGGCGGGCTCCGTAATCGGATCTTCGGCTCCGGCCGGAAAATTGCCGATCGCCGTATCCACACTCGGGTGCCCGAAGTGGGATTGGAACACCATCGTCCGGAACACATCCTCTTGGGGATTCGCCGCGCTGGAATTGCGCGGTATTCAGGATCAGATGGACCTGCCGAAATGCTCCGAGTTCAGCGGCACCCGGTTGAAAGCTACCTTGCAGGATCTGTCTGCAGCGGGTCTCAGCATTTCCGACCTCGGCGCGTCAGCCCAGATGCATGAGCCGGATCCGGCGAAGCGCGCCAAACACATGGACGAGGCGCGCCGCTTCATCGATCTCGCGCACCAATTGCACGCTCCCTATGTCCGCGTGTTCCCGAATCAGTTCGTTCCGGGCGAGGACAAACACGTGACCTTCGCGCGTATCAGCGAAGGGCTTCACGAACTCGGCGAATATGCCGCGGCCCTCCGGAGTCGTGGTGATCGTCGAGTCGCACGGCGAGTTTCGCCGCGCCGAAGACTTGCTGCCCATTCTCGATGGCGCGAAGTCGAAAAACGTCGCTTTCCTGTGGGACGCGCATCACACCTGCGTCGAAGGCGAAAAGCCGGCGGATACGTTTGCACATCTGGGCAAGTACATCCGCCACACTCATCTCAAGGACTCGGTGCCGATTCCAGGGAAGAGCAAAGAGGATCGCCATTACGTGCTCACCGGCACGGGAGACATCCCGGTGAAAGAGACCGTGCGGGTGCTCGCGACGAACGGGTACAAAGGCTATTACTGCTTCGAATGGGAAAAGCGCTGGCATCCCGACATCGATGAGCCGGAAGTTGCGTTTCCGCAATACGCCAAGACGATGCGGCAGTATCTGGCAGAGTTCGGCGTCACTTCCTGAGTTCGGAAGCGAATCACGTTCGCTCGTGAGCGGAGCGACCGTTACGGCTCATTAGCCTATAGAGGGCAATTCCCCTTTCCGGTCGCCATCGATAGCTGGGTAAATTTTCTGCGGTGAAGCCTTGTCAGGCCCTCTGCGGCCAACCCCCATGCCACTCGAAAATCTGTAAGCCGTCGGCACAAGTTTCTGACTTTTTCCTTGTTGACATGACAGTTTCCCTGGCGCTTTCTCGTTTCCATAGATGAAAGCAGAAACTTCTCATAGCTCTATCGAGCCGGAAGGGAGAGAACGACGTATTCCCGCACGACAGATCCGAAGGAAATGGACCGTTTTCAGTTCAAGGCCGAAGGACCGGCCAGGATTGCTCCAGATCTCGGAACAAGCGATCGAGAAGGGATTTGCACCTGTCTCGTCCCAGGCTTCACCCACGTGTCCTCGAAAGGCGATTCAGGAACTCCGGCACAAGTAGTGCACTACGTCGGAACATTATGTTACGGTCTGCCATTGCTGCAGTTCTTTGCCTTTGTAGCAGAGCTGATGCAAATCAGGAAGTCCAAGCGTTAGCTTCGTCCCCTCTCGAAACGATTGAGGCTGACTCGATACGGACGCAACTACTCATCGCACGCGCCAAGCAGGCAAAGGGGGAATACAGCGCTGCCCGGGCAATTCTCTTGCAAGCGCTGGACAAAGCGCCCGATTCGGCCTCTCTGGTCAACGCACTCGGTTCGGTCGAACAGGATTTAGGCCAATACATGGAAGCCGAGCGCACTTACTTTCGAGCACTCAGCCTGTCGGCGCGAATCAAAGGCGATCCTGAGCATTTGTTGCTGCTAAACAACTTGGCAACACTGATTTGGAAACCGACCGCGATTGAAAGACAATCCCGGCAACTTGAGAGTTTATCGGTGGACGCTTTCGCCAGTGAACCCGGCAGGCGAGGGAGATTGATGAATCTTATTGGTCTTTTAAAGCGAGCGCAGAACAAAAAAGAGGAAGCTGAGCGTTATTACTCGTTGTCTCTCGATCGTTTTCGCGAGATTGAGGGGTATCCAAGTCTGGATGCAGCGTCTGCGCAAGCAAATTTGGGATCTCTTCGTCTGGAAGGCCGGCAGTACAAGGCCGCAGCCGACCTCCTCAAAGCGGCCATCGGGGAAATAGAAGCTGCTGCCGGTCCGGACAATCCCGCGCTAATCCGCCTACTGATTATGCTTGCACGGTGTGAAGAGCCAGGTGGTAACGCGCGCGAAGCGGAACTGACCGCTCGGCGCGCGATGGAACTCTCAACTAAAATTTTGCCAGCCGGGCACCCGTTGGCGGCGGCTGCAATGCTCGAACAGGCGACCGCATTTCGTCGTCTAAGGGAGAAGGCGAAGGCGCGCGATGTAGAGAAACTCGCGCAAGCTTGGCTCCGCCAGAATTCTTCGGCAAAGCTTTCTACTTACACCGTGGACGTTCGAGCCCTTTCGCGCGATTCTGTTCGATAGGTTCCAACGATGATAAGCTCACCGTTATCGATCAAACGAAACAGTCCTCCAATCTGGACATCGTCGTTCGTTGAACTATGTCTCGCTTGTCGTATGTTGTCGTGCCTGTTCATCCTGAAAGTCTCTATCGCCGGAGCCGAGCCCGGGAAGCAATTCGTCGTCACCAGATATGGGGCAGTCGCGGACGGCAGGACCCTCAATACCAGGAGCATTCAGAGAACAATCGATGCCGCAGCCAAAGGCGGGGGCGGCACGGTGATCATCCCTGACGGCACGTTCGTCTCCGGTGCAATCTTTCTGAAGCCAGGCGTTGAACTACACCTCGAGAAGGACGCGGTGCTCAAGGGATCCACGGACATCCGCGAGTACCCGAAGATGAAGACGCGCATCGAGGGGGGATTCAGAGACTGGGTGCCGGCACTGATCAATGCCGACAGAACTGATCATCTCCGGATCACCGGACCAGGCACACTGGACGGAAATGGCGCACCCTTCTGGAAAGAGTTCTGGGATCGGCGGAAGGCGAATGCCAAAACTACAAATCTTGATGTGCCGCGTCCGCGACTCGCGCTGATCCAGAATTCGAAAGACGTGCTGATCAGCGGAGTTCGATTCAGGAATTCCGGTTTTTGGAACCTCCACCTGTACCGCTGCAGTGATGCGCGTCGTGGAAAACGCAAGCTTCGAAGCGCCGCAATGGTCAACCGCCCGATCGAGCGCCAAGCTCCGATGCCATCGACATCGACAGTTGCCAGCGCGTGACGGTCAAAGGCTGCAGCTTTTCAGTCGGCGACGATTGCGTCTGCCTCAAAGGCTCGAAGGGACCCTTCGCGATGCAGGATAAGGACAGTCCACCTACTGAGCATATCCGCGTCACCAACTGCACATTCAAAGCCGGCCATGGTTCGGTCACTCTCGGCAGCGAGGCGACGGTGATCCGTGAACGTCGTCGTGGACGATTGCCGGGTCACCGGCCGCGTGCCGCTCGTCCGCATCAAGGTTCGGCCCGATACGCCGCAGGAATTCGAAGACATCAGCTTCCGGAACATTACACTTTCGGGAGACGGGACAATCTTCGACGTGAGGCCTTGGATGCAGTTTTTCGATTTGCAGGGTCAGCCGCTGCCGAGGTCAGTCGTGCGAGGGATAACGGTGTCTGATCTTCATGGCTCGTTCGGCGAGTTCGGTGAAGATCGTTGGAAAACCGGAGACGACCATCAGCGACATCACCCTGGAGAACATCGACGTGAGTCTGAAGGAGCGGAAACTCGAACTCGGGAACGTAAAAAACCTCAGGATTCACGAACGTCACTGTGAACGGAAAACCCTTCTCGCCGCAGAGCGCAAGATAAACCGGCTCACCTCTCCAGGCCTCTAAAACGTGATTCGAGCTCCGATCTGTAGTACGCGCGGCTGATTTGCCTGCGCCGTAATCTTGCCGAAAGCGGAAGACGAGATATTGGTGGAGGGCGCCGCCCAGGTCACCAGGTTAAAGACATTGAACGCGTCACCCTGCAAAGAAAGCTTCAGATTTTCTCGTATAACGAACTCGCGGCGCAGGTTCACATCCACTCCGTAGTTGCTCGGATTGTTGATGCCGTAAGTGCCGACGCGCGGAGTATTGCCATACGTGTAATTGGCAGGCGTGGCGAATGCGGAGGCGTCCAGAAACGTCGCAGTATTTGTTCCGGTAAGATTACCGCTCCCCCAATTTCCGTTGATGCGAACCGGACCGCTGAAATTCGGATTGTAGTTCGAGTAGCACCCGCCCGCATTAGGCACAAGGCAACTGGACGTCATGATGGTGCCGATAGGAATGCCGGAGCGATACGTGCCGATGCCGGAAACCTGCCAACCTCCGGCAATCCGGGAGACAAGCCCGCCGTTGTTCATGTAAGCGCGGCCCTTGCCGAACGGTAGTTGATAAGTGACGATGGCGTTCAGTGTGCGAGGCGGTATTTGTGTCAGAGCCTTCTCGATCTTCCAGTTGTATGCCGTCTGCAGCGAGCTTGGCGTCTGCCCTGTGACCATGTTCGAACCGGTGTCATCGAAGGCCTTCGCATAGGTGAAATTCACGTTGAACGTCAGGCCATGGGACAACCGCTGCGTCGCATACATCTGCACGGAGTTGTAGTTCGAGTTGCCCACATCTCCATACAGATCTGTGACGCCCTGGTACTGGGGCCAGGGCCGCAGCATCTGTGAAAGCGGGCCTGCAAAGTTGGGATAAGGCAAGCGAATGCCGGGAACGATCCTATTCGCGGCAGCCAATACGCCGGGAATGACTTGCTGTTGTAACAGACTGCCCAGCGCCAGATATTTGGGATCGATCTGATCGGAGTAGATGCCGCGTCCACCGCCGCCCAGATAATGCCCATTGCTGCCGACGTACGCTACACCGAGCATAAGGTGGGAGGCGACGCTCTGTTCTACCGCAAAGTTCCAGTTCTGGTAACGAGGCGGCTGCCCTCCAATCACCGGATCGCCATAGTTCAAAGTCGAGGCATTCAGCTTGTCACCGTACCAGCCAGTTCCATAGGTCGGGTCAATGAACGGTGGCGGCGTATAGCCCGGAACGCCGTTATTCCAGTAATAGGCAGGCGAATAAGTGTTTGCTCCGGTGAAGGTCGGATTGGCAATGTAGCCGATCAGGTCCAGACCCGTCCGTCCGCCGCCACGACCGCCTACTCCGCCGCGGTGAGTGTACATGATCGAATAGCCGCCGCGAATCACCGTGCTGTTTGTGATGCTCCACGCCAAGCCGACGCGCGGGCCGAAGTTCGTGAACACGGTGTTGACCGGCGTCGTGCAGTTGCAGGTATTAGGGCCGTAGCCTGAGAACTGCAGTACGCCTGGCGCATTGCCGACCAGCGGGTTGGGGATATCGGGATTGAAGAACGACTGGCGGTTATTCACTTCCTGATAGGGAGTCCAGATGTCGTGGCGCAGGCCGATATTCAGTGTGAGTCGAGGCGTTACTTTGTAGTTGTCCTGCACCCACCAGGAGTAGTCTTTGTAACGGCCGCCCGTCGCAATGACCGAAGTCTGTGTGATGTTGTTCGAACCCACCGCGCCCAGCAGGTAACTGGCATAAGCGTTGCCTTGCGTTGTAAGTAGTGCACCGGTGGGACTGAACCCGGCAGTCTGATTGTTCGTAAATGTCCAGGTGGCGATGCTGCCGTAAGTGTATTGCCTTTCGTTGGCCTGTAGCCACATCACCTGGCCGCCAAAGACGAGAGAGTGCTTCCCGCGCGTCCACTGCAGATTATCCT
The DNA here is from genome assembly GCA_963744795.1 of uncultured Acidobacteriaceae bacterium. GTDB lineage: Bacteria > Acidobacteriota > Terriglobia > Bryobacterales > Bryobacteraceae > Bog-105. Next base: position 120,435 of record CAVUVF010000001.1, read on the forward strand.
GCAATGTAAAGGTATTCTGGGTGTCGTTAAAGATCTGTGAATTCGTGCCGCGCCAGGCGTCGGGCGATTGCGGGCCGGTAAACGTAACCGTAGGGAAATCGTTGCCCGCCTGTCCCGGGGGCAAGCCGGTCAAACCCGCCTTTTGCGGATAGTCTCCGGTGATCGTCGGGCTCGTTTGCGGAACGTCGAAGCGCGATAAACCGTAAGTGATCTGGTTGACAACGTTCGGTGTGGCGACATAGGTCCATTTAGTCAGCGCCGTAGTGGGATACTCGTCGACTAATCTGGTGTTCCCATACGGGAGCGGCAGAAAGTTTCCGCGGTAAGGTGTCGTCTGGCTGCGGTGACCCTGGCTGAACAGAACAAAGAACGTATTCTTCTCGTTCAGTGTGTAATCCACCTTGTCCGTTGTGCTGTTGTCGTGATAGCCAACCGGGGAGGCACGAAGGTAGTTCAACTGCGGAGCGCTGTTGGTGGTCGGCGGCAAATAGGATTGGAACGATTGCGAGACCGGCGAAATACGATTGGCCGGGATGATATTCCCCGGGAATGGTGTCCGATTCGTGCACGAACCCACCGGGGTGCAGGAGTTCGGGTCGTAGATCCGAATAGAGGGCAATAGGGCGCTGAAGTCACCACCGCGCTCTGCCGCCGTCGGCAGTGTCATATAGGATGATTGCGTCACCTGCGTGAAGCGGTACCCATCGTAGTTTGCGAAGAAGAACAGCTTGTTCTTTTTGATCGGACCCGAGATGTTAAAGCCGAACTCGTTCTGGTGTTCGATGGGGGTTACCGGTGCAAAGAAGCCGCGAGCGTCAAGAGCGGTATTGCGGAAGTACTCGAAACCTGCGCCGTGTAACGAATTTCCTCCTGACTTCAGTACATAGTTGGAAGCGCCTTGTCCCTGATACATAACGGACGTGCCTGCCGTTTCGAGCTGAAATTGATCAACGGCCTCGACCGAGACTCCGAGCCCGAGCGTTCGGCTCTCGCCTTCGGCACTCGGATTCGTAGTGGGCAAGCCTTCGACGTAGATCTCCGCCGAGTGCTCCTGCCCACCCAGAACATTGCCGGCCGTGTTGCCGGTACCGCTGCTGGTCGAAACGCCGGGGAGCAGTTGGGTGAAGGCGGTCGGATCACGTGGCGCATTGCCCATCTGGAGCGGCAAGGATCCATAGATCTCATTGCGCATCGTTTGGCCCATGCTGGCGTCGCTGGTGTTGAGCGCAGGAGGAGCACCTGTGACGGTAACCTGCTGGGTGGCGCCGCCAATTTGTAATTTCAAGTTCAAGCCGACTTGCGCCAGGGCATCGACCGTCACATGTTCCTGTACTGTTCGCTCGAAGCCGGCCGCCGTAACGGCCACCGAGTATTCGCCGGCCGGCAACGGCGAGATGACATAGTAGCCGGTCTTCGTAGTTTCGCGAGTGGTATTAACACCGGTGGCTACGTTGGTGGCGGCGACTGTTGCTCCCGGGACTGCCGCGCCAGAAGGATCCGAGATGACGCCCTGGATTGCACCGGAGCCTCCTATCTGCGCAGCAAGCGGAGTGGCCGTTGAAACCAGAAAACAAACAGCAATCGCATTGAGAATGGGCCCGATAACTCCTCGACCAGAACGTATAAGCAACTTGGCTCCTCCCCTAATCCGTCCCTACTGATTGGTCCCCTTACCGGCAGCCCCGGCTGGCTCCGCCCTTGCCACTTCGACTGCAAACGTATACGTCGGGCCGAACATATTTGAGCGGAAGATCACCCGCTTCTGATCGGGCGAGAAACGGACGTTCGGCTCCAACCGGTATTGATGCTTCGACATGTTCACCAGCTTTTCGGAATGGAAAACGCCGGGCTGGACGAACTCGTCACTGTTGATGCCGTCGACTTTCTTCAGTTCCGGATGAAACAGATAGATCCATTCACCGTCCGGAGCGTGGGCAACTTGTCCCGGGTCGCCGCCATCCCCGCAAAACAATGAGCCGTCGCGCGTCACGTTGAAGTGAATCGACCATTCATTCCGCCCCATGTGATACCAGGTACGCTTGCCGGTCGGGAGGTGATAACTCGCCAGCCAAAAGTCTTCGCCTTTCGGCGTTTGCAGGTCATACCAGATCGTCTGGCCATCCGGACTCCAAAACTCATGGCCCGCAATCTCCATTGCCATCGTGCGCTTGTGGATCAGCATGTTGTGCGTTCCATCGGTGTGAATTGTCCAGATGCGGTCCACCTTTTGCCAGGGGCCTTCGTGGCAGTACATCAACAGGTTGGGATCGGTCGGTGAGAACAAAAGGTGGTTCACCCAATCGGTACTGTGAAGCAAATCTTTCATCTCGCCGGTTTTGAGATTGATCGTGAATAGCACGAGAGGCAAACGCGCGGCGAGACGGCGCTCCATCATCTCGCCTTTGTTCCTGGGCTGGTCAAGCGGGTGAGTTTGCGCCTGCGGATTCGATCCGTACTGATAACCTTCGCCTTCAATGTATGTGCCAGCCGCCAGTGTCTCGTCGGCATTTACCGTCGCGAGACCGATCTGATTCCGAGGCGGCAGGGATGCTACTTTCCGGATCTGTCCGGTGTCCACGTTGGCGGCGTACAGAGCATGGTCCGCCATGTTGATGTAGTAAACGTTCTGGGTCTTAGCTCCCGCCACAATGACCCGTACTTTCCCTTCCACGACCGGCCTGCTCTTAAACGTTTGAAGGTCAACGACGGAGATGCCGCGTGGCGTCGTATAGACCATGCCTTTGCCGTCCGACGTGTACGCGTTGTCATTGAAGTAAAGACTGGCGCTATCCGGTTCGTCAGTAATTCGGAGGACACGATGACCCGTATCGGGGTCGATCCAGGATTTGGGCGGTGTTTGTTCCTGCGCAGGCGCAACAACGCCGATCAGTGCTAGCGCGACAAGGGTCGTGCTCCGGAAGAAACTATGCTTCGTGGTGATGGCGGAGTCCTCGACATGGGGGTTGACGCTGCTGCGGGGGAAATGATATCGGTGTTTCTCAGTTGTCCTTCGGGACTGGCCAGACGTGCAGTAGCGCATGTGGAAGGAATCGGCAGTGTCACATAATTGGGAGAACAACAAGAGATCGGCGATGTTGGGACGGCTGTTCTTCACTTCGATTCTGGTTACTTCCTCCGCCATTGCCCAGCCGCAGGGTCCCGACCCCGCAGCTAGCCGCCTACCGCCCATGCGAGCACCGGCACACCCGGATTTGCCGACCCTGTTCATCATTGGAGATTCCACCGTTCGCAACGGCCAAGGTGATGGAAATAATGGGCAATGGGGTTGGGGCGATATTGTGGGCCGCTACTTCGATCCCACGAAGATCAATGTCGTGAATTGGGCTTTAGGCGGACGCAGTAGCCGGACCTTCATTACCGAAGGACACTGGGATCAACTACTTGAATTGCTAAAGCGGGGCGATGTCGTCCTGATTCAGTTCGGTCACAACGATGGTGGTGCTCTCAACGATTCCAGCCGTGCCCGCGGTTCGATCAGGGGCGTAGGAGACGAAAGCGAAGAGATCGACAACCTGCTCACAAAGAAGCACGAAACCGTACATACCTACGGTTGGTATCTGCGTAAGTACATTCAGGACTCAAAAACTAAGGGAGCCACACCGATCGTCTGTTCTCTCATTCCGCGCAAGATTTGGAAACAGGGGAAGATTCAGCGTAATTCCGGTGACTATGCCGGCTGGGCCGCTGAGATCGCGCGTGCAGAGCAGGTGCCATTTATTGACTTGAATGAGATCATTGCTGCCCGATATGACGCGATGGGTCCGGAAAAAGTCGATCCGCTGTTTGGCGACGAGCACACCCATACTACGCGGGCCGGCGCAGAATTGAATGCCGAGTGCGTCATTGCCGGACTGAAGCGGCTACGCGATAACCCGCTCGCGCCCTACCTCTTGAGTTCAAGTCTTGAGCCGGCAGGTTCGGGGAAGCGAAGCAAGTACCGATGAGCATTTTACCGGCGCAGTGAGAACTTTCTCAGCGTTCCTGTCCCGGAAGACCGGCAGACGGCTAGGAATCATCCACGATGACTGGAGTGTTGGCTTTCAAGATGAAGACAACCTTCGCTAGCCCGGAATCCGGAGGTACATGATTGCTTCGAATCCGCGATTGCACACAGCGCCCTCCGGATTGGTCGCTTGGCACGCTGGCCGATCGACTTGCGTTTTGGGAGCATTCCCATCGCAACGGCCCACTGGCGAACGGCAAAAGGCAAACCGCAAGCGCTGTCATCACCAGGGCAGCTACGAACGTACTTTCGAAATACCTCAATTCCTGCCTGTGAGCCTGCGCATTTTTCATCGGGACTGCTTTCCCAAGCCAGCAGCGACCGGTGAAAGTCTGCGCTCGTACACTCCGCCATCGATGGCGCGAGACAATCGTTTGTACGGTGTTGGTCAAGGAGGGAATTTGAACGAAGTATTTAGGCGATTTGCTCGCTACACGTCTGATCTGTTGGGATCATCGTGGGCATTCTGCGGGGCCGTGATCATTGTGCTGACCTGGGGCATCACCGGTCCGTACTTTCGCTACTCTGATGCCTGGCAGCTTGCAATCAATACCGGTACCACCATCATCACGTTCCTGATGGTATTTCTCATCCAAAACAGTCAGAACCGCGATAATCGGGCCACCCATCTGAAACTCGACGAGCTCATCAAAGCAGCCCGTGGAGCGCGTAACAGCATGATTGACCTGGATCGGCTGACCGATGAGGAGCTGCGCGAGCTGGAAGCGGAGTACAAGAAGCTGTGCAACCGTCGGGCCAGCACCTCTAAGACGTGAGGTGTTTTACAGGCGTTCGCTCGCGAAACTTCCTGGACGATGAAGACTGGTTTACCTGCTTAAGCCTTCCGTTTAGATCCGTCCGGCATCGTTCCCTCGAGTATGCGGTTCAAACGCTGGTAAGCATCGGTCAAATAGGCACGATCGCCCCCAGCCAGTTCTAAGGTCGCCGTACCTTGGTAGCCGATATCGCGCAAAGCCGAATGAATCTCGGGCCAATTAATGTCTCCTTCGCCGAGATTCACCCACTTGGCCACCGAGTCTCCGCCCCCGACACCCCTTCGGAATGAGAAGTCCTTGATGTGCAATTTCACTATGCGTCGACCTAGCGTGCGAATCCAATCCTGCGGATATCCATACAAAACAACATTGCCGACATCGAAATAAGCTCGGATCCACGGAGTCTGAAAGCTATCCACATAGCTTGCGAATTCAAGTGGGCTCAGCAGGAATTTGTTCCAGACTTCCTCCACCGCGATCACCACTTTCAGCTGTTCTGCCAGCGGAATCAGTTTGCGAAGGCTCTCTTGCGACTTTTTGTACGCCGCCTGGTAAGTTGTAGACTCATTCACCACGCCAGGCACGATCAAGACGGTATCTGCTCCCCAGAGATGTGCGTTTTGGAGCGACACTCGCGCACCTTCAAGGCTCTTCTCAACCACCGAGCTATCAGCCGATGACAGTGGATACTTCCAGTGATCCATGTTCATCACCGAGTGGATCTTAATCCCGGCCTTCTCCGCCGCTTTTTTCATTTGTTCGGCCTCGCCCGGATTCTTGGTTGTGGGGCACTCGATACGCTCGAACCCTGCGGCCTTTGCAAGCTGGAATCTCTCTTCGATTGATATGTTGGTCGGGAGCATACTGTACTCCACGGCGGAGGCGATCGGTAAGCGGTTGGAGCCGCGCAAGGGCAAAGCAGCCAGTGGAACAGTAGATACAAGAAAAGTTCGGCGGTGCATTGCTCTGTTGTATCAACCCACTTCCCTTAGAGGTCGAGAGCACGCTCTTAGCTCCCGGTTTCGGCTGCTTTCGATATGCTTGAATCGAATGCGCATGGAGCGTTGGAGTTCGAATATTTTTTCCGTCTGTTTGTGGTGGGAGGCCGTTCGTGGCTAAGGATGTATTACCAGTCGACCGTCGCACGTTTGTTAAGAACGCGGGCAAGGTCGCCGGCGCGAGCCTAGTAGCCGGATTTCCCAACATTATCTCCGCCCAGACCGTTACGAACGCTATCAAGGTCGGCTTGGTCGGCTGCGGCGGCCGCGGTACCGGAGCAGCGTCGCAGGCTCTGCACGCCGATGACTACACCGAACTGACGGCGGTTGCTGACATAGCCCAAAGCCAGGTCGATCATTGCCTCCAGACGCTGAAGGCGATCGAGAAAGTCAGCAGTCGAGTGAAGGTCGAACAGCCGAATCAATTTCTAGGCCTGGATGCTTATCAGAAAGTGATTGGCAGCGGAGTGGACGTTGTTCTGCTTGCAACGCCTCCGGGCTTCCGTCCCAAGCATCTTGCCGCCTGCATCGACGCGAACAAGAACGTTTTTTGCGAAAAGCCCGTTGCCACGGATGCATTCGGCATTCGCTCTGTGCTCGACACATCCGAGAAAGCAAAAGCGAAAAATCTCTCGCTGGTTGCTGGTTTTTGCTGGCGCTACAACAGCATGATCCAGGACACGTTCGGGAAGTTGTTTGATGGCGCGATCGGAAAGTTGGTGTCTTATTACGCCACCTATTACACCAGCCCCGTAAAGCCGATGCCGCCCGCCAGTACACGGCCCGCGGGAATTAGCGACACCGAATGGCAGCTTCGCAACTGGTATAACTTCGTCGAGTTCTGCGGCGACAGCATCGTAGAACAAGCCGTGCATAGCGTCGATAAGGTTGCATGGGCCATGCATGATGAGCCGCCAGTGAGTTGCGTTGGAGTCGGTGGCCGCGCCATTCCCGCTGAAGGCGGCAATATCTACGACCACTTTGAAGTCAACTACCTCTATCCGAACGGCGCTCGCGCCACAGTCGCCAATCGCCAGATCGAAGGCTGCTACAACGAGAACGCCGATTATCTGCTCGGTACGGACGGAACCCTGACAATTGGTCGCGGCCCTGTGCCCAAAATTGAGGGCAAGAATCCCTGGACCTGGAGCGGCGAGAAGTACGACATGTATCAACGTGAGCATGACATGCTGTTCGCGTCCATCCGCAAGCACCAACCCATCAACGACGGCAAGCGCATGACTACCAGCACACTCCTCGCCATGATGGGCCGCATGGCCGCTTATACCGGACAGGAAATCACCTGGGACCAAGCCATGAACTCGCAGCAGAAGCTTTTCCCCGATCAACTGGATTGGGATGGGCCAATGACCACTGTTCCTCGTGCCCAGCCGGGGATAACCAAATTCATCTGACGAATGACGATTCGATTCGCATTCCTCGGCGTCGCGCTTGCGCTGCCTGTACTGGCGCAAAGTCCCGATTTCGCAGCGCAGATCGCGCCGTTACTGCAGAAAAACTGCCTTTCATGCCATAGCTCAGGCAAGGTGAATCTGACGTCGCGTCAGGCTATGATTGACAGCAAAATACTCAACCCCGGCAAGCCCGATCGAAGCTCGCTATACACGACGGTCGCCAACGGCACCATGCCTCCTTCCGGACGTCTGCCCGAAGCAGAGGTGAAGTTGCTGCGGACTTGGATTGAGTACGGCGCGCAGTGGGCGGAAGCGGGAGCGTTAGCGCCTCCTCCCGTCGCAACGAATAAGAACCTGAAGCCTGCTGATGTCGGAAATGGCCAACGTTGCCAAGATTCGCGAGCGCATTCTCGCCGGCCAAGATGGCCATGCCATAGACAAGCCCTACAAAGTCACAGTCCCGAACACAATAGTGAGCTATGACGTTGTGCCGGTTCCCGCTGGTGATTTCACCATGGGCTCTCCCGGCTCAGCTACCGTAGCTGCTCCTGATGAGAAGCCTTCTCACAAGGTCCACGTCGACGCCTTTGCGATGCAGGCTCACGAGGTCACTTGGGATGAATACCGGCTGTTCATGTTCGCCAACCAGGCAGGCGAGACGACGCACAAAGATGAGGTGGTTGATGCTGTCAGTCGTCCCACGCGACCTTATGTTGAGATGAGCTTCGGCATGGGAATCAATGGCTACCCGGCCATCAGCATGACCCAGAACGCGGCCAACAAATATGCCGAATGGCTCAGCAGCAAGACCGGAGAGTTCTACCGTCTGCCCACCGAGGCCGAATGGGAGTACGCTTGCCGCGCGGGCACCGAGACGGCTTACTTCTTCGGCAACGATGCTTCGATGTTAGGTGATTACGCCTGGTTTGCTGGTAATGCCGGCGGCAAGTATGCCAAAGTCGCAACCAAAAAGCCGAATCCCTGGGGACTGTACGACATGCTCGGCAACGTCATGGAATGGACCCTCGACGCCTATGCGCCCTATCAGGGCAAAGCAGAAACTGATCCATGGGTCAAAGCCACGAAGCCGTATCCGCATGCCGTTCGCGGTGGCTCATGGAATGATCCGGCGGGCAAGGTCCGTTGTGCCGCGCGCGTTGCCTCCGACGCATCCTGGAAGCAGCAGGATCCCCAGCTTCCAAAGAGCATCTGGTACATGACCGATGCTCAGTGGCTCGGCTTTCGTCTCGTGCGCCCCGCCAAAGTGCCTTCCGCCGAAGAGATGTTCCGCTATTGGAATAATGGCGTCGAACACGATGAGCAGTAGCCGGCTCGCACCGCTTCTTCTTTCGTTCGCGGTCTGTTCCCGTGTTCGGGCAAGCGCCTCAACCTGCCGTCCTGCAGATGTTCGAATCCGTGGAACCGCACATGGGCACTCTCATGCGCATTACGTTGTATGCGCGCGATGCGTCCCAAGCCACTTCCGCCTTTCAAGCTGCGTTTGCAAGGATTTCGACGCTCGATGACGCTTTCACTGACTATCAGCCGCAAAGCGAACTGAACCGGCTCACGCAAACGGCGGTGAAACGCCCGGTCAAAGTCAGCGATGATCTTTTGACCGTCCTTCTGAAAGCGGAAAGCTTCTCACACGAAACGAACGGCGCCTTCGATGTCACCATTGGTCCTGTCACTCATCTTTGGCGCGCGGCCCGAAAAGGACAGCTGGTTCCGAGCCAAGACGAGATTGCCGCTGCGGTCGCGCGCACCGGCTTCCGCAAGCTTCATATCGATAGCGCCGCTCGGACGGTCGAAGTTGATGAGCCTGGGATGCAACTCGACCTTGGCGGCATCGCAAAGGGTTACGCCGCCGACCAGGCACTCGCAGTTCTAGAGAAATGCGGAATCGACAGTGCTCTCGTCGCGGCCAGTGGAGACCTCACGTTCAGCGGCGCCCCTCCCGGAAAATCTGGCTGGCGCATTGAAGTCGATCCCACGGGCCAGGTCACCGGTCCGCTCACACGCGTTTTGCTGCTGACCAACGCCGCCGTATCCACTTCCGGCGATCGCGAACAGCATCTCGACGCCGCCGGCAAGCGCTATTCGCACATCGTCAATCCGCACTCGGGCCTCGGGCTCACGTCGGGCATGGCGGTCACCGTGGTGGCAGAATCGGGAATTGATGCAGACGCTGCATCCACAGCCATTGAGGTCCTCGGGGTCGAAGCCGGTCTTGCTTTCGTGGAGCGGCAACCTCAGATGTCAGCTTTCGCGATCGTTACCGAAAACGGCAATCAGCAAGCCATTGCCTCGCGCCGATTCTCTCAGCTTCCTGACTTGACGATTCTAAGCGGGCGCTAGAGAACGCGCGCGAAGCGGCTCCCGGTAAAACCCTATCCGGCTAAGTTCATGACTCGTTCCGAACTGCTGATGCGCGTCCAGCACAGGCCAGTAAGCTGACAGAAATTTTCTCACTTTCCCGAGTTAGCATCTGCTAACCGGTTAGCAATGCTAACTGAGTTGCCAGCAAGGCCAGAGCCGTCCGGGCTGACCGAGTGCCCATATCTGAAGGCGGACGATCCACCTTCGAAGCGGCGCATTCTCCAGACCGCGTTGTGTTTGTTTGCGGACCAGGGCGTCGAAACGGTAACCGTGCGGCACATAGCGGCTGAGGCCGGTTATACGAATCCCGCGCTTTTCAAGTTTTTCCCGACAAAGGATGCTCTCGCGCTATACCTATTCGAAAGTTGCTATTTGCATCTATTTGAACGGCTAAAAACTGCGATCGAAACCAATTCCGGTTTCGGTGACCGGATCAAATGCATTCTCAGCGTGTTCTTTTTCGAGTTGGAAGAGAACCTGGACGCATTTCTGTTTGTTCAGGATCATCTCCGACACATGTGGCCGCGGGTTGCTGTCGCGACTCGCCGCAAGTCGATCTTGGTGCTGATTCGCCGTGTCCTGCAGGACGGAATCGATGAAGGCGTCGTGGGAGACGTGAGTCCGGACATGCTGGTGGCGGCGTTTACCGGGACGTTGCAGCAGTTTGCCCGAATGCTTCACTTCCGGGAATTCAAGGGAACGGCACGCGATTGGCAGCAGGAACTCGGGACTATCGTACGGCGCACGTAGTGCCGTAAACATATATCCACTCAGAGCCATGGAGGTTTTAGTGACAGGAGAGAGAATGCGGTTATTCGTTTTAGGGGCTACGGGCTTCGTTGGAAGTGAGGTCGTGAAGCAGGCATTAGGTACGGGGGCTTGCTGTTACAGCCCTTGCGCGATCAGCGGAAAGAGCAGCCGGATTGTCAGCAGTTCAGGTTTCCGACATACCGCCAAGGCCTGCCGCCCAGTATCCTGCAATGGCGCCGAGCGGCAGCGCCGGCCGCAATTCGCGTTCTCGATCGGCGTATAACTTCTGTCCTCTTGTCAGTTCTGGCGGTCGGCGGACCATTGACTGAAAACCTGCTGTCTTTTCCGCTGAGCGTTGCGTATATGAAGCGGTTCTCGGGCAGAGCGGCTATTCTTGACATGCGTCCCGGCTACACGCCGAGTGCAGCCTACCAGTTCTTCGATGTCCTGGGCGGGAGCGGTAGGGCAGCTTACCTGACCCCGCTTTGCACAGATGACCTTGTGCTGCCAGCGCTCTTTGGCGTCTTCCTCTCGGCCGCGATTAGACGCGGAGCATTTCGGCGCTGGCGGTACGTACCGTTCCTAGCAACTGCTTGCGATTAGGCTGGGAACGTCGCCATAGCGATTCTTCTGCTGCGATATCCCGAGCCTCACTCCGTTGGAGTACCTATCGCAGCGATGTTCACAGTCTCGAAAATAGTGCGCGTCCGGTAAGAGCTCAGGGAAGAGGTCAACGGCGCTGTCAGCTAATCCAGTCACTCTGCCGAGGACTGCGAAATAACCCCAGGCGCTACTGAGCGCTCCGCTCATCCCTCATACAAAGGACTCCGTCTCCGACCATACAGCGAGTACAACACCAGTCCAATCCCCAGCCAGACAAAGAAACGAATCCAAGTCTCGAGCGGCAATCCCAACATCAACCCCAGGCAGCAAACTATTGAAATCGATGGCATCACGGGCGACAACGGAACCCGAAACGCGCGTACGCGATCCGGTTGAGTTCTACGGAGAATCACAACCCCAAACGACACGATGATGAAGGCGAACAGCGTTCCGATGTTCGAAAGATCTGCAAACGTTCCGATGTCCCAAATGCCCGCAGGTACGCCGACCGCTAGGCCCGCGAGCCAAGTGCTGACGTGAGGCGTTCGGTATCGCTTATGAACGCGCGAAAAGACATCGGGTAATAACCGGTCCCGCGACATCGCAAACCAGATTCGCGCCTGTCCATATTGATACACGAGCAGGGAAGATAACATCCCGAGCAGGGCTCCGACCGTGACGGTGAATCGCAGGCGCCTCATCCCGATCGCCTCGAGCGCTCCAGCCACCGGGGACGCGTTGTCGAGAGTCTTCCAATTGACGATTCCGGTCAGCACCAACGCAACGGATGTATAAAGGAGAGCGCAGACTACCAGAGTGCCGATAATGCCGATCGGCATGTTTCTCTGCGGATCTCTCGCATTCCTCCGCCGCAGTCGACACGGAATCAAAGCCGATGAATGTGAAAAACACGATAGCGGCGCCGCTCAGAACACCCGGCCAGCCATTCGGCAGGAACGGCCGGAGATTCGAGACTTGAACCGCTCGCGCTGCTCCAAACACGAAAAGCAATACAGCAGCGATCTTGATCGCCACCATCACGTTGTTTGCGCCGGCACTCTCCCGAACACCTCGCACCAGGATCCAGCTCAAGGCCATGACGACCAGTAATGCCGGAACGTTGAAGAGGCTACCCGTGAACTTGCCTTCCATAATCATCGGTTCGGAAAGATACCTTGGAAGGTGCACGCCGAACAGGTAATCGCACATTACATTGAAATACGCCGAAAACCCTACTGCGACGGACATGTTCGATACTGCGTATTCGAGGATGAGGTCCCACCCGATAATCCAGGCGAAGATCTCGCCCAGGGTCGTGTACGCATACGTGTATGCGCTACCCGCGATGGGAATCATGGACGCGAGCTCCGCATAGCAGAGCGCCGCAAATCCGCAGGTGAGCGCAACCAGGATGAACGATAACGTTAGTCCCGGGCCGGCGCCCGGCCTTCCGATCGTCGATGCGGCGGCGCCGCCGTGCAGCAACAGATCGAGCACAGGGGCATTCAGAACGGAAGGAACACTCAGGTGCTGGCCGGCCGCCGCAGTGCCCGTCACGGTGAAGATTCCGCCGCCAATCACCGCGCCAATGCCGAACGCGATCAAACTCCAGGGCCCGAGCGACCGCTTCAGGCGCTTGCCCTCGACATTCGATTCCGCTACTAGCTGATCGATATCCTTAGTCTTCAGCAACTGGCTCATCAGGTAATGGCACAGTATAGCTGGAGAGGTTCAAACTCGGAATTTGTTGGCGAACTCGAAATCGTGAGGGTTCGCCGCGCCCGTGATCGACTGATCTAGTCTCTACAATGGCAGAGACAAACAAAATAATGAATACGCTCCGCATTGCCATACTTGGCGCTGGATTCTCAGGCACGATGGTGGCGATTCATTTGCTCCGCCAAGGCGATGCGGTTGAGATCGATATTGTAGATCCCCGGGTGCCGGGACGAGGTCTGGCTTATTCAACGACCTGCGAAGATCACCTCCTCAATGTTCCTGCCGTCCGCATGAGTGCTTTCGGTAGCGAGCCAATGCATTTCCTGAATTGGCTGCAGTCTCACGGCATGCCTTCTGCGGATCCAGGCATGTTCGCGCCCCGCAAGTTATACGGGACGTACATTCAGGATCTGCTCGAGCAGACCGTTCGCTCCGCCAACCCACCGAGCAAGCTTCGTAACCACTTTACGAAAGCCAAGCGTCTTAGCTTTGACGGCTTGTCCGTTTCAGTATTCCTCGACAATGGTGAGCGTCTTAATGCCGACCGCGTTGTATTGGCTTTAGGCAATCCACCTTCGCGCAGCCTTGCCGATCCTTTGACAGGATACTTCTCTTCGCCTTGGCAGGAGTCCGACTTTTGCAAACCTGGATCGGGAGAAGCCGGTTCTTCTGGTGGGCGCGGGCCTGACCGCGGTGGATGCTTTCCTGGCACTACTTTCGCAGGGACACACCGGCAAAATCCATGTGCTTTCAAGACGCGGGAAGCTGCCGCAGTCCCACGCTCCCTACCGGCCGTTACCGAATCCGTTTCGAGTTCCGGAGAATCCCACGGCAAGGAGCCTGCTGCGAAACATTCGGACGGAAGTGAAAGCGGCAGTTGGTCGCGGTTCAGATTGGCGAGCAGTCATCGACTCGCTGCGCCCCGTGACAAACGAGATCTGGACGAAGCTTTCCGAAGCAGAGCAGAGGCGAGTGTTTCGCCACGCCAAGACCTGGTGGGATATACATCGCCATCGCATGGCTCCTGAGATCAACGGCAAAGTGCAGGACGCGTTGGCGCGAGGACAGTTGATTGTTCACGCCGGACGTCTGCGGCAAATAAAAGCAGAACGTACAGGTTTGGCCACCAGTATTGCAACACGTTCGGGAGAGCGCCTGGCACTCACAATCGAAAGGATCATCAATTGCACAGGACCGGATAGCGATTACCGCTCGAGTGGCGACAGACTCGTGCGGTCGTTGTTCAACGCCGGTCACGCAAGCCCAGGGCGAATCGGTAGAGGACTGAGCACAACGGATGGAGGTGATCTCATTGGTGCAGATGGCGAGGGGAACGACTGGTTGCTGACTTTGGGTCCTCCCAGGTCGGGAGATCTGCTCGAGACGATCGCCGTTCCGGAGCTTCGAAAGCAAGCGGAGGCGGTTGCGAATCGGTTACTTTCGATCAGCAAAGAACCCATTGAGATTATGCCCGAGCTATACATGGCGGCCGGGATTTGAAGCAATTTCGCTCCGCGTGAGGACAGAACAAGGGCGGCGCCCCGAAACGGCTGCAACTCGCTGGTTCCGGCACTTCGTGACGTGTCATGCCACTGGCGAAAAATGTCAGATATCGTGTCGAGGGCCGAGTTGGTGGCACGCAAAGCGTTAAATCTGAGCGAAGCCACCATCGACGAATAACTCGATACCATTGACATAGCTACTATCGTCGGAGGCCAGGAATGACATGGCCTTCGCGATCTCATCAGTAGTGCCTGGACGGCGGAGGGGTATGTTGCCGATCGAGCTTTGCACGTATTCATCGACCTGTCCCTGCGTCATTCCGAGCGAAGTGTTATAGCCCGGGGTTGGAATAATGCCGGGACTAATCGCATTCACCCGTACCTTGCGGTCTTTCAGGTCCACGGACCAAGTGCGCGCAAAAGAACGAACCGCCGCCTTAGTTGCGCTGTAAACACTCAGGGCCGGACTTCCGGTCATCGAAACAATCGAGGCGTTCAGCACGATAGAACCACCTGGCTGCAGTAAAGGCAATGCCTTCTGGACGGTGAATAGTAGTCCCTTCACGTTCACGTTGAATTGCTTGTCAAAGTGGTCGCTGTGATTTGGTCAAGCGGAGAAAACTCGCCGATTCCCGCATTAGCAAAAATGATGTCGAGCTTGCCCTTCTGCTCTTTCACCGTCGCATATAACCCGTCGATGTCCGCCATTTTGGAGACATCACTTTGAACGCCAGTCACGTTACGCCTAATTTGGTTCACTGCTGCATCCAGTTCGCTTTGTCGGCGTCCTGTGATGAACACGAACGCGCCTTCATTGACGAATCGCTGCGCCGTCGCAAGCCCGATCCCACTGCTACCTCCGGTGATCACCGCGATCTTCTCCGCCAGCTTCTCTGACAAAAGTTTCTCCCTTGCGCCGGTTCCGGCCACAGGATCTCGATGGCGCGCCGGCCCGCAAAGCTGCACATTATTTCGTGACCAATCAGGAAATAACTATGATAGGGCACGTGCGCGACGCTAAATCGGTCACAAAAGCGAGTAGGCCGTCCACCTAAGTTCAAGTCGCGAGCAAGCACTGAATCGTGCGATGCATGTTTCTGGCAAAAGAGATTGAAGCGTTCGCGGGTATGTACGAGGATAGAACACTTTAGACTGAAGCCAGTCAAAGCGCACGAGTCCGCCGGAAGTAATCAGCCACGGATACCCATCTGGGGTTTGCTGGATTCCTAATGTCCTGTTGCGAAAACATTAGGAGCTCTGTCGCAAAGAGCGCCACAGCTGGCCCGCTCTGCTTGACTCAGGTCTCAATCCGCTCGAGAACTCAATCCCGTTTCAAATTGAGTTCGCTTCCAAGCTGGATGAAACCACGCTGAGCGGCCAAGACGACGGCTTCGGTCCGGCTGTTCACTCCCAGTTTCGCGACGATGTTTTCGACGTGAGTTCTTGCGGTGGCCTCGGAGATCAGGAGCTCAGCCGCGATTTCCTTGTTTCGGTGGCCCTGCGCCATCAATCCTAAAACCTGGCGTTCTCTGTCTGTCAACTCCACACGAGGACCATGCTCTGCCAACTGCACGGCAATCTGAGGAGGCACGTAACGGCGACCTTGCCAGACCGCAGTGACAGCGCTGAGCAGATCGTCATCCAGCGTGTCTTTGATAATGTAGCCGCGAGCCCCGGCCTCCAATGCGCGATGTATGTTTTCGTCACCTGCATAGGTCGTCAGAACGAGTACTCGGGCTTGCGGCCACTCCTTTCGAAGCGCTGCAATGGTATCGATTCCATCCATGCCGCCTGGCAAGCGTAGATCCATCAGGACTACGTCCGGACGGCTTAACCGGTACTTCTCAAGAGCTTCCGAGCCGCTCGCTGCTTCAGCGACGAGGTCGAGCTGCGGTTCTGTTGCCAACATAGCCGCGATACCGCGGCGAACGACAGGATGATCATCCACACAAAGAATGCGAATGGGGACAGGACTAATCATACGGGGATCTCAACGGAAATTGTGGCGCCGTGGCCACGTTCACTATTCACTTGCCACTTACCTCCAAGCCGTTCGGCGCGCTCCTGCATGCCGACTAAGCCCCAGTGACCCTGGCGCCGGGCGACTTCGGGAGTAATCTCAAACCCACTGCCGTTGTCTTTGACGCGAAGACGCAGAGAACTGTGGGCGAGTGAAAGTGAAACTTCTACGCACGTCGCGTTGGCGTGGCGAATCGCATTGCTCAAGGCTTCACGGCCAATGCGGAAGAGCGATTCAGCGATATGGCCGGGGAGTTCGCGGGGTTCGCCTTCCAATTTCCAGCAAAGATGTGCAGAGGTCCGACTGCTTTCTCTTTGCACTAATTCCTGTAAGGCGGTGACCAGATCGGCCGTGCCGGGTTCGTTTCCGCGCATGTCTCCAACGGCGCGTCTAGCTTCGCGAACCGAGCGCGTTGCTTCAGCTTCGATCGCTTCCAAGATGGAATGCATGTGGCTTGTTTCCTTTGGCAGCGCCTTTCAGGAGAGCACGCAACTGCAAGGTGATTCCTGTAAAGCCCTGCAGCAGCGTGTCGTGCATGTCTCGCGCTAACGCCACTCGCTCTTCGAGGACTGCTCCGCGACGCACCTGTTCAGCCAGGCGGGTCAGGTGCACCGCAAGCGTTGCATGCTGGGCGAGAGTTTGTAATAGTTCCTGCTGTTCCGGACGAAGACGCTGCTCGGCTACGAAAGCCAGGCCGATGTAGCCGATGCACTGATCTCCCAAGACGAGCGGAACAGCGGCAAGCGTTCGATGACCGGACGCGCGATGAAATTCGGAAGCGCCCTGGCTGAACAGGTCAGCGTCCCGCTCGAGATCCAAGTAAGACAAACCTCGCATCGAGCATAGGCGCCCGAGAGCCGAAGACGTCTTTGAAACGGAGAGCTCAACCGGGTAGTCTGGAACACTAAGAACACCGTCGCTTCAAATATGCAAGCGTTCGAAGTGAATGGGAAGCTCCGTCAAGGATCGTGAGGTGTGCAGAGTTGGCATCCAAGAGATGTGCAGCTTGCTCTACCAGATGACCGTAAAAGGAGCCAAGCTCCGTCTGCGTGGCAAGTCGATCAGTGGCGCTTCGGAGCGCAGCATTTGTTTTCGCTAGTTCGCACGCCCTGGTGTCAGCCGCCCGCTCGCGCTCGGCCAAAATCGCGGCATCGCGCGCCCGATCGGTCAAACGCATTAAGCCAAGCGCGAGCGCCATGTGTTGAGCCAGCACCTGGATCAACTCGGCCTTTTCGGAAGATAATTGCCGGCCATCGTTGTAAGTGAGGCCGAGCAAGCCGATGGGCTTACAACCGACAACAAGCACTTGGCTCGCATAACCGGTATGCCCCAGTTTTCGACGCCAGTGCATGGTATCAGGTGAAACATCCACGCCCGGAGCTTCAGCGATCATTCCAGTGAAGTTCTCCTCGTTGGGCAAGGCGCTGGAAGCCCGGAATGACGTCGGCGTTCAGCCCTTCGTGGAAGCTGGGTGGATCGTCCGGATGAGCATGATGAAATACGTCATCCTTTACCATGCCGAACTGCACTAATCGGTTTGAGGAGGAGTCATAGGTAAAGAGATGGGCCGCTTGCGCATGAGCTTGCCTGCAGACCTCCCGCAATGTGACCTTGACAAAACCGCTTGAGTCTTCCGTGTTCGCGAGTTCGTCGAGAGTTGCGCGTATCAGTGCATTGGCATTTACCAGCTCGCTCGCTAACGACTGGGCTGCCTTCTCCCTTTCGCAGGCAATCGCTCCTCGTTTGGCCTCCTCCGATAGAGAGATCACCTTCAGCGCAAGAGAAGCTTGCTCGGATAGTGCCTGCACTGCGTCCATCTTCAATTCGCAGAAGGAACAAGACTCTGTAAATGCGAGAGCGAGAAAGCCGACGATTCGCCCGGCCGAATCAAAAGGGAAATGCCAAATGAACCTGAGATCCGGGCTTAAACTGAAGTCGGCAGATTCTGCATAGGACGGCATCAATGTCAGTTTCGGAGAACTCTAAATGCCTCACCACTGAGAATCTTCTCTATGGCGGCGCCGGAGTGTTCCGCCGTGATGTGCTGGAAGCGCCGGTGACGGCATTCTGGATCAGGGTGGGTGATGGTTCCGTTCCTGACGGAGGATCGAATGATGAACTCGGGGCCGTTCTCACGACCTGCAATGACGGCAGATGGAGCCCCGGTCAACGAAACAGCCTCCAGAAGAAGCGCATCGAGAATAGCTTCGACACGATCTGCGGAAATGATTCGCTGCGTTCCGCGACGTAGCGTTCCGTTCGCGCGCTCCAGTTGGGCAATCCGCGCCTCTGCCTTCTCTCAACTTTTGCTTTAAATCCCTTGTCGCCTCAAGAGACTGTTCGCTGTGCTGCGCTGCGGGCGCCGTGACGGTTTCCGTATTAGCCTCCGACTGTTCTGACAATCCCACAGTCTCGTCAAACGCACATCGGTCATTTTGCGGAGAAGTAGGCAGCCACATGTCCAGTCGACCACAGGTATTAACGCGGTTGTAACAGTCCATACGAGTCAATCCGCATTTCTACGTAGCTTCTCCCCCTCTGTTCCGGTGATGTGCCGAAGCCCGATACGCGAGAAGCTCTGCGTATGTGGATTGTTCGCTTGGCGCTGGACCGGCCTTACACCTTCATCGTGCTGGCTGTCCTGATTCTTTTGCTTGGTGTATTCAGTATCCAAACCACGCCTACCGACATTTTCCCGAAGATCGATATTCCGGTCGTCAGCATTATCTGGACATACACGGGCCTGCCAACAAAGGAAATGGAAGGACGCGTCACTACCTTCAGTGAATTCGTGCTCGCGACCGTGAACGACATTCGTTCCATCGAGTCGCAGACGCTGAATGGAGTCGCAACGATCAAGGTGTACTTCCACCCGCAAGTCCGCATCGATGCGGCCATGGCGCAGATCAACTCGGCCGTGAATGGGATCCGTTTTCGGATGCCGCCCGGGATTAACCCGCCCTGGCTCCTTCGTTTTGGGGCAGACACCGTCCCGATCATCCAACTTGCGCTGAGTAGCGACAATTTAACCGAATCTCAGCTCTACGATTACGGCCTTTTCAGGGTTCGTCAGCAACTCTCGACAGTCGCAGGAACACTGCTGCCAGCTCCTTACGGCGGAGTTTCGCGCCAGATCATGGTCGATCTCGATCAGCAGGCGTTACAAGCAAACCGGCTAAGCCCGATCGATATCAGTAATGCCATCAATGCCCAGAACGTGACGCTACCTTCGGGAACGCTGAAGGTCGGATCCCGTGATTACACCGTCTCGACAAACAGCAGTCCGCTTGAACTTCGACGTCTTGAACGATGTTCCGCTGAAAGTGGTAAACGGGGCGACGATTTACATGCGTGATGTCGCGCATGTGCGAGACGGATACGCAGTCCAGCAGAACATGGTCCGGGCCGATGGTAAGCCATCCGTACTGCTCACCATCATGAAGACAGGATCGGTTTCTACCCTCGACATCGTCGACGAGATCAAGTACCATGTTCTCCCGATGAGCAGGGCGGCGGCTCCGCCCGGAATGATCATCAAGGAGTTGTTCGATCAATCGATCTTCGTACGCGCTTCCATCAGTGGTGTGTTGCGCGAGGCGGTGATCGCAGCATGTCTGACGGGTCTCATGATCCTCCTCTTTCTTGGTTCCTGGAGATCGACTCTGATCATTGCAGTATCCATTCCGCTTTCCATTCTCAGTTCGTTGGCTGCCTTAAGCGCAATGGGCCACACGCTGAACGTTATGACTCTCGGCGGCCTTGCTTTAGCAATCGGGATTCTTGTTGATGACGCTACGGTCACGATCGAGAATATTCACCGTCATATGGGACGAAAACCCTTGCGGGAAGCAGTGCTCGATGGTGCGGCTCAGATTGCGGTCCCTACCTTTGTCGCAACCCTAACAATCTGCATCGTGTTTGTGTCGGTCGTATTTCTAACTGGTCCGGCGAAATATCTGTTTACGCCCATGGCGCTGGCAGTCGTCTTCGCCATGATCGCGAGCTACATTCTTTCGCGTACGCTGGTTCCCGTGCTGGCCGCTTACCTGCTGAAAGCAGAGCAGCACGAAGTCAACCCGGAAACAGGAATACCAGAACAGGCGCATCAGAAGGCAAATTGGTTCTCGCGCTTCAACGAGAAGTTCAATGCTGGCTACATCTATGTACGAACCCGCTATACAGGATGGCTACGTGCGTTCTTAAGCAAACCGAAACGGTCTTTGATCCTGACCGGGGCGGTCGTTGCCTCAGCCTTTATTTTGCTTCCCTTTATCGGCCGCGATTTCTTTCCGGAAGTGGATGCCGGACAATTTCGACTGCATGTTCGCGCTGCTCCTGGAACGCGGCTTGAAGAGACGAAAATCCTATTCACCCGAGTTGCCGGAGGAACTCCGACGCGTCATTCCGAGAGATGAGATTGAACTGGTTCTCGATAACATCGGGCGCCCGGCCGAATCGTTCAACTTCGCATTCGGTGATGGCGCGACAATCGGAACCTTTGACGGTGAAATCCTCGTTGCTCTCAAAGAAGGAAACCACCGCCCTACACCCAAGTACGTCGAGGAATTGCGACACAGATTGCCGCAGCGTTTTCCGAACCTGATTTTCTATTTCCAACCTGCCGATATCGTCAGCCAGATCCTCAACTTTGGTCTTCCAGCCCCGATCGACATCCAAGTTGCCGGTTACGATCCCAAGAACTACGAAATTGCGCAGGGGATTCGGAAGCAAATTGCCGGCTTGACGGGTGTTGTTGATGCGCACGTGCATCAGGTAATGGACGGTCCTGATCTGCATATGGACATTGACCGTTCACGTGCTGCAGAGTTTGGACTCACCGAGCAGGACGTTTCAAACAGTCTGTTCGTATCGCTGGCGTCAAGTGCCCAGGTACAGCCGAATTTCTGGCTTGATCCGAAGGTTGGTATCACGTACTCGGTCGCTGCGCAGACACCACAATACCGTCTGGATTCAGTCGGAAAGGTCGAGAACACACCTATCCCGGTGAAAACCGGAGGCGACCCGCAGTTGTTGAGCAACCTGGTTCACATCTCCCACTCCGTTCATCCCGTGAATGCCAATCACAGAGATGTTCAACCTGTGTTCGATGTGTACGCGAACGTCCAAAATAGCGACCTTGGATCCGTCGCCGGAAAAATCGAGAAAGTAACGGAAGCTTTCCAAAGCCGCTTGTCGCCCGGTAGTCAGATCGTGACAAGGGGACAGGTGGAAAGTATGTCGGAAGCGTTTCGCCGATTGGGCATTGGGCTGATGTTTGCAGCCGTGCTTGTCTATCTGCTGATGGTCGTCAACTATCAGAGTTGGAAAGATCCGTTCATCATCATCACAGCTCTTCCGGGAGCGTTTGCCGGCATTGTGTGGGCGCTGTTCCTTACCCAATCTACATTTAACGTCCCCTCCCTCATGGGCGCCATCATGTCGGTCGGCGTCGCCACGGCGAATTCCATCTTGCTGGTTACCTTCGCATCAGAACGAATGGAGCTTGGGCGGAGTCCATTGGATGCCGCTATCGACGCCGGTTGTACGCGTTTGCGGCCCATCTTTATGACAGCCTTGGCGATGATTATCGGGATGCTTCCGATGGCGCTTGGCTTGGGAGAGGGCGGCGAGCAGAACGCACCGCTGGCACGAGCTGTTATAGGCGGGTTGAGTGTTGCGACCTTCGCAACTCTCTTCTTCGTCCCTTTGATGTTCAGTTTGCTTCACACACACGCGAGAACGGCACGTGCCGAGGAGAAAGTTCAATGAGTTCACCCGTACAACAAATTGACGCTTCAACCAAGAAAGAAGTGAAAGGGAAAGGAGGAAGGATCCGCACCGTGGTTCTGGCGTCCATCGCTATAGCTCTCCTCCTCGTGGTCGGCATCTTGCCGAGGCTCAGTCGTAGTTCACGTGCAGCAGAGACTGCTCGCGCAGCAACAGAAGATCTTCCGGTGGTCAGCGTAGTCAAAGCGAAGACATCCGGGACCACATCAGAGCTGCAATTGCCGGGCAATACGGAGCCAATCAATGTTGCTCATATCTACGCAAGGGCGAGCGGTTACGTCCGAGAGCGGCGAGCGGATATAGGGACTCGCGTGAAGTCGGGACAAGTGTTGGCGATTATTGAATCGCCCGAAGTTGACCAGCAACTTGCGCAAGCGCGCGCCAACCTGGAACAGGCCCGGGCGGCGCAGGCGCAGGCGCAATCGAATCTCGACCAGGCGCGGGCAGGCGTAAATCAAGCTTCGGCAAATATCGTCCAGGCCCGAGCGAACGAGGAAATTGCGGCTACTACCAACGATCGCTGGACGAGACTGGTTAGCCGAGGAGTACTGCCGAAGCAAGCCGGCGATGAGCGGCGAACCACTCTTGCAGCCCGCGCGGCCGAAACACAAGCGGCGCTTGCTGCGAGCAAGACGGCGGACGCGATTGTGGTCTCTCGCCAAGCTGATGTCACCGCAGCAGAGGCAGCAATACAGGCACAGGCTGCGAACGTGCGGCGGCTGGAACAACAGCAGGACTTCGAACGGGTCATTGCTCCATTCAGCGGAGTTGTCAGCGAACGGAAAATCGAACGAGGCGACCTTGTTTCAGGAGACGCGGGAGGTGACCGCAATCTGTTCACAGTCGTCCAAGGGAATGTTCTGCGGATCAAGGTAAGTGTGCCCCAGACGTACGCGATCGATCTTCATCCCGGCCAGCCGGCAGAGGTGACAGTCACTGAGCGTCCCGGCCGAACGTTTGCAGGGCAAGGTCGCTCGGACGGCTGAGGCTCTGGATGCCAGTTCCAGAACCCTTCTGACCGAAGTGCAAGTGAACAACTCGTCCGGGGACCTGTTGCCTGGCATGTATTCCCAGGTGAAGTTTGCGTTGACCCGTGTTCACGCGACCATTCTTGTTCCCGCGAATGCATTACTGGCGAACTCGCAAGGTACCCGTGTCGTTGTTGTTTCCGAGGACGGCCATGCTCACTTCGTACCCGTGCAGGTTGGCCGCGATTTGGGTACAGACGTAGAAATTCTGACTGGTCTGAAAGGATCCGAAAGTTTAATCACGAATCCGGCCGACACTCTAACCGAGGGGCAAGCGTTGCGAGTTCAATCGGAGACGCCCAAGGAGAAGAAGGGTTGAGGGTTGCCATATCGTTTTTGATGGCTCTGTGTTTGTCCGCGCAGACGCCCGAGATTCAAAATCCTTCTCAGGGCGACGCGCGTGTCTGGACTATGCCAACGGAAGGCGGTCTCCTTAGCGCGTACAGAACTCCGAGGGTGTCGCGGCAAAGTTGGAGGATTCGGGCCGGCTCAGAGCACTCTTTCAGGGAGGCAAGATTTACCTGTCGTTGCAGGATGCCATTGCGCTTTCTCTCGAGAACAACCTCGACCTGGAACTGGAGCGTTACGGCATTCGGCTCGCGGACAGCGATGTACTGCGAACGAAATCAGGGTCACTGCCCCGTGGTGTCCCTCTTTCGGTGCGGGAAGCGCCCCCAGGTCTTGGTGCTCCGCAGACCTCCGCCTAATGGAACGCTTGGAGGTGGAGACAGTCCGACGTTGAACGGTCTAATCGGGCCAGGTGTTCAGATCGATCTCTCTATTCTCGGATCGGTCCCTTTACCCACGGGAACTGCGGTTCCGAATCTGGATCCGCAACTGGTCGGAAGCCTGGGTTGGAACCACACTTCCGATATCCAGAACAGCATCTTCGTGCCCGGATTGCGCTCTCTTAATGCCGAGGCGACGACAGGGAACATCGCTTACCAGCAAGGATTCACTACAGGCGCATCTTTGGAAGTCTTCTTCAATAACTCCCGATTTGACACCAACAGCCCGCTTCTTCTTTACAATCCGTCGACAACGTCCAACGTCGGAATTAACTTTGTCCAGCCTTTACTTCGCGGGTTTGGTCTGGCTGTGAATCGACGCTACATTCGGATTGCCAAGAACAACCGGAAAGTGAGTGATACCGTATTTCAACAACAGGTGATTGCCACGGTGTCGGGTATTGTCCGTTTGTACTGGGATCTTGTGAGCCTGCGGGAAGACGTTCGGGTCAGGCAGGAAGCCGTCACAAGCGCCGACCAATTTCTGAGCGATACTCGCAATCAGGTCGAGACGGGTACGGCCGCGAATGTGGACGTGACGCATGCACAGGCAGAGGTCTCACGGCGCAAGAGAGACTTTGCAGTAGCGGAGAGCCTGGTCGAGCAACAGGCTACCGTGCTAAAAGACTACGTCACGCGCGGGAATCTGGCGGAGGACTTGGCTGCTGCACCGGTCGTGACTACCGATGCAATGACACCTCCGGACGCAACGCAAGGACCGGGTCTTGCAAAATTAGTCGAACAGGCTCTTCGTCTACGGCCGGAAGTGGCGCAAGTTCATCTGCAACTCGAGAACTCAGAATTAAGCCTTACCGGCAGTAAGAGCGGCTTACGTCCCGCCTTGGACCTGGTAGCTACTGCTCAAAACAATGGATTGGCGGGTAATCTGCTGCGCTCGCCCGGGATTGCGGGAGATCCGCTCTTGCTTGGCGGCTACGGAGATGCGCTTGGCCAAGTAGTTGGGAATAACTTCCCGAATTATGGCGTTGGCGTTCAATTGACCGTGCCCATTCGTAATCGCGCGGCGCGATCGGATGTCTTGCGTGACGAGCTGACCGTTCGACAGCAGGAGATTCGTATCAGACAACTGGAAAAGCAGATCCGGCTTGACGTTACCAACGCGCTGATTGCCGTGGAGCAGGCACGGGCGAGCTACGAAGCCACGCGAAGCGAACGGGTAGCTCAGGAAGAGACACTCGCGGCGGAACGCGAAAAACTGGACGTTGGCGCGTCGACAAACTTCTTTGTCATACAATTCCAACGGGATGTTGCCGCGGCTAAGTCGAGCGAGATCTCGGCCCTTGCGAGCTACGAGAAAGCGCGGGCGGCCCTTGAGCGGGCTACAGGGAGCATTTTGTCTGACCACCACATTGAAATGGGTGAAGCGCTGAAGGGGAATGTAGAACGCACAAGCGCACCGGCAACGCAGGCTCACTAGGAGGTGAAGCGATGCTTTTGCAGGATCGAGTCATTGCGCCGGAATTGTTGGCCCGGCGGATGGCGGAGTTGATACCGGAATACCTACCTGGCATGGATACAGGGGCTGCCGAACCAAGCGACCGCCGCATCTGCTGGAACAAAACGTTGAAGGCTCTTCTGAGCGCTATCGCGGCGGAACATGAGGTGAAAGTCGAGATAGATCCTGCCTCACATGTGCCTAAGGACGAACAGCTCGATCTACATTGGAGGCGCGGTGACGGCGCTGTGTTCGCTGCCAGCACCGGATGGGGAGACCGCGACTCGCTTGAAAGGCGCCTGCAGAGATTCGAGAGTCTGAAGGCCGGGCAGAAGCTTTTCATCTATACCTGCAGCCGTTGGCAAGACGCAGTGCTCGAGCAGATTAGTGCGGCACTGCTTCGCTATCCGTTTCACGTAGAAGGCGAACAATACTTATTTGTAAATCTGCTGGGTTCCGAGTCAAAGATGTATTTCCATGTTGCGGAAATGACAAAGAATGGACCTTTGGAGAAGTACCGCCCGGACCTGCTTAGACCCATAAGCGGATCCCCATTCGCTTGGAAATCGCGCTGAGATCCAACAGAAAGCTCGACTTCGCATCCGTAGCTTCAATGAAGCAAAATGCGGTGAACGGAGTCAGGCGTGAAACGCGGCGATCTTCTATGTTGTTGGAAAGATGGAGCGGGAGACGAGAATCGAACTCGCAACCAACAGCTTGGAAGATTGTAGCTCAGTTGAAAATAAAGAACATCTGCGGCCATGAGGGTGCATTGTGACGAAGCACAATCGCCCAAAGTTCACGCCCCCTCTGTACGCGACCTTAATCCGTGTTGACTCGATTCTGCAAGAAAAACAAGGCGACCTGCTTATTCTAAGCAGAAGCTTCGCCAAGCACAAGCCGTTCGGTTCGTGAGGGTGAATCGCGAATCTGGCACTCAGATTCTGGGGTTTGCGTCCCGGCTTTTGTACTGTGTGGCCTTCCGATAAACGTCCGGCTCCCGTATGGCCCGGAAATTCGAACTGCTGGACTGATTAGTGGACGAGTATAAAGCCGCTTGGGAGAATCCGTGGAAACGAGATGCCCAGAATGCTCGATCCCTTTCAGTTCCTGCTGGTCGCGGTTGCTCGCTGGATGAACCAGCGGCAGCAAGCGAGTACCTCCGAGAGGAGAATCGAGTCTTACGGGAGCAACTCGGGCAACGTCGATTGCGTTTCAATGATGAGCAGCGTCGTCGGCTAGCAGTACGCGGCAAGGCCCTGGGTCGCAAGCTCCTGACTCAAGTCGCTACTCTGGTCACACCCGATACCGTGTTGGCTTGGCACCGGAAGCTGATCGCAAACAAGTACGACGGACATGATAAGCGTAAGCCCGGGCGGCCCAGAAAGCGCTCGAAGAGCTGGTGTTCGCATGCCAAAGGAAAAACCAGGCTTGGGGCTATCGTCGCATCTAGTGCGCAACGTCGAACTTGGGCATCAGATAGCTTGCAGCACGATCTCACATATTCTTCGCCGGCCCGGAATCGAGCCAGTTCCTGAGGGAGGCAGGAAGACCACTTGGAAGGACTTTCTGAAACAACATTGAGAGCTGATCGTAGCGGCGGATTCTTTACAGTCGAGGTCTGGACGGCCAGAGGACTGAAGCGCTTCCTGATCGTATTCTTCATTGATCTGTCTACGCGAAAAGTGGAGATTGCTGGGATCGCGAGCACCGCGGATCGGTTTTGGATGACGTCAGATTGGCAGAAACGCGACTGACGCGGTAGACGGAATCCTGACCGGCAAGCGCTATCTGGTTCACGATCGCGACTCGCTATTTACGACCGAGTTTCAAGGGATTCTTGCAAGCGTCGGAGTGACCGCTGTCAAGCTGCCACCACGTTCGCCGAACCTGAACGCGCAGAGAGGTTTGTGCGCTCCATCAAAGAATCATGCCTGGACCGCTTCATCCTTTTCGGGGAGACTTCGCTGGGCTCGGTCGTACGGGAATTCGTAGCTCGTTATCACACTGAACGGAACCATCAAGGTCTCGGTAATCGACTCATCCAGCCGAGACAGAGCGATTTCAAAGTGTCAGGTTCTATCAAACGACAGCAACGAATTGGCGGCATGTTGAACTACTACTATCGTCCGGCCGCCTAATCTCGGCAGTCATGTTTTTCGGTCCATACGGGATGTAAGGTTTCGAATTGCCGGAAACACCTTGGTTCCGTACATTCCTATATCGCTTTGAGCATCCGAATCACCCTGTCATCCCACTTTCAACGGTCAGGCCTGGGCCTCGGATACCACCTTTCGCGAGAGAATCTGTAAGGCCGTTTCTGCGAAAGCGGTTTAAAGGTAAAGAAGTTCAAGTGGACGGGTCGGCTGTCCCATTCAGGTCGCTGATTTGATAGCTGCTGATTAGGTTCGTTTTCGGCATCAACGTATACCGTTGTGCTCCTTAACCCGGTTGATCTGCTCTCGGAAATCGTCGAAAGCGCATTTGTAACTGGCAAATTTCAGCCGAAAGTCTGATGTGATATTTCCCCCAGAATCGGGTTCGCTGAAAGGCGCGTCGAGGCTCCGTCACACCTTCGCCACGTAGTTTCCTTTCCCCAGGGATCATCGCATTGAATTCTTGACTGATTTTTTCGGGAGGCGAGAAGTCCTCCAGATTGGCCTTTGGCGATGTGGATATACAGGACCGGTTGGATTCGTTCGAGAGGCCAATCCTTGGTATGCAAGCTGCCTCGTTCTCTTCCTCTTATTCATAACCATAGTAGGTATCGTGGTCATACTTCTGCTGGCGATTTGGGCAAGATCCGAGCAAGATCTCTGGTCCAATGTCCACAGTGCGGATTAGCTTTTTTGAACCAAAGTTGAGGGGGCCTTACCCTCAATGAGCTATGTTTTCTTCGGGCCGGGAAAATGGGCAGCTACTTGGTTGTCGACCGAGATCCGACGTCGATTACAGTACCAGCCGGTTCTTGACTCCTCAGGAACTCCTCAAAGATTGCTGCATTGCGTACGTTTGCCTTAAATGCCGAGTCGGCAACCACGCCAAGTACGGGGAAAGCGCCGAGGAGCGCATCGATCAGTACGTTTACGGCCATTCGCCTGAGGACAGATTCCGGAGCGCCACACGTCGCCGCCAGATAGATTATGTAGGCCGATACAAGCACCCCGGCCACATCGCCTATACCGGGAATAAAGTCGATCAGTCCATCAATGCCGATCCGATAGCCCCCACCCACCGGTATGGAGGAATCCATGAGCCAGGCGATCTTCCGGACTAGGACCAAGGCAGAGCGCGTTGAGGCGACATCCGGTACTCCTTCGCGCCAACGTAAAGCTATAGATTGGGCCTTGATCTTTCGCGTGACGATGAACACAAGGATACCGCCGGAAACCAGGATGAGGACCATGGTTGTCAACAACGTGACGAGTACAGTCAGGAGTACCTGCTCGACGGACATCCGTCCGAAGTATAGCTAAGATTCTAGGGCGCCGATATTTGGAATCCTTTTTTCGTCCTTACCCTTGCTCGTGCGCGCTAGCAACACACCACCTGGGGATTCACCATGCTCGTGCGCGCTAGCAACACACCATCCTGGGGATTCACCATGCTCGTGCGCCATCGTTATCCTCAATGCCGAGGCTACTCGGTAGCGCGCGCCCCCGGCTTCTCGTCGTG
The DNA here is from genome assembly GCA_963744795.1 of uncultured Acidobacteriaceae bacterium. GTDB lineage: Bacteria > Acidobacteriota > Terriglobia > Bryobacterales > Bryobacteraceae > Bog-105. The sequence goes on from CAVUVF010000001.1 coordinate 149,355, forward strand.
ACACCCGGAATCCAGAATGTCTCCACAGTCCACGCGAGTTTCATGAACGACCGAACGGCCCGCCCTTGAAGGAACCGTGATGTCGAGCGTCCCTTTCGGATCTCGGTAGCCCAAGGGGGCTAAAGTAGCCTGAAACTGACATAGATCGTCGCATACGTCCTAATGGGCAATCCCTTCGCCACCGCCGGCGAGAACTTCCATTTCTTCACGGCCTTGATAGCGTTTTCATCGAGTCCAAATCCTAGCGGCGCTATGACTTCAATGTCTTTCGCTTTCCCATCTTCATCGACTATCAGCGATAAGGAAATGTCGCCACTTATCCGTTTCTCCCGCGCTGCATTTGTATATTCAGGTTCTCGTTTGGAAAGAACGCCCGGGTGCTTGTCCCAATGCTCCGGGCGATGTTGCGGTGCAAGCCTAGATTCCAGGGCAGCGGCCTCATCAAGCCTGTTTTCCTTCCTCAAGATCGCGTAGAGAATGCGCTCGGTGCGGACATTCGCGGCCTCATATCTGGGGCCATTTTTCTCGAATATAGCCATTGCGAAATGTACGTCTTTCTCCGCCTCGGTCGTGTCGCCGGCTCTCTCAAGCGCTTCCGCAAGATCTGCGGAATATCGGGCAACACCAATCGAATCGGCCGCGATCTTCGTTGACCAGTAATAAATGATTTGTTTCAGGATTTCTGCGTGCTTATCCCAGTAGCGGTGCGCCACATAGAATTGATCGAGATCAAGCATGGCAACTAGCGCGTGCGGCCCGTTTCTTTCCTGGATGGCTCGATTAAGGTTAGCTCTTAGCTCGTCTTGACTCTTTGGCTGCTGAGCCGAAACCAAAGAAAGAAGTGATAACGAGAGCAAAGTCTTTCGTATCCACATATCGTCGAATTACCCTCAACCCAGCTTAGTGAAAGAAACCGAGCTTCCGTTACTGAGACATGGGAGCCCTTCGGGATGCCCTCATCTTGTAGTATTTGTTTCACGCCAGTCGTAACTTCGTGCAAACGAGAACATTTCTCTTTCTTGCTGTCGCAGAGAGATCCCACGTTCACTTCCAGGCTAAGAGGGGGATATCCTTCCACGGGCAGTGCCACCAGGGCCAATGCCCGGCCTTCCGTCAAGCAGCCTGAAAGGTATTCACGGTCTGATCGAAGCGATTCGCGGCCAAAACAGTAAGCGGCCGGCCGGAACCTTCCGACGGATGCCTCTCTTAAGCACGATCGTGAAGCCAGGATCCATCCCCGCCAGGGTTAAGCTTGCCGCGTGCACCAAGATCTTCTCTCTCTGGGATCACCAGATTACAAAGGAATACCGGATCAGGTTGAAATCAGGGGCACGCACTGCAAGACAGTATCACCGATTCATGATCCACGCCAACGTGCAATGCGATAACCTTCGGAGCCAAGGAGAAACCAGTGGCCATCGACGAGTACAACTACGTCGTTTTACCTTGAAAGAAAAGCTTATCCCGTTCGTGACGCCGCTGCGAAAGCTGTTCGCTCCAGCGGGAAAATAAAAAATCACTTATCGTTTTATCGTCGCGGGGAAGCGAATTGCGAGCAGCGCTATGGGAGCGCAAAAGTGAACAGGCCATCTCCGGCGGCCATCGTCACCATTTGTTTGCCGTTCACGGAATACGTGATCGGATTCGCACTCATGGTACCCCCAAGATTAATCTTCCAGAGTTCCCTACCGCTCTCGGCATCGAGCGCAAAGAAGTAAGCTTCCATGTTTTCCCGTTCGCGGCTGGCCCAACCACCGCTCGCGCCGAATACAAGTTGACCGGCCGTCGAAAGAACGCCCGACCACGGCTTGGTGTGCAGCTTATACTCCCACGCCTTCTCACCCGTTTTCGGATTGAGCGCGCGGATCGCACCAAAGCCGGGATCTTCTTCAAGATCTATGGCAGGTACGCTTCCCGGATAGCGCAAGCCTGGAACGTACTGGGCCGTTCCTTTCTGGTACAAGCCTTTGTTCTCCCAAGCACTCAAATAAAACAGTCCTGTTTTGGGGCTGTATGAAGGCGAATACCAGTTTGTGGCGCCCTGCACTCCGGGCCAGACATAAACGCCTTCTTCTGTGGGATCGGTGCCCGGAAGAACGACCGGGCGGCCGGTTGGCCCAAGTTCCTTGGCCCATGTCTGCTTGGCGAAGGGCTTACCCAGCAGAAACTCGCCGCTAGAGCGATCGAGCACGTAAAAGAAGCCGCCCCGGTGAGCCCAGTAGGCTAGCTTCCTTGGCCGCCCTTGCCACTCCGCGTCGACCAAGACCGGCACCTGCACTGCATCCCAATCGTGCGAGTCGTGAGGAACGAATTGGAAGTGCCACTTTAGCTTCCCGGTATCTGCATCGAGCGCGATGGCTGAATCCGAGTAGAGGTTATCTCCGGGGCGCACATCGGCATTCCAGTCCGGAGCGGGATTGCCAGTGCCCCAGATGATGAGGTTGGAATCCGGGTCATAGGAGCCGGTCAGCCATGTAGGAGCGCCTCCCTGTTTCCAACTGTCTCTGCTCCAGCTTTCCGAGCCTTCCTCGCCTGGAGCGGGAATAGTATTGAAGCGCCAGCAGCGGTTTCCGGTTTTTGCATCGTAAGCATCGAGGAATCCGCGGATTCCGTACTCGCCGCCGCCAACCCCGGTTACAATCATGTTCTTGACCGCCAGGGGAGCGCCTGTGATGGTGTACCCAGAGTTGTGATCAGCGACCTCGACGTCCCACAGCACCTTTCCGGTTTTCGCCGACAACGCAACCAGGTGCGCATCGAGAGTGCCGACAAAGACACGATCTCCAAGGACGGCTACACCTCGGTTCACGGTGTCGCAACAGACATTGATTTTGGAAGGCAGCGGCTTTCGATAGTGCCAGAACGGACGTCCGCTGGCCGCATCCAGCGCGATCACGTCCGATTCCGGTCCGGTGAGATACATGATGCCGTCCACCACCAGAGGAGTCGTTTCTACGCGGTGCGCAGTCGGAAGCTGCGCGACCCATGCAAGCTTAAGCGTTTGAACATTTCCCCGATCGATCTGGTTCAGCGAGCTGTACCGCCAACTCCGGTACGAACCCGAGTAAGTGAGCCAGTTTTGCGGTTCACGTTCCGTCTTCAACAGCCGGTCGTAGGTCGGCTGGGTGGATGCCATGCTTGCGAGAAACGTGATTCCGGCAAGGTAGCGCAGTTTCATTCTGCCCTCCGGCCTCGCTTCAGCGAACAAAGGTAGCTGACAAGGTCGTCCAACTGCTCACTGCTCAGCTGATCTTTATAAGACGGCATCGACGAATGCGAGTCGACCGTGTATGTTTTCAAACCCTGCTTAGGCACCGATTGGAGGCCTTTCGAAAAATCGAGCAGTTGAACGGCGTAACTGTCCTCGTTCATCACGAATCCCGAGAAAGTATTTCCATCGTTCAGAACAAGGGTGGCCACGCGGTAATCCGGTACAACTTCCTTATCGGGATCAACGATCGATTCGCGAATGAACGGAGCGGAGCGCTGCGAGCCTATCGTCGACAGATCGGGACCATTATTGCCGCCTTCTCCGCGCAAGAGATGACACGTCCTGCAACCTTTCTCGTCGAAGATCGCTTTGCCTCGCTTCGGATTGCCCGCAGGCACGCCGGCATCAGGGGATCGCGACAACGACCGAACGTAGGCGACGATCTGGGTCACCTGACCGTGATCGAAGAAGGTTCCCGGCATCGCGGTCCCCGGAATACCGTTGCTGATGTTCTGAACCAGGTCTCTATCCGAGTTCCCGTGATAGAAGGTTCCGGCTGCAAGGCTCGGCCCGATGCCGCCTTCTCCCTTGACGCCGTGACAGCGCGCGCAATGCGAGCGAAACATCTGTGCCCCTGCAGAGACATCTTTCGGATCGTAAGTGCGATCCTGCGCTGCCCCACTCTGAGCGAGGACCATTGCGCAAGCAACGAGGCAGATAGGCACCGATCCCATGGCGTTCTGTACCGCGGAGTATATCGCAAATTCGCTGTGCCTTACGGACGGCATTCTCAACGGCATTCGCAAATTGTCAGTTGCATGTGAGATGTCCGGTTGATTTAGCAAATGAAATGTCCGTTTTCAAAAGGCGGTTGAGAAAGGCTGTGAGCTGTTGAAGCCAGCGAACAGCAGATCCCGGCCCGCGGAAATGGAGCGGATGATGAAGGCACAGTAAGTATTTCCGAAGGCGGCAGCCGGGAAGCTGAACTCGTGGGAATCAGCCGAGATTATGGGCGTCACGGACCGGACGATGCGGCGCTGGCAGGAACGGCAGCCTGGTGGCGGCTTAACGTCATACTTGCTGCCTGATGTAAGCTGTGTCGCCCTCTTTTCTTTGCTAAGCTTTGCCGCGACGATAATGCCCGGAGGGAATCGAGGCGCAATTTTCCTGAAGCCCTCAAGTGCCGCCGTCCGTCACGCCACCGGGATGCAAATCGCTGTCGCACTCTGCCATCTGCTTGAACGGATCGTCCGGAACATCGTGACACCGCACTGCTGCAATGCCACACGCTGGCACGGATGATATAGCCGGCGTCCACCACCATCTGTTTTGGTCGTTTGCCCAGGCGCGCTTCGAACGAGTCCAGATGCCTTCAGTCAGTCCGGTCGTCGAGTCAAAATCTGAACGAGAAACTCCCCTGCAGTACTCTCCCGCTGCATGGCGTGAATTTCGAGGGCAACCTTCCTGCCGTGCACTTCCCTAGCTTTGGTGATCAGGGTGTCGAGATGTACTTCAATGCTGGTATTGTTCGCGAAAGTCACAGTAACGGTCGCAACGCCACTCCCGTCGTCGTTTATCGTAGAGGTGCCAGTAAACGAACCACGATAGATACTCCTATCCGCAGGGGTGGTGCCGGGTAGGTTGTTAGTTAAGTATCCCGAAAACTGGCCGTCGCGGAAGCGAACAATCCCTAACTCGCCTCCGGCAATGGAACCGGAGAAAGTGCCGACTATAGCGTATTCACCATCGATGCTGGCCAAGTTGTAGGGCTGGTTCTGAGCGCTCTTAGTATCCTGCTCAGCGCTAACTGCTCGCTGCGCACGCGCTAGGGGCGCGCGAGCGCAGCAAATAACGACGAGTACAAACGGGAGAAGGAGCGTTTTTCGTCCGAACATGGAACCTCCTGCTGCCACGGAGAAACGCTAGCGGTTCAGGCCGTTTTCCGGGCGTTTATAGTGTGCCGTTTCCGTTCATCACGGTCAATGAAATTCGCACATACAATCAAGTCGTTAGCGAACGTAGCCATCCCGGCGCAATTGGAGCAGAGTTCCGGCTGTGATAATCTACGAGACGCGATTGAACCGAAATTCGGTTCCGAAACACCCAGTCTTTTTCCCTTCCAGATAGCGCTCTGTGCGTCGGCCAGCCCCGACAATATCCCGTGTGTCCGTGATGTTCGTTGGGCGGTCCCGTCACGCGTCATTCTGGCTTGGGAATTCTCTGAGACGCACTCTGTTCCGGTTGTAAGCCTCTCCGGAGAGTTTCGCCTTGCGCTTTCCCTTCCTTTTTCAAGATCTGTTTTCGGTAATATTCCAGGCCGCGATCCTGAAACAGATGAAATCGCTTGCTTATCAGATCCTGCCGAGCGTAGCCATTTGGCCGCACAGGTAAGGCTAAAAGATCGTGTCGGAAACGTTTGAAATACGCAATGGGCAATACGAGATTAGGCTACTTGACTCACTGCCAGTTTGCAGGCTGTTGATGTGCACGTACGAAGGAGACGCGTTGACGAGCATCATCTGACGGGCCGTCACGCGGTTCGACGCATTCCGCGTGCTACAGCGACTCTCGAGAGGCCGGCAAGAATACTGGTTGTATTGGCACCTAAATGGGACCAGAATTCCCGGCAGGGTCGCAAACAGTTATGCGTGAGTACGAGCAACTGGTGGAGGATAACTAGGGAGTCAGCCCGAAGGCACGATTCACAGACCGGACTTGGCCTGCGAAGTCGCCCTTCGGTAACCACCGGACTTGTTCCTTACGAATCATGTGCATTGCTTCGTATCCCCGGATTGTGTTGACGCACCGTGCACGGAGCGGAATCACTGAGTGGCCGCGATACGCCTCTGGATAAAGCAGTGGTCCTGCTCAATGATGTTGTTCATGTAGGGTGAGGGTTGACATCGGCAGACATTCGATACTTCCCCTGTGCGCTTCAGTTCAGCAATCACGGACGGATATGCTGGATCTCCATCGACGTTGATGACTCGCGGTCGAAGACGACCAACACGCCGCAAAGCGAGTTGCAGGAAGTATTTGGCTGCGACTCGGTCACAATAAGGGAACACCATGAAATCGACGGTGTTGCCTTCTGAATCGAGGGCCCGATACAAATAGGTCCATGTGCCGGCAACACGGACATATGTTTCATCTACTCGCCAGACCGGTTCGGGCGGCGAAGACGGCGCCGCATGCGCTCGTTCAGAATCGGAGCATACCGCAGAACCCAGCGAGACGATGGTGGAATGATCAATGCTCAAACCAGGCTCGGCCATCATCTCCACCAAATCGCGGTAATTGCATGAATACCGCAGATACCGCCGCACACATAAGGCGATCACCTCATTCTGGAAATGTCGGCCTCAGAACACTGGTGACCGGTTCTTTCGTACTCCGCCTACCTCACCAGCCCTGCTCCGGCCCTTTGCGACGCTACCGATTTCCCCAAGTGCCTTGATCTGAATGCTGATGAATTAGTCACTGATCTTCTCGATAGCTCCACAGCATCGTACAGCTAATTGAGATTGTCAGAAAGTGAAGTAAGCCGGTTCCAATCACTTTTCCCAAGGCGCGAGACACCTGAAGGTCCACTCCAGTGACTCACCCTCTCAGCCCTAAAATCTCGGACCTTCCTTACCACCCCGACGTTCGTACACCCTAGTGCTTTCGTCGGATCGATCGACACCTCCAAGTCGCGAGCAACCCTGTCCCTACAGCCAGTAGCAGCACTGATGCGGGCTCTGGCGCGGCATTTACTGACCCAGCGGTAAACGTTCGCGACGGCGTGCTGAACGCGTCGCAGGTGGCCGTCAGGCAGGTATCCTCGAAAACGTTGATCGCGAAGCTATTAACCGGAAAGTTAGGCGGCAAGCTGAAACTCAGGACAGGCGTGTTTGTCAAGTCGGCGGAAGACGTGACGAAGAATGTCGCTCTTGGGAAGTCGACATACGAAGGATCGACCGACGTGAAATGTGCAGGCGAGGAAAGGCCAGGAGTACTTCCTCCTGAGACGTTAATGTTAACAGCGGAAACGAACCATTGTTAAAAGTGAAGGAACCGGTCGCAACTCCGCCCTCATTGAAGGTTGCCTCGGAAAGAATGTATTTGATCGGCGCCGCTCGGGAGGAACTGCCGGAACCGATTAAGCCAAACACGATTGTAAATAGACTTAGTGTTCGCATTTTCCCTCCTAACAGGCAATATTACGTCGCTTGGGATTACACTACGCCCAAGGTAAGGTGATTTGTACTGTAGTGTTTACTCGTCTCCTGAAACGTGCCCATGGGAGCGCTAATGCATGGTAACTTGCTAGAGCGAGGTCTTGAAGCCGCGCATGAGCTAGTAACTTCGGAACGCACAATGTCTTTGCTCTAGTAATTAGTAGAAAGTATTAATCGCTGATGCACGTAGTTGGTCCGGACGCAAGCACACGCCGCCCACGCGCGATGGGAGTGGGCGGCTAGGCATGGGCAAACCTCAAGCTCGCGTCGCTATTGTCGTTACAGAACGCTGAATAGAAACTGCTCACTTGTGGTTACCGCCTGAACCAGACGAGATCGTCTGAGGCTTCGAGGCCAGAGTAGACGGTCGTAATAAGAGACGCCGAACCTTCTCGTCATGCGTAGCTTCGAACTCCGCAGGCTCCGTCCCGGATGGGACCGTTACCCAATTCGTCGATCTGCTTAGCAAACCCTGACATACTTCCTATGTTCAGCTGAAAGCGATTGTGACGGCTTGGCTAATCCAGCTTCGCCCTGATCATGGATTCCGAAGCCAGACGAAGATATCGTCCAGGCCGAGCGAGCATTCCAGCCGCAATACGACGGAGCTCTTCGCAGGATCTGCCAGGATGAGATTTCGTGCCAGTCGTTCTCATACGTGGTGGTACGGCGGCTTACTCCGGACGAGGCTAACAGACTCGCCGAATTTATGCACGCGGGATCTCTCAGGGAAAGTCGGGCCGGCCAATACGCCACTTGCATCTCTTTTTGTTGGGGAGAGAAAATGAACGCGTGGAGAGAATAATCTATGGTACATACAACCGTTGACGGAACGTTTCGGCAAACCAATTTGACCAACGAATTGTCCGAGTATCTAACCAAGCGCGAGGCGCTTCGCCTTGCCGAAATCGAGCTGATGCGCCAGCGCGAACGCGTCGCTGAGCTGCGTCGCCATCTCCCGCAAGGCGCTCCTATCCAGGACTATCCGTTTGAAGAGGGACCGCGCGACCTCGATGCTGGTGATGCACCCGTGCGCATCGTCCGGCTCAGCGAACTCTTCACCAAGCCCAATCGCTCGCTCGTCATCTATCACTTGATGTACGGAAAACGGCAGAGCAACCCTTGCCCAATGTGCACTGCCTGGCTCGACGGCGCCAACGGAGTAGCCCATCACCTCGCTCAGAATCTCGACTTTGGCGTCGTTGCGGCCGCCGATATCCCCGCTCTGCGCGCCCACGCCCGTGCGCGAGGCTGGGACAAGCTGCGGCTCTTCAGTGCCGGCAACAACACGTTCAAGTATGACTTCGGCAGCGAAGACCGCGAAGGGAATCAGGACTCCACCGTTTCCGTTTTCACGCGCGACGCCGATGGTACCTTGCGTCACTTCTACACCGCGCATCCTTGGGTTGCCTCGGACGTCCCCGAGCGCGGCATCGACCTGCTCGCTCCCATCTGGCACTTCATGGACCTTACGCCGCAAGGCAGAGGCGATTGGTACGCCAGCCTTAATTACGGCACCAAAGTCCACGTCGCTCCCACGTAACACTGGGGCAGCTCCGGCATCGTACACTCGCCTTCACCTCCTGTTGCTGACTACGCACAAACCACATCTGGGCGAGCTAGTCGCAAGACAGGCGGTGAGCTCGGAAAGCCGTGCTGTTCATCATCGCCCTGTTCATCGCGATTGGTTACTTCGGAAGCCACTCAGGTCGAGATAGCTCCAGAAACCGCGCCAGCTCCTGATGTTGCTCCACAAGAACCTCCCTGAGCGCTCCAGTCCCCCAGGCTGCTGAGCCGCTCCCACTAGCGCCTGCACCGAGCCAGCAGTACACACCGGCTCCTGCGCCTCAAACACAGCCCCAAAGTCCGGTAAGTTCTGCACCGCCAGGCCTTCTTTACAGCACCGGCAATTCGCTGAGAAGAGTTCCAATAAAAAGCGCTTGGGCATATCGTCTCCAAGCGCTTCAATCTTGAAGTCTACTTCCGTCGTATCATGTCTGACCGTGTCGCCAACTTCACAGGTCAAGAGCTGCGGGCTTTAGACGTGTACTCGTCCGCCTGTTTGAAACCGAGTAGCAAGGTGAAACAAAGACGGGAGGCCGCAATGGTACAGCCTCCCGCTCGCGACCTAACTGAATGTGGTGCGCTTATTTTCCGACCAGGGTACGGGGGGTCCCGATGCCCGTGCAGGCGTCATAACCAGCAGGTGCAACATCCAGGAAGAATGCTGAGCGTGTAACTTTACCAACGTACTCGGAGTAGAGTAAGTCGTTTTCCTGTAAGCTAGTGGCCAACTTATTGCCGGCATTGTTGATAACTCCAGCAAGGGCGGGGGCAGCGAGGCTGGTACCTCCGACAACGAACCATCCGCCATTCAATTGGTCATAAACCCATGCGCCACTGGCCGGATCCGCATCGAAAGAAAGATCGGTGGTAATCCGCCGGTTGCCGCCAAGCCCGCCGACGGTGCCCTGAAAGGTAGGAATCGTCTCTACCGTGCTGGCACCGCGGCCGGTACCGGCCCAGCAGCTTTGCGAAACGAAGTTGCCCGAACTATCGCGGTTCACAGTGGTGCCACCGGCGGAGACAACATAAGGAGAGGCGCTGGGGTATTCGACTACGCCGCTGTCACCGCTGGAGGCGAGGTAGACAACCGGATGAAAATTGCCGTAGTAGTTGTTAAAGAAGGGGTCGTATGCTGTTTCACCCGCGAACTCACTGCTGCCCCAGCTATTGGAGACTGTACCGCCGCCGTTGATGTCTACGTAGTAACCGGCCCAGGCATTTGCCCATGTGAGATCGGCCAGTGAGCTGGACGCAGCTTCGATCAGGAAGATCTTGGCATTAGGAGCCATGGCGTGAGCCCATTCGATATCCAGAGCTTCCTCCAGTCCCCAATTCTTATCCGTGGCTGGAGGTGTGTTACTGGTGTAGCAAGTACCGCCCGACGGCTGACAGTAAATCTGAGTAAAGCTGGCCGGCGGCAAGCCCCATTGTGCATCAAAAGCATTGAGGTCCGCGGCGGCATTCGGATTATGATACGCGTCCACGATGGCAATTGCACCACTTCCGCCCGTTGGATGAAAGCCGTAGCCACCGGCCGGGGTGCAGCCAGAGTAGATTGTGCTGATCTGATAAACACAGCCGAGTGACCCTGGATTTTCCGCGAAGGTGTAAAACGGCTGAGCGGACGCGGCAGCCGCCAAAGGAGAGGCCGCTCCCAAGTTCGCGGTCCCCGCCGCCGAGGGAAGGCCTTGCGGAACGAACACGACATGGTTGGTGTGAGCCCTCACACCCGTGTCAGCGGCGTTGACAACACTGGACGCTGGAATTATGACTCTGCCCTGTCTCGCAACAGGCACACCCAGTCCTTGAGGCGTCGCCTCCAAATTGTTAGCCGCCTGGGGCTGGTCGGCATCGGCGTGGGCTCGTGCGGATTGTGGATCGAACGACCCCGGTTGTGCTACTTGTTGCGCATTTAGAGCGGTTAGGGGTACGACGAGGAGAAAGCTTCCGAATACTCTGAACCAATTTATTCTTTTCACACTATTATCCTTCTGTAATTGCTAATGTTTTGTGGCTTCAGTTGCTGGTTGTCGTCCGCTACTGTGACAGTTACAGAGAGACAGGACAAACGCCAGATCCGAGCCGGGATACGCCTGGAAGGCTAACAATCGTACGCATAAATCCAAGCCTTTCCAGAAATGCTGCCAGACTTACATGAAATTTACCTTTCATGCGATTCATGCGAATCCTTCGGTCAAATCAATAGTGCCCAAAGGACGCTGGGCGTTACATAACCGGCAAGAACACTTGTGTGCTCTTCGGCAGGTAGTTATCGGAAGGCAGGTTTGGGCGGCAATGTTTTAACGATCAGTCAAGGCAACGATCTGGTTACCGATTAGTACCCGGCACCAGAACGTCGACCTATGGAAAAGCTAACTTGCGCCGTGGATGAGGCTGACACAAGGCCGTTCGTGATCCGAGTATCCCGTGAATCCTGATGCTCTGAGTCCTAACGGCAGTTGACCATGATAATACTCGCCGGTGATCGGTTGACGCGCCTCCAAGCAGGTGCCTGACTAGCCTGCTAGCAGGCCGCTTTTTCGAAACGGCACCATCTGGAACCACCTGCATACCGCTTGTTTGTCCTTCAGGACTGATCACGGTGATTTCGAGTGCCGGCGACGCGGTCAACTTCTTTTCTGTAGGCATGCTTGCGACCACTACGATGCCCCACACCCCGCTTCCACTTCTCGAGACTCGAAGGCGCCAGAGCCCCCGATTGATCCCACGCCTGCCAGCCCGTGCTCCGCTCAGTAACGGCGCGCGCAGCGGCTTTCGGCGAGGAATAGGTTTTCAGCCCGACGTTGTCGATCCCAAGCCGGACTCGGTCGGCTGGCTCCGGGCGTATCCAGAACGTGCCGACGTCTGTGCTCAGCGTGTAAAGAACACTTTTCATCGGCCCCCACAAACCCGATTATCGTAAGGGCGTTCAAAAGCATGGATGAGCCGATCGCTTGAAACATGGTAATCTCCCTCTTAATCTGGACGATATGCTGAACCCCGAAGATGGCCGGACGACCAGCTCGCTCCGATACGGTGAGGCTAGCGGTCCACTTCGATCGCTTCAGTGCTACTGGTGCGGGATCTGCTTGGCGCCAAGCTCGATCTGAAGCTGAGCGCTTTATTAGAAGCTTAGGAACGCTTCACGCTGTTTTCCGACCAGCTGTCGCCGTAATCGCAAGCTGGAGGTAGACTAGCTGATTCTTTTCGGCCTCACGGCCGATCGAACATTGCTGAATCGCGCCACGAGATCGAAACACAATGGCGCTCCCAAGCTGATGAGAAACACGGAGAGCAGCCATCCTGGTATGTGCCCCGGCAGAATCCAAGGTTTAGCAAATGCTGGTTACTCCAGCCGAGCGGAATGCCCACATTCTGAATCGGCTTCAAAAGACTAATCACACTGGGTGGCGATGTTCCCGATTGTCGCGTTTGTAGCAATTCGAGCTCAGTCGTAGTCGCCGCAATGAAAGCACGAAGGATCGGGTCCTGGCTGAAGGCCGTGGGAAACGTATAATGTCCGCCTGTCGTGTGCAGATAAATGAGTGGCGCGGGAAAGGGAAAGCCCAGAAGTATAGGCTCAAATCGAGGCCAGGATGGTCCATACAGCTAGGTTCCCGGCCCGCGAAGTGGATCGATGGAGCGGCTGGATGGCGAGGGCTGCGAAGAGAAACAGGTAGATTCCTAGCAACCAGAACAGGAATCATCAAGGAGGCGCGATGCATATCGACTCCGCTTTCCCGATCCCTCTGTGTTGGCCAGAACGCGATGGAACCCACCCTCTGTTTGCTGAAAACGGATCAGTAAATCTATTCTAAATGGCTCGGGTCTGTGCGGAACGGGACGGCGATTCGAATCGCAGCCAATTCTGAATCGAACAGGCTGGCAAACATATGAGCATCAAGTCCCGACTGATTCCATGAGGTCAATCTGAAGGTTTCATCCATATCCGGGAACGCAATCATTTACCGGAGCATCTAATCTGTTAATAGGGGGGTCCGTTTCCCAGCTTCGGGGAGGACTGTAAAGGAGTTTGGAATTTATGGGACGCGCATGCAAGAGACCCGTGTTGGTCCTTTCAGGGCTACTTCTAACCGCCCTGTACGCAATGCCTCAAGGGTATACAATTTCCGCGAAGCCTGGAGCAGTCAACTACATCGAAGGTAAGACCTTGCGGAACGGAAAGCCACTCTCAGATAAAGGTTTGAAATCGACGTTTTTGAATGCGAACGATACCTTATCTACGGGAGTTGGAAAAGCAGAGGTGCTTCTAACGCCCGGCGTGTTCTTGCGGGTAGGTGAGAACAGCCAAATTTCCCTTCTTTCGCCATCCCTGACGAACACCCAAGTGGAAGTGAATCGGGGCGAGGTGATGCTGGAGGCCACTGGCCTACTCAAGGATCAATCTATCCAGATCCTCAATCATGGGAGTTCCACCACTATTTCCAAGAACGGCCTTTATCGATTTACAGCAGACGATCCACCTACGGCTGCTGTGCTGGACGGCAAAGCGTCAGTGTCTTTGGAGGATCACGAGATCGATCTGAAAAAAGGCAAGCAGGTCGTTCTGGCCGGGAATCTAAAACCGCAAAAGTTCGACGCCAAAAAGGAAGATAACCTTTATGCCTGGAGCAACGTGCGATCGGAGTATGGGGCTGCCGCCACCTATCGGGTCGCTCAGAGTGCGTATAATGCCGGCTCGGGGCGATGGCATGGGTTCGGCTACAACGGCTTCACTAGCCCCGGCTGGTATTGGAATGATGGATTCAGTTCCTGGGCGTGGCTCCCCGGCTCGGGAGCATTCTACAGTCCATTCGGCTATGGCTTTTATTCACCTGGATTGGTGATGAACGCTCCCGTTGTGATCGCGCCGGGGCTAGCTCGTAATGGGCTTACGGCCCAGGTTCCGATCAACCCGAACAATCCAGCCGCAGTGGGCATGGCTACCGCCTCACCCTGGGCGAATCACCAGGCTCGGATGGAAGCGGCACGCAGCATGGCGGCGTCCGGCATGCGGACGGGTTCCGGTGCTCCCGTGCCCAGCTATGGTCCGGCTAGTGAAGGAATGGGAGGGTTCGGCCGTGACATGCCCGGTGGGCGGATGGGCGGGCCGGCCAGCATGGGCTATCCCGGTGGCGGCCCGGCGAGCATGCCGGGAAATAGTTCTGGATCGAGCATGCCGTCGAACAGCGGGAATCCTGGTGGCATGCCGGGGGGCAATGCAGGCGCCCCACCTCCGCCGCCCGCTCCCAGTGGAAGCGGGAATCCTGGTGGTATGCCGGGCGGCCGTGTCGGCCCTCCGCACCAGTAGGGCTTAGCTCAGCCTTGTCATCGTCGAAAGCGGAAGGCAGCTATGCCTCCCGCTTTCTTCACTGATGTCTAACTTGATCCTCTCTCCACCGTCTTTCCGTTCTTCATTGAGGCATAGGTATCGCAATGGAGCTTCGTCCGGTCTTCATGGCCGCCGCGGCGCGTGCATCACCATCTCGAGAGGCTGATCCTTGACTTTGCGATAACGGTGATTTTAATCCCGCTGCTGCCGGTCCGGGGTCATATCCGAAGTAAGGGCCAAAAGCTCTGGAATTCAGGTAACTGAGATCCGCAGTTAGAACCCACATGGACACACTTCCGTTGGTATTCTTCCAGATCACCCGCAAATCGTACGGATTTGCGGTGCTGACGCTTAGCGTTTCCGGAATCCAGCCGTAATAAGGATCGGTGGTTACGCTATTACCAAATCCGAGGTCTTGGTCCAGCCACCATACGGCTGCTTGGCCGCTTGTATTTCTCCAGAGCAAATACGTGCGATTATTGCTGCTCACAGCGAGGGTTAACGGCGTCCATCCATCGTAGGGACCGTAGATGTGGGAATCGATGTAGTTCAGATTGGAATCCACTTTCCAAACAGAAATACTTCCGTTGGTAGCTCTCCAAAGCAAGCGTGTGTAGCCATCCGTGCCCACGCCGCTGGTCTGCGCAGACATATTGATAGGGTAGACAGAAGCCCACACGACCGCACTGGCTGCGGCCAGAAGAAACTTCTTGGACAAAACGTTCATTGTGACTCCTTTCAGTAGGAACTCCGGAGATTGGAGTTAGGTTTCCACCGAGGCTTTCCTCGGTCGTGAGATGGGAAGGAGATTGTGGCCCGCTCCCCTATGAGATATTGTCGGTGAACCGAAGCTGCTCGTGGGACATGCTTTGCTCATAACAAGAGAAAACGCCTCTCATCACCCCTCTTCTTTTTCGCCCGTCATTTAGCTCCACGCACAACACCGGCTAGGCACGGACGCGACACCATACGAAGCTTTCTACTCCTTCAATATTGCTTATTGGCTCTCAGGGAATTAGAGCACGCCTCACGACCTGGCGGGGTAGGCTACGGTCACTCTGCCGTGTAACGCCCTAGCTGCTGACGTGTTCACCCGAAGTGGCCCGAACGCATCTGTCGATATACTTGCCCCATCAATGGTTCAGCCATACCGACGCCCTCAGATTTGTATTCTCGGAAGTGCCGACCCGGGATCGGGGGCGTATCAGTTAGCGGGCCAAGCTGGCGCTCTTTTGGCGCGATTGGGCATAACTGTCGTCAGCGGGTGCGGCAGCCCAGCCACGAGAATCGCGGCTGAACAGGCCGTGAGCGCGGGAGGGTTGGTAGTCAGTATCATCCCTCCGGATGAAATGCCCTCGCCAGATTGGCCGGCTACAGTGGTTATCCCGTGCGGAATGGGCGACGCTCGCAACCTTCTGATGGCCTTGGCGGGGACGCCTGCATAGTAATAGGAGGCCGGGCTGGCACGATCTCTGAGGTGTGCCTGGCTTGGCTCCACAGTCGCCCTCTGCTTCCGCTGGTGGGTTGTAACGGCTGGTCGGATTCGCTTCCGTCGAATCCACCGGACGAAAGGCAGAACTCCCTGATCCTACCGTGGCATTCCATGGACGAGCTTGAGTCACGACTTCGAAGTCTGGATCTGGTGGCGGCAACACCCGGTTGAGCTAACCGGGCTGCTCTACGGGCCCGACCCTGCTGAACACAAACTATCTCCCGGAAATAAACTGCCGGTTGAATATCTGTTACCCGCCGCAATCCGCACTTGGCCCATTACGCGCAAACCTCTGAACTGCCGTAGTGTTTGAGAATCGGGCAGGATTAGGACCGAAGAACGGCATAAGATCTGGGATCGCCAACCGCGGAGCTTACATTGCTGTTGTGCCAGATGTCGACTTCCGGATCGTCTGAGTAATCAAATCCGCGAAGCGCGTTTTACGGCAAACTGGATTCGTAAATAGTAGGCGACCTTCGAGCGTATTCATCATTGCCGATTCTCGGTAATCTTTCTGCCATTGTCATTCGTATTGTGGTACTCGGCCGTTGTTTGGTGGCCGCCGATAGACTCGGTGGCAAGATCATTGCGGAGGCGCTTCAAGCATGCTATGCGCTCTGGGAATGCGAAGCAGTTGCCGGTCAGCTCATTGGTTCTGGTCGCGCTGGTTCTGGTCGCGGCCTGAGCCCCGCCATCCTGGTGCATGCAGAACCTCCATTGACTGTAAGACCGACCAGGTCATAAGTCACGAATGTTACCTTCTGCGGATTCGAGCCAGTAACGAGTTTTCGGTCGATCGCTTGTTCCGTATGCCGCAAAACGGGCGTCGTACGCCACACGAGCTTCGTCTTTGCGCTTCAACCATGTGAGCGCAACCCTTCGGGTAGCAGATTTGGGCCTGCAACGCCTCCAGCGCGGCACCGGTGAAAGGCTCCAGCCGCTTGGAATCTGATTGCAAAGCGATAAGAGTTTCTCTCCAGTGGTTGAGTTGCCCTAAGCACCGGGGCTTTCCATAAGGGCTGATGCTACCCACGGCACAACCTTCTCTTCCGTCGAACTCCCGTAGCGCCTTATTACCTCGTCATAGGCCGCCATCGCTTACTCTTCCCTCGCCGTATCAGCCGGGATTCTCGCTTTTTGATACGCTGCCTAAGCCATCGAAGGCCACGACGCAGGCTCGGCCATCTCCGTATACCACCTACCGATCTCCTCCGAGAAAGCGAGACTTACTTCCCTGTCTTCCATCCAGATGCTCTTGGTCACTAACGCCTCAATGCAGAAAGCCCTCAGCTCGGGCCGTTCCTCCTCCTCACAACGCCACATCACTTCATCGTCGAACTGCATGGAAGCCTCAGCTCCGTGCAGAGTCCAAAGAAGAGAACTCTCCCAGGTCACGATCTCTACGAAACCTTGGATCACAGCCGCATCAAGCAGACCACCGGTCTCTTGAGGAAATCGTCGCAAGCCGCAAGCGCTTCTGCCCTCCGATGCAGGGCGTGTAGTGCCCCGTCCTTGTTGTGGAGAGCAAGAACGACTTGAACGCGAGTGTCCGGCCCGTCATCGTCTTCGAAGCGGTCCACCAGATCGACGTAAACGTCGATTTCCTTTTCGCTTTGGTTCGAGCGTTGGAGCAACTCGCGTTTCTGGCGTAAAGCTATCCCACCCAACCCGCGAATGTTTTCTTCCTTTCGCTTTTCAAAGTCCCTTACCAACCGGTCACAAGTATCTAAAGCATCCTTCTCGCCCAGCGTCACCGAGCAGAACAGCCTTTGCCTAGGGAGCCAGCGCCATACCCGCAGACTCACGAACATCAGGACCGTCATTTGTTCCGGCCCGAAGGTTTGCAATCGTGCTGACCGGTCGGATGAATCAGCGGCAGCAGAATGTCATCGCGTACGGTGTTGGGAAAAGGCGAGTAGTGCGCGAGCAACCCGGAGAGCCTCGCTCATCGTTCAATGATGATAAATAACGCCGTTTAGCCGTTCGCGTGCGCGAACAGCGTGCCGAAGATGAGAATGACGTCAAGCTGGTATCGGCGGAGTCCAGGGCGGCACACGTTATAGAATGCAGCGCATGCGCAAGGGCATTTTCGTTCTGTCTGTTACCGCTCTCCTCTGTCTTGCCGAAACGTCATCGCGTACCGTCACGAAAGCCGAGATCGACAAATGGATGACCGGCGAATGCTCCAACTGGGGCCGATGGGGGAAGACGGATCAGATGGGTGCGGTCAATTTGATTACCGATGCGAAACGCAGGGAGGCCGCGGGGCTCGTGCGCGAGGGCGTATCCGTATCGCTGGCGCATAATCCGATTACCGAGAAAGCGCCGGATAACGACTCGCCATTTCGCCACACGATGCTTTCGACGGGGCAGCACCCGAGCGGGCAGTTCGTGCTGGACGAATACGCCGTGTCGTATCACGGGCTCGCGCACACCCACATGGACACGCTCTGCCATATGGCATGGAACGGGAAGATGTACAACGGCTTCCCGCAAACGGATGTGACGGACGGCGGGGCGAAGGAACTGGCGATCACCAATTACAAAAACGGGATCTTCACGCGCGGCGTGTTGTTCGATATTCCGCGGCTGAAAGGCAAGCAGTGGCTGGAGCCGGGCGAGGCTATCTATCCGGAAGATCTGGATGCGTGGCTGAAGAAGACGGGGGTGAAACTCGAGCCGGGCGATGTGGTCTTTATTCGCACGGGCCGCTGGGCGAGGCGGGCGGCGAAAGGGGCATGGAATACGTCGCGCGTGGCGGGTCTTTATGCGAGTTGCGCGCCGTGGCTGAAAAAACACGATGTGGCGATGGTGGGCAGCGATTCCGATACGGATGTGATGCCGAGCGGCATCGAAGGCGTAGTGCAGCCCATGCATCAGCTTCTTCTGGTCGCAATGGGCACGCCGATCTTCGATAACTGCGATCTGGAGGCGCTGGGCGACGCGGCGGCGAAACGGAACCGCTGGATATTTCTGGTGAGCGCGGCACCGATTCCGGTGAACGGCGGAACGGGATCGCCGTTGAATCCGATCGCGACGTTTTGATCATGCAGTGTCCACGGCTGCAAATCACTCGTTATGACGCTCATTCACGAAGAGTTCTCGCGGCGTTCCTTCAGCACGTGAATCGCAAGGCTGCCTCGCCGTTGTGTCGCAAACTGCTGTAAGTGAGGTCCGACAGTCGCATTGATGCGCTCGCCCGTCAATCGAGCAGATCGTCGGAGCCGAAAAACCCATGTCCTTGTCAATGTCTTTGTGCTCGCCGAGATGTCGCATACGAAGACGGGACAAGCTCGTTCCCAGAAGTCGTCTTAGCTACCGTGCTGTAGGCGCCGCCGGTCCTGGGACCGCTCCGGGCGGTAGCGTGCCGCCTTCTGCGAGGATCTTCATGTTCTGAAGCATCTTCGTGAAGCGTGTCCGGCGATTTTGAACGTCCTTCTCGCGAGCAGCATCGTCGGCCAGCATCGAATTGTCGAACACGAGCGTGTAATAGATGGCCGTGGTGTTTGGTGTCTTCGCGCGGGCCTCCAACGTGCCGTGATACAGGTTGTACGGCCGGCCGATGCGTACGGGCTGCGTGTACGTGTAGCTGTATTTCGTCTTGCCGACCAGGACCTCGTTCCCGATACTCCGGACCGCACCGAACTCCCCATCTGTGCCCGAGAGGATCCTGCATCCCGGTATGCCCCATTCGCCGATGTCGCAGTACTTGCCAATCCGCGCCCACACCTTGTCCACCGGCGCGTTCACGTCGATTGACATAGGTATTGAAACGTAGTGTGGGTTCGGAATCTCCAGCGGGGGTTGAGCCGGAGAAGGAGTCGGCGCCGCGGCCGGTTGTTGTGCCGAGGCAGACGCGCTGATCAGTAGTGCGCTAAGAAGCAATCCAACTGCATTTTTCATAAACTGAACTATTCTCTTCCGCCAATCGAATACGATCTTCCAGGCCTATGCCCAAATCAACGTTGCTCAACCCGGTCACGAGAATCAGGGGAGAAATCAGAAGGATCAGGATAGCGCCTCCGCCTCTAAAGGTTTTTGCTGTCGCACTCTGCACGGGATTGTTAGCGCAAGCTGCCGATCCAGCGAAGCAGCTAACGCTCGAAATTCGCGATTACCTGACTATGCCCGATCCAGGAAAGCGGGACGTCAATAGCCAGATCAACTCTGTGTATTCCCGGATCAACTTCCTTCGCCAGGAGCCAGGGCCCGACAGGGGCCGCTATTTCATCAACGAACAGAACGGGTCCCTGTATATCCTTGATAAAAAAACGAAACAACTCACGACATATCTCGACTTCAACGGTAAAGCGGGCCGGAAGGGAATGTTCCACCGTCTGATGTTCGAGTCGGGGTTCGCCACCGGCTTGATCAGCTTCCAATTCGATCCTGACTACCGCCGCAACGGACGGTTCTACACAATTCATCTGGAAGATCCCGCAGTTGCCGAATCGCCCCTGCCCGACAACAAAAATTTCCCCGGTTTCGACACAAAGGGATACGAAGTGACGCAGCCGATCCGGACGCCCGGTGCGATCACGCGCGAAGCCGTTTTGATTGAGTGGACCGACACGAACACGGCCGACACGACCTTCGAAGGAACCGCGCGCGAATTGATGCGGGTGCAACATAACGTCCAGATCCATCCCATGGGAGATCTGATCTTCAATCCCACAGCAAAGGCCGGCGACCCGGATTGGCGGACTCTCTACATCTCTTGCGGCGATGGCGGGTCAGGTGAACGGGTCAACAATCCCATTCGAAACAATCCACAGCGTCTCGATACCTTGGTGGGCAAGATTCTCCGAATCATTCCTGACCTGAACGAACATAAAGACTCGAGCACGATCAGTGACAACAGGCGCTATCGTGTGCCTCGCGACAATCCTTTCGTCGCGAAGACGGGCGCAAGGCCCGAGATCTGGGCATATGGTCTCCGCAATCCTCACCGGATGACCTGGTACGTCGACCCTGCGGATTCGAAGAAGACTTACCTCATCGCCAATGTGATTGGTCTTTCTACCTGGGAGACCGTGATCATTGTTCATAAAGGCGCCAACTACGGCTATTCGGAACGAGAAGGCAATCAAAAGCTCCTGCCGAATAATCACACCGCGCCTTTGCCCGAGGACGACCGGATTCCGGTACGTATTGGTGACGAGGCAACCGGTGAGCTGGTAAAGCCGACGTATCCTGTGCTTCAGTACGGTCACGTGCCCGGTGGCGGTGATGCGATCGCGAACGGTTTCGTCATTGGGGATGCGTACCCTGCACTTCGCGGCAAGTACCTCTTTGGAGACATCAGCACCGGGAATATTTGGTGGGCGGACATCAACGAGATGATCGCCGCTGATGACGGAAATCCCGCTACTATGGCTGCCATGCATCCGGTTGAGATACTTTGGCAACGCCCGGGACGTCAAGAGGAGCTTTACCCTTCGATGGCGCCGATTGTCTCGGAGGCCTATCACGCCCGCGGAGGAGAAGCCAAATATCTACCTGGGATAGCCGTGGTCGCTTCAAAGGGCCGAGCTGACATTCGCTTTGCAATGGATTCGGAAGGGAAACTGTTCGTAACCAGCAAGAGCGACGGCGTGATTCGTGAAGTGGTTGGCGCAGTCGAACGCTGATTAGCATTGAACAATTCAGTCGACTTGCATGTCCGGAGACAATGGTCCAATTCATCATCCAGTTGTAGGTAACATCTCGGGAGTCGTCATTGCTGGTATAGACGGCGAGGTGTGCGAAAGCCATGCTCACGGGCGCGATTTGTGGTACTGCATCATGAACGGTCAAGACACCGCACACGTTCTTCGGACGTACCGAGAGATATAGTCGCGGTATTGTACTCTTAAAACGGGCTCGGTTCTGTAGTCATGTTCCAAGAACAAAGGGGGATTCTTCGGTACTCATCCTCGTGACAGCCTCATACGCGCGTTGTTCTCGCGTGATGAGGTTTCGCTCACAACTCCGCCCTAGACCTTCTCCAACGTGAGATGAGTCGCGTATTCCGAGTCCTTGCGATCGGTTACGGAGAATCCAAGCGCATGCAGGTCCAGGCCCTGAAACAGCGGTTCACCCTGGCCGAGGAGGACAGGCACCGATGCAAGGTGCAGGGAGTCGATCAGTCCAGCCTTCAGATACTGCCGCACTGTTGACACGCCGCCTCCGATCTTGACATCTTTGCTGCCTGCGGCTTTCTTCGCGAGTTCGAGCGCTTCTTCGATTCCGCCAGTAACAAAGAAGAAGGTCGTTCCTCCTTCCATGACTACGGGCTCACGCTCGTAGTGGGTCAGAACAAAGGTTGGAGCATGGTACGGCGGATTGTCGCCCCACCAGCCCTTCCATGAGTTGTCCGGCCATGCGCCACGCACGGGACCGAACATGTTGCGGCCGAGAATGAAGGCGCCAAAGTTGTCCATCGCGCGGTGGGCAAACTCATCGTCGATGTCCCCGACCGATCCACCCTCTTGCCCGTGCATTGAGCGGAAACTCCGCGTGTGAAAAAACCACTGAAAGATCTCGGTTCCACGCTTGCCGAGCGGATCGCTCAGGCTCTGCTCGATCCCAGCGCTGAAACCGTCCAATGAAACGCTAAAACCCGCTACACGAACTTTTGACATCTGTGCTCTTTCCTCCCCGATTCTTGTGCTGACATTTTGCTCCAGACCGGAGCTGCGTTCATCGTGCGGTATTTTTCCGCCGCTGTTCGCTTTCCTTCATCATTTCGTTCAAATCCGCAGCTGGTCGTATTTCCCACGGCCCAAACTTCAAACCCGGATGCCGCGAAATGAGCTGAATGGCATGATTCAGGTCTCGCGCCTCGAGCACCAGAATGCCTCCGAGCTGTTCTTTGGTTTCCGCATAGGGACCGTCCGTAGTCGCGACTTTGCCGTTCTTCCAGTACAGGGTCAACGCGTTTTCCGGAGGCTGAAGAGCTTCTCCTGCGGCAAAGTGCCCGTTGGCACGAAGATGATCGTCGTACTCAAAGCACGCATCGAGCATCGCGTGTTGCGCTTCCTCGGTCATGCCCTGGAATTTTCCGGGCTCAATGTATCCCAAACAGATGTATTTCATGGCACGTCTCCTCTTGTTGACAGCCAGCGTCACGAACTCGCGTGCTGGATCGTTCACCCTATAGTCGTCGGCCGTAGGCAAAATCGACAGCAGTGCAGATTTTTATTTCAATTCCCGCAGACGACCAGCTAAAAATCGGCGCTCGGGCTCTTGCCGGACCAGTGACAGCGCCTTCTCATACGAAGTACGAGCCTCCGGAATCCGTCCCAGCCTCCGGCACAGTTCCGCCCGGGCAGAGTGCGCAAGATGGTAGTTAACGAGTTCGCCACGTTCGAGCAGGTCGTCGATAAGGCGAAGGCCCTTCTCCGGCCCCTCGCACATGGCGACTGCAACGGCGCGGTTGAGTTCCACAACCGGAGATGGCTGGATGCGCAGCAGCCGGTCGTAGAGTGCCGTGATCTGCCTCCAGTCCGTGGATGCCGCGGTGGAAGCATCGGCATGGACTGCCGCAATGGCCGCCTGCAGCGTGTAGGCGCCGAAACGGCGCGATGCAAGGGCACTCTCGGTGAGCGAGATGCCTTCGGCGATCTGGTCTCTGTTCCATAGGGCGCGATTCTGATGGTCCAGTAAGATCAGGTCTCCTTCCGGAGAGATTCGGGCGGCGCGGCGTGATTCCTGCAGCAGCATAAGCCCCAACAAGCCCATCACCTCGGGTTCCGGAAGAAGGTCGAGGAGAAGTCTGCCCAGACGGATCGCCTCGCAGCTCAGTTCGGCTCGTGTTGCTTCGGCCGAATACCCCGCGTTGAAGATCAGATACACCACCTGGAGGACGGCTCCCAACCGGGCCGACAATTCCTGCAAGTCGGGCACCTGGTAAGGAATTGCCTTATCGCGGATGACGGCCTTTGCGCGCACGATGCGCTGCGCGAGCGTCGCCGGCGTAACGAGAAATGCCCGAGCAATCTCCTCTGTTGTCAGGCCACAGACTTCGCGCAGGGTGAGCGCAACCTGTCCTTCCGGCGGAAGAACGGGATGGCAGCAGGTGAAGATGAGGCGGAGGCGATCGTCTTCGATTTCCTCGTCTTCGTGAGATGCTTCGTTGATGCGCGCTTCGAGGCGGAGTGCCAGGTCTCTTTGCGCGGCGTCGAATCGCGCCCGCTGGCGCATCGCGTCAATGGCCTTGAAACGCGCAGTCGATATGAGCCAGGGGCGGGGGTTTTCCGGTATGCCAGTCTGCGGCCAGGTGTCCAGGGCGGCAGCGAAAGCCTCATGCATGGCCTCTTCGGCAAGGTCGAGATCGCCGAGCAGGTGCACCAGAGTCGCCAGAATCCTGCCCGATTCGGATCGATAAAGAGTCTCGATGGTCTTGCTCAACTGTTCGGGCACACGCTGCGGCATCCACGCCACACTAGCAGAGAGACGGAATCGACACAACTGCGAGTGGCTTCGTCTATCCACAATTCAGTAATGTCGCTAATTCTCTGGTTAAGAACGCTTTAGCACTAGAGTGCAAAATAGATCCTCGCAACGCCGTTTGCGAGCTTTAACCTAGAGCGATTGCATGGTACGTCTCATAACGAGAATGAACCGAGCAGACCGTGTAGTCGAGTTCGCGTAATAAATCATCGGGATAATCGAGGCGCGCCGTCTGGAGAGAATATCGACTTCGGCGGATTTCAGAACCCGAATACCATTCAGGCGGCTGTTTAGTTTGTCGATGTAGCGAATCTGTTTCCAAAGGTCCTCGACGGAGACGCCGCGCGCGATCTTCAGGCTCTGGGAATGGTCGGTGATTCCTAGATATTCATATCCGTAATCACGCGCGGCGGCCGCCATTTGCTCGATAGAGTGTGCCCCATCACTCGAGGCCGAGTGTGCGTGAAGGTCACCACGGATATCTTTGGCGGTCACGAGAACAGGCAAGGCATCTTGGGCCGCCAGATTCACCTCATCATGACCCTCCCGAAGCTCCGGCGCGATAAAGGACAACCCGAATTCACGATAAAGATGCTTCTCTGTGGGAAATGGACCCTTCGACTGCAACGATTCGAGATCTCCTGTCACGCTGGCGAGCTTGCGCAAATGCGTTTTACTCCCAGTGCATCCGAATCAGAGAAAGCCCCCAATTCTCCTTTGTCGCACGATCGATACGCAATCGAACGCCGGAAGACAGCGCATACGCAGCGGTGTTCTTATTTGCGCTTACAAGCGGGGTACGTCCGCCGTAGCGTTCGAGCTTGGCGACGAGCGCCGCGAAATCTTCTACGTCGACAATAAACGCTAATTCTTCGATGATTTCTACGCAGCGTCTGTAATCTCCCACGGCCTCGGCAGCCCGCACGCTGCACCTGTTCAGCAGAAATTCCTCTACCGCGTTTCGAAGATCGTGAGCCTTGTACAACAAAATGGCGTGCGTCTCCGTTAAACCTTGGCGGATATGTTGTGCCGTCCGAAGCCCGACAGTTTTTTCCAGTTCGCCATTTTCCAATTTTTCGCGAAGTGCATCGATAGAAGAGATGCCAAGCTTCTTATAAACACGAAGAACGCGTTTCGGATCGAGGCGCGGATAGTCGCCCAGACTGGCGAGTTCGGGCGACGCCTGAGATCGTAACTTCTCGAGTTTGCCCAGCGTACCGGTCCTGACGATTTCCTGGATCGCGCTGCTGATCGCCTCGCCGATACCCGCGTAAGTTGTCAAATCCACGTCGTCGCGCACAAGCTCCTCGACGCTTTCCGAGAGCGTTCGGATTTTGGCTGCGGCTCTTTGGTAAGCCTTGACTTTGTACGGATTTTCTTTTTGCGCCGAAAGCAATTGCGCGAGGCTTGCCAGGCGATCCGCAATCTCCGCGTTGCTCAAGCTGTGCGCGTTATCCGCCATTGCGATCCCGCTTGCTCACGCCGCGACGGCTCAGTTTTCGGCAGGTAGCGTTTGCGGCGGGACCGGCGACCTGGCTCGCTTGCTATTTACCCGCTTCAACACATCCTTGATGGTAAATTGATCCGCGGATTGCAGTTTCTTCAATTCCTTCCAGTCGATTGGCAGCGCAACCGGCGCGCCTGGCCTCGCCCGGACTCCGTAATCCGCGATAGCGGTAGCGGTATAGTCATTGCGGAAATAATCGATGAAGATCTTGCCGGTTCGCTTCGCCTTGCTCATGGTGGCGATATAGGCGTCCGGTGCGGCAGCCACCATCTCGTCAGCCAAAGAGCCGGCAAAAGATTTTACGGCGGCCCATTTGTCCTTACCGGCAAGTGGAACCGTGACATGCAATCCCTTTACCTCCTGTGCACTTGAGTGTCGAATCCAATCCCTTATGCTCTAAGCGTTGCTTCAAGTCCTGGGCTGCCAACTTCAGCGCCTCAAACGGAACTTCGGGAGCCGGATCGAGATCGAAAATCATTCGATCGGGATAATCGATTGCATCCACAGGCGCTCCCCACGGGTGAAGTTCAATGCCTCCCATCTGGATGATTTCCAGCAGACCTTTTTCATCCTCGATGTAAAGGTATTCATAGGTTTTGCCTTTGTTTTTGAACTCGAACGTTCGGATGTGGGCGCCCAGACCGCGGCCGGGGTTCCTCTGAAAAAAGCATTGTTTATCAATCCCGGACGGGCAGCGCAGCAGGCTCAAAGGGTGGCGTTCGATTTCCGGCAGGATCAAAGAAGCGACTGCGGCATAGTATTCGGCGAGCTCGCCTTTGGTGATGTGTCCGGTTTCGGAAATCACGCGGCCGGGATGAGTAATGGCAGATGCCGCTTAGCACAAGGCTTCCAGCGTTTTTCTTTCCTGTCGCGGACTTGGTGTGGATGGATGTTTGCATTGGCTGCTCCCTGTTGACTTGCGAGGGATGCTTTGTCTTCTCGCAGGCCCTGAAAAGATGGATGCCGAATGCGGCCGTCTTCGGTCCACTCGGTGAACGCAACTTCGCAAAGCAGTATCGGCTTAACCCAATGGACCGCGCGCCATTCGCCAGCCGCGAGTCCGACCGTTTCGCTGCGGCTCAGAACCGGCATCTTCACTCCGATCTTCGCGAGGCGTTCCGCTAACTCGCGAGCACTCTGCATGGAGAAACCCGTGCCGACTTTACCGGCGTATTGCAGTATGCCATTCTTCTGATAGCGCCAAGTACAGCGCCCCTAGCGCGCGCTCGCCCTTGCGTGCATCACTGAAGCCAACGATGATGAACTCCTGGCGCCGAGAGCATTTGATCTTCAGCCAACTTCTTTGGCGTCCGGCAACGTATGGCGCATTGGCTTCCTTCGAGATGATTCCCTCGAGGCCCGTTTCGCAGGCTTTGGCAAACATCTCCGCACCTTGGCCGAGTACGTGCTCGCTATAACGAAGCGGCGATTCGTTGCTCTTGAGGAGGGTCTGCAATCGCTCCTTGCGTTGCAAAAGAGGCTTGTTGGGTGAGATCCGCGTCATCGATATATAAGAGATCGAAGACATAAGCCACAATACTGGCGCGGTTGCCTCCTTCGCCGAGCGCCGCCTGCAGAGACTGGAAGCTGCTTTTCCCGTCCTCATCGAGCATGACTGCTTCCATGTCCAGCACTGCGTTCTTTACGGGCAGCTTCTCGAGAGCCGCCGACAATGACGGAAACTTATTTGTCCAGTCCTTGCCGTTGCGGGTGAGGAGCCGTGATGCGCCGCCAGATACATACCCCAGAAGCCGATAGCCATCGAATTTAATTTCATGCAGCCATTGAGCGCCCTCCGGTGGCGTGTCTACGAGCGTGGCTAGCTGCACCTCCGAAATAGCGCTTCATCAACGCATTCAAGCCATTTGCAGAAACTTTTTTTGTCTCTTTGGGTCCCGGCATCCTCTTCCTTAATCAATAGCCAATTCTCGCGCTTGACGCTGTGGCACATGCGAAAGAGATTCCGATCTCGCATACGGTCGCCTCGCGACGCGGACTACTGTTGGCGGCTGAGGGCTTGGCTAGCTCTTGGGCACTCGGTTGCGGTCACCCCTTTTTGAGCGGCATGTAACATTACCGACTCGTGTGCCAGGCATCCCAAATCTCGGAACGGCATGGAGGCGAGGAATAGGCCAACGGGCTTGGTTGGTGAAACCTACAGCGGCCGCAGGTAAGCGAGGAGTGCAACACCGCCACTCGAACCTAAAAGCTGAAATTCTCTTGGACAATTTGTCGAATTCCGGTCTCGCCGTTCGTCGTGAGAGTGACGGCAACTAGCCCGGCTGAAGCAGCGGCACAAACCTATAGAGGAGATTCAGCATGCGCAAGCTCAAAATCATGGAACATATTTCGCTGGACGGCGTGATCCAGCTTTCCGGCGGTCCGAACGATGGCGACTTCCCATACGGCGATTGGACCGCGCCGTATCGCACTCCTGCTGGGTTAGAGATAGTCCTTGCGATGTACGGCGAAGCCTTCGATCTGCTGCTTGGCCGCCGAACCTACGATCTGTGGTCGGGGTTCTGGCCGAAGGCACCGAAGAGTCCGATGGCGGACCGCCTGAATGCGGCGACGAAGTATGTCGCAACCCACAGGCCGGAGAGCCTGGAATGGGGTCCGTTCGAGGGCATTGGACCGGACCTCGTGGACAGCGTTCGTGGCATCAAGGCGAAGGACGGTGCGGACCTGATCCTCTCGGGCAGCTCGACGCTGACTTCGGCGCTGCTCGAGCATGGGCTGGCAGACGAGCTGGTTCTGCTGGTCAATCCTGTCCTGCTGGGCAAAGGGAAGCGCCTTTTTGCGGAGGGAACTCCGCCACGCGCATTTGCGCTGGATAGCACGCAAGCTTTGCCTTCGGGCATCGTCATCAACACCTACAAGGCCGCTGGACCTTTGCAGAACCTGAGATAAGGCTCTCTCAGATACCTTTCGTGACGATGTGACACCCGAAGGTATGAATCAGCCGCACCGAATGGCCGGACCGAACGCGAAAGCGATCGCGAAGCTGCGCGCCGTCAACTTAGGTGCGTTCAGTCCTGTGAAACGCCCTGGCTCCGCCAGTCGGCGCTGTATCGCTTCGGCAAATGCTGCGGGACTTCTCGTTTCTGATCCGATGTGGTCACTTTCCAGGTGGCCGACCAACTTTTCACAGCACGCCCAGATCCGCGCAATGAGCTTTCTGGTCAAGTTGCCGGCGAGCATGTCCACCTTCCGGGCAGCCGACGATTAAGTCGCGAAGTGCAGATTTCGCTTTGTTTCTATTCGGATGAAGCGCAGTAGCCATTTGACGTTTCAAGTGATCGGGTCACGCTTGAAACCCGGCTGTGCGGAAGGGAAGATCGTCGGAAACGGCTATCGACCTGATGCACCGGTCAGGCGAATGAGGTCGTAAGCCGATTCTGACCAGCTCCGTCCGCCCCGGTGAGTTGACGAATGATGAGGTTGCAACGCTGGCATGACGAGGCGGAACGACTGATTGGCCTATTCGATCTGAAAGGGCAGCGCGTCGAGGTAAAGGATCACCCGGCGGCGAAGTTGCTCTTTAACAGCCTTAAAGGCGACCTGGAGGCAGAACACAACGAGTTTCGCCAATGAAAGCTCAGGAGAGCCTCTCGCCAGATCAAGCGGCATTCTATAGACCAGCCGTACATGACGCCTTTATTGCACTGAGCCGGGCGAAAAGGAACTTAATGCCTGATGCGACGTGGTTTAGAGCTCTCGAGGACGTATTGTACGCGATGGACCCGACCAGCAAAAGGCGCGACCGGGCAATTGAAATGCAAGCCCGCCTTTTCTCAATAGATTCCATTCTAGTCGCCGAAGGTAGAGCAATGATCCGCCCTTGGCCGTCTAACGCGCGTTCCGCCATGTGAGGTTATTCGGGGCTGTGCATCTGTGACTTCGAGAGAACGTTTTGCGGCGAGGGTGTGGGGAGAGTTGCGGTGCCCATTTCTCGCCGATGGCGCACGGTTGCGAAACGTTCCTAGCTTTCCACATTCCACAGCCCTACTACAGGATTAATCAGGGATCG
>CAVUVF010000002.1:0-90641 GCA_963744795.1 uncultured Acidobacteriaceae bacterium
GGCTTCGATTGTGAGCTTCGGTGTTAATTTCCAGGAGTCCTGAATGAATCCTTCATACGTGTGATACGAAATGTCGTTGATACGGTTGAAGTTCGCCTGATTTATTTGCGATAGATTCCCTTGCAGCATGTCGGCATACGCATTGCCGGTCGTGAAGTTTACGTTCATGTCGGGATGAACTGCATGTAGCCATTCGTATTGTTGTTCGCCGGCTGGGCATTGCGAATCCATTCATAGAAGAAGCCGGCTTTGACCGTATGGGTGCCTAAAACCTTGGTCACGGTGTCGCTGACGGTGGGCATGTATTTGTTGGCATACAGGCCCGAGGAGGCGCCGCCAACCTCAAATCCGCCCGGGTTGAAAATCAGAGCAGCCTCGCTCGGGTTTCCACTTCCGCCGAACGAGGGAATCTGGAAGCTCGTCGCAGCGTTTTGGATCGGAGTTTTGGTTGAAGCCTACGGTCGCGGGGTTCACCTTGGCGGGGTCGGCGAAAACGTTCGGGAACCCAACAAACGTGTAAGCGAACACTGCTTCGTTGGTCATTGTCGGACTAAAAACGTGCGTCAAGGTACCTGTCACTGAATCGGAGCGATTCTTTCCGTTCGTCGCGCTTGGGTAAGGAACCTGGTCACTACGCCACCACAGACCCACCGGAAAGGGCTGTGTCTCACGTTGCATGTTGTAGCGGACGAAGATTTTCGTGTTGTCACTTACGTTGTAGTCGCCGACCACCCATTGGAAATTATTCTGGTTGAAGACAACGGACTTCGCATAGTTGAATCCGTTCCCGCTCGTGTTCGGCGTTGGGTACAGGTTCATTAGAGCCTGCATGTTCTTGTCGATCATGCTCGCCGGCATCTGACAGCCCCCTCCAGGTAGCGTCGGCACGAGAGCGGGCTTGCCGGTGTAGATGATGCCTTCGCCCGCGGCCACATTGCAAAAGTTACCGTTGCGCATTTCCTGCGTCGGCACGGTCGCCGTTATGACGCCCGTGTCCAGGGTTTGATAGAAGTACTCGTACCCCGTGAAGAAGAATAGTTTGTCGCGCTTATGATTGAATTTCGTCCAGGGGATCAGTACCGGTCCACCAATGGAACCGCCCGGATAATAGAACTTGTTCTGAGGCTGTGACACCCCTGTGGCATTGGCATACGCATCATTTGCGTTCAGCACGTAGTTGCGGGCCGAAAAGAACGCTGACCCATGGAACTGAGACCCCCCGGCCTTGGTGACGGATGTGATCACCATGGGTCCTTTTTGATCCTCGGCTCCGAAGTTAGAGGTTGCTACTCGAAATTCCTGGAGGAAGTCGGAGTTGGGATTGACGGGTGTGGCACAGTTGCAACCGGGATCGGACACATGGGCGCCGTCGGCCACGATGTCTAGTGTGTTGCCTGGCAGTCCGTTATAGGAGAACCCGTTATTTAGGGGACTCTGACTACCGCTATCACCGTTTCCGTTAATACCGATGACTTGGCCGCTATAGCCTGATTTGTTGGTAGCTCCGTTATTGTTACCGAAGCCGGGCAAGATCTTGAGGTATTCAGCGGCATTGCTGCCCACTTGCACGAAATTGGAAAGCTGCTGGGTCGTAAGCACAGCCGATTTCTCCCCCGAGTCGACCGGCGCGAGGACGTCTGCAGTCCCCGTTACTTCCACCGTCTGATTCGTACTGCCTACCTGGAGCGATGCGTTCACGTTTCGGCGTTCGCCTCCGCCGAGCGAGATCTCATTTACTTTGTACCCTTGAAAGCCGGGTGCTTCGATCGTGGCGTTATATGTTCCAACCGGTACCGATGCGAAGGTGTAGTAGCCCTGACTATCTGTCGTCGACTCTCGCACATCTCCCGAAAGTGAATTCCGCAGAGTCACCTTAGCGTTCGCAACAACAGCGCCCGATGGATCTGACACGATCCCCGTGAGCGTCGCAAAAATCGCCTGGGCCCAGACGGTCGCGGCGAACACCACCACCAGACACGTTCCGCAAAGCAAATTGCGTATT
This sequence comes from uncultured Acidobacteriaceae bacterium, assembly GCA_963744795.1. GTDB lineage: Bacteria > Acidobacteriota > Terriglobia > Bryobacterales > Bryobacteraceae > Bog-105. Next base: position 2,003 of record CAVUVF010000002.1, read on the forward strand.
TGTTTCAACATGGAACTCCTTTGGCGAGTCAATTGGACGAACCCTCGATGGGACGAGCTACTGTCGGCCTACTATAAGAGAACCCGGATTGCCCCCACAACCGTTCGACGGTTACCAAGCGGCTACGCCCGGTGTTACACCGGTAAACCATTGCGGTTCAGCGATGTTACATCGGTTACGACCGTCCGCGGGGCGAGGTGCGATGTCCGGCAGCGGGACGTAATCCGGCCTTCGTCCCGGTTTTGATATACTTCCGCTACTTTCTCGCTGAGTTGATTATTTGGATATGGATGCCCTTCCTTCGTCGCCGCAGGAGCGGATGGAAGTCGACCTCGTACTGCGTTCAGGCGTATTTGAAAAGGCGCCCCGCCTCGAAAAGTTCTTCCTCTATATCTGCAGGCTTCACTTCGAAGGCCGCGCAGACGAGATCAAGGAGTACAGCATAGCGTTGGAGGCGCTGGGTCGCTCGTCGGATTTCGACCCGAAGAAGGATTCTATCGTTCGCGTCGAAGCGCATCGCCTCCGGAAGCGGCTTGAGGAGTATTATCGGGGCGCGGGAAGCGACGATGCCCTTCATATCGTCATTCCGAATGGCCAATACCGCCCTCAGTTTGTGCTGAAGAACCGTGCTGCGCACACTGAGCATCTGGTCCCGACCGGCATCCTCGCCGTTTCTGAACCGGGCACCGCCCAGGTTATTCAGCCGGTTACGAGCGCGGGGCCGCGCGGGAACTCACGCGTCGTTTCTTGGAGGCGTTCATGGCCATGGCTTGTTTTGTTCGCTGTCCTGATTTCAGCGTCGGCAGTCGCTTACACCTGGAGGATGGCGTCCAGCAACGGTCTTCCTTTGCCCGGAATTCAAAACGAGAAGTGGTCCGGACCGTCGTCCGAGCCAGTATCCGAGGAATTCCGCATTCTAACCGGGTACCACGGTGCCCCGTTCGTTGACCGCCAGGGGCACATGTGGGGTGCTGATGCGTACTTCACGGGGGGCATCTCGAAAGCCATCGGCTCGGAACGCTTCATTCAAGGCCAACCGGATCCGAATCTGCTCAAAACGAATCGATCTGGGCAATTCCAATACGACATTCCACTGCGGCAAGGCTCTCACGAGCTACACCTCTATTTCGCCGAGACGGAGTACGGCCAAGGCAATCCTCTGGGCGGAGGGGAAGCTAGCCGCATCTTCCAGGTCTCCCTGAACGGAACACCCACGCTCGCCACGCTCGATCCACTCGCGAGCGCAGGCGCGCCGAACCGTCTTCACGAACGCGTGCTCAAAGACGTAGTCCCAGCGCCGGACGGTAAGGTGCACATCCGGTTCGATCCGATCACGGCACCCGCGTTCCTGAACGCGATCGAAATCCTACGTAGTCTCCCTGGTCGTATCCACCCGGTTCGCATTGTCACGCAGAATAGTCCCGTCACTGATTCGGACGGTCATCTTTGGGCTGCAGACGAGTTTTTCTGCGGCGGCGTCCAGGCTTTTCGCCATAGCGTTGTGATCAATCCCAGGGAGAAAGCTTTGTACCAGGGCGAACGTTATGGCAATTTCTCGTATCGAATTCCCTTGGCGGCCGGAGAGTACCGGGTAACGCTGCACTTCGCGGAGACCTGGTTTGGAACGCCCGAGTCTCAACAGCCTGCTATTGACGGCAGAATCTTCGATGTGTACGCCAATGGTGTATCACTGCTCCGCAACTACCAGATCGTGAAGGATGCGCAGGGACCGAACCGGAGTGTCGAGAAGGTATTCGAAAAACTGAGCCCAAATGCGCAAGGCGAGCTGATACTCGAGTTCGTTCCGGTCAGGAACTACGCCGAACTTAACGCTATTGAGGTTGTCGAGACGAAATGAATGCAGGTCGGATGGGCCTGCTGATTCGAACCAGTGGCCTCGTGACGCCCTATTTACCTCCGTGGCAACTTCTGATAGAATCCGCCGATGAAACTGCTGGCTGCTCTTTGCCTGTTTCCTTGCTTTGCCGCTGCGGTCCCGATAACGGGTGTTTCGCTAAGCTTCGACGGACTAGCGAATGGTGAGCAAGTTCTGAACTACTACACCGGTGGCTTGGCGGGTTCCGGTTCCGGCCCGGGTCCCTCCTTTGGTGTCGCCTTTACAAGCGGGTTGGCCGCGGATTCCACCGTGATCGCGTTCGGTCCTTCCGCTGTCGTTACCGCCCCATCCGTGACAATGACCCTGGACGGCCCATGGCTGAGTCTCATATCGTTTTACTTCACCGGCAATGGCTCCGTTTCCTTTTATTCCGGGCCGAACGCCACCGGTACCCTCCTTCGGCCCTTTACGCTCGTATATCCTCCCTTTTTCCCTTTTTCAGCGCAGCCTGGTCCGTTTCAATCGGTCGTTTTTACGCCAGCTACTGGAAACACCATGAGGCTGGACAGCATCAGCTTCGGCTCTGCCGTGGTACCCGAGCCTTCGATTGCGATCCTGGTGCTAACGGGGATAACCTTGCTTGCCGGGTTTAGGCGTTTCTCTCATTGAGAAGCGTTTCGTTAAGGCTAATGGTGATTGTCCTCTCGCGTCTGAGATCGTGTTGTAGAGGTCTTCGGAACGCCTGCCTGCTAATCGTGGCGGGTCTGTGTCTCGCAGCATCCGCTGACCAAGTCAACGTATCCGCCACACGTCTGACGACCGAACCAATCCTGGGACCCGGGCAAGACTGGTCCAGCCTGGCCATCTTCAATCCAGCCGCAATCTCGATCGCGAATAAGACTGTTCTGCTGTTCCGCGCACAGGATCGAAACCACACATCGCGTATCGGCTATGCGGAGAGCACTGACGGGCTACACTTCAGCGTCAGGCGCGAACCAGTGCTGGCGCCCGAAGCGGAGTACGAGAAGAATGGCGGGGTAGAGGACCCGCGAGTAGTTCGCATCGAAGGCACTTATTATCTGACCTATACCGCATACGATTTGCATTCCGCCCAACTGTGTCTTGCTACCTCCAAAGATCTTATTCATTGGCAGCGCCAAGGCGTCATTATGCCGGCTTATAAAGGCACTTGGAACACTCAGTGGACCAAATCCGGTGCGATTCTTCCTGTGCGGATCAATGGCAGGTGGTGGATGTATTATCTGGGCACGCGCAAAGATGCCGATGGAACATCACGCGACTACATGGGACTTGCATCCTCCGACGACCTGCTTCACTGGAGCGACGCCACCGACAAGCCCGTCCTTGACCGCCGCTCTCATGCTTTTGATTCCCGCGTGATGGAGCCAGGACCGGCTCCGTTCTTAACGTCTGCCGGCATCCTGCTGCTCTATAACGGTGCTGACGAAAATCTGGTCTATGGCCCTGGCTGGGTCCTTTTCGACGCTCGTAATCCCGGACAAGTCATCGCGAGAGCAGAGCGCCCATTTGTACAACCGTCACTGAGCTGGGAACGACTTGGCACGGTACCGAATGTGATTTTCCTTGAGGGCGCTACTGGTACAGGCACCACATCCGGATCGATCAAAAATAAGATAGAACTGACTGGCTACTATGGAGCAGCAGATAAATACATCGGCGCTATGAAAATAGACATATCGCTGAACAGTCTCAGACCACAATCGGCTACCAGGAATCGCGATTTGCGATAGTCACTCGATAGTACGGCTTGTCCTTCTCGGCAGGATCCATGGTGAAGTTTTCGGAGGTCTTCGCGGGGTCATAACCGCGCCAGAGCCAGGCGAGAGATTCGGGAAGATCGATTGCCGCCTGAGCAGAGTCGTGAGTCGCAAGGCCAAAGCGGAAATGGAAATCGTACTCGCGCATTTTTAGCGAATTTGCCAACTGAATATTCTGCAGCGGCCACGAGCCGTGGGTATTCTCGAGATCGTCCATGCCGTCGCTCATCCAGATGCGAATGTTCCTCTTCGGCAACTTCCGAACCATGTAGGGATAAAGATTGCCGCCATCCAGCTTTTCTTCGGGATGCCATTGAATGGAGGTGTAGCTCCCGATGGTGGAGTGAACTCGCGCGAATTCATCGGGGTTGAACCAAGCCGAATTCAGTGAGCAGATCCCGCCGGAGGATTCGCCGGCAATGCCGCGGCTGTAACCGTCGGGACGAAGCTTGTACGCTTTCTCCACTTCGGGCAAGATTTCTTCGAGAAGGAAACGATTGTACCGGTCGCTGACGGTATCGTATTCAATCGAGCGCATCGCCTTGCCATCCGTCGCAAATCCGGGTGCAATAAGGATATGCACCATAGGAGGAACTAGTTTCTGTGCGACCAGGTTCTCCGTTACCGTGAATAAGCGGTACTTCGACAGATCACCGGTAATCAGGTTTTGCCCATCTTGCCAGACCATCATGGGCGCGGGCATGGATGGGTCGACGCCCGGGGCGGCGTAATACCAGAAATCGGCTTTCATGCCCTCGTAGATCTTGCTGGTGATCGTGTGCTTTTCGCTTAGTTTGCCTTGCGGAACTCCAGGCTTCGGATAAGAGTCCGGGTTATAGCCGGGGACGTCGGAGCGGTTGCCAAGGGGCTTCCCATCGGCAAAGAACTGATACGCGTGAGTGACACCGACCCGCATCTTTTCCGATCGCATCCAGAGATTCGAGTGCCCGACCTGAAGCATGGGCCGTGGAGGCTGAGCGTCGATCGAGATAGTCGCAGGGGACGAGGAAGGAGTGACGAAAAGGTAGTCTCCTCCCCACACCGCCGTACCGCCTTTGTTCGACAGTGTTTTCGTGATTAGTTCTTCGAGGCCGGGACTGGACGGACCTCCCCGGGCAGCCTCGATCAATTGAGCAAGCGGGTGCACTTGGGCCTGAGCCGCAGTCGCAACAGCGAACCACAGCACGGCGAGAGTCGTGAGTTTCATTCGAATTTGAGCCAATCGGGCGGTTGCCGATGGGCAGCGGCCATTATGTCAAATCGGTGAGATACTGAAGCCGGCCCTGGCTGTCGCCGAATTGCTCGGTTGGGACTCCTGCCCCGTCGAGGATGCTCAAGTAGAGGCTCGAGACCGGTGCGCCCTGGCTGTAGCGGACGTGGCGGCCGGTCTGGAACTGCCGAGAGCCGCCCGCGAGAAGCACTGGCAGATCGTCATGATTATGTCTGTTTCCGTCTCCGATGCCGCTGCCGTAAACGACCATTGTGTTGTCGAGGAGGCATCCTTCGCCCTCTCTCGTCGTTTTCAGTTCGCTCAGGAAGTAAGCGAACTGCTCCATGTGATGGCGATTGATGGCCGCGATTTTATCCATCAGGGCAGGGTCGTTGCGGTGATGGGAGAGACCGTGATGACCTTCCGGTACCCCGATCTCGCGGTACGAGCGGTTGCTGCCCTCGCGCGCAAGCATGAAGGTTGAAATTCGCGTGGTGTCCGTCTGCAAAGCAATCGCGAGCAGGTCAAACATCAGTCGCGCATGATCTGCGAACTCGATCGGGATCCCGTCAGGCTTTGCAAGACTCGGGGCTGCAACAGAATTCGAAGCAATCTGGCGTTCCATCATTTGGACCTGACGCTCCACTTCCCGAACGGCCGTGAAGTACTCGTCGAGTTTGCGTCGATCGGTTGCGCCAAGGCCACCCTGTAGCCGGCGGGTGTCATCAGAGACGAGATCGAGGATGCTCTGTTGATAACGGGCGGTGCGAGCGCGGGCAGCGGGATCTCCGGCGCTCTCGTCAGTGCCGAAGAGGCGTTCGAATACCGCGCGTGGATTTACTTCAGGCGGGTTCGGTACCGTCGGAGTGCGCCAGGAGATGCTATTCACATAAGCACAGCTATACCCGGAATCGCAATTCCCGGCGAGATGTCCGTCTTCGCAGCCAAGCTCTAAGGACGCCAGGCGCGTTGCCGAACCGATCTTTTGGGCCGCGAGCTGGTCGACGGAAACACCAACCGAAATGTCCGAACCGGCTGTTTTCTTCGGATGAACGCCGGTGAGGAAGCTCGCTGAGGCACGCGCATGGTCGCCGGGCCCATCGCCGAGCGCCATGCCGCCGTGGTCCATGAGGCCGCTCAAAACCATCACATCGTCCTGGACGGGCGCAAGCGGGTTGAGGATCTTAGGAAGCACAAAGGCCCTGCCATCCGCCGCGGGAGTCCAGTTGCGCATGTCGATGCCGTTCGGCACATACACGAACACCATGCGGTTTGGAGAAAGTTTCTCCGTAACGGAAGCCGCTCGTGAAAGAGCCGGAACCATTGAGTCCAGAACGGGCAGAGCGATCGCGGCTCCGACACCGCGCAGCAGAGCGCGCCTGGATACGTGCTTTCGAGTCAGGATCAATTGGTACCGCCTTTCATACTCGGTATTGGTTGTGCTTTCGTCAGGTGCGTTGCCGTCCCATCACCCCGGCCCATCTGGAACGGAACGCTGTTAACGATCCCTGAGACCAGGGCGGAGAAGCGATAATGATTCGCGGCCAGGTTTGACGTGATCTGTTTGAGTGTGCGCCGATCATAACCCTCGACGCCGCGGCCCAGAGCGTACATCATCACCTTCTCCGCCAGGCACTCCGCAAACGTATCACCGCTGCCCATCAGGATGGTTTTCAGCTCGGCGCTTCCGTTGAAAGCTTTGCCGTTGGGCAGCGATCCGCTCGAATCGATAACCTGCCCGGCATCATGCGTTCGCCATTGTCCGATAGCGTTGTAATTCTCTAAGGCGAAGCCCAGCGGATCCATACGTGTGTGGCAGGCGGCACACATCGGATCCGCACGATGCTTTTCCATCTGCTGGCGCATGGTGCCCGCCGTTGCGCCGGGCTTGGCGTCGATGGAACCGACTCCGGGCGGCGGTGGAGGCGGCGGTGTGTTCAACACATTCTCAAGAATCCATTTGCCCCGCAGGACGGGTGAGGTTCGGGTCGGGTACGACGTCACGGTCAGAACGCTCGCTTGTGTGAGTACACCGCTGCGCTCGCTTCCATCGATAGAAACGCGGCGGAACTCGTCCCCGGTTACACCAGGAATCCCGTAGAACTTTGCTAACCGCTCATTCACGAACGTATATTTCCCGTCGAGAAAATCGAGAATGCTGGAATCGTTCCGGATCACGGACTGCACGAACATTTGCGTTTCCGTGTGCATGGCGCGCCGCATTTGGGCGTTGAATTGGGGAAATTGGTCGGGATCGGGCCGGATGCTGTCAAGGTTTCTGAGTTCCAGCCATTGGCCGAAGAAGTTGTCGATGAGCGCATCCGACTTCGAGTCCTGCAGCATGCGCTTAACTTGCGCGTTTAGTATGGAGGGATTGTGCAGCCGGTGTTCGCCCGCGGCCTGGAGTAATGGCTCGTCAGGCATGCTGCTCCACAGGAAATAGGAGAGGCGCGAGGCCAGTTCAAAGTCGTTCACGGGATGAATGGCGGAAGCGTCTTCAGGCTTTGGATCCCGTTCGATCCGGAACAGGAAGTTCGGAGAAACCAGTACGGCCTCCAAGCCGATTCGCATCGCCTGTTCAAAGGTCATGCCATCCTTCTGGGCCGACGCGACTAGGTTGGTCAGGCGATTCACCTCTTCGGGAGTCACGGGCCTGCGATAGGCAAGTCTTGCCAGGCGTGTCAAGTCCGTCCGGGCGCAGCCGGCGGTGTGGTGGCCGGGAATATGGCCACACGCAAAAACGCGGCGGTAGCTCTCGGGCAGGGGCGGCGCAATCGCATGATAGGGCCCGCGAGCTTCCAGCGTATCTATATAAGTAGGAGGGTTCGAGATTGCACGCTGGAGAGCAATCTCTTTCTGATCTTCGGGATGCGCCGCAACCGCCTTCTGGTAAGCCGCTTCTTCGGCGGCCTTGAGACGTTCCGAGATGCGGATCTCTAGGGGCGACGGAGTGCGCGGCTCCATGCTTGCGGCCAGCAGGTGTTCGCCGTAGGAAACGTGAACATTAAGTTCGTAGGAGCGGAGACCGTCTTTTTCCACAAGAACGTCCGCCGCTTTAATCTCTTTTCCGTCGAGAAGCAGGTGAATGCGAAAGGGCTCCTTGCGGCCATTCACTGCAACGCGCAAATCGTAATCCCCCTCGGCAGGAAATTCGAATCGGTTCTCGAGAGCCGCTCCGTCATCGTTCGGACTATGTTCGGGTGAATAGCGCATGCGCGTCGGCCTTGGCAGCGCGTCCGGAGGGATAGCGCGGTTTGCAATCTTGGTCGCCGCATTCAGGTATTTCTCCATCAGGACGGGGGAGACGGAGAGGACATCGCCGATGTTGTCAAAGCCAAAGCCGGAGTCGTCCGCAGGGAAGTCGACAGACGGCTTGAAACGAATGGCAAGCAGGTCGCGAACCGTGTTGTCGTACTCGACCCGATTCAGGCGATGGGCGGTGAGATGGCCCGGGTCGGCAGGGGTCGTGCGATCCGCGATGGCGAACTGATTGTCGATCCAGCCCGTAATCGCGGCAATCGCCTCTGGTTTTGGCCGGGGCATACCCTTCGGGGGCATTTCACCCGCACGTACGCGGCGGATGACCTTCTCCCAAAGGTCCCTATCGCGCAACATCGACTGACTTTCCCGGTATTGAGTCAGGCTTAGCCCGGCCGTTTTGAGCTTGTCATTGTGGCACACCGCGCAGTTTGCCTGGACAAAAGGTACGACTACCTGGTCAAACGAACCCGGAGCGGAAGAGGAGGCGATCGCCCGGGCGGAATTCTGACCAATGGCAGCTCCGGCTAAGCAGATAAAGCCGATTGGAATTCCCCATGGCAGCAGCTTGCGATGCGGAGCGGGCGAAGATGTATGCGGCACGCGGCTAGTTGATTAAGGGGCGCAGATCGACAGCAACGGGTTACGCAGCCAACTTCAGCGCCCACCTCATCTATCAAACCACTTTTCGCGCCGGAAATGTCGGCAGACTGTCTGGCACCGGAGGGAGAAAGTTCCTACCCTGTGCTTCAACTTTCAAGGACTTACGTGCACAAACGGAGGTATTCATGTATGCCCGCCGGTGCTTGGGTTAGGAATTCACATGCAATCAGCAAGTTACGAGCTGTCGGGTTCTCCGGCCGGCAACCAGGAAGAAGTACTGGCGTGATCGCTTGCGGGTTCTCTGGCGTCCATCAGGCGTGACGAATAAGACTAACACCTGTTTTTTGCTCGGCATCGGAGCTGCCACCGGCGTATTGTTCGGCCGATTTCTACCTCTCGTATTCGCTAACGCGAGCGGGTTGCTCCTGGGTGCCGCCGGGCGCGATCCTTTCGCCGGCCTTATCCAGGAACACCGAAAACTGCTTTCGCTATTGGAAAGAATGGAAGGGCAAACGGCAAGCGAGTGGGCGAAACGCAAACTCCTGTTCCTTGCCTTCAAGCGCACCATTGGTAAACACGCCATGGCGGAAGAGGACATCATCTACCCAATGCTGAAAACTGAGGGGGAGCGGCACGAGAGCACGCAGAAACTTTACCGAGAGCACGCGAGCATGAAGATCCATCTCTTCGAGCTTGAAGGTGCCATCCACCAGGAGGAAGAGTGGCGCGAAGCCGTTCGGGCGCTCCGCAGCGAGATCGAGCCGCACGCCCGGGAAGAAGAAGAGGTTGAGTTTCCACGCCTGCGAGAGTTGCTTGACGAGGCCGGAACAGCTGAACTGACTCGCAAGATTCGTCAGGAAGAAGCACTGATCGTTTAGGGCCGCTGGCGCCGGTCATTTTGCGCCAGACCCGCCGTTCGTGCGTCCTGAGCGTCGGCCCCGGGGTCATCCGAAGCCGTGCGCTGCTACCGAATGAGCAGTTTCAACTCTGTGTGGAAAACGAATGGTCGGATACGGTCTGCAGTTTCTCAAGCAGAACCGAATACCTCTGACCGGTCTCAATCATCTGCGCGTCGCCCCCGCCGAGTCGCTCATTCGCCTCGCGCAGATGCTCAAGCGTTTTGCGTACGGAAGCGACCAGTAACTCAACCTCCGAAACGCTGAAACTCGGAATGCCTGCCATGAGCTAATCTTACGACTCAGCGGGATGCCTGGCTGGGGTCTCGCGACCACATGACTTCGGGTTTCGCGTAGAGGAGCCTGCGATGCAGTTGGCCCTTTCTCAAATGTTTAATCCGCATCGTCGCCAGAAATCGATAATTTTTGGAGCGATGCTTGGGGCAGAGTTATAGTTCAGAGCGTGGCCAGCCTTGGGAATCAGTGCCAGTTCCGCAGATGGAATCGCCTGACCCAGAGCTTCGACCCACGCCTGAGACACGATCGGGTCCTTTTCCCCTCTGAGGATGAGGCATGGCACTTTCAGGTCGGACGCACGTTGCAGCATTTTGTGCTCCACAGCGTAGCCAAAAGTCTCGATCGTGCGGAACGGTCCGTTGTGAAGGTACTCATACGCCTGCAGCGGAACCAGGGATGGTGGTTCCGCGAACTGATCTAACAGCAAACGGCCAACATGAGCCAGCCGAGTGGATGCAAATTGGTCCATTGTTGGCCCGAGAAACGCGACACCTCGCACGACCGACTGGTCAAGATGGGCCAACTCCACCAGGATCTGACAACCCATAGAGTTCCCGATAAAGAGCGTGGGGCCAAGATGGACGCAGGCGAGCCATTTCCGTAGATACTCCGCCAGTTCTGCGATATTGAGCACATATCGCGGCTTTTCACTCCTTCCAAAGCCTGGCAGATCCGGCACCAGGACCGAGAATTGCTTGGCGAGTTCGCAAGCAAGCGGCGTCATGTAGCGGCTCGAGACGCCAAGGCCGTGCACCAGCACAATTGCGGTTGAATTGGAATCTTGCGCTCGAACAGAGACGCGGCTGAACACCTTGAGATCGCAAACGGTATCCCACCGTTCGCGCAGGCATTCCTTTCCGAGAACGATCAATACGATTCGCCCGAGGACAAACTGTAGAACTGAGCTCCCTACAACTGACGCTGATCGTACACCAGACCCAACCTAAGCTTTCGTCGCATCGGGGGACGGGAGAAACCGGGAAGGATTCCGGACCCCGCACAGCGTTAAGACTAGCTAAAAACCTAGGAAAAAACTCTACGGCGAGTTGTGTCTAAAGAATTACGTGAGTGAGCTGACATCGCGAACAGGACCGAGATCGACGCCGAAAAGAATGAAGCAAGAGTTTAGCCCGGTCGTGACAAATCTCGGAACACGAATGAACCAGTCCCGAACGTCATCAGTGCCGACGTTAATGTCGTAGGTCCGACCTCTCTCGATCAACTGTTTTACGTCCAAAGAAATCAAAACCACCAAGTTGCTGTAGAGATTTGCATGAAGATTCTGAGCATCCGTACAATTCCAGGTCCGAATGTATACAGTCATCAGCCTGTGCTGGTGATGAAACTCGACCTCGAGGACTTAGCTGGCCGGGAAAGCTACGAAATCTCCGGCTTTATCGACCGTCTTCTAAACCTTCTGCCTGGTTGTTATGAGCACCATTGCGGTCTGGGGCGTCCCGGTGGCTTCGTCGAGCGCCTCCGAGGTGGTACCTATTTTGGACATATCGTCGAGCACGTGGCGCTCGAACTCACCGATGCTGTGGGCATTTCAACAAACCGTGGGAAAACCGTGGAGGCCGGAGAACCTGGCTGTTACCTGGTCGCGGTGACATACAGATCAGAAGAAGGCATGAAAGCTCTTCTGAAAACGGCTGTGGAACTCGTGCAGGCGTTGGTGGACAGCCAGCCATATCCGCTCGATGCTGCGATTGAGTCTGCGCGGGATCTGGTCGCGAGGTACGATCTCGGTCCGAGCACAAAAGCGATTGTCAACGCTGCAGAGAAGCGGGGCATTCCATGGGTGCGAGCGGACCGGGATAGCCTTGTGCGGTTAGGCTACGGCGTACACTCCAAGTACATTCAAGGCACGATATGCGGGCAAACAAGTGCCATTGCCGTGGACATTGCGAGTAACAAAGAACTCACGAAGCAGCTTTTGCGCAAAGCGGCTCTTCCTACACCGCATGGATGCGTTGTGAAAACCAGGGAGGAGGCGATCGCCTGCCTGGCGGAATCGCAAACGCCGGTTGTTTTGAAACCCTTGGATGGCAATCAAGGGAAGGGAGTGTCGCTTAACCTCAGCACTCCCGAGCAAGTTAGTGAAGCCTTTCGATGCGGCGATCGAGATCTCTCGGGAGGTTATCGTCGAGGAGATGCTCCGCGGACTGGACTACCGGGTTGTCATCGTCAATGGGCGTATGGTTGCCGCGGCACAGCGGATTCCTGCGCACGTTTGGGGCGACGGGCGGCACACAATCCGCGAGCTGATCGAACTCGCAAACAAGGACCCCCGTCGAGGAAAGAAGCACGAGAAGCCGCTCACGCGTATCACCGCCGACCCGATCGCAGTCGCCATTCTAAAGAAGTACGGCCGTTCACTGGATGACGTACCGGCCGAGGCCGAAATGGTAATTCTTCGCGAGAGCGCCAACCTTTCCACGGGCGGATCCGCAAGGGATGTTACGGACGAAGTACATCCCACAATGCGCCGGATTTGCGAGCGCGCCGCCACAACGATCGGCTTAGATGTGTGTGGAATCGACCTTGTCGTCCCTGATATTCAGAAGGCTTTCACTTCAGGCGGCATTGTTGAAGTAAACGCGTCGCCGGGCATCCGGATGCACCACTTCCCTAGCGAGGGGAAGACTCGGGACGTGGGTTCCGCAATTCTCGAGATGCTTTTTCCGGCCGACCAAAGTGGCAGAATCCCGATCTTTTCCATCACGGGCACGAACGGAAAGACGACGGTAACGCGGATGATTGGGCATATCCTCGAAGCAAGCGGCATGCGCGTCGGGCTGACCACCACAGACGGTATCTGGATCGGCGGTGAAGAGATTGCGCGGGGCGACATGACCGGGCCCTGGTCCGCAGGGGTTATCCTGTCCGACACGACGGTGGAAGTGGCCGTCTTAGAGACGGCACGCGGTGGAATCGTTCGATCGGGACGGGGGTATGACTGGTCCGATATCTCGGTCATGACGAATATTCATCCCGATCACATCGGCCAGGATGGAATAGAGAGCGTAGATCATATCGTCCGAATCAAACGCCTGGTCGCCGAGCGCGTACGCAGTGGTGGCACTCTCATTCTGAACGCCGACGACGTACACCTGGCGGAGATCGCCTCACACGAGCGCGTGGCAGGCGTTCCCAAAAAGGTCGTTTACTTTTCGACGGATTTGCACAATCCCAAACTTCAGGAACACTTGGGGCAAAACGGAACTGCCTTCGTCTTCGCCGGAGGATACATCGAAGAGCGGACTGGGTCTGACGTTTTCCGCATTGCGAGAGTCGATGAGATTCCTGCAACCATCGCAGGTACAGCGCAGTTCCAGATCTACAACGTTCTTGCCGCTGCTGCGGCGTCCCGAGCTTTCGGCTTGTCGCTGGATGAGATCCGAACGGCTCTCAGCGGATTCCGAATGGAACAACACGGTCCCGGCCGGCTCAACATCTTTTCGTTCCAAGACGGATGTGTGGTGGTTGACTACGCGCACAATCCTGTTGCGCTTGAATCAATGCAAACCATGATTTCTAAATGGAATGCTTCACGACGAACGGTTGTGCTTGCAATTCCGGGCGACAGACGGACAGACTTGATTGTGCAATCAGCGCGATCGATTGCACACGGTTACGACCGGTTTTTCGTACGGGAAGACCGAGACCTCCGGGGACGCAAGCCGGGCGAAGTAGCACAAATCCTGGCTCGAACGATTTACGAGGAGAACCCGCATGCGGCGCTGCAGGTCATTTTTGACGAGGTGGAGGCCACGCAGGCAGCGCTTTGCAGCATGATTCCGGGCGAAGTAGTCGTCACGTCATGTGATGAGGTGACGAGTGTCACCCAGTGGATTAGCGAGCACGGGGGCGAACCTGCATCGCCAGAGCAGATTGAGCAGCTGACGTTGCCGGCGATGTCGGCCACGACGGCCGCCTGACATGTTCACGGTCATCCGTGGAGGTGAAATCTACAGCCCGGGGCCGCTCGGGAAGGCGGATCTGCTGATTGCCGCCGACAAGATCGTACGGGTTGGCAACGTCGATATCGGTGCACTAGAGCGATGCGGGCTGGGAGTCGAGATCATCGACGCGGAGAACAGTCTCGTCGTGCCCGGCTTCATCGATCCCCATGAGCACCTGCTCGGCGGAAGTGGTGAGAAGGGCTGGCAATCACAAACGCCCGAGATATCGCTGAGCGAAATCCTGGCAGGGGGCATCACGACGGTAGTTGGCTGTCTTGGAACGGACACCACGACTAAAACGATGCCGGGCCTACTTGCGAAAGCGAAAGCTTTTAATCAAGAAGGCATCACAGCCTGCATCTACTCCGGAGGGTACAACGTGCCTCCCATAACCCTCACTGGCTCCGTTCGAACGGACATGCTGTTCGTGACCGAAGTGATCGGCGCGGGCGAAATCGCTATTTCCGACGCGCGGTCGACGGAACCAACGGAGAGCGAACTCGCCCGTCTGGTGCGCGACGCGTATGTTGGCGGACTCCTTACCGGAAAATCGGGATTGACCCACTTCCATGTGGGGACTGGCAATAGGCGGCTACGGGCTCTAACGAACTTGATAGACGAATACGAAATCGACCCTCGTTCTCTTTATCCGACGCATATGGACCGGTCAGAGAGATTGATGTTGGACGCGATCGAGCTATCGAAGCGCGGGGTTACTGTTGATATCGACACGGTCGATGGCGAGTTGCCTCGATGGCTGTCCTTTTATCTCGACCGTGGCGGGGATCCAAATCACGTGACGGTCTCTTCGGATGCTGCCATTAATAGTCCCAAAGCCATCTGGGATCAGATCCGCTCGTGCGTTCTTGAGCATGGGATGCCGTTTGAAGTCCTTCTGCCATGCGTAACCAGTAATACTGCAGATGTGCTGAAGCTTCCTTCACAAGGTCACCTGAGAGAGGGAGCGAGCGCCGACGTGGTAGTGCTCCGGAAGGACTCACTCGAGATCGCAGAGGTCATGGCACGGGGACGGCGTTTTGTTCGCGATGGGCAGATGAGCTTTCGAGAGAGTTTCCTCGAAGAAAGCAACAGGGAGATCCGTTTGCATGGCGACCGAGCGTAAACGTCGCGGAAAGCTTGACGTGCAGCTTGATTCTACGCCCTTCCGTCCGGAAGGGACGCTAGTTGTTATTGGCGGGAACGAACAGAAAGAGGGGCATCGACCCATTCTCGAGCTGATTGCGAAACGTGCGGTGGCAGGCAAACTCCTGGTTCTCACGATCGCAAGCGAAGAACCCGAAGAACAATGGGCGAGGTATCAGAAGACGTTCAAAGAATTGGGAGTTCCTCACCTGGAGCAATTCGATGCGCGCAGTCGCGAAGAACTCCTCGAGCAAAGCCGGCCGGAAACGCTGGACGAAGGAACAGTGGTGTTCTTTGCGGGCGGCGATCAGATGAAGATAACCAGTAAGTTTGGCGGGACACCGCTTTGCGACCGCATGCGAGAAATCTATGCTCAGGGCGCGCTGATTGCGGGGACCTCCTCCGGCGCATCCGTTATGGCCGAGGTGATGATGGCCGCGGGAGAAAGCGAGTCCTCAAAACAGGGGCAAGAGTCAGTTCGTCTCGCGCCAGGCCTCGGCTTGATCTCGGGCGTGATCATCGATCAACATTTTGCCGAACGTGGCCGGATGGGCCGCTTGCTAGGCGCGGTCGCTCAGAATCCAAGGCTATTGGGCGTGGGAATTGACGAAGATACCGCACTCGTTTTTCAGGGCCATGAAAAGGCAGCCGTGATCGGTTCCGGCGCAGTTTACATCATCGATGGACGGAGCATCACTCACACGAATTCTTCCGAAAACGAGAACGAAGCTATCTCGGTGTTCGGGACGACTGTGCATGTGCTGAGCAGCGGAGACCGCTTTGACCTAAGAGATCGAACACCCGGTGCGGGACGGGTCGAGGACGTCGAATCCGAGCTAGTGGCAATCGCCTAAGGAGAAGACAATAAGCCCGAACAACGAAGCGAGAACATCTGTCGGCAAAAACCGGGGTTCACTCATCCTGGTTGGAGGCCGCGAAGACCGAAGTGGAGACCGAACCATTCTAAAAGAGATTGCAAGCCATGCAAGGTCGAAGCTTCTGCTCGTGGCAACGCTTGCCAGCGAAGAGCCCGGACAGCAGTGGGACAGCTACCGAGACGCATTCAGCGATCTGGAACTCGGGGAGATCCGGCATTTGCAAATAGAGGGACGCGAGGGTGCAAGCGATCCGAGAAACCTCGAGATGGTCGATAACGCCTCGGTGGTTTATTTCACCGGCGGCGATCAAGTCAAGCTAGCAAGCAAACTGGGCGGAACGCCCGTGCTAACCCGGATCCACCGGCTGTACGAGGAGCGTGGAGGCGTTGTGGCGGGAACATCAGCTGGCGCGTCTGCCATGGGTGCGACGATGCTCGTGTCTCACGCTACAGAATCCAGTCATAAGGTGGAAGGCAGTTTCTATATGGCACGAGGGCTCGGGCTGGTGCCTGACCTGATCATCGATCAGCATTTCGCCCAGCGTGCCCGCATAGAACGCCTGGTCGGCGCTGTCGCGGAAGACCCCGGAGTGCTCGGCATTGGAATCGATGAAGACACGGCGGTAATCCATCAGTCCGACATGCTTCGGATCATCGGTTCGGGAGCGGTGTATGTGGCTGACGGGCAGGGGATCACATATACCAACGTCTCCGAGAGGAGTCCTGACCAGACCTTGTCGCTGTTCGACCTCCGTCTGCACGTCTTATCGAACGGCTCTACCTTCGACCTTGAGAGCAGACGTCCCAACTCTACTGGCTCCTGAGTGGCCGAGTGCCGTGAACCAATATTCCATGAATTTGGTTTGGAACTGGTCACCAGGTTTGGCAAGCCGCGGCCGGCGACACGCTCACAAAAACTAGTAAGCTACTAGTATCCGCAAAGCGGGTCCGCGGATTTGCCACTAACGCTTTTGCGTCCTGCTTTACGGAATCTTTACCAACCTTATTCCCGCGGCATCCGTCACCATTGATCGACGCGCTCGACAAAACCGGTTGAGATACACCAGCCTGATAGATGCCTGAGATGCAGAGTCGAGTCGTTCCGAATGGTAGTAAACATTGGTGTTTATACAGGATTCAAGATTCATTCTAAGGAGATTAAAGATCTCCCTCTCTGCTCTAGCCGGATTGTATTTCCTGCTGAGCACTTCTGGTTCGAGCCTGCATGCGGCGCAGCCGCCGCGGCGAATCCATAGCGAAATCAGGGACGACGAGACCTTCCGGGTGGTGGGCAATACCCGTCCCATGCTCTCTCTGTCCCGGGACGAAGGAGAAGTCAGTACCGCACAAGCGCTGCCTCATATCTCGATTCATTTCGCCATGTCTTCTCAGCAGCAGGAGGATCTCGACGCTTTGCTCCGCCAGCAACAGACCCCTGGTGCGGCTCAGTTCCATAAATTTCTGACACCCGAAGAGTACGCCGCTCGCTTCGGACTGAACGCGGACGATCTCGCCCAGATCACCCAGTGGCTTCAAACTCAGGGATTCTCGGATATCGAAGTCGCTCGCAGCCGGACTTTCGTTAGCTTCGCGGGTAACGCTGGACTGGTACAGACGGCCTTTCATACCGCGATCCACCGCTACTCGCTAAATGGAGAAACTCACTACGCCAACACAAGCGATCCTTTGCTGCCGCAGGCAATGCGGGGCGTGGTCCAGAGCGTACGCGGTCTTCACGATTTCCGGATGCGGCCGCATGGCGTGCGCAAACTCCAGCCGCACTTTACCTCGAGCATATCCGGCAGCCACTTTACGGCACCCGATGACTTCGCCACGATCTACAATGTCAAGCCTCTGTATCAGTCCGGCATTGACGGAACCGGAGTTAAGATTGCCGTTGTCGGCCAAAGCGATATCCAGTTGAGCGATATCCGAGCATTTCGTACGGCTGCCGGTCTTCCCCCGAACGATCCGACAATCGTGGTGACGGGTACCGACCCTGGAACTCAATCGAGTTCCGGTGACGAAGGGGAATCAGATCTCGATGTGGAGTGGGCGGGCGCCATCGCCAGAAACGCCACTATTGTTTTTGTTACGTCCACGAACGTCGATACTTCGGTTACTTACGCGATCGACAATAACGTGGCCCCGATTCTTTCGATTTCCTACGGCCTTTGTGAGTCGGAGACTGGCCTGGCTGAGACCAAGACCGAAGCTTCGCTGTACCAGCAGGCGAATGCTCAGGGCATCACGGTGCTTGCCTCGGCTGGCGACTCGGGTGCCGCGGATTGTGATACTTCTTATCCCGCCCGACGGGGTCTCGCCGCGGACGTTCCCTCGAGTCTTCCTTACGTCACCAGCATTGGAGGCACTACGTTCAGTGAGGGATCCGGAAGCTATTGGAACAGTGCGAACAACAGCCTTTCCGGATCTGCCGTTTCGTACATCCCGGAGGTTGTCTGGAACGATTCGGCTTCGGTCAACGCGCTCTCTGCGGGTGGTGGAGGCGCCAGTATCTACAACGCCAAACCTTCGTGGCAGGTTGGCACCGGCGTGCCGAATGATGGCGCGCGAGATGTCCCGGATCTTGCCTTTGCTGCCTCTCCGAATCACGACGGATTTCTCATGTGTACGGACGGCGAGTGCGTAAACGGTTTCCGCAACACAGATACGACTCTGGACGTGGTAGGGGGCACCTCCTGCGGCGCTCCGGCCTTTGCGGGGATCGTTGCTTTAATGGTCCAAACTCACGGTGCGCAGGGTAATATCAATCCTCACTTATACTCGCTGGCCGGCGGTTCAACTGATGTCTTCCATGACATCACGTCGGGAACAAATGCCGTTGCGTGCCGGACCGGGACGCCCAATTGCACGAATGGAAGCATGGGCTTCGCTGCGGGCGTGGGCTATGACCAGGCGACCGGGTTGGGATCGGTCGATGCTGGCCACCTGGTGAATGAATGGGACTCCGCCTCTTCGGAGCTGGTTCCGCCAACGCAGGGTCCTTTGAGCTATGTTTCCGTTACGCCTTGCCGGGTGGCGGATACGCGGGCCGCGCTCGGCACGTTCGGCGGTCCGGAACTGCCTGCCGGTTCCGTACGTGAATTCGACGTGCCGGCTAGCGTTTGCGGCATTCCCAGTACCGCAATTGCTTATGCGCTGAATGTCACTGTTGTGCCGAATGGCCCCCTGAACTATCTGTCGCTCTGGCCCAGCGGACAGCAGCGGCCGTTTGTTTCTACTCTGAATTCCGATGGCCGGATCAAGGCAAATGCTGCGATCGTGCCGGCCGGCTCGAATGGTGGCGTGAACGTGTACGTGACAGATCAGACTCACTTCATCATGGATATAACCGGCTACTTCGTCCCGTCTGCTGCTTCGTCCGGCATGCAGTTCTTCCCGCTGAGTCCGTGCCGGATTGTTGATACAAGAGGAGCAGCCGGCTTGCTTGGTGGACCTTATCTATCTGCCGGACAGACCCGCGATTTTCCAGTGCTTTCGAGCGCCTGCAATTTGCCGTCGAATGCGCAGGCCTATTCTTTGAATTTCACGGTTGTTCCTCGCGAACCGCTCCTCTATCTGGCCGGTTGGCCATCCGGCCAAGCGCAGCCGCCGACCTCGATCGTAAATGCGTCGACAGGCTCTGTGACCGCAAACGCGGCCATCGTTCCTGCTGGCGCGAATGGAAGCATCACTACCTACACGAGCAACAACACCGATCTCGTGATCGATATCAATGGCTATTTCGCGCCACCAGCCAGCAACGGGTCTTATTTCTATACACTCGCGCCCTGCCGTGTCATTGACACCAGGAATCCAGCCGGTTCGCTGCCATTCAGCAACACTCTGCTGATCAACGTCGCCGCGCAGTGGCTGCGGAGCGCCCTCGACCGCTCAGGCCTATGCGCTTAACGCCACCGTTGTGCCGTCAGGCATTCTTCAATACCTGACCCTGTGGCCGAATGGACAAACCGTGCCCGTCGTCTCGACTCTCAATGCGGACGCTGCGACGGTGACATCAAACATGGCACTCCTACCGACCACGGATGGATCGGTAAACGCCTACGCTTCCGAACCGACGTACTTGATCCTGGATATCGCCGGATACTTCGCTCCTTAGCTCCGCTCAACTCGCGGAAACCGTACGGTCATCTAAGTGCACTACTGATGCTGACCTGCCTCATACCAGCACAGGTCGGAAACGGTGTTGCCCATGCAACTGGACTCTGCTCGTGCCGAAGGAATGAAGGATGACCCGATGCAAGTACGCGGGCTTCTGGTTGCGTTTCTGCTCGATGCTCTTGGATGGTCTGATATTGAGTCCGCTTCTCTTTCTGATGATGTTAGACATGTCGCGTTTGCTGATGATCGGCGTCGTGACATTATTATTCTTCTTCGAAGCGTTTTATGACGTTTATTTTGTACAGCGCTTTGGTGGAACGCCGGGGAAACTGATCGTCGGTCTTAGAATCCTCAAAACGGGCGGCTCTCCCGTCACGTATCGCGAGGCGTTGCTCAGAGCAGGTCCAGAGTTGATCTTCAGCCTTCTCGGTAGCATCGGGCTGGCGGTTGCATTATCCAGAATTCCAGGCGCAGCTCACAGCACGTTCTTGGCTGGGGTTTCTTCTTCCCAGCTTCTGGCATTTTCTCCGGCGTGGAGCGGACCCGTGCAGATCATTGAGCGCATCTGGAATTGGGGCGAGCTCATCGTGCTGCAAACGAACCGGAAGAAACGTGCTCTGCACGACTTCATAGCGGGAACCGTGGTCGTCCAATACTCCAGGCCGGCCGGTTCGCCTGCGATTCGACCGATGCTGTCTAGCTCAGAAGGTGTTTAACGAACCCGGACGGCTACCGCGCAAATGACTTTGATTTTTGATCCGCGGCTGCTCGAAGAACTACGTGAAGGTTCGGCTCGATTGTTGAATCGCAGTATCTCGGAACTCCGGTGCGATAAACCAGCAGGTCAGGCAGACACGTCGCCACTTAACACCAGCACCGTATCTATGCGGATCGAACAGAGGGCCACTAGCAGGATTTCCTCTTCTCCGAGAGGATCGCGTCGGACTTGATCTGGAGCTAGATCGCGTACAACGCCGGCTTCAATGCGCCGCCCTGGTCGGCGATTTGACTGCTTAGGGCTTCGAAGATCCCGCAATGACAATCGAGGGGGTCAAGGCATCGATCACACTCAAGCATGTGTGCGAGTAGATCATCGGCCAGATCATTGTTATGACCGGAAGGAACCTTCATCAGGACGGGGGAAGCCATTTGGTATCTCCACGATCTCCATAGCAATCAAAGGTCCAATCGGAAGATTCCGACGTACCGTTGATTCCATAGGCCAAAAGTTTGATGCCGTATGCGAGATTCCTTGAACGGGTTCATTAATCCATAGAGCAGCCCGAAAGTCTATGAAATACTTGAGTTAATCCCGCTTATTGCCGCATTCGAAAACGAGATGGAATGCGGTCCTCTTATCCGAATCGTCAAGAATCGTTGCGAACACGTCGGGTGAGGCAATGACCACGGAAAGGCGTTAGCTGGCTGGTTAACCTTTGGATCAGCTGTGCGCCGGATTATCTTTAAGGTTCAAGCGGCCGTACAATTCAGGCTCCAGAGTAGAAGCATCACGAGGATTGAGCGCCCAAGGCTCGGTTTGTAGTGTCGGACTATTCTGCTGCCGCCAAGCCTGGTAGATTCCGTGAATCATGCACGCTTGTCTACCTTCCGTCCAAGTTCGATCGCTTACCACTCGTGCCACGAAAAGCGTATGAGTTCCCATACGCTGAACTAGCTCAACAGTCATTTCTTTGGTCTGCAGAGCCATACACGGGACGGGAAATCCGAAGGCGGGCGAACGCTTCGTGGGGAAGGGAAGCTGACTGCAGTTCACCGACTCTTGTCGGTGATTGTTTCCGAGCTGGCGCGCCAAGCCGAATTGCTCGATGGGAATGATGCTCAGCGCAATCTTTCCCGCGCGCTCCACCAATGGCGCTGCTTGGCGCAAAGTATTGAGGGCGAACGCGAAGTAGCCATGTCCAAGAGGTCCCATCAGATTCATCGGAAATACATTCAACAGACCTTCATGCAGTACGCTCACCAGTGCGACAGGTCGCGGGCAGATGAAGTACACCATCATGGCGTGACCATTCAGTCTCGAAATCGGAATTTCAAGATCTTTTCCCTTTCGCGATCGTAGGTACTTGTGAAAGAGATCGTATGCCAAAAGGCGAAATCTTGGGGCACAGTGGATCCGGCAGCTTACGATTTCGAATAGTTGCAGCTGCCGCTCTCCGTGGAGCATGGCTTGTATCGGACGGATCTGGACGACTCCTAATTGGCGTTGTGGACCCCGCATCTCGCGGAAGGTCAATGAATACTGGTTGGGTTTTCTTTGATCCACATGCCACGCGTCATCTGCACGGACGCAGACCCGAAAAGGCGACGCTGATGCCAATACATGGTTATGAGTAACATCCCGGCTTATGCCGGCTCCGTCCAGCCAGACGCTTACTTCGCCTTGTGGATCCGGCAGGCCCAAGTTGCATTGAGCCGGCAAATCCAAATTTCCCAGAACCACCCGCCTCAGTAGCTTACGGGTGCAGCCCGCGAATCTCATGAGCAGAACTCTTTGGGTTTATTGCTTTCGAATTCCAGCAGACAACAGTCAGCCATTCGGCGAAAGAAAGGAAGCCGGCCTATCCGCTCGTCAAGGCGTGACAGTCCTTCGAGTACGGTAGGGAATCTGCATGCCCAGTGCTCCAAATAGGAAGGAGGCACCGCGACACCAATGCCCTTCCACGCGCGGCGTGTAAACCCTTCACCCTCGAAGATCGAAGTGACCACTTGGATCGGAAGCCGACGAATAGTGAGTGGACCCCACGAAAGCGTTTCGCGTCTCCTCACCCGACGAAAAGCCTTTTGGGGCTGGCCCCGAAGCAAAAACCAAGCGATTTCCCAGGCAACGAACGTCCCCATGACGTTGATGAGTACGGGAGAACCTGGTTCTAAAAGCACCGCCAGATCCCGAACGACGGCCGAGAGATCTTCGACGCAATTCAAGCCGGCAAAGTTCGAGAACGCCCCTTCGAAAAGGCCATCGGACGCGAGGGTATCAATGCTTTCAGTCGGTAAAACTCGAAAATCGATTCGCCCAAGCACATTCGCGTGCTTTGCGTTCCTGACCGCGATCTCAATCATGCGCGGGGAAATATCACATGCCAAGACTCGGATGCCTCGCGTGGCAAGGTAGATTGCATCAATCCCAGTTCCGCAGTTGAGCTCTAAAATCCGCTGGCCACGGCAGAACACTCGATCAAGTTCGTTCCAAACAGAAGTTCGGCGAGCTCTGCCGGTAACGGTGCCGGTGAAATCGGTCTCATAGGTATTCGCGGCGTGATCCCAATATTCCCGAGCGGAGTCGAAGTGCAACTTGGGCGTCGTCATTGGGTTCCGAACCTGGGAATCAACCTGGTAGCTAGATCAAGCACCCGACAAGCGGATCCGAGGTTTGGAAACACGGTCGCAGATTACGGCTCGGGATAGTTGCTCCGAGCCGTAGGCGAGTGCTGCCGCTTTTCTGCTTAACCGCCAAAGCCGGCGTGTTCCGGCGCGATGCGGGCTGGCTATTTTGCTGTAATCGCCGGAAAGAATCGAAGTAGTTGCCCATCCACTCCGCCGTCGGCAGCCCCGATTCTGGGTCACGATCTGAGTTGCGTTCCTCCTAAAGAAGCTGAATCGTAAGCGGACTGGAGTCGGATCGCGTCAGAGTGATTCTATTTGGATCAACTTCGTAAAGTGGAGCGCATTTCCTGTTTCCGTCCCTGTAATCAGGGTCCGCTGGCGTAAGAACGAAGTCGCCCCAGAGCGGCATCACCGCGGTGAAACTACCATCTTGTAAACATTGGCTACGAACCATGTCGAAAAACACGTCGGTTCGTATGCTGGCCGCTGCCGTCTCACTTTCCGGGCCGGGAACGAATGTGAAGGCCCAGCGCGAACGAAATCCCTCGGCCGGCAGGCTCTGGGTCGTGCACGTACCGCTGAAATCCCCTGCGGGCGTATGCGCCGTGAACGAGCACGTGTATAACTCTGAAGGATTATCATCAGCGCACAACGCCAGCCCCGGAATACACAGCAGCAATGCAAGTGACAAAGTAGTCATGATCAGATGGCGCGATTCTGATCTTGATACTCTGTCCCGACGGAGTTTATTCCGTAATTAGCTAGATTGCTCGACGTGCCAATCTGGTCCAGCATCGCGTTCCGCCGGCGAGTTAAAGCGAAGGGGCCGGTGCTGGAACACCAGGAAGCTCGGTGCGTAAAGGGATTCAGTTCAAAAGTGGTGACGCGTGGTGCCCCGGATTCAGGACTGCGGCACAGGAGGACACCCGGGAAACACCGCTACGAACTGATTACCAAGATAAGGTAGGCTCTTCATCCCGATCTCACTCGTGTAATAACCGCCGAGGGTTAAATCACGAAGAAACGTGAAGAATGCAATTCCAGAGCTTAGCCCAGGCGATTGAGCTGCATTCTCGCGGTAGGCGATCAAGTGAAGAATCTCGTCCCGCTGTTCCGGGGAACACTGAAGGTAGTCACGTCCGTACCGTTCAGAACATGCGGCATCGAGCCATTGGAGACCGCCTGTTGAGTCTGGTCCGGTAATCCTCGTTCTCGCTGGCCAGCAAATCGATCAACTCCGGGACAGAAGCGTCCAGCGCCCCGCCCGATGCTTCGTCCGCAGGGATGATGCTCTCGCATAGGGAACGAAGCATCGAGTACTGGTGAGCCTCAAATGCTTTTGGCTCACTTGTTTTCGATCCCGGTGAGGCCGGTTGTCCATCCGTTCTGTTTCCGACCTGCATTGCCTCGCGAGCCGCACATATCGCCGGCGTTAGCGCCAGGGTCCGAATGGCTAACCGGCGGCTGATATCGTTCATATCTCTCCCCGTCTAGCCCCTTCCGCGAGATACTCGGCAGCTCGCCACGATAAAGCAAGGATGCTCAGAGTCGGATTTTTGTCGGGGTTAGTCGTGAAGCAACCCGCATCCGTGACAAACAGGTTTTTTATATCGTGAGCCTGACAGAACCCATTCAGTACCGAATCTTTACTGCTCGCTCCCATTCGGACGGTACCAACCTCATGTGCAACGCCGCCGGGCCCAAGATAACCATAGCGACTTTCAGGTGAACCGCTTTCGGAAATCACTTGCCCCCTCCAGCTTCCACGATTGCTTTACAGCTTTCGTTCATATGCTTCGCCATCCGTATCTCGTCGTCGCTCCATTTGAAGTGGAAACGTAAGACCGGAATGCCCCATTGGTCGACTACTTCAGGATCGATGTCGCAGTAACTACGCTCGTTCGGAATCATAGAGCCCCGTACGGCGAGCAGGGCCGTGCGGCCATATAAATCTTGGCATCGCTTCTTCAGCTCACTGCCGAATCCCTGAAAATGACGGGCCACTGTTTGGAAGGCGTTTGGACCCGGCATATGTCTTCCATTAAGGAGTTCGATATGGTAGCCACCAGCGAATGCGTTTCGATTGTTCTCTCCCCACCACGGCACATACATGTGGACCGAGGCCGTCCCTTCGTCATTGTGAGGCGGCAGCTTTGTGAGCTGGGGATAAAAGCCTACGACGCTAGTCGAACTACTATCCATCAGATAGTGGCCGACTGCTCCCGATGAATTGGCCGCGCCGTTCGGGAATTGACTCGATTTCGAATTCAGAAGCAAACGCGCCGACTCGCAGGCACTGGCGCCCAGGATGACCGCCTTTGCCATCACGCGCCGCTCCGCTCGGGCCTCCTTATCGACATAGGCGACACCCGAGACCTTGCCATCTTTCCCGATTAACAACTCTCGAGCCATGGCGTTTGGAATCACCGTCAGCCGTCCGGTCGCCTGTGCTTGCGGGATGATGACTTGGCTGGAGCTGAAGGTGGAGGCAGTTATACAGCCCTGTGTGCACTGACCGCAGTAATGGCAAGGCATCCGGCCGTTGTGACGCTGGGTAATGATCGCAGCGCGTCCCGGTATGCATGGAATGCCCAGTTTGTCGCAACCCCGCTTCACCATCAGGTCGGAGCAGCGCGGCTTGGGCGGGGTCTGGAAGATGCCGTCAGGAGCACTGGCCAGGCTTTCGGTCGATCCGTATACGCCAATGAACCTTTCCACCTTGTCGTAATAGGGTGAAAGATCCTGGTAGCTGATCGGCCAGTCGGAGCCGACATCGTGCCGCGAACGTTGCCGGAAATCAGCTTCTGACATGCGGAGCGCGACACGAGACCAGTGATTCGTCCGGCCACCTAAAATACGTGCTCGCTGCCAAGAAAAGGGCGAATCAGGCGCTGACGTGTACGGTTCACCCTGAATGTTGTGCCCGATGTGAGCGACGTCCAGTTCGCGATTCCCTTTGGCGTTATACCCGCTGCCCCCGATACCGTAGCCGTGATGCTGAAGATCGTAAGTCCACACGTGCTCGGTATAGTGCTTGGAAACATCCAGCATCGGACCCGCTTCGAGCATGACAACTTCGAAGCCCTTTTCCGTGAGTACCTTGGCAGCCGCTCCGCCAGCCGCTCCCGAACCTACGATGCAGACCTCGTACACTTTCGGAGATCGAATTACTTGAAAGACACTCATTTCAGATCTTTCACCAGCTCTCTCCGGCTAGTCGAAGGGACATGTTGACGCGGCTCAGAATTCGGTACGTCAATTCGTGGTTCGGAGCCCGGTCGTTCCGTTACCGATCCACTTGCTGGCCTTCGAATTCGACAGCAATCACTGTCGCCATAGGATCGACAATCGGCCGACTCAGGACCAGTTGATGCCGCCCGTTCGCGTCTTTTACCTGGACAGCTTTGCCATCCGCTAGTTGATAGGCTCTCTTGATCGTGTTCTTCATAGGCGGGAGCGAAAAGGGCCCACGTGGCTCGACGAAGAAAGTGAAGTACAATTTGCCCGGCTTCGTCGTGACACGCCATTCGTTGTGCGGCAGAACCAGTGGCTGGTCACGCAGATCCTTAGTTCCGCGCGCGCTCGGTTCGCCCATCTCTTCACCCCACGGTGACGGCCCGGCGCCATAAACGGCCTCTCCGTTCACCTTCAGCCACTGGCCCACCGTTCGCAGATTCTGCTGGACGACGTCAGGAATCAGACCATTTGACATCGGCCCGACATTCAGAAGATAGTTGCCGCCTTTGCTGACAACGTCGACAAGCTTGAAAGTGATTTCGCCGGGCGATTTCCAATCTCGATCGTCTTTGCGGAATCCCCAGGTGTGGTTGGTTGTCGCAGGAACTTCCCAATACTGTGTCTGAACTCCTGAAGGGATCACGTTATCGCCGGTCGACACGTAATCGCCTGCTGCGCCGAGCCTGCCGTCGATGAGAGTTTTGGGTTGCACTTCTCGCAGGATGTTCGCAAACCGCTGCGCACGCTCGGGCGTCATCATGCGTGGCGTGTCGAACCAGATCAAAGCCACGGGACCATAGTTGGTCAACAGCTCACGCACTTGCGGCTCGGCTTTGCCGCGCAGGTATGCGTCGTAGTTCTTCAGTTCTTTTCCATCGGGCGCCTGGTCCGGACCGAAGTCCCAATCATTTCCCGCGCCGTTGGGTTCGTGCCAGTCCTGCGATTGTGAATAGTAGAAGCCCAGCGGCATTTGATGTTTCTGACACGCCGCTGCCAGTTCTTTCAGAATGTCGCGTTTGAACGGTGTCGCAGCTACGACATTCTACTTACTGACTTTGGAATCGAACAAAGCGAAGCCGTCGTGGTGCTTCGACGTGATCACGATGTACTTCATGCCGGCGTCCTGCGCCATTTGAACCCACTGCTCGGCGATCGAACTTCGTGGGGTTCCATTGTTTCGCCAGTTTCTCGTAATCGGCAACAGGAATTTTGCCCCGGTTCATGATCCATTCGCCCAGACCGGGAATGCGCTTGCCGTTCCATTCTCCAGCCGGGATCGCGTAGAGACCCCAATGAATGAAGAGGCCATATTTCGCCTGCTTGAACCAGGCGAGCCGTGCATCGCGGGCTTCGGCGGATTGAGTTCCGGCCGAAGGAGCTTGCGCGAGTAGCTGAAATGTACTCGCGATGAGACCTGCAGTTACAGCGGCCAATAGGCCTAAATTCGATCTTTTCACGCGGCAGTATTGTATCGCAGAGAAGCGATTTCTTTCTCATTGACGCTTCGGCAGGGCCGGAACGTAAGTATGCGCGCCTGAGAACACAAACTCATCGACCGTAACAAGCCCGATCCGGTATCGAAGAGCCGCTCCCTTCTGAGGGAGCAACTCTCTCGGTGATAGCATATGCGGCAAGCATCAAAGGAGTTAGCAATGTTTGCTGTGGTGTCTTCAACCCTCGGGTCTTCGTCTTCGCGCTTTCGCTCTCTAGTTCGCACATGTCTCCCGCTCGTACTGCTTGCGGTTGTCTGCGTGCCATTGCTGGCTCAGATGACTGTCACCGGCACGATCACTGGCGAAGTAACCGATCCGTCCGGAGCGGCGGTTTCAGGAGCCAACATCACTCTGGTCAGTAACGCGACCCGTGAGAGTCGTGCCGCGGTCACAGGGGCAGACGGTTCCTTCCGTTTTCTTGCGGTTCCTCCGGAAGCATATACGCTACGCGTCGAGCATGCCGGGTTCAAGAACTACGAACGGACTCAGGTCACGCTAACCGCGAATGAACGTCTTGACCTGGGTCAGATCCCAGTACAGCTTGGCGCGGTCACCGAGACGATAAGCGTTCAGGCACAAGGCGCCGCTGTGCAGACAGACAGTTCTGAAAATTCTGCCGTTCTGACCAATAATCAGATCAGCAACTTAACCGCCCGGGGGCGGGATGTGGTTTCGCTGCTACGGACGATTCCCGGGGTGGGTTACCAGGCAGACCAGGATTCTGTCGGCGGATCTTACGGCACAACTACGCCGTCCATCGCGGGCACTTCCAGCAACGCAAACACGCTCGCCGTCGATGGCGTGGTCAGTAACGATGCGGGCACGCCTGGCGTTTTCTCCAGCGTCACGACGCTAGATGCGATCGGCGAAGTGAAAGTGATCGTGAACGGGTATCAGGCTGAATACGCTGGGAACGGCGGTCCGGTGGTGGAAGTGGTGACGAAATCGGGCACCAGGGAATTCCATGGCACGGGCTATTGGTTTATAAGGAACGAAGACTTCAACGCAAACGACTTCTTCAATAATCGGAACGGTCTGAAGCGGCCGCAATATCGCTATAACTCGGAAGGTGGCAGCATTGGCGGCCCGATCTATATCCCTCACCTATGGAACAAGTCCAGGAATCTTCTTTTTGGCTTTTACAACATTGAAGCGCTACAAAGTGCCGTTCCCGGCACGCTGAGCCAGTACAACGTTCCAACGGCCTTGGAGCGGCAAGGCGACTACTCGCAAACCCTCGATCTGAGCGGCAGGCTGGTTCCCGTCAGGAATCCGAATACGCAGGTTCCGTATCCGGGCAACATTGTTCCGACAAGTCAATTGAATCCCAATGGCGTGGCGTTGCTGAACACGCTTCCGCTTCCCAACTTCACGAATCGCGCGATCACCGGCGGTAACTACAATTATCAGATCCAGGAAGTTCTTCACCAGCCCAAGCGAAGCCAGTTATTCAAGATCGATTTTGTTCCGAACGAAAAGGATCACATCTTCCTTCGCGGTAAGACGTGGATCTCCCAGCAGCAAGGGTATGCTGTAGCCGCCGGTGCCACCCCTATCGGCTTTTTTGCCCAATGCTATTGCTTTACCGAGTCCGGGCTCGCTCTCGGATGGACCCACATTTTCAGTCCGACGGTGGTGATGGAATTCACGGCGGGTGCACGCCACAATCGGGAAGCCTGGTACCCTTATCCCAATACCCAATCGAATCTGGACAAAGTTCTGCGATCGGCGGTCGGCTTCAGCGCTGGCCAATGGTATCCGCAAGCGAATGCGCAAGGCATCATCCCGCGGTTCTCATTTGGTTCGAGCATCGCCAATCCTCCGAACGTCAACTTCGATAATCGATTCCTGACGGGCGGGACCGACACGACGTTCAGCGTCAACGACAACATCACGATTACTCGCGGAGACCACACGCTAAAGGCGGGCTTTTCGTTCTATCGTTTACGCGAATACGAAGGAGAGCAAAGCGTTTTTAGCGGCACCTTCAACTTTCAACAGGACGTAAACAATCCTTTCGACACGAACTATCCGTTCGCAAATGCCGCGCTTGGAGTATTTCGATTCTTATACAGAGTCCAATGCCCGCTATGGCGCCAATGAGCGTCAGAGCATCGTGGAGTGGTTTGCTCAGGACACATGGAAAGTGACTAAGCGCCTGACTCTCGACTACGGAGTGCGCTGGAGCTGGTACCAGCAGATGTATCCCAACAATCCAGGCCAACAATCGGTGCTGGCTTTGGGGCTTTACAAAGCGTCCGACGCCCCGCTCCTGTATCAACCTACAATTTCGAGAGGCGTCCGGTCAGCTCTCAACCCGTTAAACGGCCAGATTCTGCCCGCAACTTATATCGGCTCATTCGTTTCGAACAGCGGCAACCCGGCTCCGGGTGGAGTGCTTGCCGGGCGCAAGCAATTATCCGCGCGGTTTTGTCGATCAGCAGCCCGTCCAGTGGGGCCCACGCCTTGGCTTCGCCTACGATCCATTCGGAAAAGGCAAGACGGCCATCCGCGGAGGCGCCGGCATTCTTTACAACATGAGGGTCAGCAAGTGGGGTAATACGACCAACAATCCTCCCGCTATCTTTACACCAGTGACTTACTACGGCAATCTTGCGACGTTCACGCAAACTGCAGGTGTCCTCGCGCCGAGTAACACACAGACATTCAACGTCAATAACATCACTCCTGCAACGTACACGATCTCGTTCGGCGTTCAGCAGGACCTAGGTCATTCGACTTTGCTCGATGTGTCTTACGGCGGTACGCTTGGGCGGCATATTCCTCAAACGCTCGGGTTGAATACGATTCCTTATGGTGCCCGTTACCTGCCTCAGAACCAGGATCCTACAAACGCGGGCAAACCTCTGCCGGACAACTTCTTTCGTCCCTACCCGGGCTACGCAAACGTCACTTACACCGATAACGCGTATACTTCGAATTACCACGCATTACTCGTTTCTCTGAACCGTAGATTCACTGCGGGTGCGCAGATCGGCGTGTCCTACACGTATTCCAAATTTATGGATTACACGGGGAACTCTGCAAATGGCAGCACTTCCGGCAATGGCGTTTCTTCCAGTTTGCCGGTCTACCGGCCCCTCCGTACTTGGGCGTACGGGCTGGATGCGGCGGACCAAACACACAATCTGGTGATCAATTACAGTTACCAGATTCCACGTCTCACACAGAACAAGCTGCTGGGCTTCGCCACGAATGACTGGGTCGTTTCGGGAATTACACAATTCGTCTCCGGGCTTCCTCAAGCAGTTACATTTACGACCGTGAGCGGTGCGGACCTGACCGGGGGCGGCGACGGACAACGCGTCAATGTGGTCGGTAACGGTTCCGCGAACGGCAATGATTTCTATCACTGGTTCAATCCGGCGGCCTTTGCTCTTCCAGCAATCAATACGCCCGGTAACGCCGGCAAGTTCAACTTTCGTCAACCGGGCGTCGCGAACTGGGACATGGCGGTGTCCAAAAGATTCCCGATTGCAAGCGAAAAACGATTCTTACAGTTCCGCTGGGAAGCCTATAACACGTTCAACCATACGCAATATAACGGTGTGAACGCTGCTGCGCGGTTCGATAACAGCGGTAACCAGACGAATGCTCTCTTCGGACAGGTGATCTCGACGCGAACACCGCGCGTCATGCAGGGCTCACTCCGATTTAGCTTCTGATTGTCGAATCCGGCATCTTGGCGGCGGTGACGGCCTGGACGCCTTCGACGACTTACAGCTTCTTGCGACGAGATCCAAGTAGCTATCGAAGCAACTATCCACAGTAGAGTGGCGACCGGAAGTATAAGCCAAGCCGGACCCCGCCCCAGGCACACCCAAACGACTCCGGCGAACAGCGTCAGACCTATGCTGCCGGACGTGGTGCCGAGCGCTTCAAGTGCCGCCGCCTCACGCCCACGTTTTAGGCCAGGCAGACCCTTCTGTTCTTTCTTCATCTGTTCGTGTTTCGCGACCAGCGTTGCGCTGGCAGGGAAGATTGCAGGAAAGGTCAAAAAGAAGCCACCAATGACAGGTCCATAGTGTTTGGCGATGATGCCGGCAAGAGCAGTTACAATGCCTCCGAATAAGAACCGAATCAGGTACTCGTATGGCTTGGTCTCACGGATAGTCGCAGTGTGCGTTCGGACAATCAAATGCGTTCACCTGAGCAGAACGAACCAGAGCAAGAAACTCACCCCAAGCCAAACGGGTAGGCAGAAGGCGGTCACAGCCAGTGCAGGTGCTTGACTGCGGCTGAGAAAGCGTGCGACTGTCCACGCATAGCACCAAAGCGCGACAGATCCAAGCAACATGGAGCGCGCCTCGCAGCTGGCATAGGAAGCGCCATTTTTGTGGACTGTCAGGCCCAACGTGGCGAGGGCAACCGACGGGGCCGCACCGAAGATTCCAGCAAAGCTCTTCGGTTTGAAAAGGTTCCCCAGAACGGCAAAAACCGAAACAACCACGCCGCCGACGATAAAGCGAAGAGCTATTTCAGTCACAGACTCGTTTGCAACCAAATTGTAACAATCAGGGCGCGCTGAAAGCATCGCAGGCACAACCCCTCCACCCACGACGTGTCGCCAGGGCGTGCGGGACCCACCAGGGCAGGGAAGAGTAACTAAGCTAGATCCGGTGCATTCACATCGTCGCCGAGCGTGACGGCTCGCTTATAGGTGAGTGATGTTCGACGGCGATGAAGTAAGTGGGCATAAGTCCTTTCCCTTTCACCTCCACTTCGCCTCTCGATTCGAAGTTGTATCGGTGTTTCAAGAGGGCGTACGTGGCCTCCGTAAGATGGATACGGTTTGGCTGGCCCTGGCTCTCCATTCGAGCAGCTATATTGACGGTATCTCCCCAGAGATCGTACGCGAACTTCTGAGTCCCGATCACACCGGCTATAACCGAACCCGAATTGATTCCGATTCGGAGTTGAATCGGCTTTCCGTCGAGAGTCTTGCGGTTTGCTGCGGCATTCAGCATATCGAAAGCGAGACGGACGACGGCTTCGGCGTGATCGGACCGAGGATCAGGAAGGCCCGCAACGGCCATATATGCATCGCCGATGGTCTTGATCTTTTCGACACCATGCTCTCGCGCGAGTTGGTCGAAATCGGAAACGAGTCCCCCCAGAAGATCAACCAAGGCAAAAGCGGGAACACGCGCGGTGATATCCGTAAACCCTACGATATCGGCGAAAAGAATCGTCACTTCCGACCAGCTTTCCGGGACGATGTCCTCGCCACGTTTCAGGCGCTCAACGACACTGGCTGGGAAAATGCTTAGCAAGAGCCGTTCATTCTCTTCGTTCTTTTGAAGGAGTTCGGTCGTGCGGTCCCGTACTTTCACTTCCAAAGACTCGGCGTACCCGCGGAGGTTGTCTTCGGCTGCTTTCAAAGATCGGGTCATGTGATTGAAATTGACCGTAAGCCGCCCGATTTCGTCATTGAACCTGACGGGAAGGTTGATATCGCGAGAGCCCGCATCGACCTGGTCGACCGCTCGCAGAAGCGCATTTAGAGGATTAACCAAGCTAAAGCGAAAGAAGGCGGGAAAGAACAGCAGAACAAACAAAGCCGACCCGAGGATACAGTAATTGCATCTCACAATGGTGTTCTGGGCGGCGAGCCGGACACTGAAATCCGGCTCAGACCGATCGAGGATGAGCTGATAAAGCCGCGACGGAGTCCGAACTTTGCCCTGAAGTTGTGTACTTGGGCCAATCGGAAGCGAGAGCAGTCCACATGACCGTCAGGACGGCGAGCACCGCGAATAGTGAAGCGCCTACAATCTTCACCCGAAAGGTAGTTGGGATCGAAGCATTGTTGACATACACGAACGTAAATCCGACGAGGTTGGCGAGGAAAAGAAGATTGTTGACGAGCGAGCTAATCTCGAGAGGAACAGCGCCGATTGCACCCAATAAGTCGAACGCGATTGCAACGACCGACAAAAAAAACATAACTGCGAACTCTCGATAAGGACGAGCCGCTTGGGTACTGGGTGCGCGCATCCACCTTCTAACCAGGACGACTTCGGCCCACATGAAAAGCAGCAGACTCGTGCCGCTTCCAGCCGCCCAGGTCGGAGTTCTTTTGGCTATGACCTGGGAGAGAATAAGCGAGCTAGAGAAATATTACGAGGATTGCAGCGATCGTCATGGTTACGCGAAACTCCCGCGGGTAAGGATCTTCACGAAACTGATAAGAGAATCCAACGAACATGAAAACGCCAGCGAGGCCAAAGAAGAGTTCAACGACCGAAAACCATAGCGCGAGGGAGGATGCCCCATCCGCGCAAATCGCAAACAAGAAGTAAAAGGTCCAGCTGGAGAATGCTCCGATGAGGAACCATAGTTCGCGAGGCTTTTGACTTAAGGCCAGGAAATAAACTGTGATGCTGCTGCAGAGAACTGCTAAAACCAGAAGCCTTGGTTCGGCAAAGCTGAACAGTATTGGCATGGTCTATGTCTTCCTTGTATTAGCAGTCCGAAGATGACCTAAAACATCGGACGGGATAATCCGCGTATAGAGTTGATTCCAATAACAAGCTTGCCGGATTTAGGCATTCTAATAAGCCGGATATCATCTCTCCTGGGAGGCGATTCGGCGATGCAAAGTCAGAAAGCAACAGCGGAGTGCTTTTGCAATATAAGTCAAGGGACCAGAAACCTCTTCGACACCCCAGATCGGATTATTGCGCCGCGAGTGCACCGGACCTTCTTCGTAGATAGGAAGCGACTTCCGTAGATCGACAATCCTAACACTTCCCAGGAGGCGATGATTGCAAACTCCTTAGCTCGCGCCTAGAGGACGCGCCGCTTCCGGAAGGACAAGGAAGCAACATCTCCGAAGAAGCGAGGAATTCGCAGCCGCGACCATTTACCCGGTCAGACAACTGCGAAGCGAATCGGGAGGCGGAAGTATCTCGCCAGCCGCCATTCAGCGCCATCGGAAGTTACGAGTCTCCTGACCAGCTTGCCGTACGGCTGACTCGTATTCAGGAGGGCGATCACTGCCGCGCTCCGACCATTCTCTGCACGTGCCTCGCGTACAAAAGTTTACAAAAAAAGGCGTAATAGAGAGGCCAGGACCGAATAAGATCACGTTATCAAAAAATAGCTTACACCCGGAATGCAAGGGTAAAGCAAATAACTGTATAAATCAAAGCGACGTGTAGCGTGATTCACTCACGTCTTTCGCCTGCCACAAACTGTGTTTGGTAAAGGAGGTCTCGTTATATGGCGTATTTTCTATCGGGCCAGCAGCCCTGCCGCCGCTTGGTTGCTTCGTCCGTCTTCTTTGTTTTTTCAATCGGTGCTTTCGCGCAGCATGATCCAGGACCAATCAGCGTCTCGGCATCCCAGGGTATCGGTAATGCGCTTAACAACCTCACCTCTGGAGAGTTCGCCGCATTTAACAACGGAAAAACGACTTTCCAGGAAGTCGATTCCGTGTCGGGGAGCCTCACTTCTGGAAGCGGCCTGGGTCCACGTTTTAACTTGGACAGTTGTTCGGGTTGCCACGCCTTTCCCGCGATTGGGGGCTCCGCTCCAGCATCGAATCCGCAGATAGACGTTGCAACCAAGGCCGGAGCTACCAACACGATCCCGTCCTTTATAACTCTTAACGGCCCAATTCGGGAGGCGCGTTTTGTTCGTGGTGCGAGAGGAGAAGCCGATGGCGGAGTTCACGACCTCTTCGTAATTTCGGGGCGTACTGATGCGCAAGGTTGCGACATAACCCAACCTGACTTTGCTTCGGCGCTGGCCACGAACAACGTTGTGTTCCGGATTCCGACCCCGATCTTCGGCGCCGGTCTAATAGAAGCCATAGACGACGCGGCAATTCTCGCCAATCGAAGAGCTAACACGGACCTAAAAGGTGCGCTCGGAATTTCAGGCCACGAAAACAGAAATCAGAATGACGGGAGTCTCACAAGGTTTGGATGGAAAGCGCAGAATAAGTCTTTGGCGGTATTCGCGGGTGAAGCATACAACGTCGAGCAGGGCGTTACAAACGACATCTTTCCCAACGAGCGGGACTCCACGGGCGGCTGCCGGTTTAACGCAACACCGGAGGACCACGTAGATGTAAACGGCGGAACGCGTTTCCGTCCAACGACCACGCCGAGCGATCTCATCGACTTTGTTTTTTTCATGCGCTTTCTGGCGCCCCCTTCGCGCGGCTCGTCCTCGTCATCAACTCGTAGCGGAGAAGCGCTATTCAGTTCGATCGGATGCGCCCTTTGTCACACCCCGTCATTAAATACGGTGACTAACACGACAGCGGCTCTTTCAAATACGTCAGCCAATCTGTTCTCTGATCTTCTTGTTCACAAGTTGGGAAGCGGCCTTGCGGACGGGATCGTTCAGGGATTTGCAACTGGCGACGAATTTCGCACGGCGCCTCTCTGGGGACTCGGCCAAAGGTTATTCTTTCTGCATGACGGCCGCACGAGTGATCTTCTGGCCGCCATAACGGCACATGCAAGTTCGGGATCAGAAGCCAACCAAGTACTTAGTAGCTTCGGCGCTCTAAGGCCAGAACAAAAACAGGACTTACTGAATTTCCTGCGCTCGTTGTGACGTCCACGCCGTGCCCATCGATCGAGCGACTTGATTGTTTCAGCATAACAACCGCAGACCTGTGCGGCAATTGCCGGGGCACGTCGTCCACTTCACGTGTCCCAAGCCGCCAACTCTGCAGTCGCATGTACAGCCGCCTCGGTCCGTCGAAGAGTTGCTTCCAGCGAGGCGCACGATCCGCCGCACGATCGACTTAGCTAATCCGGGACATCTCGCGCAGAGCACATTTACCTGACTCGCTCGTTCGTGCGAAAACGTTCCATTGTCCGGCTGCCCGACGGTTCGGGTATCATTCGGTGAAGTAGACTGTGCTTGTTGTTGCGTAGCGATGAACTTCTGGCCGCCGTTCTTCAGAGTTTTGCACGACTCGGCTTATCGGCTGCGGGCGTCTTCGGAACGCCCCTACGAAAGGACGGAACAGTTTTGACGAAAAGGTGGCAAGTTCTTCTGTTCCGCCTCAGACTCACTTCGATCGGATTTCTCCTGTTTCTGTTCGGCCTTCGATCGTTCTTTGTAGATGTGTAGTGAGGCTGATCAACAGCGTTTGTCAAACTGTTTAGCTCATAGCGGCCCAAGCGCCCCACTCCGTCACTTTTGCTTCTGGCGGAAACCCCTCAATGCTTTCGGCCTTCGATTCTTTCCTGCTGATCCCGGGGAAGAAGTCTGTTCCGATCGCCGTCACTATGGATCACATTTCCCATGGGCAACGCGAAGCTTGTACCGACTTGGGTTCTGAATCGAGGAAGAGCTGTCTTTCGGCCTGGAAATTGACCATGCGTCAGGGACGAGCCCGAACGGACAGCACTGCGTTAGCCAAACCCTGCTGGCCTGCTCGCGAGTTGCAGCACAGACCGCGGATTTTTCAGGACTTGTGCTCTAGTGCTTGTCTCTGAGAAACGATTAGCATCGAAGTGTGTCTCATGGGGAGATTCCCTTCGCTGCAGAATCAATCACATTGAGGAGGGAAGAGCGCGTGAAGTCGGAGCAGATGACGCAATCGCGTACTCTTCCGGCGGGCGATGTGTTCCGGGCTCGGCTGATTCTAATGCTGGCTGAGGGCGTGCCGTATCGGATCATACAAGAGCGGCTCGATACGACCGCCCCGACCATCTCGCGTTGGAAGGAGCGCTTTTTGCAGCAGCGTATGGATGGTCTGATCGAGATCCGACATCCCGGGCAGCAGCCTTCTGTGATTACGCCGGCGCTGCAGGCCAAGATATTGGAGGCGACCCGACGCAAGCCGAAAGATGGATCGACTCACTGGTCCTGTCGCAAGCTGGCCGCTCAACTGGGGGTAAGTAAGGACACTGTGCAGCGCGTGTGGCACAGAGCCGGGCTGAAGCCGCATCGACTAGAGCGATACATGGCCAGCGACGACCCGGACTTCGAACGCAAAGCAGCTGACATCATCGGGTTGTATCTGAATCCGCCGCAGCATGCAGCAGTGTTCTGTGTGGATGAAAAGTCGGCTATTCAAGCGCTCGACCGACTGGACCCGGTATTGCCGATGTCACCGGGCCGCGCCGAGCGCCACGGTTTCGAATATTATCGTCACGGCACGTTGTCGCTTTACGCCGCTCTGGATGTGCGCAGCGGCAAGGTCCACGGCAAGACGGCCGCCCGCCACACCAGTGACGAGTTTGTGGACTTTTTGCAGCAAGTGATTGGTTTATGCAAGCCCAAACAGGAAATCCACGTCATCCTGGATAACTTGTCGGCACACAAGACACCGAAGGTCGCCAGCTTTCTTCAGGAACATCCAAACGTAAGGCTCCACTTCACCCCGACTTACTCCTCCTGGTTGAATCAGGTTGAGATCTGGTTCTCACGCGTCGAGCGCGACGTCATCGCACGCGGCGTCTTCAGTTCCGTTCGTGATCTCTCACGCAAGCTCATTCGTACATCCGCTCCTACTCGAAAACCGCGCGACCCTTCCATTGGAAGTACTCCGACCCTCGACATCACATCACGCCATGCTAACGAATTCACCGCGACACGACACTAGATCGCCAGTTTGCCGTGCCAAACGCAGAAGTAGCTGTCGAGAATGCGAACGTTCCGCCGGTCGCAAGGTCCTCTCAAATGGCAAAGGCGTGTACAGCATCCCAGCACTCCCACCGGGACGCTACAGCATTACAGTTCAGGCCAGTGGTTTCATGGGCAACCACCAGAGTCATGTGGTTCTCGAAGCTTCGCCGATACTGATCACTGAAAGGAACATTTGAATAGATGCGAAGCGAATGGTGCCCGGCGCACACTTTCCCGATTACGAACTCAGTGATCACACGGCGAAACGCCGGAAATTATCGGAACTCCAGGGCCAAGACCCGATGGTTCTTGTACTGAGTCGCGGGGGTTTTTGCCCGAAGGATCGACGACAAGGAGAACTACTCGTTCAACTGCACCGCGAGATGGAAGTTGGCTATTGCCGCCTGGTAACGATCAGCACTGACAACATCACAGAAACGAACGAATACCGAAGTGGAGTCGGCGCGCATTGGCCGTTTCTCTCGGATGCGGGCCGCCTTGTCCAAAAGGATCTGGATATCGCGGAGTTCACTGATGCCCAGCACAATCCAATGATCCCGCACGTGATTGTTCTCGAGCCAGGTCTTATTATTCACAAGATTTACAACGGGTATTGGTTTTTGGGCGACCCACCATGGAAGAACTCCGTCAGGACCTGCGTGCAGTGACCAGGAAATGCCGCCCGGATTGGGATATCACGACGCCGGAAATGAAGTTGGCGTGGAAGGAGGGCCGGAAGGATCTGTTTTACCCTTACGGCAAAACATATGCTCGCACTCTTCGAGAGCAGGACTGAACCAACGAACGGCCCTGATGCGGCATTCTAACGGGCAATGCGGTACGTCACAAAGGGCAGGGATTCATCTCCGACATAGAGCAGACGAACGCGGCGGCAAGATTTTGAACATTTAGCCTTCGCCGCCAGTGGGCCCTCTGCACAGCCAGGCCAAGCGAAAGCTTGCCCAATCAGCGAGCGCGGGCCAGTTACCCGGCGCGTTCAAGTGCTACTACGTACGGATGACAAAGGTATATCCTATACGCTCTATTCCTATCATTTCGCCCGATTTCCAATTACGATCAGGCCATGCGGAGTGTGGCGCGTGCCCTACTAACTGGCTTGCTCGCGTTGCCTTCCGTCTTTGCACAGTCAACAATAGACATCCGCGGAACGACCTTAGACGCACGCACCGGTCAAGCCTTGGCTATGGTCGACGTGCGCCTGGGTGGCCGGGCCTACTCGACGAGATCCGATGCAGCAGGTCACTTCTCCATCACTGGAGTTGGACCAGGCGACTACCTCGTCCAAGCCGCTACCGTGGGGTATCGGATGATCAGTACTCAGGTTCACCTCGATGGCGGAGAGACTCGTGACTTCCAACTGGTGCTGACCCCGGACGGCTTTGACCGCGTGGATTCCGTAACAGTGCATTCAGGTCCAATCTCGGACACGGCTGGCGATTTAGTTGCGAATCCGTTCCGCCTCGCGGGGAACGACCTAAAGAATTTAGGGACCGTTCTAGCCGATGATCCTCTTCGTGCGGTACAAGCGGCACCGGGCGTAACGTCGAATGATGACTTCGAGGCTCGATTCTCCTTGCGTGGCGCTGGCTTCACCCGGATCGGAGTGTATCTCGACGGAATTCGATTACACAATATTGTTCACACTCTCGAGGGCACAGCAGCGTCCGGCTCTAACAGTATCTTCAATGCGGATTTAGTGCAGGAAGTCAGTCTTTACGATGGAGCTTATCCATCGCGATTCGGAGATAGTTCGGCTGGGGCACTCGATGTGCATTTGCGTGACGGCAACCGAGGCAACTATGGTTTTCGGGCGACAGCGAACTTTGCCTATGCCGGTGTTATGGCAGAAGGCCCCTTGGGAAAGGTTGACCGTTGTTCCTGGGTTTCCGGTTTTCGAAAGAGCTATTTGCAATATCTTCTTCAGCAAGACCTCAGTAACGCGTCCATGGCATTCGGCTTCCAGGACGTACAGGCGCGGTTGACTTGCAGGCTGAGCTCCGCGAATCTCGTCACGTTGGATCTGATCGATGCAGATACGAATCTCGATCTCACGAGTGCGAGAACAACGCTTGGAGCGAATTCCCTGATGCTTGCTCACCAGAAGGCGAAGTGGGCTAATCTCGGCTGGCAATATGTCGCAAGCGACAATCTCCTGTTCGCGACCCATGTGGCTTGGACACAGGAGTCTTACGCTAATTCGAACCCTACGCCCAATCCGCTTGGGACTGGCACTTATCGCGAGTGGACGTGGAACACTACCGGTACATGGATGTGGAATGCGAAGAGCCCGCTCGAAGCGGGCGGTAGCCTCAGATCGATCCGCGAATCAGGATACCTGCAGCAATTCAACTCGCCCTCCGTTATTCAGGTGCTCGACAGATACAGGGGGACGGGGATAATGGCAAGCGGCTTTCTCAGCCAGGCGTGGAGCAATTCCAATGGACGTGTGAACCTGACCGTCGGAGGGCGGTGGGATCGGCACTCGATAGACACAGTCAGCACGTTTTCTCCGCAAGCTGGAATGACGATTGGCCTCTGGCAATCGTCACAACTTCAACTCGGCTGGGGTCAATACGTGCAGTTCCCCGAAGTATCGGAGTTTACCTCGAACCTTGGGAGCCGGGCACTACTGCCCATCCGGTCAACACACGCAAGTGTGGCCGTCGAACAGCGCATCGGAGCAAGGATGCGGTTGCGTGCCACGTTTTATGACCGGCAGGATCGCGACCTGCTTTACCAGCCCTTTCTGCAACCCAGGCTTATCGATGGAGCTCGTGATTACTCCTTCCAGGAACCCCACTT
Source organism: uncultured Acidobacteriaceae bacterium (assembly GCA_963744795.1). Classification (GTDB taxonomy): domain Bacteria; phylum Acidobacteriota; class Terriglobia; order Bryobacterales; family Bryobacteraceae; genus Bog-105. Next base: position 43,528 of record CAVUVF010000002.1, read on the forward strand.
ACCAGAACTCGCTCCGGGGCTACGGACGTGGATGGGAGTTCTTCGCTCAGAGAAGCACCGCGAACGGCCTGGACGGCTGGCTTTCTTACGCTTACGGTCGCACTTGGATGCATGACGGTGCTACGGGTGACTCCTTCCCGTCAGACTATGATCAGCGGCATACGGTCAATGCTTACTTGAGCTATCGGATACGGCCCACCATCAACGTAAGCGCCCGATGGACCTACGGATCTGGTTTCCCTGTGCGGGCGTTCGTTCGAGAAAAGGAACCTTATTCATATCCATGGGCCGATGTTTACGCCCTCGGCGATGAACGTAACCGCCTGCGGATAGGCCCTTACCAGCGTCTCGATCTTCGCGTCAATAAATCCTGGACACGCGCGAAATGGAAGACAACCCTCTACGGTGAAGTGGCCAATGCCACGAACCGGGCCAACTACCGCTTCGATAATTTCGAAGGCTACGACTCCCGGAACAGATTGGCGTATATCACGGTGGACCGCCTTTTTCCAATTCTGCCGTCTGTAGGCATCGTGTTCGAACGCTGATCGCCGTGTCCATCGGCTTCCGGGTCTGGAGCGGAATACTCCCAAAATTGTGAGAGGAATAGTCCCGCCGACCCACCTCTTCGGCGAATGCAGTTCTCCATAATCTGCAAGCTGTTGGCCGTACTCATCCTTTCGACCTCGGCTTGTCTGGCAAACCAGGTTGATACCGTCTCTGGTACTGGTTGCTGCACTGCGTCGGACGCCGGGCGGCAAGACACGTTGGTCTCCGACCCTCGCGACTACTTTCGCCCCGGTGTTTCGCCGGAGGGCCAAGCAAAAGCGACTGTCGCAGGTGCTCCCGTTCAACTTTGGAGAGATCAAAAGCGGATCTGGACCAGCCCCTTCCGGCTGACCAAACGGGATCTCGAGTGGATGTTGCCTTTGGGTGCTGCCACAGGTCTTCTCATCGCCACCGACCATCACACGATGACCTTGATTCACGGAAACGCGAACAAACCAGAGCCGAAGCTCGACCGTTTCGAATGCGGGTCTTGCGACTCTTGTGGGAGCCGGCGCGATCGCGTACGGCGTCGGCGCTCTCACTCATGACGAACACGCTCGCGAAACGGGCATTCTCACGGGAGAAGCTTTGGCCGATACCTTCGCCTTCACGGAAGCGGTGAAAGTAATCACTCGACGCAACCGGCCAGACGTCAACGGCGCCCGTGGGCTCTTTGCGCAGGGAACGTCTTTGGATTCGTCATTCCCGTCCCAACACTCCGCGCTCGCGTGGACTGCCGCGACCGTGTTTGCACAAGAATATCCTCGTCCCGTGGTGCAGTGGACGGCTTATGGACTTGCCTCGCTCGTCAGTCTGTCACGCGTCACTGCTTATCAGCACTTTCCGTCCGACGTGCTCATCGGCGCTGCAGCGGGATACCTGATGGGCCGATACGTATATCACGCTCACCACGAAGACGCAGTGTTACACCGGACCGAATCCGCGACGCCTGAAGCCCGAAAACAGCAAGGCACCCGGCGAGCCCAAAGTCGGAACACACTCCTTCTGGATCCGTTTACGTGCCACTGGATAGCTGGATCTACCCAGCATTGCGTCGCTTAGCAGACTGGGGCTTCATCCCAGACCAGGTATCTGGTCAAGCGCCATGGACGCGTGCCGAATGCTTACGCCAGCTCGAACAGGCGGCACACGTTGCGGCGTATAAAGCGGATTCGAATTCGCCGGTCAGGGAGGAGGCCCTGCGAATGATTTCCGATCTTCGCTCCGCACTTACTCCCGAATCCGGAACGGACAACATGATCCGCTTGGAATCTGTGTACACCCGGTTTACCAATATCGCCGGGGTGCCCCTGCGTGATGGTTATCATTTTGGGACAACGACAGCTAATGACTTCGGCCGTCCCTACGATAGCGGCCTAAATCATGTATCCGGATTTTCTTCTTATGCTGTCTCCGGCCGGCTCTCCGCCTACGTTCGGGGCGAATATGACTCAGCACCGGGGCGTGATTCCGAACCACTTTCAGTGCGCCGCTTCATCTCCTCTGCGGATGGCGTTCCTCTTGCGGGTGCTCAGAATGCTTCCGTCTACCAACCGTTTCCAACCCCTTGAAATGTACGCGGGCGTGCAACTCGGCTTCGAAAACATCACTTTCGGAAAGCAAAGTCTCTGGTGGGGGCCGAACACGCAAAGTGCGTTTTCGTTCAGCAACAATGCTGCGCCGTTCTACATGCTCCGCTTCGCCCAAACCCGGCCTATCGTACTCCCTGGACCCTTTCGCCTCTTAGGAAAAATCCGTACCGATGTGATCTTTGGGAAGCTTTCGGGTCACCAATGGCCTGCCCGGCCGTACATCAATGCCCAGAAAATCAGCCTCGACCTGACCGACAATTTCGAAGTGGGGTTCACCAGGGCTGCAATTTTCGGAGGGGTTGGACACCCGCTCACGCTGGGCAGCGTGAAGTCGAGCCTCTTTGGTTTAAGTAGCGTCGATTTCGGACCATACGGCTCCCCTGACGTTTCCGGTGATCGTTTCAGCAACTTCGATTTTCGTTGGCGGATTCCCGGCGTCCGTAAGTACCTCACCGTCTACTCCGATTCGTACGCCGACGATGATCCGAACCCGATCGACAATCCTAAACGGTCGGCTTGGGCACCAGGTCTGTACATCACTCGCGTGCCGGGCCTGCCGCGGCTCGATTTTCGCTTCGAAACCTACGCTACGTTGCTCTATCGGAAGGACCAGGGCGGAAACTTCCTCTATTGGAACAACCAGTACAGGGATGCCAATACCAACAACGGTAACCTTCTTGGTAGCTGGGTGGGGCGGGATGCCAGGGCATATACCGCGCAAACAACCTATTGGTTTTCAGCCAAATCCAAGATCACGGCTAACTATCGCCAAATCAAATCCTCAAGCATATTCCTGCCGGGCGGCGGCACGCAAACAGATATATCGGTCGTAGCGCTCTGGGGGATCGGCCGTGAGTGGCAGGTCTCAGCCCAAGTGCAAGGAGAGCGATACTACGTTCCGCTCCTCGGGGCGCCACGCCGGGATACTCTGACGGCTATGGGTCTGACATATAGTCCGGAACACCTGATCTTGCACTGAGATCGATACGGTTCGGCTGTCCGGCTGATCGGGATTGAACGCGTGCAGGCCACCTTCAAGTGGTTGCGGGCCGAGCTTTCGCCGTCTCCAAATCTGCTCTACTCCCCAATCAACAAAGAGAGGTATTCCCAGCGTTTTCTGTGGAGATTCCCCAAGGTACTACCCCACTATCTGAACGAAGAAAGAAATAATGAATTCAACTTCCTTTCGCGCGCTCGTTCGCACGTGTCCTGTCCGGAAATTCGTCGCTCTCTCTAGCGTCGCGCTTCTTCTGACAGGATCGGCCGGCGCGCAGTTTGGCCAATACCGGCAGCTTCAGCAGCAACAGAGCAAATCGCAAGAACAATCTCAAGGCCCATTCGATGGCCCGGGGCAAGGTCAGACTTCTCCCGACGACATGATCGGCCTCGATGATGCTCAGTCCACCCAGTTCGATCGATTTCAGGTCCCCGGGGCTTCCGTTCCGTCGAACGGCGGGCTTTCGAACAGATCCGCACCAGGCGACAATCTCGGGAACGGCGACGGAGAGCGGTCCGGTTTCGACAAATCACGGCTGAACGCGCCCATGCAGCGCGAGCGCGAGAGGATTACCCAATTTCAGACTTTCGTGCAAACTTCCACGGGCCAGATGCTGCCCATTTATGGAAGCTGGCTGTTTGATCGTGTTCCATCTACTTACGCGCCTGTCGATCATATCCCCGTGACGCCTGACTACACGGTCGGGCCGGGAGATGAGATCGATATCCGCGTCTGGGGTCAGATCAACTTCATCCGTCGGGAGACAGTAGACCGTACAGGTGACATCTTCATTCCCCAGGTAGGTCGCATCAGTCTGTCCGGCCTGCGTTTCGCGCAACTGCAGGACGCCATCAAGTCCTCGATCGGCCGCGTGTACAAGAATTTCGACCTCAATGTGAACATGGGCCAACTCCGCTCGATCCAGGTTCTCATCGTCGGCTATGCTCGCCGGCCCGGCACATACACGCTGAGTTCTCTGTCCACGATGGTGAATGCCATCTTCGCTTCCGGTGGTCCCTCGAACCGCGGCTCAATGCGGACCATTCAGTTGAAGAGAAACGGCAAGGTCGTGATGACCCTTGATCTGTACGATCTGCTTACTTCACGGCGAGAAATCTGACGACTGTCCTCTCCAGCCGGGCGACGTGATCTTCATTCCCCCTGCCGCAGCTCGTGTGGCCGTCGCCGGCAGCATCGAGAATCCTGCCATTTATGAAGCCAAGCCTGGCACATCTCTTCACGACATACTTGAGTTTGCGGGTGGTCTGTCGCCTGTTGCGGCAGGACAGCATGCAATTCTGCAGCGCATCCGTGACGGTGCCGCGCTGCAGGTTCAGGACTTGGCCCTCAGCGAGTCCGGACTGGCAACTCCGCTCCAAAACGGGGACATCGTCCATCTACTCCCTCTCGTGCCTCGATTCGACAAGACTGTAACTCTTCGCGGAAATGTGGCTGATCCCGCCCGCTTCCCGTGGCACGTCGGAATGAAAATCAGTGATCTCATCCCTAACAAAGAATCGCTTCTCACGCGGGATTACTGGCGTGAACACAATCGGCTGACCGACATTCCAAATCAACCCGAGCGTAACTCGTTACAGGCCACCGAAGACGGTATCACTCCATTTGAAAACGGAACGCAAGCCGGAAAACAATTGCCCTTACAACGTGTGAGCGAGAGAGATCTCAGAACCTACCGCGACGAATCCCGGGACGATTCGAGGGATACCTCTCTTGCGGCCGCGCAGTCCGGTTCGAAGAAACTTGCTGTTCGCGAGTTCGAGCCCAAGAACAACATCCAACCGTTCGCTCCCGATATCGATTGGAATTATGCCGTGGTCGAACGGCTGGACAGCAAAAGTCTCGCGACGAATCTGATTCCTTTCAGCCTGGGCAAGGTCGTCCTTGAACACGACGCTAGCGCCGACATTCCGCTAGAGCCGGGGGATATCGTCAGCATCTTTTCGAGCGCTGATATTGCAGCGCCGAAAGCACAGCAGACGAAATATGTCCGGCTGGAAGGCGAAGTGATGATGGCCGGCGTCTACTCAGTCGCTCCGGGTGAAACTCTTCGCGACCTGGTCGCAAGAGCTGGTGGACTGACCCCGAACGCATACCTTTACGGGTCTCAATTCACGCGCGAGTCCACGCGCCGCGAGCAGCAGAAGCGCTATTCCGAATTCCTCGACCATCTCGAATCGGACATAAACCAAGGAGCGTCAACACTCGGTAGCAAGATGGTGTCGGTACAACAAGCCGCAACCGCTCAAGCCTCCATCTCGAGTCAGCGCACATTGGTGCAGAAACTCCGCGAGACCGCTCCGACGGGACGCATCGTGCTAGATCTGCAACCCGATAGCGCGAACCTTGGTGCACTGCCCGCACTGCCCCTTGAGAATGGAGACCATCTGTATATCCCCAGCGTTCCCTCTACCATCAACGTGGTGGGCACTGTTTACAACCAGTCTGCGTTCCTATACGGATCTGATCATCGCCTCGCATATTATCTTCAGTCCGCTGGCGGACCGAGCCGCTATGCAGATAAAGCCCGTATATTCGTCATTCGCGCCGACGGTTCTACCGTGAGCAAGGATAGTCGATCCCACCTGTTCGGGGGAAACTTCGATGCGGTACCTATGTATCCCGGAGACACCGTAGTCGTGCCAACTAACGTCACGAAAACAACAGTTTTGCGAGGCCTCATGGATTGGTCGCAGGTCATCACGAACTTCGGGATCGGCGCCGCTGCGGTGAACGTTCTTAAGTAGGAAAGCTTCGTTACGCACTAAGGCCGATCAGACCGCTGTAGAAGGTATACAGTCAGTCTGATCGGCTTTCTTTTTTGGTTCACAATCAAACCGCTGCTTGTTTTTGACTGTACTGCGAGGGCCCGCGAGTTCGGAACTGCTTGACCAGTACTAGGGTGGTCCCGCGGATCAGTATTGAGCTATGCGCAGCGGACGTTCCAGGTGCGAGCGGATGCGGACGTGATGTTCGACGGGTGACGAACATCAGCGCTGGATTGTTAACGAACAGCGGCCGCCGGCGCTCGATTTTCAGTGGAGTACGTAAGGGAGTAGTTGCTCATCGGAAACGCCGGTCAGAATGTATCAAGATGAATCTTGAACAGGATTGCTGAACCGTGGAGCAACCCATCGCTTGCGTGTTCTCGTTTGATTCCTACCATCCGAAAACGGTGAGCGAAGCGGCCGTAGTTTTGAAGGAGGGTGCTTGCTGTCCCGTTCTCCGCACACCCGCTCAGATTTGGCTCTCTCAGCGGGTACTCAATCAATAGGATGCGGGTCTCTAAGTTGGCCGTTAACGTACCCGATGATGTCCTGATCCTGCTTCAGAACATTCTCTCTTTTGGGTCTGATCTCTTCGTCCAGGTACTTCCGAACTCGCTTAATAAGTTCTTCTCGTGTGGGTCTTTTGTTTTCGAGGTCAGGATTCCATTTTCCTTTTAAATGACCGTTGCAGTGCCAACACGCAAGTGCAAGGTTGTCCAAGTCTTCGGTGCCGCCGGCGCTCCTCGGAATAATGTGGTCAATCGACCATTGCTTATAGTTCTTCCAAAGAAAGCATCAGGTCCATGTCACAGTATTCGCATTTGTGCTCAGCCCGCTCAGCGACTTCGGGCGCTGGTCTACCCCAACGCTTAGTGGCTAACAGCCTTTCCTCGATTCGTTGAAGTCTCGCATCAGGTTATAGCGATCAGATTAGCTCAGAACCCTAACGAGAAGGGGCAGACCCGAGCGGCGTCCACGGATGCGACCAGGATTCTTCCTTGTAGGGTTGCGCCACGACACGCCGCTCAACGTCAGGCTGAATGCTGAGGAAGTGGCAGTGGGTGCTGGATAACTTCTTCGGCCAGGCAGAAGTCAGGGGTTTATAAAGCGACGTTCAAACTACGGTGACCTGATGCTGAACTTAGTCGAAATCGGATAGGATTTCGAGAATAGAGAAGGGGAATGAAGAGCGGAAAAGTCAGTGAAGACCAGATGGTTTAAATTTCAAGGGCCAGGAGGCGGGGCAGAAAGTGACCGATCTGACGGGAAGTAGGCGCTAGTGAGGCGACGATGTACGCTTGGAACAGTAAAATTACGGCATTTGAAGTTGGGCGAGGCCCAGCCGTTTGCCCCAACTCGAATGGGAGAACCGGCGACTGAAGCACTGGTTGTCGTTGACGAGCAGCAGGAAAATCGCAACGCGAAACCTGCGCAACCGACAGGTGGCAAGGGAACGGCTTGTGCGTGAAGGAGCGACGAGGCAGCCCGCGCTACACGGCCACGTGCACATCGAGCCGGGGCCGGGGTGGTGAGCGCAGGTCTGAACTCTAGGACTCGGCCGAGGTTGACAAGGTTCTCTGAGAATGCACGGTTTGTAACGTTGGCGCTTACGGTGTAATCCGGCACTATCGATTTCAGACCTTGCACGAGGGCGCGCTCGTTCCTCTGTTCACATGCCCAGCGGAGCCGCTTGAGGTGAAAAGTCAAGCTCGTCGCTCGTCAAGCTCTTACCTGAGAAAACCTTAACTTTATGGTGATGCGTATCCGCCGTGTCTTCGTCAGCGAGACTGAGTTCCTCGAACAGCTTTTCGCCCGGGCGTATCCCGTGAATTCAATCTGAATGTCCTGATAGGGCTCGAGTCCTGAAAGCCGGATCAACTGCGTAGCCAAATCCAAAATCTTCACGGGCTTACCCATATCAAGGACGAAGATTTCACCGCCCTTGCCCATCGTGCATGCCTGCAAGACAAGTTGCGACGCTTCCGGAATGGTCATGAAGTAGCGCTCCATGTCCGGATGCGTCACCTTAACGGGGCCACCCTGCGCAATCTGAGCTTTGAAGATCGGAACAACACTACCGTTACTGCCCAGAACATTCCCGAAACGTACGGAAACATAGCGCGGGCCTCCGTTCTGGAATGAGCGCACCACTAGTTCCGCTACCCTCTTCGTGGCGCCCATGATATTCGTCGGGTTTACTGCCTTGTCGGAGGAAATCATGACAAAGTCTTTTACGCCGAACTCACGCGCCACCAGCGCTACGTTATGCGTTCCGAGAATGTTGTTCTCGACAGCTTCGAAGACGTGCTCTTCCATCAAGGGCACATGTTTGTAGGCGGCCGCGTGCAACACCAACTCCGGCCTATACTCGTCAAACACCTCGCGCAATCGACGGAGACTCTGGATGTTTCCAATTCGGCCTGAAAGCTGAGCCCGGGGAAATTCTCTGCGATTTCCCGCGCTAAAAAGAAAAGAGCCGTTTCCGAAATCTCGAAGGCAACCAGCATCGCCGGCTCAAACCGGGCTAGTTGGCGACACAATTCCGAGCCGATGGATCCTGCCGCACCGGTCACCAGCACGACCTTTCCAGCAATTTTGGTGCGAATTTTAGCGTTTTCTAACTGCACGCTGCTGCGTCCCAAGACGTCCTCTACCGCGACTTCACGGATTTGGTTTGCCAAGCCGCGAGCCCGCAGGATTTCCGAGATGGCGGGCATTGTCTTGAACACGACGCCGGCGCGTTGGCAGTGCGCAGCAATCTCGCTCATCTGCGCTGCGGTAGCAGATGGTATAGCGATCAGAACTTTTGAAATTGTGTGCTCCGCTACCAGTTTCGGCAGATCAGCCCCACGCCCCAAAACTGGCACACCCTGGACCAGCAATCCCTTGTGCTTTGAATCGTCCAGAAATCCGCAGATCACGTAAGGAAAGCTTGGGTTTCTGCGCGCCTCCCGCAGCAGCATCACACCTGCCTGGCCAGCTCCATAAATCAAGGTTCGGCGCTGATCCGTGTTCCGAGGACGCGCTGCTGTCTCGAAAGCCAGCCTCGTCAGGGTTCGCACGCCAGCGCCCACGGAGAAAGCCAGGATGAAGTCAATTACGAGAACGGAGCGGGGAAGCGGGGTAGGGCAGAGCAGCACTAAGACGATCGCCGCGAGCCCTGAGCCAATCAGATGGCCGGCGAATAACGGTATCAGGTCGGGAGTCGAAAAGTAACGCCAAGCTCCGCGCGTGCCTCCAAACACATAAACCGCCAATGGTTTCACCGTCATCCAAACTGCCAGCGCCCACCAAACACTAGTGGTCACCGTGACCGGAAGCCTGAAATCGAATCGCAGCAGAAATGCCGAGATTCCCGCGAGGGAGCCGAGGGCAATTTGCAGAATGAGCTTGAGGCATAAATGCCGAGTCCCACTCGGCAACAATGCTGGAAACTTCCACAAGTATTGCGCAAACGAACGAACTGTCACTGAATCCTCTTTTGTTTAGTGCCGCTGCCCTTCGGATCGCTCAAAGTATCGAGATGCAAATCGCTAGGCAACGCGCAAATTGGGGCGCTGGCTATTACGGGCACGACGCACCGCCTCTATCACATGCTTCTGATCGCTGAGGCTCAAGCTGCTGGAACTCGGCAGGCATATGCCTCGCCGAAACAGGTCTTCGCAAACGTCACCGCCGTATCGCTGGGCGGAAGCGTACAGATCCTGCATGTGCATCGGCTTCCAGACCGGCCGCGACTCAACATCTGCCTCATCTAATCGCGCCAGTAACTGATCGCGTGAACAGCCAAACTCGGCTTCATCGATAAGGAAACAGCTCAACCAGTTCGTGTGGAGGCCGTACTCGGCTTGCGGCATCAGCGAAATACCAGCGACGTCCGCGAATGCGTCCGCATATCGGAAGGCTACGGCCCGGCGCTGTTCGACTCGTTGGTTCAGGACCCGCAATTGGCCACGCCCGATTCCCGCGAGTACATTGCTCATCCGGTAGTTGTAGCCAAGTTCCCGATGATGGTAGGCAATCCCGCTTTCTCGTGCCTGCGTTGCCCAGAACTGACCACGTCGAACGAGCTCCGGGTTTCCGGCCACCATCATGCCACCGCCGGTAGTCGTAATCATCTTGTTCCCGTTGAAGGAGAACACTCCAACATCGCCTAGCGTTCCTGCTGCGCGTCCCTTGTAAGTCGCGCCGAGCGCTTCGGCGGCATCTTCCAGCACTGGGACTTGATAATGCCTGCAGAGTTCCAGAATCGGGTCCATGTCCGCGCATTGCCCAAATAAGTGAACAACGACAACCGCCTTCGGAAGGCAGTTCTGAAGTGCCGCTTCCCGCAGTGCCTGCGAAAGGACCTGGGGATCCATATTCCAGGACCGACGCTCGCTGTCAATAAAAACCGGCTTGGCGCCAAGATACACAATGGGATTTGCACTCGCCGCGAAGGTGAGATCGGAGCAGAAGACAGCATCACCTGTTGTTACACCCAGTGCTCGCAATCCAAGATGAATGGCTGCAGTGCCACTGCTGACGGCAACCCCGCTGAGACCTAAGCGCGAGCCAAACTCTCGCTCGAACTCAGTAATGTTCGGACCGACGGTCGAAAGCCAGTTGGAGGCAAACGCCTCGGCAACAAACGCCATTTCATCGCCGCCCATATGCGGCACGGACAATAGAATTCGATTCAAAAGGGTTCTACCTCAGGTCCCGAAGACCGATGCTGACGAAAAAGCCAGCAATTGAGATCACTCAATTGCGTAATTTCGAAATCGGGGTCGCCATCGTGACATTCGAGGTCGCGATGAAGGCCTCCTTCACGCCGGATGCGAAACGTCGTCCAACCTTTGGTTCGGGGTGCGGTGAAATCCTTGCTTGGGTTGTCCCCTACGTACGCGAACCTTGTTACAACGGGTGCGAAATACTGCTCGATGTATTCGAATGCCTTGGGATGCGGCTTGCGGAATCCGATTCCCAGTTCGTCCGTCACGACCATCGGGTTGAGCCAGGTTGCGAGTCCTAGTGCCTCAATCTTGTTCCGCTGGCAAGCTGGAAAACCGTCCGTTATGAGTGCCAGGTGAGCATGCGTCCGCAGCTGCATAAGACTGCTCGCCACATCGGCCGCAAGAGCAATTTGAGGCCGATGCTCCCGGTAGGCGGTGACCAACCCCGGGATCAGCGCGGACCCTTGCTGATGTCCAACGTCCTCAAGCGCCCTGTCAAAAATATCGCCGCGTTGTCCGCATTCGAACCGCCGCCAGGCCGCCGGTCCAAGACCCTCAACGTCCGCATTTTTCGAGGCCCAGCGCCCCACGGCATCAAAACCGCTTCGAACATAATCGCGTTCCAGGTACAGCGTGTCGTCCATATCGAACACGATGCACGTAGCCGGCGGCTTCATGCGTAAGCCGTATCCTTTGCTTCTAGGAACAGCTCCTGGTCATACCGCACCATCATCAACTGATCCGTCCAGGAATCGAGAGCCACTTTGGGCTGTCTACCCACCGCTTCTTCAACCAGCCAATCTGCGAACCGTGCTCCCGCCTGATGCGCGAGCGGGTATCCTCCGCCAAATCGGGCGTTCAATTCGATGATGCGGATATCGCCCGTTGGAGAAAGAAAGCATTGCACGTTCAGTGCGCCGCGCATCCCGGGCAGGGCTTCCGCTACTTGCCGTCCCAGCTCAATGAGGGCAGGATTTTTTGCCGTGATACCTTTGGCAACTTCTCCTCCGCGCGTTTGGATCCGGCGATGAGGAACCGCAGCCAGGCATTTGCCACTGCCATCGACAAACAGATTGATCGTGTATTCGTCGCCTTGTGCAATTTCCTGGACGATGAGATCGTTACGTTGTCGAACTGCCCGTTCGAGTTCGCTGAAATGGGAGATAGTGCTGACGCCCATCGACGCGCTACCGCGTCGCGGCTTAACAATCAGAGGTAGCTGCCACGAGGATCGATCGGTCTGCGCATCCTGCGCCCGCGCGGTTCGGACCGTCGGAAATCCCGATTCGGATAACCACTGATACGTATTCCACTTGTCAGAGGCGATCTGGACGGCTCTCTCATCGCCGATGGAAACGGCTATGCCTTTTGCCAGAAACCGCTCACGATGCCGGGCGTAGACGGGCAGTTCCGGATCGATAGTCGGAACGATTAGATTCACGCGTTCGCGCAAAGCCAATTCCATAACCCGCTCGACAAAGGATTTGTCGTTGCAGGAGGGAACAGTCCACGCTTGATCTGCCAGATGAAAGGCTGGTGCGGTTGCGGAGCTGTCGACGACCAGCACCCGGCCCGAGAAGCCCGACCGCGCAATTGCCTCGCGGAAACAACGCATCAAACTGATGCGACGCCCTCCGGATGAAATCAGAACGTTGAAGGATTGCATCGATTCTCATGTAAGAGTTAGGGCAAACCTTCGTATCTCTCAAGGGAAAGATGGTAATAGCACCGGCAGATTCGGTTGACTATGGCGTGCTGGAACCGGCACTTCCCAAGAATTCCGGCATGGTTGCGTGGCCATTCTGAGTGATGCCGTCCCGCCGCAGCACGGTGGCTACGGTGCGAAACAGGATCTTGAGATCTAAAGCCAGAGAGATATGGTCGACGTACCAGACGTCCAAGTGAAACTTCTCGTCCCAGCTGAGACCATTGCGGCCGTTAACTTGCGCCCAACCCGTGATGCCGGGCTTCACCTCGTGCCGGCGGCGCTGAAATTGGTCATACCTAGACAGATACTGCGGTAAAAGCGGGCGGGGGCCCACAATACTCATCTCGCCCCTCAAGACGCTCCACAGGGCTGGCAACTCGTCCAAGCTGGTAGCCCTTAGAAGCTGCCCCAGTTTGGTTAGTCGATCGGCATCAGGTAGCGCGTTCCCACCGTGGTCAAACGCATTCCGCATGGTGCGGAACTTCATCATCTTGAAAGGGGCTTCGTGCAAGCCCGGTCGCGTTTGCCGGAACAACACCGGCGAACCGAGGCCCACCCGGACAGCCACGGCCGTCACTATCAGCACCGGCGCGGCGAGCGTGAGCCCAAGTCCCGCGACGGCGATGTCGAAACAGCGTTTAATCACCTAGTCTGTCCATTTCTCTTCGGAGCAAGTGCCCACCGAACGGTCGCCCCTCTTGCTCGATCAGAAGCTGTTCTCGCTCGGCAAGGCGGGCCCGACGCCGCCGAGTACCCACGCGCGATACACCTCTGAGGTGCGTGCGATGAGATCTGCCCCAATTCGAACCAGCGGATTGTGCCGGCCTAAAGGACCTACCTCAAACATGGTGTCTATCAGCGGGAGTAGGTCGCGATCGGGGACCCGGCGCGTGCTTTGCACCTGGTTCCTCATCCTTACAAGGGCAGCAGCATTTGCGATCATCCACATCCAAATCCGGAGCAGCTCTAAGACGTATTTCGGACCTTTCAGGACGGCGTAGCAAAACAGCGCCATTTCCGCGACTGCGTAGAGAGCGGTGAGCCGAATGATGGTGCGCGTTTCGAAGTTCCGCAGAACCAGCAAGGCTCGCCCGAACACCATCGAGCCAAACCGGCCAACGCTCATCGGTTTCTGAACATATCTGTGCCGCAGCACTGCGGCGGGTTCGAATACGATGCTGTAGCCGGCGGCGCGTACCCGGTAGGAAAGGTCGACATCCTCATACGACGCGTGCCAAGCCGAAGGGAAACCATCGAAATCGTCACTGAAACCTCCAATCTCGAGATACACAGAGCGGCGATACAAGAAGCAACAGCCGGAGACAGAGGCGAGTTGCGAGGCTTGTGAAAATCCGGCCGCAGTCTGTCCTTTGCCGCGTGCAGAGTAGAAGCCTGTGATGGCGAGGCGGTTCCCGACTGTATTTACGACATCCGGTTCATCATAGAGCGTGATAAGAGGGCACGTGATTGCAGCGTCCGCATTTTGCTCCAGTGCCCGAACCAGTTCTGCTACACAGGTCGGCTCCAGTACGACATCGTCGTTACAAATCAGAATCAGCGGGCTCGTGCACATTGTGAATCCGAGCGAGTTTGCCCGACGGTAACCAATGTTTTCCGGCAGGTGCACCACTTTTGCCCAGGGTGCCTCGGCTTCGAGAATTTGCGCTGTCTGATCGGTGGAAGCGTTCTCGAGAATCAGCAGTTCACAGTGAGCATAGGTTTGCTTCTGTATGGATTCCAGAAATGGTCGTATGTGCGCAGCCGAGTTAAAGGTAACAGAGACAATGGTGACGGTGTTATTGGGCTGCATAAGACAGTTCCTCGAAACCCGTGCTTTCGACGATCCGGTCGACGACCGCCTGGGCCTCGGCTAATTCCTGCGGCGTAAGTTGCTCAACTCGCCGAGATGCAATCCGGGACTGGACCCCAGTGCCCCAGCCACCCGGTAAGCGCCCATCCTGAAGTACGATCGGGCCAGCAGCACCGCAACGTACGAGTACGTTACATTCTGTTTGCCGGCGAAGCTTCGAAACACTTGAGAATGAGCGCTGATGGTCCGGCAGTACTTCGCAACGTTGACGTCCGGATTCTCACGGATAAAGTAAAGTTGCTCAGCAAGATGGAAATGATTCGTGACAGGCAAGGCCCGTGCCCAGAGCTCAAGATCTTCTCCACGAAATAGCGAATGAACATAGGGGAACCGGGCACACCATGTTCTTCTCGCCATGATGCTCGCGTGGATCGGTCCGTTGTGCCAAAGGATTTCCGCGGGTGTCGATGTTATCGCTCCCTTCCGCCGGCCTCCCAGAACTCGGTTCTCGTTATCCACAACGAAGGCGTCCGTAGAGACAACTTCGAGATCGGGGTCACTTTCAAAGACCTCAACCTGGCGTTTCATCCGCTCGGGATGGAGCAGATCGTCAGAATCCATGCGCGCGATCAGAGGCGCCTGGGCAAGCTCGACAATTCGATCCAGACAAGCGGACAGTCCAAGATTGCGATTGTTCCTAACGACGCGGATTCGCGGATCCCGGATGGAGTTCGCGATTTCGAATGAATCGTCCGTCGAGGCGTCATCGCAAATGATAAGTTCCCAATCCTGGAAAGACTGTTCCAGAACGGAGGTGACGGCAAGCCTGAGAGTTCGCGTCGCGTTGTATACAGGGAGTCCGATACTGATCGTGGGCATTGATTGGGTATTTCGAGCGTGGGGATGGTGGGTCTCCGCACGTAGCATCGTTTTCGAGTGAGATGGTCGGGCGTATTCTCTCAACTTATTTGGGGGTAGGTGTCCCGAACTTTCGCCATTTCGACGCCTTCCCATTCAAACGAGATTTTTAGGACACCTCGGCTGGGAAACCAATGGACGAGGCAGAGAATTCTGATGACCTACTCCCACCTATCCCTGTGAGGCTGATAGAGGCTAGGGCTGATGTTGCCTGTGACTTGCGGTCTATCCCCACGGCTGGAGCACAGAACAGGGCATGCAGGCGGACGGAGGTCGTTCTCTGAAAAGCGAGGATCAACAAGAAAACATGGTGCTTGAGACACTTTCAATTGAAGACAGGCAGGGATCATTCACAAGTAGTTCACCACTGATCGACCTGTTTGTGCTTCTGGCTCGGAAGAAGCGTTTCATTGCCTACATGGCAGCCATTGGCACCCTCCTTGCGGGGGGCTTGGCAGCATACACCAAAACCGTATACACTGCCACGGCGCTCATCATGCCACCGCCCCGGCCGCAATCGCTTTCGGCAGCTTTCCTAGGGCAACTCGGAGCCATGGCCAGCTCGATCAGTCCCGGTTTGGGGCTCAAAGATCCCGCCGACCTGTACATCGGCATTTTGAAGAGCCGCACTCTCGGGGACGATTTAGTTAAACAATTTGACCTTAAAAAGATCTATTCCGTCCGAACCATCTCCGACGCTCGAGGACTTCTGCTGAAGCACGCTAGTTTTGTCTCGGGCCGGGATTCGCTGATTAAGATCTCTGTCGAGGACACGGACGCGAAGCGCGCCGCTGCCCTAGCCAACGCATTCATCGACGAATTATACAAGCAGGACAACCGGCTCGCCGTGACCGAATCGAACCAACGGCGCCTATTCTTTGAACGCCAGTTGGAAGACGAAGAGCAGGTTCTGGCGAAATCCGAAACTGCTCTCCAGCAGATTCAGCAGAAAACCGGAGTAGTCCACGCCAGCAGTCAAATGGAACTGACAATCCAGTCGATCGCCCACTTGAAAGCGCAGGTCGCAAGCCGTGAGATCGCCCTCCAGAGCCTAAGGCTAGGTGCCACGCCCCAGAATCCGCAGGTCGTCGCCGCCGAGGCAGAGCTTGGCGCGATGCGAGCGCACCTGGCCGGCCTTCAATCGGCTACACCTGGGAAGGCATCTGGAGATCCGCTGATTCCGTTTGCCAAAACGCCGGAGGTGGGTTTACAAGTTCTCCGAGCCATGAGGGATGTCAAGTATCACGAAGCCCTCCTAGAGGCGTTGGCGAAGCAGTACGAAGTCGCGCGGATTGATGACGCCAAGGAATCGCAACAGATTCAGGTTGTAGACACAGCGGTTCCGCCGGAGAAGAAAAGTTGGCCACCACGCCTGCTGCTCACTCTTCTTGGCACAATCTCGTTCACTCTCTTGGGCTGTCTCTGGGTCTTCGCTCAATACTCGCTTGGTTATCAGATTGGAAGCTTGAAAGCTCGAATGCGGGCGGCCGAGTAGCGCAAGGGCTCAAGACGTTCCTCTGAAGTTGCACCTAATGAAAACGGCTATCCCAGTCGACTCGGATTTGGCATCCGAGGCTCGAGGAGCGGCAAGTTACCTCAATTCGCGAGAGCAAAACACAAGCAGGCAGGATCGCTATACCAACGGTCTGGAGTTCGCTGCTGCCTACCGATTTGCTTCGGTCTCAAGTAGCCAAGGGCATCACATTTCAGATGCTCGCGAACGTGGTAGCGCAGGCGAGCTCGTTTTTAAGTCTCCTCATTGCCGCCCGGCTACTTGGGAAAGAGCAGTACGGGCGTTTTGCTCTGGTTCAGAGCACGGTCAACACGTTCATAGGTGTTGGCGCCCTTGGACTCGGCATCACCGCTACGAAGTACGTTTCGGAGTATCGAGTCAGGATGCCGGAGCGAGTCGGACGGGTCCTCGGACTTTCGTGTTTGGTCGCGATCGTGGCGGCTCTTGTCTTTGCCATCGGGTACTTCATTACCTGTCCGTTCATTGTTAGCTCCGACTACGTTGGACGAATCCGAATCGGTGCCATTTGCATTTTCTTTACCGCGCTTAATGGTTACCAGCAGGGGGCTCTCGCGGGTTTCGAGAACTTCCGCAGAATTGCACGCATAAGTGCAATGACTGCCTTCCTGAATCCCGTCGTCATGGCTATATCGACGCAGTATTTCGGCCTTGCTGGAGCGTTAACCGCGCTCAGCTTCAATTCTTTCCTCGTTTGGTGCTTCTACCATTTCGCGGTGGAACAAGAGTGCCGGCGATGGAACTGCAGATTGATCTTCCGCGGCATTCTAGCTGAAAGTCGCTGTCTTCTGAGCATGTCCGCTCCAGCTTCGCTATCCGGTATTGTGGCGTCACTTGCCACCTGGACCTCTACACTGATGCTCTCCAAGCAAGCGGATGGTCTCAATCAGTTGGCGCTCTGGAGCGCGGCCAATAGTTTCCGCCTCATCGTGATGTTCGTTCCTCTGGTCCTCGTTCGGGTCATGATGCCAAGATTGAATTCTCTTCAGTTCGAAGCCCGGAGTCACAGGTTGGTTCAGCTATTCCGTGTCTTCGTCCTGAGTACCGCGTGCGTAGCCGCAGGCGTGGCGTTCTTCTTCGCAATGTTCGGCCAGCAGCTGCTAGGTTTGTTCGGCAAAGGGTTCCTTGACACGAACGGAGTGCTTCAGATTGTGCTTCTATCGGCGGTGATAGAGGCAGTGGCGGGTAGCCTCAGTCAGGCGCTTGTTATCCAAGGGCGAATGTGGCATCAGGTGTTCGCAATGGCCTCCTGGTCGCTTGTCCTTGTGGCCGTGGCGAGAATCAGCATCCAGACAGGAGCTCGAGGGATTGCGCTAGCCAATCTCGTCGCATGGACCGCCGCCATACTCATTTATTTCCGAGTTGGTCGCCTTCGAGAGGCAAGTGGCCGATCGGAACCAATGTTTGCAGGAGTTATCAATGAATAATTGCCGGTTCAGTATCGTCATACCGCTTTTCAACCGCGAACGTGAAATCGTCCGCGCTTTGGCGAGCTGTCTGCGTGAGACAGATCAAGAGTTCGAAATTATCGTTGTTGATGACGCTTCCTCGGACAATTCAGTTGCGGCCGTACAATCCTTCCTCGGCAATCCTCAGATCAAACTGATCGTCAGTGAGTTCAACCGGGGTGAGTGGGGCGCTCGGGCGGCGGGCATTGCCAAAGCCCAGGGAGAGTGGATCATCTGGCTCGACAGCGACGATGAATTCGTTCCTGGAGGACTCACCGCAATCAAAGCCGCACTCCAGGATTATGGGCGGGATTTTGATCGCTTAGGCTTCGAGTACGTTTACGATGTCGGCGGGAACTCTCCTTCACCAAGAGTGCCCGGACCGACAATACTTGATCTATCCGGCTACGTGCGATGGTTTGCAGACGTCGAACGATCAGACGCTCTTTGGGTTACCCGACGCGAGACCTTCGACGTGATCCCCCTTCCGCAAGGGAGAAATGGTCACCTCCTCTACGCCTTCGGATTCAACTCGAAATACCGCACACTCCTTTTGCCGATTCCTGCCGGTACCGTACACACCGACAGCGGAAATCGATTAAGTGCTGCAACCAAGATCTACAACTCCGTCGAGCGGGATAAGGCAGAAGGGCGTCGCACCGAGTGCGATGCCGTTCTCAAGACCTATGGGTCCTACATCATGCGCGTGTCCCCGCGAGCGCATTGGCGACTGTCTCGTAATCAGGTTTTCGCAACGATTGTTGCAGGCCGGAGGCTAGCGGCGATTAAGAAGCTTCTGTCCCACGCTAAACATCACCCTTCAGCCGAGATTATCTCTCTATCTCTACTGATCCTGGCAGGTCCCAGACTTACCCAATTTGTGAACTCGTTCCGCCGTCAATGGCTTCTCCACAGGCAGGCAGCCGGAGCGGTATGAACATCGGACCGGTCCGGCAGCCGGACGTGAGCGCGGGAACGCAAAACTGCAAGGCGAGTGTGGCGGCCAAGCGTGCCCGGACCATTCTGATCCTCCACTCGGTCTTACTGGTGTGGGTGCTTCTGGCGTTTGGTGTTTGCTTTAGTGGGAACGCAACCTTTATGTTGCGTTCTGCCTGTTCTATCTTCACCGGCGTATCGATATGGCTTGTTGCCTCATGGCTGTGGTCGGGAGGTCGAATTCTTAGCCCATATTGCCTGTTTCTTGTGTCCACTCTTATCTTTAACGGCGGGCAACTCTGGTTGTACGCGTTCGACCCGACGATCGCGATCCTCAGCAATGAGTTCAGCCCTGAGATAACGCTGAAGACCATCCTGCTCGTGACTGCAAGCATAATGTTCTTGCACCTCGGAGCAGTTCTGGCGCTCCGGCCGGCTGCGCATTCGACATCTCAGAGTTTGTGAACTCGATAAGAAGAGTGCGTCACAAGCGGGCTGGTTCCTGTTTTGTATAGCAGCATTGCCTGCAGCTAAATCCTTATATTCCGCCGTGGAAGCAGTGACGCTTCACGGGTATATGTTCCTGTATCAGCAGGAACCCGCGGCCGGTTTGGCGGCGGCGCCCCAGTTGATTGCCCTCATGCTCTTGCCCGCTACGTTTCTCATCTTTACTAGCAATCCGAGTAAACGTTCCATCAAGCTCTTCTGCCTTTGTACCCTGTTGATTTGTGCCAGCACCCAACTAGTGGTCGGAACACGCGCCGCAGCAGTAACGGCCTTAGTCGCCTTCGCGTGGCTGTGGGACAGATGCGTCGGCAAAATACGTTCGGGCCTGATTATCTCGGGCGCCATTGGTGCTATTTTGTTGCTTCCAATGATCGCGGCGGTGCGAAACGTCAGTGGAAATGACCGGTCATCGGCTAGTGTTCTAGTCGACGTGGTCAGCCGGATTGACAACCCATGTACGGCCCTGGTCTACGAGATGGGCGGATCGATGGGAACCATTGCTCACACGCTGGAACTCGTTCCTTCACTGCGGGCCTATGACAAGGGATCCAGTTATTTCTATGCAGGACTTGCTGTGCTTCCAAATATTTTCGGCGGACCCGTCCACCCGAGCGCAGCACACGGCAACCTTGCAACTTGGCTAGTGGAGAATGTTGATCCGGTAGGCGCGGCCGTCGGCTTCGGCTTTGGCTATTCGTTCATTGCCGAAAGCTACGCGAATTTCGGAATGTTCGGCGCTCCCATCATGATGCTCATACTCGGCGCGGGAATTCAGTCTTTGGCGAACTGGGCTGCAACGGCAATGAAACCAAGCCGCTATGCCGCTGCTGCCAGCATGGTGACGTTCTTTCTTGTTTTTCCCAGATCTGAAACCTCGAGCCTCATTCGCGGGCTGGTCTGGTACGGCCTTTTTCCGTACGTACTGGTCCGATCAATCACCGCAATACGACGGCTCAAAGCGGACCTTGGTGCAACGCAACATATAGATATGCACAGTGGCGTGCCGAGGCTGAGATGAAACGAATACTACACATTGTCGGATGCATGGATCGGGCTGGATCGGAAACGTTCATCATGAATTGTTACCGCCAGATTGACCGCACCGCTTTGCAATTCGATTTCGTCGTGATCTCAGGTGCCCAAGGCGCTTATGACCGCGAGATCGAGAGTATGGGAGGTCGAATTTACCGGATCCCCCATCCGCAGCTAAGAAACCTTGCGCCCTTCCTAAAGCGGCTTCGACAGATCATGATTCAGCATGGTCCATACAGCGCAGTTCACAGTCACATATATTTACTCAGCGGTATAGTCATGTATTGCGCTCGACGGGCTGGTGTTCCCGTGCGAATCGCACACAGCCATAGCACCCAAGACGGGCGCGCCGATCGCATTCTACGCACTCTGTATCGCTCAGGTATGCGGGCGCTTATTCGGCGTCACGCGACGCACTTCCTCGGCTGCTCATTGGAAGCTTGCGATCAGCTGTTCGGAGCGGTATCGGCGAGCTATCCTTCTGCGCTGGTTTTACGCAATGGGATCGCTATACCGGAACCGGCCACCGATGAATCGAGGCAAGCCGTCCGGGAAGAGCTTGGGGTACAGAACTCGAGGATCGTTCTAGGCCACGTGGGACGGTTTGAGCACCCGAAAAATCAGTCATTCCTCATCGACATCCTTCAGACGTTAATAAAAGATGTTCCGTCGGCAATGCTCGTGCTCGTTGGCGATGGGTCCGAGCGCGCCGAGATTCGAGCAAGGTTGCTCGCCTGGGGCTAAATCGATCGGTCGTTTTCACGGGCGTAAGAGAGGACGTAAGCCGGCTTCTGTCGGCATTCGACGTCTTCTTATTTCCGTCCTTTTATGAGGGACTTGGTTTGGCTGTCATCGAAGCCCAAGCACTCGGCATTCCCTGCGTGATCTCAGACGCAATCCCGTCGGAAGTTGACATTGGGCTCGGCTTGGTAGAGAAGTTATCCCTGCAACAGAGCACCAGCATCTGGATCGAAGCAATCAGGCGTCGGGCGGACCGGAAACAAGGCATTGCTTCGGAAACGACAGCCGATGCGCTCCGGAGGAGCGGGTACGACATATCATCGGTTGTCACCACCTTGTACCAGGTCTACGCTGTTTCAGCTGAACCGAACTGGCCGATTTGGAATTTTTGAATCGACGTCTGGCGATGCCGAACCATGCAATCAGGCCGGGTAGATCCTGCGAGCTTTTGCCTTGGGCTCTCCTGATAGGGCCCCAAATGGCCTGTTAAGAGACTTACAAGAACACACGTAAGAACGGGCCTGATTCTCAGCCTTCACTCATGCTTCCAAACACCCAAACCGGGCAGGCGTAACAGCGAACCCCAAAGCTCCCGCACAAGCCGACGGTGAGATTCCGAACACGATCGGGGCTAGTCAGGAAGGAATTTCGGCTAATGACACAGTGGAAAGTTCCGTCTGGGGATTTGTTCAAATTATTTGAAAACGTCGTTGACTTGGGCTGCGGCTTCAAATAGACTCCATTCCGGACCATGAAGCCCGCCACTACTGTTACCAAGGTCTGCCGAATCCTGGGAGAGTTCAAGCATCGGCCATCCCTTGGCGTGACTGATCTGGCCCGCCGGCTTGACATGTTGCCCAGCGACGTTCACCGCATCCTTGCTTCACTTCAGATCTACGGGTATATCGAGCAGAACCCGGAGACCAAACGTTACCAATTGGGTACGGGACTGTTGCGGCTTGGTCTAACTACTTTTCAGCGAAACGTGCTGCAGGAGAAAGGGCGGGGCATTCTAGTTCGGCTTGCGGGTTTGCTCAACGCGCCGACTCACCTCGCGATGCTCGACGTTGGTGAATGTGAAGTATTCCTGGTCGACCAGGTAGAGCCGTCGGAAGTAGCACTATTCAAGGCTCGGCCCGGCGCCACTGCGGCTGCGCACTCTACAGCACTGGGTAAAGCGATCCTGGCTGGGATGGACCCGCTGACTTTTGAACGCGCGTTGAAACGGAGCGGCCTTCGTAGAAGCACAGGCAAGACGATCACGAATTTGCCCGCCCTGCAGAAAGAACTGCAACTCGTCCGGACTCGCGGCTTTGCCATTGATTGGGAAGAATCCGCTGAAGGGGCGTGTTGTATTGGCTTTCCGTTGCGCAACTGCTTAGGAACGGTGATCGGGGCCATTGGAGCTTCGATGGAAGCGCAACGTTTCCAGGAGCTTGAATCTGAATCGCCTGGCGAGCCAAGTGGACGCCGCTGCTGCGGAACTTTCTTATGAGCTTGGTTACGATCCCGGATCGATAAGAGAGCGTCGTCGCGCAGGTTAGCAGCTTTCAGGAGTTAAACATGAACGAGAGATCCAAAACTGTTTCGCGACGGCGAGCGCTCGGAAGCGGGCTTGCCGCCAGTGCGCTGCTAGCAACGCAGAGTTCCGGACAGGCGCCAGGCAAGGCGAGAGTCCTCGCGCTGGTGGGCGATCGCTACCATAATCCTGACTACATCCGAGTCGGCATGGACAAAGTTTTTGGGTCGCTTCAGTTGAGTGCTGACTACACGATTCAATATGCTTCGATTTCCCGCGAGTTATTGAAAAACTATCAATTGCTGCTGATCCTTCGCGACGGAATGATCTGGCCGGATGGGTATCTTGGCCCGGATGCATACACGGCCTATGAACAGGGCTTTGAAAACAAGACCGAATTTCCTGCGGCCAAATCGCAATCCTGGATGACGGAGGAGCAGGGCGCCGCGATCCAGGAGTTCGTCAAAGCGGGAAACGGGTTTTACGCGCTGCACAACAGCAGCCACATTTCGCTTTCATCCAAGAACTATCGCGACGTGATGGGGGGAGCTTACGTGGGTCATCCCACGCTGCGTCCGTTCAAGGTTTACATCAAGAACCACGATCATCCGATTACCTCGGGTCTCGAAGATTTCATCGTCAACGACGAGCAGCATTTCGTCACGTACGACAAAGATCCGAAGTACATCCTGGCGGAATCCGACAACGTCGACCGCTTAAATTACGAGGACCACGGATCGAAGTCCATTGCGGCCTGGGCCTATGATTACGGGAAGGGCCGAGTAGCATTTACTGCAGTCGGTCACACTATTCATGCGCTCTGGGTTCCACAGCATGTCGAACTTCAGAAACGGGTAATTCGATGGTTATTGAAAGATCTTTAAGATTAGCTTTAGCGGGCCTGATACTCGGTGCATTCGCATCGGCGGAGCCAAAGCCTCAATTCCTCTACGTAGGAAATTATGACAACGGCATCCAGGCGTTTCGGTACGATTCGCAGACTTTAGCCCTGCAGCCTCTTGGAATGGTGGGCGAAATCCAGCGGCCCTCGTTCCTGACTCTGCATCCCAATGGCCGGTTTCTCTACGCAGTTAGCGAACTCGGTAATGATGGTGTCAGCCAAGGTTACGTCTACGCGTTTTCCCTCGACAAATCAACGGGAAAGCTTCACGTTTCATCAATCGCCAGCAATCGGGCGGAGGCGGCGCATGTCATCTCGTCGTCAACAAGAGTGGCAAGTTTCTATTCGTCGCGAACTATGGAAGCGGCAGCATCGCTGATTTCCCCTTGAAGGACGACGGCAGCATAGGCGATCTTGCGTCGAAAGTACAGTTTGAGGGTTCCGGCCCCGACCCGAAGCGACAAAAAGGTCCTCATGCCCACGCCGTTGTTCTATCATCTGACGATCGGTTTCTATTTGTGCCGGACTTGGGAACCGACCAGGTAAAGATCTTCAAGTTCGATCGCAGCGACCGGAGCGTTGACGCCCAATAAGCCGGCTTCGGCCAGCGTAAAGCCGGGTGCCGGACCCCGCCATTTTGCGATCGCTCCCAGCGGCCGTTTTGCCTATGTGCGTCGACGAGATGGGATCGAGTGTGACTGCCTTCAAGCTTGATGGGTCGTCAGGAGCGCTTGCCGAGGTTGAAGCGGTTTCTACCTTGCCCGCTGACAACACGAAAGTCAATAACTCGGCAGAGATCCAGATCGATCGCGGCGGGAAGCTTTCTTTATGCTTCCAATCGTGGTCACGACAGCATAGCGGTTTTCGCGATCGATCGGCAATCGGGCAAATTGAATCGAGTCCAGATTGTGCCGTCAGGCGGCGCCACACCCCGAAATTTCACGATAGATCCTACGGGCAAGCACGTGCTGGCGGCCAACCAGGACTCAAACAACATCGTGCTGTTCGACCGAGATCTGAAGACGGGCAAACTTACGTCCGCTGACAAAACAGTAGCGACTCCGTCGCCGGTCTGCCTGATTTTCTCTCCAGCTTCATAAGTTACGTGAAGTAACTTCACATATTTTGAAGGGCTTGTTGAATCGGTTGTGAATCCCTGGTATTTCTCCATCTAACCAGAGTTTCCAAGTAGGCAAAGCTCCCCGCAGAGGAGGGACCGTCCGCATGCTCAAACGCTTGATGCTGCTTCTAGTGGCTTCGATTCCGCTGGCCGCCCAGAGTACCGCAGTCATCTTCGGGACCGTTGTAGATCCATCGGGCGCCGCCTTGGTGGACGCAGCAGTCACCGCAACGAATGAGGCGACCGGCCTCTCCGTAAAGGTGCAATCGAACGAGAGCGGCGACTACCGCTTTGTCGATCTGAAGCCGGGAAGTTACAAAATCGTGTGCCAGCAAACCGGCTTTCAGACGTTCGAACAATCCGGCATCGTTCTCGAAGTTAACCGCCGCGCTCGTGTCGACCTGCATATGGCGATCGGCGAGATGAAACAAATCACTGAAGTTCAGGGCACGGTGACAACCGTTGAGACTGCGACTTCCGCTATCAAGGAAGTTGTCGATTCCCATCGCATGAACGATCTTCCCGTCAACGGCCGGAATGCGCTCTCTCTCCAGGCCCTGTTGCCCGGTGCAGTTCAAATGGGAACCGGTTCGGCAGCTACCGGCGTGGCTTTGAACACGAATCTGGTCTTCAGCGTGAACGGTGCCCGGCCCGATCAATCCGCCTACATCCTGGACGGCGGATTGAACATGGACATGTATAACAACACTCCTGCCGCGTTTCCCAACCCGGATACGCTGCAGGAGTTCTCAATGCTGCAAAACAGCTATAGCGCAGTCAGCGGCCGTAATGCTGGCGCGGTTGTGAATATGGTGACCAAGTCGGGCACCAATCGCCTGCACGGCGATCTGTACGACTTTCTCCGTAACAGCGAGATGGATTCGAGGAACTTCTTCGCGCAAGGCGTCTCTCCTCTGCGGCGAAATCAGTTCGGCGGGACCGTCGGCGGGCCTGTCAGGCTTCCGCGCTATAACGGACGCGACCGTACTTTTTTCTTCTTTGCTTTCGAAGGAACGCAGCAACGGCTGGGTACCACGAACTCTTCAACTCTAGTGCCCACTGCCTTGGAGCGCCAAGGTGATTTTTCGCAGAGCAGAACCGGCGGCAGGCCTGTAAGCGTCGCCGCGCCCGCGACGGTGACCGCCGCCAATCCCGTTGGCATTCCCTACCCGAACAACGTGATTCCCGCGAGCCAGCTCGACCCGGTTGCCTTGAACTTCACCAAGGCCTTCTTGCCGCTGCCGAATAGCCCCGGAAACATTTACTCCTATAACCTTTCCGTGCCCACCAATGACAATCAGGTGATTACGAAGATCGATCATTCCATCACCAATGCGAACCGAATCTTCGTCCGCTACTTCTGGGACGACAACTACAACGATTCAGAACACCGTCGTACCTGCCTTCAATTCCCAGAACAACTGGGTCACGCACAACGGAACCATCAACGACACCCATATCTTTTCGCCGACACTTGGTAAATAGCGCGGTAGCCACGATTGCGCGGAATACCTTTATCCGTAGTCCGCAGGTCACCGAGCCCTGTGAATTTTGCGGCTTTGGGCTGCCAGTCCTGTGTCCCGCTCTCTCCTCCTGGCGTTCCGACGGATTGGGCGGTTAGCGTATCGAACGGCATCGGTCTTCGCGTACCGACCAACTACTTCAGTTACATGATGAATTACCAGTTCGTCGACACCGTGTCGTGGACCCGCGGCAATCATCTGCTGCAGTTTGGCGGTGACATCGCCAAGGTACGCCGAAATGGCCGTGAGTTCTTCCAGAAGGATCCGCAGTTCAGCTTCAACGGTTTGCGGACCGGCAATCAAGGGTACGGATATGCCGATTTCTACTCTGGCGCCGCGGTAAGCGTCTTCCAGAACTCGCCTATCTCGTCGCTGCAGTACAAGTGGACACCGTTTCTTTATTTTCAGGATGACTGGCGTGTTTCGCGCAGGCTGACATTGAACCTCGGAGTGCGGTGGGAGCCCTATATCGCCATCAAAGATGAGTTCGGCCAGAATGCGGCGTTCCGCGCCGGACAGAAATCTACCGTCTATCCGCGTGCCCCGCTCGGATACGTGTTTCCCGGAGATGCCGGAATCGAGTCAGGAGTTACGCCGAACCGTTACCGCCGTTTTTCGCCTCGCATCGGATTGGCTTTCGATCCATTCGGCGACGGAAAGACCAGCATCCGCGCTGCTTACGGTATCTTCTCCGACACCTTACAGTTGGTAGCGCTGAACTCAAATCCAACCGACCAACCTTTTTCGTACGGACTGACTACGTTCAACGTGCCGTTCTCGAATCCGTACGTTAACAATCCTCAGTCGTTGCAGCTTCTTCAGTCTTACGTGCGGCCTACCACTACCGCTCAGCAAGCCAATCAGCCCTTCTACCTGCCCCTGCAGGTCATCTCCATGAATCCGGACTTCACCAGCGGATACATACAACAATGGAACGCGAACATGCAGCGGGAGATGTGGAAGAAGGTGGTGCTGACTGTCGCTTATGTCGGCAACAAAGGGACGGGCTTGCACGTGAATCAACAGCTCAATCCGGGTATCTACATTCCCGGTGCTTCAACCACCGGAAACATCGATTCGCGCCGTATCTACCAGGGTTATCAAACCATTCAGAGCATCCAATCCACTGCCACGTCCACCTATCACTCGCTCCAGGTGAGCTGGAATCGCCGTTTCGAGAACGGCTTTACGTTTCCTCGGTTCCTATGTATGGTCGAAAGCCATTGATCTTGCGTCGTCAGACGGCAACAGCGGCTTAGGAAACCAAGCCTCCAATCCGTTCGATTGGAACAGGGACAAAGGCCTGGCGGACTTCAATGTCAAGCATCGCTTCGTCACATCCTTCGTCTGGGAACTGCCGGTTTTTCGCAGCGCAAAAGGATTCCGGCGCGCTTTGCTGGCCGGATGGCAATTAAACGGCATACTGACTTTGCAAACGGGAAACCCGTTTAACGTAACGGCAGGTGTTGACCGAAGCTTTTCCGGGGTGGGGCTCGACCGCCCCGATCTGATCGGAACAGTTCACACGTATAATGACAGTCCGAACGCCAGCAGGGTGGCGCACTACTTTGATACGACAACGGCCTTCGCGCTGCCGGCTTTAGGGACGTTCGGCAACACGGGCCGCAATATTCTGACCGGTCCCGGTTTCGCGAACCTGGATGCCGGTTTGTTCAAGCAGATTCAAGTCGACGAGAGCAGGCGATTCGAGCTTAGATGGGAAGTATTCAATACATTGAATCACCCTAACTTCCTTAATCCGACAGCATCTTTCTCCAGCTCGAATTTCGGGCGCATCGTAAGCGCTCGGGACCCACGCATCATGCAACTAGCGGCAAAATTCTACTTCTGACGATGAAAACAGTTCTTCCGGCTTCTCTCCTGCTGCTCCTCGCTGCCTGCTCTCCTCAGGCTCCGGATACGAGCGCGAAACAACCAAACACGGTGGGCTCGATCGTGCGGCTGGATCCGGCACTCGACGCCTTGATCCCTCCGGAGGCAAAGATCGAAAAGGTCGCATCCGGTTTTAAGTTCACCGAGGGACCGCTCTGGAAGCCGAATGGCGGAGTTCTGTGGTTCAGCGATGTTGTCGGAAATGTCGTGCGGCAATGGTCGCCAGACGGCAAGGTCGTTGAGATTCTGAATCCCGGCGGCGCGGATAATCCTGGCTATGCTCCGCCGGGCTCGTTCATTGGTCCGAACGGAATGGTGATTGGCAAAGGCGGCGTAGTTCTCCTGTGCCAGCATGGCAACCGCCGAATCGTGCAGATTGGTACCGATTCGAAGGTTTCGGTCTTCTTAGATCGCTGGGAAGGGAAACGTTTCAACAGTCCAAACGATCTCGTATTCTCGAACGATGGCGCGCTCTACTTTACGGATCCGCCTTACGGATTGGTGAAGCAGGACGAGGACCCCACGAAGGAGATCAAATTCAATGGGGTGTTTCGATTTGCCGATGGAAAGGTAACTCCGATCGTTCGGGATCTGACCAGGCCAAATGGCATTGCGTTCTCGCCTGATCATAAGATCCTTTATATCGGCAACACCGGATGAGAAGCACAAAGTTTGGATGCGCTATGACGTGCAGCCGGATGGAACGGTGAAGAACGGAAGAGTGTTCTTCGATGCTACCGCCGAGAAAGAGCCAGGCGTGCCGGACGGGATGAAGGTAGATTCACGCGGAAATCTCTATTGCTCCGGTCCAGGCGGCCTCTGGATTTTCTCGCCCGAAGGCAAGCATCTGGGCACGATTAAGCCCGGCGAGACGCCAGCGAATTGCGCTTGGGGCGATTCGGATTTCAAGACACTCTACATCACGGCGGAGACGAGCGTGTACCGCATCAAGCTTGCCGTGGAAGGTGAGAAGGGGTTGTACCAATGAAACGACGATCATATTTGAAGAAGATGGCGGCCGCAGGTGTGGCCGCAGCCTTTCCATCCTTTGCAGAGACTGACTCAAAATCGATTCAGCTCCACGTGGATTTGAGTGTCGATCCGGCAAAGGAGAAAGAGATGCTCGATATTTTCCACCGGCAATTCGGGCCGACGGCAGCAAAGCAGCCGGGCTTCATCGATGCCAAAATGCTCAAGCTTCGCCAGACCGTGCAAGGGTCAGCGCCATCCGGAGCCAACTATCGTTTCGTACTTCAGTTTCATACGGAAGAACAGCGTCAGCACTGGATTGCTACACCCATCCACCAGAAGTTGTGGCCCACAATCGAGAAGACGCTTACCTCAAAGGATTACACGGTACTGCTTTACGACGTGGCCTAGAGTGCGCAGCTTTCACCTCTGCGGATAGGTTTGGGGGCGGCCCGGCACTCGCTCCGCAATGGATCTAGAAACTTAAACGCGCATTCACCTGGAGTTTGCGCGGTGTGTTGGCCTGGGTTGTGACTTGTCCGAAATTCGCTGATTCGATAGTCGTTCCGATACCGCCAAACTGAACACTATTGAAGACGTTGAATGAATCCAGCGCTAACAGAAGTTTGACGCGTTCCGTGATGAGAGAATCGGCGGCGCACGGTAAGATCAATATCCCAGACCGAAGGTGAACGCAGACCATACGGCAAAGTTCGGGGAGCGCTTCCAAAGGTGTAAGCGACGGGCGCAACGAACGCATTCCTGTCGACGTAAGTTGTGGCGGTCGCTCCGGCGCCAGCAATCAGATTCCCTTGTCCGTTTCCCATGCCGCCGTTGATGGTCACGGGTCCGGCGAAGTTCGGATTGTAGTTTGGCAGGCAGGATCCTCCAATCTGCGGAAGATTGCAAGAAGTGGACGTGATGCTGAGAGGAGCGCCGGATGAAAAGGTACCGAGGCCGGAGAGTTCCCAACCGCCTATCAATCCATTCACGAAAGAATTACCGCTTGACGTCCGGTGTCCAGTGCCAAATGGCAAGTGATAGGAGAAAGTGGCGGAAAAGACGTTCGGCCGGTCTATCAATCCGACAGCTTTCTCGATGCTCTGATTGTAGGCAGTGCGTCCCGAGCTCCCAAGCACATTATCGATTTCTTTACTTCGCGTGTAGTTGACGGTGTACGTCAGGCCTGCCGCCATTCTCTGCGTCAGCGAGGCTTGCAAAGAATGATAGGTCGAATTGCCGATATCACCCCAGACATCGGTTACTCCCGCATACTGTGGAAACGGCCGTAACATTTGCCCAATTGTCCCCGCGAAATTGGCGTACGGCAAGTGAATACCGGGAACGATCGCGCTCGCAGTCGCGATTGTCGCTGGAGTGGCAGTGGAGTTCAGAAGATTGCCGAGAACCAGATAACGTGGATCTAATTGATTGCTATAGATGCCGCGACCGACGCTGGTTGCCAGGAAGTGCCCGATGCTTGCGGAGTACGCGAGTGTAAGGCTCGTGTTGGATGTAAGAGCGCGTTGTATTCCCAAGTTCCAGTTCTGGAAATAGGGAGCCTTCCCACCGATCTCAGGGTCGCCATACGTGATGCTGCTTCCTTGGGGACAACCAGTGCAGAAACCGGCGTTGAGAGTCGGATTGAAGAAAGGCGGTTGCTGGTAAGGCGGTACACCACCCGCATAGATACTCGAATACACGCTAGGCAAAGATGTGGCGGCAGGACTCAAGAAGAACGCCGGTGCGCCAGCTCCTGGATTGGGGCTTGTAAACGTGGAATTCGCATTGAAACCGAGCTGGCCAGTACCCGCGCGCGCTCCGGCCCTTCCGCCTGTTGCCCCGCCGTGAGCATACATGATTGCGTAGCCGCCGCGGATCACTGTTTTGTCATTCAGGGAGTACGCAAACCCGAAACGAGGCCCAAGCTGACCATAGTGAGTGGAGACCGGAGTGTCGCAGTTGCAGGAATTTGTTCCGTTTCCGGCAAACTGCAACGCCCCTGGATAATTGCTGACCAGCGGGTTGGGAAGCGTCGGGTTCAAGAACGACATCCGGTTCGCGACCTCGTGATACGTCCCGAAAACGTCATAGCGAAGCCCAAGGTTGAGAGTTAACCGCGAAGTGACTTTGTAGTCGTCCTGGAAGTAAACGGCGAACGTCTTATATCGTCCACCAGTAGTCGCCACGTAATTTTGAGTGATACTGGACGTGTTCACCGCGCCAAGCAGGTAACTCGCATACGCATTCCCGCTAGCGGTTAGAAGAGTGCCAGTCGGAGAGAAACCCGCCGTTTCAGAATTGGTGAAAGGTAAAACTGGCGACGCTGCCAAGGTCCGGGTTTGTGTAGTTGTTCTGTAGCGCTTGAAATTGCCCTCCGATGGTCAGCGAATGGTTCGACCTTACCCACTGCACGTTGTCTTGAAGAACGAAGGTGTTGCTGGCCTCGTCAAAAGCAATCGAGTTAGTTCCGGCCCAGCTGGTGGGTGCGTTCGAACCATTGAAATTGACCGTCGGAAAAGCCAGGTTTGCCTGGCCGGCCGGGAGCCCTTGCAATCCGGCTTTTTGCGGATACGCTCCGGCGACTGTTGCACTCGTAATCGGTACGGAGAGTCGGTTGAATGAGTAGCTGAATTGATTCAACACCGTAGGCGAGAACACATAGACGTCCCGAACCTGCGCGGATGTGGGAATCTCCGTGACATAGCGGGAAGCGGTGTAAGGAAGCGGTAAGGCGCTCGTGCCTGCGGTGATGCCTGCTGACGCCGTCCGTCGCGTACTTTCCCCGACTGAAGAAGCCGTACACACGATGGTTTTCGTTCAGAGTCACGTCGATCTTGTCGGTTGTGTTGTTGTTGTGTAGTCCAATGGGCTGGCTCGTTAAGAAGTTGTTCAAGATGCCGGCGTTGCTGGTCGTAGGCAGATAGGATTGCAACGATCGGGAGACCGGCGAGATCAGGGATGCCGGGATGATGTTGCCGGCAAATGGTGCGCGCGTGCAGTTCGCCCCGGAGGCGTTGCAGACGGTCGAGTAAGGATTGTAAACGAGCTGCGGGTACGCGCTGAAGTTTCCGCCTTGAGCCGCACCGGACGGGATCGATTGAAAAGTCGGTGTCGTGGACTGCCGGTAGTAGTAGCCGTCATATGATCCAAAGAAAAAAATCTTATTCTTCTTGATAGGCCCGCTGGCATACGCTCCGAACTCGTTTTGCTTTTCAATGGGAGTGGTAGGCGGGAAAAAGCCGCGCGCATCTAAAACCGTGTTCCGGAAGAATTCGAAGGCCGATCCGTGGAAATCGTTCGTTCCGGATTTCAGGACGAAATTCTCGACGCCTTGGCCCTGATAAGAAGCCGGCGGGTTATTGGTCAGAACCTGGAATTGTTCGATGGCTTCGACGGAAACGCCAAGCGAAAGATTTCTGGTTTCGCCTTGCACGGCCGCAGTGGTGGTTGGGAGTCCTTCTATATAGACCTCGTTTAAGTACGGCTGGCCTCCGTTGAAAGAGGCAAAGGATGTTCCCGCCGCCTGAGTGCCAAGCCCTTGAACTCCCGGAACGAGGGCTACGAACGCCGTCGGGTCTCGAGGACTGCCATTCATCGCTAGCGGCAGCGCCGTGTACAACTCGTTCCGCATATTGCTCCCGAGTGTGGCGTCCGCGGTATTGAGCGGCGGCGGGGCGGAACTAACAGTGATTGTCTCGCCGACAGATCCCACCTGAAGTGACAGGTTCACTGTGATCACAGCAAGCGCGTCGACTAAAACTTTCTCCTGCGTAACGGATTGAAATCCGGTCGCGGTTACATTGAGGGTGTATTGTCCCGCTGGAAGCGCCGCAATAGAATAAAAGCCGGATTCCGTCGTCTGTTGAACCGTTTTTGCGTTTGTCGCAATATTTGTTGCCGTTACCGTTGCGGTCGGCACGGCTGCTCCCGACGGATCGCTGATCGTTCCCTGAATGGAACCAGTTCCACCGATCTGGGCGTTCAGCCTTGGAAGTCCGAGAAGTAAGGTGATTGCAACGGTAGCGCGGAAACATACCTGGTCAATGCGCATTGAAAGACTCCTGCTCGCTGAGTGGATGCGTAAATTCGATATTCGGGATACAACAGGCAGTCATGGACCGGTTGCCCCAAGCGAAAAACGGCAGCTGAAATCTATGCCGCTTTCGTCGTCAAACCTCAGGAACAAGGAATATCAAACATGGTTCATCGGTTTCGTATGCTGCTGGGCATAGCCGTAGCGACGGTCGCCCCTTTTATGACAAGTTCTGCTCAGGAGCCACCAACGGCTTGGGTGGACAAAGACACGGGACATCGTGTGATCCGCCTCACTCGGGAACCAGGTTCGTCCGGTTTCTATTTCAATGTGAACGCGTATTCGCCGGACGGCAAGCTGATGGCCTACGACGCGCCCGATGGAATTCACGTGCTCGAACTCGAAACAATGAAGAGTCGCTTGTTGGTTCCAAACGCCCGCAGACTCCGGACTCCGATGCCTTTGACGCCCGGGTTCGTGCGTCGAGGCGTTCACCCCATTGTGGTCGGCAGAAAAACAAACTCCGTGTTTTTCTCGAAAATGGATCCGACCACGAGATTAAGCACGATCTACAAGAGCAGACATGTACACGGGTGCAGTGAAGCAACTGGTCACGCTGCCTCCACGCGCCACCTTGGCGACCGTCAATGCTGATGAGACGCTTGGGGTCGGGAGCTACAACGAAACTGAGGAAGGAGCGCAGCGGGAGTTTCCGCGCAATCGGCCGCAGCCTCAGACACCGAACGGCCGTCCGGCGCCGCAGGCCGGCAATCTGGTACAGGCGGAAGACAAGGCGACGAACATGGAGCGCCGGTTAGCTGCGCGAATTCCTGTTGTGCTCTATTCCATCAATCTCGAAACCGGAAAAATCACTGAACTGCTTCATTCCACTGATTGGATCGGGCATATGCTGTTCTCGCCCGTCGATCCTACACTGTTGATGTACTGCCATGAGGGCCCTTGGCAGAAGGTCGATCGCATCTGGATGATTCGTACGGACGGCTCGGACAACCACCTGATCCATAAGCGGACCATGGCCATGGAAATCGCTGGTCACGAGTTCTGGGGGCTTGATGGGAAGACCATCTGGTACGACTGGCAGTATCCCGAGAGCGAAGACTTTTTCGTAGCTGGCTACAACCTGGAGACGCACCGGCGCACGGCCTTCCACCTGCAACGGGACGAGTGGTCGATTCACTTCAATCTCACACCGGGAAATACGACTGTTCACGGGAGACGGCGGTGACCCAGGCCAGATCGCCAAAGCAAAAGACGGCGAGTGGATCGAGCTGTTTCATCCGCAGATGCTCAAGATAGACGGAGCGCTGAACGAAGAGAGCTTCTGGCAACCCGGAGTGTTCCGTTCCGAGCACCTGGTGAACATGGCTCAGCACGATTACCATTTGGAACCGAACGTTCGCTTTTCGCCCGACAAAAAGTTGGTGATCTTCACCAGCAATATGTTCGGTCCTAGTTACGTGTTCGGAGTAGAGGTGAATAAGAGTGACGAATCGTCCCGCTTCGGAATTGCAATCTACTCCCGAACTCGCGAAGAAATTCAATCCACGAGAACCCCACAACGTCAATGTGCCGGCCCCGGAACTAACCGCAATCCAGCCCTGAAGCAGAGGATCCTTAGTCGAGAGGATAGCGAGCAATGGAAGATCTTAGCATAAGTTCGGTCCATAGAAGGCTGAGACCGGACCGGCTTGTCTCTATCAAAGACATTGCAAGGGAAACCGGTGTGTCGCACTATACCGTCTCCCGACACAGCAGGACAAGTTCGCACGTAAACAATTCAAGACTGAAGTCGTGAGCGGCATCCGGGAAGATGGTATCAGAATGTCTATTGGAGGATCCTGGTCGACGCACAAGCGGACTCGGATCGGGTGATCGCGGTAGTCAGTTAGTTTCGGAAACGGTCGATCGACGCGCCGCGAGTCGTAAATTCCGTCGCGCGCAATAAAACACTTTAGCGGTATACGTATGAATTCTTGTGTCCGGCCCGGGAATATCTGTCTTCTGTCCCCGGTATAGTCTTGCGAGGACGCTGGCCGCTTCTCAGCGGAGGAAGCGCGGAGCCAATTCAAAATGACCGATCGAGCATGCCTGGAGCAAGTGGTGCCACATCGAAAAACGCGCAGTACAGCGAGTGGGTCAGCGAATGGGACTTGCTAGTTCGCTGCCGCTCAGTTGTAGGACGATTCTGAAATGAAATTTTTCACTAAACGTTCTGGCTACATCTGACGATGTTGGCCTTTACCACCGCCGTTCCATCTCTCGCAACTGCGATTGACTTCGAAGCCAGGCGAGCAACCGAGGCGGCAATCTTACCGGTATTCCGGATTCACCGCTTACCGTCGGACCGGCGACTTTCACCGGTGGTGAATTATTACGTGGCCAGATCGGCGTGAGCGCAGATACGACCGGGGTTTACGCTACGCAAGGGCTGTTTGGCTCGGGTGAGACAAATCCACTCGTTATTACGTTCGCGTCGCCGGTCCTGAGACTTCAGCTTGTTGCTTTTGAACGATGATAATGCGGGGAGTTATACCGTTGCCGATGACGTAGGCGATTCGATTACGTAAATCGCTCGCCTCTACCAGCGACGGCGGTGCGATATTGTTCACATTAGCCGGTAGCGGTTTGATAAAGATAACAGTTACCTCTGCAAACGCTGAGGCGTGGGGATTCTCAATGGACGACGTAACTTTCACCTCGATGCCTCCGACTCCTGTCCCGGAGCCAACAGTACGGCTTGCTGTTAGGCTCAGGCCTGCTCACGGTGGCAGTTCTTCGAAGGAGAACAGGCGGACGCCATAGGCGCTTCGAATAAAAGGCATACCGGTTCAGATGGAGAAAGCCGTCCTGTGAACCGTTAAGGATCTAGCTTTTGCGTCTTGTGCGTTACCGGGCAGGTCAATCCAGCATCCTCAGGGAAATCGAGGCGTAATTCTACTGCAATAGAAAACTTGCGGCAGGAATCTTCCCGCCAGGGAATATTTTCTCGAATCGATCGGTACTGATAAGGGAAGACAAAAGTTTTATATGTGGTGAAACCGTCCGCCGCCGTAACTTCACAAGGTTTGGTCGCCATCAGTCAGAACGGCTCGCACCCCCTCAAGCGCGCCGAGATGGCGAACATGGGGCTGCTCACCTCGAGCAGCCTTTTTTTCTCATTATTTAAGTCGTTGCTCAGAAGATTCGAAAAGGAGATTTCGGGTGAGAGCGAAGAAAATCACTCTGTTGTTTATCATCGGAGCGGCAACTGCCGGACTGGGCGTTATCGCGCAGCAAAGTGCGACCGAAGCTCCGGCGGGGTTCACAACTCCGACGATCGGGCAAACGCTGGATGCTTCCGGACAGGTAACAGGCACTCCCGGGGTGCAAAGCATCAGTAACGGAATCGCAGAGCCGCCGGGTGATTCGTTCGCGCTGGATCAAGCGCAATTCGAGCGGAGGCACGATCCGAGCACTGGACTGGGCCCGGTCTTTAACGCTACGTCTTGCGCGGATTGCCATCAGAATGGCATAACGGGCGCAGCGAGCCAGATCACAGAGATTCGTGCCGGGCATCTGGATGGAAATGGACAGTTCGTCAATCCCACGGTTCTGATCAACGGTGGCGCAAACTCCATAACGGGGCGCTCAATCGTCAATGATCGAGCGACATGCCAGCAAGCACAAGAGCACGTGCCGGAATCTGAGAATATACGCACGCTCCGGGCGGTGCTCAATACCTTAGGGGATGGTTTCGTAGAAGCCGTAGACGACAGAACCTTGCTTGCTATTGCGGCTAACCAGCCGGCCGAAAGCAATGGACTAATTCACGGAGAAGCGATCCAAGTTCCTATATTGGAGGCTCCAGGGCACATGGGCGTCGGACGGTTTGGCTGGAAAGACCAGAATCCGACGATACTTTCGTTTGCCGGCGACGCATACCTGAACGAGATGGGTGTGACAAATCGCCTTAAGCCAATCGACGTAACATCGGTTTGTAAAGCAAGCTCTGAAATCGAAGACCTGCCGGACAATCTCGGTCTGGCGGATATAGACCACTTCGCTCAATTTATCCGCGGAACGCAGGCGCCTCCGCGTGATACGGCTCTGGCAGCAACGCCAGATGCTTCGGCCGGGCAGCAGCTATTCGTAATCGTCGGCTGCAGCACCTGTCACGTTCCAACCATGACCACGGACCGGGCCGGCACCAAACTGAACGGTGGCGCGTATACAGTTCCCGAGGCTCTAGGTAGCAAAATCTTTCATCCTTTCGGTGATTTCCTGTTGCATGACGTGGGAACTGGAGACGGTATCGTCCAGGCTGGTCCGCAAGATACAGCGAATAAGTTGCGAACGACTCCACTATGGGGCTCGCACACCAAGTCGCGATTCATGCATGACCTCGCGTCCTTTACTCTTGAGGACGCGATTCAACGACACGGAGGTGAAGCTCGAGCTGTGACTTCGCGCTTCAACGGGTTGAGCCCACAGGAGAAGC
Source organism: uncultured Acidobacteriaceae bacterium (assembly GCA_963744795.1). GTDB lineage: Bacteria > Acidobacteriota > Terriglobia > Bryobacterales > Bryobacteraceae > Bog-105. The sequence goes on from CAVUVF010000002.1 coordinate 81,257, forward strand.
AGGAGCTACTGACTTTCTTGCGATCGCTTTGACATCGTCCGAGGTCTATCTTTACTGAAGGCCAATGCGACGCAGTAGGTTTTCGAACCGGGGATCAGCGCGGAGTGGATCGAAGCATGGCCGCCGAATGACCGACGGGTTGAATCTCTCTTGATAGGCGTTCTCCAAGGAGGCGAACGCCTCATCCTTGTTGTTCAGCCCTACATAAACCAGTGCGATCTCAGAGGCATTAGAAAAGCCGTTCCCGGATGGCTTCTTCAAGTCCTGGAGGATGTTCAAGGCGTCTTTTGTCCGGCCTGATACAGCGTAGGCATAAGCAAGGCTCGATGTGAACGTCTTATTTCCGCCCGAAAAAGCGATCGCTTTTTGAAACTCCGCGATCGCTTCATTGTGCATATGTTTCTGAGCGAATGCCTGGCCAAGCTGGTAGTATGCGATCCCGAAACGGGAGTCCATCTCTATTGTTTTTCGGCTCTGTTGTATGGACTCGTCGTATCGACGCGCGACGAGAAGCACATCCGCCATATCCGCACTGATAATCAGGGAAAGCGGATCCAGACTCTCCGCCTTTTTCATCTCCGTGATCGCTTCGCTGTTTCGACCCAAAACGATCAAATGCCACGCATACCATTGATGGGCAGTCGCATAACTCGGGTTTAGTCCAATAGCTCTTCTGTATTCTTTGCCGGCAGATTCCCAGTCCCAGTCAAAGAGATCCAGAGAGAATGCGAGCGAGGTATGCGCTTCGCCCAGGGTGTCATCCAGCGCCAAGGCCTTGCTCGCTGCGGCTTTGGCTTTAGCGAAGGCCTCCCGGGGAGCCAGAACTCCGTATTCCCAGTCCCCCATCAAGGCGTAAGAGTCGGCTAACCCGCTATAGGCTCGCGCATACTTCGGATCCTTCTCGATGGCTCGGTTGAAGTACTCGACAGCCTTCTTTAGATCTTCGCCGGTCCGCTTGTTCCAGAAGTATCGGCCTTTGAGATAGGCTTCGTGAGCTTGAGGATCCACGACTTTCACATCCTTCAATCCAGCCTGCTCCTGCGGATTCAATTTGATGCGGATTTGCGTGGCAATCTCACGAGCCACTTTACTCTGGAGAGCGAGCCCATCCCGCAACTCTCCCTCATAGCTCTGCGCCCATAAATGCCTGTCGGAGGAAGCCTCGATTAACTGGGCCGTGATCCGAATCTCGCTTCCCGAACGCAAGGCAGTGCCTTCGACGACGGCGTCTACGTTCAACTCGCGTGCGATCTCCGGCAGAGGCTTCCGAACGCCCTTCTAAGTCATGGACGATGTACGCGAAGTTACGCGCAATTCGCCGATTTGCCCGAGTTCAGTAATTAACTCGTCCGTCATGCCGTCAGAAAAGTATTCCTCGGAAGCATCTCCGGAAAGATTCACCAGCGGAAGCACGGCCAGGGAACGAATGCCCGATGATGAGTTCCTTGCGTTTTGAAATACTCGGATACCCGCAAGTGTCAGGAAGAGGACCACAGCCAAAATAAGGGCGGGCCCCCTCCAACTAGCCCACCACAGCAGGCGTTCCGATAGCCATGATCTTCTTCGGATACCCCAGCCGCACTCCGAACGCCGAGTCGACTCGGCCGCGAGCGTATTGTCTCCGGTTTGGAAGTCTTCGCCTCCAAGTAGTGAGTCGCCGCTGACAGTCTCGATGGTGCTAGAAAACGGAAACCACGGCGCGGTACAGTTTCGACAAAACGAGGATTCGTGGCTGAGTCCCCCAGCGCCTCGCGAAGCCTGTTGATTGCCGAGCCGAGTCCGTGATCGAAATCAATGAAAGTGCCATCTGGCCAAAGTGCTTTGGCGAAGTTCTTCGCGAGAAACGATTTCTCCTCGCTGTTTAAGGAGCGTGACCAGAAGGATGAACGGCTGGTCCTGAAGCTTCACCCTGATGCCTCTTTTTCGCAGTTCACCTGCTCGGAGGTCAACCTCGAAGACTCCAAAGCGAATGGCGCGCACGGATGACGTGAATTCCGGCATAGTGGTGCTTCGCCGTTTGGCCAGAACCAGTAAGTCGAAGGAGTTTACATCATATCAGCCGGTCGGCTCGTGAAACAGCTTCGGATCTCTCGCAGTATCAACGAGTTGTACCGTGAAGTTTTCTTGACGATCGGAAGAAGCGCATTTCATGGAGCCGCCCGGCACCGAGCCACTACCATGGCGTCCGATGCGAAGAATCAAGATTTCAGAGGCTGCTCACAATACACAGTTTCCAACCGTCAACATCGGAATACGGCAAACTTCAGTACGGCATGGCACAGTTGGTCGTCGCATCTTGATGCCGCCTATAATCTCGCGCGGTGGCTCGTGCGAAATAAAAGCGATGCTGAGGACGTCGTTCACGACGCTTACGTGCAAGCGTTTCGATATCTGCATGCCTTGCGCGAAGGCGAGAGTCGGCCATGGTTGCTGGCAATCGTCCGGAACGCTTGTTATGATCGGTTGCGCCGCGGACAGGTGATTAGTGAATCGGCGGAGAACATCGATGGTTGGGAAACCAGTACACCGACGCCAGAGAGTATCCTTTCGCGGAAGAGGGACGCCGAAGCGCTTCACGATGCCGTCCAACGATTACCGGCAGACCTGCGGGAAGTGCTGATCCTGCGCGAGTGGGAACGGATGTCGTACAAGGATATCGCCCAAGTTACAGGCGTCCCGAGCGGCACAGTGATGTCCCGGCTGTCGCGTGCTCGCCAACAACTGCAGCAATCGTTCGGTTCTCGCTTGGAAGTCGGCGGATGAACCGTACGTTTTCTGTGAAAGACACGTCAGTCCAGACCCGGGTCGAAATGAATACAATCCTTGTTATCGAAGAAGATGAAGCTGCGCGGAAAGCAATTGGCGCCATGCTAAGCCGCGAGGACTTCCACGCAACATTCGTCGGCGAGGCCGATCCTGATCTTGAACAGGCCTGCCTTCAAAGACCTTGCCTGGTCATCATAGGCCTGCCGCTCACTTCCGTGAGCGGTGCGGAGTTGTGCAGCCGAATCGGCAGTTTCGGCGTCGAACCCCAATCGTTTTTCTGAGCGAGCGCCTCGATCCTTTCGAAGAAAGTTTGCTCCTGGACTTGGGCGCCGACGACTATCTGGCCAAGCCATTTTGCGGGCGCGACTCATAGCTCGGATCCGTGCCGTTCTGCGGCGGTCGGGACCGCGCACCGAAAGACACAATTCGGTTCGGCGATGTGGAGGTCGATGTCGGACGCCGTTACATCAGGCGCTCCGGCCGTGCCGTGAAAGTAACGCCTAGCGAATACAATCTGCTGCTCTTCCTTACCAGAAATGTTGACCAGGCACTCACTCGCGAAGTGATTCTGAATGAGGTCTGGGGTTCCGACCGCTATCCCGTCACGCGCACTGTCGACGCTCACATGCTGCGACTTCGGAACAAGTTAGAACCAGATCCTCGCGTCCCGCGTTACTTACTTACGATCCACGGAGTGGGGTACCGGTTTCTGATGTTCCCGGTAGAGGCTCCGTTAGCTGAGAAACGTACGACGCCTTGGCAAAGAGCAGCATTGAGCGACAGGTGTGCTACACAGATCTCCTAAGCCGCCACCCGGAACGTCCTCACAATGCTGCCGATTCAGGTATGGCTTGGAACGATCTGGCCTCTCGCTTGTGAGACCACAGCCGCCTGCATAGTTGATCGTTCTTTATTAGCCAGCGTCTCATACTATGAGACAATGCGTCGCGTGACGACGGCGTCAAAGCATCGCGATCGAGACTCGAAAGATCACGTCCAGGCTGTTCAAAGAGCCTGTCGAATTTTGCAGGCGTTTAGCGCCGAAGGCGAGGTGCTACGTGTTCGTGATCTGGTTATTCGTACTGGCCTTCACAAAGCCACGGCCTCCCGACTGCTTCGCACGTTGGAAGCCGAGAGGCTTCGTAGAGCGATTAGGAGATGACCGCTTTCGAAGCCGGGTTCGAGCGCCTTCCAAACGGGCGTTACCGGATTGGGTTTGCAACTCGTGGTGTCGACACGGCCTTCTCTCAGACCGTGACTGAGAGCGTGCAGCGGGCGGCAGAGGAGGCGGGTATGAATCTCATCACAATCAGCAGCCACCGGAGCGCCCGGACCGCCTTGCGCAACGCCGCGTTGCTGGTGAAGGAAAAGGTGGATCTGGTGATCGAGTTCCAATCTCACGAACGGGTGGCTTCCACCATTGCTTCTCTATTCCTTGAAGCAAGCATTCCGGTTGTCGCCATAGAGATCCCGCATCCGGGTGCAACATTCTTCGGAGCGAACAATTACCAGGCTGGGCTTACTGGGCGGGCGAGGTATTGCAAGGTGGGTCAAACAACGCTGGAATGGCAGAGCCGATACGGTCCTGCTTGTCGAAGAAGACGCGGCTGGACCTTTGGTGAAGCTGCGTGTCACCGGATGCTCGCCGGCTTGACCGAAGTGCTTCCATCCTTGGACACTGTTCAAACGATTCATCTCGATGGCCGCGGCTCGCTTGAATACACTCTGGATCTGGTGCGTCGTCATCTCCGTCGATCACCTGTCCAGCGCACCGTGGTGCTTGCCACCAACGATCCATCCGCCTTAGGCTCGATCCGCGCATTCGAGGAGTGCGGCCGTGCGCATTCATGCTGCGTCATGGGTCAGAACGCCAGCCGCGAGGCGAGGATCGAACTGCGAAGAAAGCATACGTCTCTTGTGGGATCGGTTGGATACTTCCCCGAACGTTATGGTGACGAGATAATCCGGCTGGCCGCGTCGATTTTGCAGGGCCAAAAGTTCCGCCGGCCGTCTTTACAAAACACGAACTCATCACTCCTGAAAACGTGGGCCGGATCTATCCGCTGGACGAACTTGTTCCGGAGGCTCTAAGCCCGTCGGCTGTCTAACAAAATGGTTTCGGGACAACGTCTCACAGTGCGAGACCCGTGGCGACCGGATTTCAAGATTGACGCACCAAGACAATGCTGTGATTCTTCTTTAAGCCTTGCGATCAATGCTTGGGAAGTTACCGGCATGGTTCGCGACCCAGGCGTTCTCCGGGCAAACATGAAGACCTTATTTCCTGTACCGTTGCGATTGGTTTCACTCGTTCTGGCCCTGATCGGCGCGTTTGCCCTTTGTCTTCCCGGCCAGGTCACGAATGGCAGCATCGCCGGCCAGGTCACGGATGCAACTGGATCTGTTGTCCAGAATGCGACCTTACATCTCGTCGATAAGGGGACCGGTACCGACCGGGTTACACACTCCGACACGAACGGAAATTACACCTTCCCTCTTGTGGCGCCCGGCGTTTATAGCATGAAAGCTGAGGCCACAGGATTTCAATCGTTGGGCGTCAGTAATCTTGAAGTCCAAGTCGCGCAGGCGGTAAATCAAGGGTTTCCGTTATCGGTGGGTACTTCCGCGACAACCGTAGAAGTCAAGGCAACCACGCCCGTTCTGGAGCAGCGGAATGCGGATATCGGTCAGGTGATCAGCCCTCGTGAGGTCGTGCAGCTGCCGCTCAATGGGCGTAACTACTTCGACTTGGCCAAACTAGCTCCGGGTGTGACTGAGTTGGGAACCGGCGGTTCGCAAAGCACGGGGCTCGCGATCAACGGCCAGCGAGCGAATCAGATCAGCTTCTTCTTTGACGGTGTGGATACGCGAACCGAGACTAGCGGCCGCCCGGCATTCACGCCATCCATCGAGGCCATTCAAGAGTTCAAGGTTCAGGAGAACAACTTCGCTGCCGAGTATGGCAGGAATCCTTCGGCGATCAATCTCTCGTCAAGCCTGGGGAAAACCAGTTTCACGGCAGTGTTTTTGAATTCTTGCGTAACAACGTGTTGGACGCTCGCAGCTTTTTCTCCACACGTGTCGACCCCTTACGGAGAAATCAGTTCGGAGCGGTTGTGAGTGGTCCCATCAAGCACAATAAGACGTTCTTTATGGGCGACTATGAAGGCTTACGCACACGGCGCGCGAGTACACTTTTCTTTCCGTTCCGTCGGACGCTCAGAGGGCAGGGAATTTCGCTGGAGGCCCGACAATTTACGATCCCGCAACCTACAACCCAGCCACCAACCGCAGACAAGCCTTCGCCGGCAATGTCATTCCGACCTCGCGGTTCGGCCAGATCGGTCGAGGCGGCCTCGCGTATTATCCATCGCCGAATGCGACGGGAGCGAGCGGCTATAACTACGTCACCTCTGTTTCCGGAGTTACCGATAGTGACCAGGGACACGGCCGGATCGATCACAACTTCAGCGATTCTGATTCGATTTTCGGGCGTTATTCTTACAGCACCGCCCCCAGTCTGGCGCCGGGCGGTCTTGCCTTTACACGGGTCCAATGAGTACACCAAGGCGAGCAGCCTTACCGTCCAGGAAACGCATATTTTCAGTCCTACGACCGTCAATCAATTCCGGGCTGCCTGGACGTTTTTTGATGATCTGCTGATCTTTCCCACGACGCCAACGAACGTGACCGCGAGCGAATTCGGGTTGCAGAACCTCAACCCGCCCGGCAATGCGCTTGGGGTACCGCAACTCAATGTGCCAGGTCTCACGATCCTTGGAGCGAATCCGTTTCAGCCGGGAGGCCAGCGCGAGAATATCTATTCCTTGGCGGATGACTACAGCTGGATCCACGGTCAACACAGTTGGAAGTTTGGCTTCGACGGCAGATATTACCGGCCTGCCTCTCGTGTCCAACAAACACCGAACGGGATCCTCACCTTCGCGAATCTCTTCACCAATCAGCCTGGAGTTGCCGCAACGGGCAGCGCAATCGCCGACTTTCTTCTGGGCCGCCGTATACGATCCGGGCCACACAACTCGCGGAAAGCAACGGACAGGTGAGCTTGAAGTATTACTACTACGGCTTCTATGGCCAGGACGAGATTCGCTTGCGGCCGAACCTGGTGATGAACGTGGGGCTGCGCTACGAATACCAGACGCCTTATAAAGAGCGGTATGGCGACTTGGCGAGTCTTGATTTCACCCATACGCGGATGATCAAGCAGAATCAGGGACTGGGAGCGTTGAACTATGCCGACCGCAACAACTTTGCCCCCGAATCGGGATCGCATATACCTTGAACAGCAAGACCGTCATTCGCACGGGCGGTGGCGTGTTCTACGGCTCGCCGCGAGGTCTGAGTTCGGCTCATTTCAACTCTCGCCGCCTTTTGTGATTGACACAACGCTCACCTCTAATACTCTGGTTCCCAACTTGATCGGGCAGGCATTTTCGACTCCTATCGTAAGAACCCCATCAGGCGCGATTGCTCTCACACCGACAACGAATGTGTTTGTTCTGGATCAGACTTTCAGAACCAATTACACGTATCAATGGAACATCAGCATTCAACGGCAACTCGCCGCCGGCTGGCTGCTCGACACTGCGTACGTGGGAAATAGCGCTCATAAGTTGACGGGACGCGACCTTCCGAACCAGGCTTTTCTGGATCCTGATCCAACCCATCCGACTTCCATCACAAGCCGCCGCCCGAATCCGAATATCGGAGATGTGAGCGCCGTGCAATCGCTCGATCAGTCGAACTATCATTCGCTCGCGGTCAGGCTGAATAAGCGATACTCCAACGGGCTCTCGATTCTCGGAAGCTATACGTACTCGAAAGCGATGGGCATCGGCGGAGCACTTTTCGGAGATCAGTCGCGTACCCAGGACGAGAGGAATCGTGCAGCGGAATACGCGCCTCTAGAGTTCAATCAGAAGCACCGTGCGACCGTAGCCTGGGTCTACGAATTGCCCTTCGGACACGGTAAGTCGATCGGCAGTAGCTTAACCGGCGTTCCGGCCGGAATCGTAGGCGGATGGTCGATTCAGGGCAACTTCACCGCCCATACAGGTTTCCCCTTACGCCAACATCCTCCATCTCGTCCAATGTCGGCCGTCAGGAATGGATCGCGCCAACCGTTACTGTAATGGCAATCTGAGCGGGAATCTGCAATCGGTAGATCGCTGGTTTACACCTCCTGCTTTGCGAATCATGTCCTCGGCACATTCGGAACGTCCGGGAATGGAGTGATCGTTGGGCCCGGGTTGCTCACCGTTGATCTGGCGGCGTTGAAGAATACACCGATTCCGCTTCCGGGCAGGGAACCGGGCAGCCTGCAGATTCGCGCTGAGTTCTTTAACGCTCTTAACCATGCCGCATTCGGTGATCCCAACATGGCGGCAGGTACCGCTCAGTTCGGCGTGATAAGAAGCACTCGCATCAACGGTAGGGAAATCCAGCTGGCTTTGAAGTTTCTGTTTTGAGAACGCGCACTACTCACAATATGGAAATGGATACGGCACCACGCCAGGATTTGAACAACTCCTGAGACGTCGCAAGCCGCTCACGGCAAGAGTCGGAATTCTCGGCGTTGGTCATCACACCTACTGGTCTCAGTTCCAGGGGCTGCGAGAGGAGATGAATCGTAAACTCTCGGTCTTCGTGGATAAAGTAAAGACCCACAGTGTCGAAGTGTTCGAGTTCGGCATGGTGGACGAATCCCGGAGTGCGTACGTGTCCGGAACGAGCTGAGATCCGCGTCGCTCGACCTTATCTTCTGCGACATGCTGACATATGCCACCTCAGCAACGTTGGAACGATTGTCCGCGATGTGGATGTTCCCATCGTGCTGGTAGCCTTGCAGCCGATGAAAGCCATGGATTACACGCGAGCATCGACCTACATGCAGCTCTGCAACGATGATTTCTGTGCCGTGCCGGAATTCACGGGCGTGGCGATTCGCATGGGCAAACGGCCACCGCCGGTCATCCTGGGTACGCTCGAGGACGATCCGGAAGCCGACGCGGAGATTGCCGAATGGTGCAGGATTGCACACGTGCTGCACGATCTGAGGTCCGCGCGCATCGGCCACTTCGGGCATGTGCTCGAGAACATGCTGGACCTGCAAACAGATCATACTGCACTCACCTCGGCCTTCGGTTGTCACATCGTTCAAACTGAATCCGACGATCTGATGCGGCACTTTCGCCGTGTGACAGACCGCGATGTGCAGCAAATGACGGAAAGAGTGTTGGCACTTTTCGATACACCCGATCCCAAGTCGGATCCTCTCACGGAGAAAGTGACTGAAAAGGATCTCCACCATGGCCTCCCGGGCCGCGGTGGCTTTCTGACGCTACGTTGACGAGAACGAGCTGGATGGACTGGCCTACTACTACGAGGCCGAGCCTGATAGTGCGATGCGGCACCTGGTAACGAACCTGATTGTGGGAAATTCTCTGCTGACAGCAGCCGGTTTCCCGATGTGCGGCGAATCGGATCTGAAAACCTGCATCGCTATGCTTATCGAAGATCGGCTCGAGATTGGCGGTAGCTTCGCCGAATTCCATCCTGTCGATTTCAAAGAAGGCTTTGTACTTGTCGGCCACGATGG
>CAVUVF010000003.1:0-232770 GCA_963744795.1 uncultured Acidobacteriaceae bacterium
TGGGCGCTTTGGAGATTCGCAGCCGCTGACGCTTGTTTGTTTACGGCCATCTCGTAGTTTTTCTCGGCTTCGTCCCTCTTCTCGCTGGCGATCAGCCCCTGGTTGAAGAGCTTCAGCGCCCGGTCCCGATCACGCCGGAGGAACTCGACGTCGGGCCCCGCGGCGTCAACCTTATACTTCTCGTAGTCGGCCCGGGCCGTTTCGATCTGAGCTTGGTTCACGCTTAAAGCCGCCTTGGCTTCGTTGAGGCGGGGGAGCAGATCGTTGCGATCGAGTTCGCAGATGACTTGTCCTTTCCGCACGATATCGCCGAAATTGACCGGTAACGATTGAATAATGCCGCTCGCTTTCGACTTGATCTCCACCTGGCGCACCGGCTGAATCTTACCCGTTGCGACCACCGAGCGCGTAAGGTCGATCCGCGCCACGCTTGCTATCTTGTCCGGGTCGATCTTCACCGGTTTCCTGCCAATTGCTTTGACGGAGTAGAAAGAGACGGTCCCCAGGGCAACTGTCGCGACCACCCAGATCCACCTTCGGCGCTTCGATCGTTGAGCCATGTCTCCCCCTAATACGTTTCGGAACGGCGCCGCGGTTCACACTACTTTACGCGGAAGGCACTGTGCTCTCCGGAGCTATGATGGGCCGTTATGGTCGAGACATCTGAGCAGCCACTGCCACTCACGGTCCTCGGGGAAGAAGAACGCCTCTTTCAGGCTTCGGTCAGAAAATTCGCGAAGGAGCGCCTCGCTCCCCACGTGCGATCGATGGATGAGGCCGGCAAGTTCCGTCCGGATCTGCTCGACGAGATGTTCGAGTTGGGACTGATGGGGATCGATGTTCCTGACCAGTATGGAGGCCAGGGCGGAACGTTCTTTCAATCGATACTCGCGATAGAGGAACTAGCCAAAGTCGACCCTTCGGCGTCCGTGATCGTGGATGTACAGAACACTCTGGTCAACAACGCGCTCGCGCGATGGGGAACGGAGGGACAAAAGAAAGCGTATCTGAGCGAACTCGCAACCCGCTCAGCTGGATCGTATGCACTCTCCGAAGCGGGTTCCGGGTCCGACGCGTTCGCCTTACGGACGAAAGCACAACCGGATGGTGATGGGTTCGTCCTTTCCGGCCGCAAGTTGTGGATTACAAATGCCGCCGAAGCCGGCATCTTTCTCGTATTTGCCACGGTCGACGAGTCTGCCGGTTACAAGGGCATCACCTGCTTTCTCGTCCGGCGAGACGCGAAAGGACTCGAAGTCGGGCCGGAAGGAAGACAAGCTCGGCATTCGGGCGTCGTCCACGTGCGAACTGATTCTTGATCGACGTACGAGCAGGAAGAGATCAGAGTCTTAGGTGAGATTGGAAAGGGTTACAAAGTCGCGATCGAGACCCTGAACGAAGGCCGGATCGGAATCGCAGCGCAAATGATTGGGCTGGCCGCCGGTGCGCTCGAGCACGCGCTTCAGTATTCCAAGCAAAGGAAACAGTTTGGGAAGCCAATCAGCGAGTTCCAGGGAGTGCAGTTCGAACTGGCCGAGATGGCAACCCTCGTCGAGGCGGGACGACTTATGGTCTACAATGCCGCCCGGCTCAGGGATTCGGGCGAACCGTTCGAGACGGAAGCGGCCATGGCGAAATACTTCTGTTCTACAGTGGCCGAAGACGTAGCATCCAAAGCGGTTGAAGTCTTCGGCGGGGCCGGATTCTCGAAGGACTACCCGGTGGAAAAGCTGTTCCGCGACGCCAAAATCGGCCGGATCTACGAAGGCACCAGTAATATGCAGCGAGTGACCATCGCCAAGGGTCTACTCAATAAGAGAAGTCGATGAACCAGATACGGCTGCCTATCCGTCACAATAGAGAATCAGGTAAGGAATGATCGGACGAAGCGTCGCACTCACAATCGGGCTTTTCAGTTGCGTCTTGGCTCTGGAAGCCGTTGATACGAAGGCTGATCCGACGTCGGATCAGATCCAGAACATCATCAAGCAGTTTCACACAGAAAGAGACGGAGTTCGCGGCTGCGCGGGAGAGCTACACGTACCGGCAGACAAGCAAGATCACCGAAACGGATCCCCCGGGCGGAAATTATCAGATTGTTGAGGAAGTGAGCTTCGATAACCGGAATCGCCGCACGTCGCACGTGACCCATGCTCCTGTCACGTCCCTTCAGAATATTCAAATGACCGCGGAAGACGAACAGGACATGCGGAACGTCATGCCGTTCGTAATGACGAACGATACCGCCAGCGATTACAACGTGAAGTATCTTCGGCGTGAGAAGGTGGACGAAATACCTTGTTTCGTCTTTTCCGTCGAGCCGAAAACTCTAACCAAGGATCGGAAGCGGTATTTCGACGGGCAGATCTGGGTGGACGACCAGGACATGCAAATCGTCAAAACCTTCGGCCGCGCTACGGGATATCTGCAGGCGTGGAGAAGACCAGCAGTTTCCGAAATTCGAAACCTACCGGGAGCAGATCGACGGCAAGTACTGGTTCCCAACCTATACTTACGCCGACGACACTTTGAATTTCAAAGACGGCCCGTCGCAACGTATCAAAGTCGTTATCAAGTACGACAACTATAAGAAGTACGAGTTCAAGTCGGAGTCTTCTATCACTTACGGCGAAGTTGGAAGCGGAGATAACAAGCCTGCCGACGACAAGAAGAACACGCCTCCTCCGGCTAAGAAGCCTCCGCAGTAACTGGATCGCTTGTCAGCGCGTTTCCGGGCGTGTGCCTCGTGTCGCCTTGTGCCTTGTCGTGTGCCTGGCCTCCGCGGCGTCAGGCGACGTGAGCGCACCTGATATCAGGAACTTCCACCAGGTAAACGAGCATATGTTCCGCGGCGCTCAACCTTCGCCGCTTGGCCTACAAGAGCTTGGAGCCTTGGGAATCAAGCGGGTGATCGACCTGCGCGAGCGCGGAGCCGGCGACGACGTTCGAAGAAGAGCAACTGAAAAAGCTCGGGATTCAAGTACATCAACATCCCGTTTCGGCAGAGCTTTCTGCGCCTTCAAATGACCAGATCCAGGCAGTTCTCAAGCTGCTGGACAAACGCGGACGTCCCTACTTTTATCCATTGCCGGCGAGGGAAAGACAGGACCGGCACGGCGATTGCCTGCTACCGGGTACAACATGACGGGTGGGACAACAGCGGGCGCTTCGCGAGGCCAGGATCGTATGGCATGAGCAGCTTCGAACGCAGTATGCAGCATTACATCTTACACTTCACGCCCAAGAGCACTCCGGAGCTCGTTCCGGTCCTTCCTCGTTAGCGCGCCATTTGACCGCGCAAAATCCCCGATCCAGGCGCGCTTCCCCCGTTCAAGGTGGAAATCAATTGACACGCTGTTGGCGCATGACTATTCTGGACCATATCGGTCCTAGATAGCCGAAACGAAGATTAGAACTGGCCCAGATCGCTCGCTTAAACTCTTGGCGGAGACGCGAACGATCTGGGCGTATCAACCAGTCTGGCGACTGGCGACCCTCCCAATTGTAGGCTTGCCGGTCCGGACTTTCAACGCATGAGCTTGAAAGCTCAAGGGGAAGGACGCGCGATGCGCAACAAACGAGGTCAAAGGGGCGGTAAGCAGGACGGCGGATTATCACGTCCGCGTTATTGGATGACGGTCGGAACGCTGGCGGCGTATTCGGCGGCGGGGAGCGGAAAACTCGCTGCTAGCCGCAGGCGAAGGTCGATCCGACCCTACGAGACGGTCCGGGATTACGTGGAGGCGCTTCCCGCCCGACGGTTCGAGATTGCTGCCGGGACCGCTCTCCGCAGTGATCAAAGATTTCGAAAGCGCCGCGCAAATCAAGGTCGCAGTTCCGTCCACCGATTTTCTCGCCATCAATTCTCCGGGCGTCTCCGGCGTATACACCGTAGAAGAGGCTCTGAAACGGCTGCTGGCAAATACGGGACTCACGTACCAGTTCAATAAAGATGGGACCGTCAGCCTGAAGCTCGCGTCCGTTGTGACATCAATCGATGTGAGCGGAGTCGCTCCCACCATCAGCTCGTCGCTTCCTAAGTATCAAGGAAACTCGCTCGATACGCCGCAGACGATCAAGCGTCGTTCCCCAGGAGGTGATGAAACAGCAGGGAAATACAACCCTCCGTGATGCTCTCCGAAACGTTGCCGGCATCAGTTTAGCGGCGGGTGAGGGTGGCGCACAGGGCGACAACCTGACAATTCGTGGTTTTACTGCACGAAATGACCTGTTCATCGACGGGATGCGGGATTTCGGAAGTTATTACCGCGATCCGTTCAACACGCAGGAAGTCGAGGTCCTGCAAGGCCCTTCATCCGTCACTTTCGGCAGAGGATCGACGGGCGGCGTGGTCAATCAAGCTTCCAAAACTCCCGGGCTGAATCAGTTCATTTCGGCTGATCTGCAGTTCGGCACAGATACAACACGGCGCGCAGATCATCGACTGGAGCGCTCCGCTGCCGAAGCTCGGAAAGGGAACAGCATTTCGTCTGAATGCGATGGGCAACATCGGGAACGTCGCGGGCCGGAACATGGCAGAGAATCGCCGGACCGGCATTGCCCCCTCTCTCGCGTTTGGGCTGGGTACTGCGACACGAACAACACTAAGCTACCTGCATCAAAACGAAGACAATATTCCCGACTACGGGTTGCCCTGGTTGTTTAATCAGCCAGCTCCGGTAAACAGAAACAACTACTACGGCCTTCCTGGTAATTTCCTTCGTACGTACGCCGACATCGGTACGGCCAAAGTCGAGCATGACGTAAATAGCAATCTGACCATCCGGAATCAGGTGCGATACGCGAACTATCGATCGGGCAGTGCTAGTGACTGAACCAAGATTGAGTGGGATTTCTTTGACAACACCACTCAGTGCCATCCAGGTCACGCGAGGGCAAATCAATGCCGCGAAGCACCGAGACGTTTCTCGACGAGCAGCTCGATGCCATCGCTCATTTCAAGACCTTCGGCATCCGGCACACATTGGTGTCGGGTGTCGAGGGCACTGCGCGAGACGTCCGATCCTACACGCTCAACTTACACTGCGCCTTCGACCAGCTTGTTGAATCCGGTTTATTCGGGTGCGCTGGGACGCTCCGACGATCATCGAGTGCGGTGACCGATGCGGCGGTCGGATTTGGCGCGTACGTCCTCGACACGGTAAATATTGGGCGACACATCGAGGCCAGCGGAGGCGTCCGTTATGACCGCTTCGATAACACCTATAAGCAGACCGTTGGTGCGGTATCCAATTTCATCCAGGCTTGATCAAAAACCTACTTGGCGGGCTGCTCTTGGTGTACAAACCGGTCGGAAATGGAAGCATCTACTTCGACGCGGGAACATCGTTCAACCCCTCCGCGGAGAGCCTGTCTTTAACGGCCGGGTCGGCGAACATTCCGCCAGAGACCAACAAGACTTACTGAATTCGGAACCAAGTGGGAGTTCAACGGCGGCCGGCTGCAGGTAAACAGTTCCTGGTTCAGAACAACGAAGGAAAATGCGCGGGAAAGCGATCCAACGAACTCGCTCCTGGTTGTTCTGGCAGGAACTCAAAAGGTCAGCGGAGTTCAGACCAGCGTTCGAGGCCGTATCACGAGCCGTTGGGAAATTCTTTCGAGCTATGCCTACCTCGATAGCAAGGTCGTCGGTTCGCGGTATTATCCGGCTGCGATTGGCTACCCGCTAGCAAACGTTCCGCAGAACACTTTCAATTTCTGGAGTACTCATCATCTTCCCCGGCAGTTTCGAGGGCGGCATGGGGAGCGAACTACGTTTCGAGCCGGAATACAAGTTCAACTGTGCCTCTTGATGCCACAACAGGGCTGGTGAAAGCCGCACCATCCTATTGGGTGTTCAACGCGATGTTGAGTCACCCTCTCAATGAGCACGTTGATTTGCAGTTGAACGGAATACAACCTGGCGAACCGGTTCTATTACGACCAGCTTCATCCGGGACACATCGTTCCTGGTCCGGGACGATCACTCCTGGTCGGCTTCCATTTCAAGTTCTGAGGCAGGTCAATCCATGTTACTGGCAATACCTGAAGTGTTGACACGCGACGAACTGTCGCGTGGCGAGAGAACTACTAGAGGCAGCGGAGTGGGTGGATGGCCGAGTCACCGCAGGTCATCAATCCGCTCGGGCAAAAGACAATCTCCAGATACCGGAAGGGCACCCTGCCGCAAAGGAATTGGGCGAGTTAGTTCTAAACGCGCTGGGACGAAACCCGCTGTTCATTTCCGCGGCGCTGCCAAAGAGTTGTATTTCCGCCTTTGTTCAACCGCTACCAGGGCGGCCATGCCTTCGGGACTCATGTCGACAACTCCATCCGGCAAATAACCGGGACCGGCCACCGCATTCGAACCGATCTTTCGGCGACTTTGTTCTTCACGCATCCGGACGAATACGACGGAGGAGAACTCGTGGTGGAGGACACATACGGTTCGCACTCGGTGAAACTGCCGGCCGGTCACATGATTCTGTATCCGGCCACGAGTCTTCATCACGTCACACCCGTGACCCGCGGCGCTCGAACTTCGTCCTTCTTCTGGATCCAAAGCATGATTCGCGATGACGGCCAGCGAACGCTGCTCTTTGATCTGGATGCCGCGATTCAGCGGTTGAATCGGAGACCACCCTGATCATCCCTCAGCCGTGCAACTGACGGGTGTTTATCACAACTTGATGCGCCAATGGGCGGAGCTGTAGCGTGACGATTCGCAAGATTCTTTTCTGGTGTCACCTGACGGCCGGCTGCCTGGCAGGGCTCGTTATTTTTATCATGTCGGTGACGGGAGTGCTGCTGGCGTTTGAGCGACAAATCAACTCATGGGTCGATCGTGGCTTTCAGGTCCAAGGTGGGCGGAGAGATTGCCACTGGAGGTAGTCGCACGGAGTGTCCATCCGGATGCAGAGCAATCGCCGACCATCACCGTTCGTTCGGCGGCGACTGCTCCGCTGGAATTTGCTTATGGCCGGGAGCGAACGCTCTACGTGGATCCGGCAACGGGTAAGGTGTTGGGCGAAGCGTCGCGGTCGACTCGAAACTTTTTCTCGACTGTCGAACGCATTCACCGCAGCCTGGGCAGCGAAATGAGAAGCGGCCGGGGACGGCCGATCACGGGAGCCTGCAATTTACTGTTCCTGTTCCTGGTCGTCAGCGGGTTTTACCTCTGGTTCCCGAAGAAGTGGCTGCTGCAATACATCCGGCCGGCGATCTGGTTCCGCGGCGGCCTCCGGGGGCGTGCGCGCGAGTGGAACTGGCACAATACGATCGGCTTCTGGAGCGCGATACCGCTGTTCTTCATCGTTCTGACCGGTGTCATCATGTCGTACCAGTGGGCGAACAATCTTCTGTACCAATTGACCGGAACGTGAGCTGCCACCGCCTCAGCAGCGAGAAGGCATCGGGCCAGCGGCCTCCGCGCGGCACTCGCGGCCAAGCGCCGGGCAGAACTTTCAGTCGCTGGACATGCTGCTCAAGTCTGCCGAACAGCAAAATCCCGTCGTGGCGCAGCATCTCATTCCGGCTTCCTTCCGGCGGTGATCGCGCGGTCACTTTCAATGTCGATGGTGGCAATGGCGGACAGCCGCAGAAACGGTCGCAAGTGACACTCGACCGCGCGACCGGCAAAATCGTGCGAACGGAAGGTTTCGCGACCTACAACACGGGCAGGAAACTTCGCACCGATTGCGCGGTTCCTGCATACGGGAGAAGTACTTGGGATGCCGCGGCCAGATCGTCGCCACTTTGGCCTCGCTCGGGGGAGCAGTTCTGGTCTGGACGGGTGTGTCTCTCGCGATCCGCCGACTCGCCGGACGGATGCGGCGAATTCGCCGCTCGGAGGCGTCCGGCGCCCCGGAATGAGCCGGTTTCGGTCTAAACGGCGCCTTCGTTGTCGGCTCCGCTTCCACGTTCGATCCCTTTCCTTGCGCATTCAACGACTTAAGGCCACCTTTCGCCTCGGAACAAGATTCAAGAAGTCGGTTCTTTGTGATCTAATTAAAGAGTCTCGCCAGCCAAGCATGCAGGAACGGAATATACATCGCGAACGCCGGCGTCGCACCATAAGCAGGCGTCTGCGGGAAGCAAAACTTGTCGCCAAAGGTGCCGCTCGATACGGACCATCCGATCATGGCGCACATTATTCCCATCCGCCGCTGTAATCTTTCGTGCGCCTATTGCAACGAATACGACAACTTCTCAAAGCCCGTTCCGCTCGAGACCATGCTTCGGCGCTTGGAACTGCTCGGAAACCTGAAAACGGGAGTCATCACGCTCAGCGGCGGAGAGCCGCTGCTGCATCCGGAACTCGACGAGATTATTCGCGGGATTCGCCGGAATGCAACGCTGGCCGGACTTATTACGAACGGCTATCTGCTGACCGCCGAACGCATCCAAAGACTGAATGATGCCGGCCTCGATTACCTTCAGATCAGCATCGACAACGTCATGCCGGACGATGTCTCGAAGAAGAGTCTGAAGGTTCTCGACAAGAAGCTGCAGCTCCTGGCGGAGCATGCATCGTTTCACGTGAACATCAATTCCGTTCTGGGCGCCGGGGTCAATAACCCGGAAGATGCCTTGACGGTCGGTAAACGAGCCATGGAGTTAGGCTTTACCTCCACCGTGGGCATCATCCACGATGGCGACGGTCAACTGGAACCTCTCGGGCAACGGGAACGGGAAGTCTTTCTCGAGATGAAGACGTTCGAGAAGAGGCATTTTTCCCGGCTTAACTACTTCCAGGAGAACATTGCGAACGGCAAGCCCTCCAATTGGCGTTGCCGCGCCGGCTCCCGTTATTTGTACATCTGCGAAGACGGGTTGGTGCACTACTGTTCGCAGCAGCGCGGCTTTCCGGCCAAGCCTCTCGAGAACTACACGGTGGAAGATATTCGCCGCGAGTACATCACCGAGAAGTCGTGTGCTCCTCTCTGCACCGTGTCCTGCGTTCATCAGATCTCGTATTTCGACTTCTTCCGGGGAAAACAAACACGGACGGTAGAGCCCGTGCCGCAGGAAGAACTAGTTTCAATCCGAGCGGCCGTCGGTAAGTAAGAGACGTGCCTCGAACAGCTATTGGCGCGGACCCGCGCGTTCGAGCCCATGATCCCGGTCCCGCCCACCCGGAACAAGTTGCACGATACACAGCGGCGCACAATGCGCTTTCGTCATCAGGATTGCTGGCCAACGCTCTGCTCTTGGAACCTCGGAGTGCAACTGACGAAGAACTGGCGTTAGCGCACCACTCTCCTTACATTCAGCTGGTAGAGCGTGAAGTTGCCCAGAACCGCGGTCAGTTAAGCACGGGCGACACCGCTATCAACCGTCAATCTTCGCTCGCCTCGCGTGCGGCCGTGGGATGCGCATTGAATGCCGTCGATGCGGTCTGCTCGAACACGGTGCAGAACGCGTTCTGTTTGACCCGCCCGCCCGGGCATCACGCCTCGGCGGCGCGCGGGATGGGTTTTTGCCTGTTCAATACTGTTGCTGTTGCGGCTCGCTACGCGCAGACGAAGTTTGGGCTGGAACGCGTAGCGATCGTGGATTGGGACGTTCATCACGGGAACGGCACGCAGGATATCTTCTACGCGGATGGTTCCGTTCTCTTTTTTAGTACTCATCAGTGGCCGCTCTACCCGGGGACAGGGGCGGCCAACGAGCGCGGGGAAGGGGAGGGGCAAGGCCTGACGATCAACTGCCCATTTCCGGCCGGCTCGGGTCGTGACGAGATCATAGGCGCCTTCGAACAGCGTTTCGTTCCTGCCGCGAATGAATTTAAGCCCGATATTCTGTTCATCTCGGCCGGCTTCGATTCGCGAATCGGTGATCCGCTCGGCCAGTTCTCGCTCACTGATCAGGATTTCGAAGATCTTACCCGAATGATGCTTGGAGTGGCGTTAACGCACTCGAACGGCCGGCTTGTATCGGTCCTCGAAGGTGGCTACAGTTTGGCTGGCTTGGCCCAAGCCGTCGAGGCGCACGTTCGCGTTCTCGAGAGTTAAGGCTCAGGCCGACTCGAAAACCGCGACCTCATATTCGTTCAGTTGCGGGATTGTGAACTCAACTGTTTTGCCGTTTTGACGCAAGTTGAGGGGTTGCCCGGCACGCAGCAGACGGGCATTGCGCACTCTTTTCTCGTCACGCAACACCATGCGGACCTTTTGTGGACCGGCAGGATAGATGCGACGCGCAGCACCTCCGCGGAAATTGGGATTCGTGAAGTTGACGAGGTGGAGTGCGTAGCCCGGCTCTGTTTCCCATCCGTAGATCTCGAGTAAACCCTCGCCTTCTACTCGGATAGGGCTTGAATCGCGGACGAGCCATCGGATGGCATTCGTCACCAGGTCACCCAAGTCTGCCGCATTGGTTCGCCAGTAACCGGCCTCGATGTCTCCGGCAAGATAAACCATTCGTGAAGAGCCATGTTCCCGGACAATGGCGACGGCCTCGTTTGTATGCGGTTGTTTACTGTAGACGGCTTCCGTCGGGTACATCGGGTAAGGCGCGATGTAGGTCAGCACCGGCTCTTTCTCAGGGGCGAGCGGTACACGCCAACTGGAGCCCTGGATGAGGGTGGTGTTCTTGAATGTGTCGACCAGCGGATGAATTCGCTCGATGCGCTGCTCCGAATTGACCCCGGGGTTGGCCGCTCTGCCTGGCGAAGCAGCACGACCCGTACCTTCGCGGGCACCTGCGCTTTTCATCCCGAACAGATTCGCAAGGGCGAAGTCGTTTCGCGGTTTGCCGTCCTCATCGTAAAGACCGGTTTCGAAGGTGGCCAGAAGAGAACCGCCTCCATTCACGTACCGCTTCAATCTGCCGCTTCTGGTCTTCGCTCAATAACGCTACATTCGGAAGGATCAGGACCGAGTACCGCCGCAACTTCTCCGGAGCGAGATCTTCGCTCAACACAACGTCGAACGGGACGCGGCTCTCATTCAAGATCGTGTACATGCCATTCACGGAATCGAGGGCGTCCGTACCCGGAGGAGCCTTATAAAGCCTGTTCGAGCGCTGAGCGACCACCAGCGCCACGGACGCTATCGAGCGTACGTTGTGAAAATGGCGATCATTCGCAGCTTGCCACGATAGGAACTCGCGGCCCACTTCCTGCCAGCGGCGATCCTCGCGAAAACCCTGATGGAAGCCGAGCCAGTGATAGTAAAGCACGCCACCTGCCGCCGTTGTCTGTGCGAGGCGAGACCGTACCTCAGCCTCGTTACCGGTGACGTTGCGCCAACGAGCGGCTCCCGAAATCTCATACGCTCCGGTCGAGTTTGGGACAGGCCGGTTGCCGACGATCGCTTTCGCGATCCGGGTTTGTTGGCTGGCGTCCCACTCCGCGGCGCCCCAGGGACCGCGTCCTTGATTGTCGGCGAGAAACCAGGCGGCTGAGGCGGTCAATTCTTTGAGGTCGAGATCGCCACCCTTGAATCCGCCGCCGAGATTGCCCGAAAAAATCATTTCGGGATTGTGATCGGTGAGGATCTTGCTATAGAGATCCCAAAGCTCTTTCGCGCGCTTCAGATAAGCAACCTTGTACGCCTGACTGTTGGGATCGCCAATTTTCCGGCAGGCTTGGCAATAGCATTTCGGAGCGCTGACCCCCGGCCATCCATTGGTGTAGATCCCGTCGATCTGGTTCCGGCTGATCACTTCCTTGATGATGGACGGGACGAATTCCGAGAAGTAGGTTGTGAACTGGCATGTCGGCGCGAACGCATTGCCCATTGAAAAGCCGGGCATGTCTTCTCCGCGGTCCTGCACCAAGCTGCCATCTGCATTACGCCGGAACCATTCCGGGTGCTTCTCCGCGAGATTGGCTTGCGCCATGTCAGGACTCATCCGGCCCATAATGCGGATTCCGCGAGCCTTGGCTGCGCGTGCACATTCGCCAAAGATATCGCGCCCATTCAGGTACGGGCTGGGCGGAAAATCCGGAATCTTCGTGGGATAAAACGCAACAGCGTTCGTCACGCTCAGGAAGGTTGCCTGCGCCTTTGTCGAAGCAAGATAGTCAGCCCAGGCTTCGGGATCGAAGTTCTCCGGATCCCGTTCGTTGAAGTTCACCTGCGTGATGCGCTTGATCCTCTGATGCCAGGCATTCGGCGGGAACTTGCTCGTATCTGCATCTTGGGCGAGAGGCTCGGCGGAAGAACCCGGAGAACGAGTTCACTGCCAGCGCCGCCCCTCCGAGCATCGTGAACTCACGTCGCGTGGTTTTCAAAGTCGGTTCCTTTCTTCTCAGGACGCTTAAATCCGCTCATGGCTCCGAGCTCCGTGCTCAAACCGCCGGAAGCAGAGCCAGTCAGGCCTGCCATAAAACGTTGCTGGCGACCGCCATGCGTTGCGCCCGAGAATAGCTTATTTGCTGTTCAAAGCGGGCTTTTCACTATACCGTTCGACACGGACTTTCGCCGTGATCGCGTGCGCCAACATATTCTCGAGAGTGCATTGACGATCGGTGACTTGTCCGATTTCCACGCTTGCCTCGCGAGTCATTCGCTGATACGTGCAGGTCTTCAGGAATTTACCGACCCATACTCCACCCGTATAGCGGGCTGCGCGGCTCGTCGGCAGAATATGATTGGTTCCAATCGTTTTGTCTCCGTACGCAACCGTGGTCTCCTCGCCGATGAAGAGCGATCCGTAATTCTGAAGGTTGCGGAAGTAGAGATCGACATCCTCGACCTGGAGTTCGAGATGTTCGGGAGCGTAGCGGTCACTCACTTCAATTGCTTCCTCGGCCGAATCGACCACGTACACAATTCCGTTATCACGCCACGAAAGCTCGGCGATACCTCGCGTCGGTAAGACCTCGAGTTGCGCTTCCAATTCGGCCACCGTTCGCTGCGCATAGCTCTCGCTGAAGCAGATTAAACATACGGCGCTTGCCGGGTCGTGTTCAGCCTGGCCGAGCAGGTCACACGCGACCAGGGCTGGATCTGCCGATTCGTCTGCGATGACGAGTATCTCTGTAGGGCCGGCCAGGAGGTCGATGCCACAGCGCCCGAAGAGTTGGCGTTTGGCCTCTGCGACGTACTTATTTCCCGCTCCACAGAGCATATCGACGGCCGGAATTCCGTCCAGGCCAAAGGCCATCAGCGCCATGGCGGGAACACCACCCAGGATGTAGCAGTGGTCCGCGCCAGCGGCCACGATGGCGTTGATTGTTGCGGGGAAATAGCCTTGTCCTTTTACGGGCGGCGTACAGGCTACGATGTTTTTCACGCCGGCAACCCGAGCCGGAATGATGCTCATCTGAGCCGAACCGAACATGGGATAACGTCCACCCGGTATGTAACTGCCAACGGAGTGAACGGGGATGTGCTTGTGTCCGAGAATGACACCGGGCCGGGTTTCTACTTCGAGCGGCAGCAGAGTGGCCAGTTGTTGCCGGGCGAAATCGCGCACGTTCGCTTGAGAGAACTCGGTGTCGCGCTTTGCCTGTTCGGGAAGCCTGGCGATGGCTTCTTCAATCTCGCTGTGCGAGAGGCGGAAGCTCTTGGGATTCCAGTCGTCGAATTGCTGGCTATAGCGACGGACCGCATCCATGCCGTCGCGTTCCAACTCAAGCAGCATGCGGGAGACAACGGCGGAGGTGTCAGGATCGTTCTCGAACAGACGGCGATTTCCGTTTTTGAATATCTTCATGTGTGATTTAAGTCGACGGCGGTCATTAATGTCGGACAAGTTTAGTCCGGGAATCCGTCGTGCTCACGCGCGGTCGTGTGCATACACGACAACGCAGTGATAACGTTCTCAGAGAACGTTATCATTGCGAAGAATGAAGTGTCAAATGGGCACCGGCCGGACGTAATTTAGCGTGCCGTCTTCTTCGTCTTGCCTTTGAGCGGTCGCGTTGTGGAGCGCTCAACCAGCTTGCCCGGAATCTGGTGAAGAGTTGCTGCCCGGGAGTCATGGCGGGAAAGGGCCAGAGCTAATTCGGTCGTTTGCCGGATCATCTGGGCCTGTGGCTGACGAATTGTGGTCAACGAGTAACTTGGCCAAGATGCCATAGC
The DNA here is from genome assembly GCA_963744795.1 of uncultured Acidobacteriaceae bacterium. Classification (GTDB taxonomy): domain Bacteria; phylum Acidobacteriota; class Terriglobia; order Bryobacterales; family Bryobacteraceae; genus Bog-105. The sequence continues at coordinate 14,034 of CAVUVF010000003.1, forward strand.
GATGTCGTCGAATCCGATGATCGAGAGATCTGCCGGTACAGACAACCCCAGCTTCCGGCGGACGGCATCCAGGGCTCCGATCGCAAGAATGTCGTTCGCACAAAACAGCGCGTCAGGTTTCTTTGACTTATCAAACGCATTTAACGCGCCAGCATACCCCTCTTCATACGAGAACGACTTACCTTCGATCATCAGCGGAGCCTGGAGGCCACGCTGGATGCATCGCCGGTTGAAGGCAAGCCATCGTTCCACATTGGTAGATGCGTCGGGACGGCCCCCGATGAACGCCGGCCGTTTATGACCACTGTCGATCAGGAAGTCCGCGACATCGCGGCCGCCTCGTAAGTTGTCGCAAGTGATGGCGTACGAGTGGTTGTCCGACCCGTGACGATTGAAGAAGATCACCGGAGTAGCTAACGAACGGCACGCTTCCGACGCAACCGAAGATAAGGTGGTGGCAAGAATGATCACAAGATCCGGGTGATAGGAGAGAAATCCTCGTACCGCTTCAGCTTCATCCTGCGACTGATTAACAACTACAAGCATCACGCTGAAGCCGATCAGCTGTAGTTGCTCCGTCAGTTGCGTCAAGACTTCGGGATAAAACGGATTCTTTATATCCGAAACGACGATTCCGACGATCCGACTGCTCTTTGTGATCAGCCCTCGTGCAAACGGATTAGGTCGAAAGCCGATCTTTGCCGCATGGTGTAAAACTCTCTCTCGAGTCTGCGGCGCAATGACTGCATTCTCATAGAACGCGCGAGACACGGTTGCAACCGACATCCCAAGTTCTCGAGCCAGATCCTTGACCGTCACTCGGTCGTCACGACGGCGACGGGTGGAGGTCCGCGTGGTGGGGAGCGCTTCAGGTTGGAATGGCAAACCCAATGAAGTCAAATTACCAGGGACGAAAACGACACGCCACAGATGTCAGCGTCGCTGAGCACCTTAGAATCAGCTTCTTGCGGCCGGTGATCGAGGATGGTATGGCCGGCGATTGTCGTCCATCCTCAAATAGCCCGCGGCGGCGCGAAGACGTACTTTGTTCTTCTTGTCCGCGATCAGCCCCGCTATTTTGGGTTTCATCGAGGTCAGATTGCCTGTCGTCGCGACGTGGATCGCTGCTGCGCGCACGGCCCAGTCGTCATCGTCGAATGCCACAGCGAGCATCTCATCGCACGTCCGGCTCTTGGTTTTGCAGACGGTTAACAAACTCACCGCTCGCGCACTAAATTCGGAATCGGAAAGGACGCCGAGAAGAGCGTTATACCCAGCGCCCACACCGGGGACAGGAACAAAGCCGACTCCGTTTTGAAGAGCGAACAGAAAGGCGCTTCGGGGAGTTTTGAGCCGGCGCCAGCTATCCCTTATCTCCTTCTGAAAGAAATTGCTGCGCGCTTTCGTATCACCTTCGTAAATCGAGAACAGTGCCTGGGCTCCGGACGGATCCTTCAGGTTGTAGAGCGCCTTCGCCGCTGCGAAGGCCACTTCGGGCACCTCGTCATTCAGAGCCGATTTGACCAAAGGGACGTGCGTCTTGTCGTTCAACTCGCCAACCGTGTCAATGGCAGCAACTCTCACCTGATAATCCTTGTCTTCACATAAGCTATCGAGCAAACTGACAACTGAATCTCTCGCCGGAACTAGGCTCAATGCAAGTGCCGCTTCTCGTCTTTGATCTCCTTCCTTGCTGTGTGCTGCCCCGGTTAAAGCCTGACGCGCATCGTTCACTGGCCCAGCCCACACGCAGACACTAAACAGAAGCAACCACGCTTTGGTCATGAGGTCATCATCGCGCAATATTTGCGAGCCCTTGGGTTCGGTCCGTTCTGTACCGGCGCGCTCTTGTACCATGAAATTCGTCCTGCTTAGGAACAAAGATGGACATTGAACGGGGTCCCGCCGCCTTGCCGTGTGCAGATGACCGAAGTACGTATTCCCCCCGCAGGGCGAGATAGATACCGTACCCGAATATGCCTGCCAAACGCTCAATCAGATATCTCGTAGTGGACGTCTTCACAAGAGTTCCCTTGGAGGGGAATGCCCTGGCTGTGTTCCCCGATTACCAAGATCTGGACGACAACACAATGCAGCGGATTGCCAAGGAACTCAATCTCTCTGAAACTGTATTTGTCGGTCCCTCAGAACGTTCGCCGTGCAGCAGATTGTTCCGTATCTTCACACCGATGCGCGAAATGGCTTTTGCCGGACACCCGACGGTTGGCGCAGGTTATGTGGCCATCGCAGAAGGACTCGTGCCCCCTGGCGTGACCACCTTTTGGGTGGAGGAAAAAATAGGCCCGGTCAAGATCCGCGTCGAGGCGGGTGATGATCCTCTAATCTGGCTGGAAACTCCTGAGATCGTGTTCGAGCAATTGTTCGATCGTGAGCTTTGTGCGAAAGCTCTGGGACTGCAAGCCAACGACCTGCTCGATACCCAGCCGCAAATTGTAAGTGCCGGCAATCCCACGCTGCTGATCGCTGTCCGGGACAAAACAGCAGTCGATCGTGCCGCTGTGGACAACACTTCCTTGTCTGCCATTGCACGAGGTCACGCAACGCCTTTTTGCGTTTTCGTTTTCGCTCCGGTTGAGACTGGAGCTTATTCGCGCATGTTTGCTCCAGAGTACGGAATTGTCGAAGATCCGGCAACGGGAAGCTCAACCGGACCTTTGGCAGCATTCATGAAGCGCCACAAGCTCCTGCCCAAAGGAGAGCTTGGCCGGTTTGTGAGCGAACAAGGCACAAAGATGGGGCGCCGGAGTTTGCTCTATTTCGAATTCTCAGGAGACGGCCAAGTGATCTCCGTTGGCGGCCATGTTACTCCGGTAGCCGAAGGTGTGATGACGCTCTAGCTATCCCAGAGCAAGCGGAGGTCGGACAAGTGCTCCGATTATGAGAGCACCGGGCTGCCTTACAGAAAAGGCCGGGAGACTTGCGTCTGCCCGGCCTTTCTTATCGAGTTGCGATGGTGAGATTGCCTACCAGAGGAGGCGAACCCCGAGCTGTAAGCGGCGAGCGTTCGTTCCGTCAGGAAAGCCTTGCGTTGCCGTGCCTGCTCCGTAGCCGGCCGCGGGACTCAAGGTCGGAACGCTGTTCACCAATGAGTATATGTACTCCCGAGTTGAGACCCCCGTGAAGTAAGTGTTATTACCCACGTTGAAGGCGTCAAAGCTGAACGCAGCGTGGAACCGTTCTGTAATCGCGAAGTCCTTGCCAGCTCGAAGGTCCATTCGGATGATCTGATCGATATTCAAACTTCCGATCGGCTGGAAAGGAACTCGGTTGCCGAGCCCTTGACTCGTATAACCATTCAAAGACCCTGTGAAAGCCGCTGAACTTACGCTGCTCGGGGCGGATGTAATCTGGACGGTGGGCGTCGTAGGCGGCGAGGATTGGAAAGTTCCCAGCGCCGAGAGCTGCCATCCGTTTACGAGGTATCGGGCAGCCCACGAGGAATTGTGGAGGAACGTGGGCGTCCAGACGCCGTTGACGACTAATCTGTGGCGTACGTCAAGGGCGGAACTGCCTTTTTCAGCCCTGTAATTACCTGGTAAGTAGCTTTGTGGGCCTCCGCTGGCAAAGATGTTTGGAGTTCCCGCTCCTCCCTGTCCCTCATCTATCGCATGGGACCAGGTGTAAGCGATGTTTCCAGTCAGACCGTGGGAGAAGCGCTTGTTAAGCTGAACCGCAAGGCCGTTGTACCAACTGTTCAAGCCCGAATCAACGATGTTGATCCTGGTGTACCGGGGATCCACACGATTCTGCAGGATATAGATGGGAGTCGAGTAAGTTCCTACCGTACTCCCGCTCCCATCGACAATGCGGTAAGTGGTCACGGGACCGGGCGCTCCGATATTGGTGTCATTCACGGAAGTCAGGTGCAGACCGCGGCTCCAGATTCCCGACACAGTCAGAGCAAGATCTTTGGTGAGTTGTCGCTCAATAGCCAAATCGGCCTGTTCTGTGTAGGGGCGCGGAAGTCGCTTGCCGCCATCGTCAAGCTCACTGAACCCGCCGGAGCGGCTAAGCTCGCATGAGCGGAAACACGTTCGGAAACACTGGTCCGCTCGCCCTTTGAGCGGCATTGTTGCTGTTGAACGTTAGCGACTTCTGATACAAGCCGTTCCGGGGAAGAGCGTATTGATCAAGCCGCCGGGATACCGACCATAAAAGATCCCATATCCGCCGCGAATCACGGTCTTGCTTTGATTGTCCAAAGCGTAAGCGAAGCCCACGCGTGGTGCAAATCCGCCGTTGAAGGTTGGGATCCGGCCCGTTGCGGGGTAATCCGGATTCACGAAGGCCGGAATTTGTTCTCCCGGCTGCGGAAGGCTGAGAAGTCGTAGCGAAGCCGAGATTGATGGTCAAGCGCGCAGTGGCCTTAAACTGGTCCTGAATGAAGCCTGCGTAGTCCTTGATCGTGTGCTGACGGTCGGGTTCCCAATGCCCTGGGTGAAAGTCGTCCAGTTCTTGGCGTTCGTCGTGTTTCCTGAGAAATCAAGTGCGAGAGCTGTGAAATTCGGGTATAGGTAGGTACCCGTTCTGTTGAATAGCAACGTTGGTGAAGTCGTTCGTATTCATGAAATCGAACCCGAATTTTAAGGAGTGCTTGCCTGTCGTCCAGCTGAGAGTGTCGGTAAACTGATACCGGTTCTCAAGAGGGTTGAGTCGGGGATAGTCGTGGCGGTGCCCAAGATTGATCTGGCCCGTTATGCTGATGCCCAGAAGACCGATGCCAGGGATGGCCAGCGCATCGTTCGGATAGTCGAACTGCTTGTCGTTAAACCAGCCGAAACGGGCTTCGTTAACGGCGTTAGGCGTTACGATGATGGTCCAGACAGCGCGGCCGTATTTGGAGCGCACCGAAGAGTTTGCGTTGTTGCCAACCCCGTTGCCGTCATTCAACACGGCTTGCGTCTGGAAGCCGTTGGGAGAAACCCAGCTCAGGATGTTGAGGCTCGCACTGAACGTGTTTTTCCGTAGGACGCCAGTCGATCTTGCCGAAACCGAGGTTCTGGCTGACGGTGCGAGGCACGGTCTGAAACTGCCGGTTTAAGAAATTGCGAGCAGCCGTGCACTGTGCCGCGTGGCCGAAGTGCAGCTGACGGACGCGATGAAATTGCCAGCCGTATCGAAGAACGAGCTGCCGGCAGCAGTTATGCTTGCAATCAGCGGAAAGTCCCGCTTCGTTCCTTCATAGTTGAAGAAGTAGAACAGCTTGTCCTTGATAATCTTTCCGCCCACGCTGCCGCCAAACTGGTCGCGTCGCTCGGGCGGATTGATCGGTCGCAAAAGGGTCGCGAGCATTGAAATCCTGGTTTCGGAAGAACCAGTAAGCCGTTCCATGGAAATCATTGCGTTCCGCTGCGAGTTACGGTATTGACGACTCCGCCCATGGCGTGGCCGAATTCAGCTGAGTAATTGTTCGACACAACCTGGAATTCCTGTACGGCGTCCTGGGAGATCTGTGACGAGATCCGCGTACGTCCGGCGTTCTCGTTGTAATACTGCTCGGTCGTATCGTTACCGTCCGTCAGATACGCGTTGCCGCCTGCAATACCTCGGAACGAAAGAAGACCGAAGGTCCCGTCCGAAACGACTGCTGGAGCCAGCAGGACGAAAGAGTCCACGCGGCGCCCGTTGATCGGCAGGTTCAATATCTGTTGACTGTTCACGACTTGGGAAACGTCTGTTTTGGTGCTGTCGACAATCGGAGCTTCCGTGTTCACTTCGAACCGTAGTCTCGAGCTAGTTACCTGGAGCCGTGCGTTCAGATTTACGTTTTGACCAACTTCGACTCTGATCTCTTCAACTTTATAAGGTGCAAAGCCGGGCGACGTTACGGATACCTGGTATCCTGCCGCCGGTGTAAGCGAAGGCGCACTAAATAGGCCACCGCTGGTTGTTTCTAACTCGCGACGCAGACCTTGCGTCGGGTTCTCAACTATCACTTTGGCTGTCGGGACACAGACCCCGTTGGATCTGTCACCATGCCACTAATGCTTCCAGTACCTGCGGTGTTCTGCGCGAGGAGCACCACCCACGGAACTGCGAGCAGACAGACAAATTTAGAAACGTTTTTTAACATGAAGAGCCCCTCGCTACAGGATAGCGGGACGAGGTTTCAGAATAGTTACTACCTTCCGTGTAGAGACGCCTAAACAAGGCGCCTGCGGAAGGTTTTAGTACCTTCCAAGCACTTGGTATACTGCGGGTTCACTTGGGTTTAGGAGCTTCGATGAGAAAAAAAGTCACCGTCGTTGGTGCCGGGAATGTGGGCGCAAACACAGCACAGAAAATCGCGGCTAAAGAGCTTGCGGATGTGGTGCTCGTGGATGTGGTCGAAGGCGTTCCGCAAGGGAAGGGACTCGACATGCTTGAGTCTGCTCCCGTCGAAGGTTATGACGTCCAGATTGTCGGGACCAACGGGTACGACGAAACTGCCAATTCCGACATCGTCGTGATCACGGCCGGGTTTCCGCGCAAGCCGGGCATGAGCCGCGATGATCTTCTGGTTGCGAATTACGAAGTTGTCAAAACGGCGACGGAACAGGCCGTCAAGCGGTCGCCGAACGCGATCCTGATCCTGGTCACCAATCCGCTGGACGCCATGTGTTGGACGGCCATGAAGGTTTCGGGCTTCCCGCGGGAGCGGGTGATCGGAATGGCCGGCGTTCTTGACACCGCGCGGTTCCGGACCTTTATCGCGCAGGAACTGGATGTTTCGTTTGAGAACGTCACGGCCATGGTGCTCGGCGGCCACGGAGACACCATGGTTCCGCTGGTGCGCTTCACGAACGTCAGCGGCATTCCGCTCGCGAATTGACTGACCAGGCGACCATCGACCGGCTCGTTCAGCGAACTCGTGATGGCGGCGCTGAGATCGTGAAGTATCTGAAGACGGGAAGCGCCTATTACGCCCCGGCGGCCTCTACGGTGGAGATGGTGGAGTCGATCCTCAAGGACAAGAAGAAGGTTCTTCCTTGCGCTGTCTACCTGAAGGGCGAGTACGGGATCAGCGACCTCTTCGTTGGCGTGCCGGTCAAGCTTGGGTCAAAAGGGCTCGAGAAGATCTACGAAATCAAACTGGACGGCGCCGAAGATGCTGCTCTGAAGAAGAGCGCCGATGCAGTTAAAGAACTCGTCGACGTGCTTCAGAAGAAGACGCAGTAACAGCTTCGTCGACGAGAGCCGACAATCAACAGTAGCTCACGCATGCAGAAGAAGAGTCCCGCTTCCAAGCGGAACACCAACGGGACTCCCCAAATCAATCCTGAATACGCTTGTTTTCGAGTTGAAGCTCGCGCGTTCCGCGATCCATCGATGGGGAGTTTACGCGGCTGAACCTATTCCGGCCGGCAAGAAGGTGATCGAATACACGGGCGAGCGGATCAGCCGCCGCGAAACGAAGCGACGCTCCGAAGTTAGCAAGTTTACCTATCTGTTCACGCTCGATCCGTACTGGACGATCGACGGAGCTGCCGGCGGATCTGGCGCGGAGTACGTGAATCACTCCTGTGAGCCGAATCTCGTCTCTCGGATCGTTCGCGGCCACATTCTGTATGTTGCCTTGCGAGACATCAAACCCGGCGAAGAACTCACAATCGATTATCGATTTGATAAAGACGTCGAGAAGGTGGTTTGCCGCTGTGGTTCCGCGAACTGCAGAGGAACCATCAACCTGCTGAAGTAGCTAGGGCTGCACCTGCAGTTGATTCACAACTTTCGTCACTCCGTCTGTCTTGAGGGCGACGCGTTCCGCTTCGTTTTTCTGATCGACGCTTGGAACAGTGCCGCGGAGCGTGACGGTGTTGCCGTTCGAATCGACTTCGATGTTAGAGACTGCCGACAGACCGAGAGCGGCAGTCAGGTTGTACTTGACCTTCGCGCTCCGGCGTCATGTGCGAGAGTTTCGCTCCCGGCCTCTTGCCCTTCGCGTGTTCAGCTCAGCGGCTCCGCGCTTCAGCTTGTCGTCCGGGCTTCCTTCCGCACCGGACGAGTGCGTTCGCTCCTACCTCGTGCGCCTTTTCGTTTAGCTTGGCGCCAAGCTCCTTTCCTTCCTGGCCCAGTTGTTTTGCGGCGGCTTCCGCTTTCGTTTTGAGTTGTTCTGCCCGCTCGTGAGCCGCCTCCCGGTCGCTGTGCTGACATCCTGTAGTGACCACGATCAAACCAACGCAACGTCCAGACAAGTAGTCTTCATCTTCTTACCGCATCGACTCCTCCCGAGCCGCCCTGGTTTCCCGAACCCCATAGGATTAGTCCTCCTATCTCACCTAACAGCGAGTACGACCGGAGAGCATTACAACTCGAATACCACTCAAGTAAAGGGAATACCCGGCCGATAAGGAGCCTAAGCGAAACACATGGAAACGCAATCAGGCAAAAAGAAAAAGAGAGTATCCATTTGCGAGACTCAGCCCCTTACCGTGACGGGCCTTGCCCATTTACTGGACTCGACGGACGACTTGGCCGTTGTGTCTTCTCATTCGTCGCCAGCCGAATGGATGATGAGCGCATACGCCGAGCAGACCGAAATCCTGATCATCGACAAGGGTTGGGCGCGAAGGCAGTGTTGGAGACGCTCGCCCAATTGCCTACGGAGCAGGGCAACCGGTCGACCATTCCCGCCGTTGTGATTTGGGGCATGTCGATCACGGAAGCGGAAGCTCTTCGGTTCCTGCAGGCCGGCGCAAAAGGTATTCTCCGCAAATCCGCCGACACGGCCACCGTGTTGTCCTGTTTGCGTGCCGTTGCCCAGGGCAGAAGCTGGATGCAAGACTCCGTATTCCGTGAGTCCATGACCGTCGAGGCGCAACTGCGGTCCGAACTGACGCCGAGAGAGCATCAGGTAATGGAACTGGTCGAGCAAGGATTCAAGAACCGGGAAATCGCTCAGGAACTTGGAATCAGACCCGGAACGGTAAAGATCCACCTGAAGCACATCTTCGAGAAGACCGGAGTGCGTGGCCGCCACGGTCTCGCTCTGAATGGTCTGCGCCAAAAGGGCGTTATTTCACTTCTGGCTTCGTAACAGAGGTCCTCTGCACCTGAGATGTACCGCGAGAATGGCCAGTCTTCGACTGGTCATTTTTCGTTTTTGGGCAACAGAAAACCGTTGACTAGAGGCGAATAAAAAGCGAACATAGGCTTGGATGCTCGGCTCGACCGAGCAGCAGGCTGTATGACCCAGTACGCTCCCCTGATCGGTATCGCTCGCCAAGCCGCGGAAGGTCAGGTCCTCGAAACCAAGCGGCGCGTCGAATACCGCACGTTACCGACTCGCAACTGGCTGACTCGATGCCAATCCAAACGGGTTCCGTTCACATGGACGATCAATCCGTATCGAGGCTGTGAGTACGGCTGCAAATACTGCTACGCCCGTTTCACCCACGAATTTCTCGAGCGCAGGCAGCCCGGCGCTTTCGAGACCGAGATCTACGCGAAGGATTGGGACCAGCGATGGTTCTTGCGTGAACTGCGTAGCGTTAAAGAAGGAGACTGGATCGGCATCGGTACCGGAACTGATCCATACCAGCCAGCCGAAAGGCGATTCGGGCGGACGGCTTCGGTACTCGAGGCGCTTACCTGTCTGAGAAAGATTTCGATCGGAATCACGACGAAATCGGACCTGGTGCGCCGCGATGTGGAAGTCTTACAGACCCTTTCGAAGGCGAACGACGTGGGCGTCTGCCTGACAATTACGACCCTGGACGCGGGTCTGGCACGCAAAATCGAGCCATTTGCTCCTCACCCGGAGCTTCGTCTGGAAGCGGTGCGAGCCTTGGCCGATGCAGGCGTTAGAGTGGGAGTCATTGCGAGTCCGGTACTGCCGTTCCTCACGGATTCTCAGGCAAGCCTGCGAGCGGTTGCCTCGGCCGCAGCTTCCGCCGGGGCAAGTTCATTCGGGGCTGCAGTGCTTTTTCTCAAGCCGTGTGCCCAGAGTGTCTTCTTCCCATTTCTCCGAGACGAGTATCCGGATCTCCTGGCGCGATACGAGAGCCAGTACCGTGCAGGTGCCTTTCTGAAAGGAGAGTACCCGGACTACATCAGTCGCATGGTGCGAACGATCCGGGCCGAGATGCCCTTCCATCCGGACCGATCGTTTCCGGTGGTGAAACCGCCTCAGCCCGGCGGACAGTTAACGCTGTTCTAAAACCGGCGGAAGCTCTTGCTTCTCGATCGAAGGAACTGCAGAAATATAGGCGCGATCGAGGCGAACACGATGAGCAACACGACTTTCTCAAAGTTATGCCGGATGAACGGAATGTTTCCTAATCCGTACCCGAGGCAGATCATCGATGTGACCCAGCCTGCTGCACCGACGACATTGAAGGTAAGAAAGCGCGCGTAGTGCATTTTGCCGACGCCGGCAATGAAGGCCGCGAACGTCCTGATGATCGGGACGAACTTGGCGTAGATGATCGTCTTCCCGCCGTGACGTTCGTAGAACGCGTGAGTGCGGTCGAGGTACTCGCGTCGGAATATCTTTGAGTTCTGCTGAAAGAGGCGATAGCCGAGAGTCGATCCGAGAAAGAATCCGATGCCGTCGCCGGCGATGGACGCGATCGCCAGGAGCAGCGATGATCATCCCGATCTGCAGCTTGCCGGCTCCGGCTACGATGCCGACGGTGAATAAGAGCGAATCGCCGGGCAAAAAGAAGCCGACCAGAAGGCCGCTCTCGGCGAACACAACCAGGAATAACAGTAAGATAAGCGACCCAGATGTGCGGGTAAGTTGAAACAAACTGACCAAGAACATCCGGGTTCGTGAGACTTCTGTAAAGCGTAAGTAGTTGCTCGATCAGAATGCCACCTAGCTCTGGTATGAGCCCACCAGGCGATTCATCGCTTCCTGGTTGATCTTGACTTTGCCGCGGCGCTTCAGATCGGAAACCACGCTGTCGCGAAACAATGGCTGCTGCACAGTTTGCCGCTGCTGCGTAAGCGACTGCACCACGGAGTCTTTGTTCTTTGCATACTGCGTCATATCAGCCGGTATCCGCTCGGCGACTCTGCAGACAAACTGGGAGGTTTGCGCCGCAACCGGGCCGACAATATCGCCGACTTTGTCGTTGAACAGGCCGGGGAACAACGTTGCGGCTCCGATGCCTTCTGCTGCTCCTTCGGGCGAGAACGGTGGCGCCGTCTTGACGGCAACTCCATACGACTTTCCCGATTGCCTCCAGGCTCTCGCCCTTCCTGGCGCGATCAGCAGCTGCTTTAGCCGCCTCTTGCGCCAGCCGCGATGACTCGGCATCCGTATACTTCTGCAGCACTTCGCTCTGCACTTCGTTGAACTCTGCATTTCGCGCAGGAACGATGTTCTTGACAACGGCGAAAGCGTCTTTCGCCTTGCGCGTCGACATTGATGACGTTGGTCACGCGTGCCTTTCGGCGCCGCGAAAATAGCGCTGGTCACTTCCGACGAGTTCAACTCCGGAAGCGTTTGGCCATTGCGTAATCCCATTCAAGTCGGAAGAATTTCAAGCCGTACTTCTTTGCGATGGCTTCGTCCTGTGCCGGGCGTCTTCGCGATTTCGGAATGGGCCGCTTCGATCGCCTTCCTCAGACTTTCGGCGCCAGCCTGTTTTTGCGCTTCCGCCAGGAGTTGCGGCCGGACTTCTTCAAAGGTCTGGGTGTGCGCTTCCTGTTTATTTTCGACCTGCAGAATGTGATATCCGTACTCGGTTTCCACCAGGCCGCTCAGCTCGCCGGGCTTCAGCGAAAATGCCGCTTTCTCAAAATTGGGAACGGTTTGGCCGCGGACGATATATCCGAGTTCGCCGCCCTTTTCAGCAGATCCGGTATCCTCCGAATTCTTTTTCGCCAAGTCGGCGAAATTGGCTCCGTGCTGCAACTGCTTCAGGAGATCTTCGGCTTTTGCCTTCAGCTTCGGAACTTCTTCTTTGGGCTTGCCTTGGGTCTTGATCAGGATGTGCCGCACCTGAACTCGTTCGGGCTGCCGATAGCTGTCCATGCCCTCGCGATACGAGCGCTGCAACTCGCTCTCGGTCACGTGCGCGCTTTGAACGAAGTCTGCTGCAGAGCCCACGATGTAATCGAAATCTCTCTTCTCCGGAATTCGGAAGGTGGAGCGGTTCTTGTCGAAATACGCTTTCACCAGAGTCGGATTCTTGTCTACCTTCGCCGCGAACGCTTTGCTGTCAAAGCTCAGATATTGCAGGCCGACCTTCAGATTCTTGCGTTGGTATTCGGCCCTGGCTTCCGCGTCGGTGACGATCAGCGACTGTGTTTCCATGTTCTCGAGCCGCGCGGCCAGCATGCTCTCGCGCTGCCGGGCCTCGAAGTCGCGCTCCGTCAGGCCTTGTTGCGCCAGCACCGAGCGGTAGATATTGATGTCGAACTTGCCGCCGAGTTGGGCAGCGAATTCATTTTCGATGGCGTCGCCAAGCTCCTGGTCCGAGATCTTTCAAGCCCATCTCGCGCGCTTTGTAAGCCATCGCCTTACCCTCGATCATCTGGTTCAGCATCATCGGGGCGTACATGGCCATGATGCTCTTGGGCAGGTTGGCCTGTCCCCGCGTCACTGCCTGCAGTCCGCGTTGCAGGTCTGTCGCGTAATCTTCTCGTCACCAACTGTGGCGATCACATTGTCGCCAGTACCTCCAAAGCCGCTGCCCGAGCCGCCCGGGATCAGGTACCACAACATCGAAATTGCAATCAAGCCGAGCAGCACAGTCATGAGAATGCGCACACTTTTCTCTCGGCTGCGAAACAGATCAAACATAAACTGGGATGGAAACTCCTGCTGTAGAGAACTTCTAAGCGGTGATCGGCAGGCGCGACGCTAAGCCAATAGACCTTTTTGCCAGTATAGCGAACAAACCAGAGGCAGCTCCTAGGCTAAACGCGCGTGAATGAGATAGGCTACTCCGTCCGGGAGTCCACGCCGGCTTCCCGTGCCGCATTTTTTGCTCCGAATGTGCGAAGCTGAAAGTGTATCGATGTTCCGCTTTAGACGTTCGAGCCAACCGCAGTCCTGTGCCAAGTGTGGGTCATCGGAGATTATGCGCTCCCACCGGCGGAACCCGCTGGAGGTGATGCTCAGCGCCATTCCTTCTCCCGTGGCGGTGCCGCGTGTGCTTCCACCGGTTCTACCGCTGGCGCAGCCAGAACCAGCCGCAACAGCCGCCCGCCAGCCGAACTGCCGCCAACTTAAGCTAATTCGCTTGCCGGAGAAACTCGCGGTTTTTCCGTTTGAGGTTCTGGCCCGGATCACCTTCAGAACAGCCTCTTCCACCTGCTCGATATTAAGCCCGGTCGTTTCGATCAGTTGAGCATCGGGGGCCTGCACGAGCGGTGCTTCTGCTCGCGTACGGTCCCGCTGATCCCGCTCTCGCATCTCAGCTTCCACCGTTTCCGTGTTCGCAGCCGTTCCCGCCTGCTCTCAGCTCGAGTGTGCGGCGGCGGGCGCGTTCATGAGGATCAGCATCGAGAAAGATCTTGACCTGTGCGTTAGGGAACACGACGGAACCGATGTCGCGTCCCTCCATCACGACGCTCGTTTCTTCTGCCATTTTTCGCTGCAAGCCGAGCAGGGCTCGACGCACCGCGGGAACAGCCGAAACTTTGGAAGCTGCTTCCGTGACATCGGGAGACCGGATCTCTTCCGTCACGTCTTCGCCGTTCAGAACCACCCGGCTGCCGTCCGGAGGACAACTCCAGCCGGGCTTCTTTGGCGAGTTGCTCCAGGCGGTGCATGTCGGACAATTCGGTACCGAGACGCAGGGCCCACAACGCAATGGCACGATACATCGCGCCGGTGTTGATGTAGGTAAATCCCAGCCGTTCGGCTACGCGCCGGGCGATCGTGCTTTTTCCGGCGCCAGCCGGACCGTCGATCGCGACAACAATATTTTTCTCCGCCATAGCTGGCAGTCAACAGCTAGCGTAGCTGGTCTTCCACTTCGCGCAGCCAATCCGGTCTCTTCAATACTTCGCGCGGCTTGCTGCCGTCGGGTGGCCCGATGATCCCTTCGCGCTGCATCATGTCGAGAATTCGCGCCGCCCGTCCGTAGCCCAGTCGCAGCCGCCGCTGCAGCGTAGAGGTGGAAGCTTTGCCCAATCTCGAGAACGACTCGCACCGCGTCCTGATACATAGGATCCTGCTCGCCGTCAAACGCTTCCGCGTCTTCCACGTCCTCTTCCGACGGAGGCGTGAGCAGGAAGCTCTCGTCGTACTCGGGCTCAGCTTGCGCCTTCCAGAAATCGACAACACTGTTCGTTTCGGCTTCCGTGACATAGGCGCCGTGTACGCGTGTCAATCGCGAAGAGCCCGGGGGCAGAAACAGCATGTCGCCTTTGCCAAGCAGATGCTCGGCGCCCATGGAATCGAGAACCGTTCGCGAGTCGACCCGGGTGGCGACCCGGAAGCTGATGCGCGACGGGAAATTCGCCTTGATCAACCCGGTGATGACGTCCACGCTCGGGCGTTGCGTTGCCAGTACGAGATGCATGCCCACCGCTCGAGCCATCTGCGCCAGCCGGGTGATGCATTCTTCGACATTGGCGCGTTCGAGCATCATCAGGTCAGCCAACTCATCGATCAGGATCAGGACGTAGGGCAGCGGCCGCGTCTCCTCTTCATCGACTCGTTCTCTTCGTCGAAAAGACTCCGCGGCTCTTTCCGAAGTGCCGCCATCTTCCGGTTGTATTGATCGATGTTGCGCACGCCTTGCGCCGCGAGCAGCTTCAGCCGGCGCTCCATTTCGAGCACCGCATTCCGCAGCGCATTGGTCGCCTTCTTAGGTTCCGTGATGACGGGCGTCAGAAGGTGCGGAATGCCTTCATAGATTCCCAATTCGACGCGCTTCGGATCCACCATAATCATCCGCACTTCGTCCGGCGTCGCCTTGTACAGGAACGACATGATCATGGCGTTCAGCATCACGCTCTTTCCCGAGCCGGTGGAGCCGGCAATCAGAAGGTGGGGCATGGTCTCGAGCGATGCGGCCTTGATCCGGCCGTTGATGTCCTTGCCGAGAGCGATGGTCATCTTCGATGGGGAATCATGAAACGCGTCAGATTCCAGAATCTCGCGCAGGCTGATCACTTCGCGCTTGCTGTTCGGCACTTCGATGCCGACCGTCGGCTTGCCCGGAAGGCGCTCAATCAGAACGGATTCCGCCTGCAGCCCAAGGCAGAGATCCTCCATCAGCGTGGTGATGCGGCTATACTTCACGCCCGCTTCAGGCTTGAATTCGAAGGTTGTGACAACCGGACCCGGGTTGATCTGCACCACAGATCCGCGAACATTGAATTCTTCGAGCTTCGACTTGATGCGGCTTGCAACTTCCTTCAGTTCCTGGCTGTCGTAGCCGTTTCCGGCGGGAACTTCATGCAGCAGATTGGTGGACGGCAGTCGCCAGAAGCGGCGCTTCTTGCTGGCGACTCGGATGGTCCATGGCTGGCTTTAGGCGGCGCTGGAGGCGGCGGCCTGTTCTGCCACTGCGTCCCGGCTTACCGGCTGATACTCGAGAGTCCGAATGGGGATCTCGTGCGGCTCCGGTTCAGGTTCCGGCTCCTCGTCGAGATCGAACGGCGGTGCGTCATATCGGGTTCCGGAGCGCGCGGGGCAGCGACGGTGCTTTGAGCCGGTTCAGGTTCGGCTTTGCGGGCGGCTCCGTTTTGGCGGCACGTGCTTCGCGAGCAGCAGCCGGTTTCGCTTCGGCTCTTCTGCCGCCGGGCTGTTCTCTCCGCAGCTTGCGCCTTCGCTTTTTCGATTGCTGCCTGGCGCCGAACCTCACGCGATTGCTTTCCAACTTCGCACGGAATGCGCGCCACTTCGCCAGAGGTCCGCTCAGCCAGCGGCGAAGCGTGGAGACTTCAAAGGTGGAAGCGAAGTAGAGCGCGACAACTCCCGACGCGACGGTGATGATGGCCGAACCTGCGACATCGAAGCGAGCCAGGAGGAAGTCGGCAATCACCATGCCGACCAGGCCGCTCGGGTGAACGGCTCCGGCGATCAACCAGGGGCGGGGAACCAGGCCGCAGGCAGCCGAAAGGCAAAACCACAGCGACAGGTTTCCGAGTACTCGAAACCAGGTGCTTTCGATCGGCGAGGAACGCACCCATTTCCAGCCGAGCGCCCAGATGTTGACCGGCAGAAGGAAGATGCTGAGCCCGAAGACTTGCAGGAAGAAGTCGGCCCAACGGGCGCCGAATAACCCCAGCAGATTGTGAGTTCGGCCCGCCTGCGTCGCCGTATTCCAGGACGGGTCAGAAGATGAATAAGAAACCAGGCTCAGACAAACGGCCAAGCCTAGAAGAAGCAAAAGCAGCCCCACGGCTTCGTTCAGCCGGTGGTGGCGAGACGGTGATAGTAGCGTCATCCGCCGTTGCGAAAGTAAATACCCAGAGCGATCACTATTATGCCAAAGATCACTCGGTACCAGACGAACAGGTTGAGCGTGTTGCGGCGGAGGTAATGAAGAAAGAAGGCGATCACGATGATGCCGACCAGCCCGCTGACCGACGATTCCGACCAGATAAGGCAGTTGCATATCGTGGGGAACGCCGCCTTCTTTCCGCAGGTCAAGAGCGTCTTTGGCCGCGGCGGCCGCAATCGCCGGCGTCGACAGGAGGAAAGAAAACCGCGCGGCTGCTTCCCGGTCCAGGTGCCGAAATCGAGCCGCTGTGATCGTGATTCCGCTACGCGAAACGCCGGGTACGACGGCAAGCGCCTGAGCAACGCCGATCGCGATCGCATCCGTCCAGTTCATACTGTCCAGGCCGCGCTTGTTTTGACCACGGCGATCGGCGAAGTACATGACAATGCCCAAGACTATAAGCGTCGTGCCCATGACGAACAACGTGCGCCAGGGACCCTCGGCATACTTCTTCAGAGCCGCTCCTGCAATCAGCACTGGAATCGTGCCCACAACCAGGATACCAGAGCAGTGATCGGCTGTTTTCATCGGGCTGCACGCCCCGATACGAAAAGCCCAGGCCGTTGGCAATGACCTGCACCCAGTCGCGGAAGAAGAAGATAAGAATCGCCACGAGCGTACCGACATGGAGCGCAACATCGAAACCCAGACCTGGGTCCGCGAAGTGAAACAACTGCGGAATGATAGCAAGATGCGCAGTGCTGCTGACCGGTAAAAACTCGGTTAATCCTTGAACAATGGCGAGGATGATCGCCTGGTAAAGCGGCATAATGAAGGGGAGCTCAGATTCGTAGTTGCTTTAAATCCAACGCTATCGTAGCGTAACGATCACTCAAACCCATAAATGCGCGCCACAAAAATCGTTGCCACACTCGGACCCGCGACCGACAGTGTCGAGGTTCTGAAGAAGCTCTTCGATTCAGGTGTTGACGTTTTCAGACTGAATGCTTCGCACGGCACCCAGGAAGACATCGCCCGGCGCGTCAGGAGCGTCCGCGAGCTTGCCGAAAGTGCCGGCCGGCACGTAAGCATCTTGCTCGATCTGCAAGGACCTAAGATAAGGCTCGGAACGTTCAAGGACGGGCCTTACGTGCTGGAGGATGGAGCCACTTTCACCATCACGACTCAGCCGGTTGAGGGCAACAGTCAAATCGCGTCGACGACGTACTCCGAACTGGCACGCGATGTGAAGCCGGGTGACCCCATTCTGCTTGCCGACGGAACGGTGCAGCTTCGCGTAGTAGCCAGCGACGGCGTAGCGGCTCGCTGCATCGTGGAACATGGCGGCAAGATCAGCGACCGGAAAGGTATCAATCTGCCGGGTGTTGCGGTCAGCACTCCCTCCATCTCGAAAAAAGACATCTCCGATGCGCACTTCGGCGTCGAACTGGGTGTAGATTTCTTTGCGCTTTCGTTTGTCAGGAGCGCGCGTGATGTTCTGCGCTTGCGTCACCTGCTCGAAGAGGTCGATGCGAAGCAGCCCATCATTGCCAAGATCGAGAAGCCTGAAGCCTGGCAAAATCTGGACTCAATTCTTGAAGAATGCGATGGCGTGATGGTCGCGCGTGGAGATCTCGGAGTGGAAATGGCTCCTGAAAAGGTGCCTTTCATCCAGAAGACCATCATTGACAAATCGAGAAGATGCGGCAAATTCGTCATCACCGCTACTCAGATGTTGGAATCAATGATCGAAAATCCGATCCCCACGCGTGCTGAGGTGAGCGACATCGCAAATGCGATCTATGACGGAACGAGCGCGGTCATGCTCTCGGCCGAAACCTCTGCAGGCAAGTATCCGGTGGAATCTGTGAAAGTGATGGCCCGCATTGCAGCGGAAACGGAGAAGTCGATGCGAAGTGACTTTCCGGATGTGTGGCTCAACGAAGAACTCTCGATACCGGAGATCATCGCGGACGCAGCGTATCACTCAGCGCGTTGCGCAGGGGTGGCGGCGTTGGCCGTCGGAACAAGTACGGGTGCTTCTGCTCGATTGCTCGCCCGGAATCGACCGCCTGTGCCGATTTACGCTTTTACTTCCTCGGATGTGACCGCCCGGCAGCTCTCCATCGTCTGGGGAGTTCATTCGCTCCTTACGCCGCCGATGGATTCGACTGATCATATGCTCCAGGAGATGGAGCGCATGCTCGTGGACAGCGGACGGGTCAAGGCGGGCGACAACATCGTGTTTGTGGCGGGTCAGCCGGTTGGATTGCGCGGTTCCACGAACATGTTGAAGCTTCACAGAATCACGGAGTTACCCCTCTGAAGATGTACGACGCCCTGCTGGTAGTCTCCTTTGGCGGACCCGACACGCGCGGAGGATGTCATGCCGTTCCTCGAGAATGTAACCCGGGGCCGGAACATCCCTCGCGAGCGGCTCGCAGAAGTCGCAGAGCACTATTACCACTTTGGCGGCAAGAGCCCCATCAATGACCAGAACCGAGCTCTGATCGCTGCGCTCGCAACCGAGTTCGAGCGGCAAGGCATCGCAATGCCCATCTATTGGGGCAACAGGAATTGGCAGCCCTATCTTGCGGATGCGTTGCGCGCGATGCGAGACGACGGCGTAAAAAATGCGTTGGCTTTTGTTACGTCCGGATACAGCTCGTATTCGGGATGCCGGCAATACCGGGAAAACATAGCCGCGGCGCAGGCTGAACTAGGCGAGGGATCGCCAACGCTCGACAAGCTTCGGGTTTTCTACAACCATCCCGGGTTCATCGAGGCTTGTTCCGAGCGCGTTCTCGAAGCTACCCGAGAGTTCGAGCGTCGGGTATCGTCCACTGACGGGCAGCGCCGACAGCCTCGTTTCGTCGCCACGGCGCATAGCATTCCGTGCTCTATGGCTGAAGCGAGTAATTACGAGTTACAGCTTCGGGAAACAACACGGCTCGTTGCCGAACGTCTGGGATTCGAGGACTGGGACCTGGTGTTCCAGAGCCGAAGCGGTCCTCCGACTCAGCCGTGGCTCGGGCCGGACATCCTCGACCATCTCCGGAACCTTGCGGGACAGGGTGTTATGAACGTCTTAGTCTCGCCGCTCGGTTTCCTCTCGGATCATATGGAGATCCTGTACGATCTCGACGCGGAAGCCGCCGAATTGGCCCGGGAACTTGGGATGACGATGGTGCGGGCTAAGACGGTCGGTACGCATCCGGCTTTCGTCCGAATGATTGCGCAGCTCATTCGAGAGCGAATATTTCCAGACGAACCCAAACTTGCGGTCGGCCGGTTCGGACCTAATCACGACGTTTGCCCGGCTGACTGCTGCCCGGCACCGCAACGCGCCGGTAAACCTCTTGTTTCGGTAGTCCCAGCCGCTTCGCTACAAGCTTGATCGCCTCCATGCGATCGAGCGAAAGTTCGGTCGTCAGCCGCTGTACCTCGGTCACGACGTCCGCTATTTCGGGCTTTTCCTCGCCTCGCCCGATCACGAGCGTGATTTCGCCTTTCGGTGTCCCGCGACTCTCCAACTCGTGCCGGATCGTAGCGGCGGTACCGCGCAGGAACTCCTCATGAATCTTGGTCAGTTCGCGTGCCAGCACGATAGGGCGATCGCCCAGGATCTGGCTGATGTCCTCGAGTGACTCGAGAATGCGGTGGGGACTTTCGTAGGCAATGACGGTGGATTGATCGCTCGTCAGCGCCTCCAGGGCCCTGCGGCGGGCGCCGGTTTTAGGCGGCAGAAAGCCAACAAATCGGAAGGCATCGGTGGGAAGGCCAGAGCCCGCGAGGGCGGCTACGAGCGGCAGAAGCACCCGGAATGGGTATCACACGATAGCCATTTGAGATGGCGGCGGTTACGACACGGTACCCTGGATCAGAGACGAGAGGTGTTCCTGCGTCGCTGACTAGCGCGACGGATTCACCTCGAGAGAGAGCCTGAACGATATGCTCTGTTTGTGCCGTCTCATTATGTTCGTGATAACTGATGAGAGGTTTTCGGATATCAAAGTGCGTAAGCAGCTTTTGAGTTTGCCGGGTGTCTTCGCAAGCGATAACTTGAACTTCGTCGCGCAGGATGCGCAGAGCTCGAAGCGTGATGTCTTCCAGATTGCCTATCGGTGTTGCGACAAGGTAGAGATCGCCGGCCAAACACTATGCAGTGTAGCGTTCTCTTCCAGTCCCAGTTGATCCGCAAGCAATGCAGCCGATGCCTAATGCGCCGGAAGGGAGCGAAGCGCCGCTCTACATCCGATGGGGTCCGAGTGGTTCTCCATACGCAATCGAATTAAAACTGGATTTGGTCGCTAAGATCCGGGAGTCTGCTTTCTTCGGCCGGAGATACGGCCGAGATTGGGGGGGTACTGATTGGATCTCTTCCCAGTTCGCACTCGCCTACGCTCCGTGTAGAAGACGTCGAAATGATCCGGAGGGGTGATAAGGACGGCTCGACGTTCATCATCGATCCGAGTCAGGAGAAGAGAGTAGAAGAAGTGCGGGTGCGCGCACGTGAGACGGGCAGATCTGTCGTAGGTCTGTTCCGCAGTCACAGGCGTCCCGGTTCGCTCCGGCCTTCGTTAGCCGATCGCGGAATGATCTCGGGCCTGTTCATTGAACAGGTCTGCGCTCTGCTCCTGATCGAAGGCAACGAACCACATTCTGCCGCTTTTTTTGTTGCGCAGAACCGCGTAGCTGCCGGCCGAGCCTTCGGTTCGCGAGTTCAAATTCGATGAGCGGGAATTCAAGTTATTGCCGGAGGTCGAGCCGGAACCCTCGCAGCCGCGTCTTCCGCCATCCCGGCCGCCGAGACCGAAGAGGAATCTATCACCCGCCTGGATCAGCGCCGGCGCGTCTGGCCGCGGCCTGCTTGTTTTATCTGTTTTGGCAAGGATCGGAGATGGCGAAAGCAATTCCGCTGCTGCGGTCAAGTCAGCTGGAGCTTGCGGCATCGAGGGAGGGACCTGGTCTTCGGGTCAGTTGGAACAACTCCTCGCGCGCATTCGACAATGCCTCGGGAGCCCGACTCGTGATCAGGAGAGACGGAAGCCGGGACGAGTCGGTTCAACTCGGCCTGGATGAATTGCGGCTGGGGGCGGTTGAAATTGAGAATGCGGCCCCACGAGTGGACGTGACCCTGGCAGTTGAGGTGCCAGGGTCTTCGTCCATCACTCAGACCGTAAGGTGGGAGCGCCCCTAGCCTACTGCCTGAGGAGAATGGTGAAGTCGCCGCCCTTCGCGTCGAGGATGACGGTCGATCCTGCGGGGATCTGGCCTTCGGCGACAAGCGCCGCAACCGGCTGTATGAAGTTCCGCTGGACGGTTCGCTTCAGTTCGCGCGCTCCGAATTCTGTGCTGATTCCGTTCTCAAGAAGCAGACTTCGTCCCGGAATTCGTGCACTGAACCTTGAAGCTGCGCAGACCCAGCCGATGCTTGATCAGCTCGGTGAAGTTCCTGAGAATCTGATCAAGGATGACGTCGCAAGCGCCGCGCGTCAACGGCTTATAGGTGACCACGGAATCGATACGGTTGACAAATTCGGGGGAAAACTTCTTGCGAACCGCCGCCATTCCCACGCTTTGAAGCCGCGAGTCTTCGCGCGGTCTGCTTCGGAGGAAGCATTGCTTCGAATCCGAAATCAGGTTTGGCTACACGCTGCATCGACTTCGCACCGATGTTCGTGGTCATGAAGATCAGCGTGCGCTCGAAGTTCACGGTGGTGTTGTCGCCCAGCCGGAGAGTGGCTTTATCGAGAATTCCCAGCAGCAGGCGAGTCATCGAAGGAGCAGCCTTCTCGATTTCGTCGAACAGCACGATCGAGATGTCGCTCGCCTCGGAGGTAACGGCGTTCAGCTTGCCTTGGCTCAGCAGCGGCTGAGTTTCGCGATGACCCAGGTATCCGGGAGGCGCGCCGATCAGCTTCGCCACTTCGTGCTCCATCTGGAATTCGCCGCAATCGATTTTAAGAAGGTTTTTGCTGCTTCCGTGCAAAACTTCGGCCAAGGCTTCTACGGTACGCGTTTTGCCGGTTCCCGTGGGTCCGAGGAGGAGAACAACTCCGATTGGTCGTCCCTCTGGCGAGAGTCCTGCCTGATGCATCTGGACGAAAGGCACGATCGCTTCGACCGCATCATCCTGTCCGATGAGCAATCGGCGTAGGTCAGCCCCGATACCGCTCGGACTCTCTTCGGCAATCGCACGCTTTGTGCGTGCGAGATAAAGTTTGAGATCGCAATCCGCCTCCAGAAACCTTCTTGCCCACAACTGTAAGCATGCGCGAGTTCCCGTCAACGCGCCAGCGAGGGCGGGATCCGGAGCCTGATCGTAGCTCTAACGCATAACTAAAGGACTACAGCTTAGAGCTGATGAATGAAGAAATGTACTTCTTTAGGATGAGCTGTGACCGTGTTTCGGTAGCTCTATACGATGCCGGTGGGAGGTGCCGGTTCGTCCGCTGCGCCGGCACTTCGGAGCGGGAAATAGATCATCACCCAGCCGAGCACGAGCAAGAACAACCAAGCCGATCGAATAGAGAGGTCTGGCGAATGATCTGCAGATGTTCTCTGATGTTTTGCGGTGCAAATTGAAGTGCCGCCCAGACAAGTCCCAGAATTGCCTCGCCCGCGATCAGTCCGGAGGCGGTGAGAATACCCGCATTCTCTACGCGCGCCTGTTGCGCTTCGTTCAATCGGCGCCGGCGCGCGATCGCGTCCGAGACGGAACGAATCACTCCTCCGACGAAGATGGCGAACGTCGTTTCAAACGGCAGATACATTCCGACCGCGACCAGCATCGGGCTGCGCACCTGCATGCAGATCAGCGCAATGCCCATCAGCATGCCGACAATCACAAGAGGCCAAGGCATATCGCCGCCGACGATACCCTGCGCAAGCAAAGCCATCAGGCCCGCCTGCGGCGCCGGCAGCTGTCGATCGCCGAAACCCGTACCGCCGGCGCGTATGTTGCCTTCGTGCAACAGAACGAGCGGGAAATACATGATGAGGCTGGCGACCACGACGGCAATCAACTCCGCGATCTGAATGTTTCGCGGAGTGCCACCCAGGATGAATCCAACTTTGAAATCCTGCAGTAGTTCTCCGGCGACTGCGGATGAGACGCAAACGACGGCCGCAACCCCCAGCACAGCGGCTACTCCACCGCCGCCCGAAACGCCGAGCGCCACCATCAAGAGCGCAGCGATGATCAGCGTTGAAAGAGTGAGTCCTGAGACGGGATTGTTGGAGGAGCCGATCAGTCCGCACAGGCTTCCGGACACGGTGGCAAAGAAGAAACCAAGGATCAGCATCGTGAGTGCCGCAACGAAGCCGCTGATCGAGGCCGCCCGAGAAGTAAACATACAGAGCAATCATGACGGCAAATACGACGGCGATGAGCGTAAACACGAGCTTCGAGCTCATGTAACGTTCAGTCCGGCTCAGCGCAGCAGTTTGTTCCGCGGTCTGCCGCAGATCTCCGTATGGCGCGCGACATTCCGGAGAGCAGGCTGTCTTTCATGCGGAACAGGGTATACGCCGCTCCCACCAGCATTCCTCCCACTGCGATAGGCCGCACGATATAGCGCCAGACACTCGCGGCCAGCCCGCTCCATGATTCGTCGGTCGCCCCGGCCGGAAGAAATGGTGCAAGCTGCGGGCCGAGGAAGTAGATAAGAAGCGGAACCATCAGGCCCCAGGCGAGAACGCCGCCTGAAAATTGCAAGCGACGCGAGACGCAAGCCAATCACGTAACCAACTCCCAGGTAAGCCGGGCTTACGCTCGGCGCAGCGAAGGTCGAGATGCCGCCCGTTTGCAAGCAGGTTCGAAGATCCAAGCCGTGCCCAGCCGAAGCTTAGTGAGCCCGAGCCTGCCGATCGCAAACGGGAATTCAGCGTCCGGCGCAAACAGACCCAAGCCGGCCGAGCAAGAACACGATGCCGCCTACGCCAATGTTCCAGAACAGGTATCTGCGCTGCTTCGGCGCCGCGTTGCCCCGCTTTGTGAATTTCGGCAGCGGCGATGGATTCAGGGAAGGGAAGCTCCGGGTCCTCCACCATGACCCGGCGCACGAGAGAAATGAAGAGCACGCCGAGAACGCTTCCGACCAGGATGAGAACCGTCGATTTCCAGTAAGCGTCGGCAAAGCTGAACGACGGCCACGCGCGCGAAATCAGGAAAGCCGGAATGGTGAAGATCGCGCCCGAAGCGACGCCCTCGCCGATGGATCCGCTGGTCCGCGAGATGTTCTCTTCGAGGAGCGATCCTTTCCATGCCCTCATGGCCGCCATACTGATGACGGCCGCAGGATAGGTCGCCGCGACCGTGATGCCTGCGCGCAGACCCAAGATAAGCGTTGGCGGCTCCAAGAACCACCGTCATGGCGAGGCCGAGGAGCAAAGCGCGCATCGTGAGTTCGCGCATCTGCACGTTGTTCCGAAACAAAAGGCTGGAAGGGCTTGGCTGGAGTGCTCATCGCTCCATCCGAGTGTAGCCATTGACGCATCCGGGACGAGCGTACAGCGAGGAACGCTGGACTCAGGCGGCCAGTACTAGTACTTAGCGCAGGTTAACTTCGGTTCCGCGTGCAGCGTAGTCTTTCTGGTGTACTCTTTTGGAGATGTTAAAAGGATTTAAGGAATTTATCTCGCGCGGGAACGTCATCGATCTCGCGGTCGGCGTCATCATCGGCGCTGCTTTTGCGGGCATCGTCGACTCTTTGAGCAAGGACATCATCACGCCCATCATCGGGCTCCTCGGCGGCCAGCCGGACTTCTCTGCCATCAAGCCCTACGGCATCGGAATCGGGAACTTCCTGAACGCGGTGATCAGTTTCCTGATCAAGGCGGCCGGTCTGTACTTCCTGATCGTCCTGCCGTTCTCCCGTTTTGCCAGCAGGCTGGTCACCACTGCTCCACCGCCGGCACAGGAAGTCCTGCTTGCCAAAATCTTAGCGTTCTTGGAACGCAGGACAGCCCCGGACGGCAAAGCCATCGTTTAACCGAATCGAAGCTCCTACGGGTTCAGCGGCGGGATATGCTGGATGAGCTAAGTGCTTCCTCATGCGATTCCCCGGACTTGAGAAGCTGTTCGGCGCTCTTCTTCTGCCCTGTTTTGCTCTAGCTGCGCAGCGGCAGCAACTTTAAACGTCAGAGAATTCGGCGCGAAAGGCGGACGGCAGAACAGCGGACCGCGATTCGATCAACAAGAGCAATCGAGGCGGCCGCCGCAGCGAAGGGCGGAACTGTTTACTTTCCGGCCGGAACCTACCTCACTGGCTCCGTTCACCTCCGCAGCAATGTCGCATTTGCAGTTTGAATCCGGCGTCGTCATCCTGGCCTCCGATGATCCCGCAGCCTACGACGAGGCGGAAGCGAACTCGTCGACCAAGTTTCAGGATTTCGGCCATAGCCACTGGCACAACAGCCTCTTCTGGGGCGAGAACCTCTCGAATGTTGCCATCAGCGGAAACGGTCTCATCAACGGCAAAGCTCTGACCAGAGAGGCCAAGACGACAGGCGGCAACAAAGCGATCGCTCTGAAACTCTGCCGCAACGTCACGATCCGCGACATCTCAATTTTGTCCGGCGGCCATTTCGGAATTCTTGCGACCGGCGTCGACAATCTGACAATCGACAACGTGAAAATCGACACGAACCGCGATGGCATCGATATGGATGGTTGTCACAACGTCCGGCTCTCGAATCTGAGCGTCAACTCTCCCAACGACGACGCAATCGTCCTGAAAGCGAGCCATGCCCTGGGGTTTCGCCGCGCGACTGAGCCGTTACGCTCACCAACTCGTTTCGTCAGCGGGTATGACATGGGCACCTTGCTCGATGGAACATACGGCCGCCAATTGAAGCAAGCTCCCGACCGCGACGGCCCGACTGGTCGAGTAAAGATTGGCACAGAGTCGGAAGGAGATTTCCGCAACATTACGATCTCGAACATTGTCTTTGAGCATTCGCGAGGACTGGCGCTCGAATCGGTGGACGGCGCTCATATCGAAGACGTCAGCGTCTCGAATATCACCATGCGCGATGTCTCGAACGCTCCTCTTTTCATCCGGCTCGGAAGTCGGATGCGTGCGCCGGAGGGTACAGCTCCCGGTTCGATTCGACGCGTGATCATCAGTAATCTCACTGCTGCTGATGCTGATCCCCGCTATCCCTCAACCATCTCCGGCGTTCCGGGCAACGACGTGGAAGACATCACGCTTGACAACATCCGGCTGCAATACCGGGGCGGGCTGACACTTCAACAAGCTGCAGACCAACCGTCGGAACTCGTCAACACATTCTTCTTTCGAGGCTTCGGGAGGTGTGCCGAAGCGCCAGCCCTACGAAGTGCCCGAGCGCGAGAAAGAATATCCGGAGCCGTCCATGTTCGGTCTGCTACCCGCGTACGGGCTCTACATCAGACATGCTGACGGCGTGAACGTTCGCAATCTTGGCGGTCGGCTTACGCGAACGAGGATTCGCGCCCGGCGTTCGTGCTGGACAGTGCCCGGAACGTCCGGTTCGAGGATCGTGAAGTGGCAGAAGTCGACCGGCGCGCTCCTTCGTTCGTGATGCGAAAAGTGGAAGATGTCACCGCTACGCGTTGCTCCGCCGGTGCCCGATTTCAAGATCGACGGTCTGGCGGACCAGCGTACTCCAATGACACTGAGCTCCGCATTACACAATAAGAATATGAACGTTTCGACTCGCACCGAATCAGACAGCATGGGCTTGATCGAGGTGCCCTCCGACCGATACTGGGGCGCTCAGACCCAGAGATCGTTGAAGCACTTCGATATAGGCGACGACAAGATGCCGCCGGAGCTGATTCGTGCTTTCGGCGTCCTCAAGAAGGCAGCCGCGCTGGTGAATCACGATCTCGGCAAACTCAACGACGAAAAAACCAAGCTGATCACGCAAGCAGCCGACGAAGTAATCGCCGGAACCTGGAACGACGAGTTCCCTCTGCGTATCTGGCAGACGGGCAGCGGCACGCAAACCAACATGAACGCCAACGAGGTGATCTCGAACCGGGCGATCGAGTTGGCGGGCGGTGAGAAGGGCAGCAAGAAGCCGATTCATCCGAACGACGACGTCAACATGTCGCAGTCCTCGAACGACACCTTCCCGACGGCAATGCACATTGCGGCAGCGGAACAGGTAAAGCGCAAACTCATTCCTGCTGTCGAAGAACTGCGGGCAGCGCTGAACGCGAAGGCCGAGGCTTTTGCCGAGGTCGTAAAGATTGGCCGTACTCACTTACAGGACGCGACCCCGATCACCGTGGGCCAGGAGATGTCGGGATGGGTGTCCATGCTCGACCGCGACGTGGAGCGGCTTGCAGACGCGCTTAGACGGCTTGTACGATCTTGCGATCGGGGGAACTGCCGTAGGAACTGGACTGAATGCACACCCTGAGTTTGCCGAGAGGGCGGCCTCCAAAGTCGCTGAACTGACGGGCTTGCCGTTCCGTTCTCATCCGAATAAATTCGCGGCGCTATCGGCTCACGACGAACTCGTGTTCGCTAGCGGAGCACTTAAGACGTTGGCGGCGTCGTTGATGAAGATCGCCAACGACATTCGATGGCTTGCTTCCGGGCCTCGTTGCGGACTCGGGAGAACTGACAATTCCGGAGAATGAGCCGGGTTCTTCCATCATGCCGGGGAAGGTGAATCCCACTCAGTCGAAGCGATGACGATGGTCGCGGTACAGGTTTTCGGAAGCGATGCTGCCATCGGGTTTGCCGGCTCGCAGGGCAATTTCGAGCTCAATGTTTTTAAGCCGGTGATGATCTACAACTTTCTTCACTCAGTCCGGCTGCTTTCCGACGCTTGCCGGAGCTTCACGGAGCATTGCGCGATCGGGATTGACGTCGATCGGAAGCGCATTCAGCAATATGTGGACAACTGCCTGATGTTGGTGACCGCGTTGAATCCGGTTGTCGGGTATGACAAAGCGGCTAAGATTGCGAAAACTGCGCACCAGAACGGATCGAGTTTGAAGGAGGCGGCCGTCGCGCTCAACATCCTGAGTCCAGAGGACTTCGACCGTCACATGAAACCCGAGAAGATGGTTTCGCCCGCGCTAAACGCAAAAAAGCTCCGAGCCGTGGCTCGGAGCTTTCTCAAACTGGTTCGCTTGTAGGCTCTTAGATGAACATCTCTTCGTCGGCAGTGGCGTGATCGACCGTCGGTCGGCCGCCGCGCCCTAGATGAGTCAAGGCAGTACGAATGCCAGTCACGATACCCTGAACTTCACGCACGGGCCGAACCACCCCCGATTGAACGAAAGACACGGTATGTTGAACTCGGCCCATTGTGTCGTCCAGCACCATTTCTGCGCGCTCCATCTGGACCTTAGCTCGGGTACTCGCGTCCGTGATGAGTTCGTCCACTTTCGTGAGTTGCTGTTTGGTCGTATCCAGGATGGCGTTGCTGGATTTCCCAATCCGGTCGATGTGGCCTTCCACCATCTGTAGCGTCCTCTTGGAGGTGTCGATTATGCCGGTGATTGGACCGGTCAAAACCGAAACTTTCTCCTGAATCCGCCTGGCGACAATGAAAAGCCCAAGAAGGGTGCCGGCCTGAATCAGCATCGCTAATGCCGCCAGAACCGACAGAAAATCGTAAGTAGTGTGTGCTCGTCCATTTTTGTAAGCGCTATCTTCTTGGCGCCAATGGATCAGCTTAAACGGTTTCGTTCGGGCATCCGGTACCAGCTCCCGCGACTGCTGATTTAATGTCAGCAACTGAATCGCGATATGCCTGTTTACCAGCCTCAACTGCTGCGTTCAGAGTCTCCTTTTGGCGCGAAACCGTGCTCCGGCCTTTCTCGTACAGATCAGATGCAGATTGCTTGATGTCATCAGCGCGTTGGCGAACGATATTCCGAACTCTCGCCCGCTCGAGCTTTCAAATAGTCTGCACCTTCTCCAGCCTTATCTGCCAGGAGCTGCCTCGTTTCGTCACCCGCCCGAGGAGCCCAAAGCATACCAGCCGCTACGCCAATTCCAAGTCCCAAAAGGAAATAGCCAAAGCCGCCTTTTTCTTCCATTGTAATTACCTTGCCTTTCAGGCCATAGTGGCCGCCGTAATTGCAGTCTACATCCGTGTAGAGTGTGGTAGTGTTACAAACGTTTCAGTGAGATGGTGGCGCACTCGAAGCCTAAGAAGCTCAGTCCCGGAAGAGTTGTGGAACTATGCGCTTCGGCTCCTTGCAGGACGGCCGTATTCTGTTGCCGAACTGAAGACAAAGCTTTCTCGCCGGTCGGAATCCGCCGTCTGTGGTTGCGGAAACTCTCGCGAAACTCCGGGAATATGGAATGGCTGATGATGAGAAGTTCTCCGAAGCTTTTGCCTCCTTCTCGTCTCCAGAATGACGGATTCGGCCGATCAAGGGTACTCCGAGATCTTCGAGCGAAGCGTGTCCCTCAGTTCGGTTGCCGAGAAAGCAGTAGCGAAGACGTTCGCCAAAACCGATGAACCTAAACTGGCGGCTGCAATTCCTCGTGCGGAAGTACCGCAACAAGGATCTTCGCGAATTGTTGAAAGATCAGAAACAGTTTGCCAGCGCTTATCGTAAGCTCCGGATGGCCGGGTTCAGCAAGCAGCGTCTCCTTGTCCCTGCTCAAACAGTACGCCCACGAAACCGCGGAGTGGGTGGAACCGGAGCCGGAGGAGGACGAAGGTTAAAACTTTACCTGAGGAACCTTCTTCTCCTGCTCAGTGGTCTTGAAGTAAGCGTCGTCACGGTGATATCCGAAGATCGCGGCGGCAATGTTGCGCGGGAAGAGTTCCACGTCGGTGTTGTACTTCCGAATCGCCTCGTTGTAATCACGCCGGTCCACGGCGATGCGATTTTCTGTTCC
Organism: uncultured Acidobacteriaceae bacterium; assembly: GCA_963744795.1. Classification (GTDB taxonomy): domain Bacteria; phylum Acidobacteriota; class Terriglobia; order Bryobacterales; family Bryobacteraceae; genus Bog-105. The sequence goes on from CAVUVF010000003.1 coordinate 44,254, forward strand.
GGCTAATTCGTCCTGCAGCCTCAAGAAGTTCTCGTTTGATTTCAGCTGCGGATAATTTTCCTGAAGAACTAACAGACGGCCGATCGCGCCACTGAGCTGATTATTAGCGTTGATGGCATCTTCTTTCGAATGGGCACCGAGCAAAGCGGACCGGGCACTTGTTACTTCGCCAATGACGGTTTGTTCCTGCTTGGCGTAGCCCTTGCACCGTTTCGACCAGATTTGGAATCAGATCCGCCCGCCGCTTCATATCGTTTTCGACCTGGGCCCATCGTGCGTCGATATCGTTCTTCTCCGTTACAAGTTGATTCTTAGAGCCCATCAGTTGGCCCCCGAACACCACACCGACAATGACCAGAACCCCTACCACAATCAACAAACCCTTCATCCCGTATTTCTCCCTTATATGCTTAACGTGACGCTATCGCTCGAGTGCATCTACGAATCGCACCAGAGCTTCCATCTCGTTCAGATACTTCTCAAATAACATGGTTGCATCAATGCCCGCAGGCTGTTTGCCCGATCGCAACGACAGGATCTGAGTCGCTCCCTCCAACTTGCGTCCGAGCGGGCCCTCGAGCGCGGCGATGATCTCCGCCTTCTTGTACTTTGGTTGCGCGCCGCTCAAAACAAGCGCATGCCGCCCTAAAACACAGAATGTGGAGAGCGAATCGGCCAGAAGTTGCAGCAGCCGAGGCAGGTGCGGATAACAATTCGGCAGCCTTTTGCCGCAATCGGATTAGTTTCGCCCGCAGTTCGTGCTCGACTTCGAGCACGATAGAAACGACCAGTCGATCTCCAGACCCTCGATCACATCAGATCCGTGAAGAACTCGACGGTGGTCTCGCATGTCGTGGAACTCCATCGGGAAAGCAGTCGGTTGAGGTGCGAACCTCGTCGGCCGTCAGGAGCAGGGGAGCAGGGTGCCCTAAACCCCTCCACCATTGGAAAATCGGTTCGCATTTGGACAATTCGGACGCGGAGAGCTTGTCCACCACGCACAAGACGTTGATGTCCGAGGCATTCTCCTGCCAATCCTCCATCGCCGCAGACCCATACAGAATGACGGAAACAAGCTGGGTCTTCAACTGCCCGTTCAGCCGGCCGACAAGATCAGTTGTTTGTTCTTCCAAAGAACTCATCGCCGTTTCTCACCAGTTGCTGCTCGCTCCGCCCCCGCCAAAGTCTCCTCCTCCGAAGCCACCGAATCCACCACCTCCGCCCGAGCCACTTCCAAAACCGCCTCCGCTGCCCCAGTCACTTCCGCCTCCTCGTCGTCCGCCGCTTAGCAAATTGCCGAGCAGCATTCCGGTCAGGAAGCTGCCGCCACCCCCGCCCCTGTATCCTCCTCCGCCTCGTCGACCACCTCGACCAAACAGCCAAAGGAGAAAAAAGATGCCGAGAATGATCAGCGGGAATGGGAGCCCGCCAGAACGTCTGGAGCGCTCGCGCCGCTCTGGTCTATTCGGGGCCAGATCGCTCGAGAAAGGCATGCCCTTGCCGCTTGCGATCTGGTTCGCCATCTCGCGAGCCGCGGTGAGCAACGCGGCCCCGTAATTCCCGCCCCGGAGGTCCGGGCGCATCGCCCGGAGTGTGCCGCCCGAGAATCCATCGGTCAGATAGGGCTCAATACCTCGACCGGTTTCGATGTCACTTTGTCGGTCTTTGACCGCGAGCAACAGGAGCACGCCCTGGTTGCTCTTTCTGTCGCCGACGCCCCACTTGCGCGCGATCTCCAAAGCCACATCTCTGATCGGGCGGTCGTCCAGGCTATCGACCGTAACGAATGCCAACTGGACTCCCAGTTGTTGCTCTACGGCAGTACAAAAGGCTTCGAGTTGCTGTTTGCTGCCGTCGTCAACGACATGAGCGAGGTCGCTGACATATCCCGTAGGCTTCGGGAGCTTGTCGACATCGATCGCAAGCGAAGGAGGTGGCGCTAAGAAGCGCTAAACAAACGGTAAGAGCGAGGGATCTCAAACTTACCCAACTCTTCGCCATGCAATCAAAGGGTAGCAGGGGCAATTACTTTTGAACTTCTTCGGGGATGAGCCGGTCGAGCTCGCGTATTTGCGGGAACAGAACAGTCCACAAAACGGTGATCAGAATGGTGCCGATGCCTCCTAATAAGACGGCGGGCACAGTGCCGAACCATTGGGCCGTCAATCCCGATTCGAATTGTCCTACTTCATTCGACGCACCAATAAACACCATGTTTACCGCGCTGACCCGTCCCCGCATTTCGTCGGGCGTAGAAAGCTGGATGACCGTGTGCCGAACGATGACACTTACCGTATCCGCGGCGCCTGCGCAAAGCAAGGACAGCACCGAAAGCACCAGGTTGTGCGAAATTCCGAAAACGATGGTGAAAAAACCAAACGCCGCCACACAGATGAACATCGCTGGGCCCGCGCGGCGGCGCAAAGGCCAATGCGCGACAACAACGCCCATCAGAACGGCTCCGATTCCGGGAGCGCTGCGTAGGATTCCCAGGCCGATCGCCCCGACACCCAGGATTTCCCGCGCATAGACAGGTAGAAGCGCAATAGCGCCGCCGAGCAGGACCGCGAATAGATCGAGCGACATGGCGCCCAGGATCAGCTTGTTCTGCCATATGTAGCGAAGTCCTTCGAGCACGACGTAGTTGCCTGTGGCTGACTCGCGACGGCGTTCGACATTGGCCAGACGAACGAAGCTGAGCAAAATGGAAGCCACGGCATAAGCGATGCAGGCCGTCGCGTAGACCAGAACCGGCCTCCCTGTGAACCCGTACAGTAGGCCGCCTACCATGGGACCCGCTATCGTCGCGGTCTGAAAAATCGAAGAAGCCCAGGCAATCGCGTTCGGGAAGTGCTCTTTTGCCACAAGGTTCGGGACCATCGATTGACTGGCCGGAGCATTAAAGGCCCGAACCGTGCCGTTCAGCAGGAGAACTGCATAAATAAGAAGCGCAGACCGGAAACCTGAAAGCGTATATGTCAGCAGCAACGCCGAACACAGGGCGAAGCACGCGTAGCAGATCTGGAGAATCTTCTGGCGCCGAAAGCGATCGGCAGCATGTCCCGCGACGAGAAAAAGACAGATGCCCGGGAGGAATTGAGCTAAACCGGCCAGTCCTAAATCGAGAGGCCGGTGTGTAGTTTCGTAGATTTGCCACCCGACAGCAACGGATTGCATTTCCGAAGCAATGGTCGTGAGAAACCTGGCGACCATAAACCTCTGAAAATTGGGATAGGAAAACGCAACACGCGAGGACAAACCATCGTTTTTATCCTTCATCGAGTCTTGCCCAGTGTCCCATGCGCAAGCGTTTGGAGCAGTACTGAATAGCCGATCGAGATTGGGTGTATTTGGGCTACCGGAAGGAGTCGCTGGGATACACTTCATAAGGATCTACTCGAAAGGGCGACAACATGTCTGAACGCAGCTTTGACCGACGAGATTTTTTGAAGCGAACGGGAGGTCTCGGCGCCGGGAACGGTGCTCGCTGGCGCGGCTTTCGGACGGGGAACAAACAAGATGAACCCGTCACGCGTACTTGGGGCAAACGACCGGATCAACATCGGCCTGATCGGTTGCGGCGGGCGCGGCATCGAGCGACGCCGCAACCTTCACGAAATACGGCGTGGAGAACAACAACGCTTGCCAGATTGTTGCTGTTTCCGACGTGTACGAAAAACGGAAGAAAGCTGCCGCGGACAAGTACAACGCCAAGGGTTTTATCGATTATCGGGAAATCCTTGCGCTTCCGGACGTAGATGCCGTGATTGTCGCCACTCCGGACCACTGGCACACCCGCATTGCGCTCGAAGCTATGGATCGGGGTAAAGATGTTTACCTCGAAAAGCCGATGTGCCACACCAACAAGGAAGCGAAGCAGCTCATCGACACGGTGCGGGAAACCAAGCGCGTCCTGCAGGTCGGTTCGCAAACCACGTCGGCAGATCAATGGTGGAAAGCGAAGAAGGCGATTGCGGACGGCATGATCGGCAAGATGATCATGAGCCAGGGTTCTTACCATCGCAACTCCGCTGAAGGCGAATGGAATTATCCCGATCGATGCCGGAAGCGGGCCCGGACGGCAAGGGCGAAAACTATATCGATTGGAAGACCTGGCTCGGTCCGGCTCCGTCCAGACCGTATGACGCGGACCGCTTCTTCCGCTTCCGCAAATATTGGGACTACTCGGGCGGTATCGCAACCGACCTGTTCTTCCACGTCGTCGCGCCGCTCAATATCTGCTGGGATAAGCCGCAGTTCCCGGTGAAAGTGATGGCTTCGGGCGGCAAGTACGTCTTCAAAGACGATCGCGAAGTTCCCGATACGTTCCATCTGCTTGCCGAGTACCCGGAAGGGCACTCACTGGTTCTGAGTTCTTCCATGGCGAACAGCCAGCACATTCCGGGCCTGATTCGCGGGCACGAAGGAACCATCATCATGGTGGAGCACGGTGAGTTCGAGCGGCCGACGCCGGATATCGTCGTTCGTCCGGAGAAGATCCGAACTCGCGGCGAAAAGGAACGCCATACATTCGCGGATTACAAGTTCGGTGGCGATGAGATCCGGATTCCGGTCGAGCAGAAAGACATGATGCAGGCGCACATCGGCAACTTCCTCGGATGCATGCGCACCCGCGAGAAGCCGCATCTGGATGTGGAGACCGCCGCACACGCCCAGGTGCTCATCAACCTGGCTGTCGAGTCCTACCGCGAAGGCCGCGTGAAGTATTGGGACGAAAAGGCGTGGAAGTCGGTTGATAAGCCGGTAAAGGCCTAGTCGAAGATTTCGCTGAGCGGGAGCTCGAGTTCCGTGCCGTCTACGCGACCGTGTTCCCGCTCGCTTCTTCCATGCCCGTCTGGCGGTAGATCCAGATCTTCTTCTCTTCCGGATCGACGAGCCAACCGCGGGAACGCCGAAGTCCAGGTATTCCTTAATCGCGCGCGTTCACTCGCGACAGCCGGTCCTCGGGTGACAGGATCTCAATGCACAGAAGCGGGGGCTTGGTCAGGATCTGTTCGTCCGGTTTACCCCGAACAACCGTCACGTCGGGGATACGAAAGCGAGTGGGGCTTGTTTGAAATCGCCATTCAGGCATAGCGCGCTATGCCCGTTTCACGGAATCTGCTCATGAATAAGACGATGCAATTTGCGCTTGAATCCAGGAGTGATCCCGCTCGCCCAAGTTCCGCTCCTCCACAACGCCGTCTACGTAGTCGCAGTCCGGACTGTAGGAGGTCTTAAGGTACTCCTCTACGGAAATGAGGGTCTGCGCGCTCGCCATAGCGAACAGTATGGCACCAAATTACGGCTGTACCGTGAGTTTGATTCCCAGATCGCGCAACTGACGATCAGACGCGGGTGATGGCGCTTCGCACATCAAATCCGTGCCTTTCGCCGTTTTGGGGAAGGGAATTACTTCGCGGATCGATTGCTCTCCCGCGAGAATCATGACCAGACGATCGAGACCGAGCGCGATGCCTCCGTGAGGCGGCGCGCCGTATTCGAGAGCTTCCAGAAGAAACCCGAAACGCCGTTTTGCTTCGTCTTCAGTAAACCCGAGAGCGGAGAATACCTTGCTTTGCACGTCGCGGCGATGAATACGAATCGAGCCCGATCCAAGTTCGACGCCATTCAGCACCAGATCGTACGATTTCGCGCGGCAATGGGCAGGGTCGTTCGTCAGCTTATCCAGATCTTCGTCGTGCACGGACGTGAAAGGATGATGCGCCGCGTTCCAGCGCTGATCTTCTTCGTCCCACTCGAACATCGGGAAGTCAATCACCCAGAGGAACTTCAGCGTATCGCTCGTGAGAAGCTTGTGGCGCTCGTTATAGAGCTGGGCGATGTATAGCCGGAATTGTCCCGCGGCGAGAAGAACCGTTTGCTCGGGTAAAGCGCCCTTCTTTTCTCCCGCCCAGTTCACCAGGATGAGCAGATCGTCGTCCGCCGGCGCGAACACGCTCGCGAACGCGCGCAAGTTGCTCGGGATAATCACGCTCCAGTCGTTTCAGATCGTCGAATACGCGAAGGCCGCGTTCTGCCTCCGGCAGCTTTCAGTTCGTCGCGCTCTTTCCGGCTCAGGTTGCCGATCTTCGGAATGTGAATGGCAACGACTGGCAGGCCCGACTCGGTTAGCAGCGTCCCGGCAAAGATGTCCTCGACGCAATGAAATGGAGGCAGGCGGAGATCCGGTTTGTCGCTGCCATAGCTCCGCATGGCTTCGGCATACGTGATGCGCGGGATGGTTCGTTCCACGTCCTTGCCCGCAGCTTCGCAAACGTGCCAGATCAGCGGCTCGATGACTTGAAAGATCTGCTCTTCCTGCGGGAACGACATCTCGAGGTCGATCTGCGTGAACTCCGGCTGACGGTCGGCGCGAAGATCTTCGTCGCGGAAACAGCGCACGATCTGGAAATACCGCTCGTAGCCGCTCACCATGAGCAGTTGCTTGAAGATCTGTGGCGATTGCGGCAGCGCGTAGAAGTTCCCCGGGCTGCACGCGGCTTGGCACAAGGTAGTCTCGAGCGCCTTCCGGCGTCGAGCGCGTCATGAACGGAGTCTCGATCTCGAGGAAGCCCTGCTCGTACAGCGCCTGGCGAATGGCAAACGTGATCTTCGAGCGCATGATGATGTTGCGCTGCATGCGCGGACGCCTCAGATCGATATAGCGGTACTTCAGCCGCGCGTCTTCTTTGACGTCCACGTGATCTTCGAGCGGAAACGGCGGCGTGCGCGATGTATTGAGGATCCAGAGCTTCGTCGACCGCCAGCTCAACTTCGCCCGTCGCGATATTCGGATTGACGGTTTCCGGCGTGCGCAGGGCGACAGCACCGTGAACCGCAATCACGAATTCCGAGCTTAGTTCCTGAGCGCGCCGTGCGCTTCCTTGTTCTTGCTTTCATCGAAGACAAGCTGCGTGATGCCGTCGCGATCTCGCAGGTGAATGAAGATAACACCGCCCAGGTCGCGTCTCCGGTGAACCCAGCCCATGAGCAGGGCCGTTTTCGCCTACGTCGCTGGGCCGCAGGTCTCCGCAGCTATGGGTGCGGCGCATGTCGCCGAGAAAATCCAATTCCACTTCAGGCATTTCGAATAGTTTAGTTCTGCACCGGCTGTTTCAGCCTGGCGAGATGATCCAGTAAGCTTCGCCGCGTGAAGGTCATCTGCTCGCCGGAGCTCATGTCCTTCAGCGCGTAGGATTGCGTTACGATTTCGTTGTCACCGACGATCAGAGTGAAGCGTGCATTTGCCTTGTTGGCAAGCTCCATCATTTTCTTCAGCTTGCCGCCTGTGCCTACTTCAACCGAGAGCCCGAGCTTTCTGATTTCTCCGGCCAGAACTCCGCAATGCCGGAGCGCCGTGTCGCCCATGGGAGCGATATACAGATCGAGCGAGGCTTCTTGCAGCTGCGCCTTCCTGAACCGCCATGACCAGCCGGTCCTCGCCAATCGAGAAACCGATTCCCGGCGCGGGCACTTTGGAGCCCAACGATTCAGCGAGGCCGTCGTACCGTCCACCGCCCAGAATCGCGTTCTGCGCACCCAAGAGCGCCGTGCGTGATCTCGAACGTTGTGCGAGCGTAGTAATCAAGACCGCGCACCAGGCGCGGCTTCACCGTATACGCGATCTCCCGGTCATCGAGAAACTCCCGGACACGTCGGAAATGTTCGCGGTCTTCTTCCGTCAGGTAGTCGAGGATGGAAGGCAGCCGTTCAATGATCGGCTGGTCCTCTGGAACTTTGCAATCGAGAACGCGCAGCGGATTGGTAACCGCACGCCGGCGGCAATCCTCGCACATCTGCGACGCGACACCGCTCAGTTCCGTCCGAAGCGCTTCGTTGTACTTGTTCCTTGAGTCTTTCGTCCCACCGAATTGATCAGCAATTCAAATCCGGTGAGCTTCAGTTCCTTGAGCAGTCGTCACTACCATCTCGATCACTTCGGCGTCGACCGCGGGCGAATCGGATCCGATTGCTTCCGCGCCGATTTGATAGAACTGGCGATAGCGTCCTTTTTGCGGCCGCTCACGCCGGAACATCGGGCCCATGTAGTAGAGCTTCTGCAGCCCGGGCTGCTGGTCGAGCCGGTGTTCGATATAGGATCGAATCACGGAGGCCGTGTTCTCGGGACGCAAAGTCAGTGAACTGCCGTCCCGATCCTCGAACGTGTACATCTCTTTGCTGACGATGTCGGTCTCTTCGCCGACGCTCCGGGCGAACAGAGCTCGTTTCTTCGAGAATGGGCGTGCGAATCTCGTGATAGTTGAATTGCGCTGAAAACTCGCCGGGCTGTCGCTTCTACCTCGTTCCAAACCGCGCTTGCGGGAGGCAGAATGTCCCGCATGCCTTTGACGCTGGTAATCAAGGCTGTTCGCCTTTATAGATTGCTGTGATTCGGACGTAGTTGTCGCAGTTCTTTGCGAAACGCTCACGTTCCGCCGGTGTGACATCCCGCCGCACCTTGGCCGGCGCGCCCATCACTAGGCTGTTCGCGGGAACTTCCATGCCTTCGGGAACCAGGGCGCCTGCTGCGACTACTGCGCCGGCTCCGATTCTCGCTCCATTCAAGCACAATGGCGCCGATCCCGATGAGAACGCCGTCTTCGACAACGCAGCCGTGCAAAACCGCTGCGTGTCCCACCGTGACGCGATTGCCGATCACGCAAGGATAGACGTCGTGGTCGACATGCAGCACAGTATTGTCCTGGATGCTGGTTTCGTCGCCGATGCGGATATGGTTCACATCGCCTCGGATCGAAACGTTCAGCCAGACACTGGATCGCTCGCCAATAACGACATCGCCAATGATCTGGGCGCTGAGATCGATATAAGCGGATGAGGCAATCTTCGGCATCACTCCGCGATAGGGTCGGACCATGGATTCAGAGAATGGCAGTTGTGAGGTGTACAACTGCGGAGAAAAGGCTCTTTTCTTTCCTTGTCTTAAGTCATCGTAGCAATACTGCTGGCGTACTAAGCGCCTCTGCGGCTCTGGCGCGTACGAGCTGCGTCCAGTCTCGAGAGAGCCGATATGCGCCGCTAGAATGAAGAACATGCGGAAGCACGCGCTTTGCGCCCTCATCGTTGTTCTTTCCGGTGCTGTGGCCGCGTCCGGCGCGAAAGCGCCCTTCACGATCGACGCCCTGCTGAAGTTGTCCCGCATCGACGATCCGCAGGTTTCTCCCGATGGGAAGAACGTCGCGTTCGTCGTGCAAACGGTCGATCTGCCCGACGAACGCAAAGCCCGCGGCAGTTTATTCGGTCCCCGTTGACGGCGGCACGTCCCGTTCGCCTGACGGCTGCCGGGAGTTCGAATTACCGTCCACGCTGGTCGCCTGATTCCAAGCGGATCTTGTTCATCTCTGACCGCAAAGACGGCCAGCAGGTCTGGTCCATGAACGCGGACGGAAGCGATCAGAAACAGGTCACATTTCTTCCGACGGGCGCAGACGGCGAGGTGGTGTCTCCCGACGGAAAACTAGTTCTGTTTACGAGCGAAGTTTATCCGGAGTGCGCCGCGGCGAACGCCGTTCCCGGCGTTGCATACGACGCAGCCTGCAATCGCACGAATCTCGATGCGGAAGCTGCCGCAAAGATGAAAGCTCGCGTCTACACTTCGCTGCTCTATCGGCATTGGACCACTTATCAGGGCAAGCGGCGGCAGCATCTTCTGATCCAAACTGCTCGATAACGGGAACGCCGTTCGAGATCTCACGCCGGGAACGCTGAACGTGCCGCCGTTTTCACTGGGCGGCCCGGAGCCGTACGTCTTTTCTCCCGACAGCACGCAAATTACCTACGTTGCGAATACCGATCCCGATCTTGCGATCAGTACGAATTCGGACCTGTTTACGATTCCGGCCGCAGGCGGCGAGGCGAAACGGATCACGACCAATCCAGGGGCGGACGAAGGCCCCTCCTATTCGCCGGACGGCAAATATCTCGCGTACCGTACCCAAACCCGCAGCGGATACGAGAGCGACCAATGGCGTCTGGCGGTTCTCGAACTGCAGACCGGGCGCATGAACACGCTGACCGACACCTTGGACCGGTGGGTTGAAAGCTACACGTGGTCGAACGACTCCCAGCACATCTTCTTTACTGTTGATGATCACGGTTCAACGCCGCTGATGATGATTGCTCCTTCCGGCGGCCCCATTCGCACCATCGCGCAAGGGCCCGACCTCGGTTGGCTCGGTGCAGTTCACGGCGAACGACAAGACGATGATCTTCGCCGAACAAAGCGGGTCGCGCCCGGTCGAATTGAAGCGCGCTGTTTCGAAGGGCGGAACGCCCGTTGCCCTTACTCATCTGAACGATGCATTGATCGACAGCTTACGAACTTCCTCCGCTTGAGAAGATCACCGTCGATGCCGCGGACGGAACCAAAATCGAGAGCTACGTCGCCAAGCCGCCCGGGTTCGATCCGTCTCAGAAGTACCCGGTCGTTTTCCTCATTCATGGCGGGCCGGAAGGCGATTGGGGCGAATCGTGGAGCTACCGTTGGAATCCGCAGGTGTTCGCCGGGGCCGGTTACGTCGTCGTGATGCCGAACCCGCGCGGCTCGATCGGCTATGGCCAGGCATTTACGGATGCCGTGAACGGCGATTGGGGCGGCCGGCCCTACGAGGACATCATGAGCACGGTCGACAACGTCTCGAACCTGCCTTACGTCGACAAGGACCGAATGGTTGCTGCCGGCGCATCGTATGGCGGGTACATGATCGATTGGATGCTCGGGCATACCGACCGTTTCAAGGCTCTTGTTACGCATGCGGGCGTTTACGATCTGCGTAGCGAGGCGGGATCGACGGAGGAACTCTGGTTTGTGAAGTGGGAATTTCAGGGTTTCCCCTGGGAGAATCCTGAGATGTACGAGAAGTTTTCGCCAAGTGCTGTTCGCCAAGAATTTCAAGACGCCAACGCTTGGTCACACACGGCGAACTCGACTACCGCATCCCCATCAGCCAGGCTCAGCAGCTCTTCACTGCGCTTCAGGAGCAGAAGATCCCGTCGAAGCTTGTGCAATTCCCCGACGAGGGACACTGGATTCTAAAGCCGCAGAATTCGGAGTTTTGGTATCGCACTGTGCTCGACTGGCTTGGTGAGTACACGAAGAAGCCTGCTTCGAGTTCAGCGCCATCCGCTCCGCATTAAGCGTGACGTACTCCGTACGGCTGTTCCAGATTCATCCAACGGGAACACGAGTAGCCGAAAATAGTACGAGCCGTCTGCCTTCATGCATTCGACAGTCACTCGCAGAAGATCTATATTTGCGCTCGCCAGCGCCAGAATTGTTGCTTTTCTGGCCGTTCTCGGGCCGGGCTTTATCACTGCCAATGTCGATAACGACCCGGGTGGCATTCTCACCTATTCGCAAGCGGGAGCGGAGTTTGGATACCAGCTTCTCTGGACGCTGATTCCAACCACCATCGCGCTGATCGTTATTCAGGAGATGGCGGCGCGCATGGGCGCGATCACGGGTAAAGGCCTTTCCGACCTGATCCGGGAAGAATTCGGCTTGCGCGCGACATTCTTCACCATGCTCGTACTCGGCTTCGCCGATTTCGGGAACATCATCTCCGAATTCGCCGGTCTGGCGTCCGGCATGGGTATTTTCGGGGTCAGCAAATACATCGTCGTGCCGATCGGCGCGGCCGCAGTTTGGGCGCTGATCGTACGCGGCCGCTATAAGCCGGTCGAGCGCGTCCTGATCCTGGCGTCGCTGGTTTACTTCGCCTACCCGATCTCTGCCTTTTTGGCCAAGCCGGATTGGGATCTCGCGCTCAAGCAGACATTTGTGCCGACTCTGAGTTCCAATCCGACTTACCTGGTGATGATCGTCGGGCTTGATCGGAACGACCATCACTCCCTGGATGCAGTTTTATCTGCAGGCCGCGGTGGTTGAACGGGGAGTCGATCAGCGCCACTACAATCTCTGCCGGCTGGACGTCATCATGGGTTGCATTTTCACGGACGTGATTGCGTTCTTTATCGTGGTTGCTTGCGGTGCTACGGTCTACCACTCCCAACATCACGAGATCACGGATGTCGCCCAAGCGGCTCTCGCGCTCCGTCCCGTTGCCGGGAAATTCGCTTCTCTGCTGTTTGCGGTGGGCCTGGTGAATGCGTCGTTGCTTGTCGGCCGCGATACTTCCGCTTGCCACCTCCTACAACATCTGCGAGGGGCTTGGCTTCGAGTCGGGACTGGACAAGCGATTCTCGGAAGCGCCTATCTTCTACTGGCTGTACACGCTTCTGATTGGAGGAGGAGCGGCTTTCGTCCTCATTCCCGAACTTTCCGCTTCTTAAGATGATCCTGTTTTCCCAGGTGGCGAACGGAATTCTGCTCCCTTTCGTTCTGGTCTACATGCTCCTGCTTGTGAATCGCCCGCGCCTGATGGGCGCGTACAAGAACAAGCGCTGGCAGAACTGGATTGCCTGGACAACGGCGGTCGTGATGATTGTGTTGACTGCCGGGCTTATCTACAACAGTTTGCTCGGTTGAACGCATTATTTTCTCGTTCATACCGGCCGTCTGCCGTGGCTAGTTTCAGAGCGTCGGCCTCGGTATCCTTCCGGATATCGAAAGCGTCAAAATGGAATAGAGACGCATGGCTACGCCTCAGAATCTCGCCTCTGCCCGTCGACAACGCACGCAGCCGGCGTACGTTGCCGTTTCGAGCCGCTGCCTCAGTTCACCGGAAGTGCTCTCCAGGAGTCGGCCGAACGCGCAGACAGCCGCGGCAAACGAATCGGCATCTTCATCGTCACCTACAACGCGCAAACGACTCTTGGCGACTGTCTTGAAGCGGATAACGCCCGAGGTCTGGCGCAATGTGGAGCAGGTCGTCGTTTTCGATGACGCAAGCCAGGATTCCACGTTTGAACTCGCAGTCGGCATCCAGGCCCTGACGAACCTTCCGAAGTTGAAGGTTCTGAAGCACGCCAAGAATCTCGGATACGGCGGCAATCAGAAAGCCGGGTACCGCTACTTCATCGAACAGGGATTCGACATCGTTGTTCTGCTGCACGGGGACGGACAGTATGCTCCCGAGCTTCTGTCGCACATGTATGCTCCGCTCGTGCGCGGAGAAGCGGACGCCGTGTTTGGCTCCCGCATGATGAAGGACTACGGAGGCCCGCTGAAAGGGCGGAATGCCGTTCTACAAGTACGTGGGCAACCGGCTTCTTACATTCTTTGAGAACCGCGCACTCGGGCCTGAACCTGACGGAATTTCACAGCGGTTACCGCGCCTACAATCTGCATGCGCTCTCGCAGATCAACCTGGAAAACCTGACCGGCGATTTCCACTTCGATACCGAAATCATCATCAAGCTCCATCATCAGAACTTCCGGATCCTGGAGGTTCCGATTCCGACGTTCTACGGTGACGAGATCTGCCGGGTGGATGGCATCAAGTACGCCAAGGCGATCGTTCGCGCCGTTCATCGCTACAAATCCACATCGCGGGCAGTGCGTTCTTATCCCGAATACGAAGAGTACTTCAATCCGTACGCCATTAAGAGGAGCCTCTACTCGAGCCATTACTATGCTTCGAGGTTGGTCGGGAAAGATCAGCGGGTGCTCGAGATCGGATGCGGAGATGGAGCTTTCGGGGCCGAACTGGTGCGGCCGGAAACCATTTGGTCGGCGTCGACTTCAACCCGCGCGTTCCCTTGAGCGCAGGCTACGCAAACGTGATTGTTTCCGATCTGGAAGCCGGTCTTGACGACAACCTGTTGAAAGGCTCGGCGAACTTTGATCGTGTCCTTCTATTCGATACCCTCGAACATCTGCGGAATCCTGAGAAGCTGCTGGCGGATTGTCACGACGTGCTCGGGCCGCGCGGAAGGTTGATCGTCTCGGTGCCGAATGCGGTCAATATCACGGTGCGGCTGATGTTTCTTCTTGGGACGCTTCGAGTACACGGACCGTGGCATTCTCGATTGGTCTCATCTGCCGGCTCTTTACGCGCTCCTCCATTCGCCGCCTGCTGGCAAAACACGGATACCGCATCACGGGCCGACACTACACCATCATGCCGGTGGAGCGCGTCATCCCGCTGCCCCCGGAAAACGCGTTCCTCCGATTCTTGAATCGCTGCCTCCGCATCCTGACCGCGATTGCTCCCGGCTTATTCGCCTACGAGATTTTCCTGATCGCCGAGAATTAACGTCGCTACTCTTACCGGGTAAACGCACTGCGAACCGGTGCTGGAGGCGGAGAGTGTTTGACCGCGCGCCACAAAACCTCGTTCAGCTCATCGTCATCGATCCGGTCTTCTTCCGAGAAGTCCATCCGCGCCGATTCCTGGGCGCCGGAGCCCTTCTGCCGGATTCCGCTCGGTGAGCGAGATCCTAGGCGAAATCGCGGAGTAGGGCTTCGGATTCGGCGTCCGGCTGAACGACCGAACATGGGACGGGAACCAGCATCGAAGTGCGTCATCGGCCGCAGTCCTAGAATCAGTTCCATCGTTCGCAGCACGCTCGTCTGGTTGTACATCGCGGAATCGACAACCCCGCGTTGGGTGAAAGGCGAGATCACGAACGCCGGCGCCCGGTGCGAGTCGACGTGATCGGGCCCGTTTTGTGCATCGTCTTCAATCACGAAGACCGCTGTCGAACCCCAAGCCTTGCTGTGGGAAATCGCTTCGATCATCAAGCCCAACGCGTAGTCGTTATCGGCTTCATACGAGAGCGGGGTCAGTGCCCCAGCCTTCGTCCCTTGTGTATGGTCGTTGCCCAGCCGGACGATGCTTAGCTGCGGTGTTTTGCCCTGGGCATCGAACTGCTGCCACTCACGGATGAACTCCTTCGCGCGATTCACATCCGGATACTCCAAATCAAAGCCACGATAATCCATGTCGGTGTAGGGCAGCAACGCCCGATCGCGCAACTGCTGGATCTGACGGGTACCGGATACGGATTTCAGCGGGATGTTACTGGTCCACTCACCGTAATTCCGGATCGTTACTCCGGCTTGCAGCGCATTGGTCCAGATATAGCCCGCAGGCGGCGTATTTGCTGGTTCGCCTCCCTCGAAGTCATATTCTTTCTTTCGATGGCCGTATTCGCTGGGCCAGAGCTTTACCGTGTAATCCGGCGCAATCGCCGCGGCCGCCCAGTTATGCCCTTCGGCAGAGACATCGGCGTTTTCGTAGAAGTTGTCGTAAAGAATGAAATCGCGGGCAAGCTGATGATGATTGGGCATCACCTGCTCACCAAACAGCGTCAGCGATTTGTCGCCGTTCCCTTTTTCCAGATCGCCCAATACCTGGTCGTAGGTACGATTCTCTTTGATGACGTAGACCACGTGCTGTATGGGCGACGCGTGATCTTCGGTTTTCGCGAAGAAAGCAGTTTGCTCGTTGTCGATCGGTCCGAAGATCAGATCGTCGCGATAGGGCGAGTTGCGCCGCACGGTGGCCGTAAACGCGCTCAAGGTCTTGCTGCGTCGAGCGGAGGGACAAACGCCACCGTGCCGGTCTGAATGTGCCCTACATAGCCGGGCGAAACGACCGGACCGCCTTGCCAGAGCGGCTGGTTTGGTTTGGTCGTGACCGGGCCGTCCGGGTTGGCGCGGCTCCCCAAGCCCTTTGCCGTTCAAGACAATCAGGCCTCCGTCGCTCGAGGCGCTACCGCCGTCGGATACCATCCGGTCGGAACGAATCCGGCGATCCTGGCTGATCGGCTGGGACACGTCGGCTACGGCAATCGCGTTCGCATCCGAACAAACCGTGTAAAGCAGATTGCCTTCTTTGTTGAGGGCCAGCGCCGAAGGCGTCATTCCCAGCGGCTGCATTGGGGTCAGCGAAAGATTGATGGTCTCGAGCGGAGACAGTACGCCTTCTTTGGTCACTCCAAACGAATACACATTGTTCGTGTTCGAAGCGGCGACAAACAGGCGCGCGATGTTGTTCGACGGCGTTCCCTCGGTGGGCGCCGGCTTGTTCAGCAGAACCATGTCGGTCGCGTGCGGGCCGACTCGCGTGACTGAGAACTCGTTGCCGTTGTTCGCGTCCAGTTGGCGCACCGTGCCGTCCGCCCAACTACTGACAAAAAGGCGCCTGCCTCCGGGCGCCACCAGAATGCGGTACGGACGCCGGCCCGTTTTCCAGCGGTCGATGACTTGCCCCGACTGCAGATTGACGACGGCCAGGTTGTCGTTGTACAGGTCGGCAGCATACAGCAGATGCTCGTCCGGACGAAAGCGCGACGTCTCCAATGAAAACCGATGCTTTCGCTCCGGCAGGGCTGGGGATCGCGAGTTCCTGTCCTCTTGTCAAGGACCCAGTCGCAGGGTCGAGCGTAAGCTGATAAACGGTTCCCCGGCTGCCTCCGCCGACATAAACCGTAGTGCCGTTCTTTCGCGACAGCAAGCCCCAACCAGCCGTCCGGAATGGGCGTTCGCCCTAACTCACGCTTTTGCGCGACATCGATGACGCTCACCGTGGGCGGATCGTAGCCGGCATTCAGAACCAGAAGATACTTGCCTCCCGGCTGCAAACGCCATACTCATCGGGAATGTCGAGACGGGTACCTGGGTTCCGGCCGGGCGAATCGTCCAGCCGCTGTTCAAGAAGAAAGCCGCCGTCCGGCGAGTTTGCCCACGTGCTCCGAAGAAGTCTGCGGACGCGGTGTCCTGCAAAAGCAGAGCGCCCGCTGAGGTCAGAGACAGCAGAGGAGTATTTTCATTCCGTGAACCTGTGCGCAATGGGAAAGCGCCTTCCTACACCAAAAGCCTTTGCCGTGATCCTCAAGCCCGGTGCGGCTTGTTGACGCTTGTATTCGTTCCGATCAACTTTGCGCACAATGTCGCGCACCAGATCTTCCGGAATTCCGTATCTTTCCGAGATCTGCGGTACTGACTCATACCGCTCGATATAGCCTTCCAGGATGCAATCGAGAACATCGTACTCGGGCAAGGCTGTCCGTATCCTTCTGGTCGGCTCGAAGTTCGGCAGATGGCGGCTTGGTCAAGCGTACTTTCCGGAACCGGGGGCGGAAGTCCGCGAGCTCTGAGCGCGTGCATTGGCAAGCCTTGCGAGCCGGTACACCATGGTTTTCGGTACGTCGCTGATGACCGCCGAGCCCGCCGCACATGTCGCCGTACAGGGTGCAATAGCCGACTGCGATTTCGCTCTTGTTGCCCGTCGTCAGAACAAGAGAGTTGAACTTGTTCGACAGCGCCATAAGAACCAGGCCGCGTAACCGGCTTTGCAGGTTTTCTTCTGTGGTATCGGGATTGTAGCCGGCGAACAACGGCGCTCAGAGTGCTGAGCATGGTCTCGTAGCCGTCTTTGATCGCCACGACTTCAAACCGGATCCCAAGCCGCTTGGCCAAATCGCGCGCGTCGTCCAAGCTATGCGTCGGACGAATACGGCCCAGGCATGCCGACTCCGGTCACGTTTTCCTTGCCGACCGCTTCGACCGCAAGCGCTGCGACGAGCGCCGAATCGATGCCTCCGCTTAGCCCGATGAGGACGCTCCGAAATCCACATTTCCGGATGTAGTCGCGAGTTCCGAGAACCAGAGCTTCGTACGCCGCTTCGTCGTTATTTTCGTGATTGGCGTGAAGGTCGCCTTTCCCGGTCGATCGAGTCGAAGCAAATCAGGTCCTCTTCGAACGATTTGGCCTGGGCCGCGACTTCTCCCTGCCGCGGTCATGGCGAAGCTCGAACCGTCAAACACAAGCTGATCGTTTCCGCCCACCATGTGGGCATAAACCTGAGGCAGCCGGAAACGGGCCGCCGTTGCGCGGAAAATTGATTCGCGCAGCCGCCGCTTTCCGATGTTCCAGGGCGAGGCATTGATCGTGATGATGAGGTCGGCGCCTTGCTGTACGAGTTCTTCGATCGGGTCCCGGCTGTAGCGGCGCCGTTCCCAATACTGCTTGTCGTTCCATGCGTCTTCGCAAATGCCAAGCGCAATCCGAGTGCCCGCGACCGTGCAGATGCATTGTTCCTCGCCGGGCAGAAAATAGCGTGCCTCGTCGAAGACATCGTAGGTCGGCAGCAGCATCTTGTTCTGCCGCAGAAGGACTTTGCCGCCCTGAATGATGGCGGCGGAATTTTGCGCTCCGATCGCCGCGTTTACAGGGCGAATGCGCTGTATAGCCGACCACCAGCGCCGGCTTCAGGCCGGCGGATTCGGCAATGATGCTCTCGAGCGCTTCTTCCGTTCGCTGCAGGAACGATTGTTTTTCGACCAGATCGCGAGGTGGATAGCCGGTCAGCGCCAGTTCTGGAAAGACGACGATCTCTGCTCCGGCCTCCTGCCCTCTTCTCGCAAAGTCCAGGATCTTCGCACGATTACTGTCCAGATCTCCAACCGTGTTATTAATCTGGGCGATAGCAACACGCATGAGTCTTCATTCTATCGGCGCGGCTCAGAATCGTTTTGCAACTGCCGGTGGACCCGCGCTCGTCCAATAGTCAAGAGCGGTTCTTGGAATGAGGCGGGTTACGCTAGGAAGGGGAAGGGCAATGAATTCAACGTCCGCATCTCTGGTGTTGGCGACAGTGATGCTTTTGACGCCTGTTCGGCTTACGAAGCCCAGCGCGGCCACGGCGGAGTTGCTGGTTCTGGTATCCGTAGCGGAGTTCATTCCCGTTCGGTCTCCGGCGGCGCGTCCCGCTACTCCTAATCTGGGAGGCAGGCCCTATCGGGATTCGCACGGATATTCCGACTCCGATTGGCTTGAACCCACCGGCCGCATCCTATACGGGCATCTTGCCCGGTGCCTACAGGCCTCAGCAGTATCGGTGGCCGCGGACGGCACGGTGGCGGCGGAGCGCTCATTGCGGCTCCGCTTTACTATCCCGTATCTCGGCTACGATTCGTCCCTGAACACGTTTCCTTCTTACAACGAGACCATCGATCCCAATGCCCAGGCATTTGCGGCTGCTCAGGACTCTCTCGGCGAACAAATCCGGCAGCTTACGGCGGAACTGGATTCTGTGAAGCAGCAGGTAAATGCGCCTCCGGCTCCTACGCCCCGCCTGCCGCCTCAACCGCCTCCAGCGATGGCAACGGCTCCTCAGCGAGACCGGATGCAACCTCAGAACCGCCGATCGCGGTTGTCTTAAAGGACGGCCAGCGTCTTTCCGTCCAGAGTTACGCCGTCATGAATGGCTTTTTGTGGGATTTCTCCAAGCAGCCCGTTCGCAAGATCCCGGTGTCAAGCATCGACGTGACTCGAGTCGGTGAAGGCCACTGAAGCGAACGGTACCGAATTTCCGGATCTCAGCTCCGCGTCACGCGTCAGGGTGTCGCATTAGCGTTCTACGCGCTGAACTCGACTCTCCGATAAACTTCGGAAACGGCAAGGGAGACGTCCGAGCGATCTCGATTACGCAACGCGGATTCTAGAGAACCGTATTCACGCATGACGCCAGTACAGCCTGTTCCTCTTTGTGGAAGTGCTCGATCAGTGCTTTGTTCTGATCAACCAGGATGTAGTCGCGTCAAGCTTTCGATCTGCCGATACGCAGCGAATTTCTTGCCGCGATCGTAAGCCTCAGTCGACTCGGACAGAACCTCCGCAATCAGGACAGGGTTCGTCAGCGTGTTATCTACCACTTCCAAACGGCCGCAACCGACTACGGCATCGGCGTAGGTGTAGATCCCGGAAGGAGCGGTCCGGATCCGCATGTCGGATCCGAAGACTCTGCAGTCCTTTTCGAGCAAAGCGTTACCCAGTTCGCCGAACAAGATTGGAGCTGATGAGCGCGTGGTTGAGCGTTCCTCCCGCCATCGCGACCATGTGCCCGTCGATGATATTCGCTGCGAAACTCGGCGGCATCTTCCAGCCGGAGGTAATCACTGACGGACAAAGAGGTGTTTGGGGCGGTTGCCATTCGATTCCGCTAGACGGCGCTCCTGACCTGATTTTCGCTCACCAGCAGCGTCTTTCGCAGCAGATCCAGAGCCGATTGCGTCGCCAGCAGCCTCGTTCGCAACCTGTCCCCAGCTCCGAACCTGGTTCGCACCACGCGAGTGCCGTCCGGTCCCGTGATGCCGAAGTAAACGGTGCCCACGGGATCGAAATCGGTCCCTCCGGTCGGCCCGGCGTACCCGGTCACAGACAACGCATGAGTTGCACCACTCTTCCTCTTAGCGCCTTCGGCCATAGCGGCCGCCACTGGCTCGCTTACCGCACTGTGCTTGCTGATGAGTTCTCGAGGAGATCCCCAGTACCTCGCTCTTCTGAGGCTCGCTGTATGTCACGTAGCCCGGCAAGGAAGTAATCGGAGCTTCCGGCCTGCTCGGTCAGCCTCGCTGATACCATTCCGCCGGTGCAACTCTCTGCGACGGCAACAGTACCATGATGTTTT
Organism: uncultured Acidobacteriaceae bacterium; assembly: GCA_963744795.1. Lineage (GTDB taxonomy): Bacteria > Acidobacteriota > Terriglobia > Bryobacterales > Bryobacteraceae > Bog-105. The sequence continues at coordinate 64,594 of CAVUVF010000003.1, forward strand.
CGCAGGAGTCGCCCCATAACTGCCTTCGAGCGGCTCGTCCACCTTCTCCGGAGTAAACTTTGTCGCCCAAGAAGCGCCGCGATCGGATTTCCCACCTCTCGCAGAAGAGCGTCGGCCTGCTCTTCGGTTTCGCCGGTCGCGCGTAAGTGAACAAACAGATCGCCAGGGGAGGAGAGGACAGTCGTCACGGGATTGGTGTACTTCGAGTAAACGGGAGCAATCAAGCGTGTCGAGGTCCGATTCGCCGATACCGGTGATGCGGAAGCTGCGGACACGAATTACCTGGGGAGGAACAACGGAGCGCAACCGCGGTAACGCCTCGTTCGTGAGCATTGCTTTCAGCTCGCGAGGAGGTCCCGGCAGCAGCACCATCGCGCCTTTGTCCGTTGAAATGAATTGCCCGGGAGCTGTTCCGTTTGCGTTCGGCAAGAGCCTCGGCGCCCTCGATCAGATAGGCCTGTCGCAGATTGTTCTTGGCCATCGGCCGGTTTAGTTGCCGGAACCGGTTGATGAGAACGGATTCCTGTTCGAGCGAGAGCACTAGCTTCCGGCCCAGCGCGGCGGCAGCAGCGTCCCTCGTTACATCATCCTCGGTCGGCCCCAGCCCGCCGATTAAAACGAGAATGTGGGCGCGTTCCAGAGCTGCGCGGATCGCCTCGGTAAGCCGTTCGCGTTCGTCGCCAAGAACCTGCTTCCGGATGAGCTCGACGCCCAAAAGATTGAGAATCTCGGTAACCGAGAGTGAATTGGTATCAATCCTTTGCGGCGTGAGCAGTTCCGTACCGACCGCGATGATCTCAGCCACTTTCATAGTAAGCCTGTGTAGTGTATCGAAACGGCTAAGTCAAAAGTCCGTTGATTCCGGCATCAACCCGGAACAAGCGCGTTCTGAGTGCTGAGGATGATGGCTCGCGACGGTGTGAATGCCAGACCGACGATCCCTGGCCCGGAGAGGTACTGTTCGGGCTGGTTTTGCCCGTCGAATCGTATGATCCCTCTTCTGCCCTGCAAGCGAGGCCGCCACGTAAAGCCGCCCTTGCGCGTCGAACGCCAACCCTTGAGGCCGGCCGAGGCCGCGGAAGTACGTGTCTACTTCACCTGCCTTCGAAATTCGGTAGACTGAATCGAAGCTGGAAGTGGTCGGTCCCGAAACAAACAATTGATCTTCGGGGCCGAACGCGAGATGGTAAGCGGCAATCGACGGCTCAAGCGTGGCGAACACGTAGATCTGGCGCGAGCGGCTGATTTTGAAGATCGTGCCGCTTCTGTCGCCTACATACAGATTTCCTTCCGAGTCGAATGCAATGACCGGTCGCAACGCCCATGCCTTCGACAAAAACCGACATGTTGCCGGTCGGCGTCACCTGATAGACAATTCCGTCATAGCGGCTCGAAACGTAGAGCAAACCTTCTTTATCAAAGGCCAGCCCTGTCGGATTCATCAGATCTGTAACGAATGGCCTGGAATTGAAGCTGTCGTCGATCTTATAGATAGAAACCGGCGATTTTTGTCCGCGAGAACCACTGAATGTGCTGTAGATATTGCCTTCGCGATCGACGGCGGGATTCGCGACGGGATGCAAGCTATCGGCAATCTGAATTCCTAGGTGGGTTTCGCCCTTCGCCCCTACCGCATCACCGGCATTTAATCGTAATTTCGCCGACCGTTGCAGAATCTGGAACCTTGGCAATGATGTAGGAGTCGCCCGCAATGATCAAGTGGGCCGGCTGGCCTCCGAGTTGAACTGATGGGCGGCCTCCGGCAGTTAAATTTTTCCCCTTGATGTGCAACTCACCGCCCGCAATGGCGGCAGAAGGCTCGACCGTCAGTTATTTTCGGTAGCCCACTGGGCCGGTCACTTGCAATCTGTTTGCTCGCCATAATCAATAGAGTCCGAAAATACCGCCTAAATACAAGATAAGTGCCCCATAAAGGCCAGCCGCCAAATCGTCGGCCACAATTCCGTAACCGTCCGGCAATTTCTCAAAACTTCGTACCGGCCAAGGCTTCCAAATGTCGAATACTCTGAACAGGATGAACCCGGCTACAAAGCTCCTTACAGAGTATGAGCTTACTCCCAGCAGTGTTACCCACTGCCCGAGAACTTCATCCACGACTACAAACCCGGGATCTTTCTTCCCGCTGGCCGTTGCTGTGACGCTGGCGGCCCACGTGCCTGGTATCAGGAGCAGAAAGATCGACCCGAAAAGGAACTGCCGGGTTCCCCCGAGCCAATGATCGACCGCGATGGCGATCAGCAATCCTGCAAGAGATCCGATCGTGCCCGGTCCCCAGGGGAAATAACCGCAACCGAACCAGGTGGAAAGCGTCAGGGCGACGCTCTTCACCGCGTGGGGCCTTCGGGGTTTTGATTCTCGTCCGACTCGTCGAATTCGCTCTGCTGAGTGCTGGGAATCGTGTACTTTTCAGATGCCCAGTTCCCCAAATCCAGCAACCGGCACCGATCGCTGCAAAAGGGCATATTGGGATCGTTCGCCTTGACTGCCTTGCCGCAAATGGGACAGCGAAATGTAACAGGCATACCGATACTATTGTCGGATGCTGTAGGTCTGGGCGGGATGCGATTTCAAGATTGGGAATGGGTTGCTGGAAGTTAAGGGCCGGAAAGCCTGCTCCGGACCATCGACTAAGCTGCCAACCAGATCGTGATCGTGTGACTCCGTGACTTCGAAACGTACGTATCTCGCCGGGTCGTGCTTCGGCTGCTCCGAAGTCGTTGATATAACAAACACCGTCGATTTCCGGCGCCTGGGTCGAGGAACGCGCTTCCCACAGAAGTTCGGTTTGTGACGACGGACCTTCCACAAGGACCGGGAACTGCGCGCCTATCAGTCTCTTGTTGCGCTTTGCAGAGATGCGCCGCTGAATCGACATCAACTTGCGTTTGCGGTTGTAGATGGTGCGGGCGTCCACTTTGCCGTCGAGCGCATAGCTTCCGCTCGTCTCCTCGTCGCTATAGGAGAAAACTCCGAGCCGGTCGAATTGAGCGGCTTCAATGAACTGGCAAAGTTCTTCGAAGTCCGCGTCGGTCTCCCCTGGAAATCCCACGATCATGCTGGTTCGGATCGCCACTCCCGGAATTGTTGCTCTGATCTTGGACAACAGATTCAAGAAGATGTCCGCCGTGCCGCCTCGCTTCATCCGGCGCAATACCGGATGCGCTTGCGTGCTGGAGCGGCATATCGATGTACTTCACCAGCGACTCGTGGGCGGCGATTGTGTCCAGAAGCTTCTGAGTGACCCGGTTCGGATACGCGTATAGGAAGCGGATCCATTTGGGCAGCTCCGTTGGGATCTCTGCCAGCCGGGCAAGCAGATCGGCCAGCCCATGCTTCATTCCCAGATCTTCGCCGTAGCAGGTTGTGTCCTGGCCAATCAGGTTCAGTTCGCGTACACCCATCCCGAGCATCCGAGTGGCTTCGTTGATAACGCTCTCGAAGCGGCGGCTGCGGAACTGGCCCCGGAACTGAGGAATCACGCAAAAAGAGCAGGGATGATCGCAGCCCTCAGCGATCTTGATGTAAGCGGAGTGCTTCGGAGTTGTGAAGACGCGCGCGGTCAGGTCGTGATAAAGATACGGCTCGGGTTTGTCTTCGAACGGGGTCAGACCCTCGCATAGCGAGGTGATCTTTGCCAGTTCGTTCGTCCCGAGCACGGCATCTACTTCCGGCATGTTCTTCTGAATCTCGGACCGGTAACGCTCGACGAGGCATCCCGCCACAACCAGCCGCTGGGCGCGTCCGGTTTTTTTGTAGTCGGCCATCTCGAGGATCGTGTCGACGGATTCCTGCTTCGCGGGGTCAATGAAACTGCAGGTATTAACGACGATCACGTCGGCTTCCGAAGGCTGAGGCGTGAGCTCATGCCCGTCGGCAACAAGCTGACCCATCATGACTTCGGTGTCGACCAGGTTCTTCGGACAGCCGAGACTTACAAATCCTATCTTCAAAGTTTGCTGCTTAACCGTATCCAGGGAATCGGCGGAAGGGGAGTGGACCGCCTCTATCAAGAATACCAGTCTCAGGGTAGTATTGCTGCTGTTTTCGTATTCACGCAGCCTGTACCAGGAACGGCCAATGGTGTACAAACCGGACACGACGCCTGACATTGCTTGTTGACTTTGGACACAGCGGTCACTAGACTCCTATTAATTCCCCGCTGAATTCGTCTTTCTTGTCCTAGACTCCCCGTCGCGTCCGCCACGTTGCCCTAAATACACAGTCTCGAGAGGGTCTCTATGTACATTTTTCGGCAATTGCGGGGGAGAGGTGTGTCTTCACCGCTGTTTCGTTCCTTTGTTCTCGCTCCTGCTTTGCTTGACGGTCACCGTAAGCACGTTCGCACAGAACACGTCTTCCGGAACCATCGCCGGTCAAGTGACTGACGAATCCGGCGCCGCGATTCCGGGGGCAGAAGTGAAGTTGTTTGACAAGGCAACCAACGCCACTAAGACCTTCCAGACGAACGAGGCCGGAAGGTACAACATCTTCAACCTTGATCCTGGCACCTATGACATCTCCGTCAATAAAGCTGGGTTTTCAGAGACGAGAATCCCGGCGCAAGCAGTGCAGGTCGGTCTTGGTCTTGACTTTGAACGTCAGCCTTCACTTGGGTCAAACGTCAACCACGGTCGAAGTTGCGGCCGTTGCCGGAGCGGAACTGCAGACCACAAACGCAACCGTCGGGTCGACCATCTCCGGCGCACAGCTCGAAAACCTTCCGAATCTTGGTCGGGATGCGAATGCTTTGTTCTTGCTGCAGCCTGGTGTCGCGCCGAACGGCAACGTCGCGGGTACGGTCTCCGATCAGAACCAATTTCAGTTGGACGGCGGGAATAACTCGAGCGACATGGACGGGAATTCAGCGGTTTATACGCTCTCAAGCGGAACGATTACAGGAACGTCGGGTGGGACGCCTTCCGGCGTCGTTCCCACACCGATCGAGACCATCGAAGAGTTTAAGGTTGGAACGGCAAACCAGACCGCCGACTTCAACGGCTCCGCCGGGGGACAGGTGCAGATGGCAACAAAACGCGGCACTAGCGTCTTCCACGGTTCGGTTTACGACTATCTTCTGAGCAGTTACTTCTCTGCGAATACCTGGAAGAACAATCACACTCCTTCAGGCAATCTCGGGTATACGCCGCTGCCCAAAACACATCAAAACAGGTACGGCGCGTCATTAGGAGGTCCGGTAGGACCCAGCTTCCTGGGCGGAAAGACTTTCTTCTTCTTCAACTACGAGGGCCGGCGTTTCCCTCAAACCACCACCTTCGAGCGGCAGGTGCCGTCGGCGATGCTGCGGGCCGGGATCATCCAGCTGCCGAATTCGGCGGGCGTTTATCAGGCCTACAATCTCAATCCCTTCCCCGTGACAGTGAATGGCCAGACGTATCAACCGGCAACCTGCCCCGCGGGTACGTGCGATCCCCGAAGGATCGGGTTGAATCCGATCGTGAACCAGATCTGGAAATTTATGCCCGCGGCCAACGATCCACAGGCCGGAGACAGTTACAACACACAGGGTTATCTGTTCAGCGTAGGTATCCCGCAGGTCTCGGACAACTTCACCGGGCGCATCGACCACGACTTCGGTCAGAAGTGGCACCTGATGACGAGCTATCGGTACTTCGATATGTTTCAGAACACGACCAGCCAGACCGACATCGGCGGACTGCTCGGCGGAACTCTGGGGCAGGGAGTCGCTACCGCCCCACGGGTACAAAAGCCGAGCTATTGGGTCGCGGGACTGACAACAACCATTAGTCCGACCATCACCAACGACTTCCACTACAACTATCTCCGCAACTATTGGGAATGGGGCACCGTAGGAGCGCCGCCCCAACTTGCAGGTCTCGGCGGAGCAGTCGAGATCGGTGGAGAAACAGCCAGCACGAATGCGCTCATTCCCTACAACGTGAACTCGCAGAGTGTGCGCCAGCGGTTCTGGGATGGTCAGGATCACCTCTTCCGCGATGATCTGAGCTGGGTGAAGGGCAACCACTTGCTTCAGTTCGGTGGTTCTTACCAGAGAAACTTCAACTATCACCAACGCGACGATAACGGCGCAGGAATCTTCAACAACACCGTTTATCAGGTAGGTGGCGCAATCTCCGGCGTGAGTTTCCCTTCTGCTTATATACCCGCGACGCTCCCTTCGAACCAGGTTGCCAATTGGAATAACTTCTACACCGAGGTTCTTGGAATTGTAAGTCAGCCGCAGGTACTCTACACGCGCTCCGGAACCAATCTGGCTCTCCAGCCGCTCGGAACTAATCTCTCCGATCGCGTCAACATTCCCTACTACAACGTCTACTTCAGCGACACCTGGCGCATGCGAAAGGATTTCACTCTCACGTACGGACTCGGTTATCAGATCGAAATGCCTCCCACCGAAGAGGAAGGGCGTCAGGTCATGCTTGTGAACCAATCCGGAAACCAGGTGGGAGCCGCCGATTACCTGAACGCGAAGATGGCTGCCGCGTTAAAGGGCCAAGTCTACAATCCGAACCTTGGATTTGCAACCATCGGGAACGTGGCTGGCGGCCCGAAATACCCTTACGATCCCTTTTACGCCGGGCTTAGCCCGCGTGTTGCCGTTGCCTGGAACCCTAACTTCAGCGACGGGTTCATGGGCAAGGTCTTCGGCAGTCAGAAAACTGTCGTTCGCGGTGGTTACAGCCGCCTGTTCGGTCGCCTGAACGGAGTTGCTCAAGTGCTGAATCCGTTGCTCGGCGCGGCTTTTGCTCAGCCTGTCTCCTGCTTTGGCGCGAGCATTACCGGCCAATGTCTTGGAACCGGCGGCGTAACTCCGGTCACGGCATTCCGCATCGGAACGGACGGACTCACGGCGCCTCTGCCTGCGGTTTCGGCCACGCTTGCCCAGCCTTACTATCCAGGGCAAAATGGAAACGCTGCCGCGGCCGACGCAACCGTTCTCGACAAGACGTTTCGCCCGAATCGCTCCGACGTCTTCGACTTCACCATCCAAAGACAGCTAAACGATAAGCTGACCGTCGAAGTCGGCTACATCGGCCGGATCATCCGAAACGAATTTCAGTCGATGAATCTCGATGCTGTCCCAACTATGATGACGCTCGGAGGCCAGACGTTCGCGAATGCTTTTGCAAACACCTACCTTGCGGTATCAGCCGGGGGCGCCGTACCTACCCAGCCATTCTTCGAAGCCGCATTGGGAGGCACCGGTTCCGGCTACTGCTCGGGTTACGCAAGTTGCACGGCGGCAGTCGTCGCCAAACAGAAGACACAGATTACCGGCACCCAGGTTTATTCGCTCTGGAGCGCTATGTCGAACGCTCAAGGTTGGGCGCTCGGACGGACTTTGCCCAGCTCCGCACCGGCTCAAACGGCATCGATCTATGAAACCACCAGCTTGGGTTGGGGGAATTACAACGCTGCTTTCCTATCTTTCACGTTTAAGGACTTTCACGGACTTACTGCCCGCTCCAATCTAACGTTCAGCAAGTCTCTCGGGACGGTTGGGTATACGCAATCGACAAGTTCGACCACCGTCCTTGATCCATTCAATCTAAAGTCCATGTACGGTCCCCAACCGTTTGATGTTCCGGTCGTGTATAACTTGAGTCTGGTCTAACGCCGAAGTGGTTCCGCGGCACCAGACTACTCGACACACTTCTTGGCGGGTGGAGTTTCTCGCCACTGTTTACTGCGCAAAGCGGCGTTCCTCTGCAAGTGAACATTAGCGGAGGCGGCACCAGCAGTTGCCAGTCATTTGGTGAATCGAACTGCAGTTCGATCAGCACAACCGAAAATGCCGTACTTCGATCTCCGTATACAGGCGGCAACTCGCTTCACGAAAACGTGGTCAGCAGCACGACGGTTGCTTCATCCGGGAACCCGGCAAAAGGGCGGTTCGGGGCTGAACATCTTCGCCGATCCTAACGCCGTGTACAACCAGTTCGGCCGCCTTATTCTTGGACTGGATAACTCAAGCAACGGCGCAGGCATCCTCCGCAACTTTCCATACTGGAACCTTGACATGCAGGTCTCGAAAGACTTCCGGCTGCCGTTCCGCGAAGGTATGGGCATCACGTTCAATGCACAGTTCGCCAACCTGCTGAACCACTTCCAGCCCGGCTTCACCGCCAATAGTCTGACGAACGGAAGCACGACTTACATGAATATCGACAGTCCGCAGAACTTTGGTGTCGTTACTCAGCAAGGCAATACTCCACGTCAAATCGAATTCGGTCTGCGACTTCACTTCTGATGTGGGGCGATCTTCGGGAAATTCGGGACAGTATACGCAAATACAATTGTTCTGCGGATAGCTAGCCTTTTTGTACAGGCGCTGCGGCTATGCCGTCCCGAATTTCCACCAGCGTGGCGGAGCATTTCTACTCAACCCAAGCGAGTCAAGCAATTCTAGTCGCAGATGTAGATGGCCCGAGAGTCAAATCCTCGCGCCTCAAACCCCACGGATTTCCTTTAGATGGTCCTGATATAGATGGGTAAAGCGGGCCCCATCCATTCACCTTCCAGTTGTCTAGATTCGATACTGCATCGTAAGAAAACCCGACCAATGAATAGGACGAGCTCTCGCGCTTCACGCTTACGGTTGTGCTCACGTTTGGCTGATAGTAGTTCATGCTCGGGAAAAGACTATAGCCTACAACTGATCCTTCCCACCTGCAGTCGGCGTATAAGGTCATCTGGAGAGTGGTCCAAATCGGTGGAAAACCAACAAGTCGATGCGCGATCCCGCGACCGATCTTCCGGAAGAATGGTCCGGTCACAATACCTCCGGATAACTCTCCTACAAACCCGCCGATTACCTCCGGCGAGACTGTCCTTGCTCCGGTAGTTTGCCGAAAGATTACCCGATCATCTTGCGTCACGATGGAACGTCGCGTATCAAATGCCTCGCTGGCGATCTTTGCAAACGAGGGATTTTGATAGATTTTGCTCGCGGGATTCCAGTAGGCGGTCTTAATAGTTCTCGATTCGTTTACTACAATTGTGGCGTCAAGCAGATTGAGAAAGCGATAAGGTAATTCGTCTTCCCCCATCGTCAGGCGATTCCCAGAGATTGACTTCGTCGGTCCTGCTCCGTCTTCTTCAGGCAAACCGGTTCTTTTATCGATCCAACTTAGGGTACATATCGATGCGCTAAAACTTGTATCGCTCATTGTCTGCGTTCACTGCGCGGAGAGCCTGCGAGAGTGACCGTTTGGTCAGAACGTTAAATGCATGCCCTCTGCTTCCTTTCGACATTCGGCTACGCGCATCCTTCTCACGAAGGGATCTCGTATACGAACCCGATAGCAAGCAATTCAATCGCCGTAGATCACAGGACGGTTTGACAAAAAAGAGCTGGACGCGTGACGATGTCGATGGCCGGAAGCGTCTTCCGTGACACAAACATCCTACTTACGCCCAATTCTAAACAGCTGGAGACGAGTGGAAGCGGCGAACCGCGCTTGCGCTAATCGAATCCGAAGAGTTTGCGACTTTCACACAATTCTTTGCCCTTCAGTCAAGCAAAGTTAGTGGCGACTGGCTCTCATGCCGCACCTGTCGGATAGTGCAGTTCTCCGGTTGTTTATCAGGACGCCAATGCAATAGCTTGGTTCCGTGGCGGAAGCGGTCCCCGGAAAAGTGATCGTATTGCACTTCGACCACGAGCTTGGGAGCGAGCGGCTTCCACTCTGTGCTGCGTTCCGTACTCCACCGGCTCGGCCCGCCGGGTTTACTTCCGCTGAATCCCGGCGGCTCGATCAGCGCTTCCAGTTTCTCCGTCAACGCCGGTTTTTCAGCTGCCGCGAGACCAGACGTGAATCCGACATGGTTCAAGAGCCCATTCTCGTCGTACAGGCCGAGCAGGAGCGATCCGACCAGCGGCTTCCCCGTTCCGTAACGAAAGCCGCCCACGACACAATCGGCGGAGCGGAGATTCTTGATCTTCAACATGAATTTCCGCCCGCCGGCGTCGTACGGTGCATCTAAACGCTTCGCGATAACTCCGTCGAGTGGGCCGGCCATTCTGTGGAACCAGTTCTTTGCGACGTCGAAGTTATCGGTGCGAGGTGAAAGCCGGATTCGAGATTGACGGGGAAGAATCGCTCCGCAAAGGTTTCTAGGGCTTGACGGCGCTCTTTTAACGGCCTCTCTGTCAGGTTGTTTCCTTCGTTGCCAACGAGAATGTCGAAGACGAGAAGCGTCGCAGGTGTTTCCGTCGAGAGTTTTTTGATTCTGCTTGCGGCCGGATGAATCCTCTGGAGCAGATCGTCAAAGCTCAACGTCTGGTTCTGGGCGACAATCAACTCTCCATCCAGGACGAATCGCTCCGCATCAAGCGCCAGTAGAGCTTCCTGCATTTCCGGGAAAATAACGGGCCAATGGTTGACCGGATTTCGATACGATGTCCAGCTTCTCGCCGTCGCGAAAAGCCAGACATCGGAAGCCGTCCCACTTCGGTTCGTATTCCCACTCTGGTCCCGTCGGGATCTCGCGGGCCGATTCCGCCTCCATGGGCGGGAAATCCGTTGGCAATGGGCAAACTCAAGAACGCCTCCGATCAGGGAAGGAGGGTTAGGACCTCCTTAGCTATTGAATACTGTCGCGAGTCTGTTTTCCGTTTACGGAGCGGAGGATGTTCTTCGGATTGGCGTTCTGTAACTCCGGAGGCAGCACATTATCAGGGAAGTTCTGATAGCAAACGGGCTTGGCGAAGCGATAAATAGCCGCGGTTCCGACGGATGTGTACTTCGCGTCCGTTGTCGCCGGATAGGGGCCGCCGTGGTGCATGGCGTATCCTACCTCAACTCCAGTCGGGAAGCCGTTGAAGAGAATGCGTCCTGCAATGCAAGTCAGGAGATCGATCAATCTTCCGTGTTGAGTCAGCTCTTCCGCGTTTCCATGAATGGTCGCCGTCAATGATCCATCCAGATTCTTAGCGGCCTCGAGTACTTCCGAGGGCGAAGCGCATTGGACGATCAGCGTTGCCGGTCCGAAGTTTTCTTCATGAAGCAAATGATTGGAAAGCCAAGTTTTGTAATCCGTTACCAATAACGCCGGTTGACCCTCCGTGCACTCTTTGGACGGAGTCTTGGCAGCCGTAAAGTTCTGAACACCGGATACCTTTTTGAACGCTTCTAGCTTTTCGGCATAACCCTTTGCGATCGGCGCATTCAGCATGGTGCCTGGTGTCGCATTCGTGAAGAATTCACCGAGTGCCGAGCGAAAATCCTCAAATCCATCGCCGTTCTGCACGAAAACCAAACCAGGCGACGTGCAAAACTGCCCCGTCCCCAGCACCACTGATTTGTACAGTCCGTCCGCTATCTTCGATCCTTCCGTCTTTAGTGCTCCGGGTAGAACAAAAACCGGGTTCACACTTCCCATCTCGGCGTACACAGGAATCGGGTTGGGCCGTTTCGCCGCGGCGTCGAACAATGCTCGTCCGGCGCGCAGCGAGCCAGTGAACCCAACCGCCTGGGTCTCCGGATGAGTCACTAGCGCGATGCTGATCTTCGGATCCGTGCTTTGCAGCAGGGAGAAAACACCCTCGTGCAGTCCCTGAGATCGAACGGCTTTCGTGATTGCCATCCCAACCATCTCGGAGGTGCCTGGGTGCGCGGGATGACCTTTCACCACCACAGGATTTTTAGCAGCAAAGGCCGAGATGGTATCGCCTCCCGCTACGGAAAACGCAAGCGGGAAATTGCTCGCTCCGAAGACAGCGACGGGCCCAATCGGCTGGAGCATCCGGCGGATATCCACGCGAGGCAAAGGCTTCCGATCCGGCATGGCAGGATCGATGCGAGCGTCCACCCACGAGCCTTCTTCCACTAAACTTGCGAACAGCTTGATTTGGTTCAGGGTGCGAGCCCGTTCTCCGCGCAGGCGTTCAAGATCAAGGCCGGTTTCCTCGGAGGCCCGCTCGATCAGGGTGTCGCCAAGCGCTTCGATCTCCGTATTGATGGCCAGGAGAAAGGAAGCAACCTTATCGCTGCTGAGTCCTCTGAATTGTTCTGCTGCTGTCGCGGCGAGCTCCAGCGCTTGGTTAACCTGAGCCTCCGTTGCTTCATAGAAGGGCGGCTGGATGGTCTGCCCAACTTTTGGATTAAATGCGGTAAACGTCTTCTGCGCTGCCGGTACGGTTTCTGTTCCGACGATACTCGTTCCGTGGAGATTCATGGGTTCTAACTCTTAGGGTAGCGGGTCGAGCGGCGCTATTTCGTCACGCCTTGTCGGAGATCTATGCTCTTGCAGCTTTGCCGCGAAGTTTGGCCCTGGCTTCTGCCAGGGCTGGCACAAACGTCGACGAGCCTGATGGGACAGTTCCGATTCGTCGCCGACACTTAGTCGAATTCCACCGAAAGAAGATGCGTCTTTCTTTTGCACGACTCGCTGTGTCGACGCTGTTCTGCTGGTTTTCTTAACTTGTGGCCTGTCGATTGCACTTACACTTGGCGATGTTAGCCTCCGGGTTCGACCCTGCGCTCAGTGAGGCGGCATATGCACACGGCAATCAGCGGGTACGCGTCCAACAGCAACTCTCACGGTTCCGCGGCACAGCTGCAAAATCTTGCGGCGTTTCATCTAGTCCATTCGATTTTCGCCTTAATCGGCAGAGGATATAACCAATGTCACACTTTGCGGCTTTTTCATCTGCAGTCCGGGATTACAGCGATCGTGCAATCTCAAAGAAAGAACTCGTGTACGGCGACGAGGCTATGCTCGTGCTCTGGGGTGGTGGACCTCCGCCCGGGAATGATGCACTCAGTGTGGTTCTGAACCCACCCGGGCTGGCGACTTTAATCGAGGTCGCCCCGATCGATACCAGGAACCGGAAATTTCGCCTCCTCGCAAACGGATCCGTCACGGGGGGCACAATGGAGGGCCGCTACAACGGTTCCCCCTGGGCGACGCTGAACGTCATGATCTTTGCCGGACCTCCGTCTCTGCCGAAGGCAGTAGCCCAAGACCTGTACTACGATGGCGTCACGCTTTCCTGGCCGGCCCGCGGTAGAACCTACAAGGCCACATCGGGACTTCCAAAAGCTGAGAACTCAACGGAACCGGACTGGCGCAACGCGCAGTACTCGTGTGTAAAGGATCATGGCCCCGTGCCGGAAGGCCTCTTCTCGCTGTCGACGGTCGTCGATCCGGATACTTATGCTAGCGGGAATTATGATCCTAATGTCTGTACTCTTTCTGCCGGAAGCGAGATTCAGAAAATTCCACGGGGTGAGATGGCGGGCGCTTGCGAGTCCTACTGGGTGAACTGGGGCACAAACAGAGTCCGTATCAATCCGGCCGATAATGCAACTCGCAACGCGTGTACACCCGCTCGTGACGGCTTTTACTTGCATGATTCGACCAAAGGATTCAGTCACGGCTGCATAGAAGTCGAAACAACATTCTTTGATGATCTGTACAACTACTCCAAAGGGTCGGGCAAGAAGCGTCTGAATCTTCAGGTCAAATATACACACCAGGTCACTCAGGGCGGTACTAAGAAGCCGTGACGAGGTTAGTGTTGTGGGCAGGCATTGCTGCGGCTGGAATTGCAGAAGCGCAGACGGTGAAGGTACGTAACGAAATCACGCATTGCGTGAGTATCGAAAAGCAGCAGATTGTAACCGACGGATCGATCACTAAGTTAGTTGCGAATGCAACATTCCTGCAGAGCACCGGAGTGTGCGGATGCACTTCAGCGTTGCTCGAATACCGGGTCTCAACGGGAGCGGATGAGAAAGAGGTCGAGTGGGTTCGTGCCGTTGTTTCGGCCCGACCACACAGCGCAGGAACTCGCAAGCGTTTTGAATTCGTCCTGTCTGGAGACTCTGGCTTGCCAGTTGGGAACGAGGTAACACTGCGATTGCAATGCGCTCCTCACAAATAGTTGGACAACGCGAACCCATTCCATCCGGTATCAGTTCAGACTAAGCAAGAGCTGAATTGCCTCCTTTTCTGGGGATGAGGCGCGAGCCTCCGCATTGCACTCAGTTGAAATGCCGTCGCAAGACTTCGTGAATGGCGGCGAAACGTACGACGGTACAAGCATTCGATCGTTAGAGCCAACGATAGGAGCGCTATACCGACCATACTCTCGTAAAGGGAACCGAAGTTACTGAACAGAAAACTGACTGATGACCTTATAGGGCATGCCATCGAACAACACCCGGGCTCCCACAGAGAAATCTTTCCCGAATCCGACTCCGCATGTGCCCACGTCACCTAATTTTGAATGCCGAGGTGCGCTGGACGCTGAGGGAAGACCCCCAATGGAATGGAAGTCGGCAATTGGCACTGCCCGGATTGCTGAAACGTTGCCGACGGAAGGCGACGCGGCCTTGGCATTGCTGACAGTGCCCAGCACAAATAAGACGCCCGCTGCTTTTGCCACATTCTGCACAGTGCGAGCAGTCACTAACGCACGATAGGCGGCGAGCGATACGACTTCTCCCCCTTCAACTGCAGCGGCAGCTGTTGCAGTAGTTTCTGCCGCTACAGTGGCGGTCGTTGCCACAGCGCCAGCGGCCGCACCGGCGGACGCGATAACAACGCTCCCGGCCACAATGATGACCACCGCTGCGACACCCGCGGCTACCCCCGTGGCGACAAGAAGCAGCCTTCTGGCTCCTAACACCTCGTGGCCACCCGGGAAGTCGTACGACGGCTTTACTCTAAGCTTGTCCCACGTCTTTTCCATCTGTTCCGCGTCCCAAAGCTTATGTCGAATCCCATAAATCTCTTCTGGAACAACAATGACGTACTCGGGATTGCTCGGATCATAGGAGGGAACCGCCCTTCGTAGTTCGCTTCGCATCCCGGGCCAGAACTCATTGAAGGCCGTATCCAAATTTTTTACTTCAAAGCTGACCGCTCGCCGGAGTCTTCTCTTCCGCTTTTCTTCATCATCCAATTCGCGTACATCGTAAAGAATCTGGCCGGGCCAAAGCTTATGATCCGTCGCCTGTGTGCAGACGATTTTGTTACCCAGCAAGTCCCCATTTAGCGGCAGGACGTGAGGGGGATACCAGGTCGCGTATTCGACCTTCCACGGCTGTTCGTTGAAGCCCGCATATTCGCGCCGGATCAAATCGGTCACTTTGTAGTAGCTCTCCAACTGCACGGCGCCCTCGGTCACACGGGCCGCCGGTTTGATCTCGTAGATAACGCGCCAAACAAAATCGATAATATCGGGACGACGCTGATGGACCAAGCCACGGAGCCTTTTCAACAAAACGTTGCCGAACTTCTGATTCGGAGCGCCTTTCGGTAGTCGAATTTCGCCTCTGTCGAAATCTGAGCCCACTAAAATACCGTCTGCGTGATTCTCGTTCCTCGGGTCAGTTTTGTAAGCGAGTTCAATCGATTGGTTGGCGCCCATCCAGATCTCTCGCGGCCCAGCACCCCCAATGATCGGTGTGCCGGGACAGGCTTGGTCCTGGTGGCGCTGAATTATGCCAGGACGGCAGGGGGTAAAGGCGAAGCTCGGCGGCAACGAACGGCCTGCTAGGATCAAACTCGCGGCGTACTCCGCCTCCTGTTCGAGCGAGAAATCTGCGGCTTCCCCGAGTGGTTGATTCCGCCGTAAGCGACGACCTTGCTGGACGATATGGGAGAGTTCATGGGCGAGCAGAGACAGGCCCTCCGCCGAAGCAGGGTTGTAGCGCCCTTCTCCAAACACGATATTCGAGCCCACGGCGTACGCTTGCGCCCCTATGGATCGGGCCGAGGCCGCGGCTCGTTCTCCAACATGGAGGCGTACCCCGCCAAAGTCGCAGCCGAAACGGCTTTCCATGAGAGCACATATGCCTGAGTCAATCAGCGCGCCTGGAGATTCTATGACTCCGCGAACAAGTGCCGGGAACTCGTGATGTGTTTGCCTGTCGGATGTCATTGTGCTCCATTCTGTTTGCTATGCCCGTCACCCGAAGTGGGATGCAAAGAGTACCCGTTCTACAAACTCAGAAACCGATTGCGCTTTCTTCTACACTGCCGCGCAATGGAACGATTTACCGGTTGCTCAAATGACGTGCATCACTTTAAGTAGTGAGCAAGGTAGAGAAGCCGTTACAGCTCTCGGCTGAACTCAACTCTCAATGTTCTTCGCCGGACCAGAGAGAACACAGACGAACACCATCGTCGTGGTGGGGGCGGGAACGGATTACTGGTGTGGTGAACTGCTTGGTTTGAGGTGGGAGGATGTTAAATTCAGCGCGCAACGCGGACTGGAAGTACCGACGATACTCGTTCCGTGGGAGATTCATGGGTTCTACCTTTTAGGGTAGCCGGTCGGGCACCCCTGGTTCCCCACGGTTTGACGTGATCTTAAGCTTTCGCGGCTTTGCCGCGGAGTTCCGCCTTCGCCTCTGCCAGGCTACTCGAACTTGGCAGGAGTTCATCGATGCGTGTCATCTCGAGCATTCGCTTCAGACTGGCGCTGACGTCAACGAGCCTGATAGGACAATTGCGATTGGTCGCCATCGTGTAGACCACCGTCAATTCGCCTAGTCCGGCGCTGTCGGTAACCGTCACGCCTGCAACCCGGAGAATAACGCCCGAGATCTTATTCGTGTTGAAAACCTGCCGTGCGCTTTCGCGAAGGTTGCTGAGAGACGGACCAAGCGTGAGCGGCCCCGAAAATTCGAAAACCGCGAAGCCATCCTCGACTCTATTTGTTACCGATAAAGGCAAATTACCTCCAGGGTCCGACTGTTCATCACCGCCGTCCCACTTTTTCCTGGCGCCGCCGATCCGTTCACTGTCCGGGACAAAGCTCACCCCAAACCTGGAGCAACTAGCAGTTCTCCCCATGATACGTCCGATCGGATACTTCCGTTATCCAAGTTGTGAGTCAGAGAGCGTGATTGGAGCTGATTTTGCAGTAGGAATTGTCTGGATCCTCACGTGCAAGACAGTCCAGTGTGTCGGCCAATTGGGCACCGGGATTCCCAGCCGGGTCCGAATGGCCGGCACCGCTCCTAAAGCAGCGCGCCGCGCTGAACGCTCGCAGTCGCGCCGCGCTCTTTTTTTAATAAGTCGGGATCTTGGGTTGGCGGTAAGGAGGGGCGACATAGGCCGCCACGGGGCTCTCGTTACCGTCCTGGTCGATAGCCTTCACCCCAAGCACGACCTCATCGATATTCACGTTCGGAAGCGTATAGCTCGTAGTCTTGCCGACGAAGATTTCTTTCTCCCAAACGGGCGAAGTCGTTTTCCGCATGACGACTGCATATCCGACCAGATCAGGCTCGGGCTTCTCGTTTTTCCAGTTCATGACTGCGTCATAGCCGCTTCCCCGGACCAGCGGGGAAGGAGCCGGCAACTCCGGCGCGGACGGAGCCGGGCTAGGCAGTTCCGGCGTTTTGGGAGCGAGCGCGAGCGAGGCAATTGCCGCTGCATTTGCTTTCACGACGGAGCTCGTGTACTTGGGCGAGGTGTTCTGGAACGTATCCGTGGCGGTGTGCTGATTGCTGAAATTCTCCATCGGCGTCGTGATGCGGATCGCCGGATACCCGGCTGCGGCAAAAGGACTGTGATCCCCTCCTCGACGGAAGCGGTCGTGCCGGAACACCAGGTTTACGTCGAAGCCCGGCTGATACCGTTCATTCATGTCTTTCATATAACGCGCTAAAGATCGCATTGTACGGAATCTTCCGGGCCGGCCGAGTACACGTTGACGTAGCGATTGCTCGTTTCGCCATTTCCGGTCACATCCGACCCGATGATGTCGTTGTTGAATAACCCGTCGATGATTTCGTGTCTTGCGACGGCGTCCTGGGCGTAAAGCCCACTGCCGAACAGCCCATATTCTTCCGCCGCAAACGTGACGAACACGATCGTTTTTCTGAATTGGTATTGGCTCATGACGCGAGCCAACTCCATCACTGCCGCTGTGCCGCTTCCATCGTCCGTCACGCCCGGCGCCACGGCGGCAACCGTCGCTTCCGGATCAAGCGTTCGCTTGCCATCCGGTCCGGTCTTGTACACCATGTTCAGGCTGTCATAATGACCGCTCACCATCACGTGGCGCTCGGGTTCGCTTGTTCCGGGAAGCACGGCCACGACGTTCCAGATCTCCACGTTGCGGAAGAGCCTTTTCTCGGGAGAGCCGACCAGTCCGTGCTTGTCGAAGGAGACCTGTAGCTTGGGGCTGTAGCTCTTGAACTGCGCTGCGATCCACTGCCTGGCGGCGCCGATCCCGTGGTTCGGGTCGTCGTTGGCCGAGTAGATATTCCGGGTCCCGAAACTCTCCAGCTTTTGCTGGATCTCTGCAATCCGGTCGGCAGAGATCTGCGAGAAGAATCGATTGGATCTGCGGGTTCGGCGACTTCGGCGGAGCGGCGGCCCAAAGCAACACAGCTAGAACTACAACCAGGGAAGAGGCGCGAAGCGCCGGACACTTCATCTTTTAACCGTAATCCATACGATTACGGACACCAGATTACTTTTAGGTCAGGCCAGGGCGGGCTCCAACTCCTGTTGTTCGGTCGCTTGGGACGCACCGGCCGCTTGCGCTCTCGCCTTCTCGGATTCGTTAAACCGAACCGAGACCAGCTTCGAGACGCCGGGCTCCTGCATTGTTACTCCGTACAGCGACTGCGCCGCTTCCATCGTTCTCTTCGAGTGGGTGATGACGATGAACTGCGTCTGCTCCGCCATGCCCTTGAGCATCTTCGTCAGCCGCTCGATGTTCGGTTCGTCGAGCGGAGCGTCAACCTCATCGAGGATGCAGAACGGACTTGGCGTGTACTGAAAGATACGCCATCAGCAGCGCCATCGCCGTTAAAGACTTCTCGCCGCCGGAAAGCAGGAGCACGCTCTGGAGCCGCTTTCCAGGAGGCGACGCGACGATGTCGATTCCCGATTCGGCCAGGTTCTCTTCGTCGGTCAAGCGCATCTCGCCGGTACCGCCTCCGAAAAGAACTTTGAACATTTCACGGAAATTGGCGTTGATCGCAGTGAAGGCTTCGCCGAACCGCTTGCGAGACTCAGCATCGATCTCGCCAATCGCACCTTCGGTATCGCGGATCGAATCGAGAAGATCCTGACGCTGCGCCTGCAAGAATTCCTGGCGCTGTTGTGCCTCTTCGAACTCTTCCAACGCTTGCGGGTTGACCGGTCCAAGCGCTTCGATCTTTTTCCGTACTTCGCCGTACTTGGATTCGATTGCCCGCAGAGTGTCTTCGTCCGGTACCGTTTCGGCTTCGGTTGCTAACGATGCGAGCGGGCATTCCAGTTCTTTCTGACTGGTCTCATCGAGGTGCTTTAATTCGGATTCCGCGCGGGCGAGATCCACCTGCAGTGCAGATCGCTTCTCTCCGAGAACCTGCGACTGGGCACGAAGACGCTTGAGCTCTTCTTCCAGTGCATTCAAGCTCCCGCGTAATTCGGTTTCGCGCTCGGCCAAAATGGCGATCGCGGCTTCGGAGGACTGTTGAGCCTCGTTCAGAGTAACGATCGCGGCCTCAAGTTCGGCGTTGCTGCGCAATCAGGTGTGGCCTTCTCTGCCGTGAGCCGCTCACTCTCATTCATCAGATGATTCCGGCGATTAGTCAAGTCGCGGATCTGCGCCTCGAGCCGGCTGCGCTGCGCGGCTACCGATCTTCTCCGTTCTTCCGCGCTCGCCAGAGCCGCCCGCATCGCGCTATGTTCTTCGCCTGCGCGCGCAACAGCCTGCTGCAGAACAACAAGCTCTTCGCGCGCTTCGGCCAGGAGTTCTTCCTGAGTTGCCCGCGATTGCTCGAGCGCGGCCAGTTTGTCCTGATCGTTCGCCAGGCTCTCCTCGGCTTTCACGCGCTCTCGCGTCAGCCTTTCGAGTTCGAGACGCGCATTGGAAAGCCGGGTTTGAACGCGCTGGAATTCTTCAGCGAGCTTCCGGCTTTCGTGATCGAGCGCCAGCACATCTTTCTCTTGTGCCTGCTGCCTGCTGCGCAGCGTCTCGAGTTCCTCACCGAGTCTCGCCCCGGAACTCTCCAGATCGGCAACCGTCGCCTGCAGGGCGTCGAGTTCCGCCTTCTTGCGTCCCTCGAGTTCCGTCACTTCGCGCAGTTCGCGTTTCAGCGCCAACGGTCCGGCGCCCGACTTCTTCCCACCCGTCACCGTTCGGCCGTGATAGCTGACGCCCTCGCGCAGCAGGAACCAACAATGGGGAAACTGTGTGGCAAGCTCGCGGGCAAGTTCGCGTTCTTCGACCACGTAACAATTTGCAATGCGCGGGACCTGTCCGATCGGCAGACCCGTCAATCCGTTCGTGAGCCGAAGGGAATCGGTGAGCTTCTGAACTTGCCCATCCTCGAATCTGCGGCTGCGGCAGTCGCGGTCTCCGGACACCGTTCCATCGCTGTGCTCCGGAAGAAAGGTGGCGCGGCCGCCAAGCTCCGAGCGCATATACTCGACGCCGCGCTCAGCTTCAGCCCAGTCGCGAACAACAACATACTCGAGTTCTTCATGCAGAAACTCTTCCGCCGCCTTCTCGAGCTGCCGGTCCACTTCGAGAAAATCGGCGAGAACGCCCACCGGCTGCAGGTTGTGAGCCTTGCCTTTTTCGACCGCCGTAAAGAGCCGCTTGACGGTCTCCGTTGTGTAGCTTCGATGCTGGATTAGCTCGTCGAGCGAGTCTTTACGAGCTTTGATTCTCGAGAACTCGCTCTTCTGATGGTCCAGCGCCTGCCGGTTCTCCCGTAGCGAGGCGCGGGTTGCGGCCAACTCTTCTTCGATTGCGGCTCGCTGGTCCTTAACTGAGATCAGGTCGGTCTGCCGTAGCTGCAGGCGGTCCGATATCTCGGCTTTCAACCGTTGGATGCGGGCGAGATCGGCCTCCGATTGCTTCTCCTCGTTTTCGGCCCGAAGTTTCTCGCGATCAGCGGAGCCGAGATGCGCTTCGAGCTGGGTAATCCGGTTCTTGAGCCCCGAAGCCTCGCCGAGAATTCGTAGAACGCCCTGCCGGATGCCCTCGAGTGCCCTGTCGCGCTCCGCGAGGTGATTTTGCGCCTGTTGCCTCTCGGCGGATTTTGCGTCCAGTTCTTCACGGAGTCTTGCGCATTCCCCGTCGAGACCTTCGAGTTCTGCGCCGTGCGCCTCGAGTTCGTGTGCCCGCTCAGCAACCTGAAGGTTGAGCGATTGGACTTCGCCTTCTCCGGACCCGAGCCGGCGTTCGATCTGCTCAATCTGCTTCGACTGGTATTCAAGGCGACCCCGCGCCCGCTCCAGTTCGACCTTGAGATCGGCGAGCTGCTTCCGCTCCCGAGTGAGTTCATTCTCGTTGGCGTACGATTTCTCGAGCGCGCCGGTCTGCTCCGCTTCTTTCTCCGTGATGGCGGCGTGAACGGACTGAATTTCGCTGGACGCGAGATTCAACTCGATCACAATCTGGGCCATCTGGCGCTCCAGAATCTGGAACTTTGCCGAGAGGAGCTGGCGGAGAAAGCCGGTCGCCTCGAGCCTTCAATTCTCCATAGCGTTTGGTTTTGGCGGCCTGTCTCCGAAGTGAGTTAACCTGCCTGCTGACCTCTTCGAGAATGTCGAAAACTCGCGCCAGGTTCTGCTTTGCGCTCTCGAGTTTCGCTTCTGCCAGGCGCTTCCGGGCTTTGAAGCGCGTGATTCCGGCGGCTTCCTCGATTACGTTGCGGCGGTCTTGCGGACGATTGCTCAGGATCTGGCCGATGCGGCCCTGCTCGATGATGGCGTAGCTTTCGGGGCCCAATCCCGTTCCAAGGAACAGATCCTGGATGTCCCGAAGCCGCGCGAGTTTGCCGTTGATCAGGTATTCGCTTTCACCGGACCGGTAAAGGCGGCGAGTGATGGTGATTTCGCCTGTGCGCGTTGCCGTTCTGTCAGCGTCCGAGTCGGGAACCTTCGGCACTCCCTCGAAGACGGACTCGTCGGGAACCAGGGTCATGGTGACGTGAGCCATCCCCAGGGCCTTTTTGTCGCGGGTTCCGGCGAAGATCACATCTTCCATGCGCGCTCCGCGAAGGCTCTTCGCCGACTGCTCTCCGAGCACCCAACTGATTGCGTCGCTCAAATTTGACTTGCCGCAACCATTCGGACCCACCACGGCAGCAATGCCGCTGCCCGTGAATTTCATCTCGGTCCGGTCGTAGAACGATTTGAAACCCTGAATTTCGACTCGCTTAAGCTTTAGCAAAGACCTGCCTTCTCCGACGTGTCGGAACTCCCTCATGATAACGGTGTGTTGGGGAGCTGTAAAGACCAGAACGCCATACATTGGGCTCGATCAGGAATGGACCCCTACATACGGGGCCTGCGTGCCCGAGACCGCACGTGCGCACCAGAAGTTCAGCAGAGCTGTACTGAAATGCCATATACATACGGCACATTCGATATGGCAAAATAGACGCCATGAAGAAGACGTTAAACATCGACGATGAACTCTTCAGTTCCGCGAAAAAAGCTTGTGGCGCTTCGACGGACACCGAGACCGTTCGTCTGGGTCTTGAGGCCTTGGTGAGGCGCGCCGCTTATGAACGTCTTCAGGAGCCTTCGTGGGAGCGAACCCGAAGCGGCAGATGTGCCGCGCTTCCGTGAAGACCCTCCCGTGACTACGCCGGCGACGTAAATGGTGCTGGTCGACAGTTCGGTTTGGATTCGTTTTCTGTCCGACAAGCCACCGTACGCGGAAGAACTCAGCAGGCTGCTTGCCTCCGATGAAGTCGCGGCGCACGAACTGGTTGCCGGCGAGTTGCTCATCGGTGACCGGGGGAGCCGCGAGGAACTCCTGGCGGCTTACGATCGGATTTATCGAGCCTCTACAGTTCCCCATGCCGAGGTGATCGAGTTCGTGCGCCATCGAAAATTGAACGGCCGCGGAATTGGCTGGGTTGATGTTCACCTGCTTGCCTCCGCTCTCGTTTCCCGGGTTCGTCTGTGGACGGCCGACTCGCGCCTGGACGCCTTAGCTTCAGAGTTGGGCGTCGCTTACAAACCCGTCTAGCCGCTTACGCCGGAGCGCGCTCCACCGCCTCCGCGCGGTCGGTCAAGGCGAGGATACCGGGAAGTTGAGCGCCGCCGAGAAATTCAAGCGATGCGCCCCCGCCGGTTGAGACGTGGGTGATGGAATCGGAGACGCCGGCTGATTTGATCGCTTTTTCGGAATCTCCACCGCCGACCACCGACACCGCCCCGGACGCTGCCACTGCCTTGGCCAGCTCGACCGTTCCTTTATCAAACGGAGGCATTTCAAAGATGCCCATTGGGCCGTTCCAGATGATCGTCGCGGCAGTCCCGAGCAGTTCGGCGTATCGCTGAATAGTGGCAGGTCCGATATCCACGCCAATCTGATCAGGGCCAATCTCGTTCACTACTTCGCTCGGAGCGCCGGACTTTATCTCTCGGACCACGACATGGTCGAGCGGCAGAGATATCTTGTTCCCGGTCGACGCAAGAAGGCGCTTTGCGAGATCCACCTTCTCCGGCTCCACCAGCGATTTCCCTGTTGGTTTGCCTTGGGCGCGAAGAAAAGTATACGCCATGGCGCCCCCGATCAAAAGGTGATCGACCACCTTGCTCAGGTTCTCAATTACCTCAATCTTGTCCGAGACTTTGGCACCGCCCAGAAGAGCTACACAAGGCCTCTCAGGATTGCGAGTGACTTTGGTGAGCCACTCGATTTCCCGGTCCATCAGAATGCCGGCGGCGGCAATCGGCAGATAGGCCACCATTCCTACGGTAGAGGCGTGAGCGCGGTGAGCCGAGCCAAAAGCGTCATTGATATATATGTCTGCGAGACTCGCCAATTGCTTGGAGAATTCGGGATCGTTGGCCTCTTCTTCCGGATGAAATCGGAGATTTTCGAGCAGGAGAAGTTCTCCCGAGTTCGGCTTCAGCTTCGCCACTTCCGGTCCCACGGAGTCTGGCGCCAGTGGAACGTTCTTGCCGAGCAACTCGCTCAACCGGGCGGCCACGGGAGCCATGCTCATCGTCGGATTTCTTTTGCCTTTGGGTCGACCTAAATGACTGCCCAGAATGACGGCGGCGCCGTGCTCGATCGCATATTGAATGGTGGGAAGGGAAGCTCGAATTCGTTTATCGCTGGTGATCTCTTTTCCGCTGGCATCCAGCGGAACATTGAAATCTACGCGAATGAACACCGTTTTGTTTTTCAGGTCCAGATCGCGAATCGACATTTTGGCCATGCACCATCTTAGGCAAGTCACTACTGCCTCTCCCGAGGGGCTAAGCGCCTAAGGATGTACGAGGGCTGCCAAAAACGAGTGAAGAAACTTTCGTTTGTTGCCGAATAGTACTTCAGGTCGGCGCATTGGCACGTACTATTGCCAAGCGGCTGATAAGCAGAGCCGGGTCAAAGGACTATAATCCGAGAACGAAACGGATTTCGTAGTACGAAAGTACCGGCTTGTTAAGTGTTCAAGGAATAACACATGTCCACCAACCCCATTCGTGTTTTGCTTAGCCGACGCCCAGCCCATCGTACTGGAAGGGCTTCGTAGCGTGTTGAGCCACTATCCCGATATTGAGGTAGTGGCGGATGCCGCGGATGGCGCCGAGGCAATCGACAAAACCGTTCACCTGGAACCCGACATCGTGCTGCTCGATCCGCGCATGCCCCGCGTGGACGGACTAACCGTTTTGAGGAGTATCCAAACCAGGGCGCCTCGTTCCAAGGTCATTCTATTTTCGTCCGCTGAAAACAAAGATGAATTCGTCGAGGCAATGAAGCTGGGCTGTTCCGGCATTCTGTTGAAAGAAACGTCGACCGCTCTGATCGAGAAGAGCATCCACCGGGTTCATGCTGGCGAGATCTGGCTCGATTCGACCACGACGGCCGCAGTCATCCGTCACTTTGCGTCGCCGAAAGATTTCCCTGCTGCTCACCCGTCCGCACATACCGGCAGCAACGGCAAAGCGCCCCGCGAACGCGCGCAACTCAGCCAGCGCGAACGCGAGATTATCGTTTTGATTGCTCAGGGATACAAGAACAAAGAAATCGCCGAAAAGATGTTCATCACGGAGCAAACCGTGAAGAACCATCTCCACAACGTGTTCGACAAACTCGGCGTTTCGGACCGCTTAGAACTGGCGCTTTACGCCATTCACAATAGCCTTCACGTTAAGGCCTGATCCGCCCGCCCTCTAGTTCGCCTGGCTGTCCGGGTTCGCCGGATCACGTCTGATGTCACGCTACGGAGTGGCGGTGTTTTTCTGTCCTGAGCGACAATCGAAGAACACCAACACCGAATTGGCCGCTCCTCATGTCCAGACTGCGAGAGGACATCACCAGAACGATCCTGCGTTTGAGCAGGGTTGTACACTCGCGCGTTCCCGACAGTAAGTCACCGTCGAGCTCTCGACCTGGAAGGTCAGGAGTTGGGTTCGTATCGCATTCTGCGCCGCTTGGGCGCCGGCGGTATGGGGCAGGTTTATCTCGCCCTGGATACGCGGCTCGGCCGCCACGCGGCGCTTAAATTTCTCTCGCCCGAACTCCTCGCCGAACCGGAGATGCTCGATCGGCTGCAAACGGAAGGCGCGAGCAGCTTCTTCGCTCAACCACCCGAACATCCTGACCATCTACGAGATCGCCGAGATGGGCGGCCGGCACTTCATCGTCAGCGAGTACGTCGATGGAACCACCCTGCGGGTCGCTATAGAGCGCAAGGTCGTCAACTTGGGTATTGCGCTCGACGTGGTTCGCCAGGTTGCGTCCGCGTTGGTTGCCGCTCACGAAGCTGGCGTTATCCACCGCGATTTGAAGCCGGGCAATATCATGATCCGGCCCGACGGCTACGTCAAGGTGATCGATTTCGGTCTTGCGAAAACCGTCCGCTTGAGGGCGGGGAACTCGGGTCGCTCTATGACGCTAACGAGGCCGGGCTCGATTGTCGGAACGGTGGATTATATGTCTCCCGAGCAGGCGCGCGGCGAATCTGTGGACCACCGGAGCGACATCTGGAGCTTGGGCGTGATCCTGTACGAGCTCCTTACGGAACGTAGGCCCTTCGAGGGCGAGACCGAGAACCATCTGATCGTCGGTATCCTGGATGCGAAGATTCCGTCCCTACCGAACCGGGACGCTCTTCCCTCCGGATTGCCCGAGATCGTCGAGCGTGCCTTATCGAAGAATCCGGCCGATCGATATCAATCCGCTCGAGAATTGCTCCATGACTTGCAACAGGTCCGCACAGGATCAGAACGCGGGCACGGTCTGGCCGCTGCACGCCTTCGACCCTCCCAGGCGGCCGAGGAAACTGGCTTTAGCCACTGGAGTCGCTGTCGTTGTTCTGTCCGTTGCGGGCTGGTTCTGGTACACGTCTCGGTCCCGAGTGGTTCGAGGTAGGGAGCGTGCGCCAACTGACTTTCAACGGCCGGACCCGGTTGTCCGCCATTTCTCCCGATGGACGATACCTTGCGTACGTGGTCGGCGATCCGGGCGGCATCGAGACTCTCGTGTTGAAGCAGATCGAAGCGGGATCATCTGAAACCGTCAAGATACCCGGACGGGCAGTGTCGTATCTCGGCATTTCATTCTCCCCTGACAGCCAGTACCTGTATGAGGTGGAGGAAGACCAAACGCTGGTCGGCAAGCTCTATGCCGTTCCGCTGCTTGGTGAACGTCCGGCGGCTCCTCTTCTGGTGGGCGTTGACGGGTCGGTCTCACCTTCTCCCGATGGCACGAAACTCGCATTTGTGAATCGGCCAGTCGAAAAGAAGGAGAGCCGTCTCGAAGTTGCGAACGTCGATGGGTCCGGACGTCGCTCACTGGTAGCGGTAAAGAGCTTAAAAGCGCAGGACTACACGATCTTGCGCCATGTAGCCTGGTCGCCCGACGGAAGAGAGATCGCTGCTTTCTTGTTCAACGAATACTCCGGCATGCTCGACTTGGTCGGACTAAATGGACACGAAGAGCGAAAGCCTCTTCGCGACTGGCGGCTGGTCGGTCAACCGTGTTGGACGAAGGAAGGGCGGGCGATTATTGTCACTGTCGCTACCCAGACGGAAGGCAATAATCAGGCTCAAATCCGGCAGATTGCAGCCTCAAGCGGGCAGTGGCGGGACGTGACGAAAGATCTTGCGAGCTTTCGAAGTGCCACGATTACGCGCGATGGCCGGGAATTAGCCGCTGTCAAAGTCGAATCAAAGGCCACTTTGTGGATCTCTGACAAAAACAATGTTTCCCGCGGGCAAAGTTCTGTAGCCGAGGCAGAAGAGTATTTCACTCTTGCTTCCTCTACTCTGGCCTGGCGGGACGAACAGAGGGTCGTGATCAATTCACGTCAAAGCGGGTATCCGAACTTATGGGTCTTCGACAGCGAAAACCAGACTCATTCGCCCCTTACAAATGAGCCATATGTCGAGCAGGGCGCGGCTCCCGTTCCAGGTGGAAGCGCATTCGTGTTTGCGTCGAACCGGTCGGGCCAGTTTCATATCTGGAGATTCACCCCTGAGAGTAATGAATTCACCCAGCTCAGTTCGGGTCCTTACTACGACGAAGCCCCAGTCGTTTCGCCAGACGGAAAGCGCGTGCTGTACACTTCGTGGAATTCAACGAGGCCGGCGCTGTACATCGTTCCAACTGACGGAGGACCGAGTACGCCGGGTCGGAACGTTCCTGGCCAGAAATGCTGATTTCTCGCCCGACGGGCAGAAGATTGTTTGCCAGATGCAAGACGAAGCGAACGGAAAATGGATCGTCGCAGTCGTCTCACTCAACGACCCGGAACACCCTCACTATTTCGCCGACGTTCAGCTTCCGGTGCGCTGGGCGCCGGGCGGCAGCGCTCTGACCACCGTTCGCACAGACCGGCGGGGCGTTTCCAATATCTGGAACGTTCCTCTGGACGGAGGTCGCACCTTCCAAACTGACAGACTTCGAAGAACAAGCCATCGTTGTCTTCTCGTGGTCGCCCGAAGGCGACCGGCTGGCCTGCATTCGCACCAGCCAGAACTCGGACGTGGCTCTTTACATCGGGCGCCGATAGATGGATGCTGAATTGCAACGCTAAGTATCCTCACGAGGAGCAAATATGGCAAGTGGCCCGACTCACCCCAACGAGCAACTGACAAGAAAAGCCGTTCCGTACCGGTACTGGACGCAAAGGCGGACTGCGCGGCCATCACCGGCCCGCATGAGCAGCTGAAAGAGCCGCCTGTATCGCACACGGAAGCGGGCCCATCGGTCCACACGAACAAGCGGCTGTCACGTGGGCGGCGACATAGTGGATCCGCCTCCGCCGCCACCGCCCGCCGTAAGGTCACGCGGCAAGAAATGGTGCCGCTCGCAGCAGGAGGTCGACTCCGAAGAGGACTACGATTCAACGTCTCGCTTCAGGCCAAACTCTCAAAAAGTACTGAGTTCGCTGTGTGCGTCTTTTCGCCCGACAGGAATCGCGGTCCCGTCATCATCGAATCAATTCATCTCGGCGTTTATCGCAAAGGTGAATCGACGTTCGACGGTGACGTAGCCGGTCCGGAAAGATAGCAAGATCAATCCGGGAACGAAGAAGGTGCTTCCTTTCTCCGACGCGCAAAAGAAAGAACTCGGCCGGGCTGTCTAAATCAAAGACATTCGCGCTGGTCAGTGCGGTGTATACCGCCCTGCCGCAGACAGAGGTAACCTTCAGCATCGAGAACCAGGACTCCAAGAAGAAATAAGCCGACCGGACAGCGGTTTCCGACATTCGGGGCCGCCGTTCGTCCGTTGACTACCGAGCGTTTGGTAGAGCGGTTCGTTTGCCGCTACACTGGAGATAACCCGCATCTCCATGGAATTACAAGACAAAGACGCTTTTGCTAAGGATCGGCTGGCGCGCAGAGAAGCGTTAGAGGATGCTCTCTCCTCACGCATTTTGGTGCTCGACGGGGCGATGGGTACCATGCTGCAGCAGCGCTCGCTCACGGCGGAAGATTTCGGTGGGCCTGCGCTTGAAGGCTGTAACGAGGTTTTGGTCGCCACGCGCCCTGATGTCATTCTGGACGTTCATCGCGCCTATTACGAAGCGAATGCGGACATCGTCGAAACCAACAGCTTCGGAAGCATGAAGACCGTGCTTGCCGAGTACGATCTTCAGGATCGTTCTTATGAGTTGAGCTTCGATGCCGCGCGGATTGCGCGTAAAGCCGCAGCAGAATACTCCAAGCCGGGCCGGTTGCGTTTCGTGGCGGGTTCCATGGGGCCGACGACGAAGGCCATCACCGTCACGGGCGGCATCACCTTTCCGGAACTGATCGCAAGCTACTACGAGCAGGCGAAGGCGTTGGTCGAAGGCGGCGCGGACATCCTGCTGCTCGAAACGTGCCAGGACACCCGAAACATCAAGGCTGGATTGCTGGCAATCGACCGGCTTGGGAAAGAATTGAATTTCCCGATTCCCACAATGGTCTCGGGAACCATCGAACCGATGGGTACAATGCTTGCCGGACAGACCGCGGATGCGCTGTACGCTTCGGTTTCCCACGCTAAGCTTCTATCGATCGGGCTGAATTGCGCGACGGGTCCCGAGTTCATGACCGATCACATCCGGTCGTTGCACGAACTCGCGACCACTCGTATCTCCTGCTATCCCAATGCCGGTCTGCCGGACGAAGAAGGCAAGTATCTGGAAACTCCGACGAGCCTCGCCGCCCAGCTCGAGAAGTTCGTTGATCACGGATGGTTGAACATCATCGGGGGATGCTGCGGAACCAGGCCCGATCATATCCGTGCCATTGCCCAGATGGTGGACGGGAAAAAGCCACGTCAGCCAAAAGAGTCGAGCCACCGCAGCTTACTTCTCCGGCATCGAAACAGTAGAAGCGGAAGACAGTAATCGTCCGTTGATCGTTGGGGAGCGCACGAACGTGATCGGCTCGCGTCTTTTCAAGAAGATGATCTCGGACGAGAAGTGGGAAGAGGCCACCGACATCGCCCGCTGGCAGATCCGTAACGGCGCGCACATCATCGACGTCTGTCTTCAATCGAGCGATCGCGATGAGTTCAGCGACATCCCGCCGTTTTACGAGAAGCTGATCCGCAAAATCAAAGCTCCGATCATGATCGACACCACCGATCCGCGGTCGGTCGAGTTTTCTCTTACTTACTGCCAGGGAAAGAGCATCATCAACTCCGTCAACCTGGAGGACGGGGAAGAGAAGTTTGAACGGATCTGCCCGCTCGCGAAGCAGTACGGTGCATCGCTTGTGGTCGGTTGCATTGACGAGGATCCTTTGCAGGCGCAGGCCTTCACGCGCGAACGGAAACTGGCCGTCGCGCAGCGATCGGTCGACTTGTTGACGAGCAAGTACGGCATTGCACCAGAAGACATCATCATCGACCCGCTCGTTTTTCCCTGCGCAACCGGCGACGAGAACTACATTGGCGGCGCGGTTGAGACGATCGAATCAATCCGCCTCATCAAAGAGCAGATCCCGTACGTCAAAACTGTCCTCGGAATCTCCAATATCTCGTTCGGCCTCCCCGCTGCTGCTCGCGAGGTCGTCAACTCCGTCTTCCTCTACTACTGCACAAAGGCCGGCCTTGATCTCGCGATCGTCAACGCGGAGAAACTGGAACGCTTCGCGAGCATTCCCGAGGAAGAACGCCGGCTTGCCGAAGCGCTCCTCTTCAACACTCCTCCCGTAACTGCGGCTCCTGACCATAAAGACTTCGCCCTATTTGAGACGGCACCCGAGGATTGGCGTTTGCAATCCCACGACCAAAAAGTGGCGATCAACCAATTCCACATCGCGAAGATCAGCGAGCACTTCCGGGGTGCGACCGGAAGAGAGAAGAAGAAAACTGCTGATCTCCCTCTGGATGAACGGCTGTCGAACTACATCATCGAGGGCACTAAGGACGGCTTGATCCCCGACCTTGACCTCAAGCTCAAAGAAGGTGTTGCGCCGCTCGATATCGTGAACGGTCCATTGATGGCGGGAATGTCCGAAGTGGGACGACTCTTTAACAACAATGAATTGATCGTTGCCGAGGTGCTTCAATCGGCGGAGGCCATGAAAGCTGCGGTGAACCACCTCGAGCAGTTCATGGAGAAGTCGGATACGGCAGCGCGCGGCAAGATCGTTCTTGCGACGGTCAAAGGCGACGTCCATGACATCGGAAAAAACCTCGTCGAGATCATTCTCAGCAACAACGGTTACGAGGTAGTGAATCTAGGCATCAAAGTGCCCGCGGAGGATTTGATCAAAGCTTTCCGGACAGCATAAGCCGGATGCGATCGGATTGTCGGGGCTTCTTGTCAAGAGTGCACAGCAGATGGTAACCACGGCGGGTGACCTGAAGGACGCCGGTATTCATGTGCCGCTGCTGGTCGGCGGCGCGGCATTATCCGAAAAGTTCACAAAGACGAAAATCGGTCCAAACTATTCCGCGCCCACCTTTTACGCAAAGGACGCCATGACTGGTCTGCGCCTGATGAACGAGATCATGGACCCGGAACTTCGCGACGAAGTACTCTCGAAGCACATCTTCCAGGACGTTCCGACTACAGCTGTCGAGCGCGAAACGGTACCGGTGCCCTCGGGCGAGCGCCGCAGCCCCAAGGTTCATGCCGACATACCGATTCCGCCTGCGCCGTACCTTGACCGCAGGATCCGAACGGTGCCCAACCTCACGGAAGTTTGGAGTTACATCAATCCGTTCATGCTTTACGGACGGCATCTTGGCTTCAAGGGGAACTTCGAGAAGCTTCTCGCGGAACGCGACCCGAAGGCGCTCGAACTATTTCATGCGGTGGAAGATGTAAAGCGCGAAGCAGCCACTTTCATGAAAGTTCGTGCGGTGTGGCAATTCTTCGAGGCAGAGCGCGACGGTAATAATTTAAACCTCTATAGCCCGGGTGGAACTTCCCCGATCGAGACGTACCATTTCGGGCGGCAGGCAAAATCGGACGGTTTGTGCTTGAGCGACTATGCGCTCGACCCGCAGGATGATCGGCGCGATCACATCGCCATGTTTGTCGTCACGGCAGGCGAAGGGCTCATCGAGCATTCGGAAGCGGCAAAAGCACGCGGTGAATACCTGAAGGCGCATGCGATTCAGGCGCTTGGCATCGAAACAGCGGAAGCTTGTGCCGAGTACCTGCACCGCCGGATTCGTGAAGACTGGGGTTTCCCGGATTCGCCGACCATGACCATGCAGGAACGATTCACGTCCAGGTATCGCGGGAAGCGTTATAGCTTTGGTTATCCGGCTTGCCCGAATCTGGAGGATCAAGCCAAGCTCTGGCGTTTGCTGCGGCCCGAGGAAATCGGAGTGCAACTTAACCGAGGGCTTCATGATGGAACCCGAGGCGAGTGTCTCGGCTGTCGTGTTCCATCATCCGGATTGCGCCTATTTCAGCGCTGCAGAGGAAACCGAACCGGCGCTGGTTTAGTCGGAGCAGGCGCGAACTTCAGGTCCTCGTCGCGTGAAGATCGCCACTTTCAACATCAACAACATCAATAAGCGGCTCGACAACCTGCTGGCGTGGCTCGCGAACGCAGCCAGCCGGATGTTGTCTGCCTGCAGGAACTCAAAGCCGAAGATCGCGCAGTTTCCTGCGCGAGCGCTTCAGGAGCTTGGCTATCACGCTGTTTGGCAAGGCGAGCGTTCCTGGAACGGCGTGGCGATTCTTACGCGCGGACGCGAGCCGATTCTGACGCGTACGAGCCTTCCCGGCGACGATCGAGACCGGCAAGCCCGCTATATCGAAGCCGCCGTGAACGGAGTGCTGATCGCTTCGATCTATCTGCCGAATGGAAACCCGCAACCTGGTCCCAAGTTCGTTTACAAACTCGCCTGGTTCGAGCGCCTGATCGCGCATGCTTCGGATCTGCTTGCCGCCGGTGTGCCGGTGATACTTGCAGGCGACTACAACGTCGTGCCGACGCCACAAGATATCTATCCGACCCGATCTCTCGACAAGAACGCGCTGATTCAACCGCCGAGCCGTCAGGCATTCGCGCGGCTACTGGCGCAAGGCTGGACTGATGCTCTGAGGAAGCTGAAGCCGGAAGGACCGCTCTGGACATTTTGGGATTACAAGTTCGAACGATGGCAGGCTGACAAGGGAATGCGGCTGGACCACATTTTGCTCTCGCCAAGTATTGCCGGCCGGCTTGTGGATGGCGGAGTGGACCGCTGGGTTCGCGGAGAGGAAAACGCGAGCGATCACGCTCCGGCTTGGGTTGTGTTGGATCTATGACGTTTTGTTCCCGGCGTACGCTGGTGAATGCCGGTTGGGTAAAAGATTCGATGGAAGCCGTCGTCTTCATTGGCATCCCGGGTTCCGGGAAGACTACTTTTTACCGCGAGCAATTCTTTCGCACTCACGTTCGCATCAGTAAGGATTTACTTCGTACCAGGAATCGAGAGCAGGTCTTCCTGCGCGCCTGCCTACGACGCAGCAGAGATTCGTCGTTGATAACACGAATGTCGTCAGAACGGAACGTGCATTGTACATACCCGAGGCGCGAGTCGCGAAGTTTCGTGTGGCAGGGTATCTGTTTTTAACGGAACTCAACGATGCGCTGCGGCGGAATACGCAGCGGAGTGGTGTCGAAGTTGTGCCGGCGAAAGGAGTCGTATCGAAGTTTAGACAACTTAGAAGCCGATTTCGCCGAAGGCTTCGACGAGCTTTTTTCCGTTAGGATCGATTCACAGTCCAAATTTGTCGTCCAGCCATGGACGCCTGATGTTTCGCAGAGATTTGCGCCCGCCGTGCAGGGCATGAACGACTAGAAGCTTTACCATGCGAGTCTTGCGATGCGACCGGCGAGCAGCGTGGCGTGTCACACCAGCGAACGATGGAAATGAAGCTGAAACCTCTAAATGAACAGGTTGTTGTGATCCTCGGTGCATCGAGCGGTATCGGGCGCGAGACTGCTCTCCGCTTTGCCGAGCGCGGGAGTAAGGTCGTCGTGGCGGCCCGCACGGAATCCGGACTGACAAGCCTGGTGAAAGAGATCGAAGCGCGCGGCGGAGAGCGCGCATACTCGGTTTGCGACGTCGTAGATTTCGAACAGGTCAAAGCTGTTGCTGAAACGGCGGTTCGAAGCTTCGGCCGTGTCGATACGTGGGTAAATGCAGCGGCAGTATCGGTCTATGCTCGTTTCGAGGACATCTCACCCGAAGGAGTTCCGCCGTGTGATGGACGTTAACTACCTGGGTCAGGTACATGGCGCGCTGGTAGCGTTACCGCATCTGCGGCAAGCCGGGCAGGGTGCGTTGATTGTTATATCCTCGGTCGAGAGTATCGTGTCGCTGCCGCTTCACAGTGCCTATAGCGCCTCCCAGCATGCCCTTGAGGGGGCAGTGGATGCTCTGCGCCGGGAACTACTAGCCGAGGGTGCACCCATCTCGGTCACAAGCATCAAGCCGGCCACAATCGATACTCCCTTTTTCAACAAGTCGGCCAACAAGATGGACGTGAAGCCAAAAGGCCCACCTCCGATCTACCATCCGGGCGTGGTGGCAGACTGCGTTCTGTACGCAGCGGAAAACCCGGTACGTGACCTATTTGCGGGTGGGGCCGGCAAGCTCATGGCTGTCACGCAGATGATCGCCCCGAAGTTGATGGACGCCACGTTGGCGAAGGCGGGTATTCCTTCCCAGCAAACGGACCAACCCGCACCGGGCGAATCAACAGGAACGATGTATGAGGCGCGCGCGAGAGGATAACCGCGTCGAGGGTGATTTCAGCGCTCGTTCCCGGCGTTTCAGCGCATACACATGGATGGAGACTCACCCTCGCTTTCGAGCTGTCGCAGCGGGATTGGTTGCCGGTTCGGCAGTGCTACTTGCCCGTAGAGGCAGGAAAGCCGCTTAACCGAGCAGCGTAGGTCAGGCGGTTTTCGCCCAGCCCGCCTCGGTCTGTTGTCCCGCGTTTGCTGCAGCTGCGATGATATCGCTCGCCTTCTCGGCCAGCATGTAGATGGAAGACGCGATAAAGAAGCCAGGGATCCGCGGGAAGACCGAAGCGTCCACGATGCGTAGACGTTTCACGCCGTGAACCTCGAGGTCGCTGTTTACCACGCCGCCACTCGCGGGATCGCCAATGGGACAGGTGCAGCTTGCATGATGACCCCAGGCGTTATCTCGAATGAATTGTCGCAATTCCTCACGCGTCTGCACATCCGGGCCGGGAAGTTCTTCGCGTTCCATCAGGTGCTTCAGGCGGCCCGTCATCTTACGAACAAATTGGATGCCGTCCACGACGGACTCCAGGTCCTGTTGGGCTGTATCACTTCCTTCTTCGAAGTAGTGGAAGTTTATGTCGGGAACGTCGCGCGGATCGGACGACCGAAGTGTTATTCGTCCGGCCGTGTTGACCGTGTGAGCTTTCAAAACCGCCCACGTCAGATAGTTCGTGCTGTTCAACAGCAACTTCGAGTAGCCAGGAAAGTAGCCGCGAAACAGACCTACCAGAGCGAACATGAACAGATCAGGTAGCTCACGCTCTGGCGAAGATTTCTTGGTAATGCCCAGTAAGCCGCCGTTCGTCGTGTAGATGCCGCGGCGGCGGGTGAGCCATTGTTGATAGATCGGGTCGCCCTTTGCGAACTCGGCGCCTTTCAGAATCTCCCAATTGTGCTTCATCCGGCTGACTACGCCGACTTCATACCGGTCCTGGAGATTGCGGCCGACGCCTTCGAGCGGAAACACAACGGGGATCTTGTGATCCGCCAGTTCCTCCGCCGGGCCGATGCCCGACAGCATCAACAATTGAGGACTGTTGAAGGCGCCTCCGCACAGAATCACCTCTCTTGACGCGCGAGCGATCCTATGCTCGCCAGCTTCCGTGTTTGGCTGCGAATGGGCGCGATACAACTTCCGGCCTTTCAGATACTCGACGCCGACTGCTTCGCGCGCTTCGTTGAAGAGGATTCTCGTCGCAAGAGCGTCCAGTTCGATCTTCAGTCGGTCGGGATGCTTCTTCCTTGTCTGCGACGAGAAACTCGCGTGTTCCGACGCGAGCATGCCCTTGCGTGGCGAGAGGCAGCAGGTGAACGCCTACCGCATTGTCGCGGGTCAGGCGCCAATCGTTCGGGTCAAACTGTGATTGTGCCGTCCAGCGCAGATCCTTCAGCGGCTCACCAATTTCTGCGAATGCGGACAATGCGGATGCCTTGATGCTCCGAACGAGCGCCCTATCTGCAAGAGCTCCCAGCGGCAGAGCCTTCTGGGTCGACAGCCAGCCGGAGAATCCGTGACGTGTCGGGTTGAAGCCGAAAAGCTTCTGCATCCAGCGATAGAGCGGTCGGTAATTACAGTTTTCGAGCCGCTCGAAATACTGGCGCATATTGGCTGCGCTCCACGACGAATCGCCCGTTCGCTTTGCGAGATCGTCCCAGTCATCGTTGTGCGGATAAACAGTTAGTAGAGCATTGTGAGCGGTACATCCGCCGAGTGTGCCTGCCCTTGGATAGAGCACACCATCGACCGCCTTACCTTCGTATTCGCGGCAGTATTTCGGATCGCGTTGCTGCTGTTCTAGATCGCTATAGTGCCGAACGAAGAAGTCCCACTTCATGCGGGCATTTTCGGTCGAGAAGGCGTGGAAGCAGGGCACCTGGTAATCGTCAGGCAGCCGGCTTCCTTCTTCCGTGCAATACTCCTCCGCCAGGGCATCGCCGCCCGCTTCGAGGACCAGAACGGTGTATCCCGCAAGCGCGAGGCGCGAAGCAACGGTACCGCCTCCCGCTCCGCTACCGACGACGATATAGTCGTACGCCGCCGGTTGTTCTTCGCTCCAAGTAGAACCGTTTGACAGCCTAGTTACTCCGATCCGGCTAGAAAGTCTTAACGAATTCGATCACAGCGCGTTTGTCCGCGTCGGGAAGATTGCTGCCGAAGTAATGTCCCTTATTCACGATGTAGTCGGGACACTTACTGACCTGCATCAGCTCCGGAACCAAGGGCCTGAATATGGCTCGCGCTTCGTCGTCGTTCTTGCCCTGAACCTTCTTCAAGTCGAAAACGAGCTTCTTGATGATCTCCGCCAACCGTTTATCCCGTTCTACTCTTGCGCCGAGATCATGTCCTTCAGGTGTCACGTCAAGGTTGGCCAAAAGACTAACGGGCGTACCGGCGGGAATGGGACCGATCGACCAGTTCGTCTTTGTCCAGGGCGCCGAACACCGCCTTGATCGGTTCGGGCAGATAAGCCGATGAGACCTTCAGATAAGACGTTTGTGTCGTCCGCTGAATGTAGCTCGGGCCTGAAACTTTGTCGCCGATCTCCGGGTCACGCTTGCGCTTCTCGGGCCACAGCATCTGCTCGATGGCATTGTTGAATATCCGCATGCGCGTTGCTACCGATGGGTCCGGGTCGAAGTCTCCGACACTGTTGTTCAGGAGAAACGGAGCGGTAGACCAGGCGCTGATCAAGGAAGGCGGTCGCGTATAGCCTCGCCCGCCGGCAGGCATCTTGAAAGAGGATGGCGTGCCGTCGACGGGGTTGTAGACGGTGACGGAACCAACCGCCGGCAAGTTCTTGTATGTATCGGACGAAAAGTTATCCCAGATGTTGTCGCCAATGGCATTGGACGCAAGCGGGCTACATGCGTTTGTGCCCGTTTCCGACACGGGAATTCGTTCGTCTGTGGATAAGTAATTGCCGTCGAGGAAGTCCGACTTCTGTACCTCGTTTCGCATCCACGCAAAGTATTCGGCAGAATTCTTCACGAACTCTCCCTCTTTGCAAGGATGACCTGGCTCGCAGATCGCCGGTTGCTTGCTCGAGTGACATCGCGCGCAATTTTCCGCGAAGACGATTTTGCCGCGATTCAGCTTACTTTTGTCCTTGGTTAAGTAGGTCTCTCCGCCCGGCGCATCCTTCAGATAGTCCGGCTTTGCCGTGGCGAGAAAGAACAGCGCCACATCGGGCGTCTGCTGAGTTGTCGCGTTCCAATAAGAAGAGTTCTTTTCGAGATCAGCGATCTTGATCGGGCTGACTCGCTTTCCGCCGATCAGAGGCCTGAAGTGCTCGATCCATTCTTCGCTGAATAAGCCAATGTTGACGTAGACCCGATTGAGCGCTCCCAACACCCCGACCGAATCCGCTCCATCTTTGAGAACTCGCGGAGTAAATACCGTATCGGGCTTCTGGAAAAATGAGGAAAGCGAACTGGTCTGAGGGTAGTCGTTGAACTGCTTATTCAACAACTCTCCGCCCGACAAGATGTTCCTTCCACTGTTTACCAGCTTGAATTCTGGGCAGCACGTTATAGACCGCGTTCATTGTGCGCGGATTGTTGATGTTGTCGGAAGAAACGAACGAAGTATCGAGCGTTCCAGGGTTGTAGGTGTGGAACAGCTGATAAATGAAGTTCGATTCGTCCTTCTGCCAATAGAAGATCCGGTCTGTCCAGAAATACTGAGCTCCCGGATTAGAATTCAGGTTTTCCCATTTGGGGTTCTCCGGATCGGCGGGAGGGTTCGTCGGACTCGGCCCAATGTGGCACAATCCGCACGCCATGCCAACCCGGAACGGCCTGATCAATTTGCGATCAGAGTAGTAGCTGGGATCTTCATAGTAGCGTTTGGGGTCCCACTTGGCTTTGGCCTTCTCGTCGAAATCCGGATTCGGAAACAAACGCAAACCGAGAATGCCTGTACCGTAGCCGTAGAAAGATCCGACAGGAACGGTTTTCCCGCGCGCCGATTTTCACGCCGGGATACTTGGTCTCATTCTCAAAGGGATCGGGCCCGCAGTTCGAGCTTCGTGTATCAAGCCAGAGGCCGAAGCGGGTATCGTCACCCTTCGTCGCTTCCTGATAACAGGGCTCATTCACAACGCCCAGATACTTCCAGCGATTATGACGTCCGTATCCTAGCTTGGGGTGAGAGGACACCGTCTTCAAAAGGTCGAGCGATCCGAAGCTGTTGTCTCCCAGGTAGTCCCAGAGACGATCATTCCCACCCGTCCAGACGTTCCAGTTATTACGGCCCCTCACTTCGGCAGGCGCTAGTTTTTGGCCGCGATCCATCGCATGGAAATAATCCTCATCCGCAGCCGGAAAGGATTCAGCCGTGCGGCCTACCTTCAACGCCTCATCTTGGATAACTCCCGGCCCTTTCTTACAACCGCAAAGAATCGCTAAGGCGAGAAGGCAAGCGACAACCTTTGATATGTGTTTACGGTGCAGCATTGACGTAGAAGTAGTCTCTTTCAATCTCTTGCTTTTTTACTGCGTCTTCATGTATTCGACCAGCGCGTCTTTTTCAGTCGAAGAAAGGTTTGTTCCCCAAAGGTGTCCGGCATTACTGTTTGCCACCACACTCGTGTCGTAGCACCAGCCGACGCGTTCAGCCTCAGGTACCGGTGTTGATGAACCCAACCTTCTTCGGATCGAACACGTTGTAGCCGCGGTAGAAGACCTTCGGTCTGTTCTCGACCGGTTCAAGCAAGTCCCGGAGCGTGGGAACGGAACCGTTATGCAGGTAAGGCGCCCGCAGCCAGATCCCATCAAGAGCAACAGATTGATACCCGTCGGTCGAACGGAAATGATCGAACTTCCAAGGGTACCCTTCTGCGTAAGAGTTGTACCGGGTTGCCGCCTCTTTCGTCCAGATTGCAACCCGATGCGGATCGGTTCCGGTTTCGCTTGCAGGGATGACCTGGCCCGTGCGCTTGCCACCGAACGCGTGGCAACCGGCGCAATCGCGAGCGAATAGCGTTTCGCCTTGGGCTGCGAGCTTCGCATCAATCGGGAAGCGATCAGCAGGATACTTGGGCGGCTTCAAGTCGGAAAGCCATTCCTGAAGTTTGTCCAATTGAGCGAGAGGTATCGACTTCTTCGTTGCGCCGTCGCCAATCGCAGAGCTTAGAACTACCTCTTTGAGGTCGGTGTTCAAGCCGTCCCAATGGAAACGACATCCCCTTGTGTGCTCTGAGATTCCAAATTGGCTGCATATCGGAGTTACCGATTGTATCGCCGGGAGAAACATCAAGCACATTTACCTTCACGGGGTTGAAGGGATCGATGCGGCCGGGTCCCCAGTTCGGGCGAACATCGGTCCACGCGAACTTCTCTTTTTGTTTCAGCAGTGCCTTCTTCGTGGCGGGGATGAGCGCGTACTTATAAAGGAGCCGATCGAGGAACGATAGCTTGTAGATCGAATCGACCTGGGCGAGGATGTTTTTGGCGTTGAACCGAGGATCGGCCGCGGATTTGAACAGGAATCGCTGGTATCCCAGTACGTCCACCGTGTTAGAAGGACCGGCAGGAAAAAGCACCGGAAGTTCGGAAGGTGAATAACGAACCGAGGCCAGATGGCAGAGCGCGCAGTTCACGCCAACGCGCTCAAATCCAATCGTCTTCTTCGAGAAGCCGGCCGGCATATCGTTGCCGGGATCATTGAAAGCACCGAG
Source organism: uncultured Acidobacteriaceae bacterium (assembly GCA_963744795.1). Lineage (GTDB taxonomy): Bacteria > Acidobacteriota > Terriglobia > Bryobacterales > Bryobacteraceae > Bog-105. The sequence goes on from CAVUVF010000003.1 coordinate 104,940, forward strand.
TGAGTTATAGCCACCCGGTCCGGGCAAATACTCGGGGAACATGCGCGGTAAGACGACCCAGATCCAATAAGGTATACCGGACGCCTGCTCCGTTCCAATGGACCCATTCTTGAAGTAGGCTTCCATCGAGTCGAAGTGTTGGTCCACCTCGCGGAAGAATTTGTACCAGCCTACCGTTCCCGCGATCGCGCCGAGCAGTAACAGTGTAAGCAGGACAGGAACCCACTTGCTTCTTCTCTTCGGAACGTGCTCAACTCCCGCGTTCATTGCCATTCCTTTCCATCCAGTTCGCAGTCTTCGGTTCTTATGCCTGTTCAAGAATTACGTCGCCGGCCTTTTCGCCCAGCATCATGACGGATGCTACGGGGAAGAAGCCTGGCATGCGAGGAAACGAGCAAGCGTCGACGACTCGCAGACCCTGGATGCCTCCGCGGACGCGGAAACTGCTGTCCAAAACGGCCATCGGATCTGAGTCGGCGCCGATTTTGGCGGTGCACGAGGCATGGTGCCCCCAGGCATTGTCTATGATGTGCTGCCGCAGATCGGATTCAGACTGAATGGCAGGTCCAGGATATGTTTCGGCTTCGATGTGCCGCTTTGCCATTCGGATCAGCATTGAAGCTGCGCGCGCAATCTGGACGCCCTTTACGACCGCATTCAGGTCGTCCCCGGTTACATCGTTGCCTTCCTGGAAGTAGCGGAAGTTGATCTCCGGTATCCGGCGCGGATCTGCCGTCCTTAGCTTCACAGTTCCGGCGGTATTGTTCGTGTGCGTCTTGAAAATGACCCAGGTCCACACCGCCCGAACGGCATTTGCGAGAATCCCGGGAAGAAGCCATGGAAGCTTGTGGCTTGGCCAACCAGGAAAAGATCAGGAAGCGGAAGCGAATCTTTCGATTTGAAGACCCGAGATGAATACGCTGCGTTATTGGCGTAAGGGCCGAAGAAGTTGGGGCTGATCCCCTGCCACTGTCCTGTTGCAAAAGCGACGGCGCAAGGATCGGTTGCCGTACCTGGCTGGCAGCGCGTGTAGAGCTCGATGTTTTCGTTGAGCGCTACATTTACCGCCAGTTCGAAACGATCCTGCAGGTTCTCGCCGACACCAGGCAAATCGGCGAGCGCATCGATGCCAAATTTTTGCAGTTCTTGGGAAGGTCCGATGCCCGGATAGTTTCAGCAGTTGCGGCGTATTGAACACGCCTGCAGAAACGATCACTTCCTTTCGCGCGAAGATCTGGTGCTTCGGCGGAGTGACCGAAGGATCGAAGAGTTTAGCGGCCTCATACAGGTTCGAGCCTTGCAGAAACTCAACGCCCGCGGCGCGTTTACCATTCATCAAGATCTTCGATGCAAGTGCTCCCGTGATGATGAACAGCCGATCTGGGAATTCCTGCTGCGTGGCAATCAAGTGTTCACGAATAGAAATGCGAACCGGGGTCGCGACGTGCATTGGCGACTTGAAGCTTCCGACGTCGCCGAGCGCCACCAACGGATGGTTCAGGTCGAACGAGGTGTTTCCTGCCGCGTAAGATCCGGGTGTTATCTGGCCTGCCTGTGCAAGATCTTTCAGGATCGGATAGTTGTCGAAGATTCTCTCGTCGAGTTCGCTCGCCGGCATGTAGCCGCTGAATCCGTGTCCGGGCGCCCCCGCTTGGCAATAGTTACAAGTCTCCAGGCGTTGGAAGATCTGCCGCATCTTGGCGGAACTCCAGGAATTGTCTCCCGTTGTCGCGGCAATGTCGTCCCAATCCTTGTCATGAGGGTAGACAAACAACATCGCGTCGTGCGCGGTGGAACCGCCCAGCGTGCTTCCGCGTGGATACAGAATGCCTTTGCCAGGCACGTTCTTCGGATCGCGAGCTTGTTGCACCGGATTCTTATAGTGCTTGACGTAGAAGTCCCAACTGATGAGCGGATGCTCGGCCGAAATGCCTGCGAAAGCTGGAACCTGATAGATGATTCCGGTTGTAGGCTCGATCGCGTTTGCCTCTGCCCCCATGGGGTCCAGACCGGCCTCGAGCAGAGCAACTTTGTATCCCGCTCTCGCTAACTTTGCTGCGACCGGTCCGCCGCCCGCGCCCGCACCGATAACAATGTAGTCGAACGACTCTCCTTCGGTAGGTGCACCAAAGCTCGGCTTGATGAATGGCAGAACACCAGCGGCCATCAAGCCTTTTGTGAAGGATCTTCGGGTCGACTTACTTCCACTGGCAGGTCTGGTGCGCTTGCGATCGCTGTTCATGACATCCTCGTTTGTTATCTGTTCGGCTATTCGCCGTGTCTATGTGGTTATTACTTGCTCTGCTTACTTACTCGCGTGAACGCGGCTCGCCCGATGTGCGGCACTAACGTCGCGCCATTCGTGAACTGTTCAATAAGATCTGCGGCTCTAGAACCGCTTCATGTATTCGACGATGGCTCGCTTATCTGCTTCCGCAAGCTTCGTGCCGTAATCATGACCGCCGTTCCCATTCCCTGGCAACGAGGTGTCGTAGCGGAAGTATTTCCGCCCCTTCTCCTCTGCCACATCGCTGCGGAACCCGAGCTTTCGACTGGTCGAAAACATCGTCGCCGCGATAGAAGACCTTCGGCCTCGACTCTGCGGGTTCGAGAAGGTCCAGCAAAGTTGGAACGCTACCGTTGTGCAAGTACGGGCCTCGCAGCCAGATGCCATCCAGCGGATGATTGGCATAGCCGTTTGTCTTCCTGAAATGCGTGAAACGGTACTCCGATTCCGGATATAGCGAGTATTGATTCGAAGCAAACTTCAGCGTGTAGGAATTAAGCCGAAACGGATCTGTTCCGATTCTGTCAACAGGCACAACTGTTCCCACCTTGCTCGCGTTCTCGATCACACCGTCGCGGAATCGATGATCGGCATGGCACTCCGCACACATGGTCCGGTACAGTGACTTCGCCTCTCGCGGCCACTCTTTCATCAACTGGAAACGGATATTTGGGTGGTGGAAGGGTCCAAATCCAATCTCGTACGCGTTGCAGAGCAGCGTAATCAAGAGTTACAGGTGTGGCACCCGTTCCGAGCGATGCGCTTCTGTTGCGCTCGTCGACAGAATCGTTGTTTCCATCCCAGTGCAGATGCATACCTTCTCGCGGCTTCTGATTCCACAGGGAAGGAAAGTCGGATGCTCCGATCAACTCGGAAGGCGGTAATGATGCAAGTTGCCAGTTGAATTGAATAGCCTTATACGGATTAAAGGTGTCGACTCGCCCCGCTCCCCATTGGCTTGCGTTGACGTCAAGGAGAATGGAAATTCGGTTACGCAGATTGAGCGTCGTTTCACGGGTAAGAGGAATGACACGGCTCCGCAGGAGATAACGATCGACCGGCCCCAAGTTGCCGCCTGCTTCCTGAATCTTGCCGATCACGTTATCCGGTGTGAATCGCGGATCTAAGGTCGCTTGGGTAACAAAGTCGAAGAACCGTTGTAACTCAAGGCTATGCGCAGGCATCCCGAGCACGATCACCGGTTCACTGGTGGGCGTTGCTCGATAGGTGCCCACATGACAAATGGCGCAGTTCAGCCCAACTTGTTCGAACCCCAGGCGCGTGCGCTGTGACACCCCGATCGGTAAGCTGTGGCCCTTTTCGAAGATGAGCCCCAGCGATGCGTAGCCGCCCGGAAGCTTCTCCGGCGCAATCTGAGGCAACACCCGGAAGATCCATTCAGGCGGCAGAATGCCCCCGACCGGCGTTGATAGAGATCCGCCGACCTCGCTTCCGATGGATCCATATTTGAAGTGCTCTTCCGCCGAGGCGTACGTGACCGGACGATCAGAAAGAAACTTCCACGTCAGCCACACGCCTACGGCCGCAATAACGACTACGAGAGCCAGGAGGAATCGCCTTCGGAAGCGTAAGATCCACCGGTCAACAGGGCTCTCCCAAACTTCGTCAACGACCACCCGATCCTTACATTTTGTTTTTGCTTGACTCACGATTCCTGCCCATTCCCTTTCTGCGTGGTACGCGTTGAGCGCTTATTGGTAAGGATGTGGCTCGAACACGCTCATGACTTCGCGGAGCATGGCGTCGCGGTCACCACCGTAGCGGCGTACGTCGTAGCATCCAAGCGGATTGCCAATGGCGTTGATCAGGCAGCGATTGCAAAAGCTGCAAGGGCGCGCCGGCTCTTCCCCGCGTTGCAGGATCTGCGGCAAATCGTTGTTGGCGATCAGAGGACGAGCGATCGACACGCCATCGCAGTAGCCCTCGGATAGGACCTTCCGGATGAGTGTGCCGTTCTGATAGCCGCCCGTATTGATGATGGGAATCGTGACGTGCTTCTTGATTTCTCTTGCTTCATCGGCGCAGACGGCTTCAACTGGCCGATGCTTCTTCGTGCGATTCCACAAAGCAAGAAAGATGGGACGAAGCGCCTTGTAGTGAAACATCGTGTAGTTCAGAAAAGCCAGGGCTCCGCTCGAAGCCATTCCGCCGTACCACCAATTCAATTCGTCTGCGGGAAATCCGCCGGACGGAAGCTGTGGATGGGGAAAGATACTCCCGATCGAGATATGCAGGGCATCGGCACTTGCCTCCTCGACCCACTTACAAACTTGAATCGATTCTTCGAGCGTGTTTCCTTTTTTCTCGAACGGGTAGATAGCGTTATTGTTGTCTACCGCACTGATTTTGGCCTGAAGGTGGAAATCGCGACCGACTTCCTTTCTAATCGCCTGGATAATCTCGAGAAGAAAACGTGCTCTATTCTCTAACGATCCGCCGTACTCATCCTTCCTATCATTGATGGCCGAGCTGAGAAATTGAGTGATGAGGTAGCCGTGGGAGGAATGCAACTCGATGCCGTCGGCTCCAGCTTCCCGCGCTCGGCGCGCGCCGTCGGCAAAATGTTGAACGGTCTCCTTGATCTCTTGTTTCGTCATGGCCTGGCAGAGAAGGCCATGGAACGTGTCCATCTTTGAGGTGGAAGACAGGGCCTTGTTCATCAGGTTTTCCACGCCTGGAACGTCGCGCTGCCGGCCCGAATGACTTAGTTGAATGATGAACTTACAGTCGTACTCGTGTACGCTCTTGATCACTGCCCGCCAGAAAGGGATCTTATCGTCGTTGTCGATCATGGCGTAGTTCGGAAGGATTCGCCCCCGAATGTGGACAGGCACGAAAGACGTAATGATTGCCCCTACTCCGCCGCGCGCGAATTTGGTTTCCCAATTGATTCGCGCAAGGTTTCCGTGGCCGTTGTAGTTATCGAATCGCCCCGAGATACTCGATCGAAACAGCCTGTTCTTAACCGTTAGATTGCGAAAATGCAACGGCTGAAAGATTGGATCGTTTTCCACTCTTAAACCCCTCGCTTGCTTACCCGCACGACAGTTTCTTAGCTCTGCCTAAATGTGACGGCAATTTCTTCTATGCAAAGCCGCGATTCTCACTTTGCAATCGTCTTTCCACGAATTACGCGCACATTTTCGACAGATCGGCTCACCAATAAAGAAAATTGTGAACGATCCGGAAGAAGCCGGGATGAAAACGCAGAACGCGCTTTACTCAGAACAGTTTGAAGGGAATGGCCGTTTGCCGCCGTAAGAAGAAAAGAGCCGGTACTAACGATGAAATCCAGCGTTGGGCGAAGATTTACGCCGCTCGCTAATGAGCGAATTAAATGTTTTGAAGCGTGGGGTGAGTCCAAGGACCCCGATACGTTCGAGTTAATAATCGGTTCGCTTCGGGATCACCGGTAACCTGCTGTGCGTGCGCGTCCCAAGTCAGCGTGCGTCCTAGTTTCATCGCGTTGTTGGCGAGGATGCAGGACGCTGTCGAAATGTATCCTTCTTCGATAGTGGACACCGGCTTCGAACGTGTATCAATCGCATGCAGGAAGTTCTTCATGTGATACCGGACGGCCGGAGCAACGTGCCGTTCGAGGTCCTTCTCCGTTCTGTCTTCCGGATACTGTTCGAATTCGTAGGTCACGTCCTTGTGGACTGGTTGACCTTTCAATGGCATGAAGTCGTAGCCGAAGACTCCAACCTTGAGTGTTCCCTTGTCGCCGTAGAATGTGGCGCCCCAAGGATACTTCGGATCGACCGATTCGCCCCAGCTGCGATGCTCCCAAACGACTCTGACTTCAGGAAACTCGAAGGTCGCCGTTTGCGTGTCGGTGATGTTCGCCTTACTGTTTTTGTCCACCAGGATCCCGCCGGTTGATGCGACCCTGGTTGGCCAGCCGAGCTTCAGCATCCAGCGAGTCATGTCGAACATGTGGACGCACATATCGCCCACGATGCCGTTGCCGTATTCCATGAATGCACGCCAAGTCCGCGGATGCACCAGCTTGTTATACGGGCGCATGGGAGCAGGGCCTGTCCACATCTCGTAATCGAGATTGGCCGGAGGCGCCGTGTCGGGCGGGTTCTCGGTTGCCCGCATATGGTAGAAGCAACAAATATCCACTTGCGCGATTTTTCCCAGCGCGCCCGAGTCGATGTATCGTTCCTTCGCTTCGACGAGATGGGGAGTGCTCCGGCGTTGCAGGCCGACCTGCACCACGCGGCCATATTTCTGCGCGGCAGCGGCCATCGCACGCCCCTCGTTTACATCGACGCTGATGGGCTTCTGTACATAAACGTCAGCGCCGGCCTTGACCGCCTCAGTCATGATCAGGGCGTGCCAGTGATCCGGCGGCGCGACCAGCACGACGTCCAGGTCCTTGGCCTTCAGCATTTCCCGGTAATCGCTGAAGGTTCGCGGTTTCTTCTTCGACCGTTGACGCGACGCGACAATGTCGGCCGCCTCCGACAACATGTTCCGGTCTACGTCGCACAACGAGACGACCTCAACCGGAGCCACCTGGATCAGCCGCAGCAGGTCGATCTTGCCGTACCATCCGCAGCCGATCAGGCCCACTCTTCGCTGCTTTTCCTGCGCAAAGGCATGAATGCCCGACTGCGCCGCTGCTGCCGCGGCAACTGTATTCTTTAACCAATCACGTCGATTCATTGTTGTTTGATGTAAGGCTGAATTGTGGGAACTGACTTTCGACAGTTCCATCGCGACCATGCGGCCGAAGTAGGACGAACCCTTCGAGCCCAGGTGCGTGTAGTCGAAGACTGGTCCGGGATCACCCTGGGGTTCCGGTCCGGACGCGGCTCGGCTTCTTCGGGAGAAGAGGCTTGGAAGTTCCTGTTCTGGCACTCTCGGCGTATTCCGGGGGAGGCGGCGTCATGGCGAAGCGTGTTCGCTTCCACGGGACCCATCTTTTGGACGGCAGCCGAACTGTCCCGGTAAAGGTCAAGCAGCGGAACCGATTCTTCTTCGGCTATCTTCCTGGTAGCGTCGGCCCAAGGTCCCAGGGTGTCTTCTAGCTTGCCATCGCGAAACATCCGTCGCGTGAGCGGGGTGACCAGAATGGGTTTTGCTCCCGCCTCCCGCACGTCTCGGACGTAGCGACGCATATTCGCAGGAAACTCGGTTTTCAGATCTGTGGATCGCCCGGGCTTATTCGGCTGGTCGTTATGTCCGAATTGGATCAGGACATATGTCGCGCTGTAAGGAGTCTTGTTGACTCAGGGCTTCGGTGACTTCAGCCCATGACCCTTCTTCCCGGTAACTCTTCGTGCTCCGACCGCCCTTGGCCATATCGGCGCAGGTCACCTCCGCAACGAATTGAGCACAAAATCCCGGGCCATAGCCAGTTCGGACCGCCATAGTCGAATCACCGACCAGGATGATCCGGACTGGCGGCAGCTGATCGGCAGACCTGTTCGGAGCTGCCAAAACGGCAGACCCAAGCCAAGCGAGACACAGAACGAAACTTCGCATCACCGGTTCTGTGTGATTTTATCCTTACGCCGCCGTGCCGGACAACTCAATTTGTCTGACAGGGATTGGAAGCTGCCTGCATCTCACTCTAGGAACGCGCTGCAGCGCGAGGAAGGGAGATGCTGTTTATGCATTTACTTTGGACACTGATTATTGGATTAATTATCGGAGCGGTCGCTAAGCTGTTGATGCCCGGAAAAGACCCGGGTGGGATTATCATCACCATGCTTTTGGGTGTCGCCGGTTCGCTGGTCGCAACCTATCTGGGGCAGGCAATTGGCTGGTATCCACCGGGGTCGCCGGCGGGATTTATTGCTTCCGTGATCGGCGCGATGCTCTTGCTTTTCATTTACCGGCTTTTTGCCAGGCGAACTGCGGTGTAGCCGAAGGAAGAGGGGCAACAAACAGCAGCAAAGGCGCACAGCGGAGTCGATCGTCAGCCCGGATCGACCACGCTGTGCGCCTTCTTTTTGTCAGAACCGCAATTTAAGGCCGAACTGGTTCTGGCGCGGAGCTTCTGCCTGCGTGATCGACCCGAAACCCGGCACGTTCACGTTCTGGGAAGGCAAGTCGAAGTTCGGATGGTTGGCGATATTGAACGATTCCGCACGGAACTGAAGCGAAACGCGCTCCGTGATGGTAAACACCCGGCTCAGCATGAAATCAAGTGTTTTGAACCCGGGACCAATCAGTATGTTCCGACCCGCATTGCCAAATGTGCCGGCGGGCGCCACAACAAACGCGCTGGCATTGATCCACTGCTGGACAGTCTTCGGTCCATCGTTACCGTCGCCAATCCGGAGGGGCCGGTCCACGTTGCCGAGAACGTTAGCGTTGTCCGTGCTGACGAATGCTGTAAACGGCCGTCCTGTTTGCAGCGTGAGAATGCCCGAGGCTTCCCATCCGCCTACAACCCAACCGAGGTATCGATTGCTGTTCAGGAATGGTTTGCCCTTGCCGAACGGAAGCTCGTAAACCGGGCTAAATACGAACCGATGTCGAATATCGAATCCGGACAGGCCCCGCTCCAGTCGAAGATTCCGAGGGTCCATAGCGCTCGACCGCGAAGGCGTCACGTTGTATGGCGTTCCCGGCGTGTTGTCGATGGACTTGCCGTAGGTATACGAAACCAGGAACGAAAGACCACCCGATAACCGTTGTTGCAGCTTCGTCAGGAGGCCGTTGTAGTTCGAATTGCCAACCGCGTCCTGGAAGGTGATGTTTCCGAATTGCGGGTAGGGCCGCAACGCCAGTTTCTGCGCAGCCGTTCCGGGCCCTGGAGGCGGTTGGTTGATGTTGTAGATCAGCGGCAGGTGCGTCCCCTTCGAGCCCTGGTAGCTCACCTCGAGAACCATGCTGTGAGTCAGCTCCTGCTGAATGTTGAAATTCCACTGCTGGATCTTGGCATCGGGATAATGGCGATTGAAAGCTGAAAGCGTCAGTGTACCGGCAGCTGTTGCGCCCGTAGTCGGGAAATGGCGCAACCAGGTTCAGCGGATTCGTGATAGCTCGAGTTGAAGGTCTCTGCTGAAACGAACGGTGCATTACTCTGCTGAGGTCCGCTGTTGACGTTATTCAGAGCCGGTGAATTGTAGAAAATCCCGTAGCCTCCGCGAACCACGGTGCGGCTGGTTTTAAACGGCTGCCACGAAAACCCAAAGCGCGGTTGAATGTCGAATGGATTGCGATCCCAAAGCGGGGACGGATATCCATTCTGTCCCGCAATTTCGATTCTTCCATTGGATGGATTGAAATTGCTGAGGGTGTTGTACTTCTCGAATACCGGGACGTTGTACTCGTAACGAAGACCGATATTGAGCGTGAAGTGCTCGTTCACCTTCCAGTCATCTTGTAGGAAGCCAGCGTAAACGCCCGTTCGGTCATAGATGCGCGGACTGGTGGGACTCCGGGAAGTGCTGGTCGGAATACCAAGCAACAAGTCGGCCAACGCATAGGTCGAAGTGGGCGCTATGGGGTTTGTGCTTGGGCTGAATGTGAACGAACCGCGACCATTGCCGACGATGGTTCCGTTCGATTGGAAGCGCTGGAAGTTGCCGCCGAACTTGATTGCGTGAACACCCTTGTTCCACGTCAGATTGTCAGCCAATTGGTACGTGTTATCCGTCCGCACCTGCGGAAAATTGGTCGGTTCTCCGAAACCCGCAAAACCGTTGACGGTGACGGAAGGGATCCCCGAGCGGGCTGGCCCGTCTGTTCGCGTGCCGGCGATGTTGAAAGCCTGGAGGAAATTGAGATTCTGATCGTTCGTCGAGCGCGGGTTCTCAAACTGCGAGTAAGCGATCTTGAATTCATTCAGCACATTGGGGCTAAATACGTGCGTCTCGGTCAAACCGGCTAAACGCGCGAGCAGCAGCACTGTGCAGTCGAAGCCCGGAATCGTTCGCGAGCCGCAGACGACATTATTCTGCGTGAGGGTGTCGTCTTCAAAATCGTTGTAGCTGGCATTCAGCGTGTCCTTTTCGGAGAAAGAATGATCGATCCGAAGTGAGCCTAGATTTAAGTTGTCGACTTGCGGTTGGCTGAATGTGTAATTGCTGATCGGCAGAGTTCCCGCCGGTGTCGCAACCGTGGGAGCTGGGTAGAGTTTCGCTAGATATTGTCCTGCGGGGCTGATTCGGTTTTGCGGGATCACGTTTCCCGGGAATGGGGTTCCCGCTACACCAGCTGCCAGTTCGGGTAGCCGGGTCGTAGATGACGGTCGATCTTGGCAGAGCCGAGAAGTCGCCGTTGATCATCGCGAGCGTCGGCACGTTTGCCAAAGCCGTGATCTGCTGGTTAGAACGGGTGCCTTCGTAGCTCGCGAAGAAGAATGTTTTGTTGCGAATGATAGGTCCGCCCACCGTTCCGCCGAACTGGTTCTGCTTGAATCCCGGCTTAAAGCCCGACGGAGTGAAATAGTTCACAGCATCAAGCTTTTGGTTGCGCAAGAACTCGAAGGCCGTGCCGTGGAAGCTGTTCGTGCCCGCTTTGGTCGTAACAATGACTTGGCTTCCGGAGTTACGGCCGTATTCAGCCGGAAACACGCCGGTCAGGATCTTAAATTCCTGGATAGCGTCCACCGAGGGCCGGAATGCGGGAGCGCTCAGAAGCTGATTGTTATTGTCCAGGCCGTTCAGGGTGAAGTTGTTGTTCAGCTCGCTTGCGCCCGCCACGTTGAAACCGCCGCGAAAGCTCAAGATCGATCCCTGCGCCGGAGGTGCGACACCCGGAACGAGAAGGGCCAGGTTATAAAACTGACGGCCGTTCAGCGGCAGCTCGACAACTTTTCGGTTGTCGATCACCGAGCCGACAGAGGACGAATCGGTCTGGGTCAGCGGCACATCCGCGGTGACTTCAACCGTGTTGCTTGTCGTTCCGACTTGCAGGGTAAAGTCAACGCGCGCGCGTTGATCCACTTGCAGCACGATGTCCGTCTTTATCAGCTTTTGAAAACCTGGGCGCTCAGAAGTAACTTCATAGGTGCCAATCGGCAGGGCCGAGACTGTGTAGTTTGCACTTTCGTCCGTTGTTACCGAACGCTCAAATCCGGTCTGAACGTTGCGGGCCGTTATTGTCGCGCCGGTGACGCCTGCTCCTGACGAATCGAGAACCTGTCCTGTGATGGTGGCGGTATTAGCCTGTGCGAACAGACCTACGGCCGCAAGAAAGAATGCGAGACCCAGCTTCAAATCGAAGCTCCCCCTTTTTTGTTAACGAAGAAATTAGGCTGGCCTAGGACGAACAATGTCCGAGGTTGATACGTGGTGTACAAGTAGTATAACTTGCGACGCGGGGGAACTGAACGCCCGGCACCTGGCTCCGTGGCCAACCTCAGTACTCGGACTGAAAAGTGAACGAGGAAGTTCGGACGATATTCGCTTGGTAGCACGGGGCGGTGCGGCTATCGACTCTGATTCGCGGCTTTCTGCCGCATCGCCACTGTGCGCGCATCTGATGCAGCTTGCACTGATTGCCGGGCGGCGTCCGTGACGTTCTTGAGATCTTTGCCGGTGTATGCAGTTTCAGCCTGTGTAAGATACTGCTGCGCTCGACCGAATGTCTCGGGCGCTGCTCGCTCCGCTCCGTCTGCCCGAGCAATCTGTACGGCATTGCGTGCCTGGTAGAGCGCCACGATGGCTTCATATTCATTCATCGAGACACCTTCAGGATTTTTCATGCCGGCGGAAGGAAGCTGTGCCGGCTGAATATTCAGCGTGTATTGGCCGCGTGGCAGGAGTTCGTACTTCGCTTCGACTTCCTCGACACGTCCGACGGTGTCGGGCCGTACCGCGCTCTCCATCACAACAACATCGCTTGGATATGGCACGGAAAAGTAGGGCTCAGCAGTGATCAAAAGGCCAAACGTCGAGTAGGGCGAGGTGATATGCATGCCTGCCTTATCGGAACCGTTCGCGATCACCTCGCCCAGATTGGTTGCGCGTCCGTCCGGAGAAATGGCCCAGAGCACGTATGTGAGGAACTCCGTTCCAAACTGAGTTGGCGGCGATAGCGCCGGATGTTCAGATCGATCTTGGTGTACCCGTTTTTTACCTCCACCGCCGCTTTGCCCTCCGCTTTCGGCAGGAGAACCGTGCCCTTCAAGTCGATCTCCGTCGGACCGCTATGGCGCTGAAAGTTCACTGCCTGAAGTGCCCGCTGCACCACCGTGATTCTGTAGATCGGTACCGAATCGCTATGCGATTGTCCTGCGGGCGGCGGCGCCGGGGTGGCTTGACCCGACAGCGGGGTAAGGCCGAGCTGAATTCACGAGAAGCACAAAAAGAAGTAAGCGCATTGCTACGAAGAGACTTGTCTTAAACATGGATGTCATCTTCTCCGGTGCGGTTGCGGACTTCGTCCCACAATGTAAGATTCCTAATAATAGCGGTCCGCCCGGACTCCTGATACCATCACGGTAAGCCGCATGAATCCGTCCACTTCAAAGCAAGCCATGTATCAGCGGATTTGTGAGCAACTCCAGGAGTTACTCGGCCGCGAGACCGACCTGGTCGCGAATGCTGCCAATGCGTCCGCGTTCCTATATCGGACGATTCCGGACATCAATTGGGTCGGCTTTTACCTGGCGAAGAACGGGGAGCTGGTACTTGGCCCGTTCCAAGGGAATCCGGCTTGCTCGCGCATCTCTTTCGGCAAAGGCGTGTGTGGGACGGCGGCCGATAACAGGGGAAACGATTGTCGTCCCCGACGTCGAGGCATTCCCGGGACATATCGCCTGCGATACCGCTTCACGGTCGGAAATCGTCGTTCCGCTGCTGAACTGGGGCCGCATGTCGGGAGTCCTGGACGTGGACAGCGCGACTCTCAACCGCTTCGATGAGGACGATCAGGAGGGAATCGAGTCGATCGTTTCCGTCTTCATGGCTAGTCTGGCGACCGAAGATTTACCTGACCTTAGAGACGCGGCTGCTCGGGCCGAGCAGTAACGGCGAGTTTCCTTCTTTGGAGTGTCGACCCCAGGTAGATCCCCAAAGGATACAGAATCAGCAAGCCCAAAACGAAGAAGTGCGGCATCACCTGCCAGCGCACGATTGCGACGGCAATGCCGATTGCTTCGCCGACTGTGATGAGAATGAGCGTGGCGGATTTAGAACCGTTCCGGGCAATGGCGCTGCATAGGTATCCGCCCACTGTCGAGTAAACAAAGTCAGTAATCAGGCTGGCAGCGAAGTAGAAGACCGGCGGCATCGCCATGGTCTGAAATCCCGGGATCACCCACGAGAAGATTTGATCCGTGAGCACAACTAAAACTCCGATCGCAGCATATCCGGCGACCGCTGCCAAAATGTTCTTGACCATACGCTTCTCTCCTCTTTCCGATCCGCGATAGTCGATTTTTACCATTAAACTGGAATTTGTCAGCAACTACGTCATCGCAAGGTACCACTTGTGCGAATTGTGGCGCCGCTTTAGCTCCCGACGCGCTTGTCTGTCCAAATTGCCGCAAGTTTACTCATTCACGCGAACTCGATGAGCTCGCAAGCCGGGCGCGGCACTTGAACGCGGTCGGCCAGCTGGCGGGTGCACGGGACTATTGGCAGGCGGCCCTGCGCCTGCTGCCGACCGAATCATCGGAACACCGCGCCGTGGAACGTGAAATTGCAAAGCTGGATGCGAAGCTGTCTCCGAAGCCCGCTACAGATTGGAAGAAGCGCTTGGGACCCGTTCGGGGTCGCGATCGCGGCGCTGGTCAAGTATAAGTCGTTCCTTTTCCTGCTGCTCGCGAAGGGCAAATTCTTCATCAGCATCCTCCTTTTTCTCGGACTTTACTGGGCCCGCTTCGGCTGGTGGTTCGCCTTCGGTATCACCGCTTCGGTGCTCCTTCATGAGATGGGCCATTACGTGATGGTTCGGCGGTTCGGATTTTCGGCAGAACTTCCCATGTTTCTTCCCGGCTTCGGGGCCTTCGTCAAGTGGAACGGAGCGAACGTGGATGGGAGCGTTCGCGCCCAGATCTCGCTAGCCGGACCCTTGTTCGGATTCTTTTCCGGCCTGCTGTTTTACGGCGTATTCCTCTCTACCGGCCAGCTCGTTTGGTTGGCGCTGGCGCAACTAGCGGGTTGGATCAATCTGCTTAACATAATTCCCGTTTTCATCTTCGACGGCGCTTCTGCGATGGCGGCGCTCGGCGCCCAAGCGCGGTTCGCGGTCTTGTTCATCAGCATCGTGATGTTCTTCACCTTGCACGAAACGTTGTTTCTGTTCATTGCCCTTGCCACTGGGTACCGCCTTTTTAAGCGGGATTTCCCGGCGGAAGCGAAGCAGGGAATTGCGTACTATTTCATTTTTCTAATGCTGGCAAACGGATTTCTGAGCTGGTTTGCCACGAACGAAGCGCACCTCCGCTTCGGGAGTCAGTTGTCGGTCCAATAAAGCTCGGCGTCGGAGCGGCGGACATAATTGGCGTCGAGCGTTGCCGGATCTCCCGCGGCTCCGCGGGCGAGGTCGGTCTCGGCACAGGCAGCGATTGCTCCAGCTAAGTTGCGAGGCGTTTCAATCGGCTGAACGTCTTCGAACCGGGTGGATCTGGTGATCGATGCGAGCCAGGCAGAATCTGCCGTGATGAGTTCGTAGGCGGCGCTGTCAGGCAAGCTGGCGAACCAAGTTTCAGCTTTCGCGACGGTTTCCCCCACTACCGGCTCAAGATCTTGGTTGTAGACGGCGGCGAATACCTCTCCGCGTCTCGCATCGAGGAGAACGATCCGCCCGGAACCGGTCCCATAACTCGCCATGGCTCGCAGCTTCGAGACGCCCAATGGCCGGTTTGCCCTTTACCTCGGCCAGACCCTTGACCGCGGCGAGCGCCACGCGAAGACCCGTGAAAGCTCCCGGCCCGGTGGAGCAAGCGAAACAATCGATGTCCGATAGCGTCAGCCCGGCGTCGGACAGGATCTTCTCCATCGCAGGAAATACCAGGTGAGCGAATCCGGTTCGCGACTCAAGCGATTGTTCGAGCACTGTTTCGCCTCCGCGCCGGATCGCAAGGCTGCCGAACTCTGACTGTGAGGTCGAGGGCGAGGAAGATCACGTGAGCCGCTATGGCCTGAGCCGGTACACTCTGTCGATTTCGTACGCCTTACCGTTGGCATTGATCGCCTGAACGCGAAGATTCAGTGGAGCATCGGGCCGGGCGGAAAGCTCTGGCGGAATCTGCAGAGTGCCCGAACCGCCGACGCCCAGCAGCCGCATTCCCTCACCGCCAGCAACGACTTCACCCCACCAGAGATACTGCATGAACCGCGTCGCCCGATTATTCCGGACCAATTTCGTCCCGAACGGTGGAGGAACTTTGAGGATTGATCTCGTCTCCGGCAGGATCAACAATTTGGAACGGTAATTTGGATGGATCCGTTTCAATCTCCTGGACGGGCGGATCGACGGATTCAAAGCGATAGGACCGCAACATCGATTCCTTGTGACCTTCCCGCGGCACCTGGAGGATCCAGTCGTGCGCGTTGTCGGGTGTCTGGCGGCTGAAAGTCTCGCCTTTGTAATCTTTCAGCGGCAATTCTTCACCTGTGATCGGATTGATCCAAAGCGGATTGTACTTGTGTTTCGGTAAAGACAACTCGACGATACCGCCTGTTTGCGCATAGGCCAGGTATTCCACCTCTTCCAGGCCGACTGCACGAGCGCCCGGAAACGTCGAAATAAGGCTCCAGCTCCCAATGCCGCGTATCGGCGAGGATGCGGGCCCAGATCTGAACAGCTTTGATGTTGGCTTCGTCTCGCAACGAAGCGTATGAGATCGAGGGATATTCGCCATTTGTCGTGCAGTTCCAAAGCTCGCGCCGGAACTGCGTCCGGTTGAGTTGCGGTGATGACGTGAATCTCGGGCGTGCTCGTGAACTGATGCTCTACCGCGCCCAGTTCCGGATGCGGCGACGCCTCCATCAGGTAATTCATCCAGCCGTCGGGCAGCAGCGGCGAGGAGGATACCGCGGCATCGGTGGATACGGGGATGCCCGTACGCATCGTACTTGCGCAGCAACGCTCCCAGGTCTTTCAGCAGTTCGCGTGAGCCCGGCCGCGTGTTCGAATTGTTCGAGTCCGTGCCAAGTCACGTTCATGCCTGCCGTATCGCGCGACCAGGTAGCGCACGAGAAGTTCGCGGTTACTCGCATCATCGAGCAATCCCGCTTTGAGGCGCCGCGTCGTCAGCCAGTAACAAGTCGAGAACAAAGCCCTTTTGCGCGGCCGCCAGCACCGTCTCGTCGAGAGTATCGAAATACGCGAAGTTCGGCTGTCCTTGTGCGTCTAGTGGTTTGGCCGAGCCAGCTTCCGACGAGCAGCGCGCCGCGCACATGGGTGAATCCGTCGTGCTTTCGCGCGTCGAGCCAAGCCTCCGCTTGGGAAGGCTCACCGAAAGGAATGGGAAGATCGGCAGAAAACCAGAGGTGCGGCTGCTTGTTTGTCGTACGCCAGTGGCGAAGATTGGCGACACTGACGAATCCCGGACTGTTGCTGTCCGCGGCGTTGAATGTGCTTTCCTTGCCATCAAACTGCCGCAGCGAACTCGAGACTCGATAGGTCCAGGTGCCGGTTTCGGTCGGGCTGAAGCGGACCTTCAAGCGCATTTTTAGCGGCCCAGAAAGCTCGCAGGCGGTACGTCGTTGCCGAGGGTGAGCGAAATTCGACGGTGAGGATCTCGTCCCGGTAAGCCGAGTCCGATCCGTCGAAGTCAAACGCAAATTCGCAAGGGTAAAAGGTTCGCGCACCCTCCGTGCATGCTGGTAAACCTGCGGCTTTCGCCGGAATCACAGCTGATAGAGAAGCCGGCGAGAGCCAGGAGGAGGCTCAGGAAGCGCATACGTCGATAAGGATAACGTGAGCGTAAAGTGGGTACCAGATAGCACTTGGCGTGCATTGCTGCTAAAAATTCGCTAGTACTTGAAACATTTATTGCGCTTTTGTTACTACATTGTTAGACGCGGTGGAGAGTTTGCTATTGTGAACAATCTGTCGTAGCCCAATAGTCGACTAGGTCGTCGCATATATAGCGAGGTTGTCTAATGACTATCGTCGGTGACCGCAAGTTTGTTGAGGTCCCTGGGGGCAAAACCCATGAGCTGCCACCGCTTCTTGTGAAAACCGTGCCTGATGTGAAAAGGCTGGACAAGATGATGGGTATCGCTGCCGAGATCATCGAACAGGAGGACATGGTCCCGAGCGTTCCATGCGATGCGATCGCCGACGAAGACATCGTCGAACGGCGCAAGATGGATCTGGCGCTGAACCTGGTGGATCAGTACCTGGGATTGCTCAGCCACTGGCATTGGGGCGATGCGGTTGTCGAGTGGATCCGCCAGTGCGAGATTACGTTCGGCGCCCGACTGGAGTTGCGGAATCTTTTCCGAAGCGATGTCTGGCCCCATGCGGGCCGCAGCAGCTTCGTGACACTTCTCAGAGACAAAGCTGTCGAGGTAAAAGGCGTCGAACTCGCGAAGGCAGTTGGTTTGCGGCTGGCATTTCGTCAGATGCCGCCCATTCGTTGCTGTTCGGACCAGTTTCTGTTTTATCTCAACAACAGCGTGGCTCAATCCGCCTATCAGACGTGGTTTGCCATGACTCCGAGCCCGATCGCCAGCTTCCCCCCGGAACGCTTCCGGTTCGACGTCGTCAATATGTCCCTGGACGTTCATTAAGCGTTTGAGCGAGGCATATCACCTCGGCGAACTGAGAATCGCCCAAGATCCTCGCTCATCCGTCCCACATTCTTCCGCCGCCCGTTCCGACCGGTACTCGCGTTCTCGACGTCGGATGCGGAGCCGGACAGACGCTCGCCGTTGCCTATCCGGAACTCGAAACCTTCGGATTGGATGTTGACCTTGAGCGCTATGACGTCTGGGCAGCGGCAAGTGGCGCCGAACGTCCGGTTTACTGCCGGGCGTGCGGAGCAGTTGCCGTTCGCGGATGGGCAATTCGATCTCGTGATCGCACGCGTCTCGCTTGCCTATACGGACATACCGGCAAGCTCTGGGAGAGATCAACCGCGTGTTGAAGCCAGGAGGCAAGCTCTGGATTACTCTTCACACGTTTTCTGTTCCTTGGGCATCAGCCAAAGAGAGCAACTGGAAGGGGAAGATCTTCTTCGCTTACATCGTGCTGAATAGCGTGTATCTCCATTTTCTTGGACGTGTGGCCGGGTTCTTGCGGCCGCCATGAGTCTTTCCAAACGGAGCGGGGCATCACTCGCGTACTGCAACGTGCCGGATTTACCGGAGATCGCGATCGATCGCGGCCGCCATTTCGTTGTCACTGCCCATTCGCTCCAACGAGCGCAGTCCTAGCGTTTCCTTCGACAGGGGTAAACTAACGCCCTGTCGAAGGAAACCTTGTGGATTGTTATCGCCAGTGACCTTCCACCCAGTAATAGCCACGCCGGGAGTTCCGCCAGTGGCCAGGTACCCAGCGATGGTAGCGTCCGGGCGGAGCTACCCAGGCACCTGGCTGCCACAGATAGCGGTTCCCTTCCCAGCGATAGTATCCGGGCACCCACACGTTACCGTAGGCGGGGCCGAACAGGAACCACTTCGCGCCGGGGCGGCGGCGGAGGACCGATTCGCACATAGACTTGCGCGTTGGCGGCGCCTATCGCAAGGGTTGCGCCTAGTAAAACGGTTGAAAACAGCTTCTTCATCGCGTTCTCCCGACGAATAACAGAATCAGATCGCTCTTAGCTAGCGGAGCCCGTACTAGCCCCGTGCCGCTTCATGTGGCTATGAGCCTGTTGCAACATAGCGTCGTACTGCTGCTTTTGGGTGTCCGTTAGTATGTTCCGGATCTGGGTGTTGCTCTCCTGTCTGAGTTCGCGCAGTTTCGCACGGCGATCAGTTGCTGGAAGGCTTGAGTCATTCCTCAAGGCCTTGGCTTGTTCTGCCCGCTGAGACAAAATCGGCAGCAGTTGGTTCTGCTGCTCGCTTGTCAGTTGCAGACGTTTGGCAAGCCGCTGCACTTGGCGCTGAGGATCGAATTGGCGATGCTCGTTGGCGCGTGTCCCTTCCGTCTGCGCGGATTGATTCTGCGCTGCCGGCGCCGAAGTTTCCTGCGGCGCGGCAATGATTGCTGTGGCCCCGAGAAGGGCTGAAAGCGTAAAGATATAAATATTCTTCTTCATGTTCTTCTCCAACCTGAGGGGTTCGTTGCCCCTCACTTAGTAAGACGGATCAGAAGGCGTCAGGTGTATGGGGTCTCCCGTTAAAGTTCATTTACCGGTACGCTGGTTAGTTGGTGGCACTGGTGGTGCAAAATGATCAATTTGCTCGCAGACGATCCGAACCTCGCGTTTACGCTCGCTCTTCTCGGGGCATTAGCGCTCTTATGGGAATTGCATGCTCCGGGGCTGGTTCTTCCAGGTCTCCTTGGAGTTGCGGCGATGGCATTGGGAGCGTGGGGCCTTTACCGGAACTCGCCCACACCATACGGGCTGGCACTTCTGTTTCTTGCAGTCTTGTTCCTGACCGTTGAAGTCAGCGTTCACACCCACATGATTTCCGGGTTCACGGGCAGTGTTCTATTGGGTCTCGGGGCCGCTCTTCTCTTTCGAGGACCGAAACATATCGCGCCTTCGCTCGCAGTGGCGGCGTCTGCGGCGGTGGCACTAATTACCCTGTTCCTCGGTTTCCTTGCCGTGCGCACCCGA
Organism: uncultured Acidobacteriaceae bacterium; assembly: GCA_963744795.1. Lineage (GTDB taxonomy): Bacteria > Acidobacteriota > Terriglobia > Bryobacterales > Bryobacteraceae > Bog-105. The sequence goes on from CAVUVF010000003.1 coordinate 124,904, forward strand.
ACGGAAAAGCACTTAAGTGGTCCCGAAGCCATGGTGGGTGCAACGGGGATAAGCAAGACTGCGCTGATGCCCGACGGAACAGTCATGGTGCGCGGCGAATACTGGCAGGCGCACAGCGATCGGGAGATTGCCGCCGGAAAATCCATCGTGGTCGAGGCTATGCGAGACTTTACCTTACTTGTCCGGGAGGCGAGTTAGTGCGTGTTTCTTCCATTATTTTCAGGCGCGTTCACGATATTTCTCATTGTTCTGGCGTTCTACCTGATCTCTTCTGTCAAGATTCTGGCCGAGTACGAACGCGGCGTGATCTTCAGACTGGGCCGGGTACTGCGCGAACCCAAAGGTCCAGGCATCATTCTGGTGTTTGCACCGCTTGACCGCATGGTGCGCATCTCGCTGCGAGTCGACGCGCTCGAGGTGCCTCCGCAGGATCTTGTGACTCGCGACAACGTCACGGTGAAAGTAAACGCAGTGGTCTATTTCCGTGTGCTCGAGCCGATCAAAGCCGTGATCGAGGTGACGAACTACCTGTACGCCACGAGCCAACTCGCCCAGACAACGCTGCGCAGTATCCTCGGCGAAGTCGAACTCGACGAACTGCTCAGCCAGCGGGAGCACATCAACGTCAGGTTGCAAAGCGTTTTAGATCAGCACACCGGACCATGGGGCGTAAAGGTAACCATGGTCGAGGTGAAGCAAGTGGATCTGCCGGAGCAGATGATTCGCGCGATTGCGCGTCAAGCAGAAGCGGAGCGCGAGCGCCGCGCCAAAGTAATCCACGCCGAGGGTGAATACATGGCGGCCGAGAAGCTGAGCATGGCCGCGCAGCAAATTCAAAAGGAACCCGTTGCCATTCAACTGCGCTACCTGCAAACGCTCGTCGAGATTGGGGCGGAGAAGAACACGACCGTGATCTTCCCGCTCCCTATGGATTTCCTGGCCTCCATTAACAAAATCGCGAACAGCTTCGGGTCGGATAAAACAGCTTCGTAGCGATTGATGGTCACGCTTGAAGAGATAACCCAGATCAACGCCCCGATTGCACGCTGTTTTGATCTTGCCCGAAGTATTGAGGTGCATGTCCTCGGGAACGTCCATTTCGGCGAAAACGCTCTGGCGGTAGGCGATGTCAACTCCGGTCTGATCGAAATGGGACAGACCGTCGTCTGGCGTGCAAAGCATTTCTGGATCTGGCAAACCCTGACGAGCAAAATGACACGCGTTTCACAGGCCCGTGTTTTTCGAAGACACGATGCTTCAGGGTGCTTTCAAGTCCATGCGGCACGAGCACGTGTTCCGTGTTATGCCCGACGGCAGTACCCAGATGAAAGATGTGCTTTACTTCTCGGCGCCTCTACCCGTTCTGGGAAAAATGGCGGAGGTGTTTGTCCTCCGCCGCTATATGCAGAATCTCTTACATGAGCGCAACGTTGTGCTGAAGCAGGTCGCCGAATCCGACGCGTGGCGGCAGTACCTGCCCGGTGAAGAATAAGCCTTAGTTACTTTACTGCTTGCTCGAAGGCGGGACGAGTCCCTTCATGCGCATATAGGTAACGATGTTGCCATAATGCTCATCGGTATGTGCGGTATTGAAGCTAAGAACGTTGATTTTGGCAAGCTTGCGATTAAAGAAGCTGACTTCGTCGGCGGCATGAGCATCCGTCAGGCCGTCGTACGCTTTGTCGCAGTAGGAGAAAGCTGTTTTCAGAGCGTCAACGATCTCCGATTTTGTTTTCTTCGTCTTTTCAACTTCGGGGCCTTTTGCCGTATCCCCCAGAGCGGCTGAGCAGAACTCATATTGACCGTCCGCGATATGAGCAATAAGCTCGCCGAAGGTTCGAACTTTCTCTGTTGGTTTGTAGGAGTAATCGGCATCCGGCACCGCATCGGCGGCCTTCAGTACATTTGTCTTCACGGACGTGTAAATCCCTTTAGCGCCCTTGCTCATCGGGTCAGCAGTTTGAGCACATAGGTGAGTCGCGGCGAGAGAAGCCGCAAGAATAAGCCAAGTTTTCATAAGAATGATCCCCGCGGCATGGTATCACTTCTTCTTTACGCCGCGAAGTGTGGGGCGAATCCGGGGCGGGCAATACGATATGCCGGCGACCGCTAGAGCACGAGCCGCATTTCGTTTGTGGGCCGGAACCCAAGCTTTTCGTACAATTTGCGCCCGGCTTCGCTCGCATGAAGCGCCACGGCGGAGAAGCCGTTCTGCCGGCACCAGTCGATCAATGCTCTGCGTGATGGCTTTCGCCAGCCCTTGATTCCGATGCGAAGGCTCTACGTAGATGTTGAGTATCCATGCGCGTTTCGGCTCGAAGTTCAGCGGACTTCCGGGCCAAGCTGCAACCACGACTCCGCCGCCTCCTATCACTCGACCTTCGAGCTCTGCAAGCAAACCGAAGTACGTGCCGTCTTTCAAGGCTGCCTCAAAATACTCTCGGGAGGCCGTTTCGAACTGCGTCAAGCGTTTCGCGATACTTGCCTCCCATCTCTCGAAACATCTCGCGGCGATGGTGCAGGATCAGCTCAAGATCGTCGATCGTCGCTGACCTGAATGCGACTTGCGAAACCAGCGCGGACGCGGGCATGCGAAAAGCTAAGTGCGGATCGGGAAGGAACGAACCGCGGACCTGACCTTAAGATCCCATCCTCAGGCCACAGGACTGATAGATCTCAGCCATGTATCGCATATCGCGGAGACCTTCTTCGCCGTTGCTCTTCGGTTCTTTGTTGTCGAATACGCATCGGGCAAAGTGATCCGCCTCTCGCACAAATTGCGCCGGGTCTTTCTCCGTGTTCGGTTCATCGATCGGTGGCTCGCCGCTCATCTGTGCTTTGAGATGCAGGCCCTCATACGAAAAGGCCGGTTCTACCTCCAAGATCCCCTTCGAGCCGTAAACGCGGAAGAACCCGCTCATGCGCGCGCCGTAGGTGGTGCTCACGGTAGCGACTATGCCGGACGGAAAACGCATGGTGAATGCCAGGTTTTCTTCCACCGTGTCGAAGCGGCCATCTTTATCGATGACGGAGCTATAACCCTGCAGCTTCTCCGGTTCCTCGCCCGTCAGATAACGGCAGGCGTTTAAGGAGTAGATGCCCACGTCCATCAGCGGTCCGCCGCCGGCGAGTTTGCGATCAAGGCGCCATTCGCCCATCCTCTCGTTGAAGCCGTTTGCGCTTTCAATCGCCTGAATTTTGCCCAGCTTACCGTCGCGGATCAGCTGGATGGCTCGCAGGTTGGTGGGCTCATACTGACAGCGATAAGCGATCATCAACTTGCGGTCCGCTGAGCGGCAGGCCGCGATCATCTTTTCACTGTCCTCGACAGAGGTCGCCATCGGTTTCTCGCACAGGACATGTTTGCCTGCCTTCGCTGCACGGATCGTGTACTCGGCATGCATGCTATTCGGCAACGCGATGTAAACGGCATCGATCTCCGGATTCTTTGCGATGTCGTCGAAGTTCTTGTAATCGTAGATATTCTTCGCAGGAACGCCGTACTCGGCAGCATACTTCTCGGCTTTATCGCGGTGCCCGCTCACGAACGCCGTTACCTGCGCATATTGCGACATTTTGCAGGCCGGCATGAAATGCTGCAGGGAGATTCGGCCCAGGCCGACAATACAGTAGCGTAATTTACGCCCCTCGCCGGCGTTCTGTCCTTCGGCGCGGTTAGCGGCAAGCTGGAGCGCGGCACTCGCTGCTCCTATATGTTTGGCGAATGAACGTCGGCTAATTCTCATAACAGGAAGCTTACGAACTGGAGTCTAACAGGCGGTTTTCCAGGATGGCGCGTAACGCCTCGATGAATACGGGAAAGTCATCGACTGCGTGCTGCTGCAGCCGGTAATCCGCCTCTGTCATGGGGGCCTGTTTGCAATGGTATGGTCGCCAGACCAAGACTACCGGGACCTGGCGCACATCAAGACTGTGCGGAATCCCTATATGGCCTAATTCATGTCGATCAGTTGACACTTCCGCGCGACTTCTCGTTCGGCACGACGGAAAATCTCAAGCGAGCGATTTGTCATTTGTAAGTGTTTGCTGGTTCAATAGACAAGGCTCTCAACTGTTTCAGATCGGAAAGGATTGCCGCCCACCCATGATTCGAGTCGAGCATCTCACGAAGAAGTTCGGTGAGTTCTGTGCTGTCGATGATATTTCGTTCGAAGTTGCCACAGGCGAGATTTTTGCGTTTCTCGGCCCGAACGGAGCAGGGAAGACGACCACCATAAAGATGTTGACCACGCTCCTCCAACCGACGAGCGGCGTGCTTGAAATCGATGGTCTTGATCCCCGTACGCATTCGAACGAAGTCAGAAAACGATTCGGTATCGTGTTCCAGGACCCCAGTCTCGACGGCGAACTCACAGCCTACGAGAACATGGAACTGCATGGCATTTTCTATCACGTTCCGCGCAAAGCTACGTGTCGAGAGAATCGAATACCTGCTTCGATTGTTTGAACTGTGGGAACGCCGCTCGGAACCGGTAAAAAGCTTCTCCGGAGGGATGAGAAGGCGGCTTGAGATTGGTCGCGGTCTTCTGCATACGCCGCGGATTCTGTTTCTCGATGAACCGACGCTTAGGGCTCGACCCGCAAACGCGTAACCAGCTTTGGACGCACGTGAAGAACCTGAGCCAGGCGGAACAAGTCACGGTCTTTTTGACCACGCACTACATGGACGAAGCAGAGCGGGTCGCTCAGCGAATTGCCGTCATCGATCACGGGAAAATCGTGGCGCAGGGCACGCCACAACAGTTGAAGGAACAGACGGGAACGGACTCGCTGGAGGGTGCGTTCCTGGCATTAACCGGAGCAACCATCCGCGACGAGACTGCGACTTCTGCTGACCAGATGAGACGCATGGTGCAGATGTTCGGGAACCGGCGATGAACGTCATTTACATTTTGTGGCTGCGTGAGCTGAAGCGTTATGTCCGGTCGCGATCCCAGCTGATTGCCTCGCTCGGCCAACCGCTTTTATATTTGTTGGCGCTGGGGTTTGGAATGGGGCCGGTGTTTGAACAGGCGGGCCGCGGCAACTACATCCAGTTCGTTGCGCCCGGCGTGATCGCGATGACGATCCTGTTCAGCTCGGTGTTTTCAGGGATGGGCTTGCTGTGGGACCGTCAGTTTGGGTTTCTGAAAGAGACGTTAGTAGCGCCCGTCCCCCGGATCCAGATCATGATCGGACGGACATTCGGTGCGGCCACTGTCGCGGTCATACAGGGCTTGCTCGTCGCAATCGTTTGCTTCATTGCGGGTTTTCGCGTTGTGAACTGGAAGCTTCTCCCGGTGGCGCTATTGTTCATGGTGCTGATTGCCTGCCTGTTCGCTTCGCTCGGTACTTCAATCGGATCTGTTTTACAGAACTTCCAGGGATTTCAGCTCATCATGAGCTTTGTCGTGATGCCGATCTTTTTCATGTCCGGGGCTCTGTATCCGTTGGACAATTTGCCCAAGGCATTCAGCGTCGTTACGAATCTGGATCCGCTTGCTTACGGAGTTGATGCGTTACGAACGACTCTGATCGGGAAGACTTACTTCGGAACTACGGTCGACCTAATAGTGCTGGTGGCGGTCGCCAGCGTATTTCTCGCCGTCGGCCGCCACCTTTTTCTAGGATTCAGATTTGATCTGAGTCGCTACTGAACCGGAACCAACGTCCATTTCTGGTTGTCTCCGCCCCAACAGGACCATTGTTGGACTGGCGCTCCGTTGTCCTTGGAGATCCCGGCGACATCAAGACACTTGCCGCTGCTTGTCGGATTGATGGTCAGATACCCGTCGGAGGTTGGGTTCACCTGGAAGATCTCATTCGAACCGCCCCAGTAAGGCCATTGGATGAGTAAGGGACCATCGTAGGTGGCTCCTGGGCCGCCGGCGATGTCGAGACCCATTCCGCTGTGCTTGACGGTGACCTTGTATCCGCCGGAAACAGGTGTGAACATGAACTTCTGATTATCGCCACCCCAGCAGGACCACTGTTGCACTTGGGCGCCGTAATTGAAGCGAGATTCCGGCGACATCAAGACATGCACCGCTGTTCTTGGACACGATGTTCACCCATCCCGTGGGCACCTGAGGAGTTGTCGGTGCGTTGGTACGGGTTGTGGTGGTGCGATCCAGCGCTTGCACCCGCACCCGCATAAGGACTCGATGCGTTCAGGGCGAAGTTACCGCCGTTGAAATCGACGAAGCCAACTTGGTCAACGGACCCTGGGAAGTAGTTGCCCGCCGGGTAGCGATTGGCGTTTCCGCCGATCAGCACGTTTCCGGAGAGTTGTCCGCCGCCCATGTAGGCGTACATCGTTGATGTGCCCTCGGCCGAGCCGTTCCCGACTACGCCCCAACCGACATTCGAAATGTTGTTGGTGTAGTTCACGTTGTAACTCGTACCGTTATCGAACACCATGATGAATCCGGTTTGGAACGCCGTGTTGTGATCGATCGTTACGTTCTGGGCGCCGCCAGTGATTTGAAACAGCCGTCCGTCTCCGCCCCAGTCACCACTGATGTCCTGAAACACGTTGTTTCTGGACTGTGAAGTTGCTTCCTACGCCTGAGCCCACCGGATTGTCATCATGACCAGTGATAACGATGCCCGCCTGCGGAGTGCCGGAAGATATTGTTCGTTACTTTGATGTCGTTGACGACTGACCACGGTACCTGGTTCACTTCTGTGCGAACGCTGAACACCAGGGCGAATCCACGTTGATCAGCACCAATCCAGTTGTTTTCGAAAACGTTGTTGTCGATCGTCACCCGCTGTGCAGTCTTGAGCTCGAGGTGATTCTTCACCCAGATTGGCGTGCCTGCGTAGGACGCGCTGCCCGGGCGCCAGCTTAGCGGCTTGAAGAAGCTGTTGTTCTGCACCAGGATGTCGGAAGCAATCAGGCCATAAATGGTCGGTACAGCGCCGCCAAACGCCACCGTCTCGGTGCCGGCTTCCAGATAGTTGTTGATGATCTTGAACGGCCCGGGGCCATTCCAGCCGGCGATTGCCTGCGTATCCTGCCATGTGCTGGTGAAAGCCGAGAAATAGGAGTTTTCGACCGTCGTGTTGATGCCGTTCATGGCGATACCGCGCTTTGAACCAGCCTGGAGATCTCCGTGCACATAAACGCGATCGAAATCGGTGTCGTGCGGCAATTGACTGGTGGAGGTTTCGTTGCCGAGCCCTACCGAGATCACATCCTGGGCGTACACGCCTGCTGCCGGCGTAAATTCAAGTCCAACAATCCGGTAGTAATTCGCTCCATTCGCGATTTGCAGAGCGGCTCCGCCATCCGGAGTCACAATCTTCGCCATGGCCCACGCGTTATTCGGCGAAACACGCGTTCCGGCGGGAAGTGAACCTGCGCCAGAACTCTGAATCGTGATCCACTGAGACGAATTGTTCGGCTTCAGTTGAAAGTGCCCGGTATAAGTGGCTCCCGCGGCAAGCGTCACGGTGTCGCCTCCCTGAGCCGCATTCAACGCGGACTTGCAGGTCACCGCCAGCCGGAACATTGATGTTCGCGGCGCAGAGAGTACCCGTGCACAATGTCATTCTTACAAACCAAGTAAATATTTCCTTCATTTCGCTTCCGCTAAGGTAGTGTTGCGAGGGGCGAAACGTCGAATGTAATTTATATCCAGATTTATCCTACCCTGGATATGGGCCATTGTTAAGATTTGTCTATAAGTGAGACGAATAGAATGGCTGGACGAGGGCTCCCAGCGGGAGTTTGGAAGGTGAAAGCGTTAGGCGGCTTGGCTCGGGGTTTTCGCCCGCTTCGAGACCGAACGGGAGCGCTGTTCCGCGTTTTTCTTGGCTACAGCGCGCTTCAACGGACGGATGAGCGAGAGCACGAGCTGCTCGTATTGGAATTTATTGCGGCTGTCGCGGAACTTGTCGGCTAGGGTGTGCAACGTTCCGGCGGTGAAGCTCTCGAGGACAGCAGGATGTATGTAGTACTTCTTGCAAGTAGCGGGCTTGTTTCCGAGCTTGCAGGCGACGTTCTTGACCACATCCACGAGCGCTGATTTGGCGGCCTTTGCCGTACTGTCATCCGGCTCTTGCTCGTTCAGTTCCTCGAGGAGGAAATTGGCGGCCAGGCATGTTCCGCCCCAGGTGCGGAAGTCCTTAGCCGTGAAATCTCCGCCGCTGATCTCCCGAAGGTATGTGTTCACGTCGCCCGATTCGAGCGTCTGCGGCTGTCCGTCTTCGTCAAGATACTCAAACAGTGAACTGCCCGGAATATCCCTGCACTTTCGAATGATTCGCGCCAAACGTTTATCTTCGAGCGTGATCTCGTGATGCTGGCCGCTCTTACCGCGGAATTTGAATTTCAGAACTCCGCCCAGGATCTGGCAGTGCTGATTCCGCAGAGTCGTCAGCCCGAACGAGCCATTCTCCTCCGCGTATTCTTCGTTGCCGATGCGGATGTATGTGGTTTCGAGAAGCTTGACGACGGCTGCGAGTACCTTCCGCTTCGGCATGCCCTGGCGGTCAAGGTCACGATTCACAATCTGGCGGATTCGCGGCAGGGCCTTGCCGAACGCCTGCATACGATCGAACTTCACCAGATCACGCGCGGCCCGGTATTCCGGATGATAGCGATATTGTTTCCGACCCTTGGCATCCCAGCCGACAGCCTGAATGTGGCCGTCCGCGCGCGGAGAGATCCACACCGAACTCCATGCCGGAGGGATCACCAGAGACTTGATGCGGGCCAGGGTTTCGGCATCCTGCACCGGCTTGTCTTCGGGATCCAGATACCGGAAGCCTTCGCCCGAACGCACACGACGAATGCCCGATCCCTTGGGGATCATGTAGCGTAAACCCGCCTGCTTGGCCGATTGAACTTCGTCGGGCACGGATAGAGTTGGTGATCGTCTGTGCGGACATGTCTCGAATTGTTTGACGCAGATTGAGGCTAACTACTACTGAGATGCAACAGAACCGATGAAAATTGTACTTATTCTGACGGTGCGGATTCGTTCCGTGGTCTCAGTTGAAGCCTTATAGCCGGTCTGGAGTCCCACTGCGTGGAGCTCTTTTGACTAAAAGCGGTCATTTTCGACATCGATGGAACGATTCTAGACTCGGTCGACCTGCACGCGAAGGCGTGGCAGGAGGCGTTCGCTCATTTCGGCTACTCAATTTTCATTCGAAAGCATACGAGCTCAGATCGGCAAAGGCGGCGACCAGTTGCTCCCTGTTTTTCTGTCGGAAGAGGATCAGAAATCCAAAGGAGACGAGATCAAAGAATTTCGTAGCGATCTGTTCAAGAAGAAGTACCTGAGCCAGGTGAAGCCGTTTCCGGGCGTGCGCGACCTCTTTCTCAAGATCAGAGCCAACGGCCAGCAGAGGGCCTTGGCGTCTTCCGCGAAGGGCGATGAACTTGGGGTGTTCGCAAAAATCGCGCGGGTCGATGATCTGGTGGATACGTCTACTTCTTCGGCCGATGCGGAGAAATCAAAGCCTCATCCGGACATCTTCGAGGCTGCACTTGCGAAGCTTGGGAGATGCCGTGGATCGAATCGAGTGTGGTTGTGGTGGGTGACAGCCCTCACGATGCAGAAGCGGCGAAAAGAGCCGGGCTGCGGATGGTGGGCGTGCTGTGCGGCGGATTCGCGGAACAGGACCTGCGGGCCGCCGGCGCCGAGACCGTTTACTCAGGCCCAGAGGAGTTGTTGCGATCGGTACGAGGAAACGCCTCTTGCTCTCGGGACCGAAAGCAGAGCCGAGCTAGAACAGGTGGCTGATTCTTGAGCAGATCGCCATGCTCGAGAACATGAAGAACAGAGCGTCGTTGTTCCAGAACACAAAGGCCGTTAGAAGGCACAAAAAGGCGAGCTGAGATCTCGGATCGAGAGACCAATCGAACATGAGGAGTATTTCCCATAGTGCCTCATTCCGGAATGGTTTCGCATTAAAATTCGCTTAAATCCTGAAACACTGCGCGAAGTTTGGTCCAGGTCTCGGATAGTACCTCGGGGATGATGCGCGTCTGGGCCACGCTGGTCATGAAGTTAGCGTCGCCTTTCCAGCGCGGCAGCACATGCATGTGGATATGCTGCTCGATGCCTGCGCCCGCCGCTTCGCCCATATTCATGCCCAGGTTGATACCGTCGGGAGAGTAGACTTGACCGAGTGCTCGCTCCGAGAACCGGGTCAGAGCCATCATCTCTCCCGCAGTCGTCTGCGTCTACCTGGCTGAGCCGGGGCACGTGAAGATAAGGCGCCACCATAAGATGGCCACTCGTGTATGGGTAGCGGTTCAGGATTGACAAAGCAGTGTTGTCCACGATACACAACCAGCGATTCCTCATCGTTCGAGCGCTCGCAGCCGCATGGCAGAAGATGCAGCCGCTATTCACCCTGGTTTGCTTCATGTACGTGGAACGCCACGGCGTCCACAAATAGTCCATAAACAGGACGAGAGCTGTCAGCTCTGCGGCTTGAAGCCGTTCGTTTCCCCGTATTCGTCAGCGAGCGTTCTGACGGACCGGATCCGGTCACCTCCGCCTGGCCGTTGCCGTTTACCAGATCTCTCAATTCTTTGCTTGGCTTGAAGTAGGGAATTCGCTTCGAAGGTACTTCGACCCGCGAGCCTGTCTTAGGGTTCCGGCCCACCCGGGGCTGGCGTTGCCGGGTGCGAAAGCTGCCGAATCCCCGGATTTCTATCTTTTCTCCCTTATGCAGGCTGTTTACAATGCTGTCGAAGATCGTCTCGACGATCATCTCCGAATCTTTTCGGGTCATCTCGACGACTTTTGAGACCTCTTCGATCAGCTCAGCTTTCGTCATCGCTGGTTTGTCCTTGCTCCTGATATCTGCTGTCTTCCCATCGATTTCGATTTAGGGCATGTCCTACGGTGGACGTCGCCGCAGCGGCTTGTCGATTGTATTGCTGCAGCCGGCTGCGCTCATCATCTTCTGTGATAGCGCGCTGGCTAAGTCCAATCCGTTTCTGGGCTTCATTCAGTTTGATGATTTTGAAGGTGAACTCCTGACCGACCGGCAAGCCGGAAAAGTCGCCCGTCCCTCCACTTTCTCCTGCTCTCTTCGCCTGGTCCGGCGAAACCTCGCTGCGATGGCAAAGACCTTCGACCCCAGGTAGAAGTTCAGCGAACACGCCGAATGCGGCCGTCCGGGTGACTTTGCCTTTTACGACGTCCCCAATCTGGTGTGAGCGGAAAAAGGTCTCCCAACCATCTGGTTGGAGTTGCTTCACTCCCAGCGAAAGCCGCCTTCCCGGAGCATCGATGTTGAGGATGACAGCCTGGATCACCTGTCCCTTCTTGACGATCTCCGAAGGATGCTTCACATGAGCATTCCAGGACATGTCGGAGATATGCACCAGTCCGTCCACGCCTTCTTCGATTTCAACGAAGGCGCCGAAATCGGCCAGCTTTCTCACCCGGCCTTCAACCAGAGAACCGATACTGTAGCGCTCAGCGACGGTGGTCCAAGGATCGGCCTCGAGCTGCTTGATCCCGAGAGAAATGCGACGTTCAGCCGCTTTAATCTCAAGTACAACCGCTTCCACCTGGTCGCCGACTTTGACGATCTTCGCCGGATGCTTCATCCTCCGGCTCCAGGTCATCTCCGAGATGTGGATCAGTCCCTCTACCCCGGGCTCCAACTCGACAAAAGCCCCGTAATCAGTGACGCTGACAACTCTCCCGATCACGCGACTTCCTGGCGGGTAGTGCGATGGAAGGTCCAACCAGGGATCGGGCCGCATCTGTTTGAGGCCGATCGAGATTCGTTCCTTCTCGCGATCGAACTTCAGCACTTTGACCGTCAGTTGCTCGCCAACATGCACTACCGCAGACGGGTGTGACACGTTGCCGTAGCTCATGTCGCTGACGTGCAGCAAACCGTCGATGCCGCCCAGATCAACGAAAGCCCCGTATTCGGTGAGGTTCTTGACCATGCCAGTGACTTCCGCGCCTTCGTATAAGTTGGCCAGAGCCTCCGCTTTCCTGGCCGATTGTTCGTGTCTCGAGCAGAACACGATGAGAGACTACCGCATTCCCGCGACGCCGGTTCAGTTTCAGGATGCGAACGTCGATGTCTTGACCTATGTAGCTGTCCAGATTGTGCAGCGGCCGTAATTCAATCTGGGAGGCCGGGAGAAAGGCAACGATTCCGATGTCGACCGCCAAGCCGCCTTTCACCTTATTGAGGACACGACCGGAAACTTGCGTGCTATCGCGAACCGCTTTCTCGAGTTCGTCCCAAATATGAAGGCGATGCGCTTTCTCATGGGAGAGGAGGATAAAACCTTCCACCTGATCGCCCGAGCGATCGAACATCACCTCGATGGTGTCCCCGGCAGCCGACCGCGGGCATGCCGTTCACTTGCGGAAACTGGGACGCGGGCACAAGCCCTTCGATCTTTCGACCGATGTCGACGATTACTTCCTTATCAGAGACTTTAAGAACCTGCCCTTGCAGGACCTCCCGATCACTCGTCGTGAACTGATTGCTGTAGGTCTCGAGAAAGGTCTGATAATCGCTCGAATCCGAGGCTGGTAATTCCAGGGCTTCGTCTTGTGGGCCTTCCATGCTAATTTGCGATTCCACCTAGCATTCCCGTAAGCGGAATGGGTTCAAGAACCCGAGCAGTAACGACAACACCAAGCCGTTTTGGAACATGCAAGGAAACGCCTCAACTTATTGATAGTTCAGTACTTCAGAACTATACCCGAGGCATCCATCTTATGTCAATGCCGCAGGGAGTGGAACGGAACGCGTGTTTTTCCGGGGTTTTCGTTCTCTTAAGCTCGTAATTATCATGCTCCGGCGTACCACTTCGGTATAATAGCTGGCGAGATGGGCAATGCCTTGTAGGGTGCCCAAGATACGAAGAGGTTCTCATGATAGAAGGATTGCTACAACCACAACATCTGCTTCTGATTCTGGCTGTAGCCGTGATCTTCTTCGGTCCCAAGAAACTTCCGGAATTGGGCCAAGGACTCGGTAAGGGCATTCGCTCTTTCCGCGACAGCATGAAAGCTGCCACGGAGGAGCCCGAAAAGAAAGAACCCACGCCCGTGTCTTCGTCCGCCGCTTCCGAACAGAAGTAGACCCTTCCCCGCCTTCAATTCAGGTCATCCGTACAGAGTGTGTCCTGCGCTCGCGCGGAAGTGCGCTTCGCCGTGTACGTCTGACAGCATTTCTTCTAGCGTGAAAACGTTTCGCGAGTTTCGCGGCCCAACGCGCAATTTTTGCCTCACAAGCCGGCATGAAGCGGAGTTTCTCGATTTTCCTCCGAATTACACCGGATAGAACTGAAGGCTTATAAGCCCATAATTCCCAACGACATAGCCCATCTGAGGCGCGGGAACCGAGGCCACTGGAGAAACTTGGCACGAAAACTGCCTATTGAGTATGCAGGTGAGAGCGGTAAGTCACCGATAGATGATCGCAACAGGTCATCAAACTCGTTGCTTGTCGGCGAGTCAGACGTTTAACTTTTAGGAGCGATGTAGCTTTCAATGACAAACGAAGAGTACGGCAGAGCTTATCAAAAGGGTTTCAGTCTTACAGTCCGCTTTCTCGTCTCTCGAGGCCTGTCTTACGATGCGGCTCTCGACACTGCGCAAGCCGCTTGGGCAAAAGGCTGGGAGCGCCGTGAGCAATTACGCGATCCTAATCTTGTCCTAACTTGGACCAACAGCATTGCTTTAAATATCCATCGCACTTTTCTCCGCAGAGAACCGCAAACACAGACCTTACCCGAGCTGCAGGCGCCTCCCCGCATGAACGTCGCAGCAATCGATGTAAAGCGAATTCTCGGCGATTGCAAACCAAACGATCGCGTAGTGCTTGAAGGGCATTACATTGAGGGCTACAAAGTCCAGGAGATTGCCCGTCAGAACGGGTGGTCGGAAACCGCCGTCCGCATCCGCTTATTGCGTGCACGCCGAAGCGTTGAACGCCGGCTGAGTCGTCCAAAGCAAGCGAAACTCCGGAACCTTGCTGAAAAGACTCGCAAAGCGCTGGCAAACGTAATGGATGCGCCGGCATTTGAGCCGCGAGTAGCCTAATCAGCTCTTCGTGGTCTCGGTAGAGGGAGCAGTCGAAAGGCTGCTCCCTTTTCCTTTTTACAGCAGTTCTGACGCGCTGAAGAAGAAAGGAATCTCGACCGCCGCTGTTTCGGGCGCATCGGAGCCGTGTACCGAGTTCCGCTCGATGCTTTCGGCGTATTTCTTCCGGATCGTGCCCTCGGCAGCATTGGCGGGGTTCGTGGCGCCCATGACTTCACGCCACTTTGCGATCGCGTCTTCCCGTTCGAGCACGATCACTACTGCGGGTCCTTCTGTCATGAAAGAAACCAGGCTGTTAAAAAACGGCCTGGCCTTGTGAACGGAGTAGAATGCTTCCGCCTCGTGGCGCGAGATGCGGCGGGTCTTCATTCCGACAATGCGGAATCCATTTTCTTCGATGAAGGCGAGGATCTTACCGACGTGACCGTTGGTAACGGCGTCGGGCTTGATCATGCCGAATGTTTGTTCTAATGCCATGAATCTGTTTTCCTGGATGGCGGACGCTTAAGCGGCGCCTGCGAGAGCCAATTTCATTTTTTCGCCGAGAACTGCAGGCGAGGGACACACCACGATCCCGGCGTCTTCCATCGCAGCCACCTTGTTCTCAGCTTTTCCGGATCCGCCGGAGATGATCGCGCCCGCATGTCCCATTCGGCGTCCCGGGGGCGCCGTCTGACCAGCAATAAAGCCGACGACCGGCTTCTTAACATGTGCTTTGACGTAAGCCGCCGCAGTCTCTTCAGCGTTTCCGCCGATTTCGCCGATCATGATGATGGCATGTGTGTCGGGATCTTCGTTGAACAGCCGGATCGCGTCCGTGAAAGACGTTCCGATGATCGGATCACCACCGATCCCGATACACGTAGACTGCCCGATTCCGAGCTTCGTCAACTGGCCGACCGCTTCATACGTAAGAGTGCCGGATCTTGAAACAATGCCCACGTGCCCTGGCAGGTGAATATGGCCCGGCATGATGCCGATCTTGCATTTGCCCGGAGTGATGACGCCCGGGCAGTTGGGCCCGACGAGGCGAGTGGCCGGTTTCGTCTTCAGATACGCCCAGACTCGGACCATATCGTTGACCGGGATGCCTTCCGTGATGCAGACAACGAGCGGCAAACCCGCATCAGCGGCCTCCATGATGGCATCGGCGGCAAACGGCGGCGGTACAAAAATCACGCTCGCGTTCGCTCCGGTCGCGCGGATTGCTTCTTCTACCGTGTTGAAAACCGGACGATCCAGATGTGTCTGCCCGCCTTTGCCTGGCGTTGTTCCACCGACGACCTTGGTCCCATAGTTAATGGCCTGAGTCGCGTGAAACGTACCTTCACGGCCTGTGAATCCCTGGAAAAGAAGTCTGGTGTTCTCGTTAACAAGTACGCTCATTGCGCCAATCTCACTACCTTCTCTGCCGCGTCTTTCATGCCGTCGGCGACGGTGAAATTAAAGCCTGATTCGGTCAGGATCTTCTGTCCGAGCTCCACGTTGGTACCTTCCATGCGGATTACCACCGGGATCTTGATCCCAAGTTCCGTAGCAGCCGAGACAACGCCATTCGCAAGCGTGTCGCAGCGTAAGATGCCACCGAAGATGTTGATCAAAACGGCTTTCACGCTGGTGTCCGAAAGCAGGATCCGGAACGCATTCTTGATCTGCTCTGCGCTAGCCCCGCCGCCCACGTCCAGAAAGTTAGCCGGCTGCCCGCCGGCGTACTTGATGATGTCCATGGTGGCCATGGCCAGACCCGCGCCATTCACCATGCAGGCGATATTGCCGTCGAGCTTGATGTAATTAAGACCGAAACGGGAAGCTTCGACTTCGAGAGGATCTTCTTCGTTCAGGTCGCGAAGCTCCAGGAGATCCTTGTGGCGGTACAACGCGTTATCGTCGATCGTGATCTTGGCATCGAGCGCGTAAACTCTTCCATCGCTGGTCAGAATGAACGGATTGATCTCTGCGAGCGAACCATCAACGGCATCGTAGGCCTTTGATAACGCTGTCATCGCCGCAACCGCCGCGTTCACGCTCGATGTGGGGATACCCATTCCGAAGGCCAGTTTCCTTGCCTGGAATGGTTGCAGGATCTGTCCTGGAACCAACTCTTCTTTGAGGATTAGTTCCGGTGTGCTCGCTGCGACTTCCTCGATATCCATACCGCCCGACTTCGACGCCATGAAAACGTTCTTGCCGGTTGCCCGATCGAGCACGATGCCGAGGTAAAGCTCGCGTTCGATGGGAAGAGTTTCCTCGATAAGAAGACGCTGCACAACCCGGCCTTCAGGTCCGGTCTGGTGAGTGACCAAAGTCATTCCCAGAATCTTCTTTGCGACTTCAGTGGCATCAGCGAAATCTTTGGCGACCTTTACGCCGCCACCTTTTCCGCGGCCTCCGGCATGAATCTGGGCCTTCACAACCACGCTGCCGCCGATCTCTTTGGCTGCGGCTTCAGCCTCTTCCACCGTGTATGCCACCTGTCCTCGCGGGACGGGAACTCCGTATTTGGCAAGGATCGCCTTCGCCTGATACTCGTGAATTTTCATAGTTAGGATTTCCGCTCAACTGAGGCGACAGATTAAGGCCAATCGCTAGTGTATCTCGCGTTCGAGCATCCTATCCGAAGCGCCAAGGTTAGTGGGCTGCTGCAGGTACCCTGCGTCTCGAGTTGAGCAGCGCACGTAGCGCCGTACACTCTTCCGTCAATTCGGCAAACTGCTCCGGGGGAAGCGACTGATAACCGTCCGAAAGAGCCTTCTCGGGATTGGGATGTACTTCGACGATCAGGCCAGAGGCGCCGACCGCGACGGCGGCGAGCGACATAGGCAGAACTTTGTCGCGCTTGCCGGTCCCATGGCTCGGGTCAACGATGATGGGCAAATGGCTCAGAGTTTGTACAGCAGGAACGACACTAAGGTCGAGCGTGTTGCGCGTGTGGTCGGCAAAGGTGCGAACGCCTCGTTCGCAAAGGATGACATCGTAGTTGCCCTCCGCGAGAATGTACTCCGCCGCCATCAGGAATTCTTCAAGCGTGGAGGACATGCCCCGTTTCAGTAAGATGGGCTTCCGGGCACGACCGGCACGCCGGAGAAGAGAGAAATTCTGCATGTTGCGGGCGCCGATCTGCACGCAATCTGCGTATCGCTCGACGAGATCGAACGTTTCGACATCGATGGCCTCGGTGACGATGCCGAGTCCGGTCTCTTCCCGAGCTTCGGCGAGATAACGCAGGCCTTCCTCGCCCAGACCTTGGAATGCATAGGGCGAGGTGCGAGGTTTATACGCGCCCCCTCTCAGCAGTTGACCGCCTGCCGCCTTTACCGCACGAGCCGAGTCCAGGATCTGAGAGCGGCTCTCGACCGAACAAGGACCTCCGCAGAGCACCAGTTCGTCGCCGCCAACCGGAACGCCATTGACCGATACGATCGTGTTTTCCGCGCTTAGTCTCGCGGCTGACGAGCTTATAGGCTTTGGAGACGCGAATGGCTTCCGCCACGCCCGGGAAGACCTTCAAACTCGGCGGCATCGATTGGTCCGCTGTTTCCGGTGATACCGATCGCTGTTCTCTGTTCGCCCGGTATGATGTGCGGTTTGTAACCGAGGGACTCAATCCTTTGGCAGACGCGTTCGATGTCCTCGCGCGCCTGCCAGGGCCTTCATGACGACTAACACAAAACAACTCCTTGGTCCTTCCAGCGTAACGGGTCGGATCTCATCACGTTACTTCTACGAAGGTTCCCTGTACATCTCGGTTGACGAACCGAGCTCGCGGCGTCCTCAGGACGGCAGTGCAATCCTGAGCACGTTATCTTGTGGAGAGGGCGATTGGTCTACCGATTTCCACGCTAAGTGTTCCCGTGCCGGTATGTCGTCCGTCCATGTTCGGGGCTTTGTAACTTGAGAAGATCAGTAGTGGCTGGGTATGAGAGGTGCAAATCTCTCTTTGCCGGTTTCTGACAGGAGCGGTCCTTGGCGGCTTTACAACAGGTTCGAGTTTCTGATACGACGGGTCTCTCCGCATTGTTATCGGGAGATTACGCCGGGTTTATGCCCCTGGTTCCAATCTGGAGTGTTTAGCACAAAAACTGAATGATCTCTGAATTAGAGAAACCCGAAACGCTTCTGCCCATGCCTACACCCAGGCGAAGCTATCTTCCCTTTCGCAGTTCGGTTCATCTGACTCAAGCCGAAGCTTCCGGTCTGATGCGCCAGATATTGTCCGGAGAAATGAGCGGCGAAGAAGTCGCCGAAATTCTCGTTTTTCTCCGCAACAAAGGAGAAACCCTCGCCGAGATTGTCGGGTTTGCCGAGGCGATGCGAGAGGTGAGCCTGCCGATCGATGTCGACCAGTCGGAAGCGCCGGTCGTCGATACGTGCGGAACGGGCGGCGATGGTGCCGATACGTTCAACATCTCGACCGCTGCTGCATTTGTGGTTGCCGGGGCGGGTATACGCGTTGCCAAGCACGGGAACCGGAAGGTATCGAGCCGGTGCGGAAGCTGTGATGTTCTCGAAGCAGCTGGGAGTCCAGGTGGATCTCTCGCCGGAGCAGGTGGCGGCGTGCATTCGAGAACATCGGCATCGGCTTTCTGTATGCGCCGACATTCCATCCGGCCATGAAGAACGCCCGGGAAGCTCGCATCCTGCTGAAAGGCAGGACCGCATTCAATCTTCTCGGACCTTTGACAAATCCGGTCCGGGCTCGCGTCCAGGTGATCGGTGCGTTCTCCGTCCGCGCGGCCGAGATGTTAGCGAACGCTTCCGCCCGCCTTGGAATCGAGCGAGCGTTCGTCGTGAATGGGGGCGACGGACTGGACGAGATCACGACGACAACACACACGACGATTTTTCAGGTCCAGGACGGAAGAGTGCAGAAGGGACGATGGTTTCCTTCCGACTTTGGCCTGGAGCAAAGTGCGCCCGAGGATTTGAAGGGCGGAGATGCCGAGACGAACGCGGCCATCATCCGGTCCGTGCTCGACGGCGAGAGCGGGCCGGCTCGCGACGTCGTCATCGCGAACGCGGCGGCGGCTTTGGTCGTGGCGCAACGTGCGGCAGAACTGAAGAGTGCGGTTGCGATCGCGGCCGAATCGATCGACACGGGCGCGGCGCTTCGCAAACTGGAAGAACTCATTCAATTCACGGCGAATCTGAACTCATGAGGCAATTCGAGATTGCAGAATTCGGCATGGACGGGCTGCGCCTGGATGAAAGTGCGGAGATTCCGCGACCCGGTCCGGGGCAGGTACTGGTCAAAATGACCGCGGCTTCGCTTAATTTCCGTGACCTTCGAGTGGTGCAGGGGAGCTACAATCCTCGGCTCAAGCGGCCTATGCGCCCGCTTTCGGATGGCGTCGGCGTTGTGGAGGAAGCCGGTCCGGGAATCGAGCGCTGGAAGAAAGGCGATCGCGTCGCCGGCATCTTCATGCAGAAGTGGATCGATGGCCCGATCACTCGCGAGAAGTGGAATTCCGCTCTGGGCGGCGGCATACAAGGAGTCCTGGCGGAGTACGTGCTGTTCCCGGAAGACGGCCTGGTCGCCGTGCCACCGTCGCTCAGCGACGAAGAAGGCGCTTGTCTTCCTTGCGCTGCGGTCACGGCCTGGCATGCGCTCTTCGAAAACGAACCTGCTGTCCCAGGGCAGACTGTGCTCGTTCAAGGTACTGGCGGGGTCTCCGTGTTTGCGTTGCAGTTTGCAAAAGCGGCAGGCTTGCGTGCCATTGTTACGTCGAGCAGCGACGAGAAACTCGAGCGGGTCCGCTCAATGGGCGCCGCCGAAACGATCAACTACAAGAAAACTCCCGACTGGGAGGAGGCTGCGCGCAAACTGACTGACGGCGTGGGCGTCGACAACGTGATCGAAGTGGGCGGCAGCGATACCATGCCGCGATCCCTGAAGGCTGTCCGCATGGGTGGAATGGTCAGTGTGATCGGGGTCCTGAGCGGCGTTGAGGCGACCGTAGCGCCTACTGGCATCCTCATGAACAGCATCCGCGTGCAGGGAATCTACGTGGGCTCGCGCTGGATGTTCGAGCGGATGAATCGCGCGATTGCGTTCCACAACATCAAGCCTGTCGTCGATCGCGTATTCCCCTGGACGGAGTTTCCCGAAGCGCTGCGCTACATGGAGAAACAGCAGCACTTCGGGAAGATCTGTCTGCGGTTCTAGGGCTGGTTGGAGCGGGATGCGTGCTCTACTCGAACGGAGCATCGTCATCGCCCGTGTCCGCCGCGAGATTCTCGAATTTCGTAAAGCGGTTCAGAAACGCCAGCTTCACGCGTCCGGTGGGCCCGTTGCGCTGCTTCGCCAGGATCAGCTCCGCAATGCCTTTCAGGCTTTCTTTGTCGGGACGATAGACTTCTTCGCGGAAGATGAACGCCACCATGTCGGCGTCCTGCTCGATACTTCCCGATTCACGAAGATCACTGAGCATGGGGCGATGATCGCCCGGGCGAGTCTCAGGGGCGCGACTGAGCTGAGACAGAACCAGGAACGGAACGCGCAGCTCTTTCGACATCAGTTTGAAGCCGCGCGAGAGAGAGCTGATTTCCTGGACACGGTTTTCGAAGCGGCCGCGACCCTGCATCAGCTGCAGGTAATCGATCACGACCAGACCCAGATCGTGCTCAGCCTGAAGCCGCCGCAGCTTCGAGTGCACGTCCATCAGATTCGTTCCCGCCGTGTCGTCGATGAACAGCGGGGCCTCCACCATCTGGTACATCGATTCCTGGAGTGAGCGACGTTCATCCGGATTCAGATAGCCTGCCCGAAAACGTTGCTGGTCGACGCGCGCCGACGCGCACAGCATACGTGTCAGGAGCGACTCTTTCGACATTTCGAGCGAGAACACCGCGACCGCTTTGGGATTTGCCTGGTTGCTGGCGACATGCTGCGCGATGTTAAGCGCAAGGGCCGTCTTGCCCATGGCGGGTCGCGCGGCGAGAATGAACAGTTCTCCTTCGCGAAGTCCACCCGTCATTTCGTCGAACTTCAGAAAACCGGTGCTGATGCCTTTGATCCGCTTGCTGGTATCGAGGAAGGCATTGATGCCGCCTTCGTATTCCGTGATGATTTGCGCCGGATTGGCGAGCGTGTTCTTCGACTGAACATCGCCGAGCTTCATCAACGCGTCTTCTACGGCGCCCAGGATTTGCTTGGCGTCTTCTTCGCAGGTCAGACAACGGTCGATCGTGTCCTGGGAGACAGTAATGATGCGCCGGAGAAGAGCCTTCTCGCGAACGATGGAAACATAACTGTCGAGGTTATAGAGCTGCGGCAGGCCATCGTCAAGCGAGACGAGATAGCTGAGACCATCGACCGATTGCAACTGACCCTGCTTCATCAGCTCGTTGGCCAGCGTGACGCGATCGATCCTTTCTCCACGCTCGTGGAGATCCATCATGCGCAGAAAGATTCGTTTGTGCTTTTCGAGACTGAAATCTTCGGCAGCCAGCGTGCCGGCGACCTGCAGAAAAGCATTGTCGCTGCTCATGATCGCGCCGAGCACGAACCGCTCGGCGTCGATGTTGTCGGGAAGAACCTGATCGAGAGTTAGATCGCGTGCAGCCATCAAGAGAACTCGGTTAAGTTAGCGTGTAGAGCGTTGGTGTTCAAGGGAGAAAGTTTTGAGAAGGCGCCGCCTTCCACACGCTTGAACCCAAAAGGCGCGTGAGTTGGAGCACCTCAAAAAACAGGATTTCCACAAGCTTTCCTCGAATCATTTTAGACCACTTTTGTTTTATCCGGAGCCGCCCTGTTCACGGAACAGAAACAGCCGATTGTTATACTGCGACTTGATGATCTTCAACGCAATTCGCCACCATCGGCACCATCCGGTGTTCTAAGGCGAGGCTGCGTTCGAGTTCTTATCTGAAACTGCACGGCCCGCCACACATGGCGGGCTTTTTCTTTGGACCATGGCGACAAGCGACATCTTAGACTTCGAAAAACAGGACGGGCTCATTACGGCAGTCGTGCAGGACCATCAGACCCAACGTGTCTTGATGGTGGGCTACATGAATCGCGAGGCCTTCGACAAGACTGTGAGTACTGGGCATGTGACGTTCTACAGCCGGTCGCGCCAGAAGCTGTGGACGAAAGGCGAAACGTCCGGTCACTTCCTGGTGCTGAAGTCGATCGCAACGGATTGCGACGCAGACGCGCTTCTGGTTCAAGCCGAACCGCTTGAGCCGGGCGTTTGCCACAACGGTTACGAAAGCTGTTTCTACCGTACGTTGAAGAACGACACCTGGGAAGAGCAGGACGACGAAGGTGTATAACGCCGACGACGTGTACGGGGTTCGCAAGTGAAGCTGAAACTAGGAATCCCGAAAGGTAGCCTGGAGAACGCCACCGTCGAGTTATTCCGCCGCGCGGGTTTCACCATCACGACGAGCAGCCGCAGCTATTTCCCTTCCATTGATGATCCTGAGATTGAATGCATGTTGATTCGTGCTCAGGAGATGGCGCGATACGTCGAGGACGCGGTGCTCGACGCTGGTCTGACCGGCCGCGACTGGGTGGAAGAAAACGAAGCAAGCGTGCAGACGGTGGCCGACCTTGTGTATGCGAAACAAAGTTTCGGAAAAGTACGCTGGGTGCTCGCTGTTCCCGAGAGTTCTCCGTTTCACAAAGTAGAGGATCTGCAGGGAAAGACCATCGCCACCGAACTGGTATCCACAACCAAGCGATATCTGGCGTCCAAAGGCGTTAAGGCGAAGGTGGAATTCAGTTGGGGCGCGACCGAGGTGAAACCTCCTGAACTTGCGGACGCGATCGTCGAAGTCACGGAAACCGGATCGTCGCTGCGGGCAAATAAGCTGCGGATTATCGAAACGGTTCTCGAATCGAATACGCAACTGATCGCGAATACCGAACGCCTGGTCGGACGCGTGGAAGCGCCGCAAGCTCGAGGACGTGAAACTACTGCTCGAAGGTGCGATGAGCGCTCTGGGAAAAGTGGGGCTCATGATGAATGTGCCGAAAGCTCAACTCGCTGACCTGCTGGCCGCGCTGCCTGCGCTGAAGAATCCGACAATCTCGCAGCTCAGCGATGAATCCTGGGTGGCCGTGAATACAATCCTCGATGAACTCACGGTCCGGAACATCATTCCGCGTTTGCGCGAAGCAGGCGCCCAGGGAATCGTCGAATATCCACTGAACAAGATCGTGATGTAGGCGAATGATTCGAATCCTAAACCTGACAGGAGGGAATCGCATTCGTCGACGGCCGGAAACAGGAGGCTGATTCAGTCGCCGAAGTCGTCCGGCCCATTCTGCAAGCCGTCCGGCAGGAGGGCGACGCCGCACTGCTGCGCTATGCGCGGAAATTCGACGGGTTGGCCGACCAGCCCATTCGCGTTCCGGAAAGCGAACTTGCTGCTGCTTGGGAGGCCATGCCCGAGAACGTGAAGCAAGCTGCGGAAACGGCGGCCGCTAATATCCGCGAGTACGCAAAGCTTCAACTTCCTCGGGAGCGCTTCGAAGAGCTTCACCGGGTGGAAGACTCGGTTGGGTCGTACGCCCGCTCGATGCCGTAGGTTGCTATGTTCCGTCCGGCCGTTACCCTCTTCCGTCAACGCTGCTGATGACGGCGGTACTCGCGCAAACGGCTGGAGTGCGAAGGATCTGCATCACTTCGCCGAAGCCGTCGCGCGAAATTCTTGGCTGTGCTCACATGCTCGGGATCGAACGAAGTGTATCGGGTGGGTGGAGCGCAGGCGATCGCCGCCATGGCATTTGGGACGGAGACGATCCCGAGAGTCGACCGGATTGTCGGTCCAGGCAACGCCTATGTTGCGGAGGCAAAGAAACTGCTGGCAGGGGACGTCGGCATTGATTTTGTGGCCGGCCCGACCGAGATCCTGATCCTCGCTGCGGAAGGCGACGCGAAGATTATCGCTGCCGACATGCTCGCTCAAGCGGAACACGACGTCACGGCCAGTGCCGTCCTGATTACGACCTCGGAACAGCTTGGCGCAACAAGTGGCTGCGCAGCTCGAGGAGCAGTTGCGCACGCTTTCCACCGCCGACGTGGCGCGTGCCTCGGTGGACAATTCAAGCGCGATCATTGTCGTTCCCACCATGGAAGCGGGGGTCGATCTTTCGAACCGCATTGCTCCCGAGCATCTTAGCCTTCACGACAGAGCCCTTCTGCCGCAGATTCGAAACGCGGGAACAGTGTTCCTTGGTCAGAACGTCACCAGAGTCTGCGGGCGACTACGCTTCGGGTCCCAGCCATGTTCTGCCGACGGGCGGTGCCGCCCGCCTGCGCGGCGGGTTGTCCTCTGCCGACTTTGTGAAAACTGATTGCCGTTCAGGAGCTTTCGTCCTCGGCCCTCGCCGAACTCGCTCCTACGATCACAACGCTGGCACGAGTAGAAGGCTTGGAAGCGCATGCGCGTTCGGTGGAAGTGCGGTATACGACGTGAACGAGATGGTAGAAACCAAAGCAAACGTGAGTGAGACGGTGCTCCGGCCCCGGCAGGCGGTGATCGATATGGCGCCTTACCATCCGCCCTCGGATGGCAGACGGAACAAGCTGCGGCTGGACTTCAATGAAAACACGGTAGGCGGTCCGCCGCACGTGCTCGATTTCATCAAGCGTTTCCTGACCGCTGCGGATCTCACCATGTATCCGGAGTACGGACATGCGTTGCAGGATCTGGCCAAGCATTTCGGTGTCGGCGAAGACGAATTGACCCTGACCAACGGAACCGATGAAGCCATCCAGGTGCTGGTCAATACCTATGTGGACGATCGTGATCACGTGCTCGTGTTGCGACCCTCCTACGCCATGTATCGCTTTTACGCACAACTCGCCGGAGCGAATGTTGCCGAAGTGGATTACCGGCCGGGAACATTGGCGTTCCCCCTGGAGGAGTTGCTCGAGCGAATTACGCCCGAGACGAAAGCGATCCTGATCAGCAACCCCAATAATCCGACTGGAACGGGCACGAACATCGCAGGAATCGAGCGAATCCTCGCAAAGGCTCCCGGGGCGGCCGTGTTGATTGACGAAGCTTACTACGAGTTCAGCGGCGTCACCGTGCTTCCGCTCCTGCGGCAGCATCCGAACCTGTTTGTCAGCCGGACCTTTTCGAAGATCTACGGTATGGCTGCCATGCGCTGCGGATGTTTGTTCTCGAACGCGGAAAACATCGCGTTTGTCCGCAAAGCGCAGTCGCCCTACAGCGTGAATTCACTCGCCGCGATGGCCGCTCGTATTGCGGTGACGGACACGAAGTTCGTCGAAGATTACGTGCTCGAAGTGCTCACGGCGCGAGAGCTCTTGTATGTCGGCCTCGAACGCTTGAAAATTCCTTACATCAAGAGCCAGGCCAACTTCGTCCTCTTCCAGGCCGGAGATCGCGCCATCCCGATCCGCGACGAACTGAGATCGCGTGGCATTCTGGTTCGCGATCGAAGCTACGAGCTGCCCGGCTGCGTACGAGTCACCGTCGGTACTCGCGACCAGGTGCAACGTTTCCTTGACGAACTGGAGCAGATCTGGTGAACGCTCCTGACGTACTTGTCTTCGACATGGATGGAGTTCTGGTTGAAGTGTCGGAATCGTACCGGGAAGCGATCCGGGAAACGGTGCGGCACTTTACCGGAGCGGAAGTCTCACACGATACGATCCAGAATTTCAAGAATGCCGGGGGCTGGAACAACGACTGGCTTCTTTCCCAGCGCCTGATTCAGGATCTTGGCAAGGCCGTCTCATACGCCGAAGTTGTGGAGTACTTCAACCAGGTATTTCTCGGGGACAACGGTGACGGATTGATCCGGCGTGAACGATGGCTCCCGAAATCTGGACTTCTCGAGCAACTTCGCGAACATGCTGATCTGGCCATTTTCACCGGCCGGGCGAAATATGAACTCGACATCACGCTGGAGCGAAACGCGGCGAATGACCACTTCCAATTCATCGTCACGGACGATTCGGTTCCAAATCCGAAGCCGGCTCCCGACGGCTTGCAGTTGATTCAGAATCACTACCCTGATAAAACGATCTGGTACCTGGGCGATACCGTCGATGACGCGCGCAGCTCCGAAGCGGCCGGTGTACCGTTTATCGGCGTCTCAACTCCTCACAATCCACGTCACGCTCGAGATATCCGAGATTCTGAAAAAGCATGGCGCCTTCGCCGTGCTGCAGGACATCAACGAATTGGCGAGTCTTGTTTGGCGAAGCCCGAGGGAACTCGCGATGAGGGAAGGCAGAGTCGAGCGAAACACAAAGGAAACGCAGATCACCGGGTTCCTGCGTCTAGATGGCTCAGGGACTTATCGAATCTCGACCGGCATCCGATTTCTTGACCACATGCTGGAACTGTTCGCGAAGCATGGCGGTTTTGATCTGGAACTCGAAGCCCGCGGAGATCTTGATGTCGACCAGCACCATACCGTAGAAGACGCCGGCATTGTCTTGGGCGATTTGTTCTCGCAAGCTCTTGGTGACCGCCGCGGTATCAATCGCGCCGGCTACTTCCTGCAGCCGATGGACGAATCGCTCGCCGTGGCCGCAGTGGATCTCGGCGGTCGGCCGTTTCTGGTGTACTATCAGGCCGTCACCGTCGTGCTGGTCGGCGATCTGCAAACGGAACTGCTTGAGGATTTCTTCGGCGGCTTCGCCCATCACGCCGGAGCCAACGTTCATATCAAAGTGATGTACGGACGCTCGAATCATCACAAGATTGAAGCCATCTTCAAGTGCTTTGCCCGCGCGATGCGTTATGCCTGTTCGACCGATGAGCGTCTGAAGGATCAGCTTCCCTCGACCAAGGGCCTTCTATGACAACGATCGTCGATTACGGGGCAGGGAATTTACGCTCGGTACGGAACACACTCGAAGCGATCGGGGCCGAGTACGAGGTAGTCAACCGCCCGGGAGACGTGGAGCGCGCGACCAGGATTATTCTCCCGGGTGTCGGTCATTTCGGCCAGATGATGCGCTCGCTTGACGAACTCGGACTGCGTCAACCGCTGCAGGAGCGTATAGGGAGCGGTGTTCCTTTTCTTGGCATCTGTGTTGGCCTGCAATGTTTGTTTGAACGGAGCGAGGAATCGCCTGGCAGTATCGGTCTCGGTATTCTGCCTGGCGTGGTGCGCAAGTTCAGCGGGCGACGTTCGTGTGCCGCACATGGGATGGAACTCGCTTGAACTACGGCGGCCGAGCCGACTGCTTCGGGGGCTCGGGGACGCGCCGTTCACCTATTTCGCTCACAGCTATTTCGCGCCCGTGATCCCGGCCACTGCGGCTGCGTGCACCTATGTGCAGCCCTATTCCGCCGTTATCGAACAGGAAAACCTGTATGCCGTTCAGTTTCATCCCGAGAAGTCTGGCGATACGGGGCTGAACGTGATCCGGAACTTCCTCGAAATCTGATGCTCGCGAAGCGCATTATTCCTTGTCTCGACGTGACTGGCGGCCGCGTCGTGAAGGGCGTAAACTTTCTTCAGTTGCGCGATGCCGGTGACCCGGTGGAATTAGCCGAACGGTACAACGCTCAGGGCGCTGACGAGCTTGTGTTTCTCGACATCACGGCTTCGAGCGATGCTCGCGAGATCATGGCGGACCTGGTGGCGAAAACGGCTCGCAAGGTGTTTATTCCGCTCACCGTCGGCGGCGGCATCCGCTCGGTAGCTGACGGACGGAAGATCATCCTGTCCGGTGCCGACAAGGTGAGCGTCAACACGGCTGCTGTCCACAGGCCGGAGCTGATTCGGGAACTCAGCGAAGAATTCGGCGCGCAAGCTGTCGTTCTCGCCATTGACGCGCGCCGCACCTCGACCGGGCGCTGGAACGTTTTCACGAAAGGCGGCCGCTTCGATGAGGGAATTGACGCTGTTGAATGGGCGCAGCGCGGCGAAGATCTTGGAGCCGGAGAAATCCTTCTGACCTCAATGGACACAGACGGAATCCAAACTGGTTTCGATTGCGACTTAACGCGTGCCGTAGCGGCGGCGACCAATGTCCCCGTGATCGCTTCCGGCGGCGCCGGAAAGCCTGAGGACTTCGTTACCGTGTTAACGGATGGCAGGGCCGATGCGGCGTTAGGCGCATCGGTTTTCCACTACGGCAAGTACACGGTAGGCGAGTTGAAGCGTGCTCTGGTCGAGGCAAATGTTCCCGTGAGGCCGTCATGATTATTCCCTGTATCGATTTGATGGATGGCAAGGTCGTGCAGCTTGTGCAAGGCCGAGAAAAGGTGCTGGAGGGCAAGTCGCCGGACGAGATGCTGGCCACGTTTGCCGCCTTTCCCGCAGATACAGGTGATCGACCTTGATGCGGCCATGGGCCGGGGATCGAATACCGCTATCCTGAATCACATCGCCGGGCGGGCGCTCGTCAGGGCCGGAGGCGGAGTTCGTACCGTTGAACGAGCCCGTGAGCTGGTGGAGATCGGCGCTCACCGGGTGATTGTCGGGACGGCTGCGTTCAACGCGGAAGGGCCAAACTTTGAATTCCTGAGCAGCCTTCGCGTCGCACTGGGCGCCACGTATGTCACGATTGCGCTCGACAGCAAGGACGGGTACGTCGTCGTAAAAGGGTGGCAGGAGAGGACTCGGTGGAAAGCGGTCGACCTGATTTCGGCGCTTGAACCGTATTGCTCCGGCTTCCTCTGCACCTATGTCGACAAGGAGGGAATGATGCAGGGAACGGACGTCGGATGGTTCGAAGATCTGCGCCGCCGTACGAGCCACGAGCTGATTGCCGCGGGCGGCATCACCACAATGGAAGACGTTCGCGCTCTCTCCGCGCTGGGCATACACTGCGCCATCGGCATGTCGATCTATACGGGGCGCCTTCGGACTCGAGGAACTTGCGGAACTGAACGGCACCCTGGCCGCCTCCGGCAGTACGCGCCGGAACCGTCGCTTAGAGACATTTTGCTGCCCCTGGTTGAGCTATGATCGCATCGGATAAATGACGGGGAAGTTTTTCAATCGAGGAAGAATGAAACTTAAGAAAATAAAGGCCATTAGCTTGGCTTCCGGTCTGGTGCTTTGCTCTATCGCACTCCTGAGTGCGCGGAGCATGTACTTTGACCGTTCCGATATTTCGAACGTCATCACAGGGAACGGCAGCGTTTACCGACTACAAGAATGAACATCCCGGCGTGGTCCGCAAGATCACGGTTGCGGATTTGCCCAAGCCATACGCCACACAGGGAGTTTCGAACTCTCCGTCTCTGATTGCCAAGCCGGCTGACGCCTGGCCGAAAACTCTGCCCGGATTCAAAGTCGAGCTGTATGCCGATGGCATGAACCAGCCCCGCGAAATCAAGACTGCTCCGAACGGAGATCTCTTCGTTGCGGAGAGCAAACTCGGCGAGGTTCTCGTGTTCCGCGGTCTTACGGCAGACGGCAAGGCGCAACAAAAGGAAGTTTTCGCCACCGGGCTGCGTCAGAACTTTGGCATCGCGTTCTATCCGCCCGGCAACAATCCGCAGTACGTGTATGTCGGGAACACCAATTCGGTTGTGCGCTTCCCGTACCATGTCGGCGATCTGAAGGCGACCGGCGCTGCCGAAACCGATCATTCCCGATCTGCCTGCCGGCGGCGGACATTGGACCCGGGATCTTGCGTTCTCACCGGACGGCAGCAAGCTGTTCGTTTCCGTGGGATCGGCATCGAACGTCGATGATCCTGATACGCATCCGGGAGAAACGCATCGAGCAAACATCCTGCAATACACGCCGGACGGAAAGTTCGTGAAGATCTACGGAGCCGGCATTCGCAATCCTGTTGGCATTGCGATTGATCCTGCGACCGGTCAGCTCTGGTGTTCGGTGAATGAGCGGGACATGTTAGGGGACAACCTGGTTCCCGACTACATCAGCTCCGTGAAAGACGGCGGATTCTATGGCTGGCCCTGGTTTTACATGGGCGATCATGAGGATCCCAGGCTGGCGGGCAAGCACCCGGAGATGAAGAGTAAGGTTCTTGTTCCCGATGTTCTGCTGCAGCCGCACAATGCATCCCTGCAACTGGCTTTCTACACGGGAACGCAATTCCCCAAGCAGTATCGTGGCGACATCTTCGCGGCGGAGCACGGATCCTGGAATAAGTCGGCCCGCGCTGGCTACGAAGTGATCAGGGTACCCCTGGAGAATGGCAAAGCCGGCGGGGAATATGAAGACTTCGTGACGGGCTTCGTAACTCCCGAGGGAGGCGTTTGGGGCCGGCCAGTCGGTGTTGCCGTCGCGCAAGACGGTTCGCTAATGGTCACGGACGACGGATACAAGGCCATTTGGCGAGTCAGCTACAAATAATTCCACTCAACCGGGCGAGGCAGGGCGGGATCTCCAGAGCTGCCTCGCCTCGCCGTGCTTTGCGACCGCCGCGGTCGCCCTTTTCGCCCAGGGCACGGATCTGCCTTCGGCGGAGTGGCGGACCCACCTCAGCTCCGTTCGTGAGCAAACCTTTGTAGCTCCTCGCGCATCAGGTTCGATCCGCATTGTGAGCTGGAACATTGATCACGGCAACAATCTGGATCGGCTGGTTTCAGCGATGGCCGGCGACTCACCTGATTTATGTCTCTTGCAGGAAGTGGACTGGGGAACGAAGCGTACGGGTCAAGAAGATGTGGCCGGTACACTAGCGCGGCGACTCGGGCTCAACTTGGCGTACGGGATCGAATTTGAGGAGTTAAGTCAGGAGAATGGCGGCCCGGCTTTCATTGGGCAAGCAACCTTGACTCGCCTGCCGATCCGGCGTTCTCGGTTGCTGCGCTTCGAGCATCAATCTGGATTCTGGAGGCCCCGGGGCTGGATTCCCTCTTCGCTACCGATCATGCAGCGGAGAGACGGAGGGCGAATAGCCCTTGTTTCCGAGTTGGAATTCGGCGGACAGTTGTTGGTCGTCTACAACCCTCATCTCGAGAGCCGCAGCTACGGCCGGATTCAGAATGAACAGCTGGATGAAATTCTCGCGGATTTGAACCGGAATTACCCTGCGCAGACCGCCGCGATCATCGGGGGCGATCTCAACACGAAGTACTTCCCTTCGTGGTTCTTACGGAAGCTCGAAAAGCTTGGATTCCGAAGTGCGACGGGGGAACGCGTGGACCGGACGCATAGGATCGCCTTTGCACTGGACTGGATTTTCGTGCGGGGGCCCGTGACGGTGGAGTCAGGCCGCGTAGAGAAGACCTGGAAGGGGTCGGATCACTATGCCCTCCGTGCTGAGATCGTCCGTCAGGCGCTCCTGAGAACGGGAAGGCGGCAGATAAGCGTCGTTCCAGTTCTAAATTCCCGAAGACGCGCACCGCGGCGGCGACGGAGCAACCATGCTGGTGAAACAGGTTATTTGGATTGAATGCCCCCTCCTGATCCCGCCGGGTAGTAAGCGATTGTGACGCCCACGGGCCTGGTCCGAAGAGCAGAAATGTCAGGACGAGCCGTTCGCCAGCAATCAGAACGATTGCCGATTGGGGGTCCAGCGGCGCAGCGGTGCCGAGAACATCAAGAGGTAGACGCCCCTCAAAGTTGATTCATTACAAGCCGGACGCTTTTCATAGGTTTACGAGTACAGAGGTGGCGTATAGCCACTCCGACCAGCATGATGGCTGGATTCTCGGGCCAAATCACAGAATGGTGCGTTTGTCTAACTAGAGCCAGCAAGGAAATGTGCATGGAGTGCTGAGCTGGCCAATGGCGGAAGCTGATGGCAAGTTTGGGTCTTTTCTCCGCACAGCAGTTTTTCTGCCGAGAATGTGACAAACCTCTTGCAGCGCTCCTGGGGCTCTGGTATTCTCAAGAAGTCGCCGAGAGCAGTGAAACGGCGAAGCGAGTCAAGCGGAACGGAAAAAAGTTTTCTGAATGGCTTGAATCGGATACAGAGCTTTGATAAGTTAGTTGAGGCGACGGTTGAACGGTCGCCGCGTAGGAAGTAGATAGGCGGTTATCCTGGCGAGGCCAGGAGGCCGGTTCGGACTCCATAGCAGTTCTCAAGCAGTCCTCGTAGCAAATCCTTTACTACTGAAGCCTTTTTAACCTGAAGATTTTCTGAGCGTTCCGATTTTGTCTGCAAGAAGGCAGGCGAAATCGGTTGCTCGAAACGGCTTTCGAGGCCGGCAGCTTTTGGTCTTAGCGGAGAAATTCGTTATCGTCAGAATGTCTGCGCAGTTGTTTGACAATCTGGTTGGACGCAATGAAGTAATTCGTCAGACTTTGAGTAATAACCGGAGCGATTAAAAAAGCTCATCCTGGCCGGAAGGTCAGGGTGGCGACTCTAATAATCAAGATCAAACGAGAGTTTGATCCCGGCTCAGAATCAACGCTGGCGGCGCGCTTAACACATGCAAGTCGAGCGAGAAAGGGGAGCAATCCCTGAGTAAAGCGGCGTACGGGTGAGTAACACGTGGATGATCTACCTTTTAGTGGGGAATAACCCTGGGAAACCGGGGCTAATACCGCATAATCCTGAGAAGGGAAAGCAGCAATGCGCTGAAAGAGGAGTCCGCGGCCGATTAGCTAGTTGGTGAGGTAATGGCTCACCAAGGCGATGATCGGTAGCCGGCCTGAGAGGGCACACGGCCACACTGGCACTGAAACACGGGCCAGACTCCTACGGGAGGCAGCAGTGGGGAATCTTGCACAATGGAGGCAACTCTGATGCAGCGACGCCGCGTGAGCGATGAAGCCCTTCGGGGTGTAAAGCTCTTTCGGCAGGGACGATAATGACGGTACCTGAAGAAGAAGCTGCGGCTAACTACGTGCCAGCAGCCGCGGTAATACGTAGGCAGCGAGCGTTGTTCGGAATTACTGGGCGTAAAGAGTGTGTAGGCGGTGCTCTAAGTTCGGTGTGAAATCTCCTGGCTTAACTGGGAGGGTGCGCCGGAAACTGGAGTGCTCGAGCGTGGGAGAGGAAAGCGGAATTCCTGGTGTAGCGGTGAAATGCGTAGATATCAGGAGGAACACCTGTGGTGTAGACGGCTTTCTGGACCATTGCTGACGCTGAGACACGAAAGCGTGGGTAGCAAACAGGATTAGATACCCTGGTAGTCCACGCCCTAAACGATGCATACTTGGTGTCGGCCATTCAGTTGGTCGGTGCCGGAGCTAACGCGTTAAGTATGCCGCCTGGGGAGTACGGTCGCAAGGCTGAAACTCAAAGGAATTGACGGGGGCCCGCACAAGCGGTGGAGCATGTGGTTTAATTCGACGCAACGCGAAGAACCTTACCTGGGCTCGAACGGCTTCTGACCGGCTGGTGGAAACACTGGCTTTCCCGCAAGGGGCAGGAGTCGAGGTGCTGCATGGCTGTCGTCAGCTCGTGTCGTGAGATGTTGGGTTAAGTCCCGCAACGAGCGCAACCCTTGTCCTGTGTTGCTAACTCCGCAAGGAGGCACTCTCAGGAGACCGCCAGCGATAAGTTGGAGGAAGGTGGGGATGACGTCAAGTCATCATGGCCTTTATGTCCAGGGCTACACACGTGCTACAATGGACGGTACAAAGCGCAGCCAACCCGCGAGGGGGAGCTAATCGCAAAAAACCGTTCTCAGTTCGGATTGCAGGCTGCAACTCGCCTGCATGAAGCTGGAATCGCTAGTAATGGCATATCAGAACGATGCCGTGAATACGTTCCCGGGCCTTGTACACACCGCCCGTCACATCACGAAAGTGGATTGTACTAGAAGCCTGCGCGCCAACCCGCAAGGGGGGCAGCGGTCCAAGGTATGATTCATGATTGGGGTGAAGTCGTAACAAGGTAGCCGTAGGAGAACCTGCGGCTGGATCACCTCCTTTCTAAGAGAGAACGTGGGTGGAGTCACTGAAAGGCTCTTCGGAGCTAGTCAAGTAAGTGACAGCCGTTCCACTCCATATCGAGCTCATCGCAAGATGATGCTCTCGACTCCGGATCTCCACTTAAAGTTTGATGTACTTCTGGTTGTCTGTGCTGGTCATAGATGCCCGCGTCCAATCGGCCTCGATTACATATTTCGACTTCGGAGGTGACCTGTTTAGGTCGTCTCCGCGAGTCAAAACAAGGGGCTGTAGCTCAGCTGGGAGAGCGCCTGATTTGCATTCAGGAGGTCGCCGGTTCGATCCCGACCAGCTCCACCAGTTCTGCTCCTCGTTAAACTGGCCTGATACTCAGAAGATTACGGGCTACCACCTGATGAACATGGGCCTGTAGCTCAGGTGGTTAGAGCGCACCCCTGATAAGGGTGAGGTCGGTAGTTCGAGTCTACCCAGGCCCACCAAACAAGTTGAAAGCCAGAAGTTAGAGTCTGCATGATCAGGCATTAGCTTCTGTCGTTCAGCGGTTCAACTGGAGCGTAAAGTTACCAGTTGACGATGTGCGTGAGGAGCCAGATCATTGATCTGGTTGTTCTTTGACAATTGAATAGTTATTGACGGGCAACTACAAGTTGCAAATGCTGTCGCGAGAAGTAAACCAATATGTGACAGCAGCGCTGCGAGTTGCGGACTGGGTTCGCTGACGCAATGGGGACTCTGGGAAGTAGATTCGCGGAGAAGAACTCGTTTGTGTAAAACGTAGTGTTAATTTTATGGTCAAGCTACTAAGAGCATGCGTGTGGATGCCTTGGCGCAAGTAGGCGAAGAAGGACGTGGCTAGCTGCGATAAGCCTCGGGGAGATGCAAGCAATCTATAATCCGGGGATGTCCGAATGGGGAAACCCAAGCCAGGTAACTGGCTTACCTTCTGATGAATACATAGTCGGTTGGAGCGAACGGGGGGAAGTGAACCATCTCAGTACCCCTAGGAAGAGAAAACAACAGTGATTCCGCTAGTAGTGGCGAGCGAACGCGGAACAGCCTAAACCGTGCGATTCGAAAGGAGAGCGCGGGGTTGCAGGACCACAAAGAATAAGGATCGGTTGGGGACTGCGGTTTCCAGGCGGGCCTTATTCTAACGAAGGATAAGAAAGCGTTACGAGAACGGTTTGGGAAGGCCGGCCAAAGAAGGTGACAGCCCTGTATCTTAAAATGCAATCTTAGCTTCAAGTGGCTCCTAAGTACCGCGGGGCACGTGAAACCCTGTGGGAATCTGCCGGGACCATCCGGTAAGGCTAAATACTCACTTGCGACCGATAGTGAACTAGTACCGTGAGGGAAAGGTGAAAAGAACCCCTGTGAGGGGAGTGAAATAGTACCTGAAACCGCATGCTTACAAGCAGTGGGAGGACTATGGCCGCAAGGCAATGTCTGACCTCGTGCCTATTGAATAATGAGCTGGCTAGTTAGTCTCAGTGGCAAGGTTAAGCGAAAGCGAGCCGCAGCGAAAGCGAGTCTGAATAGGGCGTTCAGTCGCTGGGATTAGACGCGAAGCGGGATGATCTACCCTTGGCCAGGATGAAATCCGTGTAACAGCGGATGGAGGTCCGAACCAGTGTTGGTTGAAAACAGCTTGGATGAGCTGAGGGTAGGGGTGAAAGGCTAATCAAATTCCGTGATAGCTCGTTCTCTCCGAAATAGCTTTAGGGCTAGCCTCGTATGGTCCGTCTTGGTGGTAGAGAACTGATTGAACTAGGGGCCTTTCCAGGTTACCGAATTCAGCCAAACTTCGAATGCCAAGAACGAGTAATACGGGAGTCAGACGGTCAGGGCTAAGCTTGATCGTCAAAAGGGAAAGAGCCCAGACCATCAACTAAGGTCCCCAAGTACATGCTAAGTGGGAAAGGAAGTCGAGTTCCTCAGACAGCCAGGAGGTTGGCTTAGAAGCAGCCATCCTTTAAAGAAAGCGTAATAGCTCACTGGTCGAGGGATTCGGTGCCGACAATCCAACGGGGCTCAAGCATGTCACCGAAGTTATGGACTTCTCATTCGGGCAGGGAGTGGTAGGAGAGCGTTCTTACAGCGAGATGAAGGTATACCGTAAGGAGTACTGGAGTGGTAGGAAGTGACTCTGCCAGCATAAGTAGCGAAAAGCCAGGTGAGAACCCTGGCCGCCGTAAGTCTAAGGATTCCTGAGAAAGGTTAATCCGCTCAGGGTTAGTCAGGGCCTAAGGTGAGGCCGAAAGGCGTAACTGATGGACACACGGTTAATATTCCGTGACTACGTTTGTTCGATCAAGACCGATGGGGGGACGCACCACAAAGGCTTATCTGCGAGAAGGGTCAAAGATAGGTTGAGTGAGATCCGGATTGGCAAATCCGCCGGGTCGTGTGCCTGGAAAATCCTCTAAGGAGAATAAACGTACCTGTA
Organism: uncultured Acidobacteriaceae bacterium; assembly: GCA_963744795.1. Taxonomy (GTDB): domain Bacteria; phylum Acidobacteriota; class Terriglobia; order Bryobacterales; family Bryobacteraceae; genus Bog-105. The sequence goes on from CAVUVF010000003.1 coordinate 161,136, forward strand.
CCACAAACCGACACAGGTGGACGAGATGAGTATTCTAAGGCGCTCGGGTGATGGAGTTGCGAAGGAACTAGGCAAATTAACCCCGTAACTTCGGGAGAAGGGGTGCCCACTTCGGTGGGCCGCAGTGAAACGCGTCAGGCGACTGTTTAACAAAAACACAGGTCTCTGCAAAGTCTAAAACGACGTATAGGGGCTGACGCCTGCCCGGTGCCGGAAGGTTAAAAGGAGAGGTTAGCCGCAAGGCGAAGCTTTGAATTGAAGCCCCGGTGAACGGCGGCCGTAACTATAACGGTCCTAAGGTAGCGAAATTCCTTGTCGGGTAAGTTCCGACCTGCACGAATGGCGTAACGATCTGACGACTGTCGGCGCGCTCCGCCCGGCGAACTTGTGGTTCCGGTGAAGACGCCGGATGCCCGCCACTAGACGGAAAGACCCCGTGCACCTTTACTATACCTTTGCAATGAACTATGGTGCGATCTGCGCAGAATAGGTGGGAGGCTTTGAACTCAGGCTCTTGGGCTTGAGGGAGCCAACCGGTGAGATACCACCCTGATCGTTCTGTGGTTCTAACCTACTCCCGTAATCCGGGAGAGGGACATTGCAAGGCGGGTAGTTTGACTGGGGCGGTCGCCTCCTAAATTGTAACGGAGGCGCTCGAAGCTTGGTTCACTCTGTTTGGAAATCAGAGGACGAGTGCAAAGGCATAAACCAGGTTGACTGCGAGACCTACAAGTCAAGCAGGTGGGAAACCAGGACTTAGTGATCCGGTGGTTCTGTATGGAAGGGCCATCGCTCAACGGATAAAAGGTACGCCGGGGATAACAGGCTGATCGGAGTCAAGAGTTCACATCGACGCTCCGGTTTGGCACCTCGATGTCGGTTCATCGCATCCTGGGGGTGTAGAAGCTCCCAAGGGTTAGGCTGTTCGCCTATTAAAGCGGTACGTGAACTGGGTTCAGAACGTCGCGAGACAGTTCGGTCCCTATCTGTGGTGGGCGGAGGAGATTTGAGGGGGCTTGCCCTTAGTACGAGAGGACCGGGGTGAACAGACCTCTTGTGATTCAGTTGTCACACCCGTGGCACAGCTGAGTAGCGAAGTCTGGTCAGGATAAGTGCTGAATGCATATAAGTACGAAACCTTCCCCAAGATGAGATCTCCCTGAAGAGCCGTGAAAGACGATCACGTTGATAGGACGGATGTGTAAGCGCAGTAATGCGTTGAGCTGACCGTTACTAATAGCTCGTTCGGCTTGACCATAAAATGAATTCTACGGTTTAGTTCTTGCTTCCGTAGTTGCTCCGTCAATAACTATTCAATCCTTTTTCACCACCGAAATTTAGTCAGCACCAAGTTTCGGGTGATCCTAGCGAGAGGGTTCCACCCGTTCCCATCCCGAACACGGAAGTTAAGCCTCTCAGCCCCGATGGTACTGCACGCGCAAGTGTGTGGGAGAGTAGGAAGTCGCCCGATTAAATATCAACGAAAGCCCCGGCCAGACGGCAACGTCAGGCCGGGGCTTTTTGCGTTTTCCTGTCCCTGCGAAATACAATCCGATTTACGCTGGCAATTGTACGGCTTTCAGCATATACGTAAACATGGATCTTTCCAGAATGATCGGCGAACTTCGAGAGGAATGGGAGCGAATCAACGACGCGATCACTGCCTTGGAGAGACTGGCTCGGGAAACCAGGCATCGCAGAGGCAGGCCACTCAAATCAAGGTCAATCTTCACATCTGAACGCCGTTCCAACGCAGAAGACGCCATTTATGGTGCGGGTCTGCGCAAGGCCGGCAAGCCTTCCGAAAGTTCTTTGCCGCCGGTCACGCAGAAAGACCAGAATTGATCACTTAATTCAAAGTTGTGTAGCGGAGACCTGCACGCTGTAGCTTTTCGCGATCGAGCGCATGGCGGCCGTCAAGGACAAAGGGCGATCGCATTCTCCTCGCGATTGCTTCCCATTCCAGGTCCCGATACTCTTTCCATTCCGTGACGAGGACAAGAGCGTCGCACCCGTCCGCGACTTCCGCCGCGTTGTCACAGAGAGTGACTGCCATACTGCCGTGCTCCTTCCGGAATCGATCGAGGGCGATCGGATCGTGTACTTTGACCCGAACTCCACGGTCGACAAGTTTCTGCGCGATCTCAATCGCGGGGGCCTCCCGCAGGTCGTCGGTATTGGGCTTAAACGCCAGTCCGAGCAGGCCTATCGTTCGTCCCTTGAGGATCTTGAGTTCCTGCAGCAGCTTTTCGACAATCCGGTCCCGCTGCCTGGTGTTGATCGTGCGGGCGGATTCGACGATTGGCAATTGCAAGCCGTATTCGCCGGCCGTTGCGATCAGAGCTGCCGTATCCTTCCCGAAGCAGGATCCACCCCACCCGATACCGGCGTTCAGGAAGCGGGACCCGATTCTCGAGTCAAGTCCGATTCCTCGCGCAACTTCGGTAATATTCGCCCCAACCCGCTCAGCCAGCAGCCCGATCTCATTGATGAAGCTGATCTTGAGCGCCAGAAACGCGTTCGCGGCGTACTTGATCAATTCGGCTGAAGCCAAATCGGTGGACAGGAGGGGAACACCTCCTTGAGATTCCGGCCTGGGCAGGTAAGTGGGGGGCGTAAAGGTCTGATCAAGGATAGGCCGGTACAGCGAGTACAGAACCTCTAAGGCTCTGGGCGCGTCTGCTCCGATCACAATCCGGTCCGGATAGAGGCTGTCGTGCAACGCCGAACCTTCCCGAAGGAACTCCGGGTTCGAAGCCACTGCAAACTCGCAAGGCGGCTTCGAGGAACGTGCCTCATACGCGTCACGCAGTAGTGATCCGACCCAGTTCCCGCTTCCGATTGGAACGGTCGATTTATTCACCACGACCGTGAAATCACTGTCGACGCACTGCCCGATCGACCGGGCCGCCTGGGATAGGTACTCGAGATTCGGAGCGCCAGAAGGGGTCGGGGGCGTTCCGACCGCTATGAAAACTACGTCAGCTCCCGGTATCGCCTCCGCGTAGCTGTCCGTGAATTTCAGGTTGGAGCCGACTTCCTGGATCAGTTCCGTTAGACTCGGTTCGAAAATCGGTATTTTCCCCGCCCGAAGCGCGTCAACTTTCGACCGATCAGAGTCTACACACGAAACTTCGTGTCCGACAAAGGATAGGCAAACTCCAGTCGTAAGACCGACATATCCAGTTCCGATGATTGCTACTCGCATGAGTGACTAGTAAATATTCCTTCTGTCGCAGCCCGAACGCAATTTTGTATGATAACCCAAGTACGACCGCTTTATTCGAGTTGAAAGTGAGGCTTCGTACTTGGCCAAGATCTCAAAAGGTTGTTCGACCAAATTCTCTCGTCCGCAGGTTTCGTTCTCAACCGCTGGAATCTGTAACCAACAGTACTTAAAAAGGGCCAGTTCTCCCCCGATTAAATAAGTACTTCTTTCACGAATTCGGCGTCTTTGATTTGAAGGATTAGACTATGTCATCTCCTACGCTCAGTGCACCTCTAGAGTACATTCCTGAGGAGCCATCTCCCGCTCTGCCAAGACTGCTGATGGCAGACGACCATCACCTTATCCTTGACGCCTTGGGCGCCATTATGAAGCGTGAGTTTGACGTCCTTGCTGTCGACACAAGCCAGGCTTTTATCGGGGCTCTCGACCAGTTCAAACCCGACATCGCGGTCCTCGATGTCAGCATGCCTGGTGTAGACGGCTTCACCACCGCGCGAGCGGTGCTCGAGCGGCAGCCTGATTTGCCGATCGTTTTCCTGTCGATGTACGCCGAACCGGCTTATGCTGAGCAGGCGGCGAGGATCGGTGCCAAGGCTTACCTGTCAAAGAGGGTGCCTGCTCAAGAGCTCCTGACCGCATTGCACACCGTGCTCGGAGGAGGGACTCTCCTGCCTGAAAAGCTTGCGGGAGGCGCCACGGATCCCGATACACAGCGCACCGGCCTTACTGCTCGGCAGAGAGAGGTATTGAAACTCATTGCGACCGGCTGCAGCGCGAAAGACATTGCCACTCAGCTGAATATTTCCGTGCGTACCGCCGAGTTCCATCGCGCCGCGATCATGCAGCGACTTGGTCTGCACTCGACGGCTCAGATGACCCGTTACGCTATCGCCAATAATCTCGGATAGTTCGACCGGGATTAGATCGTCCTGGTGACCGTACGAGCTAGCCCCGACGAAACAGCGGACTCCCCGGTCGGTTCCAATCTCACGGAGGTAGTAGTGTGATGACCCTAGATCGCTGGCTCTGGCGTGTGGTGCCGCACGCCATCGGATTCTCCTTTGCCATCATTGTCTGCGCGCAAACGCAGCAGAACGATCAACATATGGATCACGGGGCAAGGAAGATGATGAAATCTCCTGACGTGGCGTTTGCCGTGAAGGCAGCCCAGGGTGGATTGGCCGAGGTCAAGCTTGGCCGCCTCGCCGCAGAAAAGGGAAGCGCGCCCGACGTTAAGGCATTCGGACAGCAGATGGTGGATGACCACGGCAAGGCTAATGCACAGCTTAAATCGGTCGCGGAGTCAGAGGGTATCACGCTGCCTACCGATGTCAACGGTAAGCAGCAGGCCATGTATGACCGCCTGTCAAAGCTCTCGGGCGCCCAGTTCGATGCCGCTTACGTGAAAGACATGGTGATGGATCACGAGGAGGACGTCAAGGAGTTCAAGAAGGAATCTCAATCGGGCACAGACGACAAGATTAAGTCCTTCGCGGCGCAGACGCTTCCAGTGATAGAGGGTCATCTGGAAAAAGTTAAATCCATTCAGCCGAATCTCAGCAGTTCCTCCCAGATAGGCGAGCAAAGCCGGCTACACGTTTATGAGATACCGTGTCGTCTTTCGGGAGCGTCCGGACCAAAGGGGAGCTGCCGCAGAAAACCCCATCGGTTTTCTGCAGAACGAGCTGTCGGGACGCATCGTTCGCAAGGCCAGCTTTCTTTCACGAAATGATCCGGACGGTAAGACGCCAGCCGATCCGTTCGAGCACGATGAAGAGCTTCAACGGCTGGGAACCGAGATCTGGGAATACGATGTCGCGGACGGCAAAGACCAGGAATTCAAGGATGCGCTTCTGAATTCCGGATCGATTCTTGAGTTCACGCTCATCGGCAACGGTGAGCGTGACTAGTTTAGCTCGTGCCATAAGCCCGCTTCCCGAGTGGTCTTTCGTTCTTCTAAAACGTTTATCTTTCGCTCGCTTGCTGTGAACATTCACAATATTCATTGTGAGAACGTTCGCAATTGATATTGGCGGGACTAAGTTTACGGTAGGCGCTTTTGACGACCATAAGCTGATCGCACGCGAGAGTCGACCGACCGACCGAATCGGCGGGCCGCAGACCATGCTTGCGGCGATACGGGAAATCTACTCCAAATGGTCACAAGAACTTGTTTTCCGTCCCGATGCGTGCGGCATAGGATTCGGCGGCCCTGTTGATTTCACAGTCACAGACCGTCACGCTCTCCACTCACGTCGGCGGCTGGGACAGTTATCCGCTGGTTCCAGAAGTTGCACGGTTGACCGGTGCCCCTACAATCATGGACAACGATGCCAATGTGGGGGCGCTCGGCGAAGCGTTTCACGGTGCGTCCAAAAACACTAGCTTCTTCGTTCTACATGACTTTGTCGACCGGCATCGGCGGGGGCATCATCATCGATCGTTCGGTTTACCGGGGCATCGATTCTTTTGCGGGAGAGATCGGCCATATGAACCTGGTGCCGGACGGGCCGAGTTGCTTGTGCGGCTCTTACGGCTGCTTTGAGCGCATGTGTTGCGGCCTTTGGCTTGAGCGCGACTACGGGAAGCCCGCCAAGGAGCTTGCTGTGCGACCCGGATTTTGTCCGACGCTATGTCGTTTATCTTGCGCGAGGCCTAAAGGCAGCGTTGATGATCCTGAATCCCGAGATGATCGTTATCGGAGGCGGAATCAGCAAGGCTGGAGACCGGCTTTTCCAGCCGCTGCGGGAGGAGTTGGGACGTCAAATGCCTTCCTGGTCGCGAGCTCGCCGCGTGGTCGGCCCATCCCAACTCGGCGATGACAGCGTCCTGTACGGAGCCCTAGTACTCGCTTCGGAAGCGAACGCCTCCGCAGCGCCTAAGATGTAGGCGATTTAATACCGATCCGGTTCACCTCGAAGCTACAAGTTTCCGTTCGCCTGCGTCCAATACGTAGATCTACACGGAGGAGGAGACAAGGTGAAGGTATTCAATCGACTGTTGATGACGAGCTGCTTAGGCTTGGGCCTGCTCGCGGGGGGCAGCAGTCTCGCGACTGCAGGGGATCGGGGATCAAGACATCACGCCGATAGCTACGACAAGCTTCGTGACGTTGTGGACCGTACGCAAAGCGATCTGCGCACCGCCGCGGATCTGGAGCCAAGGCACAACGACGATCACAACCGGTACAAGAACGCGCAAGGGCACTTGTCGACGTTTGATCGTAAGTTGGTCAAGGGTAAATTCGACAAAGGTGAACTCGAGAAGGCGCTGGATGGTCTTAACGACATCCTGGGCCACAACGTGCTGCAAGCCAGCACTCGAGATAACCTGATGCGGGACATGACCGATCTGAAGATCGCTCGCGACCGCACCGAGTAGCCGAAGTGCCTCGGGCTCTTCAGCTAGGCCTGACCTGCTAACCCTAGCTGAGGAGCCTTTGCCTTCATAGCCTCTATACAGAAGGCGATGTGGTCGTCGAGCGGAACTCCCAGTTCCTTGGCGCCTTCGGTGATGTCGTCACGGTTGACATTTCGCGCAAAGGCCTTGTCCTTCAGCTTGCGCTTGACAGAAGAAACATCCACCTCGTGTATGCTCTTGCCGGGCTTGACGTAGGAGCAAGCCGTGAGGAACCCAGACAACTCATCACAGGCATACAACGCCCGTTCTAGCAGCGATTGCCGGGGAACACCGCTGTAATTCGCGTGCGAAAGGATCGCTCGCCGAATCACCTCGTCCACCCCGCGTTCGGCGAGAATCGCTTCTCCCTTCATGGGATGGTCGGGCGCGGACGGGTGAATCTCCCAATCGAAATCGTGCAGCAGCGCCGTGACGCGCCCACAATTCCCGATCTTGCGAAAACTTGTCCGCATAAGCCGTCAAGCAAGCTTCAACGCCTAACATGTGCCTGCGCAGGCTCTCGCTCTTGACAAATTCACACACCAGGCTCCAAGCCTGATCTCTTGTCATGCCAGGTCGGGACCGTGTCTAAGATTCTTCGATTTTTACTGACTTCAGCGTGTCGCCTTGCTTTACCGAATCGACGATATCCTGGCCAGACCGGACCTGTCCGAATACCGTGTGCTTTCCGTCTAACCAATCTGTGACGACGTGCGTGATGAAGAACTGGCTCCCGTTCGTGTTCGGTCCCGCGTTCGCCATGGATAGCGAACCCACCTTGTGCTTATTCGGGTTGTTTTTGGTTTCGTCCTCGAAGCGGTAACCGGGACCGCCTCGGCCAGAGCCTTCGGGATCTCCGCCCTGGATCATGAAATCAGGAATGACTCGATGAAACACCGTTCCGTCGTAGAAGCCGTCGCGAGCAAGGAAAACAAAGTTATTGACTGTCTTAGGCGCGTCCTTCGGTGAAAAGGTCAACGACGATTGTTCCTCGCGATGTTTCTAGCGTTGCCGTGTAGTTCTTGGCAGGATCGATCGTCATCGGCGGCGGGGCCGAGTAGCTTTTGCTCATCCCTCTCAGTGTAGGCCACAAGGTCAGAGGCAGTAAGCTGTTGAGGAGAAGCTTCGATGCCGCTTCAACTCTCTTCTTTCTCCCAGCCTGTTCGCGCCATTCTGGCCGGTCTCGATGGACCGCCCATTTGCACTCGTTCAAACAGAAACGGCAGATGAGGACGCTTCGGGTGCGCTCGATGGAAAGCCGGCCGGCGATCTTTTTCCGTCAGCCCGGTATCCCAAGGAGGCTTTGAGCGGTTTGTACCTGCGACTCGGCCATTGGGAAAAGAGCCATCAGATTTCTCAGGACCTGAACACGCGTCGAGGGCAGTTATTGGCATGGAATCGCTCATCGCCTCGAGCCTGATTACGGGAATGCCGGCTATTGGTTCCGCAGAGTGGGGCAGCATCCCATCTTCACTCAGCTTCACGCGGCTGCCGCCCATGTACTTTCCGAGCAGCGCACATCCTGGCGAACTGAAGGAACCTTGGGATCCGCTTCCTGTTTATTCGCTGGTGCGAAGAGGCGAACGGAGCGGGACCGGCGCAAGTTAGAGGCCGCCACCGCCATCCAGAATGCCGAGTGGGAACTGCTGTTTGAGTGGTGCGGAGCCAGTATTTAGGTGGGGTCTACTGCCGGTTATACCTAGCGGGGCTATCGGCTACACTAAAGAGTTTGAGTTTGCTTGTAGGGGACAAGTGTACCTGCCTCATTTTTGCCTCTGCTGAAACGCATACGCCGTGCGGGACGTCAGGGTCTACTTCCAAGGCATGGAAAGGATTAGCTTTTAGATGATTCATCACAGGCTCCGAAGCCTGCGTATGTCTGCCCTCGCAACCCGTGCCTCTACGGTTTGCCTTTCGTGCTCGCTAACGTTGGGGGTGTTCACGGGCGCTGGGCTTGCCAAACCATTGTTGACGTTTGATGACGCTGTCGCCGGCGAGACAGATCTCGCAGGATGCGAGCTGCGCAGCCGCAGACGGCTCAGTCGGGTCAGACAAACAGGACCCAATCGGCTCCGCAGCAGCAAGCGAACCCTCCGCAGAATCCGCCGCAACCACCGGCGAAGCCGCCACAAAATCCGCCCCAGCAAACGCGGCCGAACAATCCTTTCGAAAATGTTCCGACTACTCCGGAGACACCAGAAGCCGCCGGAGAAGCAACAATCCGGCTGGTGTCCAGGAGGCACAGACCGCTCCTGTAGGCGAGAACATCATCGAAGCCGTCGAATTTCGAGGGCAGCGAAAGGTTCCGCAAGATACTCTGCGGGCGCTCATCTACACGAAAAAGGGCGATGTCTACGATGAGGAATCTCTTCACCGGGACTTCATCGCGTTGTGGAATACCGGCCGGTTTGACGATCTGAAAATCGAAAAAGAAAAGGGCCCTGCTGGCGGTGTCATTCTCCGCTTTGTAGTGACGGAGCGCCGTACTGTCCATACCATCGACTACACGGGAAATAAGTCGATCAGTAAGTCTGAAATTCTAGACCGCTTGAAGGAGCGGAAGGTCAGTCTCACTCCCGAATCGCAATACGATCCCGGAAAAGTGCAGCGCGCGAAGAACGTGCTTCAGGAATACGAAGCGGAACGCGGCCATCAATATGCGACCGTGACTCCGCAGATCCGCCAGGTTCCACCGGGCGGCGTGGACGTGACGTTTGCAATCGATGAAGGCCCGAAGGTAAAGGTGGGCCACATCATCATCGACGGCAATACCGCCTTCACCGATCGCCAGGTGATTCGCGCCATGAAGAACCTGAAGCCGATCGGGCTTCCTCACTCGCTCTTGTTTGAAAATCTGTTTGCCCGTACGTACGACTCGACAAAGCTCGACGAAGATTCCGACCGCATTCGCCAGTTCTATCAGACGCATGGCTACTTCACGGCCCGTGTGATCAACCACTCCGAGAAGATCTACGACATTCATGGACAGCGGCATCAAGATTCCTCTTTTCAATCCGAAAAAGCCGGGCAAGCGCGTCGACGTCACGATGGTGGTGCGGGAAGGGGATCTGTACACCCTGCGCAACTTCCAGTTCGTCGGTATGAAGCTGTTCCGTACTCCCGACCTGATTGGCCGGCAGGTCTTCAAGATGGCGACCGGGCGATGTCTTCTCAACGGAGAAGCTGCAGAAAGGACTCGAAGACTTACGAAAGCTCTACGGGAATTTCGGCTACATCGATTTCGTGCCCTCGCCTGATCCCGAAGTGGTCCCTGGTAAGCCGCAGGTCGATCTGACGATCGACGTCGACGAAGGGCACCAGTTCTTTGTCCGGCGCATCGATTTCCAGGGCAACACAACCACGCGCGATAAGGTGATCCGGCGCGAAATCCTGATCGATGAAGGCGACCTTTACAGTCAGCAGCTTTGGGAAACGAGTATCCTGCGCCTTAATCAGCTCGGCTACTTCGATCCGATGAAGGCGGAAGATGCAGCCGATGTCAAACGCGATACCAAGACCAATACCGTCGATCTTCTGCTGAAGGTGAAGGAGCGCGGCAAGAACTCCATCCAGTTCAACGGCGGCGTGTCGGGCATCTCCGGAAGCTTCATCGGCTTCTCTTACTCGACAAATAACTTCCTTGGTCTCGGCGAAACATTGAGCCTTGGCGCGCAGATCGGAACGCTTCTCGACAACATTACGTTCGGCTTCACCGAGCCTTACCTCTTCGACAAGCCGATCCAGGCCGGGTTCACGGTTTTCTATCAGCGTTACAGCTACGATCAGGGCCAGCAGGCTTCGATTCTCGCCGGCCAGAACCTCACTTCTTACTACAACTCGCTCGGCACGCAGAATCTTCTGAACTACGTTACAAACGGAAAGGGCTTCACATCCTTCCTGAGCTACGGATTGCGCCGGAGTTTTGCGCGTGTGGGCCTGAGTTACGGCTACAGTGTTCAGAGCTCTGAGACCTCTGACAGATGCGGCCACGACTTATTTCAATTACCTGAACTTCCAGGGCGTGGGCGGTCCCAATTCGCTGTCAGGGGATTGCGATGAGCACCATCACGCCCACCTACGCCTACAACACCGTCAATCACCCGATCATTCCGACCCGCGGACTGCGCGTGAACGCGAGCCTCGGGTTCACCGGCAGCATCCTTGGCGGTAACGTAAACATGGTTCAGCCCGCGTTTGACGTTGCGTATTTCCGTCGCGGCATTTTCAAGACCAACGTCATGGGCTTCCACATGAATGCCAGGTTTATCAGCGGTTTTGGCGGCAAGGTGGCTCCTCCTTACAGCCGCTATTACATGGGTGGAGAAGATGACATTCGCGGATTCAACATCCTGACGATCAGTCCGATCGCATACATCCCGACCGACACACAGATTCAAGTGTCTGAACAACGACGGCACTGCCAGAGTTCAGAGGGTCTTGAACTCGGATGGTACAGGTCTCGAACTGTCGGTGTCACGCAGACGATTCCGACATACCAGCTTCATCCTGCCCGGCGGCGATACGGCAGTCGTGTTCAACTACGAGTACCGGATTCCGATCGTAGGTCCCGTGACGCTCGCTCCGTTCATAGATGCCGGCGTGGATCGCCTTACCTTCGCGAGCCAACTTGGTCTGAATACCGATCGCGTTGACTCAGCTGAACGCGATCTTCCCGCAAGCGGATTTCGGCAAACGAGCGTACGTTGCGCCCGGTACTCAGGTGCCCCGCGTTTCGGCCGGACTTGGAACTCCAGGTCTTGATGCCGGTCGTGAACGCGCCTTTCCGGTTGTATTGGGCGTATAATTTGAGTATCGTCAATACTAATTTGCAGCCCCCGGTAGCGGCGGACCGCTCGTTCTTTCCGAACAATGCGACTTACCAAAGCGCCCTCCAGGCCTTTGGACAGTCCACGGCATTCGCTGAGAAACGATCGATGTTCCGCTTCTCGATTGGCCGCACGTTCTAGTCTGGGCTCGCGACAGAGCCGCATCCCGGTATAACGATATTTTGTTTTGTTTGGTACGGAAGGAATTATGACGTTGATGGTAAAGAAAAATGCGCTGGTAGCCGGAGCGGCTTTGCTCTGCTTTGCTTTCGGAGCAAGCGCGCAAACGAGCAACAAAGTTGGTGTCATCAGTGTGCAAGGCGCAATTGTTGGGACCAGAGACGGCCAGAAAGCCTCCCAGGAACTGGATGCGAAGTTTGCTCCGCGCAAGAAGGACTTCGATTCTCGCCAGAGCGAGGTGGCGTCTCTTCAGGACCAATTCAATAAGGGCGGAACTGTTCTAAGCGAGGACAAGCGCAATCAGCTCGCCCGGGACATCGACGAAAAGAAGAAGCGCCTGGAACGCGACATGCAGGATGCTCAGGAAGAACTGCAGAGCGAGCAGCAGCGGCTTGCTCCAGAGCCTGGGCCAGCGCATGATGGCGGTGATCGAGAAGTACGCGAAAGACAACAACTACACGTTGATCCTGGATGTGAGCAACCCGAACACTCCGGTGCTGTACGCCTCGAGCGGGATCGATATCACCTCCGATATCGTTTCCCTGTACGACAAGAACCCAAGCCCGCGCCGACCAGCACGCGCCCGGCGCCACGGCCCGGGCTCCACCGCTCCAGGCCGGGCACTGCGCGCCCTGCCACTCCAGGACCAGCAAGCCGCCTGCAACGACCGGCAGATAACTCGCTCGCGTCTGAACATGAACGGAGGGGCTCTCGCCAGCGAGAGCCCCTTTTGTTTTCGCTACCTGGAATTGCCGAAAGCGTCTGACACGATATGAGCAGCGTCAACTCGCAGAATCCTGCTGTTCAGCGTGCTTCTGCTGCGTGGCCGTCCCGCAAATCTCAACTGCTTTCGTCGGAGTGAAGGGCGGCTCCTTCTGACCGATCCTTTCGAAACTGGACAAGGGGGCGGTGACGGCATCGCTCACGACGTGCGCGCTATGTCGTTGGAGCTACCGGCGAGTTCATCTGCCTTTCGGGTTAGCGTTGAAGTTGACGCTCTCTACAGGCGTTGAACTTACACCGAGTATCCCTCCAACTACTCACCACTCCCGTGAATCTATCTACCGACGGCTCACACGGGGAGTGATTGGCAATTCCCACTCTTGGCGAAATACGAATTTCACCGAGGAGTCATCATTCATCCATTCGTTGATGCCGGCGTCACGTTCCGGCACGTCAGCTTCTCCAATGTGCCGCTTGCGTGATCCGAATACCGCCGGCATTTCGATCGGCGGCGGATTGACGGCGAAGCTGTTGTTCCTGCGTCTGAGCCCGGAGTTCCGTATACACGCATTTCCGCACCGAAGTATTCGGGAACGAACTTCAATTTCATTCACAGCACCTCCAATCAAGCTCGACTTTCTCGTCGGCTTTACCTTCTAGAGCGATCGTGCAGCTCGAAGGAGCTCGCATGGCCTGTCGGAAAGCACGTTAGCATGAGTACGTGTTCCCCCAACGATTAGTTTTCTCGTTGTTCGCAGTGTCCTGTCTCGCCTTCGCCGAGACCCGCTCTTTAACTCTTCCCCAAGCGCTCGAAATCGCAACCCGCCAAAATCCCGATGTTGCTCTGGCCCGCTTAGACATGCAGCGGGCGACGGAGGGCATCGCCGTTGCTCAGGATCCCTTCCGGCCCAAAGTCTTCGCCGGAAGCGGACTTGCCTACACCTACGGTTATCCGAATAGCATCGAAGGCAATGCGCCAAGTCTGTTTCAAATCAAGACCGATATGGCGATCTACAATCGGCCGAAGAGCTACGAAGTAGCGTCGGCTCGAGAAACCGCTCGCGGCTCCCAATACGGCGCTCAGGCCAAGAGCGAAGACGTCGCTTATCAAACCGCCGATCTTTTTCTGACCGCGAGTCAGATGGAGCACGCGCGAGAGACGCTCAACAATCAACTTCCCAGTCTGCAGAAAGTTGTGCAGTTGACGGCGGCTTCCGTCACCGAAGGCAGCGAGTTGCCGCTTGAACTGAAACGGGCACGCGTGAATCTTGCCATGTCCGAACAGCGCCTGGAAGCTTCGAAGATGGACGCCGATTACTACGAGATGATGCTGTCCGTCGTGCTTGGTTTTCCGCCTCCGACCGTGTGAAGCCGGTCGATTCTGAGCTTTCTTCGATTGCATCGCCACCTTCCGAGAACGAAGCGGCGGATGCCGCCATGCGAAACAACAAAGAACTTCGCCAGATGCAATCGAACGTTCTCGCAAAAGAGCTGGAGCTCCGCTCGTACAAAGCATCGCGTCTTCCACAAGTGGATCTGGTTGCGCAGTATGCGTTGTTTGCGCAATACAACTACGAACAATATTTTCAGAAGTTTCAACGCAACAATGCTCAGCTTGGTGTTTCTCTAACCATCCCGATTTTGGTGGGAACTGCGTCGAAGGGACTTGCCGCACAGGCATTCACGGACATGCAGAAGATTCGAATCCAAATGGACCAGGTCAGGAATCGGATCTTGACAGAAACACGGCGCAGCTACGAACAGTGGCAGAAAGCGCAGAACCTTCGGGATCTTTCGCGCATGCAACTTGATCTTGCGCGCGAGCAATTGAGCGTTTTACTGGCACAGAACGGTGAAGGCCGCGTTCCGATCAGCCGCGTGGAGCAGGCCCGTCTCGACGAAGGGAATCGCTGGATCGATTTCTATGACTCCGATCTCCAGGAGATCCGGGCTAAGCTCGCCATTCTCCGGCAAACGGGTTCGCTCATGTCAGCGGTTCGAGATCGAAGTCCAGCGGTTCGGACCGACAACAATCCCCAGCCATGAACCTCGACGGAACCCGACCCGCTCTCGGAGCACGGGCGGTACAGCGAGAGCCTGTTGATCCTGTTCCCGCGCTGGCGCTAGCGAATCTGGAAAAGAGCTACGGAACGGTGAAGGCCGTTGACGGTCTCACGCTGACCGTCAGGCAAGGTCTGTTTTTCGGCTTCCTGGGGCCGAACGGTGCAGGGAAGACCACAACGATCAAGATGCTGACCGGGCTGGCTCAACCGGATAGCGGGACGATCGAGGTGCTCGGAATGCGATTACCGGAGCAATCGCTTGAGATCCGGCGGCAAATCGGAATCGTTCCCGACGATAGTCTCCTGTTCGATTACCTGACGGGCTCCGAATACCTGGAGTTTGTTGCCCGGCTCTACGAGATGCCAAAGCCCGTTGCCAAGTCTCGGGCGGGTGAGTTACTCGAGCTCTTCGAATTAGGTGACCACCGGCGAAAGCTGATCGGCGAATACTCGAAGGGCATGCGTAAACGGGTGGCGATGGCGGCTGCCTTGATTCACCGTCCGCGACTGTTCCTGATGGATGAGCCATTCGAAGGCGTGGATGCGGTCGGAGCTCGCCTCATGAAAGACATTCTTCTTGCTCAGGTGCGGCACGGGTGCGACCGTATTTCTCACCTCTCACGTTCTCGACGTGGTCGAGCGCATCTGCGATGAAATCGCGATCGTGAAGGACGGAAAGATTGTTGCACAAGGAACCGTCGCCCAACTGCGCGAACAGGCCGCGCAACGGCGCGGCAACCCTCGAAGAGATCTTCGTCAACCTGGTGGGCTCGACGCGCCTACGCCGGGAAACTGGACTGGCTCTAAGCAATGTGGGGGCAAGTATGGGCGATCTTCTGGGCCCAGTTCCGCACGCTTCGGAACCGATTGCCTCGAACTCAGTGGGCCTCGGTCTTGTTTTCTCTGCTTGGCCTGCTCTGGTACGGGTTCTTCGCGGGTTGGGGCGTCGCCCTCGCCCGTGCAATTACCCTCCTTGCCGCTCGCTCAACTTCAGAAGTGGGCACCCGGCAGGGCTGCTCGGCGTATTTCTGTTTTGGCAGACCGTGCCGTTGATCACGCTCAGCACTGGCGCTTCGCTTCAACTGAACAAAATTCAAATCTATCCCGTGCCGACTCGTGCGCTCTTCGGCATCGAAGTGTTACTGCGTCTGACGGGCAGCCCCGAGATGGTTCTGCTGCTCTCGGGCGCACTGGTCGGATTACTTCGCCATCCTTCCGTGTCGCCTTTCTCCGCGATGTGTCTGCTGTTCTTCTTCCCGATCAATCTGTTTTTCTCCCTCGCGATTCGTGAGGCGGTACTTCATTCCTTCGAACGAAACCGGTTTCGGGAGCTTTTCGCAATTTTGATCATCAGCATCGGGATCATCCCGCAGTTCATTCTCCGGTCTCAGCTTGGGTCCGCGGGTCGCAGCGCAGTTTTTTCGCTTCGCGGCGCTTGCCGTTCACGCCTTGGCAAGCCGTTGCCAAGCGCGACGCTCTCATTCCACTTCTCCGAAATCGCTGATCTGTTGCGCGTGGCTCGCCATCTCCTATTTCATTGCCCGGGAGCTCTTCCGGAGATCGCTCCGGTACGAGGAAACAACTCGGGGCGGAAGCTTCAGCCCGGCCGGACAGATCGAGCAGTTACGGTTGGTGGATCGGCTGACCGGAATCCCTGGCATGCTCTTCACCGACCCGCTTGCCGCGCTCGTCTGGAAGGAGCTTCGGTCGCTTGTCCGGATGCCCCGTTTTCGCGTGGTCTTCGGGATGGCATGCGTATTCAGCGTTCTGATCTTTATCCCGTTCACCTTGCGCAACGGCGGCCTCGGGCGGAAGTACGTTCGTTGTCGAACAATTTCGTCCTGATCGTCACTCTGTACGGGCTTCTTATCTTCAGCGATACTCTTCTGCTCAATGCTTTCGGTCTGGATGGCGCAGGTGCTCAGATCTATTTCGTGGCGCCGATGTCGCTGAAGCCCGTCCTCTGGGCGAAAAACATCGTGGCGATCATCTTCGTTTCTCTGCAGTGGGCTCCTGGTTCTCGCCGTGCTGGGCATTCTCCGAGTCCCGGTGACGTCCGTCAGTGCCGCGAACGCGATCATCTCGGAGATTGTCATCCTGATCTACTTTCTCGCGGCTGGAAACCTGAGCTCAGTCAGCTTGGCTCGGGCGGTTAACCCTCGCCAGACCCTGCGTAAACAGGCCGGCGGCAGGATGCAGGCCTGGACGTTTTTCTGCGCGTTGTGTATGGTTGTGCTTGGCGGGTTGGCGTACCTGGCGCGATGGGCTACCGGCACCTATTGGGCTTCGTTTGCCGTGCTCGCGATTGAGTTCGCGATCGGGTGCATCGTGTACTGGGTCAGCCTGCAGACGGCTGTCGAAAGAGCGCTCGCAAGGCGCGAAGCAGATGATCGAGTCTCTTTCGAGGTCGTCGTCGCTCCCGTTTAAGCTTGCGGATTGAGTGCCGGTTCGCCGCTGAGTGCTCTCTGTAGCCGGCTGGACTTGCGCTTGCTGCCGAAGCGAGTCTGTAGTTTGGCCAGGTACAGATAGATAACCGGCGTCGTGTAGAGCGTCAGAACCTGGCTCAGCAACAGTCCGCCGACAATCGTGATGCCCAAAGGCCGGCGCAACTCCGAACCCGGACCGGTGCCAAGCGCGAGCGGCAGTCCGCCTAGCAAGGCAGCCATCGTGGTCATCATGATCGGGCGGAAACGAAGCAGACAGGCCTGGTAGATCGCCTGCTTCGAAGGCAAGCCCTGCTGACCGTTCCGCCTCGAGCGCGAAATCGATCATCATGATGGCGTTCTTCTTCACAATGCCGATGAGCAGGATGATGCCGATCAGCGCGATGACGGTCAGATCCGTGCCGAAGATGATCAGCGCGAGCAGCGCACCAACACCGGCCGACGGAAGCGTCGAAAGGATCGTGATCGGATGGATGTAGCTCTCGTAGAGAATACCCAGCACGATGTAAACGGTCAACAGTGCCGTCAGAATCAGCAGAGGTTGGCTCTGCAGAGAAGCCTGGAACGCGCGGGCCGTTCCGGCGAATGCGCCATGAATGTTCGCCGGCATTCCGATTTCGTCCTGTGCCCGCAGGACAGCATCCACCGCTTCGCTCAAGGCAACTCCCGGCGCAAGCGCAAACGATAGCGTCGTGGCGGGGAACGAGCCTTGATGGTTGACGGTCAGAGAACTAAGCGCCGTACGCAAGTGCGTGAACGCTGATAACGGTACAGACGTGCCGTTTGTCGATCGAACATAGATCGTGTTGAGCGATTCGGGGTTCTGCTGGAACTCGGGAAGAACCTCGAGCACCACATGATACTGATTGATTCCCGTATACATGGTCGATACCTGGCGCTGGCCGAACGCGCTGTAAAGCGAAGTATCGATCATGTGCGGGTTGACTCCCAGCCGCGATGCGGTTGCACGGTCGATGATCAACTGCGTTTGCAATCCATGCACTTGCTGATCGCTGTTCGCATCGAGAACCAACGGTACCGTTTTCAGCTTGGCCAGAAGCTTCGGTGCCCAGTTCGTAGAGATCGTTCAGATTGTCGGACTTGCAGCGTGTATTGATATTGAGAATTGCCGCCGCGCCCTCCAACACGAATGTCCTGATGAGCCTGCAGAAAGAGCGTTGCGCCGGCGACTCGCGACAGGCGGCCGCGCAAGCCGGTTGATGACCTGGTCTGCCGAAGCTTTACGCTCTCTAAGCGGCTTCAACTGGATCCGCATGTTGGCGGAATTCAGAGTTCCGCCGCCGGTAAATGCCCTCGACGTTGTCCACTGCCGGATCCGTTTGCACGATTTTGAGGAAGCCTCAGCTTCTCTCTCATGGCAGCGAAGGAGATGTCCTGATCTGCCTGGATCATTCCACCGATGACGCCCGTGTCCTGCTGCGGGAAGAAGCCTTTCGGAACAAGGATGTACAGATAAACACTGACCGCACATGCGAGAAGGGTGATGACAGCGTTAATTGAGGATGCCGAAGCACGCTCGCCAGGCTGTTGCGCGTAAACGCGGTGGATCGCTTCGAAGGCACGATCGGCGGCATTGTAAAGACGTCCATGCCGCTTGTCGTGTTGTGAGCGCAGAAAGCGCGCGCACATCATCGGCGTAGTGGTAAGCGAGACAAGCAGCGAGATGGAAATCGCGACCGCCAGCGTGATGGCGAACTCGCGAAAGAGCCGTCCGACGATTCCGCCCATGAGCAGGATCGGGATGAAGACCGCCACCAGCGAGATGCTCATGGAGAGAACGGTGAATCCGATCTCGCGTGCTCCCTTCAGAGCGGCTTCCATCGGCGGCATGCCCTGTTCGAGATAGCGCGTGATGTTTTCGATCACGACAATCGCGTCGTCAACCACGAATCCCGTGGATACCGTCAGCGCCATGAGCGAAAGCGTATCGAGCGTGTAGCCAAGCAGATACATCGCTCCGAATGTGCCAAGCAGCGAGAGCGGTACCGCAATTCCCGGAATGATCGTTGCCCACATGTTCCTTAGGAAGACGAAGACCACCAGGATCACGAGCGCAATCGAGATCAGAAGGTTGTACTCGACATCGTGCACGGAAGCGCGAATGGTGCCCGTCCGGTCCTGCGAGACCTCCAGATGTATGGAAGGAGGAATCGAGGCCTGCAGTTGGGGAAGAACTGCTCGAATGTGATCTACCGTCTCGATGATGTTTGCGCCCGGCTGCCGCGAGACGGCGCAGATCACGGTCGGTTTGCCATTCTCCAGGCCATCATTCCGAACGTCTTCGACCGACTCGATGACGTTGCCGATATCAGCCATTCGGACGGGAGCGCCGTTTCGGTACGCCACGAGCAGCGAGGCGTATTGCGGAGCACGGAACAACTCATCGGTGGCGCTGATCTGCCAGCGCTGCTCATCGTTGTGAACGTCGCCCTTCGCCTGGTGAGCATTGGCGCTCTGCAGGGCCGCGGCAACATCAGTGATCCCGATGCCCATGTTGTTCATGACCGTCGGATTCACCTGGACCCGCACCGCCGGCCTGGAACTGCCCCACATGTGAACCTGGCCGACGCCCTCGATCTGCGCGATCTTCTGAGCGAGGATGGAATCCGCGATGTCATACATGTGCGGACGGTCATACACGTCCGAACTCATGCTGAGCATCAGAACCGGCTGATCGGCGGGATTGATCTTCCAATACCCTGGATTGCCCGGCAAGATCGGATGGAAGCTGGCCCCGCGCCGCGTTGATGGCCGCCTGCACGTCCCGCCCGGCGGCATTGATGTCACGATCCAGATCGAATTGAAGCGTGATCTGCGTACTGCTGAGCTGGCTCGACGAAGTCATCTCCGTCACGCCGGCAATACGTCCGAATTGCCGCTCGAGCGGGGTTGCCACGGAGGATGCCATGGTCTCCGGGCTGGCCCCGGGCAGATTGGCATGCACCTGAGATGGTCGGGAAGTCTACTTCCGGCAGAGGGGCGACCGGAAGCAGCGTGAAAGCCAGAATGCCCGCCAGGGCAAGCGCTGCGGTCAGAAGCGACGTAGCAACCGGACGTTTGATGAATGGAGCAGAGAGATTCACTAGGACTCCGCGTGGACCGGTTCCGGCATCTGTTCGTGGATGCGCTCGGGTTTCGGCGAACGGGTCAGACGCCTGGCAAGCCGGTCAAAGAAAAGGTAGACAACCGGCGTTGTGTACAAGGTCAAAACCTGGCTGACAATCAGTCCGCCTACGATCGTGATGCCAAGAGGCCGTCTCAATTCGGAGCCGACGCCCGTGCCCCAGGCGAGAGGAAGGCCGCCGAATAACGCAGCCATGGTGGTCATCATGATGGGACGGAAACGCAGCAGGCAAGCCTGATAGATCGCTTCCACAGGCGACTTGCCGTGATCGCGCTCAGCTTCCAGCGCGAAGTCGATCATCATGATGGCGTTCTTCTTGACGATGCCGATCAGCAGGATGACACCGATGAGAGCAACAACGTTGAAGTCATCCCGGAATACGAACAAGGCCAGGATCGCTCCGATTCCGGCAGAGGGAAGCGTCGACAAGATGGTGATCGGATGGATGTAGCTCTCGTACAGCACGCCCAAGACGATGTAGACGACCACCAGGGCAGCGAGGATCAGGTAGACTTCGTTCGCGAGCGAGTTCTGGAAAGCTGCCGCAGTCCCCTGGAAGCTTGAATGGATGCTGGCGGGCATGCCGATTTCCTGTTCGGCCTGCTTGATTGCTTTCACGGCAGTGCCCAGCGACTCACCGGCCGGCAAGTTGAACGAGATGGTCACCACCGGGAACTGGCCCTGATGGTTGATCGTCAGCGGAGTGTTATGAGTCTCCGTTCTGCTGATTGTGCTCAGCGGTATTTGCGTTCCGGTGCTGCTCTTGATGTACACGTCATCGAGCGAATCCGGATTACGGCGGAAGCCCGGAAGCCACCTCCAGCACCACGTGATACTGGTTCAACTGGGTGAACATGGTCGAGACAAGCCGCTGCCCGAACGCATCGTAGAGCGTGTCGTCGATCTGCTGCATCCCGATACCAAGCCGCGAAGCATTGTCGCGATCGATGATGAGAGTGGTCTCGAGACCGTTGTCCTGCTGGTCCGTTGCCACATCTCGCAGCGACGGGATGCGTTTTCAGTTTGTCGACCAGACGATTGGTCCAGGTGCTGAGTTCGTTGGCATCGGCATCTTCCAGGGTGTACTGGAACTGCGTCCGGCTGACACGATCTTCAACGCTCAGATCCTGAACGGGCTGCATGAAAAGCGTGATGCCCGGCACTTGTGCAAGCTTCGTCTGCAGCCGGCGGATCACGCCCGACGCATTCGCGTCCCGCTCGTCGAGCGGCTTCAGGTTGATCTGAATGCGTCCGCTGTTCATCGTGGTATTGACACCGTCGATGCCGATGAACGAAGACAGGCTGGCAACGGCCGGGTCCTGCAGAATGACTCGGGCGAGTGCCTGTTGCCGTTGCGACATCGCCACGAACGATACCGTCTCCGGTGCCTCGGAAATGCCCAGAATGACGCCTGTATCCTGAACGGGGAAGAAGCCCTTCGGAATCGCTATATAGAGCAGTACTGTACCCACCAGCGTGGCGAGAGTGACAAGCAGCGTGAGCGGCTGATGCTTCAGAACCCACTGCAGAGTGCGGCCGTATTGCGCGATGACCCAGTTGAAGACATGTTCGGACTTGTTATAGAACCAGTTCTGCTCGGATTCCGGCTTATGGCGAAGCAGCTTGGCGCACATCATCGGCGTCAGGGTCAGTGACACCACCGCCGAGACCAGGATGGTGATGGCAAGCGTAATCGCGAATTCCCGGAATAGCCGGCCCACGATGTCGCCCATGAAGAGCAGCGGAATCAAAACCGCAATCAGCGAAACGGTCAACGAAACGATGGTGAATCCGATCTGCTCCGAACCTTTCAGTGCAGCCGTGAGCGAGTCCTTCGCCTTCTTCCAGATAGCGCGAGATGTTTTCGATCATGACGATCGCGTCATCGACCACGAATCCGGTCGAGATCGTCAATGCCATGAGCGTCAGGTTGTTCAGGCTGTATCCAAGCAGATACATGACGCCGAACGTGCCCACAATGGACAACGGAACGGCAATGCTCGGGATGACGGTTGCGGCAAAGCTTCGCAGAAACAGGAAGATCACCATGACGACCAGGCCGATGGTGAGCACCAGTTCAAATTGAACATCCTCCACCGAGGCTCGAATGGTCGTGGTGCGGTCCGTCAGGACAGAGACATCGACCGCCGAGGGAATGGAAACTCTCAACTGCGGCAGAAGCGTCTTCACGCGATCGACGACGGCGATGATATTTGCGCTTGGCTGGCGCTGGATGTTGAGAATGACCGCCGGCGTCGTGTTCATCCAGGCCGCTTGCCGGTTGTTCTCCGCGCCCTCAACGATGGTTGCCACGTCTTCCAGCCGCACCGGCGCGCCGTTCTTGTACGCAACAATGACGGGTTTATAGCCTTGGCTGGTAAGGATCTGATCGTTGGCGCCGATGGTGTAGGCCTGGCGAAGACCGTCGAAGTTGCCCTTCGCCTGGTTGATGTTGGTCTGGTTGAGCGCTGTTCGCAGATCTTCCATGCTCAAGCCGTAAGCGGCAAGAGCAGTCGGATTCACTCGAATGCGAACGGCCGGCTTTTGACCGCCGCTGATGGTGACGAGTCCGACGCCCGGCAACTGCGAGATCTTTTGCGACAACGTTGTGTCTGCGAGATCTTCCACTTTCGTCAGCGGGATGGTCTTCGACGTCAGCGCCAATGTCATGATCGGCGCGTCCGCTGGATTGACCTTGCTGTAGATCGGCGGATTCGGCAGATCAGCGGGCAGATACGTTCCCGCCGCATTAATCGAAGCCTGAACCTGTTGTTCGGCGATGTCGATGTTCAGATCGAGATCGAACTGCAGCGTGATGATGGAGCTGCCAAACGAACTCGTCGAGGTCATCTGCTTCAGTCCCGGGACTTGGCCGAACGTGCGTTCGAGCGGGGCGGTAACGGAAGCCGCCATGACGTCCGGGCTCGCCCCGGGATAAAACGTCACGCACTGAATGGTCGGGTAATCGACTTCGGGCAGCGCCGAAACTGGAAGCTGCCGGTAGGCGATGCCGCCCGCGATCAGAATCCCGGCCATCAGCAATGATGTTGCGACTGGCCGGAGAATGAACGGCCGGGACGGACTCATTCCGCGCCTCTTCGACTACGACGCCCTGAAGGCTGGCCTGACGCTCGGAGCTTCGCCCGGCTGATGCACCGACACTTGCATGCCTTCGGTCAACTTCTCGGCTCCATCGACGACCACGCGTTCGTTCGGCGACAGACCATCGTCGATCGCGACGTCGTTGCCTTGCGATATGCCGAGCTTCACCGGCCGAACGGAGACCGTCGAATCTTCGCCAACCACATAGACGAAACGTCCCGGTGGGTCCACGCTGGATGGCAACTGTGGGAACAATCAGAACGTTCTTCTTCGTTTCGAGCGAAAGCCTGGCGTTCACGAATTGATTCGGGAACAGGGCATTGTCGGAGTTCGGGAACACAGCTTTCAAGCGCGAGGTTCCGGTGGTCGCGTCGATCTGGTTGTCTACGGTCAGCAGCGTGCCATCCGCCAGCTTCTTCGCCTGGTCGCGATCATACGCCTGAACCGGAAGCTTCGCTCCCGCCCGTAGCCTTGCCAAAACCTGAGGCAGCTGTTCTTCAGGCAGACTGAACAGAACGGAGATGGGCTGCAGTTGCGTGATAACCGCCAGTCCGGTCGCATCGGAAGCGTGAATCATGTTCCCGACGTCCACCAGACGAAGACCGATGCTGCCCGCTTAGCGGCGAAGTGATCTTGGTGTAAGTAAGGTTCAACTTGGCGCTATTGATGGCGGCTTGGGCTCCCGCAATCGCAGCTTGGTCAGCCGCGATCGACCCGCGCGACTGGTCGGCAGTTGCCAGTTGAGTATCGAGCTGCTGTTTGGCAATGATCTGCGAGTTGTAAAGCTCCTGGTATCGCTGGTAATTCGCTTCCGCGTCGCGAAGAGCGGCCTGGTCCCGCTCGAGCGTTCCTTTGGCTTGCGCTAGCGCGCCGTTCGCTTGCTCCAGTGCGACTTCGTATGGCCGGGGATCAATCTCCGCCAGAAGGTCGCCTTGATGAACGAATTGTCCTTCGTGAAAAGAAATGTTAACGAGCTGGCCGTCCACGCGGGTCTTCACCGTGACCGTGTTGAAGGCGGTGACGGTGCCCAGTCCCTGCAGGTAGACCGGCATATCGCCACGGTGTGCTGTCGCAACAGCT
This sequence comes from uncultured Acidobacteriaceae bacterium, assembly GCA_963744795.1. Classification (GTDB taxonomy): domain Bacteria; phylum Acidobacteriota; class Terriglobia; order Bryobacterales; family Bryobacteraceae; genus Bog-105. The sequence continues at coordinate 185,327 of CAVUVF010000003.1, forward strand.
ACCGGAATGGTCCGCGGACGCATCGCGCCCTTCTTCTTCGCCATCACCTCTTTGCGCGCATTCTCAAACACATACAGCCGATAACAGCCATATCCAATCAGCGCGAAGACCAGCAGCCAGACCCACCAATAGCGGTTGCCCTTGCCCGTCCCGTCGTCGTCCAATTCCGGATACTGGGAATGACGCGGTCCGGCAGGACGGATCGACGGCTCCTCCGGGTCAATCAGATGTGGCTCTATCGTTCCGGGTGCTTTCATCCCCTGTTCCCCTTACTTGGCTCCATTTATTAACGATATCGGAAAGAATGCAGCCACGAGTTGGTCGCTGCGATAGGCGTAGAGCGGCTTCCGCTTTGTTTCCTATGACGGTTTAGACGACTCACATCAAGGTGATGTTACGCCTGCGGGCAGAACAACCAGTCTAACCTGCTGCCCGCTTCGACCCTATCTCGCGGGAACGAGAAGTAATCTTCTCTTCCGTCGCTGCTTCTACCGCCTGTCGAGAGAACGGCATGGGGTGATATTCGCCCTTTGACCACGGAATCACGAGATCAGAGTAGTGCTCGCTGCCGGGGACACCCGATTCGCCGGGGACGTTCGTCATGACAGAGTTGTCCCAATTGCCGACGTCGAGGATCTGGCGATAGGAGGCGCCATACGCTTCGGAGTAATTTGGCCCTCCGCCCGTGGCATTCACCGTGTTGGCGTCGCCCGGACGAGCAACGGAGGGTATATCGAAGATATCCGGGGTGTGTTCCCTGTGCGCCGCCGCACTGTCGAGCCCGAAAGCGGCTGCCGGAACGTTTACGTCCGGCTGTGTTGCCAGATCCAACGGATGGCGGAAGTAAGCATGGTGCAGATTGCCCCAGGTCCAGTGGGACCTGTCCGGACCCAATCTTCGTTCCAGCTCAGAAATCGCCTCCTTGAATGACTGCGACAGAAGCGCGTTCGTCTGCGGAATAATCCTAAGGCCTGCAAGAACGGCGCGGGGATTGGTTCGGGGTACAGGAAGAATCTTGGCCGTGAGTTTCGAACTCAGCCGTCCCGACCACACTTCGTAAGATACAGGCGAGCTTGGAATCGGTTCGGAGGTCGAAATCCCATCGGGAAAATTCGTCCTTTAACAGCCGCTGCTTCGCTACCCTCGTCCGGGGTCCAGGTGTCGAGAAGCTTGACAAAATCCTGTGCAATCAGTGAGACAGTGTCGTTCTGGAACTTCTCGAAATCGGAAACGTCGAATTTCGGCTTCCCGCTGAGTAGTTGAGAGATCCGTTCGTAGCGTTCGGGCGATGCCCAGTAGTACGCGAGCTGGTGAGAGTAGCCCTGCGGCAGAATGTTGTTGTTCGCGGTGATGATGAAATGCCGCGGAGGGTCGAACTGCATCGGGTGGTCGGCAGAATTGAGATAACCGTCCCATTCGTATTCGCCGGCGTCGCCCGGGTACCGGGAACAATCCTTGCCACCCGTTGCGAATGGGGGCGAGTCCTGCGGCGATCCAGCCGATGTTTCCGTGCCGGTCTGCATAAATCAGGTTTTCTGACGGCACTTTGTACGCGCTCGCGGCGGCCTGGAACTGCTGCCAGTTCTTTGCGCGAGTCAAAGAGAGCGCGGGAAGGTAACCGGCTGTTCCCGGCAGTTCGCCGACCCACTTCAGCGAGTAAGCGCGATGCCGCGCCGCGTCCTCATGGATCACCGGCCCATGTTCGGTGTATTTCAGATCGAACACCTCGGCGACGGGGTGCTGCGCTCCCATTCCTTCCTCGCCGGCGCCGCCTACCTGAATGCTTTCGTGCTCAATCCTGAACTTTTTCCACTCGCCTTTGAAGAGATACTCGGTCGGGTTCTCCGGGTTAGTCTTCTCCACATAAAGATCCTGCTGATCGATACCCACGATCGTGAACCCGAACGCCACGTCTTCGTTGTGGCCGAGAGCGATCCCGGGCAGAGCCGGTTCGCCCGCTCCGATGACGTTCCAGCCGGGAGCGACGAGATGAACCGTCTTGCGAAGCGAAGGAAGCTGAATGGCGCGATGCGGGTCGTTCGCGAGAAGAGGTCTGCCGGTTACCGAGCGCGTCCCGTCGACAACCCAATTGTTGCTGCCCTGCTGGCCCGGAAAACGAATCGGGCTCACGGCCGCGGAGTAATCACGCAAGACAGCGTTGGTGATATCGGCTAAGTCCAGTCCATGGGGAATCACGAACGGTGTGGGAGGGTCCGGCGGGGAGAGCATCTCCACAGTGCTCAAGCCCAGCCTTGCTACTTGCTGCGCGCGATTCACTTCCTGCATCATGTTCCCGGTCATCTGTAAACCGGCGAGCCGCGACACCACGTCTTCGGGCGTCCAAAGCCCTGGATCGTATCCGGCTACACGAAACTCTTCCGTGCGTTGCCCGTTAAGAGAAGTGATGTACGCGTTGATTCCCGCTACGAAAGAACCCACAATCGCCCGCGCATCGGGAGAGTAACTCTTCCACTCGGCATCCCAATCTCCCCGGTAACGAACCAGGCGAGCGATACGATCTCTCGGAAGGAAATTAGGCCCTAAGACCTCTGCCAACTTTCCGGTTCCGGATCTTCTCCAAAGATCTAGTTGAAAGAGGCGATCCACAGCCGTGATATAGCCCTGAGCAAAGAACAGGTCGTCGCTATTCTGTGCGTAGATGTGCGGAACTCCCCACCGGTCCCGGAGAATCTCGACCGTCTGCTTCAACCCGGGCAGCGTGCGCTGCTCCTGCCGGACCGCTCCGCCTGCCGCGAATAAGAAGAGTCCGGATGTCAAAACAGAAGCGAACGCAGCAGCGACGAACCCCCGTCGTCGAAATCGCTCGGACATGGCAGCAGTGTACCTGATGGCTGGGGAAACTCGATTCCGCGCGCGACAGGTGAACGCCAACCGGAGCGCAAAACGGACGTCAACGCATCGACGCTCGCCGTCTGAATCATAATTGTATTTAGAATCGACGCGCGAATGGCTGAAATCGAGAAGATCCTAAGCCTCTGGGGCCAGTGTGAACAGTCGGGAGAAGAAGCCGTTCTGGCTACGGTCGTCAGAACGCAGGGCTCCTCTTACCGTCTTCCGGGCGCGCGCATGGTAATTACCCGGAGCGGAGTGCGTGCGGGTTCGGTCAGCGGCGGGTGTCTCGAAGACGACCTGGTGAAAAGAGCCTGGTGGCTCACCGAATCAGGGCCAATGATTCGGCGCTACGATACGACGCCCGATGGCGAGATCGCCGCCGAGTATGGATTGGGTTGCAACGGCATTATCCATGTCCTTCTCGAGCGAATCTCCGCGGGAGATCCTGTGATGAACCTGATTCGCCGGTCTCGCGAGTCCCGATCTGCGCCGGCGCAGTCTGCTCATGTCCTCGGGCCGAAGGAACGCATTGGTTCTCGCCTGGTGATCGATGGCCGCGGAGAGACGGTACACAACGTTAGCGATTCCGAATGGGTCGCGGAACTTCGCACCGCCGCTGAAACGGCGCTCGCGAACCGGGAATCGTTCTTGTGGAAGGACAACGGCCTTGAGGCTTTCATTGAAACCCTCACTCCGGCGATACGTCTGCTTATCTTCGGAGCAGGCGACGACGCCGTAGCCCTAGCGAACCTCGCGAAGCACTTTGGATGGGAAGTGTCCGTTTACGACGGACGTGCCCACTATGCTCGTCCTGATCGTTTCCCTATGGCCGATGCCGTTGCCGTCCGGCATCCCGGAATGATCTCGCAATTGTCCCTTGATCCGTGGACTGTCGCCGTTACGATGAGCCACAGTTACTCGCAGGATCTGCAGGTTTTGACGGAACTGTCTGCCGCTCCTGCTCTGCCTTACATTGGTGCTTTAGGACCTCGAAAGCGAACCGACCAGATGTTCGAAGAGGCTGGTCTGGCGTCGCTCGCCCACTCTCCCGCTCTTCACAGTCCGATGGGGCTCGACATCGGTGCCGAAGGACCGGACCAGGTGGCGCTTGCCGTCGTCGCTGAGATTCAGGCTGTCATGAACAAGAGAAAGGGCGGACCGCTTAGCGAGCGTCATGGGTCTATCCACGCTCGCGAAGAGGAACGGTCCTGTGACAAACGCCAAACCGTCGGTATTGTCTGGAGTTTGCGCTTGAAGACGATACCGATTTGGATCGGATCTTTGCTGCTGGCCTCTGTTGGCTTACTCGCCAATCCCGGCTCCACCGAAGATCAGGGAAAGCAGATTGTGGATCAGGCCTTGCAGGCCTTAGGTGGCGATCACTTTCTCAACATGCACACCAGGGTCTCGTCGGGTCGTTTGTATTCTTTTTTCCGCGACCAGATCAGCGGTGCTGAAGTAGCTCACATCTACACCGAATATCCTGCGAACGCTGAGAAGGGCTCGCTTGGCATCATCGAGCGTCAAGTACTCGGCAAAAAGCAGGATTATTCCTATCTTTTTCTCGGGAACGCCGGTTGGGACATCACGTTCCGGGGTGCGCGTCAGGTGGAAGACGAAACGTGGAACCGCTACCAGCGCACGACGGAAAACGACATACTGTACATCCTGAAGGTTCGGAAAGACGAACCGGGCTGGATCTACGACTTCGTCGGCAGCCAGGTTTACCTGAGCCGGCACGTGGATATTGTCGATCTGAACGATCCCCAGAACCGCACCGTTCGGGTGTATTTCGACCACAACACGAAATTGCCTGTGCGCCAGGTTTTTAGCTGGCAGGACCCGACGACAAAAAACCGGAACGACGAAATTACGGATTATGACAAGTACCGCGACATCGGAGGCGGCGTGATGTGGCCGTACACCATCGAACGCACGAGGAACGGCTATAAAGCCTTTCAAATGTTCGCCGATTCCATCCAGGCAAACGGAAACGTGCCGCCGAAGATTTTTGAACTTCCGGCAGGCGCAAAGATTCTTCGCTCTCAATAATGCGAATTAACTAATATTTCTCGTTTGTCGGCCAGAATCAATTGCTACAATTTTTTCACGCGCTGTCCTGCAGGCGTTCCTTGTCTCACTTCCGCCATGGATCTCGACCAACTACACACGTTTCTTGAGATCGTTCGCCTGAAAAGCTTTTCGAAGGCAGCGCAGACGTGCTACCGGACCCAGCCTGCTATCAGCGCCCAGGTGCGCCAGCTCGAGCAGGAGCTCAATACCACGTCTATTCGAGCGGCTTGGGACCAAAATCTCGTTGACGGTAGCCGGGCGCATCTTCGCGGAGCATGCCGAGCAGATTCTCGCACTTACGCAGGCGGGCACAGGATTCCATCAACGAACTGGAGAAAGTCCCTCGCGGCGAGCTGTTGATTGCTGCTAACGAGGCCACTTGCATCTACGTCTTGCCCGGGGTGTTCTCTGAATTCAAGAAACAGTTCCCCAACGTGCAGCTTCTGGTAGATCGTTCCTACGGCGTCCGAGTCGTCCAGGCGGTTCTCGACAATCTGGCGGATTTCGGCATCACTCAGTTGCCGATCCAGGAAAAAAGGCTTCAGGTCGTCAAAATTTTTTCAGACGAAATCCGGTTGCTCGTACCGGCGGGTCATCGCCTATCTTCGTTTGAGCGTGTCCTTCCCAGAGATCTCCTCGGTGAGCAACTGCTCTTGCCGAAAACCGGTACTACCAGATCGCGCCTGAATACCTGGCTCGATGCTGTACACGATGAGTTGAATGTTTCTATGGAACTGGATTCCACCGAAATGATCAAACGATTTGTAATGGCCGGGCTTGGGCGTATCGTTTCTGGCTGCTTCTCACTGCGAAGAGGAAGTTGCTGCCAACCGGCTGAAGTCCATTCCGCTCGGCCCTGAGCCGATGATCAGGAGGGTCGGTTTGATCTATCGACGCGACAAAGCACTGTCCAAAGCTGCTCTAGGATTTATCCAGGTGGCTTCGGAAAATGCCGGTAACGAACTGGCGGCTTACTTGACTCCTGCCCTGCAAGTTCTGGGAACTAAGTGACGTATGGCTCAGCTCACTGCGAAACGGTCGACAATCTTCATCGCGGATGGAAGCGGCATCAAGGTCTTCCATTCCGTCAGTGAAGTGCCTGCCCCGCTGCGGCGGAAACTGCACGAATCAACACGCAGTTCGAACTCGGCCACCATTCTGATAGCGGATCGGCAGGGCAGGGAAGAATTGGTGCGAGCTTTGCAGGGTGAGCCGAGCAACGTTCAATGCCGGCTTGCCGAGACCTTGCGCGCGAGGCAAACCCGGCCGCCTCAGGAAAATCCGGCTACCGTACGCCGTAAGTTCGCCGCGGCCTTGGATCGCTTTACTGTTTGTACTGTTGATCTGTGCTTCCGCTTGGCTCTTGCTGGAATTGCATTTTTAGTTCGTTCGAGCCCTAAAGTGGACCGCGAGACTCGCCGATTAGTATCTCGTGAACTACTTCCACATCGCCTACCAACCCTCAGTTATCATCCGGATTGCTTCTGCCTCCGACTCCTTCCGCCAACGATGGTTTCCCTAGCTTTTTCGTGGAGATGCAAGGAAAGCGCCTGATTGTAGACGTGACGGATCCGATCGCGATCTCCGCTGCAGTCACTGTCGAGTGTGATGACGCTATGTTCCTCGGCGAGGTGGTTGCCGTTGCACCGCAGAACGGACGTTATCACGTTGAGATTTCGGTTGAGCAGGTTCTGAGCGGCTTACAGAGCCTGATGGCATTGCGCGACTCAATTGCTGGGCGAGAGCGTTCCCGCTGCTAGCACCACGGCTTCCAAGGTTGGCGAATTCCAAGCTGCCTAAGTTCGGAGCTCTTGAAGTTAGTTCACATGCAAGCAACGGCTGCACGCATCCGTTATGCTGCAAAAGAATGCAGCGTAAGGTGATCGTCTTCGGAGGAGGGGGCCAGCTAGGCTTCGAACTCTGCCGAGAATTTAAAGATCGCGGGTGGTCTGTGTTGCGCTTCGACCGGCAATCGCTGGACATCACCGATTCGGCCGCCGTCGAGAAAGCGATTGGCGAGTCGGACCCGCAGGCTGTCATCAATTCAGCCGCTTACAACCAGGTGGATATTGCGGAAACGGAACCCCTTGCCGCCTACCAGGTAAATGCGCTCGCGGTACGGAATTTCGCTTTGGCCTGCCGTCAGACCGGAGCCCAACTGGTTCATTACTCCACCGACTACGTTTTCGACGGAAAGAAGGGCAGTCCTTACACCGAAACCGATACGCCCCGGCCTCTCGGAGCCTACGGCGTTTCTAAATTAGCCGGAGAACTGTACGCGCAGGCCTATCTGGACGATCCGCTTGTCATCCGTACTTCCGGAGTATTTGGTCCTGCCGGCACGTCGACCCGGCGAGGCAACTTCCCCGAGATGATGCTGCGGCTTGCGAGGAGCGGAACACCGATCAGGGTAGTCGAAGACCACATCGCATCACCAACTTACGCGCCCGCTATGGCTTCCCGCACGGCCGACCTTGTGGAAAAACGAATTTCCGGCCTGTTCCATATGGGAGGGGGAGAACCGATCTCGTGGTACGCCTACGCCAAGCTGATCTTCGAACTTTCCGAACACGCCGGCTGTTCTTCAGGCCACGGACGAGCGCGAGTACAGAACAGCAGCAAGGCGCCCCAAATTTTCCGCTCTCTCCAACGAGAAGCTGGAGAAGCAGGAATCGCGCCCATGCCCTCGCTGCGCGATGCCGTCACGGAATATCTTCAGGCTCGCAAACAGTCTAATGCGCATCAGCCGGGGTAGCGTAGTATCCGTTCCGAGCCTGTGCCCGGTAATCCGAATTATCCGTCTTGATCTCGATGCGCCGGAACGAGCCGTCCCTGTTCGGGTTGGTTGAAGAGTAGCCGATGGAATACTGGTTTCGCAGCTCTTCCTGGATCTGGTCGAATACTTCGTTCAGAGGATGTTTCGAACTGACGGTGAAGACCTTTCCGCCGGTCTCCTCCGACATCTTCTGCAGTTCGCCCTCGCCGCCTCCGCCGCCGAAACTGAACCCGCCTCGCGAATAGAATGCGCGGTCAACGTAGAAAATGCTGTAGATGATAGCGTCTGCTTTCTGCGCCTGTTCGATGGCGGTCTTGATGTTGTAGGTGCTGCCTTGGTCTTCGCCGTCGGTAATCAGGATAAGCGCTTTCCGGCCCACTTCGGTTTTCAGCTTTTCATTAGACGCGAGGTAAACGGCGTCGTACAGTAAGGTTCCTTTGGGTGAACCCATCGTTGGGAATAGGACCTGTGTTCACGGGAACCGGGTTGCGGCCGACCATCGGCGGCTGCCCGTCGCCCTGCAGATCCCGCATCGACGCTGTCAGTTGTTTGGCGGAGTTCGTGAAATCCTGAAGCAATTCCGTGCTTTTCCCGAACGAAATCAGAAACGCCTCGTCCTTCTTTCGCAGTACGCTCGAGAAAAAAGCCGAAGCCGCCTGCCGTTCGGTGTCGATGAGCCGCTCCTGGCTGGCGCTCACGTCGATCAATAAGCCGAGAGTCAAAGGCAGATCGGTTTCGCGAGAGAAACGCTGGATCGTTTGCTGTTTTCCCGTCCTCGGAAATGGAGAAGTTGTTCTTCTCGAGGTTCGGGAATCAATTGGCCGCCCTTCTTCGCCTTAACGGTGAAGAGGATATTGACCAGGTCAACATCAACGCGAATGGTCGTGTCCTGAGATTCCTGGCCTGGGCCTTTGGGCGGCTCAGCCGCCGATTGACCGAAGCCAATGCCGGCAAAGAGGAGGATCGCCGAGGTGCTCGCCAGAGCGACGCTGCGAGAGAAGTACTGCATCTAGTTAAAATTATGATCTGCGGGGGAAAGCAGATGCCCCGCCTTGTCCTTTATGGAACTTGCAATGCTGCACCTTAAAAGTGCAGATCCGATTCTGGCCGAGATTATTGCCAAGGTCGGCCCATATCGACTGATGACGCGCAAAGCTACCTTCGAGACGCTCGCTAAATCCATTACGTTCCAACAGCTCAGCGGTAAGGCGGCCGGAACGATATTCCAGCGACTGAAGACCGCTGCGGGCGGGCGGCTCACTCCTCGCAGCTTCCTCCGGCTGAGCGAGGAAGAACTGCGGGTCTGCGGGCTGTCCCGGCAGAAGATTGCATCCATCACCGACCTGGCCGAACGATCTGCCCGCCGCGAGATTCAATTCAGCCGGCTGCGTGACCTGAGCGATGAGGAGATCATTGCTCTTCTCTGCCGTGTCCGGGGCGTCGGCGTTTGGACCGTTCAGATGTTCCTGATGTTTGCACTGGAACGCCCGAACATCATGCCGCTCTCGGATCTCGGAATCCGAAACGCGGTTCAGAGGGCCTACAATCTGCCGGACGCACCGAAACCAGCGGATCTGGCGCGTATCGCCGAACGGTGGCATCCCTACTGTTCGGTCGCCAGCTGGTATCTGTGGCGCAGTCTGGAAGGCCAGGCGCAGCTCTAATCCGGTGTTTTGCAGCTCGAACGAGAATGGATCCGCCGAGCTCACGCCTGTCAGCACCGCTCGAGGTTCCTTCCGCAAGGCCAGATCGCGTTAAGATCGAATGCCGGCAATCGTCCAGCGATCACGGTCCTGAGCAAATCGCGCTACCCAACGGAGAATCACGACGTTACGAAGATGCTGCAAGTCCGTCAGCAGGCGATTCACTGTCGGCCATCACATAGCTTGTCGTGTCGCAAGATTACTCTCGTGGAAGATCGAAGAACTGCTTTAAAGAACACGGCGCCGCCTGCTTCGGGAAGCCCTTCTCGATGAAGCAGAAGCCTTAGGCTGGAAACGTTGATACAAGGTCCAGGTATTATCGCAAACTTGCTTGCTGAAGAAGCTACTGGCGAATTCGACTATTTCGTAGGCACGTAATGCCGGCTTGGAGTATAGTCGGAGACTCGCAATCCGGTTTGACGTAAGCTTTACCGGTCCGGCTTGAACACCACCACCCCGAGCGGAGGAATCACCACCGAGGCAGATGCCGGACGTCCGTGAGAAGGCGAATCATCCGCGATCACATATCCTCCATTTCCCAGATTGCTGCCGCCGAAGATCGCGGCATCGGAGTTGAAGATCTCCCGGAATCCGCCGGCTTCGGGCATGCCGATCCGGTAACTCAGATGCGGTGTTGGCGTGAAGTTGCAGACGAACACCAGATAGTCTTCTTTCCGCTTCGCACGCCGGACGAAGGAGACGACTGAGTTCTCGGCATCGTGGAAATCGATCCACTCGAATCCCCAGCCCTGAAAATCGACCTCGTAGAGCGCCGGCTCGCTCCGGTACAAGCCGTTGAGAGCGGCGCAGTAGTCTTTCAGCTGCTGGTGGATCGCATGATCCAGCAGCCACCATTCGAGTTGCGCTTCCGAGTTCCACTCCTGCGTTTGTCCGAACTCCGCGCCCATGAACAGCAGCTTCTTGCCCGGATGCCCGTACATATAGCCGAGAAACGCTCGGGTATTGGCAAACCGCTGCCACTCGTCGCCCGGCATTTTGCTCACGAGCGCTTTCTTCCCGTAGACCACCTCATCGTGCGAGATGGGCAGGACAAAATTCTCGGTGAAAGCGTACACCATGCTGAACGTGATGTCGTTCTGGTGATATTTGCGGTAAATGGGATCATGCTCGAAGTAGTGGAGCATGTCGTGCATCCAGCCCATGTTCCACTTCATGGTGAATCCCAGGCCGTTCAGGTACACCGGGCGGGAAACACCAGTGAAGGCCGTGGATTCTTCCGCGATCGTAACTGCCCCGGGCACTTGGTGAGTCAGTTCGTTCGTTTTGCGCAGGAACGAAATGGCGTCCAGGTTTTCGTTCCCGCCATAGATGTTAGGCACCCACTCGCCCGCTTTCCGCGAGTAATCCAGGTACAGCATCGACGCCACAGCGTCCACGCGCAAGCCATCGATGTGATACTGCTTCAGCCAGAACATCGCGTTCGAAATAAGAAACGAGCGAACCTCATTCCGGCCGAAGTTGAAGATCAGTGTTCCCCAATCGCGATGTTCGCCAAGACGCGGATCTTCGTGCTCATAGAGCGCTGTTCCATCGAAAAATCCTAACCCGTGCGCATCTTTCGGAAAGTGAGCGGGAACCCAGTCGATGATCACGCCGATGCCGGCCTGATGGCAGCTATCGACGAAATACATGAAGTCTTGCGGCGAGCCGTAGCGGGCGGTGGGAGCAAAGTAACCCGTCACCTGGTAGCCCCAGGATGGCGAATAGGGGTGCTCTGCTATCGGCATCAGTTCGATATGCGTATACCCCATCGATTTCACGTATTCGACGAGTGTCGTTGCCAGCTCCCGGTAGCTGAGCGGCTCTCCGTTCGCATGCCTGCGCCAGGAGCCGAGATGTACTTCATAAAACGAGAACGGCTTTTCGAGCGGATCGGTTTGCGCCCTGTTCTCCATCCACTCTTCGTCTCCCCATTCATAGGTGGAGAGATCGGCGACGACGGAAGCAGACTTCGGCGGCCGCTCCATGGCGAAGCCAAACGGGTCGGCCTTTAGCTGGCTATAACCTCGAAACCGAGATTTGATCGAGTACTTGTAGGGCGTTCCCGGACCGACACCGGGAATAAAGATCTCCCATACGCCTCCCGTCCGGTTCCGCATCGGGTTGCGGCGCTCGTCCCAATCGTTGAAGTTGCCCACTACGCTGACGACCAGAGCATTCGGGCGCCCAAACAGCGAACCGGGTGCCCGGCCACACCCTCGAGCGTCGTCGGGTGTGCGCCCAATGGCGTGATATTCCTCGAAATTCGTGCCCTCGGAGTGCAAATGCAGATCGAATTCGGTCAGAATTGGCGGAAAGCGATAAACATCCTCGACCTCGGTCACGGCCTCGCCGTAATCGGTAATCTTGAACTTGTAGCGGTCCGGCGCAGAACTAAGGCTGGCGACAAACAGCCCCGCCGGGTGTACCCGTTCGGTCGGAGACCGTGCTGTCCGGCATGACCACTTCGACTTTCTGAGCCTGCGGCAAAAAGGCGCGAATTTCCCAGTCGTGCTTGCTCGTCGGGGTCTTGGCGTGCGGTCCCAACACGGCGAAGGCGTCGCCATGGTAGCCTCCGACTATCGCTTCGAATTTCTTCGTCAGTTATCGCCATGATTGCTCGTTATTATGTCGGAGGGAACACCGCTTCCGATGTCCCTAGCTTTTGAGGCTTGTCCGCTCGTAAGTGTTTCCCTTTCAAAATGCTAGATGGCGAATCGAAGCGCCGGATCCTGTTCTACGTGAGTTTATCCTCGGGCTGCCTAAGGCGGAACTCCATCTTCACCTGGAGGGATCGGTCGAGCCCGAGACGTTGCTCGAGATCGATCCTTCGCTCACCGCAAGCGAGATCCGGGAGCGCTTCGACTACGTAGGTTTTCCTGGATTCCTGAAAGCTTACGTCTGGGTTAGCCAAAAGCTTGACTCTCCGGCAGCGTACCAGCACGCGACCACCCGGTTGCTTCAAAGGCTGGTCGAGCAAAACGTGCAGCTACGCCGAGATTACACTCTCGGCGGGCGTGGTTCTGTGGAAGGGGCAGGATCTCTCTGCGATTTTCGAGGCGGTCCAAACCGCGTGCGCACGTGAGCGGCGCGTCGAGGTTCGCTGGATTTTCGACGCCATCCGCCAGTTTGGACCGGAACCGGCGGCCCGTGTGTTCGATCTGGCGCGGGAATATCGGGATGCCGGAGTGATCGCGATCGGGATCGGCGGGGACGAGGAGCGAGGTCCGGCTTCCTGGTTTGAAGAACTTTACCGGAAGGCGAAGGACGCCGGCTTACATTTGACTTGTCACGCCGGAGAAGTTGCCGGTCCGGAAAGCGTTTGGCAGGCGGTCCGGATCGGGACCGAACGGATCGGGCATGGCATTCGGTCGGTCGACGACCCGAGCCTCCTCGAGTACTTGCGCACCCACGACATTCCGGTTGAGGTATGTCCGTCGAGCAACGTCCGAACCGGTGCTGTGCCCTCGCTCGACGGCAGCATCCGCTACGGAAGCTTTGGGATGCGGGTGTTCCAGTCGTGCTGGGAACGGACGATCCCGCCCTGTTTTTTACGGATGTGACGAGTGAATATCTGCTTGCGGCCGAAGCTTTCGGGTTTTCCCGTGACGGAACTCGCGCAACTGGCGGCGAATAGCCTGAAGTACCGGTTCGGAGCTCAGCCCCGGGCCTGACCCACTCGCTCGTCCAGCAGTAATTTGAGGAGAGCCTCCAACTCGCGGATACGATCGGCCAATTGCTCAACGTCGGTCGGTTCCGATTCGCCAGACGCCGCCACGCGACCATGTTCCAGGGTGCCCAGTGTCTCGGATCGGGTCCTGACGACCCGGCCCGGGATGCCGACAACCGTCGAGTTTCTGGGAACCGAATGGACGACGACGGCGCCGGCGCCCACCCGGACATCGTCGCCCAGCCGGATATTCCCAAGCACGGAGGCGCCGGTGCCGACCACGACGCGGTTGCCCAGCGTGGGATGCCTTTTCCCCCGCTCGTTACCGGTTCCGCCGATCGTAACTCCCTGGTAAAGCAGCACATCGTCGCCTATCTCGGCCGTCTCGCCGATCACAACGCCGAGACCGTGATCGATGAAAAGGCGCTTGCCGATTCTGGCGCCGGGATGGATTTCAATGGCGGTGATGAACCGCGAGAAGCTGGAAACGAGCCTGGCGAGAACGAACAGTCGCCGGCGGTAAAGAAAGTGGGCTACGCGGTGAAGAATAACAGCGTGAAGTCCCTGATAGCAAAGCAGGATTTCTAAGCTGCTCTTCGCCGCGGGATCTTCGCGCTTGATGGCGCGGATATGGTCGCCTAGCCCCATTTCTGTTATCTTCTCTTAGTCCGATGCGCAACTCTGCAAGCGGGATGCTACTTCTGAGGAGTGACGACCGCCAGATTGTATTACCAGGACGCCTACACTCACTCCTTTGATGCCCAGGTCGTCCACAAGACGGACGATGGAAGGCGGGTGTACCTGGACAAAACGTTCTTTTACCCGACCTCAGGCGGCCAGCCTCACGATACAGGTGTCTTGAGCGGGGCAGCCGTTACGGACGTAATAGATGAAGGAGAGCGTATCGCGCATGTTCTCGCCGAGCCCCTTCCGGGCGATCTGGTCCAGGCCCGGATCGATTGGAACCGGCGCTTCGATCACATGCAGCAGCACTCGGGCCAGCACCTTCTCTCGGCGGTTTTTCTGGAGCGTTTCGGTTTCGAAACGTTGAGTTTCCATATGGGCCCCGAGGTCTCGACCGTGGAACTCGGGGCAAAAGAGTTGACGCCCGAACAGATCGCCACCGTCGAAGAACGCGTGAACGAGATTGTGCGGGCGGCGGTTCCTCTCCTGATTTCGTTTGAAGACGCGGCCGCGGTGCAGTCCCTTCGCAAAGAGAGCCGGCGGACGGGGACGCTCCGCATTATCGAGATCCAGGAGGTCGACCGGAGTGCGTGCGGCGGAACGCACGTCAGAACCACGGCTGAGATCGGGCCGGTACAGATCCGCGGCTCGGAAAAGGTGCGCGGGCAATGTACGCCTCGAATTTATCTGCGGTACGCGTGCCATTCGGCGATCGCGCCGCGATTTTCAGATCCTGGCGGAACTCGCCAAGCAAAACGCGGTTCCGCCGGAGAAACTCGTCGAATCCCTGGCGACCGTCCGTCAAAGATTAGTCGAGGGCGATCGCGACCGGGAGAAGCTGAGGGCGCAAGTGGCCGGCTTCGAAGCGGATGCCGCGTACCGCAATACGCCTGCGTCGCCGGACGGTCTTCATCGGCTTCTGCTACGCACGCCCGGGGCTCGACGAGAGTTCGCGATTAGCTGCAACCGCTTTCACGGCAAATCCGAAGGCGATTTGCATGGTGGCCGCCGAGGAGCCTCCCTCTGTTTTGATTGCGTCTTCGGTCGATTCAGGAGTAAACGCAGGTGCTGTCCTGAAGCAGGTCCTGGCGGAGAACGGCGGACGGGGCGGGGGATCGGCCACCCTGGCCCAAGGCAAAGTACCGGACGGAGCGACGATTGCCGCGCTCGAACGACGTGCTCGGCTTCGGCGGCATTTAGCCAAAAGACGTAGTTGCGAGGCCAGACGATCGGCGCTAATATGTCGTCATGCGACATGACGACGAGCGAGGTATTCAAAAGGCTCTTTCGGAACCGGTTCTCCTGATCTTGACGAGCCTCGCAGACGCAACCCAGGCATGGGTATGCCCTGCTGAAAGATATTGAAGCCTTGAGCGGAAACCGGATCCGGCTGAGCACAGGCACCTTATACGGAGCGATTCACCGGCTGCTCGAAGACGGGTGGATCGAGCGTTGGGATCAGGACGACGTTTCCCGGGACAAACAGGCGTACCGCCTCACGAAGGGCGGCCGCCTTCGTCTGGAGGCCGAGGTCGAACGATTGCAACACCTGGCGAGAGTTGCGTCGGCCCGCCTTCAGGCATTGGAGGTGATCCCATGATGAGGATCTATCGCGCGCTCTTGCGGCTTTACCCCGAGAGCTTCCGGTCCGCATTGGGCGACGAGATGCTCGCTACACTGGCGCGAGTTGAGGCAGACAGGTCGCATTTCGGCAAGCTCAGGCGAATACTGCAATCCGCGGAGGAGATATCAGGATTGCTGGCGGGTATCTTCGTCGAACGATGCCGCTTGCGGCGCTCTATCAATGGAATTCCTGCCGTTACTTCCGGCTGCTCTCTTCCAGCGCCGAGGTCGGTTGCCGAAGAGATCACGGAGGCAGAGGAATCTATTCGCTTCCACTTGGCAAAGACACTCGACTGCATTGCCCATCACAGGTTCGAGGGAGCACGCTATCACGCCAGGGAGGAAGATCAGTCGCGGCAACGGCTCAGGGCGGCTCTTGAGCAGCTCCCGAAAGACCACGATCGCGAGATCGACTGATCTCCGTCGCCAACTGGCATCAGGATTTCGGAATCAGCGCCGATCGAAACTGCCCTCCTGCCATAACGGTACGAACAGCAGCCAGCAGTTCTGTTCGCATCGAGCCTTTAAGAACGTAACCGCTCGCTCCTATTTCGAAGGCTCTCGCAGCGTACGCCGGATCTCCGTGTGCGCTAACGAAGATCACACGCACTTGCGGATTCTGTCCAAGAACTTTTCCGGTGAGGACGAACCCGTTCACGTCAGGCAGAGAAACGTCGACAAGCAGGATGTCGGGCTGTTTGGCCTCGACAGTCTTAATGGCAGAAGCGCCGTCCTCCTCCAATCCGACGACGTCGCACTCGGATTCCAACTCCGCTCGCAGTGCTTCCTGGATCAGAACCGAATCGTCGCAGATTACCACACGCGGGCGACTGGGCTCACCGGCGCCCGATTGCGAACTTGGAATCAGCCCAGCCTCATCCATGCGAAACTCCGGCTTGCTTTTTCTTCTTAGACAGACTCGAGCGCCACCCTGAGTTGGACAGGAGAAAACGGCTTGCTAAGGCAAATACCGGGAGCGGCCATTTGGCTCGGATCGCGAACGAAGACTCCGGCAAAGGCGCTCACGAAGATCACTGCCGCCCCCGTGTTCTGCTGGATGCGCTTTGCTGCTTCAACTCCCGTCATCGAGCCTTCCAGCTGGATATCCATCAGAACGATATCCGGCCGTTTGTCGTTCGCCAGGGACACTGCGTCACTGCCGCAAGCTGCGGTGCCGACGACTTCATATCCCAGATGAAGCAACTGGTGTTCCAGGTCATCCGCGACGATGAATTCGTCTTCGACTATCAGAATCCGCTGCTTCATCGGAGACCTCCTTAGTTTCTGCCTTCGACCTCTAGTGGGAAACTCACGGTAAGGTTTGCACCCGGCTCCGGACCCTTCTCGAGGCGGCCGCGCAACTGCCGGACAAGCATGTTGACGAGCCTCAGTCCCATGGACGCCGTATTACTTAAGTCTAAGTCGGCCGGAAGACCCGGTCCGCTGTCAATTACCTGCAGTTGGCCCCAGTTGATGGTCGTCGTCTCGACGCCCTGATCGCCTGGCAACGACGCATATAGTTGAGCCTGACTACGAGCCGGCCGGGTTTTCCACGCAGGCCGTGTTTCAGGGCGTTCAGAATCAACTCATTTGCGATGAGACCCAGGGGAATCGCGCGCTCGATGTGGAGCACGAGATCAGTGATCTCGCTCTCGAGTTTGATCTGATCAGGAGCGGAGGCGTGTAGCTGGACCAGTTCGTTCGCGAGGGTCGTGACATAACCGCCGAATTCCACTTCCGTCAGGTCGTCCGAAGCGTATAGGCATTCGTGGATATGTGCGATCGCGCGCAAGCGGCTTTCCGCTTCACGGAAGGCGGTAAGAACCTGTGCGTCATGCGTGTGTCGCGATTGCATCCCAAGCAGGCTCACGATCACCTGCAGGTTGTTCTTCACACGATGGTGTATCTCGCGAACCAGAGTGTCTTTTTCCGACAGGGATCGCCGCAGTTGCTCTTCCTGCTCCTGCCGTTCTGTGACATCGCGCATCACCTTCGCGAACCCAAGCAAGTTGCCGTGATTCATCGCAGACTTGCGTCAAAACTCCGCTGGCAAAAAACCGGGTACCATCTTTCCGGATGTGCCAGCGTTCATCCTCCGCCTTGCCGTCGGCTACGAGCGGTCTGAGTTCTGCTTCCGGCTTGGCCTGTGGCAATATCTTCGGGCGTGAATACGACACTGCTCGGCATGCCGATCGCTTCTCTTTCCTTCCAGCCGAGAAGCCGTTCGGCGCCCGAGTTCCAGGAAAGAATGACGCCGGTCGGATCCAGTCTGAAACATTGCATAGTCGTGCGTGCTTTCGACGAACAAGCCGGAACCGCTGTTCGCTTTCGACTAATGCCTTCAGAGCCTGCGTTGCGAGACGAAACGTCGCGGACGTTGAACTGAACGACAGGCTGACTTCCGACGCGATACTTGTTGCCGATGACGTCCACCGCAACTGTTGATCCGTCGCTTTCGTCGCAGGTTCAGGTTCTCGTAACGGACCAGGTCTGAACGCTTGGTCGCCTCGATGCCTTGTCCGATCTCCGGAATCCCGAGTTTCTTACCCACATTCTTCGACCGGTTTCCCTATGAATTCCTCGCGTCCCCTTCCTGTGAGTTGGAGGAAGAACGGATTCACGTCCTGCACCGTGTTGGTTTCCAGATCGATGACGACAATGCCGTCCTTAGCGGTCTCAAACAGGCGCTGGAATCGAATTTCGGCAATTTCCTGGCGTTCCGTTACGTCTTCGATCGACAGCAGCAGCATCCTGCGCTTCGGACTGCGGAAATGGAATACGGCGTCCGTTCAGACGCATGACTCGGCTCCCGATGTGAGGGAAACTCGTGAACTACTTCGAAATCGTGAAATGGCTCTGAACGAAACAGGGCGGCGCCCATCAGTTCTCGCAGACGCGGCTGGTTCCATTCCCCGCTGCCGAGATCGTAAAGGAATCGCCCTTCCGTTTCTTCGCGCGTCACAAGGAATGTGTCATAGAAAGATTGGGTCGCTCGCTGTACGCGCAGATCCGAATCCAGAACCACCAGCGGCTCCCGGACGGTCTCGATCATACCTTCCGCATAGTCGCGAGCCTCTTTGGCTGCCTCCAGACCGCGCTTGAGCGGATCGATGTCCTGCAGAGTGATCACGGCTCCGGCGATCCGATCGTCCATCGTCCGGTAAGGCCTGATGCTCAACGCAGTACCAGGAGCCTCCGCGAATCCTGAAGTTCTTCCGATATCGGGATGAAGCGTGTCAACGACTGTCTTCACCTGCTGCTCAAGCCGCGGCGTTTCGATACGTCCTCTGATATGTCCGACAGGCCTGCCGATATCGACGGGTCCAAGCTCGAAGAGTGATCCGGCAGCGGTATTGAAGCGCCGCACACGAAGATCGGAATCCACCATCAGAATGGGGATCGTGATCGCAGCTCAGCAGGTTCTTGAGATCGCTGTTGGTTGCATTCAGTTCCTGATTGCGGCTCTGTAGTTCTTCGTTGACCGTAGTCAATTCTTCATTGGCCGATTGCAGCTCTTCTTTCGTTGTCCGCAGTTCCTCATTGGTCGACTGCAGTTCTTCGTTCGCGCTGCGGGCTTCTTCATTGGAGGCGCGCAACTCCTCCGAATGAGCTTCGTATTGTTCGGTCAGATTCCGAAGGTATTCGCGCGTTTCCGAGAGGTCCCGCTGAAGCTTGGGAACATCTTCGTCGACCGTCGTCACTTCGAAACCTTTCACTTCAAAGCTAGGAGTCTGCGCGAGGTGCTTTCCCGCATAAAGACGATCAGGAAGTAACGCTCTCCCGATCCAAGGCCGGCAATTGGCGTCACCTCTATGGTGACGTTCGTGCTTCTGGGCTACCGAACGAATTTCAATTCCGGATTCCCGAACCGGTCGCATTCGTTTCCCCGGCCGTCTGCACTGCCCGCCGCAGCGGCAGCACCAGATCTTCCCTCGCCATTCTGAGCACATTCAGGCTCGCGTGACCGGGCGATAGGATCGAGGTACGCACTGGTATGCCCGCGAAATTGTAGTATTTGAAACTCGGCATCGATCAGGACTGCGTCCGGCGAATACTTGCTCTGGATAACGCGGTCCAGCCTTTTTTGCAGTTCGACGGCGCCCGACGCTGTCGGTGTCATCAGCGAGGAATTGTCCAAAACCGACCCTCCGAGTGCCATGTCAAGAGGCAATCGCGGAGGTATTTGTTTTCGGCGAATAGATTTTATGCTGCTGGTCGACCGTCACAAACAAATCGGAGGCGGCCCCGGTGCTTTCCGCGCTTCCGAGCATGAGCAATCCATTCGATTTCAACGCGTAATGAAACACGGGAAGAATGTGCCGCTGTGCAGCTCAGGTCCAGATAAATAAGCAGATTGCGGCAACTGATCAGGTCCAGATTTGAGAACGGCGGATCTTTCGTGACATCGTGATGAGCGAAGACGCAGCTTTCCCGGATGACTTTGTTGATCTGGTATCCGCTGTCTATTTTGGTGAAAAACCGCCTTAGCCGATCCGGTTTAACGTCATCTTCGATTCCCACCGGGTAAGTACCGTGTCTGGCCCGGTCGAGCGCAACATCGCTGATGTCGGTTCCAAAAAATTGAAGCGGGAGAAGGAGTTGATTGTCTTTCAGCAGCTCGTACAGACAAATGGCAAGCGAATACACTTCCTCGCCGGTTGCGCAGCCCGGAACCCAGACGCGTACAGGTTCTTCCGTGCTGCCGCGGTTCTTCAAAGCGGCAATCATCAGGTTCCCGAGTGCTTCAAAGCTCTCCGGATCACGAAAGAAACTGGTGACACTGATCAGAAGATCTTTGTAGAGTTCGCGCAGTTCTGCCGGTTGATGCTCAACATATCGCGCGTATTCCGGTAACTCGTCCAGGCGCAGCACCATCATTCGTCTGCCGATGCGGCGACGGACGGTCGTCGGTTTGTATCGCGAGAAGTCCACCTTGGTCGCGCTATGCAATAACGCGAAGATCCGCCGTAGCGAGCCGTCCCCTTCCGGTAAGATCTCCGAATGTGAGTTGCCCGGTTGGCTCGGAATCAGGAATGGATGTCTGGCGATTGCGGTGAGTTCACGAGCGATATCGGCAGGGTTGAGCACATAATCGACTGCGCCCGTCGCCACCGCATTGCGGGGCATTCCCCCGAAGCGCGCCGTCGCTTCGTTCTGGGCGAATGTGATCCCGCACTCTGCTTTGATGTCACGCACGCCAACGCTGCCATCCGAGGCGTTGCCGGAAAGAACCACACCGATGGCTCGACTGCCCTGAACGGCTGCCAATGAGCGGAAGAAGATGTCGATCGGGAGATGAAGGCCGGGCTCTCGTGCTGCAAGCCGCAGCGTGCCATCTACGAGTTCCATGCTCGTGTTCGGCGGAATGACATAAACGTGATCCGGCTCAACCTTCATTCCGTCATGGACACTGACCACTGGCATGGACGAATGAGGGGCCAGAAGTTCCGGAAGCAGACTTTCGTGAGCTGGGTCCAGGTGCTGTACCAGTACGAAAGCTCATGCCCGTATCCGCCGGCAAGGCGGAAAGCAGCTCCGCAAAGGCTTCAAGTCCACCCGCAGATGCGCCGATCCCGACAATCGGAAACGGGTTTCCACGTGGCGGGCTCGTATCGCCATCGGAATCAAAGGCCTCAGGCTTGGGCCGTATATCGAGCGCGTTCGCGTCTTCCATCCGAGATCTTTCTGGGTTTACCCTGGCCCGGTTAGCGGCCAAAATCTATGCTGGCTCTAGTATAGGTGTCGCCAGGGGACGAAGGAATTCCGCCCCGGAACGGAAACGTGTGATGTGGATTTCGGAATGCCAGCATCAGATTATTAGCCGAGTGGCATGCTTCTTTTGCACTGGGCAAGAACGGTGAGGTGTTTATGTCCCGCGCTTTCGATCTACTGATCGTCGATGACGATGCCGCTCAGGTGGCGTTGGTGCGGAACCTGCTCCGGGAACTTGATTTGACCCACAGGTGTCACCATTGCTCGAGCGGGGAACAGACGCTAGCCTTTCTGCGTCGAAAGCCTCCCTTCGAATCGGCGCCGCGACCGCACCTCATCCTGCTCGATCTCAACATGCCGGGCATGAATGGCGGTGAAGTGTTGCGGAAAGTAAAGTCTGATCCCGAACTGAGTACCATACCGGTGGTGATGCTCAGCTCGTCACGAGCTTTAAAGGACGTAGATGCGTGTTACAAAGCGCATGCTAATGCCTACATCAAGAAACCGCTCAATCTCGACGGCAACCTGAACTTTCTTCGACATCTCGACCAGTTCTGGAATGACTGCGAACTCCCGCCGGACTAACGCGTTACTCTACGACCGCATAGCCCAGGAAGTAGACCGCCAAAGCCAGAATCGCTGTAGCCGACGCGATCATACCTCGGCGGGTGCGGATTGGCTCCGCCGCCAGAGACAAACCCCAAGCTGCTGCAAGAACGAAAGAACCGAACGCCGCATACACGGCAAATCCCCGAGGGGCGGCTTCCTCGGAAGCTGTGCTTCGTAGTAGAAAGCAGCTAAGGATTCCTGTGCCCCAGATGATTCCGGCTACAATCCCGAAGGCGTGCTGGATCAAACGGGTTGAAAAGTACGCGTTGGCGTGAAGCCGCGCCCCTTGCAGAGGGAAGTTGAAGAGAAAGAACGTAAGCGCGAGAGTGGAAAAGAGAGCTGGAAGCGCAATAAACACAAACGCCGCATACGGTGCTACGCCCAATTCGCCCGAAGTGCCGTAACGGGCGAGTTCTGCCGAGCCGGCAAACGCCAGACCGCTGATTGCCGCAAGCGACAAGCTCTTGTATCCCCGGGTCCGCCGGCGGACGTTGCTTTCCGGCTCTTTGCATGCGGGGACTGGCGGGAAGGGAACGGCGCATCGCGAGGACTGTTGCGACAAGAACCACGGCAAAGAGTGCCAGGATCGTGCCCGCCGTCAGATGGAGCAGGATGACGCAGGCCCGACATCCAGGCAAACAAGCGTAATCCCGATACCGCCCGCAGCAGCGAAGGCGGTCGCAATTCCGCCAAGCGACGCGGAAGCAATCAGCGCCACGTTGGCGATGCCGTCAAGAGCCCGGCAGCCAGGACTAGACGCCTGTGCACGATGTCCCGAGACGAGCAGGCTATCAGTGAATGCGAGTTCCGAGCCCATGCTGCCCAGCGTGAACGCTGCAACCAAGGCGAGCAGGAAAGCTGCCCGATGCCGAAATCAATGGCAAAGATTTCGAAGCGAGTTTTGCGCTGCGCCCAAACGCCAGGGAAGAATCCACGACCCCAGAGCGAGGAAAATCAGCAAACAGAGAAAGAGGACAGCGCCGGTCGTTGCGGGTAGGATCAATCGTATTTCAGTTTACTGCGGGTTCGATTGCTGATCTCGTAAAGAGATCAGGGCAGTGTTCACGCCCGGTTGGTCCGGAGCAAAGAAATGTTGAGCCGCCAGGTTCCGGTACACGTTTCCGGCAACTCCCGAGGCGATCGGACCGCTGATCCCGCGTCCTCCGGTCAACAGCACCACGACCGCTACTTTGTTCTTGCCAACGTCGTTGAACGAGCCGAACCAGCCCAGATGAACGCCCGGTTGAGCGGTATCGGTGCAAGTTCCCGTTTTCCCGAGAACCGGTTCATTCGGATCGTAAATCGCCCGTCGGGCCGTTCCATATTCCACCGCGCCAAGCATGCCGGCCTTCAACTGAGGTACGAACTGTCCGATATCGAGCGTGCGCTTGATTCTGGGAACGAATTTCTTCACCTCGTCGTCGCTCCGCGGATATTGCAGGTAATACATGGTCCCGCCGTTCGCGATGCTCGTGACGATGCTGGTCAACTCGAGAGGCGTGACCCTGATTCCGTCGCCAAAGCTCGTCATCATGCCGACGCCCGTCGGAGGCGGCTCCGACGTCAGGAATCCTGGCTCTTCTCCCGGGATGTCCAGCCCGGCCTTTTCGCCCAAACCGTAAAGCTTTGCGTACTTCGAGACGCGCTCAAACCCGAGCTGCTGTCCCAACTTGGCGAAATACAGATTGTTCGACCGTGCGAGCGCTTCGGTCATGTTCATCGAATAGCGCCGCGTCAGGTGGACCGGCAGTCTCGAATCCACAAGGCCTTCGCTCAGAGACGCAAGCGAAACGACCATCTTGACGGTAGAACAGGGCTGAAAGGCGCCTTTCAACCCCAGTTTCTGGTTGACGACGGTCAGAATCCGGCCAGTCTGCGTATCCGCCACGATCACGGTGCCGTTATAAGGACCGAGCGCCTCGACGGCTGCGCGCCGCACATCCGGATCTTCGCCTTCCGTGCTGTCTCCCACGGTGGAATCCGCATAGGTAGGCTCCGTCCAGGGGCTGACAACTGCCAGCCGGCGGCGTCTGGTTCGGGCTGCCGCAGTGCGCGTCTTTGCTGTTCCGGCCGTATGGACCAGGGCGGTTACTTGCCGGCGTTCAGTGCCAGCGAGTTTTAGCCGCCGCCGTCGTGGTCCCGACGTTGCGGGACGACGGCTCTTCTTCGCGCCGCTTTTTGCGTTTCGCGGTCGAAGAAGCCGGTGTTTCGGCCTGTCCCAGGCCCGGTAAAATAAACAAAAGCGAGAGCGCCAGCAGCCAGGACGTTGTCCCATAGAGAGCACGAAACGTCATTCCGGAGCGCTTTCCCTTTACGCCAAAGCTATTCACCTGCGTAGAGCATCTCCACTCGATTCAAGGCGATGCAAGAAGTATCCCAAACGAAACAGCGGGCCATCTCCATCCTAAGTAGTTCCGCCAAAGCACGTCAACCCGAACAGAAACAGCAAGTAACGTTTTTACCAAGTCGACCGGTACTCAGGCTGTCGTCGTCTGTAAAGAGGTGGACCGCCGCGCGGTCTTTCCTCTCTACTCCGAGGTGCTCCAGCGCCGAGCGGAGACCGCTGATGTCCTCTGAGAGAAGCTTCTTTGATGACTTTGTTATATAGAATACATCGGATGCCCGAAAACTCTCCGTATTGATGAGGACTACCTCGATATTGCAGCCGAAACCGGTGATTGCCGAGGCGAGATCGTAGAGCAAGCCGGGGCGGTCCTCCGCGGAGTACTCGAGCAGCGTTGCGTAATCCGATGCCTTGTTATCGAACCGTACGGAGGTGGTGATCGAGTCGTCGTGAATCCGCTTCGGACCCAGCCGCCGGTTTCTTAGAAGGTCTTGGACGTCGAGAGAACCCAGAACAACTTTCTCCACTGTTTTGCGCAGATCGCTGACTTCTTCCGGGTTCAATTCGAGCCGCCGGAGAGGATCGGTGAACCGGATGAGGTCCAGAATGTATCCGGCCGTGTTCGAGTAGGCCTCGCCCTTCACAATGTTCATCCCGAAGCTGGACAACACGCCTGAAAGTGAGGCAAACAGCCCGGGTTTGTCATGCGCCAGGACGGTGATCAGATAGGCTCCTGCCTCCTTCTGAATCTCAACCGCGACGCCATCCTGCCGGCTCGATTCGGCCAGCCGCCAGTGATGCTGAATTTCCTCCGGCGAATGGGTTTTGATATAGCGCTTGGGAAGACCCGCCAGGAATGCCTGCACTCCCGGCGAAACATTCGAACCCGGTGCAAATAGATTGGCGCGGTGAATGCGCTCGGAATCGAGTTCCCGTGTGAGTTGATCGACGCCGAGCATGTACACTCGCCACAATTGCTCGGTTCGCCACGGCGTCATGGCGGTAGGATTGACGGCGCTGATATCAGCAAAGGTGAACAAGGTGAGGCGGCGAAGGTTCTCCTGCGTTTCGATGCGGGAAGTGAGGAACCGCGCGGTCGAAGAATCGTTCAGATCACGCCCGTTCATCACGAGCGAAAGATCCAGGTGATGTTTGATCAGGAAGAGCGCGATGCGTTTGGCTTCTTCGGGCGCTCGCAGTTTTGCTCAGATATCCCCTGCGCCGCTTCGAGCGAGCCGTTCACGTGGTCACCCGGGAGCAAGCCCTTGCCGACATCGTGCAGCAGCAAGGCAAACCGGACCACCCCGAGTCTGTCTTCCTCTAGGGCGAGTTGATGAAAGCGGAGGAAGCGGGCCCGGACGTATCTTGCAAGAGATTATCAATGGCCTGAATTGCTACGAGCGTGTGTTCGTCAACTGTGTAGCGGTGGTAGAAATCTCGCACCACAAGACTGTCGATGCTTCGCCAGACAGGAAGCGCTACGGCCAGAATCCCTGTCTCGTGCATCTGGCCGAGAGCCAGAGCCGCGTGCGTCCTGCGAAAACAGCTCGAGCCAAGCGCTGCCAGTCCGGCGGGTCCTCTTCGAAACGCTGGGCGATGGCGGCGATCTCCCCGCGCAAAGCACGCTGGCTTTCCCAGTTCAGCGGATATCCCAGGCGGCCGATGAATGTAAATAGCCGCAGGATCTGCTCGGGCGAGGCGGTCTTGACCACGCGTACCCGCAATCGAGACACGCTCACGCGAAACCTGAAACTCACCGCCGTTTGCGCCCTTGTTTTTCCGATCCAGCAGCGAACGCAGTAATGAGGTTTTCTTCTGCTCATCGGCCCACTCGAGTGCCTGCTGCGCGCTTTGAAAAATCCGGCGGGCGTGTTGGAAGTAGAATCGCATCCATTCTTCCGGCGCAATTGGCTTCGGAGGAAGAGACCGGGAGCACTCGTCCTGCAACTCGAACGTGAGTAAGTTTGTGTCCCGCCCGTAGCGGATATGCAGAAAGGCTCGCAGGGTGAAGAAGAAGCTTCTGGGCGACTCGCCATGCGATTTCGTTCGCCAAGTCCCGCGAGGGAGAAGTCAAGACCGTGCAACGACTCAGGGAGAAACTCCTGTCCGGGAGAAAGCTGTGCCAGCCACCGCAGCAGGTGAATATCGCGAATTCCTCCGGGCGACTCTTTGACGTTCGGTTCGAGATGATACGGCGTATCGTTGAAGCGGGCATGGCGCAGCCGTGCGCCTTCGGCGAGACGTTCCGTGAGTTTCGCCGGAGCTGTGCCGATGCAGATCGGATAGCTTTTCGACGAGCAGAGTTGAAGAGCGACGGATCCCCGTCGAGAAAGCGCACGTCGAGCAGACTGGCATGCAATTCGACGTTCCGTCTCATCGAAGCGGCTGCACTCCGCGATCGTTCGGACCGAATGGCTGATCTTCAGTTCCGAATCCCAAAGGACCTGGAGTACGGAGGAGAGCGACTTCTTGATGGGAAGTACGTCCTTCTCCTTTTCGAGCAGCAGCAACAGATCGATGTCGGAACAGGGGAAGAGCTCTCGCCGACCATAGCCGCCGACCGCGAGAACTGCGTAGGGCGACGGTGCGGAGTCGCGAAAGCTTCGCGCAAATGCATCCGCGAACGACCCGGTCGACTAGACTCGGAGCGCGCAACGAGCAAGCGCTCCGGGTCGTGGGTGCGTTCGAACTCCGCAAGGAGATCCCTGAATTCTGCCGGATAATCGACAGACTTGGGAATCGCCTGCTATAGGGCCGCCTCGCCAGTATCGCCGTTGCGGATTCTGATGGTTTCGGCTACATCGGACACGAAGATTTTGCCGTCACCGATTTTTCCCGTCCGTGCCGCATCGGCAAGCGTACGGGTGATCTCTTCCAGGCGAGCGTCGGGGATCACGGTTTCGATCTTGATCTTCGGTAGCAGATCAACCTGATACTCCATGCCTCGATACACTTCGGTATGGCCCTTCTGGCGGCCATGCCCTCTCACTTCGGAGACCGTCAAGCCATCGATTCCTACGGCCTTCAACGCATCTTTAACATCGTCCAGCTTATGCGGCTGGATAATCGCTTCGATTTTTTTCATTCTGCCGTCCTGATTGTGGATGCTCGTCTGCAGCCAGCGGAATCTGCGCTAGGCGTCTAAATTGTATCCCTCTTCGCCGTGCATGCTCAGATCCAGCCCTTCGATCTCCTCGTCGGAGGTTGCTCGAACGCCCATGACGAGATCAACCACTTTCAAGATGATGAAGGTGCCGACTACTCCCAAAAACAATCGCAATCACAACACCGATTGCCTGATTGAGGATCTGCCCGCCATTTCCGTCCACCAGTCCCAATGGGAGAACTTTGCCGCTCGAATCTTTGAGCGCATCGTTCACCGCGTTGGTCGCAAAGACTCCGGTTAGAAGAGCTCCGAGTGTTCCGCCCGCGCCATGTACTCCGAACGCGTCCAGTGTGTCGTCATATCCGAACCGGTTCTTTACGGTGGTCACCATGTAGAAACAGAACAAGCCGGCAAGAAAACCGATGAGCAAGTGCCGGCATCGGCTTGACGAATCCGGATGCCGGAGTAATTGCGACCAGTCCGGCAACGGCGCCCGAGATGCCTCCCAACATGCTTGGTTTGCCGTGGCGAACCCACTCGGCAAACATCCATCCAAGCGCGGCGGCAGCGGCCCCAAAGTGTGTTGCTACAAACGCGCTGGTGGCGAGCCCGGACGCACTGAGAGCGCTACCCGCATTGAAGCCGAACCAGCCCACCCACAACAAACACGCGCCGATGAGGCTGATCACAAGACTGTGCGGCTTCATCGGCTCTCGCGGGAACCCGACTCGTTTTCCGAGATAAAGTGCGCACACGAGAGCGCTCATGCCCGAAGTGATGTGAACGACCGTGCCGCCGGCGAAATCAAAGCACGGAAACCTACCGCCCGAGAACGCGTTCAGGAGTCCGGCCTTTCCCCACACCATATGGGCCATCGGAAAGTAAACGATCGTTGACCAGAGGCAGGTGAACACCAGCATGGAGCTGAACTTGATGCGCTCAGCGAAGGCTCCCGAGATCAGGGCCGGCGTGATGATCGCGAACATCAACTGATAGATCATGAACGTCTGTTGCGGGATGGTCGGTGCATAGTCCGCATTCGGTGCAGCTCCTACTCCGTTCAGGAACAGATAACTGAAGCCGCCAATTACAGGATTGCCTTCGCCGAATGACAAGACTGTAGCCGTAGAAAGCCCAAAGAACGGTTACGACAGCCATCAAAGCGAAGCTGTGCATCATCGTGGACAGCACGTTCTTGCGGCGCACAAGGCCGCCATAAAACAGCGCGAGACCTGGACCAGTCATCATGAGGACCAGGGCTGCGCTCGTCAACATCCAGGCGTTATCGCCAGCCATCTGTGCGCTTTTCGCAGCAGCTTCTACCGCCGACAAGCGGGTATCCGTGGTCGCGGCTGCTTGGGCGAACACGAGGCTACTGGAACCGAGGAAACACAAGAATGGCGAGAGTAAGCACACGTATCATATGGTCAGTTGGCAGGCAGCAGTACCGAAAAGCGTAACAGATGCGTTAACGCTGCCTAGGCCAAAAATTTCTATTACTTACATCGAAATTCTTTATTCGTTATCCAGGCTACTTCTGCGGGGGCCGGATTTCAGTGCCTTCGCCGGGGAAAGGCCAGTTCTTATCGAGCAGCAGTTCTTTCTCGCGTTGGGATCGTGGAACCTTATCGACCGTCAGGTTCTCGAGAAAATGAACACCGCTTTTACCCGCAACAGCAACGTCGAGGTCACCGTCGCCGTCCAGGTCCTCGACGATGAAAGTCGTACCGGCGCCTGCTGTGCCGTTAACGGACATGGGTAGCGCGCGAGAACTTGCCTGTTTGCGTTATCGATTCTGTAGTAGTAAATCACAAGCGGATCATAAGATCCAGGGTCGTTGCCGTTGTGTCCGCGGTACCGCTTTCCCGCCATCAGTTCGGGCTTGCCATCACCATCGAGATCGACCAGCTTGAGCACGTGTACCTGTGAGAAAGATTCGTCGATCGTGTGCTTGATCCATTGTGCCTTTGCCCCGCTGCTCCAGCCAATAAAGTCCGTAGCTGTGTCCTCGCCCATAGATGATGTCGGTCTTTCCGTCGTTGTTCACGTCGTAACCAACGATCGGAAAGCCAGCCTCTCCGAGTTTCCAGTCGCCATGCCATTCCCACTTGTCCGCGTTCGCGCCGAGGTTTCTGAACCAGCCGTTCGGGGTCAGGAGATCGACTTTGCCGTCGCCGTCGATATCCGCCGCTCCGATTCCGTGGCCGTCTTCGTCATGTCCTCCCGACTTTGTGCACCTTGGGTTGAGAACCTGCGAAGTCGATCCAAATGACACCGGAGCGTCCGTAGTGAGCAAGCGCGAGATCCGGAACGCCATCGCCGTTCAGGTCTTTGTAAACGCCGCCTTCCGTCTTTGTGGTTTCCGTGATGAGGTGCCGCTCCCACATGACGTCCGGCTTTTTGGGATTTTCGTACCACCACAAACCATCGGTTTGCCAGCCCGACCGTGACGACATCAGGCGCTCCGTCGTGATTGACGTCGACGACCCACTCGCCACAATCCGATACGAATTCCGTGGTGTTGTCCGCCGTGATGTATTCGACCGTTCGGTATTGTTTTCTGGTCCAGACGCCGCCTTCCGGACCCGGATTCTCGGTACCAGTAGGCTCCGCTCAACAGATCCGGATGGCCGTCGTTATCCATGTCGAGAACGGTGATCCCCTCGGCGTGATCCGTTCCCAGACGGTGAGAGAAGAAGTTCGATCTGAGGGACGCCGTCAGGCGCTTTGCCCCGGTCGCGATTCAACTGGGCAAGCGACGGCAGCGCGAGAAAACTGCGCAAGCGGCGAACGCGGCGAGGATACGTCTGTCATGTGCATACAACTCCCGACTAAGCTGGCCGTCCTCCACGCTTTGGGAAAGATGCGACGGAAGTACGGATATAAGAATGCCTTGACAACTTCGACTACGGTCTGCCAGCTTAGTTTTCGGTCACGCAGATCGAAGTCAAAAAAATAGATGGGACGCCGGTAGCTACGCAGCAAGCCTGACCAATTCAGAAGACCTTCGCGCATGTTACTCCGGATAGAACTCACATCGCGGCGCAGGACCACATGCCGGAAGTTGTGTGAATTCTGCTCGACGGGCTGAACGTCCACACCAATCAGGTCGAGATAATGCAACCAGCCTGTATCGACACCCGCATGCGGAGCGGAGTCGGTGGTGATGCTGTATCGCGGATTGATTTCGATCAGCCGGATTTTGCCGTCGCGGGAATCACGCTTCAGCTCCAGTTCGCAGAGTCCCTGGTAGCCGACCTCGGCCAGGAAATGGTCGAAAGGGATTGAGCTTCCGGGTCGATGGCGGGTTCGACAACCGTGGCTGATCCGAAGTGGACCGGCTCGGTTCTCAATTGGCGGACGACGCACACCGCCCAGTTTCTTGCCGGTCCTGCTGAAGCAAACCATGTAGCAGAATTTTGCCGTGTCCGGGCCCTGGATGATCTCTTGCACCACAAGCTCCGGCGTGTACTGATGGACACTTTCGTAGGCCGCGATCAGCTCATCGGGCGTTTGGGCGACAGCCAGTTTCTGGTTCAGCAGCGGATGTCCGGCGGCCATCCGTCTCCCACTCCCGGCAATGCAGAGGCTTGATCAAACAGGGGAAGTTCGCGGTCCGGGTGAACTCTCTCGAGTTCTTCCGTGGAACGGATGAACTGGGTGCGCGGCGTGGGAAGTCCGTGTGTCTTCCGCTAGTGCGTATTGCTGTTCTTTCGTTGCGAGTTGTGCCTGTATTATGAAAGCTTCGGTCAGGAAAGTGAAATGGTCCTTGAGCTGATCGACATGCGCTCCGATAGCTGACACGAACTGATCCGCTGCGGGTATAAGAACCGGCTTCCGCCCGATCTGGCGAGCCAGATTGTGCATGAAAGAGACCCATGCCTCGGGGTCCGTATCCGGGTTGGGACACAGGATACGTTTTCCCGTAGCGCGAATGAATCCCGTTTGTTTCGGATTAGCGTCGAAAGCATAGGCTTTCACTCCTCGCCGCAGCAGATTTCGCATCAGATTGACGCCTGTTTGGAAGGCGCCAGCGATCACGGCGGGTGGCCAGTCCTTTTCGGCTCGCTCGGGATTACTTCGACCACTGGCCGTCGATATCGCGTGGGGATCCCTCAGTGCTTCGTTCATGGAGTCAAAGAACGGCCGCGTGCGCTCAAGGCAGTTCGCGCAAACCTTAGGTTAATGCTACCCTGTGGGCAAGCGAAACGGGTCGGACAGAAGAGTAGGTCATGCTTCAGACAGCTCTAGAGTCTACCGATTCATTGCATCTTGAATAGACGAGGAACCGAGGCATAAAGCGTTTGAGATTGTCCCTGGTCTTGGACTCGGTGGCGGTACCGGCATGGACGGCAGAGGTCGTTCGCAGACTTCTGCGGAATCCGCTCGTCAAGATTGAAAGCGTCTCAACATCGGGGCGCGCATCCCCGACTGCCTTCCTCTACGCCTCTGCTGTACAGGGCGTATCTTCGCTGGGATGAGCGGCGAAACAGATCCAGATTCAACCCTTTCACGCTCGTTGATCTCACTGCGGAGTTAGCCCGGATACCCTCGTATTTCGAAAGATCAGATGGATGCCGACGCTGCGATCTGGCTCAGCAAGTCTCAACCGCAGAGTTCCTTCTGCGGGACGGCTGACATATGGCATTTTGCGGTTTGTGCCGTCTGACCCACGACGGCCGGGCACGGAAACCCTCCTTATTATTGGGAGCTGTTTCACCGCGAACCGGTTTCGCGGTTCAGCTTGGGAGTTGTGGAACGGAGCAGCCGACCCGCCGCTGATTGCCGCAGAAGGGTTTTCGGCGACCGAGATCGGCTGGTCTCTCCGGCTCGAATCAGATTGCTCCCTATGCGAAGGCGCCGGGCATTGCTCGAGAAGAAGCCTCTACAAGCTTTCGAATCTCGCTTCGGGCGGTGACACCGAAGCTCGATGCTTCCGTCGGACGAAAGTCCGGGAAGAGCGCGAGTGCCATTCGCCTGAACCTAAGTCTCTGCAATTCGGGAGCTTCATCAAGAAGAATCTCCGGCGAAGTATTCGATCGGCGACTCGCGTATCGAGGAAAGGAGCCCTACTGGTTTGTCGCCTACCGCTCCGATCCGAAGCTCTTTGGACGCACGAACGGGACACTTTCGGAAGGATGGATTTCGGGTGGTCGAGCCGCCCGAAGGACAGCTTCCTCGCCGACCCTTTCGTCATCTCGCGTACGGAGGCGAAGACATACATTTTCGTCGAGGAGTATCCGTTCCGGGAAGGGAAAGGCGTCATCTCGGCGCTGGAGGTGAGGTCGGACGGCCGGATCGGGAGTGCTGCAACGGGTGTTCGAGCGGCCGTACCACCTCTCTTATCCTTTTGTCTTTGAGCACGAGGGCTCGGTGTATATGATCCCCGAGACGATGGGCTCCCGCCGGATCGAACTGTACAAGGCCAAGGCGTTTCCCTTCGATTGGGAACTGGTTCATGTCTTGAAAGAAGACATCGATGCTGTCGATACGACCCTTTGGATTCAGGACGGAATCTACTACTTCTTCACGAACGTCGCCGAGACCCGGCACAACACCGAACGATCTCTTGTACCTCTATATGTCCGACTCTCTGTACGGCGAATGGACATCTCACCCGGCTAATCCGATCTGCGCCGACGTTCGCTCCAGCCGAAGTGCCGGCCGTGTCTGTTCCTGAGAGAGGATAAGCTGATTCGGCCCGCTCAGGACTGTTCCGTGCGCTACGGGTATGCCTGTCAACTGAATGAGATTCAGACACTTTCTCCTACCGAATACCGCGAGCGGCCTGTCGGCCGCATCGAACCGAACTGGTATCCGGGCCTGATCGGCACGCATACGATCAATAGCAATGAGACCATTGAAGTGATCGATGGACAAATCTATAAGTCCAGATATGGGTAGAGGCGTAAGTACGTGGGGGTTATAGATCAGTTCGTTTTGAGGATGCGGCGCGGCGATGGCTGGTTTTTCAGCCGGGCTCGATCGCTCTACAAGGGCCTGATGCATTCGAATCTGCCCTTGCCCGGGCCGGTAAAAGGCGTTTTACCGACGTCGTCTACGACGCTCATTTCGGGATTAAATTCGCCGTTCGCTGGGTCTACAACTACGTGTATTGCGAGCCCGCCTTCCGAAGCCGCTGTGTTTCGGTCGGGAAAAACCTGCATCTCTGGCTGCTGCCTGACGTGAGTGGACATACCCGCATCTACATCGGCGACAACGTGAACCTGTACGGGCACATGGGCGTGGGAAGCGGCCGGGTATTCGACGATCCGACCCTGGTGATCGGCAACGGATGCGATATCGGCCACAACGTCTTTTTCACGATCAACAAGAGCGTGGTGATTGAAGATCACGTGAACATCGCGTCAAACGTCTTCATCCTGGACAGCGATGCCCATCCGCGCGATCCGTATTTGCGCGCTCAGAAACTTCCGCCCAGTCCGGATGAGGTAAAGCCCATCCGGATCTGCAAGCACGCCTGGATCGGACACGGTTCGTACATCATGAAAGGCGTAACCGTGGGAGAAGGCGCCATCGTGGGATCGAACAGCGTCGTGATCAGCGATGTACCTCCGTTTTCCGTCGTCATGGGTAATCCGGCGCGAGTTGTCGTGAAGGACACACGCACCAAAGTAGAGACGCCCACGCCAACCACCGCGGCCGAAGCGGTTCCCACGCCAACTACTCGTTAGAGTCATCGTTCAACGGGTCGAAAATCCGGCTGGCTTACTTGCGTCATGGACGCGGTAGCCTGCTGGTGCTCGAACATGAGTACCGGGAAAACGCGCCTTTGCTTCGGCAGATAACTCAACACGCACCGTTCGTTTCGGTCCGGCCTGCTGTTCCGGGATCCGGTAGTAGAGGCTGTAGCGGCTGCGAAGGCGGTGGATCATTTCGGGGAACGAGGTTGTCAAATCGTCGGAGTAAATGACATCTCCACCTGTTTTCTCTACGATGCCTTCGATTCCGCCCGGCCGTTTCGCTCCCAATGGAGAGAGCAATCCAAGCAGAGAGAGATTCGCCAGGCGATTGCTCACGATAAGCCCGCTGAGTAGCGCATCCGCCTCCCGAAGTGTATCGATCACCGACGTTTCGCTTCGACCGGGAATACCGACGTTGTCTGTCACGGCCAAAACGGCCCGTCGGCATTGCGCCTGTCTGTCATCGAACCGCATGAACTGTTCTGCCGCCCGGGACACAGCACTGCGGATGGCAGTGCCTCCCCGGAAGGACAGGTTTACAACATCACTGCAGCGCCCGTTTCGTTTGCGCGGAATCGGCCGTGAACGGCGAGATGACTCGAGTCTTCGTGTTGAATACGAGAATGGAAACTCGATCGCCCGGCCGTAATTCTTTCGAGCGCAGCGTCGCTGGCGGCGGCGATCTCCTCGACTTTGCTTCGCATGCTCCGGCTGATGTCGAGGAGCAGAATGAGGTCGAGGGGCTGTTCGCTCGCCGAGAACATTGCAATCGGTTGTTCCTGACCGTCGTCGAAGATGCGGAAGTCGCCCTTTGTCAGGCCAGTTATCGTCCGGCTATTCTCGTCGATAACCTCTGTGTCCAGGTGGACGAGGGAGACATTTGCCCGAAACGTCGGAGTCGTCTGGGCGAGCAGGCAAGACGCTGGAACTAATGCCGCAAACAGCAATCCGGCAGTTGAACGGATGTGGCGCGTAGGAGCATGCTACCAGTGAGCGGACGAGAGAAACTCCGGCGGCACTTACCCGCCGGACTTACGGTGCGCCAAACGACTGCACGCATCGGGGGTGTTCAGCATTTTGATAGCGTCTCCACCGGATTCAATCGTGTCAATCTTGCCGTCCGTATCAATGACGAATGTCACGCGGCCCGCTACTGCGTTTTTCGGGAGGTAGACCCCGTACTCCTGCGCCACATGCCGGTCGAGAAAGTCACTGAGAAGCGGGAAGCTTAACCCTAGTTGCTGTGCGAAAGCCTTCTGCGACGGGGTGTTGTCGGTGCTGATTCCGAAAACCTTCGCCCCAGTCTCCTGAAAATGTTGCATACCAGCCTGGTACGCTTTCATTTCAGCGGTTCAGCCACCGGTAAAAGCTGCCGGGAAGAAGGCAAGCACGACCGTGCTCTTGCCGATAAAATCGGCGATATGCACGGTTCCGCCTTCCGTGGAAGGAAGCGTAAAATCAGGGGCTTTATCGCCCACCTTCAACGTGCTGGAGGGCGGCGCGGCGTTTTGCGCTAATCCTGCTGATCCATACAGCAAGGCTGTTACCAAAGCTCTTCTGTTCATGTGAACGGGCTGTCTCCCGAGATTACGACAGTAACACAAATTTCGACCTTCGGCCCGGGTGGTAACCGGCTCATCGAAAGCCGCTACGCCCAGTTTCGAGACGAATATCGCATAATGAGAAGTCAAAATTGTGACGGGGCGATTGCCTGTCTCGCTCCGGACGGAAGGTGCGATGGCGATCTTCGATGGTGTGAAGGCTTACTTCGCACTTGTTGACGGCCCGGCCGTTTCCTTTTGGTCCAGAGGCGTGTCAGTAAGGTCGCACTCGATGCGCTCGCCCGAACGGAACGACACCGAACTCAATAACCAAGCCTCGCGATGAGCCACTCTCACATCCAACCAGCACCCGGCATTTCAGTGGAAAGCAACCCAGTTCGTCGTCTCTTTGTTTGGACGTGGGTCACTCGCCTCGCCGGATTCTTTGAAAGGTCGAGCGATCGTGTACCGGCCTTTGCCTTCGGCATTGCTGTTTTGGTCCTGATGCTCCTCTCCGCTTCGATTCGCAAAGGGCGGAGTTGCTCATCCCGAGGCAGAGCAATACATACCCCACTACCTTTCACAGCGAAGTTTGCTGCAGAAAGTCTACGACGTCGAAAAAGTCGAGATCGACCCCACAATGTACCAGCCGCGCGTATTGTCATACGTCATCGACAACTTGGACGTTGCTTTCATCGCCTGGTCGACTCGACACGGATACCCTCATTTCATTTCAGCGAGCCACTATCTCTTTTGGGGTGGGGATTGTCTGTTGCTGTGGTTCTACTTTCCGTTACCGCCTTCACGTGGGCCGTTGGATGTCCGGTTTGCTGATCTGCTTGTTTTCCACGGATCCCATCGTTTTCACCGATGTGACATACTTCCGATCGGCCAAAGCAGGCGCCACTTTCTTTCTTCTCGGTGCATTCATTGCGCTGGCCGAGTGCTTCCGTCTGAGGCTTCGCCCTTCCGGAAATATTCGACCTGCGGCTCTTGCCTCGCTCGGCGGAGTTCTTTTACTCTGCGCGTGTCTTTTCGATGAGATCCCCGTTGCATTTACGCTGGCGGCTGCTTTAGCTCTCAGCCTCGAGTGGGTCCTGAGTAAAGGAACGCGACTCGCCCGTGCAGCCGTCTTCCCTCTGGTCACAACGGTAGCCGTGCTGCTCATTTACGCTTGGTACGACCTTGTTCTCCATCCAAAGCTTGCATTCGCGATCACGGGTCACAAGGTGATATTCGAATATCAGAGCGGCACGCTTCACGAGCTACTTCGCCAGCCAGTGCTAACGCTCATCGGGTCCGTTTCGGTCTTTACGGATACGTTCGGGTACCTGCTCGGGGGCGTTTCCGGCACGCTTAGTCTTCTCGCCATGATTATGCTGATTTCAGCCTGGCAAACCGGCGGCATCGACCAGATCCGCCAGACACGCCTCGCTTGGTTGATGAATCAGAAGTCTGTCATCCGAGTCTTATTCGTGGGCATCCTCATGTTCGGTTGCCTTTATGGAATGGTGTCCAGACATCCGCCGCTGATGTGGACAGACGTGCGTCGCGCTTACTATGTTCTTCCGCTTTCGATGGTGTTCTTGATGTTTGTTGCGGTTACAGCACGCATGATCGTTCGCAAGAAATACTTGAAACCCGGATTTGTCGACGTGGCCCTATTCATCCTCGTCGGCAGCAATTTCATTCTTCTTGCTACTGGCGCAGTGTTCAATCACACTGGCGACATCTGCGCGACTTGATACGAGAAGTCCTGCCTACACGAGAATCCTGATTGACGAACTA
Source organism: uncultured Acidobacteriaceae bacterium (assembly GCA_963744795.1). Classification (GTDB taxonomy): domain Bacteria; phylum Acidobacteriota; class Terriglobia; order Bryobacterales; family Bryobacteraceae; genus Bog-105. Next base: position 222,513 of record CAVUVF010000003.1, read on the forward strand.
CAAAAGGATCCCGACTCCAAGTCAGATCTCTCCGGCAACCCCGAAATCGCTCGAGTGCAGAAACAGGTTCTGAAGAGCGCCGTTTATAAAGCCTTGATGGCCACTGCGAAGCGGGATAGTGACGTCTCGAAGTAGGGCAATAAGTGCGCGAACTGTGACACGCATGATGCCGGTAGTCCTGAAGGCCGCATTATTGCTAGCGGCGAGTGGCTGGCTGATTTCGAGTGCGGCAAACTGCGCCGAGATTAAGGTCTTGAGTTCAGGTGGATTTGCCGCTCCTCTGACAGAACTAACACCCTTGTTCGAGCATGCTACGCACAACAGAGTTGTCCTTGTGAGCACGTCTATGGGCTTAGGAAAGAACTCAATCCCGAACCGCGTCCGAAGTCGAGAGGATGTGGACCTTGTGATCTTGCCCGATGCGGATCTGCAGGCGCTCATCCGAGAGCGCTTCGTGCTCAGCGACACGCGAACAGCGCTGGCGAACTCAAAAATCGGAATGGCCGTGCGCTCCGGCGCTGCAAAGCCGGACATTAGTTCGGTAGACGCACTGAAACGTACGCTGTTGCGCGCGAAGTCAATTGCCTATTCGGCTCAGGTTAGCGGCGAGTATCTATCGACTGAGTTGTTCCCCCGCTTGGGGATCGCCGAACAGGTCAAGAGCAAATCACGACGAGTCGAACGAGAACGAGTCGGCGCTGTTGTTGCTCGGGGTGAAGCCGAGATCGGGTTCCAGCAAATCAGCGAACTGCTTCCCATTCAGGGCATAGACTTTGTCGGGCCACTCCCTGCTCAGGTGCAGAGAGTTACCCTCTTTTCTGCTGGCGTGCCCTCAACCTCCAGAAACTCGGACGGGGCGAAGGCCTTTATCCGCTTCATAGCCTCGCGAGCATCGGCGTCGATCGTGGCAAAGGAGCGGGTTGGAGCCGGTAGTCTCTCGATAAGGACACTCTTTCCACGTTCGTCGGATTCGCCGATTACACGTGAAGACATCTTCGACTTGCCCAGTAGCGCTTCCGGATTTAATGCTGGTCGCCGGAGCGATGCGCCGGCCTCGTAGCAGATTTTCACTTCCAGCTGATCGATGCCTCCAAACTGGGCAGGACTCGCCGTCGCGGCTCCTGGTATTCCCGTCTCAGCAACAGAGGCACGAAAGCTTCGTTACGTTTGACGTCCAGTTTAGGAACGGCCAGCTACTCTCCGTCGGCATCTCGATTCAGCCTGACGCTCGCCTTTGTTCAAGTGACGTCTTGAGAATGATTGTTAAAGTGCTGTTTGGCGGCGATCTTCGTACGATTTGTTGAGGAAACCCGCGGGTCCGGCCACGCGCGGCCCTGGCGCAAGCGACAAAATCGATGAAGCACTGAAATGATGCTGGTGTTCTGGTGGAGGCGGCGGGAGTTGAACCCGCGTCCGAAAAAGCCCGCTATGCAAAGCCTACGTGTGTAGCCGCTTCCGTTGGTTTCATCGGCTGCCTAAGGAAACGGCAAGAGCGACAACCGACTAGTCCGATTGATCTCGACCCTTAGCTCCGGACCGAAGCCTTGGGCCTATCCTGCAAGATGACGCTCACTCACCGGCGCGCAGGCTCACCGGCTGGAGCGGCAACCTAATTGTTTAGATTAGGCAGCGTAAGCAAACTGCTGATTGTTGGCAGTTGTTGTTTTCCGATCGTTTTACGGGAGCTCGGAACCCGACACGCCTTCACACAACGATTCATTCCCGTCGAAGCCGTTGCGCCCCCAATTGTATGGAGCAGTTACCATGGTATCAGTTTTTGCGCGCGTCCGGAGTTCCTAGAATGGCTAAAGCTTGCGCTACTTTGCTCTCCGGTGCTCCAATAAAAGAGCCCAGTGAAAATGCCGAGTGTCGCGCCTGTCAGTACTCCGTCCGTCGTAAAACAAGCGGAAGACGAACACGGGCATTTATTTCATGTCGTTCTGCTGGACGACGACGAACACACCTACGAATACGTAATCGAAATGCTTCAGGCGCTGTTCGTGCTTTCCAAAGAGGCGGCGTTCCGGCACGCCGTTGAGGTCGACCGAACCGGAAAAACCATCGTTATCACCTGCGAGAAGCCGGAGGCGCAGTTCGCTTGCGACCAGATTCACGCCTACGGAGCCGACCCCCGTATGCCGAAATCGAAAGGGTCGATGTCGGCGGTATTGATTCCGGTGGACAATACCGCGCTCAGCTAAGCTTTGCGCTTAAAGTTTCTTTTCGAAACCGTCCTCGATCCAATGCTAGAGTCTCGATGAGGTCTCTACTATGAAAAGCTTGTTCAGGGGCGCGGTGCTTACCTGCGTGATTCCGTTGCTTTCGCTCGCGGCGGAGTGGAAAGTGGATCCAAATCACTCGACCGCCGGTTTCGCGGTTCGCCACATGATGGTTTCTACCGTCCACGGCTCATTCAGTGGGTTGAAAGGCACGGTGGATTACGATCCGGCGAATCTGGAAAGTTCGAAGGCAAACCTCACGATCGACGCGTCGACCGTCGACACACGAAATGAAAACCGCGACAAGGATCTTAAGAAGCCCTAAGTTTTTCGATGTCGAGAAGTACCCAACCATCACCTTTGTTTCCAAGCGGGTTGTCCAGCAGGGCCAAGGCAAATTTCAACTGGTCGGCGATATGGCCATGCACGGCGTGACAAAAGAAGTCACGTTTTCGGTCGAAGGTCCCATGCCTGCGGTGAAGGATGGCAAGGGAAACCTCCATTCGGGTGCCACGGCCTCGACGAAGATCAACCGGAAGGATTTTGGCCTGACGTGGAGCGGCCCGCTCGAAGGCGGCGGCGTGACGGTGGGCGACGAAGTGGAACTGACGGTCGAAATCGAAATGACTCAGGCCAAGACTACGTAGCTAGTCGCCTGCTGGAATCGTCGGAAACGTGCTCGAGATGTGATCTTGCCACGTCAGCCGATCTTCATCGACCAGGGACCAGACCAGGCCAATACCGGCAGCGAGGAAGCTGAGAATGCTTCCTCCCAGCCGTTGGTAGCGGCGCGTCGGAGACGGAGGATTTCCATCGAAATCGATGAGCTGTAGACCTGCTGATCTCATCCCGACCGAGTCGACTCCGGCGATCGCCCACAGAACCTTGTAAAACACGAGGCACGGTTAAGAGTCCCAGCAACAAAAAGGCAAGGCTGTGCTTATCCCATTCAAAGGCGACGCCGGCAAACCGAAGCACGCCGAATGTAAACGCGATGCCGCAGAGCATCAGCGCTCCATCGATCAGAGCCGCTTCCAGCCGAAGGCTCAACGGGGCAACCGGTGCGTCGCAGATGATATGCGATTGCGGCGGCGCAATCACCTCTGCTTCGCCTTGAAACTCTAACCGGCGCTGATCCGCAGTGCGCTTTTTGGCTGCTTTCGCATGCTTAAGCTGTACTCTTTCACTCTTGAGCGGCGCTGGCCGGCTGGATCTCCGCTGCTCTCGCCCGAATGGAATCGCGCTCGGATTGCGAGGTGAGGGAATCAAAAGGTATGACGCGGACATCGGGCGCGGTGCCCGGAAACAGGATCTGCTGGCCATTCGCATCGACCTTGGCGACGGGCGGCGCCTGCTCCGGTGCCGTTTCGCTAAAAATGTCGTGAGCGAGCGCAGAGGCTGCGATCGGAAAAGTGGACGGAGAAACTCGCGACGGAGTATTTCGCACACGACGGCCGCAACGGCGGCAGCGGTGGTCATCGTCTAAGATCCAAGTTTGGCAATGTTGGCAGGTCATCGTGACGATTTTTGGATCAGACTCGCTTCTGCCTGCAAAAGCTTGCAGGCTAATCAAACGTCGTGCTACGGTGCTCGGTTGAAGCGTTTCGTATCACGAACTTCCCCAGAATTCCTATCTACCAGAAATTGTGGGCCGCGTCTAGGAAAATTCTCAACCTATCTTTTCCCCGCCGTTTGCGCACTTCTTTTGAATGCTCCGTCTGGCGTGCGGACAGTCCATCAATCACCAGCTGAAAGCAAATCTTCCGGGGGAAGACGAGATCCGGTTCGAAAGTATCAGCGAAGACTCGAATCCTCCCATGCGATTGCTGCACAAAATGGCCAGAATCGTTACCTCCGATATGGTGATTTCGGCTGACGAGATCCAATACAACTCTGATACGGATTGGGCCTACGCACAAGGGCATGTGCACCTGGAACACTTCGTGACCGGCGACAAAATCAACGCCGACCACGCCGAATACAACCTGAAAACGCAGTCAGGGAAGTTCTATTTGGTCGACGGTACCGCGCCTTCGAAGATCGTCGCCAGCCCAAGCGTGCTCACGACAACCAACCCCTTCTACTTCCAGGCACAGTGGGCGGAACGCATTAAGAACCGTTACATTCTTCACAAAGGGTTTTTGACGGATTGCACCGTTAAGAAGCCGTGGTGGACTTTTCAGGCCCCGATCTTTGACGTAATTCCCGGGCAGCGCGCCATTGCTCGCAACACGGTTTTCCGTCTGAAGCACGTTCCGATCTTCTACCTGCCCTATTTCTATCGACCCCTGGGAAAAAATCCGCGCCAAAGCGGCTTTCTGACTCCCAATGTCGGACACAGTTCACTCTACGGGTACATCGTTGGTGTCGGCTACTACTGGGCGATCAACCGCAGCTACGACATGACTGCGATCGGTGAATACTTCACGTCCCGCGGGCCCGCTCTCCGCTACGACTTTCGAGGCAAACCGAACGAGGTGACGGACTTCGACTTCAATCTTTACGGCGTGAACGATCGCGGCATTGCGCAGCCGAACGCCGCACCGGTGAAGCAGGGCGGACTCGAATTTGAGCTGACCGCAAAGACTCAGATACTCGGTTTCACCGGGCGTCTGGATTACAACTATCTCAGTTCCTACTTGTTCCGGCAGGCTTTCTCGTATTCGTTCACAAGTGCGATTTCATCCGACATCTATTCCATCGGCTTCCTTCAGAGGCACTTCTGGAAGGATGCCGCGACTGTCAACATCGTGTTTCAACGAGATCAGCTATTTCAAAGCATCACGCTGGTCGATCAGTTGCCGAACCAGGTCGTGATTCAAAAGCTGCCGTCAATCGAATTCTCAGTGCGCGACTTCGAGGTCAAAAAAGCGCCACTGCCGGTTTGGGTCTCCCTCGAATCCAGTATGGGATTGCTAACTCGCGAGGAGCCGACCGGTACAGTGACCGGTGGCTCCCCCTCGCCCTCTCAGATTCTGACGAGCGGGCCCCTAGCCCGGATCGACGTCGAGCCGCGGGTCATGACGGAATTCAATTTCAAGGGATTTTCACTGCAATCCGAGCATGACGCTCGGTGCGACCGCGTACAGCAACTCCTACGCGACCAATTCGACTACCTACACCCCCGTTGGTGCCTGCGGCGGCTATCAGTCCTGTCCGCCCACACCGACCAATAATGTCAGCCTCGCAAACCGGGCGCTGTTCCGAAAAGACGCCGATTTCACGCTTGATTTCCGATTGCCCACTCTGGAGCGCGTGTTCACTCCTCCGAAGCGAGCGCATCTCGGAGAGAAGCTGAAACACGTGATGGAGTTGCAGGCTACTTACGAGTACCTGACCGGCATCAACCAATTCAGCAAGACCATCCACTTCGATGGCACCGATATCCTGTCCAACACCAACCAACTAACGGTCTCGCTCACGAACCGGCTCTACAGGAAAGATAAGCTGGGCAATGTCATCGAGATCCTGACCTGGCGCGTGGCGCAGGCTCGTTTCTTCGACCCGACTTTCGGAGGCGCTGTGCTTCCGGGCCAAACGGATATCGGACTTCGAACCGTCGTTCTGGCGGCGAGTGAGTTCTCTGCGTTCGCTTTCCTCGATGGTCCCCGCGCGTACTCGCCCGTGACCTCTTCGCTGACGATCAGTCCCTATAGCTTCTTCTCGTTCGACTACCGTACCGAGTACGATCCGATGCGGCGCCGCTTCATCGATCACAGCATCGCGGGTACCTTCCGGCATTCAAAGTACTTTGCCTCGCTCGCTGACACCGCGATCACGACCAACCCGCTGCTTCTGCCGCAAGCGAACCAGATGACGATCAGCGGTGGTTATGGAAGTGCAAACCGGAGAGGCTGGAACGCGGCCGCGCTGGTCGATTTTGACGTCCTTCTCAACCGCCGCCTCTTCAATTTCTTTCAGGTCTCGTACAACACCGATTGCTGTGGTTTCAGCGTTCAGTTTCGTCAGTACAATCTCGGCATTCGGAATGAGAATCAATATCTGTTCTCGTTCTCCGTCGCCAATATCGGGACCTTCGGAAGCCTGCAAAAGCAGTCCAGGCTCTTCTGAACGCTCATTTGCTTGCCGGCTTAGGTTGGGGTTCGCTCGACCGGTGGTCGCCGCCCATCGCCTTCCGCGCTTTCTCCGTCACCGGCCCGAGAGAGAGCTGTAGAGCCGGACCGGATTCCCAGGAGTTCGCGCCGGCGACTAACGGCGGCGTCTGGATATCGGCCCGATTCTCTTTCTCCTTCTCGGTCGAGGCTTTCATTCGACGGTCACGGTCCGCGACCATATCCTGATGGATCTGCCCGTCCGCGGTGAAGCCCATCATCAGGAGCGGATGGCCGGTTGGTAGCGTCCGCCCCTGATCTGTGTTCCACGTATGCCAGGTCTTGCCGTAGGTGCTGGCCATTTTCTCCATAAACGGATGCTCGGCCGCTTTGGGAATCCCCGGGGCGATAAGTTCTCCGCTTTTCACCTCGAATGAGTGGCTATGCCAGAGCTTTCGCTCGTCTGCGGGTAGAGTCTCGAAGGCATTTCTGCTGACGATGTACTCCACACCCATCAGTTTCGAAGTTTTGTCGTTCCCATCGAAGATGATGCATTGGGTAAGGTCCTCATTCACAACCGAACAATAGTGATGCGCCTCCATCTGCGCGTTCATGTTGCCGTTATAGAAATGGAACCCGTCCATGTACACGTTGATGGCGTCGATGGGAGGCTTGCTTTGTAGAACTGCGGTCCCTCCTTCGAGCGCCTTTGTTTTTGCGAATTCGGGCTTCCCCGGCGAATCCACATAGGATGTCGTGTTCTTGCCGCCACAGCCCGTTAACACCACAACCAGTCCGGACAATGCCCATGCTTTGAGACTCATCTTCGCCCCCGACGTTGTAGACGGCCCCCGCCCCGGACGCATTCCATCCGCAAAAGACTCAAGTTGCGCCTGTGACAATTCTCGTGTGAGAAGTTTTCTCGCTGCCTTTCTGGCCTCGCGTACGGTTGCTTCGGCCAGAGTTCATCCACTTTCCGGAATCCGCTGCTAAGGAGCGGACCCGATCCGTGGGTTGCCTTTCGTGACGGCTACTACTACGAAATGAACACGACCGGCGTGAACCTGACGATCCGGAAGTCCAGAAACATGTCAGATCTCGAGCACGCGAGAAAGGAAAGTCGTTTGGGTGCCGCCGCCGAATACGCCATACTCAGCCCAACTCTGGGCACCCGAACTTCATTTCCTCCGGGGCAAGTGGTACATCTACTTTGCCGCCGATTCGGGTCAAAACGAGACGCATCGCAATTGGGTGCTTGAAAACGGCTCGCCCGATCCGCTATCCGGCGAATGGGTGTTCAAGGGCCAGCTTACGGATAAAAGCAACAAGTAGGCCATCGATCCATCCGTTTTCGAAGAGGGCGGACAGCTCTACGCGCTCTGGTCCGGATGGCCGAGGAGATGAATCGGAACGCAGAAGTATCTATATAGCCGAGATGGAGAATCCGTGGACGATCAAGGGAAAGCGTGTGAAGCTGTCTTCTCCCCATTACCGTTGGGAAAAATTTGGGTCCGACATTCCTCCGTTTGTCGCTGTAAACGAGGGACCTGAAATGCTCAAGCATGACGGCAACTTATTTCTCGTCTATTCGGCCAGTAGCTGCCTCACGGATCATTACGCACTCGGGATGCTCACGGCGGACGCCGGCAGCAAAGTTCTCAAGCCGAAGTCCTGGAAGAAGTCGCGCGAACCGGTATTTTCGAGCAACCCGCAGGGCCACGCCTATGGTCCTGGTCACAACGGCTTCTTCAAATCGCTCGACGGTACACAGGACTGGATTATTTATCACGCCAATCCCGAACCTGGTTTGGGCTGCAAGGATGAGCGCTCGCCCCGCATTCAGCCGTTTACCTGGAAAGCGGATGGAAGCCCGGACTTTGGGCAGCCGGTGAACCTCGCTCAACCAATTCCGAGACCTTCGGGAGAAACAGTTCCCTAGCTGCTAGCTAGCCTTCTAGTCCTCTGTGTGTTGCATAGTCGCGTCAAGTCTTACTAGTCTGATAATGTACTAGTATGTCGTCGGTGGATTCATTGATTCCGCTATCGCCCGCCATGTTCCATATTCTGCTCTCCCTTGGCGAAGGCGAACGGCACGGCTACGCGCTGAAGCGCGAAATCGCCAAACGTACAAACGGAAAGCTTAAGCTCGGGCCGGGAGTTTTGTACGGCGCCATCAACAAAATGTTGGAGCTCGGACTGATCGAGGAATCGGAGGAGCGGCCCGATCCGCACCTCGATGATGAACGCCGCCGGTATTACAAGATCACCGCGTTAGGCAAGCAGGTTGCGCGAGCAGAGGCGGCGCGCATGCAGGAACTCGCAGATTTGGCAGCGCTGACTTTCGGGAGAGCCAAACGTGCTTAAGCTCTATCGACTTCTTCTTCGCCTTTACCCGACAGCATTTCGGGAGGAGTACGCGGATGTCATGCATCAGGAGCTTCGAGATGAACTAGCGGAAACGCAAACAAGGCTTGCAGTTGCCTGGCTATGGATGCGCATGCTGTTCGATCTCGCTGTTTCCCTGCCGGTTCAGCTCGCCATTGAGATCGGCCACGAAGCTCGGCACGCGTTCCGGCTTTGGGCAAAACGTCCCTGGCATACAGGTTTTGCGGTTGTAGCGCTCGGCGTCGCCATTGGCGCCAATACCGGCGTCTTCAGTGTCGTGAACGCACTGTTGTTGCGGTCTCTGCCTTTCCGGGACCCGGCCGGTTTGGCGGCGATGACTCATTTCATTCCTCCCCACGACAGTGCGGCGCAATTCGATTCCTGGCGTCAGCATTCGAATTACCTTGAGGATGCGGCTCTGTTTGAAGACGGCGATTTGAACATCGGCGATCCGGAACATATGCTGCGGGCGCACATCGCAATGACCTCGAACAATTTCTTCTCCTTGCTGGGTGCGCAGCCGCTATCGGAAGAACACTTGCGCCGGGAGATCATGGCGTGGCGGTGATCAGTTATGCGCTGTGGCAGGATCTGTATGCCGGTAGCGACCAGGTCCTCGGAAAGACCATCCGCGTACACGGGTTGCAACCGCATCCGGACGAGCCTTTGACGATTGTTGGTGTGATGCCGGCCGGTTTCGACTATCCGCCAAGCACGGTTTTGTGGAAAGCGGCCGAGTATACGCATGCGAACAACGGATGGGCGGCGATCGGACGTTTAAAGCCCGGCATCAGTTGGACACAAGCGCGGGCATCTTTCCTGTCCGATGCGAACCAGCTTGAGCCGCACCGCAAGGCCCACGCCGACCGGATTCGTGTATTGATGCCTCTACAGGATCAGCTGGCGGGCCACGTGAAAAATGCCTCGCTTCTTCTGATGGGTGTTGTGATCTTGATTCTGCTGATCGCCTGCGCCAATCTGGCAAATCTGATGCTGGCGCGGACGGTCGACCGGCAGCACGAACTTTCCATACGTTCGGCGGTGGGCGCAAGCCGGGCGCGTCTGATCCAGCAAGTTCTCACGGAATGCCTGCTGCTGGCGGTCGTTTCGGCTTCGCTTGGGTCGATCGTTGCGGTCTGGGCAACATCACTGGCGAGCAAAGTGCAGCCCGCAGCACTTCCTTCTCAGACCTACACGATTCTGGATGCCAGAGTACTGGCATTCATGGTCGGGCTTGCAGTTGTCAGTGCGCTGTTGTTCGGATTGTTGCCTGCCTTGAGCGTTGGCCGAACGCACTCGTTTGCGGCCCGGGGATCCGCCGAGTTGCGTCACTCCCGGCTCGTGCGCGAGTGCTGGTCGCGGCGCAAGTAACGCTCACAATAGCTTTACTCACGGCTTCGATCTCGGTCGTGCGAGCCGTCTCTCGTGAGCTACAGATCGATCGCGGATTCCGGGCCGAAGGCGTAGTTACCGCTAGTGTCGCGATCGATGGCACGGTCCGCGGCAAGCCCGGGCTACGGCTGCAGTATTTCGAAGAGGTGCTCGATCGTCTGCGGCACTTGCCCGGAGTGCGAAGTGCAAGCTCCACGGAGTTCTTGCCTC
>CAVUVF010000004.1:0-221997 GCA_963744795.1 uncultured Acidobacteriaceae bacterium
GGCTTCCGGTCCAAAAAAAGCTGCTGACCCTCGCGCTTTACGTCGGTCAGAGACGCGATACGGATGCCGAGCATACGCTGGGTCACGAGAAAGTCCGCCAAGGTTTTCTGCCGGTAAGGATCGATCTCGAGCAGCACAACTTCCTTGGGTCATGGCCGCCGACGATGGCGCGGTCGAGAATTCCAGTGAAGCTCTTTCCGTTCCGCCCTCAAGCAGATGAGAAAGTGGAGACGCGCTCAGGTGATCCAGATCGTACGTTTCACGATACGCCTCGGCCAGCGCGAACTGAAAACCGTAGATGGACGGAAAACCTTGAATTTCGACGAGTTTAGGTTGCAGGCGGCCATCTCTGTCCCGCACGAGTCCAAAATCCGCCTGAACAAACAGCGGATGCTCGGGTTCATTCGGCACCCGGAACTCGGTCGGGTATGGCAGCGTCAGAGGCCTTCCGGTACTCAGGATTAGAAGCTAACTGCTCGTACAGCTCCCGCCCGTAACGAATGGTCGTGGCGAGAAGATCGGGCGGCAAAAACACTGGTGTCTCGCTGCACCTGAAAGCGATGTTCGTTCCAGTGCGCTTCGTCGATGTTCTCGAGTAAGCGCGGCGTACTTCTCAGGCGACCATCTCTCGTTGAATCGTTGCCTGAGTTCAGGAATCACGCGCTTGATTCCTGTTAGACGAGGAACTTGCCGCCGCTCATAATCTGCTGGTCGTCGGCCCAGATGTCGAAGTTTCGGCCCGACGACATCGATGTGTGTGGTCGACGTCCAACTCGCCCCGGTGTGCCGGCCGTACGGATCGCCGAACGCCATGTGAAGTCCGGGAATCTTTTCGTCCTGCAGGATATTGCCGACGACCTCATGTACGGCCAGATTGGTCCCGATCGCGAACTCTCCCACGCGATCACTATTTTCGTCGCGATGCGTATATTCCCAGAAACTCCTTTTCGAGTTCCTGGTTCTCGCACTTCGCCGATCGCAGCCGGTTTCCGCGTACTCTCGAGAGTAAGCGGCGTGTCCTTAAGATCGCCGAACTTGGCACACAGGTAATCGCCCACCACGCCATCGACGACGAATGTGCCGTTTACCTCCAGAGGAGCCGTGAACGTTTCGCCTCCCGGCAGATTGCCCCATTTGTCCCGGCTGATGATTCCACTGGTTTTGATCCAGCGGTATTCCGGCGTGAGATCGGCGCGAATATCGGTTCCGGCCGGATTCACCGCACGAATCCGGCTGCGCTTTGTTGACGATGTTCATCACTCGAAGTGTCAGATCGTCAACCTGTTGGAAGTCGGCCCGCATACCTTCCAGCATGATCTTCTTCTCGATGTTCACCATGTGCGCATGGCGCAGCCCATGTTGATTCACCACCTCGCACATCTGCATCCGTGTCTTGAGCTCGTTCGGCTGTGCCTGGACCGCGAAGATGCTCACCTGGCTCTTCGCTAGATCGTCTAAAACCGTTTCGGGCATGTCGACCAGCGGCCGCGGCGCCAGTTCTTCGAGAATGAAGGCGTGATACTCACAGCCGGTTTTTTCAAGTTCAGCAACCAGGCTGGCGGCGATCTCTTCGCAAGCGTGATCGGTAATCACAGTCACTCGTTCGGATCGGCTGCACGCGAAGGCATACGTTTACGGCATTGCGAGCGCCCGGCTGCAGTTCCGGATCGTAGTTCGTGCTCCTCAAGTCGGCTGTCACTGCGCGATCCCGGCTCCCGCATTTACGGATTGCGGCATCAGACCCGCTTGAGTTTCTTCGATCATGTAATCTACAACCTTCTTTAAATCGCCTGTTTCTCGGTATACCCGAAGCTGGCGGTCGGCCCCCGTTCCCATCTCGAGTATCCGGTGAATGTAGTTGATGTACTGACGAGACCCAAGCTCGTCCACGACGTCCTCGACGAAGTTCAGGTACTCGTAGATCAGGTCGCGTACGGGCACTTCCGTCTGCTTGCCGAAATCGATCAGCTTGCCGTCAATTCCATAGCGAAGCGCGCGCCATTTGTTCTCCATAATGAGAACGCGCCGGTACAGCCGGAACCCCTGATTCGCGGCGTGCAGCTTATAAAGCTTCGCAATCGTCGCCTGAATCAATGCAGCAATCGCGAGCGTTTCGTCCGCCCGCAGCGGCACATCACAGATCCGGAACTCCAGGGTAGGGAAGTTCGGGTGCGGCCGGATGTCCCACCAGATCTTCTTCGCGTTGTCGATGCAGTTGGTTTTGATCAGGAGCTTGACGAAGCTGTCGTACTCTCCCCAACTCGGGAAGTAGTCCGGAATGTTGGTGCGCGGGAATTTGTCGAATACCTTGCAGCGGTAGGATTTCAGACCCGTATCCATACCAAGCCAGAACGGCGAGTTTGTGGAGAGCGCCAGTATGTGCGGAAGGAAATAACGCGCAGCATTCATCAGGTGAATGGCGACTTCGCGATCTTCAACGCCCACATGCACGTGTAATCCAAAGATCAGGTTCGCCCGCGCGACCATTTTCAGATCCTGGACGATCGATGTGGTATCGCTCGTCAGGAAAGATCTCCTGATTCCGCCAATCAGCGAATGGATGAGTTCCGGCTGCTGCGAGTCTCAGCCCGTTTTGCGAGGCCAGCCCGCACATTTGGGAACGCAGATCTTTCAACTGCAGGCTCGCGTCGGCAATGTTCGGACAGACTCCCGTGCCGATCTCGACTACCGACTGATGCATCTCGGCCTTCACGGCCTCTTTGAGCAGAGTCTTCCCTTTGGAAAGGATCTCGGATTCGACGTGGGACCTCAGATCTCTCGTTTCCGGGTCGATCGTCTGATACTCTTCTTCAATTCCGATGGTCAGACTCGGCTTCATATGATTCCTGGTTGTAAGAGCCTAGGCTGTGGTTCCCTTCGACTGCTCCGTGTCGCAGCGAAGGAACTGATCCCACCGAAGTTGGGGCGTCGCCCGGCTCGCTGAGCGCCTTATCGATGGCGAGTTGAGCTACGTTCTCCACCACCCAGTCGAAGTTCTCCTCGCCCACAGAGTGAACATCGGCATCGGGAGCAGGATTCAGGAAGTCGATCGCATACGGGATGCCGTTCTCTACCGCAAACTCGACCGTGTTGAAGTCGTAACCGAGAGCTTGGCAGAGCGTGCGAGAGTCTCGGACGATCCGGTCGTGCAGTTGGTCTGAACTGGCGCGGCCGTCGCGCGAATACCGCAGGTGATGCGGCTGTTTGGGGTCGTACGCCATGACGCGGACTTTTTCCTGTCCGACAACATAGCAGCGGAAATATTCATTGAATTCAACCGCCGCTCTGCAGAGTCATGCAAAGCGTCCCGGTCTGTTCATAGGCGTAGAAAAACTCTTCGGGCGAGTTCACCCTGTAGACGTTCTTCCAGCCGCCTCCGCTGAACGGTTTCAGGAAAGCCGGGAAGCCGATGTACTCGAAAATCTCGTCCCAGTTCAGCGGGAACATCAGGTTCCGCATGGATTGCGAAGTTGTCCCGGGCGGATGCGATTTGTGCGGGAGCACAACCGTTTTCGGTACGGCCACGCCTAGCTTGCTCGCAAGCGCGTAATTGAAGAACTTGTCGTCCGCGCTCCACCAGAACGGGTTGTTGATGACAATCGTCCCGTTCAGGGCGGCGTTCTTCAAGTAGGCCCGATAGAACTCGATGTCGTGCGAAATGCGATCGATGATGACCCGGTAACCGGAGGGGTCTGCCATCTTTACTCCCCCGATCCGGATATGTTCCGCCACCACGTCCGGAATGCCTTTGCTATTGATTCGATCCACCAGCGCGGAAGGGAAGGTGTTTTCCATCCCGTAGATAATCCCGATTTTTGGCATGTTCCCTTTCTCTGCGCCTTGAATTGTCTAGAAGAATTTGTTCGCCATACGCTGCCAAAGCGGCCAATCGTGCCGCTCTCCGCCGGTCCAGACGTCCAGCCAGTGCGGAATGCCCTTCGAACCCAGGACATGGGCCATCCGGAAGTTCTCGCCAAGGCAGATATCATGATCGCCGACGGCCAGCACAATCTTCATCCTGCGTAACGATCGAGAAACCACGGGTCGTTCATGTTCGGAACATAATCGACCGGATTATTGAAGTAAAAGTCGTTGTCGTAGTAGCCGTCCATGAACGGCTTCATATCGAACGCGCCGCTCATGGAGATGCAGGCCGAAGTCAGGTCGGGATGTCTGAGCGCGAAATTCAGCGCATAGTAGCCGCCCAGGCTGCACCCCGTCGTCGCGATCTGGCCGTTCCCATTCAGGTTTCTTATCAGCGGCAACAACTTCGTAGAACAAGATAGTCTTCGTAGCGCGATGGAACGCCTGACCCGGTCGTGAGGATGGATGCTGCGGTTATACCAGCTTTCACTGTCGACGCTGTCAACGCAAAAGACTTGTAGTTGCCCCGAGTCGATCTTTTGCCAGATCGCGTGGATCATCCCGGCGTTTTCATATTCGTAGAACTTGCCCTGCGATGTCGGAAAGACCAGGACCGGCGTCTCCCGAATGTCCGTAGGCCAGCAACTCCATGTGTCGCCCCAGCCTGGGGCTAAACCAGTTGTGATAATCTCTTCGCATTCTTCTGTCAGGGCGGCCCGACCGGATTTTCGTTATCATACCGTTCCGTCCGGCAAGCTGCTCCCGATGGCGGAACTTACCGTCGAACCGCATTCGTACTCGCTATAGATCGCGGCTAACGAGCAGAATGCTAACCCTTTATTCGGAAGACTTTCGAAATGCGGACGTCTGTGTTGCAACCATGCAAAGATTTGTTCATCTAACCCGTATAGTCCGGCAGAGACGTTGAGGTCCCGGCTAACATTTGCTAAAATGTGGCATCCGCTAGAAAGTATTGGGTTTTGGAGGGCTTCTAAGACCCGCCTCATCTGGTTTGCGACGCTAAATTTCCGCAATCTTCTGACAACCGCAGTTTTCCTCCTCGGAGTGGCCGCGCTTTCGTTCGCTGCGCCGGATGTGCCCGCCCTGGGACGATTCAGGTGATCCGGTCGGTTCGCAGGTTCTGCAGAAATATCTGGACGCCAAAGTCCACACCCAGGACCTGCGGGGAGCCTCGATGGAAGTCGAAATTAGTGCGAACGTTCCTAAGTTGAAGGAGAATGGCAAGCTGCGGGCGTTGAGAGTGATCTCGCGTGTCGGGCAGGTAACTTACCGTGTGGCCGCATTCCAGGGTCCGAACTTCGTCAAAAAGGAGATCATCGCGCGCTATCTCCAGGCCGAGACAGCCAGAGCCAGGACAAAGAAAACATCGACATTGACGCCGCAGAACTACAAGTTTCGATTTCGTGGGCGAGCGGCAGACGCCGAGCGGTGCCTCAGCTTTTGTGTTTCAGGTGCAACCCCGAAAGAAGCGCGTCGGTCTGTATAAAGGTGAACTCTGGCTTGACTCGCGTCTCTACTTGCCCGTCTTCGAAAAGGGACGGTTCGTGAAGAATCCCAGTATTTTCTTCAAGAAAGTTGATTTCGAGCGGGGATTTTCGATTCAGGACGGATTGTCCGTTCCCTCGTACATTACCAGTACGATCGACACCCGCCTGGTAGGCAGGGTCGAGCTTAATATCAGCTACTCCAACTTCAACCATGGTGAGGCGACGCCAGACGGAGGGATGCCGCAACTCAGGTGTCGAGCCATCAGCGGTCCGACGAACAAATGCCGGATACCCTTTAAATGTCAACAGCTTCCGTATACCCCGAAGTATCACCCGGTCAATTCTGTAGGCTTGAGACCGCGGCCTGAACCAAGTAACCTGAATATTAGTCGCTTAGGAGTCCATGAGAACGCTTTTCCTTAACCCTCCTTCTTTTGAGGGCTTCGATGGTGGTGCAGGTTCGCGCTGGCCCGCTTCGCGAGAAATTGAATCGTACTGGTATCCGGTGTGGCTCTGCTACCCGGCCGGCATGATCCCCGACAGCAAAGTTGTCGACGCGCCCGCCCACAAGATCTCCATCGACCAAACGGTTGCAATGGCGTCGGATTTCGAGCTTCTGGTGCTGTTTACCTCCACTCCCGGCTTTCACGTCGACGTGAAGATCGCCGAGATGATGAAGGACGTCAATCCCGAAGCTGAAGGTGGCTTTCGTCGGACCCCACGTCACGGTCCGGCCGGAAGAGAGCCTCCGGGCGTCTTCGGCCATCGACTTCGTCGTCAAGCGTGAATTCGATTACCAGATTCGCGATTACGCCCTCGGCAAACCACTCGAAGAGCTCCCCGGCGTCGTGTTCCGCAAGGACGGTGGGTTCCAGCACAACCCGGAGTCATCGCCGATCGAAGATCTGGATGCGCTTCCCTGGGTGACGAAGGTCTATAAGCGGGATCTGGATTTCCGGCGCTACAACGTTCCGTTCCTTCTGAATCCGTATCTTTCGTTCTACACGAGCCGTGGATGCCCGGCCCAGTGCACGTTCTGCCTTTGGCCGCAAACGCACTCCGGCCATCGCTGGCGTCTGCGTTCGTCCGACGACATCGTCAACGAGTGCCGCTATGCGCTCGAGAACTTCCCGGGCCTGAAGGAAATCTTCTTCGACGACGACACCTTCAATTACCAGAAGGCACGCACTCTCGAACTCTGCGCCAAGCTGAAGACGCTGAACTTCACCTGGAGCTGCACGTCTCGCGTCACCACCGACTACGACACCCTGAAGGCGATGAAGGATGCCGGCTGCCGGCTGCTCATCGTCGGCTACGAATCCGGCGATCAGCAGATCCTGAAGAACATCAAGAAGGGCGCGACCATCGACATGGCGCGCCGCTTCACGGCGAACTGCAAGAAGCTGGGCTTGATCGTTCACGGCGACTTCATCGTCGGTCTGCCGGGCGAAACGCCGCGAGACGATCCGGAAGAGCATCGATTTCGCCAAGGAACTGGACGTCGAGACCATCCAGGTCTCCATCGGTCATCCGTTCCCCGGCACCGAGTTCTACGATCACGTCAAGAAAAACGGCCTGATCACAATCGACGAGAAGATGACGGACGATGCCGGTCACCAATTGCCGAACTACCAGTACCCGGGATTGGACAAAGGCGAACTGGTGGAGTGGGTCGAGCGGTTCTATGGCGAGTTCTACTTCCGGCCCAAGGTTGCGTTCCGGCTTGTCCGGAAGGCCATGTTCAACACCGACGAGCGGAAGCGGCTTTACAAGGAAGCCCGCGAATACCTGGCTCTCCGCTCAAAGCGCAAGCAATTCGTGAAAGAACATCGCGAGCAGAAGGAAAGCTCTGCTGTTCTGAGCGCGGGAGATTAGCCTGGAGCTGGAAGAGCGTCTCTGCTTCTCCGATTCACGCGTGTCCCTTGCGGGTCTGAGCGGCCCGTGCCGAGGGTCCGGATCTTCGCGTTAGTGTTCGGCGTGATCTGTCTGAATGCCCTGGGTAATCTCTCTCTCGCCTGGGGCATGAAGCATGTCGGGGAGTCAGTCAATCTGAATCCGCTTTCCTTCTTCCGAGCCATGTTGGATCCAGCGGTCGCTACCGGCATCTTGCTGCTGATTCTCTGGCTCTTGAGCCGGATGACCCTTCTCAGTTGGGCTGATCTGAGCTTTGTTCTGCCTTTGACGAGTCTCGGTTACGTGCTGGCGGCCGTTTTCGGAAAAGTGTTTCTGAACGAGACTGTTACGGGCGCGCCATTGGCTCGGCACCGGCCTAATCTTTGTGGGAACGACGATCGTCGGTACGACCGACAGCAAGACTTCGGATACGCAGCAATCCGGAACAGCAATGAAGTGGCTTCTGCTTTCCATCATCGTGTTTGCGACAGTGTTCGGGGACCTGCTGCAGAGCTATGAGATGAAGCGCAGCGGAGAGCAGGCCGTTGACGTCGAGAGGATTGGCGCGGCTCTTGAAGATGATCGTCAGCCGGCGTTATCTTCTGCTGTCGATCGTCTGCATGGCGTTCTCGTTTTTTGCCTTCATGGCACTGGTGCAGATCGCTCCCTTGAGCTTTGCCGTTCCGGCGTCCGCGGCGACCTTTGTTCTCGAGACCTTGCTCGCGAAATTCCTGCTTCGCGAAAGCGTCGGTAAACGCCGCGCCGCCGGTACGCTTCTCGTCCTCGGCGGCGTGCTGCTGCTCGCCCGATAAGTCCACGGCAGTGCGCCTCGCCAAACTGGTTTTTCTCATTCCGGCCGCTGCATACCAGGTTCTGGTAATTGCGGCTGGAGTGAAGCGCATCTGGCAGCGAAAGCGCGCACCGCCGTTCGGAAGCAAATGCGACATCGTTTCGGCCCGGCGTTTCGGTGCTGAAGCCGCTGCGCGGGCTCGATCCGAACACCGAAGCGGCCTTCTCGTCTCAGGTTCAGCAGGACTACCCGGCTTTCGAAGTTATTTTCGGGGTTCGACGACGAGAGCGACGCCGGCGATACCGGCCGTTCGCCGGCTTCAATCCCGATATCCCGAACTTGCCATCAAGCTGGTCGTCGGAGCTCCGCGATCTGCCAAACGGAAAAGTCGGCACGCTGTCTGTTCTTGCCGCAGCACGCCCGTTACCCGGTATGGATCGTAAATGACGGTGATATCCGAGTAGATAGAAAATACCTCTGCATCCGTCGTCGCGCCGCTCGAAGACTCCTTCGATCGGTGTCGTCACTTGTCCCTATCGGGCGATGGCGCATACCGCTCCCGCCGGATGGGAGTCACTCGGAATCACAACCGATTTCATGCCAAGCACGTTCGTCGCTCAGATGCTAGGCGTTCGGGAGTTCGGCTTCGGCTCGACGCTCGCCTTTCGCGCGACGGATTTCGAGCGAAAGTGGGCGGATTTCCCGCCATCGGCAGCTACATCGCGGACGATTACCAACTGGCGAAGCGCATCACCAGCTTGGGAAAACGAGCACTTCTTTCGCAGTACGTGGTCGAAACGTCCCTGGGCGAAGACACCTGGGCGGGTGTTTGGCATCACCAACTCCGGTGGGCTCGTACCATTCGCGCTTCAAAGGGAGCAGGCGTATGCTGGCCTTCCAATTACGCACGCCGGAATGTGGGCCGTGGTCGCCCTTTGCTTCGGCGCATTTCGCCCGGCTTTTGCCCTGCTCGGGTTGCGAATGTTTTCGGCGCTTCTGTTCAGCCGCTTCATTCTTCGCCACAGGCTGGCCTCTTCTCTGTTTTGGCTCGCGCCGGTTTGGGATCTCTACGCTTTCGCGGTATGGGGTGCTTCCTATTTCGGGAGCACAGTCCGGTGGCGGGACAAAACGCTCGAGATCGACGGCGAAGGCCGGATCAGAACGTAATCGGGATGCTGTACACGCATGCTAGCCTGAGAGCGTCACACTTTCCATGGCAGAACGCTGGATTCGCCGCCAGCAGATCTGCCCCACAAGTTCACAGGAGTTGATTACTGTAATGGTTTTGAATGTCCGGAGCGTCTTGCTCCTTGCTGCTGCCGCGCTCTTCCCGCTTTTGTAACTGCCAATGCGCAGGCGATTTCGCCTGCAAAGGTCGCTATCATCAACGCGCAAAAGGCTGTCGCTGACACTCAAGAAATCAAGAAGGCCCAGACGATTCTGGAAACGAAGTACCGCCCTCGGCAGGATGCAATCCAGAACGCTTCAGAATCAGCTTCAGACCATCCAACAGCAACTGGGCGTGCAGAATATCGCCCCCGATCGCGAGGCACAGCTTCGTGCGGATGGAATCACGAAGCAAAAGGAACTGCAGCGTCTGTCGGAAGACTTGCAGAGTGATGTCAACAATGAACGGCAGGACATCCTGGGCCGCTCCGGCCGCCAAATGACTGAAATCGTGAAGAAGATCGCTGAGGAGCGCGGTTTCGACGTCGTCGTCGACACGACGAACACGATTTACTTCAAACCTGCGCTCGAGATTACGGCCGAAGCAACTGCCGCCTACGATAAGGCGTATCCTGCAAAGTAGAGGCGCGCTTGTTCAGCGCCGCCCAAAGTACATTGCTTATGGGCACCTACTCTACAGCAGTACGGAGTCGAAGAAGTCTCGCCGGAATCGGACGGTTAAGATCATCCTTATCGTCGCGGGAGCCGTAGTGGTTCTGGCCGTGATCGCGTATTTCATTCTTCACAACTACTTTGAGAAGAGAGTTGCGAAGGAGTTCTTGAGCGAGGTCAACGCGGGGCAATATCAGAAAGCCTACGAGAAATGGGGCTGTACCGCCCAGCATCCATGCCCCAACTACGATTACCAGCGGTTCCTCGAGGACTGGGGTCCGGCGAAAAAGAAGATCAGGCTCGTGGGAGATTGCAGAGACTGACAGTTGCCGCTCTTTCCTGACCGTCAACGTTCAGGCGCCGGGAACCGAACTGCAGTCGCTTGCTGTGCAGCGAAATGACAAGAGTCTCGGCTTTGCGCCCGCTCCTGAGTGCCAGGAACGCCAATGGCGATGGAAAGCCTTCTTCCAGCGAATCTTCGGCGGCGGAACACCCGCCAAGTAGTGTCCCCCATCACACCAGGTAAACCGTCCCAATCGTCGTAGAGACGGCCACTGAAAGTGGAAGTAGCGCCAAGGCTCCGGCTCAAGTTCGCGCCGAAAAACCCTCTTGCTAGCGCAGACCCGCGAGTTGACGAAAAGCTTTGCCCTGGGCAGATCTTTTCGCTCGTAAAAGCACTATATAATCCAACAGGCTCTAAGCGCGAATTGAGAATGAGGACCCGACGCAACCCAAACTAATAAAAACTGCCCTGAGCGCGTCCAGCGCAGGCGGACTCGCGTGGCGGCTTCTCGAACGTGCGTCGATTCTAGCCCTGATAGTTACCGCTGGCGCTCTCGTTCCGGGCCTCGCCGGACAGGATATCCGGGAAGGTCAACTCCAAACTCCGGGTTCCGAGATGGTTCAATCCACCTCACTCGCAAGCATCGCCGGGACAGTGCGAGATTCTCAAGGCCGCGCTGTTTTTGGTGCAAACGTAAGCGTTGTCGGAGAAGACGTGGCCTTCAGCCGTCTTCTAATCGCCGACAATAACGGCGCATTCGCGTTTGGCGAACTGGCGCCGGGTAATTACAGGGTGAAGATTGACACAGGGCGGGGTAGCGAACCGGTCTTGGTGGACGTGGTGCTCGGCGCAGGAGAAAGACGCGAACTGCCGATTATAGGAACCTATGTTGCTGCGAGCACTACGACGGTTCACGTCGTGGCCGCGCCCGGTGATATAGCCCAGGCCCAGCTCAAGCTGCAGGAATCTCAGCGCCTGTTGGGCATCGTACCGAACTTCTTCAGCAGCTACATCTGGAATGCGGCCCCGATGAGCTCGAAGCAGAAATTTAAGCTGACACTTCGGTCGAATACAGATCCGGTCAATTTCTTCCTGGTCGCCACTCTTGCCGGCCTGGAGCAGAGGCACAATACGTTTCCAGGGTATGGTCAGGGCGCGGAGGGCTACGCTAAGCGGTTCGGCGCCGTGTATGCCGACACGATGGTCAGCAAAATGATGAGTCGGGCAATCTTACCGTCCGTTCTTCACCAGGACCCTCGATACTTTTACCGGGGTTCCGGTAGCGTGCGTACCCGCGCGATTCATGCGCTTACCTCGGCTATCATTTGCCGGGGAGACAATGGACGCTTGCAGCCGAACTACTCGCAGGTGCTCGGCAGTATGGCAGCAACGGGTATCTCCAATCTCTACCGAGCCCCCGGGGACCGGACAACAAGCCTCACAATCCGGAACGGGCTCATGATGACGGCAGCTACCGCAGCGGAAAACCTCATGCGCGAATTCGTCTCGCGCAAGTTGACGCCAAATGTTCCAGCATTTGCCAACGGGAAGCCCTGATACCCTCCACTTTATCGCTACCGTGAGGAGGAAAGCGCCGAAACCTTCAAACTCTCTCCTCATCTGCAGAAAGTCATTGCTCCGCGAGGCAATCGATCTCACTTTTCCGCAATCAGCGTGATCTTGTGGATGACCGGCGGTTCCGTGAAGTATTCGTCCGACTTAGCCATTAAGGCTTTTGCGATCTCACCACTAAGATGCGCGTCCCGACCCGCTTCGTCATTGAAGGTATCGAAGATGCCGAACACGCCTGGCTTGTCCTCTTTGAAGCCGTACCAATTCACTGTGCCGGTTTCGGCTTGAGCCATAGTGGCGCCCTGCTTCAGAAACGCTTCCACCTCCGCTTCTTTCCCGGGCTTAGCTTTCAATTCACCATATAGCGCGTACTTAGCCATTGTTTTTGCTCCCTGACAATTGTTGCAGGGTGCATCCTCCCTGTCGCAACTGACGCTCGGGTAGAGTGAACGAATGGTCGAAAGATCCAGGGTCACTACTGCGTTTGATCTGCACGGGTATCGAGTCGTTCGGAGTCTGGGCATCGTTCGGGGTATAACAGTGCGTTCAAGATCGATTTTCGGAACCATCGGTGGATCACTGCAAACGATCGTTGGCGGAAATATCACGGCGTTCACCAACTTGTGTGAGAAAGCCCGTGCCGAGGCGTTCGAGCTGATGCTGGTTCACGCCGCCGAAATGGGCGGGAATGCCGTCCTGGGGATGCGTTACGACGCGAACGAAGTGATGGATGGCGTGACTGAGGTTCTGGCATACGGTACAGCTGTTTTCGTCGAACCCCTCGACAAAGACGTGTAACAATCGCCCCAGCTTCGTGAGTTCGCAACAGAATCGGGCCGTACTTGCGCAGCGCAAGCGGCCCCGCCTGGTTCAGACTCCTTCGTGCGGTTCGGCGAGTTCCGGTTCGTAAGCCGGAAGGACATCATCCGGTCCGGCGATCCAGGTATAGATGGTCGGAATGGCGTAGATGCTGAGCAGAAGTGTTGCGCTGAGTCCGCCGACGATCACGATGGCAAACGGCTTCTGCGAGTCGGATCCGATGCCGGTCGAGATGGCGGCCGGAAGAAGGCCAAGCGTCGCCACGAGCATCGTCATCATGATGGGACGAAGCCGGAGAACGGCTCCTTCGACCGCCGCTTCATGGATGCTGTATCCGCGCACACGAAGCTGGTTGATGTACTCGATCATGATGACGCCTGTTTCGACAGCCACACCGAAGAGAGCGAGTGTACCGATACCCGAAGAGACGCTGAAGTGCGTTCCCGTGAAGTAGAGCGCCAGCAGCGCTCCGATCGGCGACAGAAGCAAACTGACCATCGCCAGTCCAGCCCACTTGAAGGACCCGAACATGGAATACAAAAGGAAGAAGATGACCGCGACCGTGACCGGCACGATGATTGCCAGCCGGGCATTCGCTCGTTTTGCGCTGGCGTATTCGCCGGCCCATTCGAGGTAGTAACCGGTCGGCAGTTTTACATCGTGATTCACCCGCTGAATCGCTTCGTCCACGGTGCTGCCCAAGTCGCGGCCGCGCACACTGTACTTCATGGCCACGTAGCGGGAGTTGTTCTCGCGATAGATCTGCGAGGCGCCGTCTCGCAGGCTTATGCTGCAAACCTGGTCCAGGGAGACACGTTCACCTGCCGCTGTAAGCAGGCGGATGTTGCGTATCGCGTCTGGAGTTCCTCGATATTGCGGCTGATAACGCACGACCAGGTCGTACCGTTGCTCGCCCTGCAGAATGTTGCCCGACGGCTTTGCCGCCGATCGCGGTCTCGACTGCATCCTGAATATCAGAGACATTCAACCCATAACGGCTGGCCTTCGCCCGGTCCACAGTGATGTTCAGGTTTGGTTGTCCGATCACTCGAAACAGTCCAAGGTCTTGAACGCCTTTGATCTGGCTCATCACGCGGATGATCTCTTCGCCTTTCGCTTCGAGTTCCGGCAAATCTGTTCCGAAGATCTTGATCGCGAGTTCACCTTTGACGCCGCTGACTGCTTCTTCCATGTTGTCGGCAATCGGTTGCGAGAAGTTCCAAAGCGCGCCGGGGATCTTGTCCACTTCGCGTCCCATGGCCCGGATCAGCTCTTCTTTGTTCTCGTCGAACACTGGACCGCCATTGTTCCTTCGGCTTCAGATCGACGAAGTACTCCGTATTCGAAAACAGCGAAGGATCGGTACCGTCGTCCGGACGGCCGACCTGGCTGACAACCTTGGTCACCTCCGGGAAACTCGCAAGCGTCAGCCGAGCCTGCTTCATAATGTGCTCGCCTTCGGCAGGTCCGGTACTCGGCGCCAGCGTGCCGCGGACCCAGATGGCGCCTTCATCTAGGTGAGGAAGAAACTCGGAGCCAATCGCACCACTGACGGCCAGGAACACAGACACGCCCAGAAGCCCGACGGCTGTGCCCAATACCGTGAGACGGCGCGGAAGCGAACTCATGGACCATTCAAGCGAAGCCCGATACGCTCGAATGATCGCCTGCAGGATCGGGTTGCGCCACTCTTTCGTGTTCCGGCCGAAGAGCATGAGCGCCAGAACCGGCAGAATCGATAGCGAGAAGATCAAGGCGCCCAGCAGCGCGAAGGCAACCGTCAGCGCCATAGGACGGAACAGCCTGCCTTCTACGTGCTGCAAGGTAAAGATCGGAAGATAAGCCGTGATGATGATGGCGCGCGCGAAGAATACGGGCCGCTGAATCTCGTGCACGGCCTCACGGATGATATCCATCACGGTACGCTCGTGATCACGCCTGCTGATATGCCGCAGAATGTTTTCGACCACGACCACGGATCCGTCCACGACCATTCCGAAATCGAGCGCTCCCAGCGAAAGAAGATTGGCCGGCACATGACTCAAGTCAAGGCAGATGGAGGCAAATAGCAGCGCGAACGGGATCGTCAGAACGACGATGATCGCCGAGCGGACATTCCCAAGAAACAGGAACAGAATGATCGAGACGAGCAGGATGCCTTCGGTCAGGTTGTGCATCACGGTGTGCGTCGTGAAATGCACAAGGTCGCTGCGATCGAGGAAGGGAACGATCTTTACGCCCGGGCGGCAGAAGGTGGTTGTTCAGTTCGTCGACTTTCGCGTGAAGCGCCGTGAGCATAGCGTCGCCGTTTGCGCCTTTCCGGAGAAGGACGATGCCTTCAACTACGTCGTCGTCATCGACAACCACGCCGTCTTTCCGGCGGATCGCCTTGGCGACTTGCCCGAGCCGGATCTTCGGACCTTGCGTCACAAACGCGAGATCGCGAACCATGATGGGCGTTCCATTCTGCGATTTGAGAACGGTTCGACCGATGTCTTTGACGTCTCTGCAGGAGACCGACTTCGCGAACGTTCACCTGCTGCTGCCCTTCCTGAATGAAGCTGCCGCCGGCGTTCACGTTGTTGTTCGTCAGCGCCTGCTCCACCTGGCCGATGCCGAGGTTGTAAGCGGTGAGCTTGTTCGGGTCAACCTGAACCTGATACTCGCGAGTGATTCCGCCGAAACTCGACACATCAACGACATCGGGAACCGATTTAAGCTGCTTTTCGATCACCCAGTCCTGAAGCGACTTCAACTCCATCAAGTCATACCGGGGATTGGTGCTTTTGAGCGTGTACCAGTAGAGCTGACCGACAGGGCTGTAATTCGGCCCGATATTCGGCTGCAGGTTGTTGGGCAGGTTCAGGCCCGGAGATGCGCTCCAGAACTTTCTGCCGGTTCCAGTCGTTCACTGAAGCATCGTCGAAGATCATCGTGACGACCGAGAGCCCGAACTCCGAGAGCGAACGGATGTTCGTCAGGTAGGGTATTCCGGCCATCTGAACTTCGATCGGGATGGTTACCTGCTGCTCTACTTCTTCACCGGCGCGTCCGGGCCACTGCGTAATGATCTGGACGTAGTTGTTGGCGACGTCCGGATAAGCTTCGACCGGCAGATTCTTGAACGAGAACCCGCCCCAGGCAAGCAGCAGGAGGCCGACAATCAGCACCAACAGCTTGTTGCGCAGAGAATAATCGACAAATGCGCGAATCATGACAGAATTCCTTTTGCTTCGATACCTTGGTTATTGAGAGCTCTCTGCGTTGAGTTCCAATGCATTCGCAACAACCTTGTCGCCTGGTTTGAGACCAGCCGTAACTTCCTGCTCGTTGTCCCTGATCTTTCCGCCCGCAATCTCGTGACGACGGAACTGGCCGTTGCCTTCCGGCAGAAACACCCAGTCCCGGTCGTGCAAGTGGATGATCGCGCTGCTCGGAATGCTGGCATAATCACGGCCGTGTTGTCCGTAGAACGTAGCCGTCACAAACATCCCGGACCGCATCATTCCCGGGTTTGCCATCTCGATCCGCACCTTGGCCGTGCGCAGATTGGGATCGAGAATCTTGCCGATATTGCTGATCCGGCCGTGGAAAACACGATCGGGATAAGCATTGAGTTGCACGTCCGCGATGTCGCCGACCCGCACGGAAGGCAAGTCGTTCTCGTATACGTCGCAGAGCACCCAAACCCGAGACAGGTTGGCAATCGTGAACAAGGGCTGTTGATTGTCCGTGCGAACAGCTCGCGGAGAGAACCACGTTTTGTTCAATGATTGTGCCGTCCGCCGGAGCCGTAATGCTGATCACGGCGGTTCCGGTATCCGGATCGCCGCCCAGGGTCCGGAGGAATTGCGCAGCGGTCGCCAGGCTGACTTTGGCTTTTTCTTCTGTTCCTTCCGCCACCTGCAATTCGTTCAGCGAAACGGCGCCGTGCTCGTAAAGCAGTTTGGCGCGGTCCAGTTGCTTGCGCGACAAGAGCCTCGTCGGCTTTCGCCTGTTGATAGGTCTGGGCCGCGGTGGAGATGTCGTTACTCAAGACCTTGAGCAGTAGCTGGCCTTTGCTTAACGTCGTCGCCGAGCTTCGCCATGGATTTCGACCACGCGTCCTGAGGCTAAGGACACCACGGGTATCGAACGCTCTACATCGGGCGTGACCGATCCCGTTGCATGAATCTCGGGGCGATCAATCTTGCTTTTCCGCGCTGACGAGTGCGAAGCGTTCCGGCCGGTCGATCTTAACCACGTTCAGGTCAGGTTCGCTCACGACGGTTGTCTTCGGCGGCGCTGCCGCCGCTTCATCAACCGTCTTCGGTGCGGAATGACAACCGGCCAGCAGCACGCAAGCCAACATCGTCGACCCGGCTTGGGCTAACGTTGCTTTTTTCATTGGATAACCTCGCGTCCTACTGCGAAATTCACTTGGTTTGCCGCCGCCAGATAAGCGCCGACAAGATTTAGATAGCTAAGTTGCGTGTCCCGAAAAGCTCGTTGTGCATCGAGGAACTCGAGTAGCGAAGCCGCTCCATTTTGATACGCGAACGTTACGGTGTCACGAACTTGCTGGGCCTCCTGAAGGTACTTCTCCTTGTAAGGTCGCAACTGCTGAAGAGTGCTCTGCAGCGTTGCGTAAGCGGAATCGACGTCCCGCAGTGCGCCCGTCTGGGCGGCATCGCGTAAGCGCTCTGATGCGCGTGATATCGATGTGCGGTCCGCGCCTTTTCTCCCTGGTTCTTGTCGAAGATTCGCAAGGGAAAGGACACGCTGAATCCCACATAGGTGTTGTACGGCGGAGGTTGCCACGAGACTGAGCCGCCAAACGTCGGATCGCCGAGCCGTTCGCAATCGCGAGTTGGTGGTCCGTTCTGCGCTTTCTCGATAGTTTGGTCGAGCTTGTGTCAGATCGGGCCTGCTGTCGATCGCAAGACGGTCCGCAATTCTTCGAGAGAGTGCGGCTGATCTACGTAGTCGAAGCTTGCGTTCACGTCGAACTGATCGACCGGCGTCGAATCCCGCATGAAGCTAAGCAGATCGATCTTGGCCGTGCGGACATCCACTTGGGCGGAGAGCAGATCCGATTCGAATTGCGCCCTTTGCAACTCCACACGTTGAAAGTCGACTCGGGAGATCGCTCCGGAACTTAAGCGATCCCGATAAACCGCAAGCATCTTGTCGTAGTACTCGAGGTTCTGACGTGCTACATCCTCGACTGCCTTTGCTTCCAGCAAGCGAACAAAAGCATCGCGCAGCCCGAACGTCAGGTTGCGTTCGAGATCAGCTTGTCCCGAAGTCGCGATAGCGGTCGCTCGTTGGGCGCTCGCCAGCCGCAGTTCTCGCTTATGCTCCCGCTCATGCAGGTAAGTCGTGCTGCCGTAAGCGTAGCTGAGCCAAATTGGCCGCAATTCATTGTTGACCTTGTACGGCGTTATCTGGTCCCACCCGAGTGTGGTCACGGGATTGGGACGCAAATAGGCCGTTATCTCTTGTGCGCGGCTTTCGTCAACCGCCGACTTGTCCAGCCAACAACTGATGGGTTGTTGGTTCTGAATCGATCTAGGGTCTCCTGCCATGTCAATGCTCGCGGTGGTGACGCACTTTGGGCGAAGCATGAAACGGCGAACAGGAGACCGCAACACACGCGTCGTAGGGGACGCTGCATTTGTCCCTCCTTCAATGTCTGATCGTGAAGTTAAACGCCGACAAACGACGGAGGTGATCGGCCGGCAATCAGCGGGGCGATACGGGTTGCGCTGGAGCAAGGTAGGACCGCAACCAGTTCCAGGAAGACAAGGGTGAGTCCCACTTGCGAACAGCGAGATAACTACAGAGTGGTCGGCGGTTTCAAATAGTCGGAGAAGGTCATTGTGGTGCCCGCTCGGACTTTGCTGTTGTTGATCTTGCGAAGTATATTGCTGAATCCTCAGCACATCGTCGGTTGCCGAGATGAACGGAAACAGCGCAATAACAATGGACGCGACGCCGACAGCCTCGAACAGCTGACGGCGCCGACTCGAATGGCGCTCAAGCCGGCGCGATACCGCACAATGTGCGCAGTAGTGCCATCGTCCCGAGAAGCGCCCAGGCCAGATTAAGGGTCGAGTCGAACTGCAATTATTCAAAAATAACATGTAAGTGAGCCAAAGGTCCTGCCCTTGCCGCGGATTCAAATGAGCTGTCTCTTTTCGGTCAGGTTAGTTGCTCTAAATATTTGCAGGACCAATTGCTCTTGATCCGCTTAGTTCTTAGTCTCGCCTTCCTAACTAGTCAGTTCGTAGCAGCTGCAGACCTTTCACTCGGTGCGGTGAGGCCGCAATCCGCCAGTGTGGTTGCTTTCAGCCACACCGATCGTTATTGGACTGTATCCCCGGTTGGGCATAGTGCCGAGCTACTAACTCTATTCAGTCGATCCGATCGGACGCGTGAGACGACTCCCACGGATCTGCCGGTGGTTTCCCTTCTGCGTGACACTCTTGGCGACAACGCCGCTGAGAACGACCGGATCTTCTACGTCTGGCTTCTCCCGTCGGTCTCCCGCAGTCTGCCGCAGAGGATGATGGCGGGTGTGCCGTTCTTCTTTTGGCGATTCGGTCACGGTCCGGACACCGTCAGTCGTCGCGACCTCCATCCGCTTCTGGACTTGAATACGCCCCAGCACCCGTTATGTCTGAGGTTCGCCGCAGCCTGCTGCAATGGACGGCTTTTGACCCGCTTGATGATGCCGGTTCGCGCCAGCTCTCGTATGTATCGGTCGAACGATTCCGACAACGAACGGCTGAAGCTCGAAGAGGCAATTACTTATTTGCGCGACGCACCGACGGCAGAAGCTGATACAGGCATGCCGACGAGCCAGCAACTGAATACGGTCATTGCGCGCCTGGAGCTTCGCAAACAGTTTTTGGGCGGTTTGTTTGACGACAAGGCTGCCTCCCGATACGGAATGGAGTCTCAGTTCGAAGACGAGCGAGTCCGAAGCCGGAATTGGGAATTGCTGAGGCAATGTGCCGAGAAAACTGGACTTTACTTTGAATCGGTCAGTTTGGGCGCGCAAAAGAATCAATACGGCTTACTGTGGTTCCCGCAAGGTGTCAGCTCGCAAGCCGTCTGGAACTTCCCTGAAGGCTATCTGGAAACTGCTCAACATAAAGGATCCGTGGTCGGACGAGCGTTTGAATCGAATGGCCGTCCGTTACCGCCAGCCTACGACTGATCTTGCCGCTGGCGGTCCAGATGATTCGGAGGGCGGACGGCACTCGGACGTATGTGCCTTTGGCCTTGTACAGCCTCAACTACCCCAGGTTTCCGCTGTTGCTCGTAAATTTTCGCGATGAGATGCAGGTGCGGCGCCACGAGGTGACACAAAGAACGATCAACGAAGTCACGGCCGGCGTCATTGGCATCTCCCACATCACCAATTGGTATTACTACGCCGGGTCCATGGTGTACAACCTGATCTGGAGCCGGCACGGTATAGCGGTGGATCAGGCGGCCCGCCTGGATTGCTATTCCCAGTTCCGCGCACAACTCTCTTCG
The DNA here is from genome assembly GCA_963744795.1 of uncultured Acidobacteriaceae bacterium. Classification (GTDB taxonomy): domain Bacteria; phylum Acidobacteriota; class Terriglobia; order Bryobacterales; family Bryobacteraceae; genus Bog-105. The sequence continues at coordinate 20,096 of CAVUVF010000004.1, forward strand.
GATACCAGCCTCGATCCCCAACTCCGGAACGTGCTCCTTAAGCAGGCCGAGCGACTTTTGGTGAATCCGCTCGATGTTCCGGTGGAGAGGAAAGCCGAATTGGCGAGCGCGCATTTCACCCAGATCCAAAGTGCGGCTGACGACGGCCTGCTCGTAAAGCGATTGAACGACGAGCGTCGCGCGGAACTCGCAACTTTCGGTCAGGGGAAGGCAGCGGGCCTGGTGCAAAGCGCTCTTCATATGGCCACGTTCGGCCGCTATACACAGCGCGTGCCTGAGAAGCAGTTAGCGCTTTCAACGCTGGATCGGGAACGTCGCGTGCTCTACCGGTTGGATTTTCTCGATTCCCTCGTGAAGAGCGGAACTCAGCCTGAAGTGTCCTACAAAACAGATCAGATACAAGACTCCGTAGCGGATCTGGACATTCTGATGTCGCAGGTCACTTCCCCACGAATCAGGGAACGAGCGGCCGTGACCTTGGACCGCCTGAAGGCGCTCTCGCGAGACGCAGGAATACAGACGCAGTGCGCGGTGGCGTTGATCGCCTTACACCAAACATCGGAATCTGTGCGGGCAGAGAATACGCCGGCCATCGCTTCGTCGCCAAAAGTGACGACTCGTCCCATTCATCACGCGGACTCCTTGCGGTGACCCCGCTGCGTTGCAGCGTTCTCGCGCTCGCTCTTGCTGTCGCTGCGCTCGCTCAGAACCGTCGGCCCGTTCCAGTACAGCCTCCGGCGCGGAGAGTCGTGATCCTGAAGATTGACGGACTCAACGCCGATCTGTTGTATCGCACGATGAGCGAGGTGGATCCGGCGACAGGCAAGTCGCGCTTGCCATGGTTCTCGCACATCTTTGCCGAAAACGGTACGATCTTCGATAACTTCTACACCCGGGGGATCAGCCTGTCGGCCCCATCCTGGTCCATGCTGGACACTGGCCGGCATACGGTAATCCGCGGAAACGTTGAGTACGACAGATATACGGGGCGCGTATATGACTACTTGAATTTCTTTCCCTTTTACATCATGAGCGCGCGCAAGCGTCAGGTGGACATGCCGGGCGTGGAGGTACTCGATAGAAGTGGCATTCCTCTGGTCCTCGACGCTTTCCCGTATGCAGAACGCTTCCAAAGTTTCCAACTGTTCCAGCGCGGCGTCCGTTGGCACACATTACAGGCCGTCCTGAACCTCAAGGTGAAATCGCAGTTCTTTCTTTCTCCTGTCGAAGGCGTCGAGCCTCCCTCGCTCGATGAACTACTGGAGCGGAGGACGGAGGCGGAGCTAAAGGCACGGAATGACGATCCCGAGGTTCTTTACCTGGACTTCTACACGGGGGATGCCGATCACGAAGGGCATGCGACGAACCAGGCGGCAGCCCTCTTCGATGTCTTGCAGCATGTCGATTCCCTTGCAGGCCGGCTCTGGACCGATATCCAGTCCGGGCCGCTTGCTCGAGAAACGATATTCGTTGCAGTCTCTGATCACGGCATGAACAACAGGCCCGAAGTGTTCAGTCAGGGGTTCAGCTTGCCTGACTTCTTCAACAGCCCAACCGGAGGGGCGCATCATGTCGTCACCAACCGACACCAGTTGAGCGACTTCAAAATTATGGGGCTAGATCCGCTCGTTCGCCGTGTTATCACTCCGAGCACGGCATCGTTCTACTTGTCCGGGCAGTCCTCGAAATACCCAACCGCGTGGCTCGATCTCGACGGAAACGAACGGGCAGCCGTGCAGCTCAGAAACAGCGACCTTAACAAGATCCACATCCTACTGATTCAATTGGCGCGGCAAGATCTGTCCCCGTCGCTTCGACGAGCGGCGGCCGCATACCTCCGACAGGATTCTCGACAGTCATCGCGCAGCTTGGACCCGGACTGCCGGGGAACTGCAAGAGGAACTCACCGCGCTCAAAGCGGAATCCGAGGAGCGCAAAGAAACTGACGCCAGCAAACGCCGATGGAGCCGGGAAGAGAAGGATCGTGGCGAAGACAAGGTTGCCCTGCGCAACCATCGCGAACTCTCGGATTGGGAACGTGAGGTCTCAGAGTACGGTGAGTATCTTGTGCACGTCCGCAACCTGCATGAATTTTCAACCGGACCCGGCGCGCGCTTTCCGCGGGAACATCGCCGATCTTGTTCCGGAATTTCAGCTTGGCGACAACAACACGGTTGCCGAACTTCAGCATTATGTCGTAGGCGCAAGTCCATCCGGACTGACTGTAGATTCCGCAACAGGCGAACTCGACGAGCGCCGGTCTTTTCGCTCCCTCGACTACTTTCCGCTGCTTCTGGAGCAGCGCGTGCGAAATAATCCGCAGGCCCTGCTGCCGCCTGATCCCATCGATTTCATCGCCGTGCGTCTTCCGGTCGACGCGCGCTCGGCAAAGCCGTCGGAGGCGAGACAAGCCTACTGGCTGTTTGGCGGCAATGATTCCCAGACTCCTGATCCTCACGGACGAGCATGGTCGGATCTGCCTGAAACCGATTTCCCATCTGAGAGCCGATGGAACCGGAAGTATCACCTGGACGGATGAACGGTGGCGGTCGGGCTTCCCCTTGCATCTGTTCGAGGATGTAGCGCTCCACATTCCCCCGGGAACGAGCGTTGAACAATGGCTGTCCGACTGGCACTCCGAAAGAGAATGGCTCGACGCCACACATCAATGCCGCTATTCCAACGGAGTGATTGGAATCACCGAAGAGATGTCACCGGTCGAGGAGAACATTCCCGGGCGTCCCGGAATGAATCCTATTCTTCTGCGTTACCAGCGAAGAAAGCGCGCTCTCGTCAATGCTGACTTTCACGTGTTCGCGGCCGATGGCTGGAACTTCAACGCGAGGAACTTCAACCCGGGTGGAAACCACGGCAGCTTTTTCCGGATCTCGACCCATTCGGTCTGGATGGTCGCCGGGGCGGGCATTCCTGTTCGGCGAGTGGAGGAACCCTACGACAGTCTGAACTTCGCGTCGTCCATTCTTCAGTGGCTCGGCAAGCCGGCGCCAATGCCCGACCGGGTCATCTCTTTGCGCTGAACCCGATTCATTATTCACGTCGACGTCGAAGGCGCCTGTTTCTACTGTGCCGTCGTGTTTCATCTGAACAAAAATGCGGTATCGTCCTGCGGCTGGAAACCCATACGGGAACGTGACCTCGCTCGGCAGTCCGGCGTTCGTTGTCCTGGCGCCTTCGTGCATTTCACTCATGTCCATGCCGGGCATGTCCATTCCCGCCATATCCATCGCTCCATCGCTTTTCGGCTTCTTTCCGGCTGAAAGTTGATTTTCGGCAAGCATGAGCGACGCCATTGATACCGATCCGGTGGGATGAATGTGGGCGAACCGGGTGCCGTCTGTCTTGACAAACGCGGCATGACCCAGCATTCCCATGTAGTACTGCATGTTTGCGGCCGGTTTGCCTGACCGGATCGAGGAGACGGAAATGGAAGATGTTGCCTTCGCGAACCCGGATGGAAGCGGTTGGTTTCAACCATTCCATCGTGTAGCCGTCCGGAAGCCGGAATGACGTGTTCGAATATCGGCGCGTTCTGCCAGGGAGTCGCCGAGCCGCTTGCATCGTCACCCTCCAAGCTTCGCCGCCCGGCGAAACCTTCCGGAATCGTCAGCTCGCTAACCGGTGTCTCGGGGAAGCCGTTGGCGTGGACAATATCGGCGTAAAGGCGATACGAGCCCGGCTTCATCGCCGGGCAACTGCAGCTGAAACACACCCGCGGAAGTCTGCTGTGGATGGAGGTGATACACCTCGTCAAGACCCGGCTCTCTAATCGCGTAAAGGTGCATCAGATGGTTGTGATCGGGTACAAGATCGTCGATCGCCCGGACGAAGACAGTGGGACTTAAGCGTGATAGTTTCTGTCCCGGAAAGTTGAACCATCCCGGATCGCTCAACCTGAGGGTTAAGTCGTCGCCGCTCAGAGACGCCTTCATGTTCAGAGGCTTATAAATCTTGTCCCGGTAATCGCGTTCAGCGCTGCTCCACCACCAGAATCCGAAAGCGAGCACGAGCTCCGACGACGACGCCGGCTTTCACCATGGCCCTATACGAATTACGGACGCTCGCGGGGGCGGGCTGTACACCGGGCTGCAACTGCGCCTCACGGACCGACGCCCCGACGATCAGTACCATACCCGGCAGAGAGAAGGATCGTGAGTGTCAACAGGATGGTCCCTAACCCGCCACCCATCTTTTTGGTGCTCAGCGCATAGGCTGGAACCGGAACGGCCACTTCTCCGGGGCCTTCTGTCCCACTTGCCGAGACCCGTACTTGCCAGGAACCCGGAGTCATAATCCAGAGCGATCCCGTGAAGTGCTGCGGATCCTCCGCAGAGCGTTTCAGCGTGTCCGGAACCGGCGCAAGTTTTGTGCCGACCTTGTTAAGCGGAATCGGTACGACCGTCAATTGCTGGACGGCTGAGCTTTGGGCCCTCACTTCAATCTCGGCGACCCCGGGAATCACGGTCGGAGGACGAATCGTGACGAAGAGCTTGTAAGGGCCTGCCTGACCGTCGAGATAAATATCCGGGCTGCCGACATGCGCAAGGGCGAGACACGCCGTTGCAATAAGCAAGGCAAAAGCCTTGACGGTGTTCATAGATGAGGACTACCGCTTGACTTTGGCCATCCATTCTCCGCGCGCGATGCCAAATCGAATGGCCAGCGTGGCACAAAGAACGGCCATGACGAGTCCCATCCAGAACTGCGCGGGAGTGTCGGTCAAATAGAACATGTTCCGTGCTGTGTACGACGCCGGAGACATCGCATACGGAAGATAAATCGTTCCAAAAAACGCATTTCTCGAAGCGGGCGAGAGGAGGAAAGTCGCAAACGGATATTCCACCGCGACCAGGGCGCCAACAAACAATACGGCGCTGCAAATCGCCAATGTCCATCGATTCCAGCTTCGCTTTGAAGCTCCAGAACAGGTCGAGGACGAAGCCAGGAACAATCAGCAGCAGCGGAAAAGGAGGCGGAACGAAGCGTGTGACGTGCTGGTAAACCGGTCCCAGTTTCGGTTCAGCCGGAAACAGCGGCAGAATGAGAATCATCGCGATCACGAACAGCATGTAGAAACCGGAAATGAAGGTGGCAGCGTACTTTATGCCGGTGGCCCGCGACGTGATGGCCATCACGATCGGGATCAACAGGGAAATGGCGATATAGGCCGCAGAATTGTGCAGTAATATACGCGAAGTCAGCTGCAGGATTACTACGCTCGCGGCAATTGTCGCAACACCCGCGACATACAGGTAAAGGTTCCGGGCTGCTTTTCGCTCCTGGCCCTCTGCGCGATTCATGTGACCGGCGATCAGGACGAGGGTGCCGGCCAGAATGGCGTACACGCCGATGAAGAGCACAACGTGAGGAGGGCTCAGGATTTTGACGTCAAGTCCGTAGGCGTCGTGCCACCAGTTATCAAACGGCGCGGACGTCAGCATCGCAATGCCTCCCCAGGAGGCGATAAAGGCGCCCAGCGGCCCTCGCAATCCGACAATCCGAACCGAGGAGTTTTCAAGCTTCGAGTTTTTCGAGAAAGTTGTGGAGAGGATCAGGTAACCATAGGCGATACCGGCCAGCACTCCACACATGTAGATCGCAATGTGTGCCGGGGTCCAGAAAGTGTCACGGCCGATGGATTCGTGCCAGGAGATGTCCCACAAGGCCCCAACCACGGCGGACGTGACGGCGGCGGAAGCGCACCAGAGATACCAGGGCAATCCGGAACGGCGCTCGGCAATAACTCCTGATTCTGTTCCAATATGCCCTGCAGCAATCGTGGCCACGAAAGCCTCCTGTGTTCTATTTAACAGCTATTCCCTTGGATCGTTCCGTAGCCAGTAAGCGTCTCCGCATTCAACGCTCCTGCCGGCGTTTCCTCGTGCTTGAAGATCGCAAAAGTCGGATACGCATTGTTCAGGTACTGCTCAACGCGGTAGGCGATGCTGGTTAGCTCCGATTCATCATAGTCGGGTTTCCGCAGGCGTAAGTAAACGAAATCCGCCGTCAGGACAAATGGAGTGTCGAGGTTTTCATTCTCAGCAAGACACAAGCGCTACGTTGCCGTCCTGCAAAATTTTGTAAACCTTCTCGTCGAACCAGGTTGCGTTTCGAAATTCGAACGCTACTTTCAGTCCACGAGGCAGAAGCCTCACAAAAGTTGCGAGCCGATCAGCATCGGCCTGCAAGGATGGCGGGAGTTGAAACAGTATCGGACCTAGCCGCCCGGCTGCCTTCAATGGCTCGAGGGATTGGAGAAAAGCCCGGGTGAACTCTTCCGCGTCGACCAGTTTCAGATGATGAGTGATCTTCATGTGAGCTTTGGGCAAAAACATGAAGTCTGCCGGCGTCGCCGCAATCCACTTCTCGAAGGTGGAAGCCGACGCCAAGCGCCGGTAGGTGTAGTTAATCTCGACCGCGTTCAGCCTGGTTGAGTAATAGGACAGGAATTTGCTGCTCGGAAGCTTGTCCGGGTAGAATTCGGGCTTCCAACTGGCATAGGCAAATCCAGAGGTGCCGCAATAGAGTCTCGCTTCCGGCATTAATCACAATCCCGCGAACCAGTCATAACCCTCGTCAGCCCAGTAATCGGCCGGGCGTCTGTCAGTGTACTGAATCAGCCCGATCCGCTTAATGTTCTTGATGCCGTATTTTACAGGGATCGCCAACCGTAGCGGGGCGCCGCGTTTCTCCTCCAGCGGCTTACTGTTCTGTTCGAAGGCAAGCAACGTTTGGGGGTGCAAAGCGCTTTTCATGTCGAGGCCGACATAATATTCTCCGTCGGGTGTTGCCAAATAGACAAACGGAGGGACAGGTTGGCCCGGTCCGAATAAATTCTTCGTGAAGTCGGAAAAACGCGCGCCGCCCCAATGTGCGATCCCGCTCCAGCCTTCGATACAGCAAAACCTCGTAGTGACCTCGGTCTTGGGCAGCTCCTTAATGTCGGCCATCGTCAGAAAGGTGGGTGCGCGGCCCGGAACGACGACCTTCAGTTTCCACGTTTCAAGGTCTAAAGGCTGTTCCATCCCATAGTCGCCGTTGGGCTTGACGCCGCCAACCTTGTCCGGCGCGTAGGAGGGCATGAGGTGCTTGTTGCTCAGATAAGCTTCAGACAAGCGGCCATTTAAGTCGAGCACCCGCCGCTGGGGCCAGGGAACCTCACCTTCCGCACCGGCATGCGTGATCCACTCATAGGCGCCCACGGCGCCCGCAGCGCTGAAACCGCGCAACGAGGAAACTTCGCCGCGTCTTGTTCCGTATGACACGCCGCGCTTCTTCGTCCGCAAGAGGCAGTTCAGGATGCCGGAGTTCGTTCTTTTTCATTGACCGCCTCCCAACCAATGATCATGCTGCGGAAGATTATTCCAACCCGCCACAATCACCTGCCAAACATGAACGGCAAAAAACAGGAGATATAGAACCGTGAGTGTGAAATGGAGCATCCTCGCGGTCTCGTAGCCGCCCAGCAGTGCAGTCAGCCAACTCAGTTGCGCGGGCTTATAAATCGCCAAACCAGTCAGCACCGAGCCTGCTCCCATCACCACGATAGCTGTATACGCAATTTGTTGAGCTGCGTTGTATTTTTCCTGAGGAGGAAGGTCCCTTTTTAAGCGGAGGTCATGTAGCACGACTGACCACGCGTCGCTGAAAGCCGAGAGAGACCGCGGAACCAGGTAGCGCCATTCTCCTGAAAAAGCCGTGTAGCCGACGTAAAGCACTCCATTTATCACGAACAGCCACATGAAAAAGAAATGGAGCGCCATTCCTTCCGCCAGGCGTTGTGGAATATTCAGGGTGTCGTATACCCATCGCGGAAAGAAGTGGATAGGCCCAAGGGTATAGGTCGGAAAAGCCCAGTAGATGAGCATTCCGCTCCAGATCATTACGAATAGCAACGGAAAGTTGATCCAATGGAACCATCGCGTTCCGAGAAGGTGCTTCTCTTTGATCGTCTGCATGACCGGTAGTACCCGTCCTTGCGGGCTAGTTGGCTAGACAGTCTCCCTAAAGAAGATTACCGTTGTTAAACGTAGAAAGTTATTGTTGTTTAGCGACTGATGGGAAACATCTCCCCGAACAGCGGCGCAATGACGCCGAGAATACTGTGTCTGGCGAGCTATGAAAAGGGACATCGCTTTTTGGTCGAAGCCAAAGAGCTTGGCTGTCAGGTTTACCTGCTTACGTCGAGCATTCTGGCGGACGCTGGATGGCCAAGGGAAAGCCTGGATGAAATCATCTTTATGCCGGGCGACCAGAGCGAATGGAATCTCGAAGAGCTGCTCGTGGCGGTCGCTCGCCTGTGCCGTCACGTTAGTCTCGATCGCGTAGTTGCGCTTGACGACTTCGATCTCGAAAAAGCGGCGCTTATCCGCGAACATTTTCGGATTCCGGGTATGGGCGAATCGGCGACCCGTAGCTTCAGGGATAAGCTGGCCATGCGTGCCGTTGCCCAGGCAGGCGGGATTCCCGTTCCCTCCTTCACCAGCACTACGAACTACGTCGACATCACGCGTTTCGTCGATTCCGTGCCGCCGCCTTGGGTTCTCAAGCCGCGACTCATGGCCGGCGCTATCGGCATCAAGAAAATTCGCGACTCGGGAAGAGGCTTGGCAGCGGATTCATGCCTTGGGCGACCAGCAATCGTTCTATCTTCTCGAGCAGTTCATTCCTGGCGATATCTTTCACGTCGATTCGATCTGGTATGGCGGCAAGGCCGTTTGCGCTTTTGCCAGTGCGTACGGGACGCCGCCGCTCGAAGTAACCCAGAGCGGCGGGGTGTTTACTACCCGGCTTCTCCCGCGAAATTCAAAGATCTCGCAGGATCTGTTCGGAATCAACGATGCAGTACTGAGGCTGTTCGGGCTGCGAGATGGCGTTTCCCATACCGAATTCATCCGCTCGGCGGAAACAGGCGAAATCTTGTTCCTTGAAACGTCTGCTCGCGTTGGCGGTGCCCATATTGCAGAGTTGATCGAAGCGGGAACAGGGGTTAATTTGTGGGCGGAATGGGCTAAACTGGAGTATTCGCTAGTTCAAGGCTCGTCTTACTCTGTACCCGAAGTGCGTAACGAGTACGCCGGGCTGCTCGTATCGCTCGCCCGGCAAGAGTGGCCGGACACTTCAGTGTTTTCGGATCCTGAAGTCGTCTGGAAACTGACAAAGCGGCATCACGTGGGCCTTGTCGTGAGGTCTTCCGACAACGCGCGCGTTGCTGAACTGATTGATTCTTATACAGAACTTGTTCGAAAGGACTTTTATGCAAGTGCGCCCCCTCGAGAGAAGATCGGCCAATAGTTCTCTTCAGAACAATGACCTTACGATGGTAGGCTTTTGAAAATGCGAGGTTTCAAATTAGCTGGGGTTGCGGCCAGCGGAGTTCTTGGCGCCATGTCGGCGACTGCCGCGTACGGCACTTTCTCTCGCACGTCACAGATCTTCGGACCCTCTGTCTATCGAGGGCCGGGGAGGCGCCGAAGTGTCAGCCTTACGTTTGACGATGGGCCGAGCGAAGGCACGTTGGACATTCTGGAGTACCTGGATCGTGAGAATATCTGGGCCACCTTCTTCCAATGTGGTCTGAATGTCCGCCGCCACCCTCAGATTGCGGGCCAAGTCGCTGCCGCCGGCCACCAGCTCGGAAATCACAGCTACTCTCACCCGACCTTGCCGTTCAAGTCATCCGTATTCATTGAACGCGAGTTCACGGAGGCGCAGCGCGTCATCACGGACGAGACGGGGATCGCACCCATGATCATGCGTCCGCCGTACGGATTCCGCTGGATGGGACTCCGCGAAGTCCAGCAAAAGCTGGCTCTTCTTGGCGTGATGTGGACAGTAATGGGCAATGATATGCGCTGGCCTTCCGAGCGAATTGCCGACCACGTTCTTCGGCGAGCAACGCCAGGCGGGATCATCTGTCTTCACGACGCCCGTGGAGTGCAATCGAAGCCGGACATCTCGAATACCCTGCGCGCACTGAAAGTTATTGTGCCCGTACTGAAAGACCACGGCTACCGGTTTGAGGTCATCAGCGACCTTATGCAGGTTTGAACAGCCGCTAAGCTGTTGCTATAGGTCCTTCTTCTCCATCCCGAATCGGGTCGCTCTATCTGATCGGCGCTGGCCCGGGCGACCCTGAACTCGTTACGGTGAAAGCTGTGCGCGTTCTGCGCGAGTGCGACGTCGTGCTGTACGATCGCCTGGTCCATCCCGACATAGTCCGCTTGGCTAAGCCCGATGCCGAGCGGATCTACGTCGGGAAGCACCAGGGCGAGCAGGAACTGCGGCAGGAAGAGATATTTGACCTGATTCGGGATCGGGCACTCCAGGGCAAAACCATCGGCCGGCTGAAGGGCGGCGATTCCCTTGTATTCGGACGCGGCGCCGAAGAATGGCAGCTGGCTCTGAAATACGGAATCCGGGTAGAGCTGATCCCCGGGGTGTCTTCGGCGATTGCCGTTCCGGGTTTGGCCGGAATTCCCCTCACCTATCGAGGCCTGTCCCAGAGTTTCGCAGTCGTAACCGGGCACTGTCAGGAAGGTGGAAGGGAAGACTGGGAGCACTACGTTCAGATCGACACGCTCGTTATCCTGATGGGTGTAAAAAACAGGCAGACGATCGCCACAGCGCTGATCGCGGCCGGCCGTCCCGCAGATCAGCCGGTTGCCTTCGTCCACCGAGGAAGTCTGAAGGAAGAGCAAACAATCGAGAGCACATTGGCCGAAGTCGCGGCGGGAAACGTAGAAGTTAGAAATCCGGCCGTATTCGTGGTCGGCGACGTGGTTAAGCTGCGTAGGCTTCTGAAGCCGTCAACGCTGTAGCTCCAAACCGCCAACGTCTGCGGAGCCAGAGCGATGAGTCAGAAAAATTGAGTACTTTTCCGCCGGAGCCAATTGCATTACAAGTGATCAGCCGTAGCCTGGTTGCTATCGGGGCCCCGGTCGGCGGCGTTGCCCTTTCGCCTGCGCTCGTATTCGATCGCAGCCTCACGCACCAGGATGCCCATTTTGGGATGAGATGGTTCGAGATCCGGAGTCAAACCGTTGCTTTCCAGGCTCTCAGTACAGGTAGGACCAATGGACGCCAGGAATGTTTTGCGCAGCCCCGCGACCACCTCATTGCGTCGCCCAAGTTGGTCTGCCATCTGCAGCAGGTGGTCTGCCTGAACACCAGTCGTGAAGATGGTGACGCCGAACTCACCTGCCCCAAGGCCGTCGATAGCCCGCAGGAGGGGTTGAGTATCGACGGGAAATCCCCATTGGTAAACCGGGACCGTCGTCACCGTCCTGCCCTGAGCCTCGAGACCTTCAACCAGCGCCCGATTCGTCCGGCCATACTCCTGCAGCGCGACCGAACGCTCCGGCCTATGCCTGATCGCGTCCAGCAACTCACGATAAGTATTCGGTTCCGGAACTTGCACCGCCACGGGGACGTTCCATTCCCTCATGACGGCCATCGGCTTGGGGCCGCGCACGGCAACCGCGACCTTCCGCAGAGCACTGGGCAATCTCCCTTCCTCTTCGCGGGTGGCAAGCACCTTTTGCAGATAGCGCGCTCCGACCCCGGTCAGAAAGATCACAAGATCAAACTCACCGCGATACAGGCGATCGGCGAAGGCGAATGCCTCGTCGTTTTGTTCGATCGGTATTTCGCGCAGTGCGGGAGCAACAAAAGGCTGCCCGTCGTTGATACGAACCAGTTCGCCGATCTCTTTTTCCCGACGGCTTTCGAAGCACAGTACGCGAGCTTGCTGAAACGACATGACTGATGTCCGCGCGACCGTCCCCGCCCGGGGCCAGCGTCGCTGGTACCATTCTAGGTAGTTCCCCTTGTGAGGTTTCCTTCATGAGCATGCGGTTGCTCCTTCCGTCAGCATTAGTTCTGGCCGGTCTTGCGGGCGCGCAAGCCACAAATAACAATCCGGCCAACCAGCCAGATGTATTCCTGGACAATCACAGGCCGATCGTTAAGAAAAAGGACAAGGCGCCGACGTCGCGCGACGTAAGCGGCAAGGTCGTAGATATTTCCGGCCAACCCATTTCGGGTGCTCTCGTGACCCTCACCAACACCAAAACCAATTCGAAGGTGACGTTCATCACCAAGAATGACGGACGCTATAGTTTTGGCGACCTAAGTTTCACGATTGATTACCAACTGCAGGCCAAATTCAAAGATTCGACCACCGATCCGCGAAAGATCAGCCAATACGACCGAAATCCGAGTGTGGTGCGAATCCTGGAACTCGACGACTCCGCTAAACCTCACAGCGAAGAAGCAAAACGCGACGACACAAAGAAGTAGATCACCGCTGAAAGTTATCACTACCGCGCTCGTTGACGCCGTCTGACGATGAGCGATGGCCGGTGAGGAATAGCGATTTGGCAGTTTCCGAGATCGCCGTTCTTGCGCCGAAAATAATTATGTCCATATTGCTTGCTCCGCCCCAGCAAGCTTGAGAACACTGAACTGTTTGCCGATATAGTGTGCTGGTGCCTTGCTTAGCACGGTTTGGTCTAGCCTACGGTGCTCTCTTCGTCGTGCCGTATTTCGGTGTTGCTTGGGCCTCTACGCCTGAATGGAACGACCCCTCCCCGCATAGCGTGCGCTTTGTGGAAACTGAGCCTGGTGTGAATTTGGAAGTGCTCGACTGGGGCGGAACGGGCCCGGTTATTTTGCTGCTCGCTGGCCATGGACATTCGGGACACATCTTCGATGACTTCGCCCCTCCGCTCACTCATGATTTTCATGTGCTCGCGGTAACGCGCCGAGGCTTTGGGGCTTCGAGCCAACCGTCAAGCGGGTACGATCTGACCACATTGGTTCGTGATCTCATCCGCGTATCGGACGCGTTACGGCTGAAACGCATCAATCTGGTGGGCCACTCCATTGCGGGTGATGAAATGACACGCTGGGCGCGAACTGATCCCGATCACCTGCGAAAGTTGGTGTATCTGGAGGCGGCTTATGATCGGGTCGAAGCTCACCGGCTGGAAACTCAGTTCCCCAAAATTCCGCCCGCTCCAGTGCAGGATCCGGAAACAGGCTCTCCCACCGCGATCCGAGCCCAGTTAGCCCGGACCGAGATTTTGATGCCCGAAGCGGAGATCCGCGCCACTTGCGTGTTCGGACCGAATGGACAAATGGTTCGCCCCGTGACGCCGGAAAGCATCTTGCAGGCGGTCGCCACGATGGTGGAGCATCCCGATTACGGTGCGATCCGGGCGCCGATGCTGGCGATGTATGCGGTTTATCAAAACCCGGCTCAACTGATTGCGCGCTATAACGGCGCGGATCCGGAGACGCGGCGAGCGCTCGAGCAGGTGTTTGCCTTATGGCAGCCCTTTGCGAAGAGCCAACGAGCCCTGGTCCGGCAGAGCGTGCCCGGAGTTCGCGTTGTGGAAATAGAAGGCGCTAGTCACTACCTCTTTATTTCGAACCCAAAACGGGTAACACAAGAGATTCGTGACTTCTTACAGGCACCGTGACAGCGAACTGAAGGACTCGGAGTAGCAAGCATCCAGGAAATTGACGGTTCCACCTGACGCCAGTCGAACGGACGCAAGATTCGTTCGCAGTAGACTTATCCGCTTCTTCCAAATTTCGGCGCTACGGCATTGAAGCATGGTCCAGAGCACGCTTCGTTATCATGAAGAACCCGAATTTTCTTCAAAGGAAGTGTCATTGCGTAAAGCCCCGATCCAAGCAATATTCCGGCGCGCTGCCAGTCGTGTGGTAAGTCTTGCCGCTGCGGCCGGAATGCTTGCATTTGCCGCGGTCCCCACTCCGGAAAGCCATTTTGGCCACCCGATTGGAGTCGACCGCGTTCTTCTCGATTGGGACCAGGTTGTCTCATACTTCTACAAACTCGAAAAGTCCAGCTCCAGTATTCGCGTCAAGGAAATTGGAAAAACTGCCGAAGGTCGGCCGTTCATTCAGGCGATCATCAGTTCGCCTCAAACGATGAAGCAACTGGACAAGTATCTCGAGATCCAGCGCCGTTTGGCTGATCCGCGCGCCACCCCACCCGATCAGGCCGAGCCGCTCTTCGCACAAGGCAAGAACATCGTTCTGATGACCTGTTCGATTCACGCGACCGAAGTTGCTTCCACGCATAGTGCCGTTGAGTTTGCCTACAAGATGCTCACGGACAACTCGCCGCGATTCCAAAAGATCCGCGAAAATACGATCCTGATTCTCGTGCCATCCCAGAATCCGGATGGCGTCGACATTGTGACCAGGTGGTATCGGAAGACCCTAAATACGCCATACGAAGGGTCGCAGCCGCCTGAGCTGTACCACCATTACACCGGCCACGACAACAACCGCGATTGGTACATCTTCTCTCAACCGGAGACGCGTGCAACGATCGGCCAAATCCAGAATGTATGGCATCCGGAAATCGTCTACGACGTTCACCAGCAAGGCCCCAACGCGTCGCGAATTTTCATTCCGCCATGGCTGGATCCCATCGAGCCGAACGTTGACGCCATCCTCTCGCAGGAGATGAACATGATGGGTACGTCCATGGCGACGGACTTGACGGCCGCCGGCAAAGTCGGCGTTGCGATTCATGCTGCGTACGATTTCTGGACGCCGTCAAGACACTACCAGTCCTTCCATGGAGGACTTCGGATTCTGACCGAGTCAGCAAGCGTGAAGATCGCCAGCCCGATTGAAGTTAAGTTCGACGAACTCGATACTCATCCCCTCGGATACAACGCCCAGGAACGCAGTTGGAATTACCTCGAGCCCTGGAAGGGCGGTACCTGGCATCTGCGCGACATCATCGATTATCAGCAGATCGCCTTTGAGTCCTGTCTGTACAACGCCGCTATCCACAGGGAAGACATGTTGCGCAACTTCTACAAAGTGGGCCAGCGGGCGGTGGCTCGCCCCAGTCCAGCGGCCTTTATTATCTCCGCCCAGCAGCGAGACCCGGGTGCGACTCGCCGCATGCTGGAGACGCTGGCGTTCGGACAAGTTGAGATTCAGAAGGCGGAAAATGGCGACCACGTGATCTCGATGCAGCAGCCGTACAGCAGTTGGGCGAAAGCGCTTCTCGAGCGGCAGAACTACCCGGACGAGCATCTCTATCCCGGTGGTCCTCCGAAGCGGCCATACGATACGACCGCTGAAACGCTCCCGCTCCTGTTTGGCGTTGATGTGAAGACTGTCGACTCGATGCCGCAAGGTCCGCTGGCCAAGGAATCATTCCCGTTCGACGCACCACCGCAGACGGCTTACGCCGCCGCCGACACAGATTCATGGCGCACCGTGGCGGCACTGTGGAAATCGGGAAAGCAGGTCTGGCGAAACGAACAGACGGGCGATTTCTCTCCGACGGACAAGGGAGCAGGATGGAAGCCCGTTCCCGCGCCGCGCGTAGCTCTCTACAAGAGCTGGATGGCAAGCATGGACGAAGGCTGGACCCGCTGGCTTCTCGAGAAGTTCGGGTTCCAGTACAAGAACGTCACGAACACCGACATTCAGGCGGGAGATCTCCGGGCAAAGTATGACGTAGTCATCATCCCGGACCAGAATGCGGGCGGAATCATGAACGGCTATCGCAAAGGCTCGATGCCGGACGAATACACGGGCGGGATCGCGACTGCCGGGGTTGCTGCATTGAAGCAGTTCGCGAGCACCGGTGGAACCGTGCTCTGCTTCAACCACGCGAGTGATTTCTGCATTGAGAATCTCGGAGCACAGGCCACCAATGTTCTGGGCGGGCGTGTCGCCGCTGCCGGTGGAGACCGAGCCGAGATGCCGGGAGGCACAGGTGGAGCGGCTGGCGGCCGGCGCGGAGGCGGAAGGGGCGGCGAAGGCAATACCCGAGGCGATTTCTATTCGCCAGGATCACTCCTTAACGTAAATCTCGATCCCTCGAGCCCTCTTACCAGAGGCTTGCCCGAACACATCACCATCTGGAGCGAGCAAAGTCCGGCGTTCACGACCGACCAGCCGTCGGTCGCCACCTATCCATCCACTGACATCCTGGCGTCCGGGTGGCTGCTCGGCGGGAACCTGCTTGCGAACAAGAGCGCGATCGTCGACGCAAAAACAGGCGAAGGGCATATTGTGCTGTTCGGTATGCGCCCGCAGTATCGCGCCCAGAGCTACCAGGCATTCAAGTTGTTGTTTAATTCGCTTGTAGCCTACCGCTGATCCGCAGTGCGAGATTAGTCCGCTCGAGCTGCCGCGAACCGCATCATCCGGGAGTTCTCGGCCTGCTCCTCGGCCGTTCGGGCGGACTCCGCTGCTTTCACAAGAAAAGCCTTCGCACGACCGAAGGTCTTCATTTTTATCTGGCAGTATGCCAGCACTGAGTAGTAAGTGTAAGCGTGCTCGGGTGCAATGTTTCGAACCCGCAGAAGAGTCTGCGAGGCCGCGTCGTATTGCTCCTCTCCGTACTTGAGCATGCCGAGATTGTAGATCGCTTCATCGCAATCGGGCTTTGCTTCGATCGCCCTCTCCATGAGAGGCATCACCTGGGCAGCGGGAGCCCCGTTTGCGTGAAGCAGCAGGGCAAGACGGTAGAGGGTTTCGAAGTCACGCGACCCGGCCTCAACTGCTTTCCCCAATGATTGCGGGCCTCTTCCGGGTGCTTCGTGGCCCAGGCAATGTGACCTAGCAGTTCTTCCGTTTGCGGCTGCTCCGGGAACCGCTTTTCCAGTTCGAGCAACTGCTCCTTTGCTTTCGCCGCGGTCGATGGATGCGCGGCCAGCAACTCGGCACAGATAATGCGTCGTTCATAGTCTGAAATACTGACCTGCCCGGGCTGTGAGAACCGTTTTGTTTTGGGTGCCTCGGGCACTGGCCGCCCGTCCTGCACTTGACGGATAGATGCCGCCAATTCAGCCTCGAATTGCTCCGGAGTTCGTCGATAAATATCCCAGAGCGCGTCCTCGGAGGAGTGTCCGGCGCTCACCTCTGCAAGAAGTCGGGGAAACTGAGCGGCATAGCGATCGTCCAGTGCTAATAAGCGAGTCAGTGCCCAGCTTTCCGCGTAGAACAGGGGCGTCTTCTCGCCGTCGTTATAAAGCCAGGATGCCCGCTCCGCCGCAAAGAGGTCGCGAACCTGCAGCAGTCGGTTAGCGGCTAGAGTCGAAAGCCGTCCGGAGAGTGGTCCACCGACAAGGGGAGTGCCGGTTTTCGACGTCGTGGTGGAGTACAGATCCGCAATTCCCTCGTTAAGCCAGAGGGGCAGATGATATCCGGCCCGGTTCACGGCATAATGCGTGTACTCGTGGACTGCCGCTCCGTAGTGCTCTGGCTCGGCGTCAGCCAGAACGATGTAATCTGCATTGCCGGCATGCAAATAGTGGCCGAGAGCGGCTGACTTCAAGCGAAACGGGGCGTACTCCTCTGAATTTGCGAACGCAATGATTCGCAGAGGCTTATCCGCCTTCCCATGTCCTTCAGCTGGCCGGAGTGCAGCTGTTTCTGCCGCCTCGAAAAGTTCTAACAGGTCCTTCGCTTTGGCGTTGCTTGCGTCTGTATAAAGCTCGAATTCAGGAGTTGTGAGCTTCACCCACGATTGAGGGCCTTGGCCTCGGTTCTGTCCTTGGGAATGGCCAGCAGCTAAGAACAGGGCCAGAACACAAGTAAACCTGAGTCTCACCAGCAGTCTATCGGCAGTTGGCGGCCGGACCATTACGGCGCGCACCGCGAAATTCAGACGTAGGGCGGCGGCTTCTCAGCCGTTTTGGAGTTCCACAGGAGAAATCCTGTAGGTAGGCGGCACTCACTTACGTGTTCGTGAACCGAGGGCCGAATATTGCAATCGCGGAGTGACCGAGTTTATCGGTCTGAAACCGTCCGTCGCTGTGCGGTTCTCGCGGTCCTCATATTCGTTGTGGTTTTCTGTTGGCGCAAAACGCCCGTGGCGAAACTCGCCAAAGTTGGCGCTTCCGGTGCCAGCGACGCCGCCCCATCCCGTCGAAGGCGGAGTAACTCGGAACGTATATCCGTTGTCGGTGATTTACGGCGGCGCCTATTCAGGTGAGGAACTGGTCCGCGCCCGTAAGGTTGACGCCGTTGTTGCCCGGCATTATGCCGGTTTTGGTTCCGCCAGCGTTTCAAGGATGCCGAAGGACGCTGCTTATGTATGTGTCCTACCGGAGAGGCAATCAAGTCTATTGGACCAAGGCTAAACATCGCATTCCAAAAGGGGAAACAGTCCTCTGCGACGGCGAAAACCTGGCCCGGACACGCTGCGGGAATCGCCTTTCTCCCAAGCCGCAGGCACCCATTGCTTCGGGGGACGAACCCACGGAAGAGGCCTTCGACTTTCCGGATAAGCCCAAAGGCTTACTCTCGGCGCAACGCCGTTCCGACAACAACGCCGGATGCGGATTTCTTCATACCAGCCAACCCGGCCGATCTCCTTTCGTCCCTGTCTCCTTTCGGTCCGGTTAGTCCGCCCCTGTCGCCGTCCGGTAATGTCAGTACCGTTCCTGAGAGACCGTTCGGAGCGGGCTCTTTTGGAGGCGCACCGGGGCCGTTTCTGGGAGGCGGCGTTTATTATCCGCCGACAACCGCGAGTTCGGGCCGAGCTTTCAGCCCGGCGAGCGGGGCTATTATCGCCGGAGCGGGTATTGCCACACCCGAACCGAGCACGGTACCGCTACTGCTCCTTGCCGTTCTACTTGGGAGTCCTGCTCTGCTGCACGCGCGGCAAAACAGAGCCGATCCGAACGTCAGAAATAATTAGTACGATTTAGTCTCCGTAGCGGCTGCGAGCCATTACAATCGAATCAAAGCCGGGGAGAAGCAGTGCACAGCATTCGCAATTCGACTCTGATATTGCTGTTTGCCGCAACCGCATGGGCGCAATACCCCATTGAACGACCTGCAGACGCTCAGTTGGTCGAGAAGGCAATGGACGACCCGCCTTCCGGAAAGCAGCTTTCCTGCCATGTTCAGACCTTTCCTGCCGCTCTGAACTTTGCCTTCCGCTTCGAAATTCGATACATCGTTGACTGCCCGTTGGCGCAGTTTGAAGGCCGCCCGAGCCCGATCGTGTCCTATGTTCGGGTTAAGCCGAGAGGAAGCGCTCCGGTCATCCTGGGCGAACGTTTCCAATTGCCCACGATTCCCCCTAAGCGCGGTGCGGATTTTCGATGGAACCGATTCCACGAGCAAGCCGAATGGAGCGGCGTGTTCACCGTGGGCGAAGGCGAGTATCCCGTCGACCTTCTGGTCATGGACGATCGGGAGAGGTTCTTCCGTAAAAGCTGGAGGGAAAAAGCAGAAGCGCACGGAAAAGAACGGATGGTTAAGGTGGCCATGAATCCGAATACTGCCGCGTCTGCGTCCGTCCTGTTCTGGTCCGACAATCCGGAAGCGCGCGAGAAAGGCCCACGCATCGACGTGCTTCTGGATGCGGCGCCAGTATTTCCAAAGGCGCTCAGTCTCCGTGCCTGGGATCGTGCCTTTCTCCTGAACTCGCTGAGTTCGCTTCTGCGCACTCTGCATCCCGACTCGGTAGGTCTTACGGCGTTCAACCTGGACCAGCAACGAGAAATTTTCAGAGACGAAAACTTCACACGCCATAGCTTCCGCAAGCTCTTTCGCTCTTTGCAGGACCTGGAACTCGGAACGGTCTCGTATCGCAACCTGGCACGAACTGGTTGGTCTGAGTTGCTGACGAATCTGGTCAGCACGGAGATGAAGCGCGAGGATCCGCCTGAAGCCGTCATTTTCTTAGGGCCGAGCGCTCGAGTGCTCGACAAGTTGCCCCGGGAAATGCTGAGTGCATGTGAAAGCACCAGCCGGCCGATTTTCTACTTCAAGTTTTCCGCACTGCCCGGAAACGAGTTCCCGGATGCGATCCACCATCTGACAAATACCTGCCACGGCACGGTATTCACGTTGCGTAATGCCGGTGACTTCGCGGAAGCAATCGCCAAAGTCCAGAGACGGATACGTCCGGAGTTGGCGCGGAGCAACTCCGCAGTTGCTCAATGAGCCGGGACGTTGCCGTCAGCTCACGTGATCTTTCCCGAAGTTTAGCTTTCAGAATCACAGGCTGAGCCGGCCGGAGAGTCACTCTTGCCGTCGGCTGAACTCGTTTGCCGGACACGGATGAGAACTCGTACCGGCGCATCAATTCCGCGAGAATGAGTACGCCCTCCGTCCGGGCGAGCGGTTCGCCAATGCACATCTTGGCTCCGCCTCCGAAAGGAAAGAACGCAAATTTCGGCAACGGTGTTGCCCAGCTGCTCCCAACGTTCCGGTCTGAACTCATCCGGCGCATCGAAATTCGCGGCGTCCCGCTGCGTTATGTAGGGGCTGAGAAGTACAGTGGCGCCCACTGGTATCTGGTAATCGCCGAGCTGAACAGGCTCGACCACCCGTCTGCCAAAAATCGGCGCAGGCGGGTAGAGACGCAACGTTTCATTGAAGACGAGCGATGTATACCGAAGCCGGGACAAATCTTCGGGCGTAGCGGTTCGATGTCCCGAGAACGGATTCTGCTTCTTCAGCCAGACAAGCCTGCAGTTTGGGTTCGGCTGCCAGAAGGTCGCAGGCCCAAGTCAGAGCCGTCGCCGTTGTCTCATGGCCCGCAAGCACAAACGTCACCATCTCGTTGCGGATGTCTTCGTCGACGAGTTCGCCTTCGGTTTGGCCCAGCAGAAGCGAAAGCACGTCCTTTGCATCGGAACGACGTTTCCGATCGATTAAGGGCTGAAGTACGGCATCCAGCTCTTTACGTTGAGGCTCGAAGAACAGGCTGCGGCCCCTCGGATTGACTCGGCGGTAAAAGCGGGTAATTGGCTTAAGGAACGTGACGAGTGGGGCTATGCGGCCGGTTCGCTTCATGACACGGCCCAGAATCTCGGAAATCTGGCCCGCGCTATCCCGGAAATCCGGCCCAAAGAGCGAGCTTCCGATGATCGAGAGCGTCAGGCGGCGCATCTCCTCGCCCATGTCGATCTGAGTGCGTTCCTCCCAACCCTGCAGAAACCGCCTCGATTCATTTCCGATGATCTCGACGTACGAGCCGACCTGGTCACGGTGAAATGCGGGTTGCAAAATCCGGCGACGTTCCCGGTGGCGGGGCTCTTCGAGCGTAAGCACGCCATCCCCGACCAGTTCCCGCAGCAGGGTCGCTCCCACATCTCTCCCGAACCGATGCTGCTGAACGACGAGCACTTCTTTGATCAGGTCTGGGTCGTTTACGAGATAGGTGTGCTGATGAAGAAGACGAAAATAAGACAAAGGCCCGAATTTCCGTGTTGTGTTTTGGAGAAATTCAAGCGTGCTCGGGGCTGTCCTTACCCCAAAGAACCCTAGAACGTCCAAGCCTCTTGGTCCGGGTGGTTTCTTCATCTGATTCGCCCTTGCGGGAGGAGAGTCCTGCGAAGCCCTTTACTGCGGGCCTCCGTTACACTCTTGTGTTGCAGTCTGCTTTACGTACGATTTTAACCTTCGTGGCGATCGCCTTTGTTTCCGATCTCCACGAACCGCGTTTCCGCCGACACCCGTTCCCCTCAGTCTCAATCTTTTGTGGCGGAGTATCGGGGATTCTGTCCGGACGGCTTCTACCATCGCGATTCCCCGAATTCTCAACGGACGCCCCGAAACCAGGAACTGTGGGGCTCTTACTGCGGTGAAGGGAATAGGGACCAAAATACCGGGTATTTGAAGACGACACCGTTCGCTGCTCCAGCGACACTTCACCTGTACCTGGCAGGGTATCCATCCCGCCCCGGTCTTCTCCTCGAGCTGGAAAATCCGACGGACGGATCAACGTTGCCTATCAAGATCTCCAATGTTCCCCGTGAGACTTGGGCGCTTGTACCAATTTTCCGTGCCGGCTTCGTGGCAGGGGAAAACGCGTTCGTTTGGTTGCGGAGGACCGGTCGACGACCAGCGGAGGGTGGTTTGCGTTGAGCCGTCCCGAGGCGGGCAAGGCCGAGGCCCCGTCGACGCAAGCCATGTTGGTGGTGAAACCGTTAATTCTGAGTGTCCTGCTGGTTGCAGTGATCTTTTATGCCGGATGTTTCCTCGCCGCACGACTTGGATGCCGCAGCGTTGTTCTGATTGGCTTAGTCGGTCTTGCGGCCATCGGCTTGGATGGTTATCTGACGTTCTGGCTTTGGTTCTTTTCGCCTTCGGTGGGCAGATGGAGCGACTTGTTACTGCCCTGCATTGCGGCTGCTTTCATTCTTCAGAGTTTTCGAGCACTGGACGCGCAACGACGGCAAGCACTCAAGGAGCTGGCAATCCCTCTCGGTCTCGTCGCTGCAACCTCGCTCCTCGTTGTGTCGACAGGATTTCTGTACGGGGGATTCGACGATCCGTTCCAGACAGCAAGCGTGCGTTTCTCCCACCCGTTGCCGCCCGATAACACAATCCCTTATCTGTTCGCCGAAGGTCTTGGTGAACGGCCACGTCACGAGGCCACTGCTGGCGGACTGGCTTTCGAGCGATAGACCTCCGCTGCAGACCGGCTTGTATCTGTCGCAGCGGAGATACTTTGTCCACGAATTGCCTTACACCGTGGTGAGTATTGTCGTTCAGTCTCTCTGGATACTGTCCCTTTGGCTGCTTCTGAAAGCGTATGGAATCCGCCGTCGTGCCGCTGGATTGATCCTGCTCGTCTGCGTGCTCAACGGGTTCGTTTTCCTGAACAATTTCTACACCTGGCCCAAATTGCTCGCTGCATCGTACGTGCTTGGGTTTGCAGCACTGCTACTTCCCAGTCAGTTCTACCTGCTTTGCCGCAATCGCTGGCCGTTCGCTGCTTTGGCCGGAGCTATGTTTGCGCTTGGCATGCTTTCCCATGGTGGCAGTATGTTCGGGATCGCCGGGGTGGTTTTGGCCTGCGTGTTCCTCAGGCGAACCGTAGACTTCAAGCTCTTTTCAGTGGTCTTGGGCTCTACCGTCCTGTTGTATTTGCCCTGGACGTTGTACCAGAGATTCTATGAACCGCCGGGCGACCGGCTTCTGAAGTATCACTTGGCCGGTGTGGAAGAAATCAATCCGCACAGCTTCGGGCAGGTTGCTGCGGAGGCCTACGGCAAGCTTACGGTCCATGACTGGATCAGCGGCCGGTTCGACAACTTGCTGACAATTGTTGATCATCAGGGCGACTACTGGCGAGCCTTGGCTGCCCTTGTTGCCGGATTCGTTCAGAGCGGTGACCATGCGCGTTCGGCTGTTGCGACGAATGCTTCGGTACTCAGAGGAATAAACTTCTTTTATTTGTTTCCCAGCATGGGGCCGCTGTTATTCGCGCTGGTAGCGCTGGTATTCGGGTTGACAAGGCGAATCAAGAGTCCGGAATGGAGAGCCGCGATGGGGCTTTGGCTCGTTCGCTGCCGGAACGATCGTGACCTGGTGTTTCCTGATGTTTAAACCTGGCTCAACAGTCATTCATCAGGGAACCTATGCTCTTGTGCTGGTATTCCTTGCTGCTTCGGTCCTAACGCTCTGGGCGTTGTCTCCCTCCTTGCTTTGCTTATTGCTTCGTTCAGTGCTGCCCTTCACGTGCTCCTTTATATTTCTCTGATGAGGCAGTCCGCCGAGGGCAAGATTTTGCAGGAGGACTCGCTTGACCCCGCACTGCTCGCCTTAGCGATCTTTTCTCTAGCGGCTATTGTCCTGCTGCTGTGGCGACTTCCTCACGATCAAACCGAAAGCGATTCAACAGACCGCGGAGAGCTCACGAAAGCCGCTGTTTGACCAGTTCACTTAACGCTTTGCCGTCAACCCGTTTCCCGGCCAGTTTCGCGGAAGCGGCCTTCATGACCGCGCCCATCTGTTTCGCGGACGTTGCGCCCGTTTCCGAGATCGCGGCCGTCACTGCTTCTTCCAATTCGGCGGCCGAGGGAGCGGACGGAAGATAAGTCTCGAGCAGTTGAATCTCGGCCTCTTCTTTGTCTGCCAACTCCGGCCTGCCGCCTTTCCGGAAGAGATCCGCAGACTCGCACCCGTTGCTTTACCAGCGTCTGCAGGACCTGCATTTCAGTTGCTTCGTTCAGGGGCTTCATCGAATCAACCTCGAACTTCTTCAGTGCGGATTTGACCATCCGAAGAGCGCCCAGCCGGGCCTCGTCCTTCGACTTCATGGCCGAAACCATGTCCTGTTGTATCCGATCAAGAAGCGCCATCGCTCCAAATTGTACACGTGGAAGCCCGATCAGAACCCGGATGCGAGCCACTTTCGACGCAACCGGTATCGCGGGTCCGACGTCCCAACCGCTGTTATACTTAGCTAGTTTTGGGGCCTTTGTTTGAACAAGACTTCTCTATGCGTTTCTCTGACCCTATTTGCGACCACACTCCACGGCGCAAGTTTTATCAACGGGCAAGCAGCCCGTGCGGAATGGGGTCAGTTCAATTTTACCCAGGGTATTGATGGTACTCAGCAGTACATTTTAGGCGGCGCGAGTGGATTGGCTTACGCCAATGGTGTGCTGTTTGTTGCCGATGACAACCGGCTTGGAGCAACTCCGCAGAACAACCGGGTGATGATGTTCGACACCAGCGCCATGCCTGGCGCCGAGGGAAGACATCTATACCAAGTCCCATGCTTCGGCCTCTTGCTGGCTCTGCGCATTTCCTGCGTTCAACGTTTTGGGGCAAGCGAATTATCAGAGCTCCACTCCGGGCCGGCTTGACGTTCCGACGAGTGCGAGCGGGAGCATGAACGCGCCGATTGCGGTCGGGACTGACGGACGAGCTCTCGCCGTTGCTGATACGGATAACAACCGAGTCCTGATCTGGAATTCAATTCCCAGGAATTCAACCACTCCTCCGAACATCGTTCTTGGGCAGACGAACTTCACGAATTTTCAGAGCCCGCAGTCCGTTACCGCCAGTGCCTTGCGCGGGACCCCAGGGTGTCTGGATTCAGAACGGGAAAGTATTTGTCGCGGATACCCAGAACCATCGCGTATTGATCTGGAACTCCATACCGACCCAAAATAATCAGGCAGCCGATGTCGTACTGGGGCAAGATAACTTCACTTCGGCATCCGCGCCCACTGTCACGGCTGGAACCAATCCCCTGACAACTGCTTCGCGGCTGCTGAATCCGGTTGCGGTCACGTCCGACGGCACTCACGTGTTTGTTGCCGATCTGGGCTATAACCGGGTGCTGATCTGGAACAGCATTCCGACGAGCAACGCGCAACCGGCCGACGTGGTAGTCGGCCAGCCCGACATGACCTCGTCGGTTCCGAATTTCGTGACTGCGCTGTGTTCGGCCGCAGCTGCCAATGGCGCTCAGATCTGCGCGGATACGCTGAATTTCCCTCGCTTTGCGCTTTCCGATGGCACTCGGCTCTTCATCGCCGACGGAGGGAACGATCGCGTTTTGATCTTCAATCAGATTCCAACCAGCAACGGAGCGAACGCGGATGTGGTGCTTGGCCAGCCCGACTTCGGCACCGATATCGTCACCAGCCAAACCGCAGATATAACCAGTACGGCGGTCGATAATACGGGTGCTCCGGATACTACCCCGTCGCCGACCTCGCTTGCCTTTGATGGAACCAACCTATACGTTGCGGATCCGTACAATCGCCGCGTACTTGTCTTCACCCCGGGGGACACGCCGCTACCTGCCAACTCCGTCGTCAATTGGGCCAGCGAAATCGTTCGTCAGGAAGGAAGCGTCACGATCACAGGAACGATCGTGGCCAACGATACCGTCACGGTCACGATTGCCGGAACGGATTACACGTATACGGTCAAGACGGGCGACAGTGTCGATTCGATTGCAAAGGGGCTGGTCTCCCTGATCAATGCGAGCGATCCAAATGCAACGGCTCTTTTCCAGGGGACAGGCACCGGAGGACTCTATCTTAAGCTCCAAAGGCATCAATCTCCCGTTCGACGCGATATCGCTGGCGGCTGCTGCGTCCAACACGGTAAACCTGACTGTGACGGCTTCCGGTTCTTATCTCACGGCAGGAACCGCGGCCACTGGCGCTCCCGGCATGCTTATCGAAATCAATGGCTCGAACCTGTCCGATGTGACATATAGCGCTGAGACCAAAAATGCGACATCAGATCTGCTAACCGGCCTTGGGAATGTTCAGGTCTACATGGACGGCGTACCTTTGCCGATCGCCTACGTATCGCCAAACCAGGTTGTCGCGCAAGTTCCATTCCAGGCCACTGACCGAAATGCCGCCAGCGTCTACGTGAGAACGGTGCACGGGGACGGAAGCACCACCGTGACAACGGCAGAGCCGCTCTATATCGCGCCTGCCAATCCGGGACTTTTCAATGCGCCCGCCTTCCCAGGTCAGCCGAGGCCGTGGCCGGCGACAGGCGTCCTGCACCAACCGGGCAATCCGACCGCGGTCGTTTCGATCGACGGAACGATCACGGCCAACGACACGGCAACCATATCCATTGCCGGAACAAACTATACCTACACGGTGAAAAGCGGCGATACGCCTCAACTCCGTTGTGAATGGGCTAGTGAGCCTGATCGCGCTCGGATCCTAATGTCACTGCCGCTGCGGGTGGTGCTTTCTCCCGAGTCGTGTTGACTGCGCGGCAACCGGGCGCGGCGGGCAGTGGAATTACGGTTACAGGTTCAGCCAGTTCAAATGCTACGGTTACGGTGACCGCGTATACCAGCAGTACTTGTTGCGACGTTGTTCCAAACTCACCAATTACGATGCAAAATCCAGCCGTTCCGGGTGAATTGATCCAGATGGATGCCACCGGTCTCGGTCTGGTTCAGACTCCCGACGGCTCGATCGTCAACCCGGGAGGCGGTCAGCGCCATACTGGCCCGACTCCAAACAGTGCGGTCAACTCGGTGAGTGCCACCATGAGCGGAGTAACGGCGCAAGTCATCGCCGCGGGCCTGCCGGTTGGGAATATCGGCCGCTACGTCGTCCAGATGGTGGTTCCGGCCGATCTTGGTTCGAACGGCACTACGCCGGTTTACATCGCGCAGAATGCTTTTATCAGTAATACGGTCACCATTCCGGTTGCTTCATTGGCGCAGGGGATTGCGATCAATGGATTGGCGAACTCTCAAATTCTCGTGAATCCGTTTAGCCTCGTCTTTGGCAGCCAATCCGCCGGCGTAGTGACCAGTCCAAGCACCAAGGCTGTGACCGTAAGCAATCCCGGCACTTCGCCGCTATCGATCACAAACGTCCAGGTGACCGGGGCGAACGCTTCCGACTTTTCGTTCAGTCATAATTGCCCGGCCAGTCTGGCCGCGGGATCAAGCTGTTCGGTCTCGATCACGTACACGCCCAAGCACTTCGACCGGGATTCACACGGCATCTCTCTCTCGTCAGCAGCAGCGCCAGTTCTTCACCTCAGACGATCGGTCTGACGGGCGCGGTCTTTTCAGCTTGGAGATCGTGAACAAGCTGAGCGGAAAAGTGCTCGACGTTACTGGTGGTTCGACTTCCAATGCTGCCGGCATCCAACAAAGCTTCATCAGCGGTGGCCGCAACCAGAGGTGGTCACTCGTTCCGGCAGATAACGGAACCTACGCCATCATGAATCTCCTGAGCGGAAAGGTCTTGGACGTCCAATCCGTCTCGATGGATAATGGGGCGCTGATCCAGCAGTACGACTATCTGGGAGGACCGAACCAGAAGTGGTCGCTTGTTCCCGTCGAAAACGGCTACTTCGAAATCGTCAGTGTACTGAGCGGCAAAGTGCTGGACGTGCTCAACGCTTCAACCGCGAACGGTGCGCCGATTCAGCAGTGGGACTACTCGGGCGCCGACCAGCAGAAGTGGCGTTTTGAGGCTCCGTTCCAGGGTTACAAGATTCAGAGTGTTGGAACGCGCGGTGTGCTGGATATTCCGGCGGGCGCTCAAGACAACGGCTTGCCATTGCAGCAATGGCAGGATCTGAATGGCGTCAATCAAGCAGTGGTTCATGGTGCCGGTTGACGACATCTACTTTCAGATTGTGAATGCTGCGAGTGGAAAGGTGCTCGATGTGACCGGTGGGTCGTATCGCGCGACCACGCCCATTCAACAGTGGGGCTACCTGGGCGGCGCCAACCAGCAATGGGCGCTGAATCCGCTCGGGAACGGCGTGTACACGATTGTGAATCGCGGGAGTGGCCGTGTGCTCGACGTGACAGGTGCATCGAGCGATAACGGCACTCACATACAGCAATACGATTACGTCGGCGGCAGCAACCAACAGTGGCTGCTGATTCCGGTAGGCACGCCCGGACCCTGAGTTGGCTCATTGGTTTCAGTTTCATTCGAGGTGCGTAGCTCGAACGCGCCTCTACCGGGTATCGACGGCGTGATGCTCGTAGCTGATGACCCTCGTGATCTTCCAGCCGTCGGCCTCGTGTTTCCAGACGTGAATGAACTTCGCCTCGCCGACTACGCCATGGTCTTGCGTTCCCGGATGCAGAAAACGATGAACTCCGATCTCGACAGCTCCGTAGTCCTTCAACGGATAAACTTCCATCGATCCCGGAACGAGTTCTCTCTGAACTTTGCCGCAGAGGTTCTTCTCAATACTGCTGACGATCGCTTCGCGCCCGTATAGGGGCGCAGCTGCCGTCGTGCAAGAATTCGGCGCCCATCGAGCCCAGAACGATCGGACCTTAGGGATGTCGCAATGATTGACCGCATCGAACAGTCGGTTGTCGAGTGAAGAGACCAAGTCGTTGAGGAGCCTGCCGGCTGAGATTGCTCTACAGCAGCGGATTGTGCCCAGCAGAGTGCTAAGTGTCGAAAGCTAGGCTCGCGGAACAGAAGTATCGGAGCGCTCGCATTTCAAAGATCCTCACCCACCTATTACGCGGAAAAGGTCCGAATAGTTCTCGCGAATCGGCATAGGTTCAGCGGCAGGCCGGCTCCTGTCCTCGTCCTGAAAACAGCAGGAAATCTGGTATTCTGAGGTTTTCTGTCCCCCCTTCGGATCTCCCTCAGAGACCAAGTCGTTTGCGGGCACATCGCGGTAATGTACATCAAAAAACAGCGTCTTCTTACTCCTGGTCCAACACCTCTTCTTCCTGCGGCTCTTCACGCCATGATGGGATCGGATATCCATCACCGAACGGAGGATTTCCGCAAGTTGTACAAAGGCGTTCTTTCGGACTTGAAGGACGTTCTGGCGCACGAGTAGCGAGGTGCTGGTTCTGGTCGCTTCGGGTACCGGCGGTCTCGAAGCTGCTGTGCAGAACTTCTTCTCGCCTGGAGATGAAGTGCTGGTTTGCTCCGCCGGCAAATTCGGCGAGCGCTGGGTCGAACTGGTCAAAGGCCTTCGGACTCAATGCCACTGTCCTGACTGCTCCCTACGGCGATGCAGTTCAGCCCGAAGCAGTTGAGCGCGCGCTAGCGGAGAACAAGAACATCAAGGGCGTTTTTGTTCAGGCGTCCGAAACATCAACGGGCACGCAGCATGACGTGAAACGGATGGGCGAGGCCGTGAAAAAGACGGATGCGCTTTTCGTTGTGGACGCAATCACCGGCGTGGGAACGATGCCGCTCGACATCGACGGCTGGGGACTCGATATTGTGATCGGCGGATCACAGAAAGCGTTCATGATCCCGCCCGGTCTTGCGTTCCTTGCAATCAGCGAAAAAGCCTGGGCCAGAGCAGACACTTCGAAAGCGCCGCGGTACTACTTCGATCTCAAGCGCGAGCGAAAGAACGCCGCCGGTGGCGAGTCTGCCTGGACGCCGAATACCGCGCTGCTGTTGGCTTTTGCTGAAGCGTTGAAATACATCAAGTCCATCGGTATGGACAAGCTTGTGGCAAACGCGCAGCTGTTGGCGCGCGCCACTCGCGACGCGATGACCGAACTCGGCCTGGAGCTCTTCTCTAGTTCACCGGGTTCGTCCGTCACGGCTGTTCGCGCGCCCAAGGGTATGGATTCGGGCGTGATCATCAAAGAGTTCCGGAACCGCTTCAACGCCATCATCACCAACGGGCAGGGAAGCATGAAGGGCCAGATTTTCCGGTTCGCGCATCTCGGCTATTTCGATTTCCATGACCTGTTTGCGGTGGTGGCGGAGCTCGAAATCATCCTGGCGGCGCAAGGCCTTCCCGTTCGTTTTGGCGCCGGTGTAGCGGCCGTCCAGAACGTCTACGCCGAAGTGGCTCTCGCGAAAGAAGCCGTACTCGCCTAGACCAACCCACCTGATCAAATGAAAATTCTAGTTGCTGAACCGCTGGCTGCGGCGGCTGCAGACGTTCTGCGTCAAGAAGCCGGTTGGGAAATTATTCAAGCCGATCCAAAGACCTACGGAGAGCATCTGGCCGATTGCGATGCTCTCCTGGTACGTAGCGCCGTCAAAGTGACGAAAGAAGTGCTGCAGCGCGCTCCTAAACTTCGCGTCATCGGGCGTGCAGGCGTGGGTGTGGACAATGTGGACCTGCCTGCCGCGACGGACGCGGGTGTGTTGGTCATGAACACTCCCGGCGGCAATGCGGTTTCAGTTGCCGAGCATACGTTGGCGCTCATGCTCTCGATGGCCCGGTCCATTCCGCAAGCCAACGCTTCTACAAAGTCCGGCAAGTGGGAAAAGAAGAGGTTTCTCGGCAATGAACTGCGCGGCAAGACTCTGGGCATCGTCGGGCTCGGCGCGATCGGGCGTGAAGTGGTGAAGCGAGCGAAGCCGTTTGAGATGCGCATCGTTGCTTACGATCCGTACGTCAGTCCTCAAACAGCAAGAGACCTCGGTGTCGAGTTGAAGCCGGTTTCGGAGTTGTTCGAGCTGAGCGACTACATCACCCTCCACGTATCGCTGACGCCGGAAACCGAACACATGTTAAATGCGGAGGCATTCGCAAAGATGAAGCCGGGCGCCCGTATCGTGAACTGCGCGCGTGGCGAACTCGTCGATGTGGAAGCGCTCGCAGACGCACTGAAGACGGGCAAAATCGCGGGTGCCGGCTTGGACGTCTTCGAGAAGGAACCTCCCGGCGAGATTCCCTTATTTGGCCTCGACAGCATCGTCGCAACGCCGCATATCGCGGGCTCTACCGAAGAGGCCCAGGAGATCGTCGGGATCCGTATCGCAGAACAGGTCGCTGAATACCTGAAGAGCGGAGTTGCCTTGAACGCCGTGAACATGCCGGCGCTCACGGCCGAGCAGTATAAGGCGCTCGGGCCTTTCGTCGACTTGGCCGAACGTATGGGTCAATTCCTGGGCCACATCGCCGAAGGAAACATTCACACCATCCGCATTATTTACTTCGGCCGGCTCGCCGAAGGCAATACGCAGATCCTGCGCAATGCCGCGCTTTCCGGTGTTTTGAGCCGATCCGTGGAGTATCGCGTCAATCTCATCAACGCTATGCCGCTTGCGACCGAGCGCGGATTCCGGATTGTTGAACAGCGTGAACTGGGCTTGGGTGGAATGGATTCGATTCGCATGGAACTCGAAACGGAAACAGGAAACGTTTCGGTCGCTTGGCGCGTTGGTGCTGAACAAGCCCCGGTTGCTGCAAGTGGAGAATATCTCGTGTGAGGCTACGCTCGACGGCAACCTGATGTACTCGAAAAACGAGGATGTGCCGGGCGTCATTGGTTACCTCGGATCTTCGTTAGGCAAGAACGGCATCAACATCGCGAATTTTGCGCTTGGGCGCCAGGAGTCCGAGCTGCCGAGGCAACGGGCAAGGGCCCAGTCATGGCGATCTCGATCATCGAAACAGATCAGCCGGTTCCGGACGATGTGGTTTCTCAGATCCTGAGCCACGAGCGCCGTGAAGTTAATTCGTCGCGTAACCCTTCCCAACAAGTAATCATCTGGAGCCGCGTCAGCCGCGGCTCCGATCTCATCGGCTAAGCAGAAGATATTACTTCTCGAGGGCACCTGCAATTCGAGTGGCCAAACGCGAACTTTTTCGATTGACGCGCGTCCGAAAACGGACGATTATTGAGCCATCGGGAAAACGAAATCCATTCCCGACCGCTCTGAGTTAGTTCGCTTATCGGAGGTCCTCACCTGTGAAGAGAATCGGATTCGCTCTCCTTCCTTTCGTAGTACTCGCTACCCCGCTGCTCCGGTTATCAGCCGAGCAATTGATTCCGGCTGGTTCTTTGGTGCAGTGCACAGTTGCTGAGCCAAAGCTTTCCTCGAAGACCACTGATGTTGGCGATCCTGTTCTTTGCCAGGTCAGCCATGTGGAGTTGTATGGACGTTCCGTGTTCCCCTACGGCAGCTACCTGGTGGGCCGCTTTGAAGACTACAAAGACCCCGGCCATTTAGTGGGAAAAGGGTGGATGGAGCTCAAGTTCGAGCGAATGGTGATACCGCCGGACCGTGTATTGCCGGTGGCCGCCAAAGTCGTTTACGCGCCTAAGTACGATATCGATAAACAAGGCAGAATTCACGGGAAAGGCCATCCCGTGAGGGACACCGTGGAGTGGATGATTCCCGTTCTCTGGCCTATCGATTTGATCAACCTGCCGCGACGAGGGCCTCGCCCCGAGCTCAAAGCCGAGACGCGCTTGACGCTAAAGCTCATGGACGATTTAGGCGTGCCGATGACGCAGGCGGCATCCAAACTACTATTATCCTCAGCCGGCTGCACCGCAAGCACCCCTATGGCTTTTCGCAGCGACCTCCCGCATCCTATGTGCCTCAAGCGCGCTCCGGCGCCCCCTCCCAGCGGCTACATGCCGATGGCTGACGCCTGCTGCCAGACCGCCCGTGTATGTCCCGCCTCGGGTCGTTACGGTTCTTATGTTGAGAGATGGCTATGGAGAGTTCGCCTCCGATTACTGGTATGAGAGCGGCGGGCAGGCTTCGCTACGTGGCGATGAACGGCGCCTCCGGTCTGATAGCTGCCGAACAGCTCGACCTCACAAGCACGATCGAGGTAAACCGCCGTCGCGGCGTGACATTCAATCTGCGCGCTGCCGCGTACTGAACGTTTAGTATCGAATCTTCTGAATGCTCTGCGCCCATTCGATAAAGGGCGCAGTTCCTTTGTCCGTCATCATGCAGTGACCGGGAATCGTACGTTCGGCGGGATCAAGGTGTAGCTGCTGATAGATGAATGCATCGTCAAAGCCGGCCTCTGCTGCGCTCTCTCTTGTGCACGCGTAGTAGTACGCTGTCGGTCGAGCCCAGTAGATGGCGCCGAGACACATCGGGCACGGCTCACAACTCGAGTAAAGCTCGCAGCCGACAAGCTGATGTTCGGAGAGTTGCTGACAGGCGGCTCTAATCGCCACAATCTCTGCGTGAGCAGTGGGATCGAAATCGGCCGTTACGGAGTTCACGCCTGTGGCAACGACCCGGCCATCTTTCACAATGACCGCTCCAAACGGGCCGCCACGACACTGACGAACGTTCTCGACAGCGAGTGCAATCGCCTGCCGCATCCATTCCTTATGGAAATCAGACATACAAAACTACACTAACGTTTTCGCTTCAGCCAGCGTGTTCGGACGTTCAAGGCTTGTTCTGTCCCCAACCGCCTCCGCCGGGTGATTCAATTCGGATACGCGAGCCGGCCTTCGCAGTAACGCTGCATTTGCCCGGCATGACTTTCTCGTCTCCGTTTTCATCCGTGAGAACACTACGTCCTCGAGCGCCATCCTCACCACCGGACAAGCCATAGGGGGCTGTGATGCGCCGGTCTGCGAGCAGCGTGATCTGGGCCGGTCCCGAGGATCTCGATCTCCCGGATGAGTCCGTCGCCGCCTCGAAATTGTCCAGCGCCTCCTGAGCCTTTCCGATAGCCATAACGATGGACACGGAATGGATATGCGAATTCGAGCGCCTCAATCGGCGTATTGGACGAGTTCGTCATATGCGTATGAACACCCGAGATGCCTGGCGAATTGGGCCGGGCTCCAGAGCCGCCCGCAATTGTCTCGTAATAGGTGTAAGGCTGGGAGTTGCGCGGATCGATGCCGCCGATGGTTACGTTATTCATCGTGCCGGAACTGGCGGCCGGTACGCGATGGGGAAGAATCTGGGCAAATGCCCGCATGAGCACATCTGTGATGCGCTGTGAAGTTTCGACATTGCCGCCTGCTACGGGAGCCGGTAGCCTTGCGTCAACGATTGTTCCCGGTTTGGTAATAACGGACACCGGCCGCATCAATCCGGCCGTGGGTGCCGCTTCGGGCGGAAGTAAACAGCGCAACACGTAAAAGGTCGCGGAATAGGTAATCGCATAAACGGCGTTGACACTGCCCGTCACCTGCGGAGCGGATCGAGAGAAGTCGATACGGATCTCACCGGCTGCCGGATCGGTGGTGATCGGTGACACGGATCGGGATTCGGGCATCTGAGATGCCGTCGTCATCGAGAGCATCTTCAGCGCTGAACTCGCCGCTGGGCAACTGCTCCAATTCGGCCCGCATCAGGCGCTCGGAATGGTCGAGCAGTGCAGTGACATTGTCCTGGACTCGCTCGGAGACCGTACTTGTCGACTAAGCTCAAAACACGATCAGCTCCGATACGGCACGCACCAATCTGAGCCGTCAGATCACCGTCCCGTTCGGCGGGCGTCCGAACGTTCTCCAGTATGAGGCGGAACACGTGCTCATTCATCTGACCGCGCACGTAGAGCTTGACAGGAGGGATGCGAAGACCCTCTTGATAGATCTCACGGCAAGGACCCATGGAGCCCGGATACATGCCGCCCACGTCGGCGTGATGCGCACGGTTCGCCACGAAAAACGCGGGCCGATCTTCGGATCCTGCGAAGACCGGCATCACCAGCGTTATATCGGGAAGATGCGTTCCGCCGGCATACGGATCGTTGAGAATCGCGATGTCGCCCCGTTCGAGCGTGAGCGAATCGAGGGCCGCCCGCACGGACATCGGCATGGAGCCCAAGTGGACGGGCATGTCGTCGCCCATAGCGATCACATTGCCGGCGGCGTCGAAAACAGCGCTCGAATAATCGCGCCGTTCTTTGATATTCGGAGAGAACGATGTTCGGCGAAGAGCCGCGCCCATTTCTTCCGCGATGGAATGGAAGGCGCTCTTGAAAATTGCAAGCTCGATCGGATCAGTTTGCACGGACATCGATCACCATATTCAGAAAACCATCGAGCTCGACGCGACAGCCAGCAGGAACGAATGTGGTTGCGCTGTATTCGGTCACGATCGCGGGTCCCGAGAAAACGTATCGCCGGGCTTGAGTTTCTCGCGGTCGTAAACAAGGCCCGGGACCCAGCAACCTTCGTTGTAAATCTGTTTCTCCCCGACCACCGCTTGCCGGCCGTCGGCTTGTTCTCGTTCTCCCTCTCGAACGGCGGGCACTTCGCTCGCAAGCACGGATCGCAGACGGACGGTAACCGCTTCCACCTTTCTGCTGCGATCGGCGTAACCGTAGCGGCGCTCGTGTTCCCGGTGGAAGCGCTCTTCCGCATCGCCGTCCCAGTCAACAGAAATCTCGTAACCCTGTCCGACATAGCGAAGGTCCACGGAACGGAAATTCGCGCTCGAATCGGCCGCCGTGCTCTCGCGCCTGCTCAGTTCTTCCAACTCTTCAAAGTGTTTCGGAAGTTGAGCGTCCGTGGGCGGCAACATCACCGTCCGCGAATAATCCCGCACGGCATCAGAGACGAAGATTCCGTAAGCGGACAGAGCTCCCGGCATGCGGGGAATCAGCACGGTCGGAACGCCCAGAGCTCTGGCCAACGCGCAGGCGTGAAGGGGCCCAGCGCCGCCAAAGCTGAGCAGGGCAAAATCGCGCGGATCGTAGCCAAATTCCACGGAGATCTTGCGCAGGGCCTTCTCCATGTGAGCGTTTACTACGCGAGTGATGCCTTCCGCAAAATGCTCTACGGTCGGCAGTTCGCCCTTTGCCGCATCGAAGGCTTTGCGGGTTCGCGCCTCGTCCAGGAGCATCTCGCCGCCGAGAAGTCCGGTGGTCCCAAACCGTCCGAGCAGCAGATTTGCGTCCGTTACGGTGGGCTGTTCTCCGCGTCCGTAGCAGACGGGCCCAGGATCTGCTCCCGCCGACTCAGGCCCGACTTTCAGAGCACCTCCGCGATCGAAGCTCGCCAGCGATCCTCCGCCCGCGCCCACGGTATGGATGTTGAGCATCGGCACGGCCACCGGCATGCCCATCACGCGCGATTCCGTTGTTGTGCGCAGCCCCAGTTCGCTATCCACAAGGGCGACATCGGTCGAGGTGCCTCCCATGTCGAAGGTGAGAATACGCGGGAAGCCGGCTATCTTGGCCAGTGCCAGTGCACCGACAACGCCGCCCGCAGGGCCCGACAGAACGGTGCGCACGGGTTCGCGCGACGCGGTGGCCGCCGAGATGATTCCGCCAGACGACTGCATCACATCGAGCTGGGAGCTTTTCCCTTCGAGTTCCTGACTCAGACGATCGACGTAGCCTTGCATCTTTGGTGCGAGATAAGCGTTGATCAGCACCGTTGACCCGCGCTCGTATTCGCGAAATTCCGGCAGAATCTGGTGAGACAGCGAGACGGGCACGCCCAGATCCGCGAGCGCGCGTCCGACTGCCTGCTCGTTGGCTGGATTCGCGAACGAAAATAAAAGTGAGACCGCGATCGACTCCGGCTTCACGGCGGCAATGGCATCGCGCAATCGCGCGAGTTCCGACTTCGTCTGACCGCTCGAAGGATGGTGCCGTCGGGCCCCGTCCGTTCAGGTACACCGAAACGCATCCCTTCGGGCGCAAGTGGCGGTTCGGGTTGCCAGAACCAGTTGTATAGCTCCGGACGAGCCTGTCTGCCGATCACGATCGTGTCTTCGAATCCGGCAGTGGTCACGAACGCGACGCGAGCGCCCTTGCGTTCGAGGAGAGCGTTGGTCCCGACCGTAGTCCCGTGGCGGACTTCCGCTTTCCGCTCACCCGCAATGTGTTGAACAGCCGCCAACACTGCCGCGCTTGGGTCTTTCGGCGTTGACGGTAACTTAAACACGCGAAACTCGCCGTTCTCCACGTAAACACAATCGGTAAAGGTTCCGCCGGTATCGATGGCAATTCGCATTCTGTGAGGCTGGCGCCTATCCTATTCTCAATGGTCGGTTCCCGTGGATAGATCCGTGGCTGGCCAACGGGCGGTTCAAGATGCCGCCACCGTTTCGATGGCGGGCGGCTACGGTTGCACAGCGCCGAACAGTCATTGCGGCGGGACTCGGCTGGATGCTGGACGCCTTCGACGTCCTGCTGTATTCGATCGTGCTTGCCACGCTCATGCGGGAGTTTGGAATGAGTAAGCTCACGGCGGGCCTGCTGAATAGCCTCACGCTGGTTGCTTCTGCTATCGGAAGTTTCATCTTCGGCATACTGGCGGATCGAACCGGGCGGCGTCGCATGTTGAGCCTGAGCATCCTGACCTATTCGCTGTTCACGTTTGCGTGCGGGTTCTCGACAAGTGTTACCGATCTGGCTGCCTTCCGGTTCCTGCTGGGGCTCGGAATGGGCGGAGAGTGGAACGCAGGAGCTACGCTCGTGGCCGAAACCTGGCCTTCGTATTGGCGTGGCAGAGCGATGGCCATCGTTCAGAGTAGTTGGGCCATCGGTTACGCCCTCGCGGCCGTTACCGCCGGTGTGATCCTTACTTACGCAAACTGGCGATGGGTGTTCTTCGTTGGTGTTTTGCCGGCCCTCGTTATCTTTTGGATTCAGAGGAAGGTTCCGGAGCCGGAGATCTGGCAGCGTTACCGGGAGCAAGCCGAGACATGCGCCGTATCGATCGAAAGCCGCTCTGGACTGCCATCATGCCCCGGCTCGTTGCCCTGCTCGCCATGAACACGTTCGGGATGTTTGCGTGGTGGGGTCTGTTTACCTGGATTCCCGCTTATCTGGCGCTTCCGCTCGAGCGCGGAGGGCGCGGCTTTAACAGTCTCGATTTCACGACCTTCCTCACACTGCTGAATCTCTGCGGCATGTTTCCGGGCTATCTCCTGTTCGGTGTATTGGCTGATCGCTTCGGGAGAAAGCGAACGGTCATCAGCTATCTGTTTCTGGCGGCTGCTTCCGTGCCGGCCTTTGCTCTGGCGACACGACCAGCCGCAATCCTGGTCACTGCCTCGATCACTGCTTTCTTCGGGACGGGCTTTTTTGTCGGGTCGGGATTGCTCGGGAGCGAACTCTTCCCGACCGCCATTCGCGCGACCGCGCTCGGCGTGTCGTACAACGTGGCGCGCGGCTTGAGTGCTCTTGCACCGCTCGCAATCGGGGCTGTCGGGGAGCACTACGGGCTTGGATGGGGGTTTGCTGCCTGCGGCATCGCATTCGCCGGCGCGGGTTCGTGTGCCTTCTGGATTCCTGAGACGCAAGGCACTGAACTCGATTCGGCCGTTTTGGCAAGCCCATCTGCAACGTTGCAATACACTGATGGCTTATGACTCGAAGAACCCTGGTCGGTTCCCTGGCCGCCTTCGCCTCTGCCGGTGTGGAGGCTGCGGGACAAACTCAGCCGCCGGCCCCAGCCGCGCGTGCTTCGCGCCGTCCCAAACACAAGGAGTGGCGACCGAAACTAGGCGTGCTTGGCCCCTACACTCCCGCCAACGTCGAATGGGCGAAACAGGCCGGCTTCACCAACATGATTCTGAGTTCGGGGCGCAAAGGCTCTCTTGATCCGGATACCATCACTGATGCCCAAATCGAGAGCATCAAGGCCACGCTGGCCAAAAACAGCATGCACGTCTCCGCTTTTCAGGTGGACGGCGATCACATCAACCCCGATCCGGCCCGGCGTGAGGCTGTAAATACGCGGTTCGCAAAGACGATTGAATTAGCGGGCAAGCTGGGGGTTCGCTATATCGGAACGCAATCGGGTAAAGATGCGGCCAAGTCCTTTCCGGACCAGGTCAGCGAAATAGTTCGGGTCTATAACGAGAAGTACTTCGCCGCTTGCGAACGCCACAACGTCCGAATCCTCTGGGAACCCTGGCCCGATGGTCCCAATATCGCGACTAGCCCGGTCGGTTTTGAAGCTCTGTTCAAGGCCTTCAACGACTCGCCGTATGTCGGTCTGCAGTACGATCCGTCCCACTTGTTGCGGCAGTTTATGGATCCGATCCAGACCGCGCGGGACTTCGCAGACAAGATCTACGACGTTCACCTGAAGGACACCGAGATCCTGTGGCCGGTCGTCAGGGCTGGCGGTATTGATCCCGTAAACAAGGCCAAATGGTGGCGTTACCGCATACCTGGCATGGGCACGCATCGACTGGCGAGGATTTTTCAGCGTCCTTCAAGATGTCGGCTACGACGGCGGCATGAGCATCGAGCAGGAAGATCCGCTCTATGGGGCGGATAACAATCCCGGA
Organism: uncultured Acidobacteriaceae bacterium; assembly: GCA_963744795.1. Lineage (GTDB taxonomy): Bacteria > Acidobacteriota > Terriglobia > Bryobacterales > Bryobacteraceae > Bog-105. The sequence goes on from CAVUVF010000004.1 coordinate 59,317, forward strand.
CCGGATTTCAGCGACGACTTCAAGGTGGGCTTCGTCATGGCGAAACGGTACCTGGACCAGTACGTCCCGTAATCGAACATTCACGAACTTCTACTACGGAAACGTTTGCATTATCGGACAAAGGTATATAATCTCGTTACAGTAGGTCAAGGTGGGGGTAGAGATTTAGCTTCTAGGGTCTCGGCTAATCTCTCCTGCCCTTCCAAGTTAGAGGGAGTCTATGAGGACAAGTTTGCTCGCGAGAGTCGCGAGCTGTTTTACTGCAACGTTTCTGTTGCTTTCTGTTTTTTGCGTTTCCGCGCTCGCGCAATCCGATCGCGGCGCCATCACGGGCTTTATTCGTGATCAATCGGGAGCTAATGTTCCGAACGCAACCGTTACTGTTCGCAACGAAAATAACGGTACGGAAAGCAAAACCACAACCAATCAGGACGGATACTACACCGTCACCAATATCCTGCCGGGAACGTACACAATCACCGCCGAGGCCTCGGGCTTTAAGAAGTACGAAAGCAAGAACAACAAACTAGACGCCAGCGCGCGCATCGCTGTCGACGGCACTCTGGCCGTCGGTACAGCGACCGAAACCGTCGAAGTGACTTCGACGGCGCCGATGCTGCAGTCGGAATCCGCGGCCACACAGAAAACGGTCAATCGCCAGCAGATCGATGCTCTGGAACTGAACGGCCGCAATCCGATCTTCATGGCGCAGCTTGTTCCCGGAACGCGCGGCAGTACGCTTGCCAGACTGCAATCGGGCATGAGCCAGGGACCATCTCAGATCAATGGCGCCCGCACGCAGGACAGCTTGATCACCATGGACGGTGCTCCAGCAGTCCGTACCCGATCGAACGGACTCAGTATCGGAGCTGCTGACGTGGATTCGACGCAGGAAATGCAGATCCTGACCTCAAGCTACTCTGCCGAATACGGGCGAGCTGCAGGCGGTCAGATCCGAATCATCACGAAGTCCGGCGGTACGGATTTTCACGGCGCGGCTTACGAATACATTCGTAACAACATTTTCAACGCAAATACGTGGGCGCGGAATACGAACGTTGCCACCAACTTCGGTCTTGCCGTTCCATTACAACCAATACGGATACAACGTGGGCGGTCCGTTCTATATTCCAGGCCACTTCAACAAAGACAAGTCGAGATTCTTCTGGTACTACGGCAACGAATGGCTGAAGTACCACTACAACGACACGAGTTCGCCACGCCAGGTGACCGGACTGTTGACCGTGCCGACTGCCCTCATGCGCCAAGGCAACTTTAGCGAATTGCTCGGGCCGAATATTTTCTACAGCACACCGAAGCAGATTGTCGATCCGGGACAACTGTACGCCGATTCCTGGAAATATCATCCCGGCGAATCATGCTGAGCCCGAACGGGCTGGGAATCTTGAAGGCGTATCCGGACGCCAACACGGTCAATCCTATTGGCGGTAATGGAAATTGGTATGCCACTGCTCTTCATACCATCGATCAACGCAAGGATCAGTTGAATGCCGATATGGTGCTGACTGATAATCAGCGCCTGTCGTTCCGCCGCAACAATTACGTTTATAGCGAATACATCCCCTTCGACGGAAACAGCAATCGGGTTCCTCGCCCCTTCTCGCGTCCCAATCAGACAAACGCGATCAACTACGTTTGGACAATCAGTCCGACGGTAGTCAATGAAGCAATCGCTTCTGTCAGCTTGGACGCGAACTATATCGCCGCTTGATTTGCCGAACGTATTCAATCGCGCCACCGCTGGTCTGAATTATCCTTATCTGTTTCCCACGGGTAAGGTCGTTCCCTCCAGAATCCCAACTGTAGCGATGTCCAACTTTTCGACTCTGAACGGTGGTCCCTATCCTTCGCAGTCTTCTGGGATGATTTATACCGCGGCCGACAGTATCACTTGGATCAAGGGAACCCACACCATCAAGTTCGGTGGGTACTATGAACGTTCCGGTGAGAATGATAACGACGAGATCAACGTCAGCCAGGTTCCTGGCGGCACCAACAATCAGAATGGTTCGTTCACATTCACTGACACTCGGCTTGGCCTTTATCCGACTACGGGTGTTGCCGTGGCAAATGCTGCGATGGGCTTGTTCGATCAATACTCCGAACTGGGTCAGCGTGCTTATACGCCATTTCGCGGCAGCATGACCGAAGCCTTCGCCCAAGACTCATGGAAGGCTACATCCAAATTGCACATTGACTACGGTGTTCGCTACACCGTAATCGTTCCGTATTCCAGCCTGTGGCGGAACATGATCGTGTTCGATCCGAGCCTTTACGATCCCACAAAGGCGGTCAAGTTAAACCCGGCGACTGGGTTGGTAATACCCGGTTCCGGCGACCCTTATAACGGCATGGTAATTCCGGGTAGACGGCTGGCCCGATGCTGCCAAAGGACGCGTTCCTGAGGCAACTTCGGGAGCATACAACTACCTCTTCCGAGGGATCACGAATCACTACTCCGATATCCAGTGGGGTCAGATTCAGCCTCGCGTAGGTATCGCTTATCAAGTGACGCCTAAGACTGTCATCCGCGCCGGCGGCGGTCGCTTCTTTACGCGTGTTGGCGTAAGCGACTCCGTCTTTCTGGGTGGCAATCCTCCCTTCCAGCCAACAGCCAGCGTGAACGGTGGAAATGCGGACAATCCGGGCGGTACTTCCACGAATGCCTTTCCGCTCACCGTAACCACTCAGAGCAAGAACTTCAAGAACCCTGAGTCCTGGAACTGGAACTTCACAGTTGAACAAGAACTTCCAGGGAATTCGGTCGTTTCTGATCGCGTTACGTCGGTCGCCGCGGATTGCACCTGCAGCGAGAATCGGACATCAATCAGCCGACTATCGCCGCGAGACTGGCTAATCCGAACGCTGCTCTCGACGCGATCCGACCCTATCAGGGTTACGGCACGATTCGTGATGACCGACAACGTGGCCAGTTCGCTGTACAACTCCTTCCAGCTATCTTGGAACCGTCGTATGTCGAAGGGTTTTCTGTTTGGCGTTGCTTATACGCTTGCAAAGAGCATGGACAATGGTTCGAATCAACGCGACGTGATTCCGAACACATACAATGCCCACTAACCTCTGGGCTCCGTCCGAGTTCGACAATCGGCACACACTGGTTGCGAACTTCCTCTACGAATTGCCGATTAAGCCGAATAACGCCTTATCTGAAAGCTGATGGTCGGCGGCTGGCAACTCAGCGGCGTGGCGCAGTTCCAAACAGGAACTCCCTGTAACGTACTGACAACCACCAACAACACAGGCGTCGGTCTCGATACCAGCTTCGGTTGCGGAACCATAACGCAAGGTCAGTTCCCGATCGTGAACGGTACACCGTATATCACGGGGCAATTCGCAACTAGCAATGCCGATCCTCACTATTGGTTCAATACGCTCAATCCGGACGGTTCGCCGATCTTTCACCAACCCTCCTGCCAATACCTTCAATACGCCAGAATGTTCGGAACTTGATTTACCAGCCCGGGTTCTCGAACTGGAATGCGGGTCTGTTCAAGGCATTCCCGATCAAGGAACGCGTCGGTCTTCAGTTCCGTGCCGAAGCCTTCAACGTCTTCAATCACCCGAACTGGGGTGGTGCAAGCGGTGGCGGCGTCAATCTGAATACCAGCGCTGCCACTTTCGGCAAGGTCACTTCCAAGGGCAGCGAACGTAACATGCAGCTTTCGCTTCGCCTCTACTTCTAATCCGCTCTATACGTGACGGCAAGGGCCGGCCAGGCAATACCTGGCCGGCCCTTATCGTTAGCATCTAGCCCGCCCGAGAACTACGAATCCCCGCAACAAGGTTATATAATCTCGTTGCAGTAATGCAGGGGTGGGGGTAAGGATTCGCTTCCGCATTTCCCGGCTAATCTTTTCCCCTATCCAGATTCGAGGGAATCTATGGGGACAAAATTTGCTGGTAAGTTGTCTCAGTTTCCGGCAACTTCATTTCTTTTGATTTTCTTCGCAGCGACCAGTTTTGCGCAGTCAGACTTAACAGCCGTTGCTGGTACGATTCACGATCCGACGGGAGCTGTTGTCGCAGGTGCAACCGTCACCATTCGAAACAATCAGACCGGCGCTGAACGAAAGGCGACCACCAACGCTGGCGGTGTTTATTCCATTCCGAGCGTTCCCGCAGGTCCCGCAACCCTGATCGTCGAAGCGCCCGGTTTTAAGCGATTTGAACAATCCGGGAACAATCTGCAGGCCAACGTGACTGCTACGCTGGATGCTGCCTTGACCCTGGGCCAGTCCACGGAGACGATCCAAGTTACATCGGAGGCGCCTCCCGTTCAAGCCGACAGCGCTACGTTGGGCCGCGACATTACAACAACTCAGATCCAGAATCTGAATTTGAATGGTCGCAATCCCTACCTTTTATCTCTCTTAAAGCCGGGCGTAAACGGCAACTCTGCGATCGGCGGATTTAGCTTCAATCTAAATAACGGGTTGAACGTCAACGGTGCGCGAAATCAGGACACGCTGATCACGCAAGACGGCGCGGTTGCCGTACGTACCCGTTCCAACGGCACCAGCATCGGCGTGGCGGACGCGGATTCGACCCAGGAAGTCCAGATCCTGACGTCCAACTACAACGCCGAATACGGTCGCGCTTCTGGTGGTCAGATCCGCATCGTGACGAAAAGCGGCGGTCATGATTTCCATGGCTCTGCCTATGAATACTTCCGTAATTCCGCGCTAGATGCCAACTCCTGGTCTCGTAATAACACTCCCGATCCGACAATCAATAGCCAGGCCGCGCCATTTCGGTTCAATCAATTTGGGTACAATATCGGCGGTCCGATCTTTGTTCCCAAGCATTTCAACAGAGACCGGAGTAAGCTCTTTTTCCTCTTTGGTCAGGAGTTCATCAAGTACCGAAATACAGCCCAAAGCAACAACACCACCACGCAATTTGTCCCGAGCGTGGCGATGCGTCGCGGTGATTTCAGCGAACTGCTAAACCCGAACAATCCCTTCTACAATCGTGTTCGCGTAATCAATGACCCGACAACGGGTGCTCCTTTCGCGAACAACATTATCCCGACAGCTCGTCTGAGCCCAAACGGCATCGCGCTGCTGAATGTCTTCCCGTTACCCAACCGGACTGGTTTGTTGAATTACCAGCAAAGTGCCGCGAATCCTATCAATCAGCGCAAAGATACCGGCTCTATCGATTGGGTTCCGAATAGTAATCATTACATTCGCGGGCGAATCTTGAACTACTCCTACACGGAGGTTGCCCCGTTCGCCAGCAACTATGCCGTGATTAATCAGCTTTGGATCGTCCGAACCAGACCGCTTCGGTGAACTGGACTTGGAATGTAAGCCCCACCGTGGTCAACGAGTTCCTCATTTCGGCAAGCCGCGACCAGGTCTACATCAACATCGATCAGGCGAGTCCGTCTCTACCGGCGCAGCACTTACGGGATCAACTATCCGTACCTTTTCCCGACCGGGAAGAACATACCGGAAAAAATCCCGACTATCACTTTAAATGGCCCATTCAACGAACTCAGCGGCCTGCCTTATCCTTCGTCCTCGAAGGGACCCATCTACGACATCTCCGACAACGTGACCAAAATCGTTGGTAGCCACACGTTGAAGGCCGGATTTTTGTTTGAGCGCGCTGGTCAGAATGATTATGACCAGATCAACGTGCAGGGCGTTCCGGGCGGCACAAACAACCAGAACGGCCGTTTTGTTTTTCAGGACACTACTCCGAACGCCACCGGCCTTTCGGTTGCGAATGCAGCTCTCGGCGATTCGACACGTACGCCGAATCGGGAACTCGCTCCTACACGCCCTATCGCGGCCTCATGTATGAATGGTTCGTCCAGGACTCCTGGAAAGTGACTCCAAAGCTGCACATCGACTATGGTCTGCGCCAGTCGATCATCGTCCCCTTCTACAGCATCTGGCGGAACATGGCGATCTTCGATCCTCAGCTACTACAACCCAGCGCAAGCGGTTCAGGTTGATCGTTCCACCGGAGCGCCATCGAGGGTAACAGGCAATCCTCGAAGCGGCCCAGGCGGTTCAGGTTAATCGTTCCACAGGAGCGCCGATTCTAGGTACGGGCAACCCTTAACGGCGTCGTGATTCCCGGCAGCGGTTTCCCCGCCTCGGCGCACGGACGCGTCATTGCGGACGACTATCCTTTCTACCAAAGTGGCGTGCTCAGCCTGTTTCACAATTTGCCGAAGTCCTACTCTGAGACGCAGGCCATTCAGGGACTGCAGCCTCGCATTGGCGTCGCCTACTCTTTCGATCAGAAAACAGTCATTCGGGGCGGCCTCGGTCGCTATTTGAGTCGAATTGGCGTGAGTGATTCGGTGTTTCTCGGTGGAAATCCGCCGTTCCAACCCAGTGCTTCCGTTTCGAATGGTTCCGTGGATAATCCGGCGGGCGTCGGCCAAAGTACCTATCCGCTGCCGATGACCTCGCAAAGCCGCGCCTTCTACAATCCGGAAGCATACTCCTGGAATCTTGCGGTCCAGCGCGAAATTGGCTTCCAGACCACGCTGGAAGTTGCTTACGTCGGTCGCCGAGGATTGCATCTGCCGCAAGAGATGAATCTCAACCAGTTGCTGCCTGGAACGAAGTTGTTGCCGGCGAACGCCGGCGCTAACGAAGATGCACTACGTCCTTACAAGGGCTTCGGTTCGATTCGTCAAACGGACAACGTCGCCAGCTCCATTATCATGGCCTCCAGGTCGACGTGAACCGTCGCTTCAGCAAGGGCTTCCAGTTCGGCTTGGCCTATACCTTCGCAAAGAGTATGGACACCGGATCGAGTACACGTGACGTGCTGCCGAACACCTACGGAAGCCGCAGCCTCCTGTACGGCTTCTCTGATTTCGATCGTCGCCACGTGGCCGTCATTAACTTCATTTGGGAACTGCCGTTCCTCAAAGACAGCAGGACACTGGCCGGAAAACTCCTGGGTGGCTGGCAGATCACTGAGATCAGTCAGTTCCAGACTGGGACCCCGGTTTCTGTGATGACCACGGAAGATATCGCAGGTGTGGGGGCGGGCAGCGGTAATCCCGGCAACGCCAACAATGGCTTCGGCACTCGCTACATCATCAATGGCAACATCCCGCAACCTGCATTGTTCGGCGACCAAGGACAGTGGTACGCGTTCCAGAACGGAGCCAACGTGATTCGCCCCGCCGATGGCACGTTCAGTGATCAGCGCAGCCGGAATATCTTCTTCCAGCCGGGCTTCCAGAACTGGAGCGCCGGTCTGTTCAAGACCTTTCACACAACGGAAACGCAATACGCAACGCTTCGCTTCGAGGCTTTCAACTGGCTGAACCACCCGAACTGGGGCACCTCGACGGGCGGCGGTCTCCAGGTGAACCCGAACGGCGCCAACTTCGGCCGGGTTACGAATAAAGATGGACAGCGCCAACTGCAGATCAGTCTGCGGTACACGTTCTAAACCATCTCGTAAACTGCATTAGGCCGGAGTAGGAGATCTCCTGCTCCGGCCATTGTTAATCGATCGACTTCAATTCCGATAAGCTAAAAGTTCATGCCCCAAGTTAAGGCAACCCCTAAGACATACGACGTCGTTATCGTTGGCTCCGGAGCCGGTGGCGGGGTCGCTGCCCACGTCCTCTCTCTCGCCGGCGCCAAGATCTGCATGCTCGAAGCCGGCGACTGGTTCGACTGTACGAAGGACACCAAGATGTTCGAGTGGCCGTACAACGTGCCACATCGTGGAGCCGGAACTCGCGAGAAGTCCTGGGGCTATTTCGATGCGACAACCGTAGGCGGATGGCAGGTGCCCGGAGAGCCTTACACCATTGCTCCCGGATCGGACTGGATCTGGTGGCGCGCCCGTATGCTCGGGGGCCGCACCAATCACTACGGCCGCATCTCGCTCCGCATGGGTCCGTACGATTTCAAACCGTACAGCCGCGACGGCAAGGGCTTTGACTGGCCGATCACGTACGACGATCTTGCTCCGTACTACGACAAGGCCGAGGGACTGATCGGCGTCTTCGGATCGCACGAAGGTCTCGAAAATACTCCGGATGGCGTATTCCAGCCTGCGCCAGCACCTCGAGGATATGAACGCCTCATCAAAGCCGCAAGCGACAAGCTCAACATCCCCTGTATCCCCTCGCGGTTGGCGATTTTGACGCAGCCACTGAACGGGCGACCGGCTTGCCACTATTGCGCGCAATGCGGCCGTTCCTGTGGCGTTAACGCGAACTTCAACTCACCGGGCGTGCATATTAAGCCCGCCATGAAGACGGGAAACCTGGAAGTCCGCACGGGCGCAATGGTTCGTGAAGTTCTGGTTGGTTCGGACGGATTAGCCACGGGCGTTTCTTACGTCGACAAAAAGACCCGAAAAGAAGTCGAGGTACGGGCGAAGATCGTGGTGCTGGCGGCAAGCTGTTGCGAAACCGCTCGCATCATGCTGAACTCGAAGTCTTCGCAATTCCCGAACGGCGTCGCGAATTCGACCGGCCTGGTGGGCAAGTACGTGATGGATACGGTCGGTTCAGCCGTGAGCGGCTTCCTGCCGATCCTGCAGGATCTCCCGCCTCAGAATGAGGACGGCGTTGGCGGTATGCACCTCTACATGCCGTGGTGGCTGTACAAGGAGCAGAAGGCCGGGAAAATGCCGTTTGCCCGCGGTTACCACATCGAACTCGGCGGAGGTCGCGCGATTCCCGGCAGCGGAGCGCTCGGCGGCTATGCGACGCGGTTCCTGGGCGGTGGATATGGCGTCGAACTGAAGCAGAACCTGCGCAAACTCTACGGCTGTGAAGTCCACTTCTCCGGTCGCGGCGAAATGATCCCGAACGAAGATAGCTACTGCGAGATTGACCCGAACGTTGTCGATCAGTGGGGTATCCCGGTCCTTCGCTTCCACTTTAAGTTCAGCCAGGATGAAATCCTGCAAGCCAAACACATGCAGGAGACGTTCACCCAAATCATCGAGACGATGGGCGGCACTGTCACGGACCGTTACGGCGCCGAAGACAACTGGGGTATCAAGCGGGGCGGCGAGATCATCCACGAGGTCGGCGCGACCAAAATGGGCGACAGTCCGAAAAATTCGGTGCTCAACCAATACTGCCAGGCCTGGGACGTCAAGAACCTCTTCATTACGGACGCTGCGCCGTTCGTCAGCAACGCCGATAAGAATCCGACCTTGACCATCAGCGCCTTAGGCTGGCGCACATCGGATTACATCGCCGATCAGGTCAAGAAGCTGAACGTGAAAGTATAGGAGAGCGGAGTTTACTGTCATGGCAGAGTCAAAGGAAACCAAAGATCAGGCTGCGGGCGTTAGTCGCCGGAACCTGTTTCACATTCTGGGCTCGGCGGTTCCCGCGGCAGTGGCCGTGAGTGCTGCCGGAACTCTCGAAGCGCAGCATGAACACGGAGAAGGCTCGTCGGAGTCGAAATCGGCTAAGCAGCAGCCCTTCCAGCGCAGGGTCTTCAATGATCACCAGTGGAAGACCGTACAGGTCCTGTGTGACTTGATTATTCCGGCTGACGAGAGCGGGCCCAGCGCATCCGCCGCCAAAGTACCCGAGTTTCTCGATGACTGGATCGCTTTCCGCACAGAGCAGGACGGAAATCAGAACTTCCAGGCCGAGATGCTGGGCGGGCTCATGTGGCTCGATCGCGAATCGAACAGGGCAAGCGGCAAGGATTTCGTGGATGCCGGCGACGCCGCGCAGAAACAACTCCTCGATCGAATTGCCTATCCCAAAAAGACTGCCAAAGACGATCATGCCGGAATGGCGTTCTTTAGCCAATTCCGCAGCCTGACGGTCAGCGGGTACTTCTCGAGCAAGCCCGGAGTCGCCGCCTTGCCCTATCTTGGAAACAGGGCGGTCGCCGAGTGGAAGGGCTGCGATCCGAAAGTGTGGGCCATCATTGAAGACCGTATGAAGAACGGCTACAAAGGGATCCTGGAAGCTAAGCCCTGGGGCGCAGCATAAGCTCAGTCCTTCGCTGGTTGCCGCTGCTGATTGCGGTTTGCCTGCGTACCGGTTGTCTTCCGGCATCATGTCTCGGCGTACATCGTTAGCCAATCGAGAGCTCAGCCGGAGCTCTGGTATTGGCACCACAGCTATAACGTCAGTTTCGAGAGTACGGACAAAAGCCGCGCGCTGATCGACAAAGCCGCGGCTTCCGGCTATACCGGCGTTGTTTTCTGGGACAGCGGATTCAACTATCTCGGCAATGACTCGTGGCCGGCGAACAACGAGGACTTCCTGCGCGACGCGATCGGATATGCGCACAAGAAGCACCTGAAAGTCATTGCCGCGCCGAGTCTGTACGGCTACTCCAACGAAACTCTTGAAGCAAACCCGAACTGGGCGGAATCGCAGCGCGATCGTCGGCGCTCAATTCCAGGTAGACCAGTTCGGGCAAGCGCCTGCGTCCTGAAGAACAGCTTCCCAGGGTTGGCCAATGGAGGCTTCGAAAGCGGCAAGCGCGACTGGTTCTCGACCGGCGATTCGGGACTTGGCGTCAACACGATCGCCCACAGCGGCAAAACTTCGGGGGTGATCGTCGATGCGGCGGGAAACGCTCGTTTCCGGCAGAAGTTCTCGCTCCAGCCCTGGCGTCAGTACCATCTGCGGCTGTTCTATCGCTCGTCGAAGTTCCGAGGCAATTCGATGGTTTCGGTGTACGACGCCGGAAATCTCGAGAAGGTCCGGTTCAATGTGACTTTACAAGCGACCGGCGATCACGATTGGACACAAGCCGACTACACGTTCAACAGTCAGGACAGCACGGAAGGTTACCTCTATTACGGCGTGTGGGGCGGCAGTTCGGGCATCCTCTGGTTCGACGACATCAGCATTGAAGAAACCGCACTGGTCTATCTCACTCGGCGGCCCGGTTCGCCGTTAAAGGTCTACGATCCCGGCGATCCGGCGCACGTCTACCGGGAAGGTGCGGACTTCCGGGCTATCAAGGACGACCGGATGGTTTCAACAAGCCAGCCCTTTACCGATGATTATCACGAACCCTCGCCGGTGTTGCTGACGAAGAACAGCCAACTGCGACCCGGCCAGACGGTTGCGATGGACTTCTATGCAGCACTTCCGGTTCCCGGCACCCACGGCGTTTCGATGTGTATGACCGAACCGGCGGCCCTCAAGTGGGTAGCTCAGAACGGGCGCGCAATCAATCGCGTTCTTCCACCGGGCGCCGGCCTTGTTCTTGGATATGACGAAATCCGGCAGATGAACTCATGCGCGAGTTGCCGGGCAAGGAACATGGATGCCGGTCAACTGCTCGCCTGGAGCGTCGGAGAGACGGTCAGAACCTATTCTTCGGTAGCGAGCGGTCGGCCGCTCTACATTTGGAGCGACATGTTCGACCCGAAACATAACGCTCATGACAACTACTTCAGTGTGGAAGGCGACCTGAGTGGAAGTTGGCGCGGCGTTCCCCCGAATGTGACGGTCTTGAACTGGAACCTGGACGGACTCGCCCAATCTCTCCGGTGGTTTTCCGGTCGAAACTCCAGCCAACCGATTGCGCACGAACAGATCATCGCCGGCTACTACGACCGTGGTGACGGGGTTGCGGCAGCGAGGGAGGAACTGGGCGCCGCTTCCGGGGTTCCAGGCGTACAGGGATTCATGTATACCACCTGGAACGATGACTACTCGCAGCTCGCTCCATTTGCCCAAACTGTCCGCGCGGGCTGGAAGCAGTACCTGTCCAGCCTGCGACGGGAGTAATCAGCTAAACGCGGAACCGACCGGGTCTCAAAGTTTTGCTGAATCCGAACAGGCAGGATGGCCACATCCGCAGGAGACATCGGGTGTGCTGCCGGTTCCTTCACAGTACGTGCTGCAATAGTCACTGCCTTCCCGTGCGGAACACTTGCAGGACGGATGAGCACATTTCTTGTTCTTGTCAGCCATAAAACCTCCGGGGATTTGACCGATTCTCAGGGGAAAGAGCACATTATTTTGCGCATGCCGCGATAATCGACCGTGAAAGACTAGTAGCTATGAGGAATGACGACGGACGTGGCGTGGCAGAGACAACGGCGGGCGTGGACGTGCTCGAACCGGCTCTGACCCACGAAGCAAAGCTCGATCGACTTGCTGAGGTCGCCGTTCGAGTAGGGCTTGGGCTCGCTCCAGGGCAGGAGTTGGTCATGACAGCGCCCCTGGACTCTCTTCCGCTGGTCCGTAAAATCACGGAGCACGCTTACAGAGCCGGTGCCGGCGTGGTCACCACCCTCTTCACGGACGAGGAGTCGACGCTGCTTCGCTTCCGCCACGCTCCCGACGAGAGCTTTGACCGTGTACCGGAATGGCTGTATACGGGTATCGCGAACGCATACCGGAGCGGAGCCGCGCGCCTCGCAATCAGCGGTTCAAACCCGGCCCTGCTGGCCGGCCAGGATCCGAAGAAGATCTCCCGCGCCAATCTGGCGGTGTCGAAAGCCACCCGTCCCGCACTCGATCTTATTACCCGCCACGAAATCAATTGGACAATCGTGGCCTGCGCCACGCCCGCCTGGGCCCGCGCTCGCGTTTCCCGGATGCACCCGAGGATGTGGCCATGGCGCGGCTGTGGGATGCGATCTTCGCTGCGACTCGCATTGACGTTCCAGACCCGGTGGCGAACTGGCGCGAGCACAATGCCACTTTGCAAGGGCGTGCTCGATTCCTGAACGAAAAGCGCTATTCGGCACTGCACTTTAAAGGTCCGAACACCGACTTGCGGGTCGGTTTGGCTGATGATCACGAATGGCACGGCGGAGGTACGGTAGCGCTCAACGGCGTGCCCTGCATCCCCAATCTGCCCACCGAGGAAGTATTCACCACACCGCATAAAGAGCGCGTAGAGGGAACAGTCTGGAGCACCAAGCCGCTTTCGTACCAGGGCATGCTGATCGAAGACATTCAGGTGCGCTTTGAAAAAGGGCGCGTCGTTGAAGCAAAGGCCTCGAAGGGTCAGGACATTCTTCAGAGCATGCTCGATACGGACGCGGGTGCGCGGAAACTCGGCGAAGTCGCCCTGGTTCCGAACTCTTCCCCCATTTCCGCGAGCGGCCTTTTGTTCTGGAACACGCTCTTCGACGAGAATGCTGCGAGCCATATCGCCTTAGGGCAGGCGTACAGTACCTGCATTCGTGGCGGTGACTCACTGGATCCGGACCAGTTGGCGGCCAAAGGAGCCAACGACAGCCTGATTCACGTGGACTGGATGATCGGCTCCGGTCAGATGAACGTGGACGGAATCGGGGATGACGGGCGCGCCGAGCCTTTGATGCGAGCGGGCGAGTGGTGTTGAAAGTTTTGCTTCAGTAAGAATTTTTCGCCTCTCGCCGGCACATTCCTGATAACGCAGCCCGAGAAAACATTTATCTCCACAAATGTTTCGGCCTACTCGGGCTGCTTACAGGAAATGCGCTACTTTACACTTCGAGTCTTCCAGCCGCTGAAGCCGAATCGAATTTCGGGACTTGCACTCATCGGCGAGGCCCAGATGAACGCGAACACCGCGGAAGACGGCAAACGAAAGCTCTCAGAATGGATCGACGGCAGAGTGCTGGAGCGCGAGCGGTTTTACCGTTTTGAAGGATACGCGCCGTTTCGGGGCGGCCGTCCGCAATTTGAGCTGAATATCGCGTTCTACCTCTTTGAAGATGGCCGCTTGTGCCCGCTCCGGATCTGGCACCGCTCCGAACAAGCGAGTAACCAAACGGCAGAATCAGATTGGCTCGTGGATTTCAATGGGATACCGGGCTGGTCGCTCGTGGCTTCCATCGAGCCGCGTTGGCATCAGCTGCCCGCGCCTGCTTCAGCAGATCGTTGGATCGGGCGGTCTCATCGTGATTGGCACAAACGGGCCTGCTGGAGTCTGACTCCGCCGACCGAGGCACACGCCGACGCTGGAGTTGCCGCTTAAGGTTGCGTGTTAGTGATCCGCTCGGCGCCGCGGTTTCGGAAAGTGATCCTCATACCAGCGAATACTGCGATCTAGCAAGTCGATGGCGTGCTTCGTTTCGCGGACGCCATGACCCTCCCGCGGGTAGCGGACGAAGATCGTCTCCACCCCGACGTCTTTCAGAGCGACAAAATACTGCTCCGCTTCCGCGATAGGCACGTCGGGATCGTTCTCTCCGTGCACCAGCATGGTCGGAGTATGGACCTGCGCAACGTACTTGAGGGCCGAACGCTGCCACGCTTCATCCATCATGCGGCCCTGATGAAGAAATTGGCCGAACTCCATCTCTTCATACTGGTTGTAATAGGTCATGTAGTTGTAGCTGATAAGGTTTGAGATTCCTGCGATCGGTATGGCGGCTTTGAACTCGTTCGTTTGGGTGATCAGCCAGTCGCTCAACTGCCCCCCGTAACTGACGCCCTCAATTCCCATGCGTTCGCGGTCGATCCACAGATATCGCCGCACTGCTGCGCTGACGGCATACAGCACGTCTTGCCCTTCGTTCCCATCCTGATCGCCAAACACAGCATCAGCAAACTTCTGACCGTAACCGGTTGAACCGCGATAATTCACATGGAGAACCGCCCAGCCTCTTGCCTGCATACACCTGGTCTTTGAAATTGAATGCGGGTCCGTTTTGGCCATGAGGCCCGCCATGCAGCACGACAATCATCGGGTGTTTGCCGGTTCCGGTCATGCCGAGCGGCTTGACGAGAAACGCTTCCACGTCGAACTTGTTGTCGTTGCTCGTAAACGTGAAGGGTTCTGATTCCGCGATTTCCTTCCCACGCAAGATGTCCGCATTCAGATTCGTGATCTGGCGGGCGGCGCCCGTACCGTTTTTCACATAAAGTTCGGCCAAGTCCCGAGTCGAGGTGAATGCATAAGCAATCTGGCCGGCACTTGTGACGGAATAGTCGCCGACGGTTCCAGACTCGCTCACAAGAACTTCCGGCTGACCGCCGGAGAGCGGCATACGAGCTAATCGGGAACTGCCGCGTTCGTCGAATGTGAAGTAGATGTTCTTCCCGTCCGGTCCCAATCGAAACGAATGCTGCCGCTGATCCACCGACGGATCCAATCTCGCGGCGATGGCTGCCGTCCGCGTCGACCGTCCAGAATGCGTGTCTTCCATGGTTGTTTCGCGATCCGTTAAGCCGCGCTTCGTTCCCAGATAAACGATGGACTTGCCGTCCGGCGACCATTGCGCGGCATATTCGCAATTCTCCGTTGCTGTGATCCGCCTGACTCCGCCCGTCGCGACGTTCAGGGCGAATAGGTCGTAGTTGAAGAATTCATCGGAATTCGGTTCGCGATTGGAACCGAACACGATCTCCCGGCCGTCCGGAGACCAGTCGATCGAGTGTTCATCGAAATCTCCCGTGGTGAGCTGCTTCACTGCCTTGCTCGCAAGATCGATGGAGAAGATGTGCAACCTGCGATTGTCGTTAAAGTGCGTCAGCCCCTCCGTGGCGGTCGGCTTGTAGAGGTAGCGAGTGATGACGATCGGGTCACCGTTGGCGGCCTCTGTCTCTGGGCCAGGCACAGCCGAGACGAACGCGAGAGTTTTGCTGTCCGGCGACCAGGTGAAGTTCTCGCCTTGTCCCGGTAGCGGTGAATTCGTTCCGGTCGTCTTCGCGAGAAACGTGAGACCGGAGCCGTCGGAGTTTACTGTTGCCAAGCCATGCTGTTCGTTCACCGAGCCAGTTACTGCGATCCGTTTGCCATCGGGAGACCAGCGCGGGTGTGACAGCTCATCCTTCTCGCCGCCGATACGCTTGGGAGATCCGCCTGCGGCGTCCGCAATCCAAAGCTGTGAATACGAGGCGCCCGGATGATCGTAAAGGCTCACGGTGTAGGCCAGTTGCTTCCCATCCGGCGAAAACCTGACCTCCGAAATGAAGCGGAATCGCGGGAGATCCTGGCTGCTGAGAGGTTGTGCTCGCAAGCTGCAGAAAGCGGTGGATAGCAAGTAAAGCAGAAATCGTAAGTTCTTGTAGAAACACGCATGGTGAGTGCCGATCCCGTTCTGCTTAAGGCAGGCGAGATATTTCCGCCGATTATGGCATGGCCTGATACGATTCGTCTGCATGCGAGGTCTTTTCCCGGTTGCGCTTGAATGCACGCTCTTGCTTGCTGGGCTCGGTCGCGCCCATGCTGCGAGCTGTGAGTCACTCTCCGGTGTGAGCCTTCCCAAAACGTCTATCTCCGTTGCCCAGGAGATTCCGCCAGGCACGTTTCGTCCGCCTTATGGAAATCCCGTTAACAATGTACCGGCTTTCTGCCGGGTAGCCGGTGTCATTCAGCCCTCTGCGGATTCCTATATCCGGTTCGAGGTCTGGATGCCGGTGAATGACTGGAACGGCAAGTATCGTGGCGTTGGCAACGGCGGGTTTGCGGGGTCGATTGATTTCAATTCAATGGGCAACAATGTCCGCCGCGGGTATGCAACCGCCGCTACCGACACGGGACATGAAGGCGAAGCCGCGGATGGTTCGTGGGCCTACAAGCATCCGGAGAAGGTGACGGACTTCGGTTATCGCGCGCTTCATTTGACGACGGTAAATGCTAAAGATCTGACGAAAGCCTTCTACAACAAGGCCCTGCAGCATTCGTATTTCGATTCTTGCTCTGACGGCGGGCGCGAGGCGCTCGTTGAGGTACAGCGCTTTCCGGAAGACTTCGATGGTGTTTTGGCGGGAGCACCGGCGAACGATTGGACACACCTGCTCGCGGGCGGTGTTGACGTCAGCCGCACGCTGTACGGAGATCCCGAAGGGTACATCTCGAGCGTCAAACTTCCTGCCATCACTGCTGCTGTGCGTGCTGCTTGCGACGCGCAAGATGGCGTGAAAGACGGGATTCTCAACGATCCGACAAAGTGTCACTTCGATCCGAGCGTTCTGTTATGCCACGGACCCGAGTCGCGCACCTGTTTGACTGCGCCCCAGATCGCTTCCCTTAAGAAGGTCTACTCGGGGTCCCGAAATTCAAAAGGTGAGCCGATTTTCCCCGGCCTGATGCCGGGCGGCGAGGAAGGACCTGGCGCTTGGGGCTCCTGGGTGACAGGAACGGGTCCCGGAGGAGGGCCAGGATATCTCGAGAACTTCATGCGCTACATGGTTTTTCAGGATCCGTCCTGGAGCGCGTTAAAGGGCAATGTAGATGAAGCTGTTCGAGCTGCGGACACGAGGACCGGCTCGATGCTCAACGCAACCGATCCGGATCTCAGCCGGTTTCAAGCGCGAGGAGGGAAGCTCATCGTCTATCACGGTTGGAACGATCCCGCCATCTCACCGCTGAATTCCGTTCATTACTTCAACAGCGTGATGGCCAAGATGGGTGCGAGTCAAACCGGACAGTTCGTTCGTTTATACATGGCGCCGGGCGTAGGACACTGCGCGGGAGGCGTGGGGCCCAGTTCTTTCGGTCAACTTGGGTTGGCTACGGCGAAGGGATCGAAATACGGACTCGCGGATGCTCTCGAATCTTGGGTAGAGAAGGGCAATAGTCCCGGCGACATCACGGCGACGAAATACAACGGAAGTGATGTTGTTATGACACGGCCGCTTTGCGCGTACCCTGAAGTTCCAAAGTACAATGGCACTGGTGATACAAACGACTCCGCAAGTTTTGTCTGCGCATCGCCGAATCAGTAGTTCTACATGCTTGCTGAAGATAATAATCATCGCTGTCGGTATGATCATGGTCGTCCTCATCATGGCGCTGATCATGAATCCACCTGAAGCGTTGGTGAAGAGGTTCTACCATCGCAATTCCAAACGATCTTCGAAAAGCGACGGCGTCGATGACGTAAAGCGCGATCAATAAAGATCACCCGCTCACTTCGCGCGTGCGCTCCGGCTCAATGCGGCCTAGCAGGAAGATATATGCCGCGATGCCGAGCAGCAACAAAACCGCTGCTACAGCGAACGCCTTAGCCATGGATCCGGTCTCGCGCATGATGTATCCGGTTACAATCGGCGCCACAATTCCAGAAACCTGATTGCCGAAATTGAGAATGCCTCCTACTTTCCCAACGCTCGCTCGAGGCGCGATGAGAGAAGGAATGGACCATCCGACTGGCGCCGCCGCAGCCAGACCCGCGAGCGCTACCGTGATCCAGACAAGTGCAATCTTTGGATCCGTCGTGAACATGGGTCCGGCGATCGCGAGTCCGAGTGCTGTTCCGCCGATCAGAACGGTCTGGCGCACGACTGTGTCGCTGTAGCCTTTTCGAACAAGCCAGTCGACGAGGTAGCCGCCGATCGCGAGATCGGCAATTGCAGCGACAAGCCAGGGGATCCCCGTGTAAACAACGGAGTGCCACGCGTCAAGCTTGAGACCCGCGAAATACGTCGGAAGCCATAGCAGCAGCAGGTAGAAGCAGTAGTTATATCCGAAGAAGCCGGCCACCAGGCCCAACACTTTCCGCTGCCTCATCAATGTGCCCAGTGGAAGACCACTGCTGAGCTCTTGGTCTGCGAGGTTTGTGACCGATCAGGATTCGTTCTTCTTCCGAGACGGCGGGATCATCGTCCGGGATCGCGGTATACAAGCCAGAACGCCCAGAAATAGAGCAGGCTGATGACGCCCGTTGCCGCAAAGCTGGCGCGCCATCCGAAGTGGATCAGGATGAATCCAACGGCCGGAATTCCGATAGCCGCACCGAGTTTAGCCGCGGCGTCGAATATCGCGGTTGCCATGCTTCGCTCGTGCCTCGGGAACCAGTAACCGATGGCTTTCACGTTCGCCGGAAACGTAGGGGCCTCGCCGATTCCAAGCATCAGTCTCGATCCGAAGAAGGCGCCGAGGTTGGGGGCGGCCGCGGAACCGAGCGAGGCCAATGTCCATAGCAGGGCACTGATTCTGCCGATGGGTCTTACACCGAACCGGTCGAGCAACACGCCCATGGGTAACTGCAGAAGCGCATACGTCCAGTTGAAGGAACTCAGGAGGTATCCGAACATCACCGTAGATATTCCGAACTCCTGGTGCAAGGCCTCATGCGCGACCGAGATGTTAACGCGGTCGAAGTAGTTGACCAGAACCCCAATGCCGAGCAGTGTCGCAATACGCCAGCGCCTTTGTTTCACGCTGGTCTAACGCCCTGCCTCGGAAACTCTCCGCGTAACACTGAAGCGTGTCTCGATGTCCCTGCGCAACTCACAACCGTGGCCGGGGCTATCGTCAACCGAAACGAACCCATCGGAAACGACCGGTACGCCCGTCACTACTTCCGGATACCAGCCCTTATAAAACGCTCGAACCGACTCTTGAACCAAGGCGTTGGTGGCGTTCAGCGAAAGGTGTGTCGACGCGGCAAAAACAATCGGACCGGTGCAATCGTGCGGCGCAACCGGTAAGTGCCAGGCTTCCGCCATCGCGGCGATCTTTCGAGCTTCGGAGATCCCGCCACACCAGGCAATGTCCAACATCACAACCCCTGCAGCGCCCGTCTCGAGAAGGTCCCGAAAGGCCCATCGGGTGCCTAATGTCTCGGAAGCGCACACGGGAGCCGGCGAGGCCTCCGCATACCGTTTCAGGCTTCCGAGACTATCCATTTTGATCGGATCCTCATGCCAGAAAGTCTGGAACGGACTCAAAGCTGTCGCGATCTTGATCGCCGGGAGCAATTGCCACAGTGAGTGAAATTCGACCATAACGTCCATCCGGTCGCCTACTTGCCGCCTGATCTTTTCGAATGGCTCCAGAGCGCTTTTCAGATCCTCCGGCGAGATGTAGTGGCCGTCCGGTCTTCTCGGCCGGCATATCGAATGGCCAGATCTTCATGGCCGTGATGCCTTCGTCCAGAAGGGATTGGGCGAGATCGCCGGCCCGGTGGAGGAAGTCGCTCAAATCATCGAAGCCGGAGATTTCTCTTCGCGCTGCGCCTGCCGAGACCCCAGTTCGCGCTCGATTGGGTCTCCGACCGCCGCATATACTGGGCGCCGGCACAGGTGTTATACGTCCGGATGCGCTTTCGAGTCCAACCGCCAAGAGCTGCACCAGCGGCTGCTTCACAGTCTTTCCGAACAGATCCCACAAAGCGATGTCGATGGCGGAGGCCGCCCGCCCTTCTACTCCGGTCGACCGGAAGCCAACATACGGAACGAGGTCCCGTGAAATGCTGTCGATCGCCAGGGGATCGCGACCCAGTAGCTTCTGGGCCAAGATCGTCGTGGAGATAAGCCTCGACTGCACTCGGGCTGAAGAACGTCTCGCCCAGTCCGTGCAAGCCCTCGTCAGTATGTAAGTAAAGCCACAACATCTGCGGAAATTCCGCGATCCGAATCGTTTCCACCTTGGCGATCTTCATGGTGCCGGCCAACGCATTCTATCGTTCACCGTCCAATGTTTGCACCTGCCGGCCTTGACACGCAGCTGATTCCGGATATTGTCAATAGACTTATAGGGATTCGAGATGTTGCGATCTATTCGACAACTTACGAGCATCGTTTCAGCATCGGGACAATTTGTGTGTCTCCTGCCTATCAGTCAGCCTCATCGCTCAAGTCGGGTCGGCCGTGATCACCGGAGTTGTAACCGACCCAAGCCTCTCGCCTATTCCCAACACGAAGGTGCGAGTTGTCAACGAACAGATCGGGCTCTGCGACGGAACTCACCACAAACGAATCTGGCCTGTACCGCGCCAATTCTCTCCTTCCGGGTCTCTATACGGTCGAGGCGAAAGCGAACGGATTTGCCCTCTCGGCTCGAACGCACGTTCAGCTATCAACCGCTCAGTCGCTCGCGTTAGATTTCGCCCTGCAGCTTGGATCGGCGACCCAAACCGTCAATGTGGAGGAAGCCGCGGAGTTAACGGAGACGCAGAGCTCGAGCTTGGCTCAGGTCGTAGGCCACAAGTACATCGATAACCTGCCACTTCCGAACCGGTCGGCGAACTCTCTCGTGTCGCTGTCGCCGGGAGTCGTCCTGATCGACCCCGGTCAAGGCGCAGAGAATTACCCTGTCTTTTCGATTGCCGGCGGGCGCGAGCGCAATCAATATTTCGAGCTGGATGGCGGCAGCATCGGGAATGCGGTCGGATTAACACGGTCACAACAGGTGGCAAGTCTTCCGCTCGATGCGCTCGAGGAGTTCCGGGTTGTGTCCAACAACTACGCTGCGGAGTACGGCCACTCCACCGGGGGTGTTGTACTGCTGACAACGCGATCAGGAACGAATCAGTATCATGGCAGCGTTTTCGAATATCTTCGGAATAACGCCCTGGATGCGCGCAACTTCTTCGCCCCTTCCACTCCGCCGCTACGTTTAAACCAGTTCGGAGGAGCATTCGGCGGCCCCATTCGAAAAGACAAGACTCATTTTTTTGCGAGCTGGGAAGGTACAAAGCAGACTTCGAGCGACACCGTGATTTCAACTGTGCCCACGATCGGCAGAGAGGTCCGGTGATTTCTCTGCCCTTTCGAGCGCAATCTATGACCCGTTCACAACCAGCGGTAACGCAAAGCAGCCGTTTACCGGCAATCGGATTCCCCTTTCACGGATAGACCCCGTATCCGCTGCGGCCGGCGCATATTGGCCGTTGCCAAATCGATTAGCTGGCGCAAACGGCGCAAACAACTTCGTCGGTGCCAGCAGTCAGATCCTGAATCGGAATATCGTGGTCGGAAAACTCGACCACGGTTTTTCCGATAACGACCGCATTTCCGCGCGCTATTACATCAACGACGCCACGACGACGGCCAACGGGTCGTACGGTATTGCCGTGTCGGATCCTTTGGCCACCAACACAGACGTCCGAATTCAGAGCTTTCTGGTCACACATACTCACGCCTTCAGCCCGACCTTGTTGAACAACTTCCAGGTGAGTTACATGCAGCGGAAGTTCATTCAAACGCGGCCAGGCGCTGGCGAAGACTATGCGAGTAAGATTGGCCTGCGGGGGGTCAGCACCGCGGCGTTCCCGACCTTAAATGTTACTGGTTATGCGCTCCTGGGCAGCCAAGCGGTGGCGAACAGCTCAGTGGCAAGGATTCAGACCCCCATTCGTGACACGCAGATCCTCGATTCAATATCGAAGACAATGGGTCAGCATAATCTGAAAGCGGGCCTCGAGTATCGTTTCGGCTTCAATAACGAGTCGAATGATCTGTCGTCTTCAGGGAACTTCGTATTTAACAGACTTATCACCGATCGACCCGGTGCTACGAACACGGGTGACGCTTACGCCAGTTTCCTCCTGGGTACAGCGAATTCAGCGACTCTCAACGCGACCGACGTAATTCCATCCCGGGCAGCTTATTGGTCTTCTTACCTTCAAGACGACTGGCGCGTAACCAAAAACCTGACTCTGAACTTGGGACTCCGTTGGGAAAGCGAACTCCCTCGCACCGTTGACGGGAATAAGTTGAATGGGTTCGACCCGTCTGCCATCAATCCCGTCTCCGGAACTCCCGGGGTAGTAACCTTCGCCGGGATGAACGGTGCCCCTCGTACATCATTCGATCCTAATTACAAGAACTTCGGCCCGCGTGCGGGATTCGCTTACAAGGCTCCGAGGAGCTTCGTATTGCGAGGCGGCGGAGGTATCTTCTACGGCCCTAATTTGAGCAACTCAGTCACTACGGGAGCAACACTGGGTTATTCGGATGCAGTGAATCTGGTTACGTCTGCAGCAGAAACCAGTTACGCTCTGCGACTGAGTGGTGGCTTTCCTTCGCACCCGCGGCCAGCCGTTGGCGACCTGGGTGCAGGAGCAGTTCTGCTTGGGCAGACGCCAAACACGGCACTTACTTTCTTCGATCGTTATCGACCTTCTCCGGTCTCTTATCAGTTCAACTTCGATGTTCAGAAGGAGCTAAGTCCCAACATTATCGCGGAGGCGGGTTACCTCGGCAATATCAGCCACCACCTTTCAGCAAACGACCTAACTGCGAATCAGGTGCCTACGCAGCTGTTCAGGGCCGGCAATTCACAGCTCCTCCGACCCTTCCCTCAATACAGCAACGTTACGTCTCTCAATCCGAACATTGGCAACTCCACATATCACGCTGTGTTCGTAAAGGCTGAGCGCCGTTTTGCCAACGGATTCTCGTTTCTCGCCCACTATACCTTTTCGAAGTTCATCGACGACGTTGCTTCGAACGACGAGTTCGGTGATCCGGGCAGCTATATGGATCAGTACAACAGGCGTCTCGATAAAGGATTGAGCGGCAGCGACATTCCCCAGCGGGCGGTCATCACGCGTCCTGTATCACGTTCGAGAGCTTCGCAACCGGCGGGCTCTGGATCTGATTGCCGGGGGATGGCAGCTTGGCGTGCAAACTGTGCTCCAATCCGGAGCAGTCTTCACGGTCTTCGACTCGGCTAACACGACGAACGGATTTCCCGCGGGAACGGTGCGGCCGAACCTTGTTGCCGATCCTGTTCTTGCCAACGGAAGCACGCTCGCGCATTACTTCAATACTGCTGCTTTTCAGCATCCAGCCAATTTCCAGTTTGGAAGTGCTCCACGAAGTGTGCTTCGCGGGCCTTCGAGCAGCATTGTTGACTTCAGTGCCGCAAAGATCTTCCCCGTGAACGAGAAGTTCCGTACCGAAGTGCGAGGATCTCTCTTTAACGCCCTGAACATCGCCAACTTCAATATTCCAGGACACACTTTAGGCAACGCGGATTTCGGAATTATAAGTTCTGCTAAACCGGCCCGGACGGTCCAGCTCGCACTCCGCATTTTGTTCTAGCCCCGGCGGTCCGCAGCGAGGCATTTAGATCCAGGTGTACCGCATGAGCCTGCTACAAATGGAACGAAGCCCGCTCATGGCGGGTCAGACGTACGGGGGATTTGCATGCGACGCTCGACTATTCTTCTTTTTTTATCTGCGATCCTAACGATCACCGGCTTTGCCTACGTAATTCAATCGACTCCTCAGCTGCCGGACCCGGGAAATACGGGCGTCAGCAAGGAGCAACAGGAGCAGCTTGGGCAGCAGACGGCGGCAGAAGTTTATAAACAGATGCCCGTTTTGCCGGATTCGAGCGCCGAAACCCAGTACGTCCAGCAACTCGGGCAGGAAACTAGTCTCGGTGATCCCTCCTGAGAACTTCCTGGCCATACCAGTTCCACGTCGTTCCTCAGAAGGAAATCAACGCATTCGCTCTCCCGGGCGGCCCGATTTTTGTCAACATCGGGACCGTGACGGCCGCTGCGGACGAAGCGCAGCTCGCGGGCGTCATGGCTCACGAGATTTCTCACGTGTACATGCAGCATTCGATCAAGCAACTGAAGAAGCAGCAGCTCCAGCAAGGCCTGGTGGGCATTCTTGGCGCTGTTCTCGGGCAATCGAATGGCGCGGCGGCTTCGCTCGCGCGCTTGGGCATCGGGATCGGATCCGGGATGCTGTCGTTGAAGTATTCGAGAGGCGACGAAGCGCAGGCGGACAGCGTGGGAGCGATCCTGATGTACAAGGTCGGGTACCCGCCTGTTGAGCTTGCCCAATTCTTCCAGACCTTAGAGCAACAGGGCGGTGCGAACGGTCCCAATTTCCTCAGCGACCATCCGAACCCTGGTAACCGCGTGGCCGCGATCCAGCAGGAGATTCAGGGCTGGCCGCCGGTCAACACGCAAGTGAACAACCAGGCTTTTCTTCGAGTGAGAGAGCGGGCGCAAGGTGTTCGTGCATACACCGCTCAGGAGATCTCTCAAGGCGCGAAAGACAACACCTGGGCGAAGCAAAACGAGCAATACGCGCCGAAGCATTGACGCAAGTGGGCGCGCGAGGGACGGATCGTCGTTCAAAATAGACGAATCTGAATGCGGGCTCGCCTCGAGCAATACTTTGAATTCGAAGCCCTCCGAGCTTCGTGGAAAACGGAAATTGTTGCAGGACTAACGACGTTCGCCACGATGGCGTACATCATCTTCGTCAATCCTGCCATTCTTCACGATGCGGGAATGCCGATTGCGGCGGTCACGGCCGCGACTTGCCTCTGCACGGGCGCCGCGACTATCGCGATGGGAATCGTGGCTCGGTATCCGCTCGCGCTGGCGCCGGGCATGGGGCTGAACGCCTATTTCGCTTACAGCGTTGTGAAAGGGATGGGAATATCCTGGCAAACGGCGCTGGCAGCAGTGTTCTTCTCCGGAGTATTGTTCCTTGTGCTTACAGCCGCAGGTCTTCGGCAAAAGATAATCGAGGCAATCCCGCCGAATCTCTACGCCGGAGTTGCCGCCGGCATCGGCCTGTTTTTGTCACTCATAGGATTGAAGAACAGCGGCATCGTTCTTCCCTCCGCCGAAACGATCGTGAAGCTTGGGAATCTGCATGCGCCCTCTTCTCTCCTGGCGATCTTCGGTCTGACGCTCACGAGCGTGCTGCTGGTCTGGCGAGTGCCGGCAGCCATGATCCTCGGCATTGCGGAACCGACGGTTTTGGCTCTGGCGACCGGCCAAACCGGATGGCGGCCCGCCCACGCCGGGATCGCCGATCTGAGGCAAACTGCGTTTCATCTCGACTTCCAATCTCTGCTGGGGCTGGGTCTGCTTGAGGTGATCTTCACCTTTACCTTCGTTGATCTCTTCGACAATCTCGGAACACTTGTGGCGGTCAGCCGCCGGGCCGGGATTATTGACGGACACACACAAGATTCCGCGCGTAGGCCAAATTCTTGCCGTCGACGCCTGCGCTACGATGGGCGGCGCGCTCCTCGGCACTTCCACTGTGACCAGCTATGTCGAGAGCGCAGCCGGCATTGCAGCGGGCGGACGCACAGGGGTCACTGCCGTCGTGACAGGGCTGCTGTTTCTGCTTTCATCTTTAGTCCTGCCAGTGGCGGGAATCATTCCTGCAGTCCGCGACGGCGCCAGTGCTCGTTCTTGTTGGGATGTTGATGATGGCTCATGCGGGCGAGATCCGTTGGGACGGAACCGGAAGAAGCCATCCCGGCGTTCCTGACGATGATCGGTATTCCGTTGACGTTCAGCATTGCAAACGGGCTCTCATTCGGCTTGATAGCCTCGCCCTGCTTCGAATCGCACGCGG
Organism: uncultured Acidobacteriaceae bacterium; assembly: GCA_963744795.1. GTDB lineage: Bacteria > Acidobacteriota > Terriglobia > Bryobacterales > Bryobacteraceae > Bog-105. The sequence continues at coordinate 85,313 of CAVUVF010000004.1, forward strand.
GAAAATCGCGGAGAAGCGAATGGCTGCTCTACGTGCTAGCCGCCTTGAGCTTTGCGCGATTTGTCTACATGAAGCAGTTCTAGCGTTCTCCGTGCCAGAGGTTAAAGTCGTATATGCTCCGACGCCAACTTCTGTATCTCAGCATTCCCGCCCTACTCAGCGGGCAGAGAACGCGAGAAGCGGCCGCACCGCTCGATGTGCTTCGGGGAAATATTGAGCGTATCTCGCGTTCGATCAATGCCAAGTGGGGAATCTACATCAAGTGCCTGGAGACGGGAGAGGAGATTGCGCTGAATGCCGACGAGCAGATGGACACAATGTCCGTGATCAAGATTCCGCTGATGGTTGAGGCGTTCCGGCAAATCGAAGCCGGTAAGATTCAAGCTGACGGATCGCGAATCGCTTCGCGGGCAAGACAAGCTGCCCGGGACCGGCATCATCCGCTCACTGGATGACGGAGCGCAATTGACGATCAAAGATCTGCTGACAATGATGATCATCGTGAGTGACAACACTGCGACCGACATGATCTTCGGCAAGGTTGGCGGTATCGAACCCGTGAATGAACTGATGAAGAGTTATGGCCTGACACAAACGCGCGCTGTTGCGCCGGCCAGAGCCTGGTTCGACGCATTGCGAGCGGCCCCGAGCCCCGCCGATTTCCATCGGGAAGGCAAGCACCCGTTCGGGTTATCGTCCGCACGCGACATGGGCAAGCTGCTCGAGAAGATCAAGACCGGACAAGCCGTTAGCAAACAGGCAAGCGACTTGATGCTTCAGATGATGCGCGGTCAGCTTTATCGAACGCGTCTTCCGAAGTACGTCACCAACTTCAACGTGCCTCACAAAACCGGAGACTTTCTTCCGTACATCGGAAATGACGTGGGTATTTTCGAAAGCGAAAAGCGCAACGTCATCGTCAGTGTTTTTACTGCGAATCATTTCGGAAGCGGGCCGAACCTGGAGGACGCGATCGGCCGTATTGGCGAGCAAATCGCCAGATTACTTCAGCTTTCGTAATTAGCCGGTTGGGCGCCTTGCCGCTCTCTTTTTGCAACGCCCAGATAAATCGAAACGACCAAAGACATGAGCCGACAAATTTGAGATAGACTGGAAGCCCTGCAAGTAGAGGTGTCCTGATGGTTCAAGGTTCTCCTCGGCCCGCTTCTGGTGTTCTGATTATCCCCGCCGAGATCGTCGGCACGGATTCCCCAAATAAGCCGCGACGAGATTCTCCATTCGCATATCGAAGCTTTGCCCAATATTGTTGTTCTACAGTCTTCGCCCTAGTGGTGCTAGTAGGACTCCTGCCCCAGCCAGACTTCGCCGAGCAGGTGCCCGCCTTCCCTGGAGATTACGTAGCCTCGTCCGGTCCAATCCATGTCACCCTGCACTTAATTGCCGGAGCTGAGGGCGCCCTTATTGGCAATGTGGATGCGCCCGAAATGGGTATGTCAGGTGTGCAATGCAGCGACGTACATGTAGATGGACAGGCGCTCAGCTTCAAAGTGCCGACGATTCACGGCTCATGGACCGGGTTCATCAGCCGAAATGGCGCTTTGCTCTCTGGCACATGGAATCAGGGCAGTCCGACACCGCTGAACTTCGATCGCATTGGCGCGCCGGATTCAAGAGCCGCGAGCGCGCATAGCACGCCTGCTACGAAGATAGGCGGGCGACGAGACAACACAAGGATCAAAGAACTCGACGGCAGAACCGCCGTGTCCTTCAGCGCTTCCACCTCCGGGTTAGGAGCTTACTATTTGAAAGGGTCTTCGTGGGTGCTGTTGACGCAACCTGCGACAGAGGCCTTGAACGCTAAACCTGGGCTGATCCAGCCATTCAGCGGTCTGAAGGATTCTGTCCGCTTCCGAGATGCTGCCGCTCCAGTCACTTTAGAAGAGAATCCAAAGTTCTGTCTTTATGGTGGTCCGCAAGTTGCCCGAACAGTAGTCATTGCCAAACTCAAGACCAAGAAGGATCATCGGGAGTTAGAGGTCTCGCACGGTTCTTATATCAATCAAGTCGCTTCCAGCAAAGACTTTCAACCGGTTGCAATCCTTCAAGCATCCGATACCTTTATCGAAGTTTCGCCAAAGGACCCGCTAACTCCCGGCCAATATCTCGTCATGCCCGGGGGCGGATTCGGAATCCAGTATGACTTCGGTGTTGGCAGCCGCGCTGGCAGTCAATGAAGCTGTCCTTCCTACGTGCCGAGCGTAAGTAAAATCAGTCTAGAACGGTAACGATTTCGTCCCCTCCACGGCATTAGTAAGTGCATTTTGTCGGAGAACGCAGCCAGAACGACCTCCCTGCCGCCTTCACGTTAGCCGACATGCCAAAGGGAATCACTCAGGAAAGCTCTTCGGCAAGCTATCCTCGACTCGCCAGCCGAAGTCCAGAAGCGGTTTGACGTCGAACGCAAACTTGACGATTTTGTCGACGAGCTTAGGGCTGTGGCAGTCCTCTTTGTCTATCGTCCTTGCCAGTACGAAAGAGGTCAGCTTCAGAAATGGGGCGATGGGTGTCTGCCCAAAGTTTTGGAAGCCCCTCGGCATGGACGAAAGCGAGTGCTCGAACTCGAGCTCTAGCTTCTTGCGTTTTAAACTGGCCGCGACGCTTTGGATCTCCTCGGGGTTTCTGAGCATGGCGGCCCTCCAGGCCTGAAGCAGTGTGCGATCCGGCTGCCATACGCCAGCAGCTACAAACGACTTTTCAGGCGCGAAGTGAAGGTACAGCATTGTTTGCGATCCGCTGAACGAGCGTCGTAGCTCTGCCGCGACATGCGTCTTGAAAGGTGTTTTATCGGCTCTGAAGCGAATATCGCGGTAAACGCGCATGACCGGGTTCTTCTCTTTCGGGAATAGCGAAAGTCCGCGAGCGCGGCACCCGTTGCTTACCGCCGATACCAGCGCTTTCATCGGAAGCTCCACGGTGTCTTGATAGGTGGACTTGCGCTCGCGAAACCATTCCCGGTTATTGTTCTTCTTCAACTGCTGCAGCAGTCGGAATCCTTCGGGCGGCAGGCCGTCGAATTCCGTCTGCTGTTTGGCATCTCGCGTTCTCGGGGCACTGCGGTCAGAGGATTTCCGCTTCGCTGGCATCAGAAGCATTTTGCAACATGACGGCTCCGAACATCCTGGGATGATACTCTCTCACGGTTCTGTCGTCTATGAAGAGAAAAGGAGTTGAGGGAAGAATAGTTGTGAATCATCTAGAACGCGTTGCTTCAATCGTAGGTGCTCTCTTGATCGGTGTCTCGGCCTATCTCATGGCATCAGACCGGGCTGCACGGGAGAAAATGCGCCGCAGTTCTCCACCGGTAGAAGAACTTGGCGAGGATCTTCGAAAGGCTTGGTCCGGGTATCACAACCGCTGACGTTTTCGTCGGCTTTCACCAGCCGTTTACTCTTCGAGAAGTGGGGTGCCATCTCGGGAATGTAGAATGATCCTGGGTATGCTGCGAACTTCACTGGTGTTATTACTGACGGCGACAATCCTCGGCCCTGCTTTCGGGCAAGAACTCTCCGCTTCCGGAGACCTGAAAACAATGGTTCTGAAGCACCTGAAAGCTTCGGAAGAGTTTACGGTGAAGGTCGCTGAAGCGATGCCGGAAGCGGATTACGAGTTCAAGTTAACGCCGGATCAGATGACCTTCGGTGGTCAGATTACCCACCTCTGCCAGGCCGTGCTTCACTACCTGGCGCCGCTGTCGACTGAGAAGTCCGCCACCAGTAAGCCCGTGTCAAACAAGAAGGCCGATGTGGTTGCGTTCGTTAAATCCTCGTTCGAATCGGCGGAAGCAGATGTTTCCAAGTTGACGCTGGACGATATGTCAAAAACGTACAAGATGGGCACTCGCTCGATGTCGGGGATGGAGCTGATTCTCGGGATGTTCGTCCATACGGCACACCACCGCTCTGCGGCGGAGATGTATCTGCGTGTAAAGGGGATCACTCCGCCGGCTTACCAGTTCTAGCGGATCGTGATCGCAGGAGCTACGGTTCCAAGGCCGTTGCGTTGAGGCGATGTTTCCAGACCTTGCGCTTCCCGCCATAAAGATGCGTGCCTATGTTTTCTCGCTTTGTCACGCAATGCACTTTGCCGGCCGACGATTTGCCTTTGAAGGGAATGAATTTCTTCTCCGCTTGAAGTCTGCGCCTCTTTCAGGAGGTCGGTAAGAACGGCTAAATTGTGATCGTCCCCGAGCATCTGCTCCAGTTCTTTCGCTGACTCCGAGTACTTTTGCAAGTCGGGCCGCAACTCCGAAAGGAGTGAAAGCTGGTATCGCAGGTCCTTCGCTCGCTTGCGGAACTCATGAAATTTTTCGGGCTCCGGATCGTCCTCTGCGGCACGGAACGCTTCAATGCCGCGCTTCACTGACTTGCGGAGCGATTTCGCGATCCTCGGAAAATCAACCTTCGCGTAGGTCAACTTGTCAACGTGCGCAATAGCCGCTTTCAATTGCGCAATGGCGTTCTCCATACCGCCTTCGTTCATGCCTGCCGCGATCTGCTCGCCGCGGCTCTGCAGAAAGTCATGGGCCTCCTGCGAAACGCGCGCTGCCCGGATTCGGCCCGGTGCTCTTTACTCCAGCGTTCCTGCAGATCCTCTAGCGTTTGAATCAACGCATGAGAATCCCGTAACTCGGACAAGCGATCGGCCCGACGTCCCGCAGCCGGCGATTTTCTCTCGCATAGGTGTTCGGGATAGCAACCTTCACTAGCCGAAGCAGCGAACGCGCCCGCTTGATGCTCCGGCGCGCTTCGTGAACTGCGCTTTCGGAGCCGCCTTCGGGCCTGCTAAGGACCTGAACCGCTCGGGTCAACTGCTCTGCCAGAATGCGCCGGATCGCATCGCGCAGATCCTCTTCCTTCTTGAAGAAGTATTGCGGTTTGGACTTCGATTCGAGCTTTGACTCTGCTTTCACAGCGTGCGCGTTCATGACACCAGTACCACCCTACCTGAGAAGGAATCGGCTCGTGATCTCGGAAAGCTCGCGTGCATCCGGCCAAGCCCATTGTCATCTCCAACTCTGTGCGCAATATCTCGATGACTCGCGAAACGCCGGACGCGCCTCCAGCGGCTAATCCCCACAAGTAAGGCCGGCCAATCAGCACCGCAGAAGCTCCGGACGCAAGCGCCTTGAAGATATCGATACCCCGCCGGACGCCTCCGTCCAGAAGCAACGGAATCCGGCCCTCTACGCGAGCGGCGATCGCTGGGAGAGCGTCGATCGTAGCCGGCACCGTATCGAGACTTCGCCCGCCATGGTTCGAAACAATCAGGCCATCGCATCCCGACTCGATCGACAGTGCCGCGTCTTCCGGATGTAAGACCCCCTTGAGCAGCAGTTTGACCGGTACGATGGAACGCAGCCACTCCACGTCCTTCCAGGTAGCGTCTGCTCCGTGGGTGGCAGAGTAGATGTTCCGGCCGGCAGGACGATGAGCCGCGGCCGAAATGGCTTCGCCCAGTCCTCGAAGATTTGCTCTCTGCACGCCGGGTGGAAGGCGGAACCCTGCGCGAAGCTCACGATCCCTCGGTCCGTTCACCGGAACGTCAACGGTGACGCAAATTGCTTCACACCCCGCGGCGACCGCCCGCGCCACCAGGTCTCTCGTGAAAGCCACGATCGGATTGCACGTAGAGTTGGAACCAAAGCGGCCGTTGCGCAACGGCCCCAATCTCTTCGACCGTAAAGTTTGAGAAACTCGCGGCGCACATTGTGGCTTCGGCAAGGTTGGCGCCTTCGACGGCCTCAAGTTCCCCCCGAGGGTGCATCAGCATGTTGTAACCGGCCGGCGCAAGCAGAATAGGAAACTCGTGAGTGCGGCCAAAAAGCTCGATTTTTGTGTCGATAAAGGTGGCATCAACAAGCGCCCGCGGCATTATGCGAATGCGGTTGAAAGCAGCCTCGGTTTTCGGAAAGCGTCAGTCCTGCACCGGCACCGCCCGAGACGTACTCGAAGGCCGCGTGGGTGACACGCTTTTCCATCTCCGCCTCGAAGTCGTCGATCGTGATAACCGATTTCAACCCCGCAATGCTTAATAACTCAGGGGTATCAGAGCTGATTACTTCCTGCGAATCCAGTCGGTCCAATGACCTTGAGCATAATCCAGGACCGGTCCGAGTTCTTCGATGAGTTTGGGTGCGCGACAATAAAATCTGAACAGGTCAAAGCCGGAGGTGTCGATGAGGCACCTCGCCGGGAATTTAGAGCCGTCTTCCCCGGTAAATGTATTAGCCCGGACTGGTTCAGCGCCCGTCGGGGTTCGTCTGCATGCCGCGGAACCGCCAAAATTGGTAAACTAAGAGTTTTGCCGGAAGCGACGGCTTTTGTTCACTTCCGTCTAGGTCGTTGCCTGTACTACAAAGGAGTGCTGTTATCTCGATGAAATATATCTTCACGTCAGAATCCGTGACGGAAGGCCACCCGGACAAAATCGCCGACCAGGTTTCCGATGCCGTCCTCGACGCCGTGCTGGCGGATGATCCCACCGGCCGCGTAGCCTGCGAAACTCTGGTCACCACCGGTATCTGTATCGTTGCCGGTGAAATCACCACGACGACCTACGTGGATGTTCCCAAACTGGTCCGCGGAGTGATCTCGCAGATTGGCTACACCGATTCCGCCATGGGCTTCGATTCGAAGACCTGCGCCGTCGTGAATATGATCCAGGCGCAGTCTCCCGATATCGCCATGGGCGTGGACACCGGCGGCGCGGGCGACCAGGGTCTGATGTTCGGTTATGCTTGCGACGAAACGGCCGAACTGATGCCGCTGCCCATCATGATGGCGCATAAGCTGTCGCGGCGTCTAAGTGAAACACGCAAGGACGGAACGCTTCCTTACCTCCGCCCGGATGGCAAGAGCCAGGTCAGCGTGGAATACGTGGACGGTAAGCCGAAGCGGATCGATGCGGTTGTCGTTTCGATCCAGCACGACGACGATGTGACCACCGAGACTCTCCGCGCCGAAGTCAAGAAGCACGTGATCGACTCCGTGATTCCGTCCGGCATGGTGGATAGCCAGACGAAGTTCCACATCAATCCCACTGGCCGCTTCGTCATCGGCGGACCTCACGGCGATACCGGTCTTAACGGGACGCAAGATCATCGTCGATACCTACGGCGGCATGGGCCGTCACGGCGGCGGAGCGTTTTCGGGCAAGGATCCGACGAAGGTGGATCGCTCGGCTTGCTATATGGCTCGCTACGTCGCGAAAAATCTGGTTGCGGCCGGTCTTGCCTCGCGAGCGGAAGTCCAACTGGCTTACGCCATCGGCGTGGCCGAACCGGTTTCGATCATGGTGAACTCGTTCGGCACCGGAAAGGTGGAAGACACCCGGCTCGCCGAACTGGTTCGGGATACGTTCTCGCTTACGCCCGCCGGCATGATCAAGGCCCTGGATCTTCGCCGTCCGATTTATCGCAAGACGGCCGCTTTTGGCCACTTTGGCCGCACCGAAGATAGCTTTAGTTGGGAGAAGACCGACAAAGCGGATGCGCTTCGTGAGTCCGCTCAGCTCGCAACCACTTCCGTCTAGTCTCCCTCCTATTTGCAGCTCAACTGAGAAGCGGATGCTACATCCGCTTCTCCTCCCCTTAAGGAACAGTCCAGTGTCAACAGCAGTCGATTGCAAGCGATCAATCGAGATCGAGATCCCCTCGAAGAAGTCGAACGCGCCCAGGAGCGCGTCACGAACTCTATCAAGCAGCGAGTTCGTCTCCCCGGTTTCCGTCCCGGCAAGGCGCCGATCAACATCATCAAATCTCGTTTCGAGGGCGAAATCCGGAACGAAGTCCTGGAATTGCTGCTTCCGCAGGCGTTCCGCGACCGGGTCCAAAAAGACGAGCTGAAGGTCGTCGGGACACCCGATATCACCGACCTGAAGTTCGAGCCGGGCCAGCCGATCCGGTTTAAGGCGGACTTTGAGATTGCGCCCGAGATCGAGATCGCCGAGTATCGCGGGCTTCCTGTGAAGTACGAAGAGCCGACAGTCTCCGACGAAGAAGTCGAGAAGCGGCTGGAGGCGATGCGGGAGAGCAAGGCGGAATATCCGAATCTCGATCCCCGGCCGATCGAAAACAACGACTACGTTCTTGTTCACCTGAAATCGCTCAGCGGTCTCGCCGAGCCTATCGAACAGGACGTGCAGATCCAGGTTGGTGGCGAAGAGACCCTTCCCGCCTTCAACGAAGCCTTGATCGGGGCGTCCCCGGAGGCAGTGATCGAGCTCGACGTGACTTATCCGGAGGAGTACGGCCAGGAGAACGTTGGCCGGTAAAACGGTGCGGTTTGAGCTGACGCCGAAATTCGTCCGGAAAAAGGAATTGCCCGCTCTCGATGACGAGTTTGCCCGGGATCTCGGCGACTACCAGACGCTCGACGAGCTGCGAGATGCTATTCGCAAATCGATCTTCAACGAAAAGCAGTACACCGCTCAGCAGACTGCGAAGGAAGAACTGATCGACCGGCTGGTCGAGCGAAACGATTTCCCGGTCCCGCAAGCCTACGTCGACCGGCAGATCGAAAACCAGGTCCGGATGCAGCTCCGGAGTCTGGCCGGGCAGGGCATCGATCCGAATACGATCCAGCTCGATTGGGACAAAGTGAAGGAAAATCAGCGCGAGAAGGCGGTGCGGAATGTCCGGGCGTCTCTCCTGCTCGAGAAGATCTCCGAACAGGAAGGCATTTCGGCCACAAAGGACGAAGTGGACCGGGAAGTGCAGCGGATTGCCCGTCAGGAGCGCGAGGCCGTGGCCGTCACCCGGGCGCGTCTTGGACAAAGACGGCACTTTGGGGCGGATCAGCGGCGAGAATCCAAACGGAAAAGACGCTCCAATTCCTGTTCGATCAGGCCCAAAAGCAGGCCTAGTTTGTGAGCCCGTTCGGCCTAGCCAGTACGGATGAACGGGAATTTCTGATGGCGTCGCTGCTTTGGATCCCGAGTACATTGGATTGTAGATGGCGGAAGGGAGATCTAAGTTCTTGACGTATAAGTCACATGAACTTGGTATACTGATACTGCAAGTCTTACCGATCAGGGCGAGTGGTCATTTGATCCTTTTTTATGTAGGAGAGCCAGCTTGAAACGCGCCGGATCTGACGATTCCCTCCGTTGTTCTTTCTGTCACAAAAGCCAAGACGTCGTCGGAAAACTGATTTCTTCGCCGAGTGATTATCCGCGAGCGTACATTTGTGATGAATGTATCGCGGTCTGCAATTCGATCATTGAGGATGATCGGCACGAGCAGAGCTATAGCACCCCGGGAAAGCTGCCCCGGCCCCTGGAGTTGAAGGAGTACCTGGATCAGTACGTCATCGGCCAGGAGGCGACCAAAAAGAAGCTGGCGGTTGCCGTTTACAACCATTACAAGCGCATCCAGATGAACAAGCAGCGGGGCGCTGAGGTGGAGCTGTCGAAATCCAATATTCTCCTTATCGGGCCGACCGGTACGGGTAAGACCCTCCTTGCGCAGACTCTGGCGCGGATTCTCGATGTTCCTTTTGCGATCGTCGATGCTACGACTCTGACCGAAGCGGGGTATGTAGGCGAGGACGTGGAAAACATTATTCTTCGTCTTCTGCAAAATGCCGACTGGGATGTGCAACGTGCGCAGACCGGAATCATCTATATAGATGAGATCGATAAAATCGGTCGCAAGGAAGAAAATCCCTCGATCACGAGGGATGTCTCGGGCGAGGGCGTCCAGCAGGCATTGCTGAAGATTCTGGAGGGGACGGTTGCAAATGTTCCGCCGCAGGGCGGCAGGAAGCATCCGCATCAGGAGTTCACGCCGGTCGACACGACCAACATTCTGTTCATCTGTGGCGGAGCTTTTGTCGGGCTGGAGAAGGTAATCGCGCGAAGGGTCGGTACCAAGTCGATCGGGTTTGTTGCTCCGGATGATAAAGATGCCGCTCGCCGCGGGATCAACTCGGTCCGTCGCGACACGGATCTGCTGTCGCAGTGCCAGCCTGTCGACCTGATTAAGTACGGTTTTATTCCCGAGTTTATCGGTCGAATGCCGGTAACGGCTGTGCTCGAAGATCTTTCCAAGGAAGCGCTGGTCCAGATTCTGACCCGGCCGAAGAACGCGATTATCCGGCAATATCAAAAGCTGTTCGAGTTTGAGAATGTTAAGCTCAAGTTTAGCGAGGACGCCTTGGAGGCGGTTTCGCAGCTTGCCATGGAGCGCAAGGTTGGAGCTCGAGGTCTTCGGATGATCCTGGAAGACCTGATGCTGGACCTCATGTACTATCTCCCCACCTTCAAGAAGGTTCGTGAGTTCGTGGTCACGAAAGAGATGGTCCTGACTCAAAAGATCAATATGGCTGTGCTGGAAAAGGCCGGCTAGCTCCGGATCTTCCGATTCAAAGTTTTTCCGATACCCGCAGTTTTTCTCCGAGAATTACTGTAGCGTCATTCTTGTTCCCGCCGTTCGTGGGACAATCCGCGTAGAAAGAGAAAATGGTCACGACGAAAGATAAAACGGATACAAAACGACTTCCCATGATGCCTATCCGGGATGTCGTTATTTTCCCGTTCATGATGACCCCGTTTGTCGTGGGACGTGAGTCAAGCGTGCGTGCGCTGGAAGAAGCGTTGCTCGGCGACAAGAAGATTTTGCTCGCCACTCAGCATGATGCCTCGGTCGACGAGCCGAGACCCGACGAAATTTATTCTGTTGGCACGATTGCCAATATCGTGCAGAGCCTGAAGCAGCCCGACGGGAACATCAAAGTTCTGGTCGAGGGTGTGGAGCGCGGAAAAATCATCTCGGTTAGCGAGGAAGAAGGTTATTTCCGCGCGGTCGTAAAAACCACGTCCTTCAAAGTGGATCCGGGCAATCAGCTCGATGTTCTGATCAGCCGCGTCACAACGCTTTTCGAGCAGTACGTCAAGTTAAGCCAGAACCTGAACTACGAGACGATGATCGCCGCGATCCGCGTCGATGATCCCGGAAAACTGGCTGACACTGTCGGAGCGAATCTTCAACTCACGATCGAAGAGAAGCAGGAACTTCTCGAGATCTTCGATCCGGTCGATCGCCTGACTCGAGTGGCGGATCTGCTCGACATCGAGATCGAAAAGCTCAATGTCGACCGTACCATCCAGGGCCGTGTGAAGCGGCAGATGGAGCGGGCTCAAAAAGAGTATTACCTCAACGAGAAGATCAAAGCGATCCAGAAAGAGTTGGGCCGCGGCGAGAAGAGCGAATACGACGAGCTGAAGAAAAAGATCGATGCCGCGGGCATGACCAAAGATGCCCACGAGAAGGCGACCGCTGAACTGAAGCGGTTGGAAGGAATGCCGCCGATGTCGGCGGAGTCGACGGTTTCGCGCAACTACCTGGACTGGCTGCTCGCGGTGCCATGGAAGAAGCGAACGAAAGAAATTCGCGATCTGCAGTATGCGCGCAAGGTTCTCGAAGGTGATCACTACGGCCTCGAGAAGATCAAGGAGCGCATCCTGGAGTTCCTTTCTGTCCGCCGCCTGGTGCAGAATCCTAAAGGTTCCATTCTTTGCTTCGTTGGGCCTCCCGGAGTAGGAAAAACCTCGCTCGGAATGTCGATCGCAAAAGCAACGGGCCGCAAATTTGTCCGGCTTTCTCTCGGTGGTGTTCGGGACGAAGCGGAAATTCGTGGTCACCGGCGCACTTACATCGGAGCGCTTCCCGGCCAGCTCATTCAGATGATGAAGAAGGCGGGTACAAAGAACCCCGTCATCATGCTGGACGAGATCGACAAGATGTCCATGGACTTCCGAGGGGATCCATCTGCGGCCTTGCTCGAAGTTCTTGATCCCGAGCAGAACTACATGTTCGCGGATCACTATCTGGATGTCGAATACGATCTGAGCCAGGTCTTCTTTATCGCAACGGCCAACGTTCTCCATACCATTCCGGCGGCTTTGCAGGACCGTATGGAAGTGATCCGGCTCTCGGGTTACACCGAACTTGAGAAGCTCGAGATCGCGAAGCGGTTCCTGGTTGCGAAGCAGCGCAAGGATACCGGCGTTTCTGAAGATCAGGTCGAGTTTACCGATGCCGGATCTGCAGTCGCTGATTCAGTCCTATACTCGCGAGGCTGGTGTTCGCAACCTGGAGCGGGAGGTTGGAAATCTCTGCCGTAAGGTTGCGCGGAAGGTGGTTGAAGCTCAAACCACGACTCCGGAAGAGCCGGTTGCGGAACTCGCAGCCGACCAGCAGCCGGTAGAGGTAATCGAAGAAGAAGTGCAGGCGCAAGAGGCGGAACCGGTGGAGCCAACGAAGAAGAGTAAGAAGAAGGTCAAGGCTGTCGAACCGCCGCTGATACCGATCGAGAAGATCGTCGTGTCGCCGGAGAAGGTGACCGAGATGCTTGGTCCCGCACGATTCCGCGACATGGATCTCGACAAGAAGAACGAGATCGGCGCGACAACCGGGCTTGCCTGGACGGAGGTAGGTGGCTCGATCCTGACCACCGAAGCAACCGTCATGGAAGGCCGGGGCAAGATGATGACGACCGGTAAACTCGGCGATGTCATGCAGGAATCGGCCCAGGCAGCGATGAGCTACGTCCGGTCTCGCGCTCAGTATCTGGGCCTGCCGAAGGACTTCTATCGCACTTTGGACATTCACGTGCATGTGCCAGAGGGTGCGATCCCGAAAGATGGACCATCTGCCGGAATCACGATTGGGACGAGTATCTGTAGCGCTCTTACCGGGATTCCTGTTCGCGGTGATATCGCGATGACGGGCGAGATTACCGTCCGGGGCCGAGTGCTTCCGATCGGTGGATTGAAGGAGAAGATGCTGGCGGCTCATCGCCAGGGAATTCACGAGCTGATTCTCCCGAAAGACAACGAGAGGGATCTCGCCGATATCCCGGAGAACGTCCGCAAGGATATGAAGCTGCACTTCGCCACTTCTATGGATGAGGTGCTCAAGGTTGCTCTCGAACGAGAGATCGTTGCTCTGCCGTTAGCGCCTGCGGCTACTGCCGCGGAACTGGCGGCGCGGCCGAACGAAGATTTAACGCATTAAGAGTGCTCGGAGGCTCCTCATCGAGCCTCCGCACTCCGCATCGAATTGGGCCTTTGTGGGAACAGAAGCAGTCGTCGGTATTGCCGAACGGCGTTCGCAGCGAGGCGGTAAGCCTGAGGGTGGCGCTGAGTTCATCATCAGCGCCAGTCAACCCAGACCAGTTCCCGAAGGAAACGCAAGATGGGCCGGTCGAGATCGCTTTTTTAGGGCGAAGCAATGTCGGCAAGTCGAGCCTTTTGAACAAGCTTGTAGGTAAGTCCGGACTAGCGTTCACAAGCTCTCGTCCCGGATGTACTCAGCTAATCAATTTCTTCAGCATTAACGATCAAATTCGATTTGTTGATCTTCCCGGATACGGCTACGCGCAAGTCTCTCTCGAAGAGCGTGCGCGTTGGAAGACGCTGATCGAAAGTTACCTGCTGGAACGGCAAAGTCTAGCGTTATCGCTCCTCCTCATTGATGCCAGGCGAGGATGGATGGAAAAAGACCTGGAACTCAAGGCCTGGCTCGAGTTCCACAACCGTCGATATGAAGTAATTGTTACCAAGGTCGACAAGCTAAAAAGCAGTAATCAATTAAAAGCCGGATTGGCTGACATCCAGAAACAGCTATCGGAACATCAGCCAGTACCGTTCTCGGCCATCGACGGCCGGGGAGTGAGGGAAATTTGGCAAATCATCTCGAAGATCAACAAGAAGCAGTAAACCCCGCGGTTGCCACCGAAGGTACACCCACCGAGAGACCTCAAGACGTCACAAATGACAATCAATCGCAGTTAAGCCTGAGCGAGAGCTCCGACTCCAGTGCTGCCGGGGAGAAAGGAACGGAATCTGCAAAGCCGGCCGAGACCGGTGATGCCGATGCTGCTCCCGCGGCGAAGCCAGCGGAAGGCAAGCCGGAACGGGCGGTTAGCTCCCGTCCTCGTACAGCTGGTACGAACGGCAAGGCCGCTGGCGACGGCCCACGCAGACAGGGAGTCGAGTCGCGGAATTCAGGAACGGCGGAGAACAAGCCTGCCGATGTGAAAACGCCGGTAGACGTTAAGCCCGTCGAAAGTCGCCTGGCGGAGTCAAAGCCGCGTACGGCTGAGGGTAGACTTCCGTCAGGAGAAGTGAAGAGCCCGATTGAGAACCCCGAGGCTGGCGCCACCCCGGCGAACACCGGTGTGCAAGCGACGCCCGCAAACGGTGCTCCTCAACAGCAGGCGCCCGCTAACGGTGCTCCTCAACAGCAGGGTGGACAACCGAATCAACAAGGCCCGGGACAGTTCCAGCGCCGTGGCCGGCATTCGATCGGTAACACCGGTAATCAAGGGCCAGCGGAATGGGACCACCACGCTAGATCTGGTGGAACTGAAGGACATGAGCATCCAGGCCCTGAACCAGATCGCAAAAGATCTGGGGGTTGCCGGTGCCGCTGGTCTGCGCAAACAGGAGCTCATCTTCAAGATCCTCCAGACACAGGCCGAAAAGAGCGGACTTATCTTCTCCGAAGGCGTGCTCGAGTGCCTGCCTGACGGATTCGGATTTCTTCGCGCGCCCGAGTATAACTATCTTCCCGGGCCCGATGACGTATATGTATCGCCTTCGCAGATCAGGCGTTTTGACCTTCGGACCGGTGATACGGTCTCGGGTCAGATCCGCCCGCCAAAAGAGGGCGAGCGCTATTTTGCTCTGATCAAAGTCGACGCGATCAATTTCGAACCGCCAGAGGAATCGCGCAACAAAATCTTCTTCGATAACCTGACGCCTCTTTATCCAGACGAGCGGCTGAAGCTTGAAACGGCAAAGGACAATTACTCCGGCCGGGTCATGGATCTTCTGACGCCCATCGGGAAAGGCCAGCGCGGATTAATCGTTGCGCCTCCTCGTACTGGTAAGACGATGATGCTGCAGAGCATCGCAAACTCGATCACGGCCAATCATCCCGAGATCAACCTGATCGTTCTTCTGATCGATGAGCGTCCGGAAGAGGTCACGGACATGCAGCGGTCGGTGCGCGGCGAAGTCATCAGTTCCACCTTCGATGAGCCTGCCGCCCGCCACGTGCAGGTCGCGGAAATGGTGATCGAAAAGGCCAAGCGCCTCATTGAGCACAAGCGCGACGTGGTCATCCTGCTCGATTCCATCACTCGTCTGGCACGTGCTTACAACACTGTCGTGCCGCCGTCAGGTAAGGTCTTGTCCGGTGGTGTTGATTCGAATGCACTGCAGCGCCCGAAGCGGTTCTTCGGCGCGGCTCGCAACATCGAAGAAGGCGGCTCATTGACGATTGTCGCTACCGCTTTGATCGATACCGGAAGCCGCATGGACGACGTGATCTTTGAAGAATTCAAAGGCACCGGCAACATGGAAATCCATCTCGACCGCAAGCTGGTGGATAAGCGCGTATTCCCGGCCATCGACATCAACCGCAGCGGAACCCGCAAGGAAGAGCTGCTGATGCCTCGCGAAGAGCTGAATCGCGTCTGGATTCTTCGCAAGGTGCTGAACCCGCTTTCGCCCGTCGAATCCATGGAACTCCTCATCGACAAGCTCGGCAGAACTCGCAGCAACGCGGAGTTCCTGGCCGCGATGAGCAGCTAATCCTTCAACTATTCAGATCGTTATACATCGCTGATCTTGCCGCTTTGGCACCGCGCCACTCCTGATGGGTCGTATTCGAATCTTGTCCGATAATGTCGCGAATAAAATCGCGGCCGGCGAGGTGGTCGAGCGACCCGCCTCGGTCGTAAAAGAGCTTCTGGAGAATGCTCTCGATGCAGGCGCGACTGAAATTCGTGTTGATGTCGAGAATGCCGGCCGCAGGCTGATTCGCATTCGCGATAACGGCACGGGCATGTTGCGCGACGATGCGCTGCTTGCCTTTGAGCGTCACGGGACAAGCAAGATCAGCGATGTGAAAGATCTTCTTTCCATTGCTACGCTCGGCTTTCGCGGCGAGGCCTTGCCGTCCATCGCTTCTGTCAGCCGGCTCGTTCTCGAGACACGCTCGGCGGATGAGCAAACCGGAACCGCTGTCGAAATCGCCGGGGGCAAACTGTTGCGCTGCGACGAGATTGCGTGTCCGGTCGGCACGACCCTCACGTGTTCGGGATCTGTTCTTCAACGTTCCTGCACGCAAGAAGTTTCTGCGATCCGATCAGACGGAACTCGCGCACATCGGCTCGCTCATGACTCACTACAGCTTGGGGCACGTAGACAAGGCTTTCGAGCTGGTCCATGAGCGGCGGGAACTGCTCAACGTCACGCCGGTCGCAAGCATTCGAGAACGTGCCTTCCAGGTCTTCGGCTCGGAATTGATGGCCGATCTGATCGACATCGATCGCCGCACATTCGAACTCCGATTGCCGCCTCCGTACGTGTCGCCTCACGCGAGCGCAGCCGCGGAATCTCCTCCAGAGCCGGAAGTCGCACAATTCACGCTCGACGGACTGGTCTCCGGCCCGCATGTGCAGAAGCTCAACCGGAACTCCGTTTTCCTCTTTGTGAACGGACGCCTGATCCGGGACAAAGTGCTCTCGCATGCGGTCCAGGCAGCTTATTA
This sequence comes from uncultured Acidobacteriaceae bacterium, assembly GCA_963744795.1. Lineage (GTDB taxonomy): Bacteria > Acidobacteriota > Terriglobia > Bryobacterales > Bryobacteraceae > Bog-105. The sequence goes on from CAVUVF010000004.1 coordinate 101,895, forward strand.
CAACCTGATGCCGCCGGGTTGCTTCCCGTTTTCGCTTCTGTTTCTCGACTGCGATCCTCGAGAGGTCGATGTGAATGTGCATCCAGCGAAAACAGAGGTCCGATTCCGCCATAGCTCCGCGGTTCATGATTTCGTGCGCGATGCTGTGCGCCAAAGCCTCATGGAGAGTCGTCCCGTGTCCGGAATTCCGGCGCCGACATCTCCTGTCCCGATGCGCGCTTTCGATCACGATGCCGGCAGTGCTGCCGCGAGTGCCGCAACGCGCTGCCAACCTGCCCTTCTCCGAGTTCTCAGCTCGAATGGAAAGCGTTGCGTCAGAACCGGAGGCGGGAGACGTTACTGCCGCTCTCGTTCGTGAGCAGGCAAAAGACGAGGAAGCGCTTCCTGAAATTCGGTTGGATACTCCGGGAAGAACTTCCGAGGCCGTTGCGGCAACTGCGCCTCCGCCTGATCCGGCCATCTCATCCCGAGCCGTAGCATCGCGCCGAGTACCGGATACTCATGGCGCACTCGACCGGCTTCCGTCCGATTGGGACGTGGTCCAGAACTTATCGGCACTTCCCGATCTGCGGCCGTTAGGTCAATTGCACGAAAGTTTCATCATCGCCACTGGTCGCGATGGACTTTGGATCATCGACCAGCATGTCGCGCACGAACGCATTCTATTCGAGCAGGTCCTGAAGCAGCGCGCTTCCGGAACGGTTGAGATACAACGGCTGCTCATGCCGCTCGTTCTGCAACTCACACCGAGTCAGCACTTCGAATACGCACGGATTGCTGAGGAATTGAATGCCTACGGCTTCGAGACGGAACCATTCGGGCAGCGAACCGTTGCGATTAAAGCCGCTCCCGCTGGTGTCGGACCTGCAGACATCGAGAAGATCGTGTTCGAGGTCCTCGAGATCTCGGAGACCGAACTCCGTTCCGCATCACTCGACGAAGTGCGGCGAAATGTCTGCGCAACCATCGCGTGCAGAGCCGCCATCAAGATCAATACGCGACTCGAGACCCCAAAGATTGAATGGCTGTTACGAAGTCTCGCGCGATGCGAGTATCCGATGACCTGCCCGCATGGGCGTCCTATCGCACTCCGATACAGCACACGAGACATTCTGAAGAGCTTCCACCGGATTTAGACTCCTGTGCAAGCTTATTCCCACTCGATGGTCCCGGGTGGCTTGTGAGTGCAGTCGTAAAAGACCGCTGCAATCCCGGGTAGCTCCAGCAGTTTGGCCGTCAATTCATCGAGAGCATCCGGCGCCATGAGTACAACATCCGCCGTCATTCCGTCTACCGAATTGATGGGACGCAACACAACCGATTCCGGCTTCTCGTCCGTACCAATCGGCACGAGGACCACCGGCATTTGCCAGACCTGCTCTTCGAATCCTGTTCTTAAGCTGAAATCGCGAACAATCCCGTCCGCTTCACGGAGCAAGTCGAGTCGCGCCTTGGTGATGAAACGCCGGGACACCTTCATTTGTCTGAGTTCGCCATGCGAGCCGCACAGCGCCACGACCCGGTTGATATCCGAACGGCTATTCGTAAGGTTGGGAGCCGTGCTTTCGATGTCCGCAGACGAAGGCCGATGAGGAAGCGCCAGAACCGCGCGGTAGCTTCTGCAATCGCCCTGAACTCCTACAGAGCGCACCGGCAGTAGCACGCCCTCGGGTGTTTCCAGAACAGGCGTATCCTCCGCGGAGCACAGGCACCGGATCGCAAGTCCCGGGCCCGGGAACGGATGACGCGATAAAAACTTCTCGGGCACGCCGATCTCGCGTCCGATCTCCCGAACTTCGTCTTTATAGAACGCTGTTAAAGGCTCGATAATACGCCCGGAATCAATCAGCGCCTGAATGCCCGCTACGCGGTTATGATGCGTCTTAATCAGGTCTGCTTTGGCAGAGCCCCCGGACTCAATCGTGTCCGGATAAATCGTACCCTGGCCAAGAATCCAATGGCCGTCGAGAAAATGTTCGGTTGCGAGGATCCGTTCCTGTACTTTGACGAACTGCTCGCCGATGGCTCGGCGCTTCTGCTCCGGGTCGTACAGCCCTTCGAGCGCCGCAAGGAACTCGGGCTCGGCCCGATCCACAAGGAAGCGTTTCGCGCCGAGTTCGGCAAACGCCGCCTCCACGAACGCCGTTTCGCTTTTCCTCATGAGGCCCGTATCGACATAAATTCCGAAGACGCGTTCCGGGCCAAGCGCACGAAGGCATAAGGTATAAGCGACGGTCGAGTCGACTCCACCGCTGACAAAGAAGAATACGTTGCGGTCGCCGGCTACCGTTCGGATCTGTTCTTCAACCAGCGGAACACGCTGAGAGACATCCCAATCGCGAGTCGCTCGGCAGATGCCAAAAACGAAGTTTTCGAGGATGCGCTTGCCGGCGTGCGTGTGAACCACTTCCGGATGGAACTGCAGTCCGAAGATATTCCGCTTGCGATCGGACATCGCCGCGATATCGGACGTGTCCGTGTAAGCCGTGACCTCGAAACCGTTCGGCACGCGCTCGACGACGTCGCGATGGCTCATCCAAATCTGGGACTGTGTGACTCCGTCCCAGAGTGAGTCACGCTCTCTTACAGTCAATTGCGCGATACCGTACTCGCCGCGCTCACCGGGCCGGACCACACCGCCTAGATGATGCGCCAGCAGTTGATGACCGTAACAGATACCGAGAATCGGGAGCTCCGACGCGGTGAGAGTCGGATCGATGTCGGGACTGTCCGGTTCGTAAACACTGGCCGGGCCGCCGGAGATGATGATGCCCTTACGGGAAGCCAACTGCGCGCTCGGAGTGTCGCTCGGCTGAACGTCAGCATAAACGCCAAGCTCCCGAACCCGTCGCGCAATGAGATGGGTATACTGGCCGCCCGTGTCCAGGACGGTGATTTGCGGTGAACTCACTTCGTAAGAGCTGTTGGTTCCGGCAGCTTGTGTGGCTTACCGGCTCGCCCTCTGTTTCTCAAAACGATTCTTGGACTCTGCCAACAGACGTGCGGCCTTCGGCATAGCGTCGATCGCCTTCTGGATCTCCGGATCCTGCTCGACCGCAACTCGCTGAGACGCCTCGTAGCTGAACGCCGTCACATACATTTCGGTTCGCAAGGTGTCTCGGATCCAGGAGTGATCCTTGGTCCAATCCGCCTCGGTAAACTGCACGCCCTGGGACATCAGGTACTCATGGAAGTCGTTCAGCAGTGCCTCATCGGGAACCCACTTGTCCGGCAGCTTCGCATCGTGCGTGGAGAAGTAATGCGCCGAGAAATTGAAGAACGCATTCTTTCGCGCCACGTTTAACTGGAACGCATCGAGCTTCGGTACTTCGAACTTTTCGTCGGGAGTGATTCCCCCGCCGCCGTAAACGACTCGGCCGAGGTCAGTCTGCTTCACGTCCGTCGGATTACTCGTCTGAGCGCGCTTTCCGTAGTAGTAATCGAGAAACGAGATGTTCGAATAGTCGCGCTGGATCAGACCGGCCACTCGGCGTGTAGTAGTGCTGGGTTGTCAGAAGAAGGCCGGTGTTATCTGCCAACGGGTAAACCGTCTGGACCAAACCCTTCCCGAATGTCGTATCGCCAAGCACCCAGGCCCGGTCATGATCCTGCAGCGCGCCGGCAACAATTTCCGCCGCCGATGCTGAATACCGGTTCACAAGCACGACAACTGGGTAGCTCTCGCCATACTGGCTTCCCCGGGCTGTGTAGGGCTTCTCGGAGTAGGCCCGGCCTTTGTGAGAAACCACAACTTGTCCCTTATCGAGCCAATGTCCCGCGACGGCCACTCCTTCCTGCAACAGTCCGCCGGGATTTTCGCGCAGATCGAGGATCAGGCCTTTGATATTCGGTTCTCCCAGCCGCTTCAAATTGTCCTCAACTTCGCGACTGGTCGTTTCTGTGAACTGCTGAACGTGAAGAAATGCGATACCGGGACGAACCCAGAAAGCTTCGTCCACGCTGTTGCGAGGGATTTCGTCACGAATCAGATTGAACGCGAGCGGCTTTGGTGCGCCCTCGCGGGACACAACCACTTGCACCTTCGTACCCTTCGGACCTTTCAGCATGTCGGCGATTTCGGTGCTGGTGGCCGTATCGACGCGCTTCCCGTTCACCTCGAGCAGAACATCGCCCGGGCGGATGCCCGCTTTGTAGGCCGGAGTGCCGCCGAAGGGATGGATGACCATCGTCTTACCGGTCCGGGGCTGCGCCGCGATTGTCATTCCGACGCCATAGTATTTCCCGTGCTGCTCTTCGCGCAATCCGGCAAAGCCTTTCGGGTCTAAGAAAGTTGGAGTGCGGATCCAGAGTCCGTAGCATGCCCGGAATGGCGCCCTGGTAAATGCCCTTATCAGCAGACAGTTTGTCCGCGTAGTTGTCACCAACAATGTCGTAGACCTTGGTGAAAGATTCGATGCTTGTCCGAACGTCCTCATCCGGGACCGAACTGGCCTCCCGTTGAGAGGCTGCTACGACCGGGCGGGCACCCGGTCCGAACATGCCTCCGACAATCGAGCAGGTGGCGATAAAGAGGGGTGCAAAGAGCAGAGAACGCCGCAAAGACGACAATACGGACCTCCAGGAAACTGTCTTTAGTATAGGACGTGGAAGGGAACGAGGGGTCCCGCCCTAGACGGCGGCTTTTACGCGGCGCCCGGCGAGCCTCTCGCTGGCAACCGATTTCTTAGGAATGTCATCTAGCCGTCTGACCTGATCACTCACGCAAACCAGGAACATCGGCTGACGCGCGTTCTTGAAAAGGTCGATGATTCGGTCCTGTTGATCTTCAAGAAAGATGGACTTCCCGTCCGTCAGGAGATGAAGACGGGAATCCGACGAAAATACATCCGCCAGCCTGCGGCCCATCTCGCGCTGCAGGAACCGGAGCACTCGTCGAATCTTTTGTAGGGAAAAACCCTTGCGGCGTAGTTCAGCGATAACCGTAATCTCGATGACTTCTTCGGGCAGGTAAACACGCTTGTGGCCTTCGTGGCGGGGAGAAACCACCTTGCGCTCGTCCCACCATTGCAGTTGACGCAGGCTGACTTGAGCTATCCTCGCAACATCCGTGCTCGTATACGTCCGTTGACCGGGAACCAAATCAGGACGGGCTTTCCGCGTTTTGAACATTATGCCCAATTTCCGTTTCGACGTGCTCCACAGATTGTACTAGACAGATGAATGTAGTCAATGGGGAAAATAAGCCGAAGCTCGGTCAGCCACCTCCGACGAACTCCACCACTTCAATTTGAGCGGCGGGAGGTACTGGAGTTTGCTCCCAATCGCGCCTTCGTACGATCAGCTTGTTGAGTTCAACCGCCACACGATCAGCCGGTAATTGCAGCCAGGAGAGCATGCCCGCAACCGATTGGTCGGACGGAATCTGGCGCCGTTCTCCGTTCACCGTTATCTCGACGAGTGCGCGATTGTTCTTCCATATCTCTCTGACGCAATTATAAAAGCTAGACGGTTGCTAATCTGGTATTTCGTACATGCCAACCACGTACTCTGACACTTGGTTTCCGGTACTAATTCAAATCGTCATTGCTATCGGCGTCGCGGGAGCGATGATCGGGCTCTCCGCAATCCTCGGAAGGCGCGTTAAGGATTCCGTAAAGTCCACGCCTTATGAATCGGGAATGAAACCGGTGGGGAATGCCCGCGAACGTTTCAGTGTCAAGTATTACCTGGTGGCGATGGTTTTCATCCTTTTCGATATCGAGGCGATCTTCTTATATCCGTGGGCTGTCATTTATCGGCAACTCAAGCTGTTCGCTTTTTTCGAGATGTTGCTGTTTATTGCCCTCGTGCTCTGCGGCTTCTTTTATATCTGGAAAAAAGGAGTCCTGAACTGGTCTACGGATGAGGAGAAGAGCGTAGCTCGGAGAGATAACGTACGTGCTGCCTGAGTTAGTTGCCGAAAATACCTCGGCGGTTTTAATCGAGAGTCGGCTTCCCGACGCAATCGTAAGTGCGACCGCCGCGGTCGATGGTCCTGTTTTGGGTGTCGCTCTCGAATCCGTCGTTCCCGTTTGCCGATTGCTGAAGACAGAGGGCGGTTTCGAGCGGTTAAGCGCAGTGACGGCCGTTGATTGGTGGCCGCGGCAGCCGCGATTCGAGGTCATCTATCTTCTGCATTCGATCCGAAGTGCCGCCAGGCTCCGCTTTAGTGTAAGGGTCGGCGAAGGAGTGGAAGTAGATTCCGTCACATCGGTGTGGCGAGGTGCCAATTGGTACGAGCGGGAAGTGTTCGACCTGTTCGGTATTCCATTCCGCAATCACCCGAACATGGAGCGGATCATGATGCCTGCCGATTGGGAAGGATACCCGCTCCGGAAAGATTATCCGGTTCACGGATATAAGTACTCTTACTCGGATGATGAGTAGTTCATTGGAAACGGTCTAGAACATGCCAAAGCTGCAGGATGAAATACAAGGCGAATCGCGGGTTGCGTCGCTAGACCCCGAGCATGAGCTACAGGTAGAAGATCCCTCGGGTCTCGAGCCCAACATGCAAGGGCACAGATCCGCCCGGCGCATGACCCTTAATATGGGTCCGCAGCACCCGTCCACCCACGGTGTGTTGCGCGTCGTGCTGGAGCTTGACGGCGAAACGATCTTGCGTGCTCGTCCCGAGATCGGTTTTCTTCACACCGGCATCGAGAAGGAGTTCGAGGCCAAGCGTTACCAGCAAGGCATTCCGCTCACCGATCGCGTCGATTACCTTTCGAACCTCAACAACAATCTCTGTTATTCGCTGGCCGTTGAGCGATTGCTCGGTCTTGAAATCCCGCCCATGGCTCAGTGGATGCGAGTCATGCTGTGCGAATTGACCAGAATCAACAGCCATCTCGTCTGGCTTGGTACGCACGCGCTCGACATCGGTGCGATGTCGGTCTATTTTTATTGCTTCCGCGAACGCGAAGAGATCCTGAAGATCTTCGAGATGTTCTCGGGCCAGCGAATGATGACCAGCTACATCCGCATCGGTGGACTTGCACTCGAACCGCCGCGCGGGTGGCACAAAGTAGTTTCGAGGGTAGTCGAGCAGCTTGCACGAGGCATCGACGAATATCAAAACCTGCTCGCATCGAACCCTATCTGGGTGAACCGTACAAAGGGCGTCGGTCAATTGCCCTTGGACGTAATGATCGATCTCGGTATCACGGGCCCCATGCTTCGAGCTGCGGGTGTCAAACTCGACGCCCGGAAAGATTGCCCGCACTCAAGCTACGAAAAATTCGATTTCGACGTGCCGACCCGGACGGAGAATGATGTCTACGCCCGGTTCGAAGTCCGGATGGAAGAGATGCGCCAGAGTGTGCGCATGGTGCGTCAGGCGCTCGAAGGGATGCCTTCCGGCCGCTGGCAGGCGGATGCGCCTCATGTGTTGCTTCCGGATCGGGAACAGATGAAGACCCAGATGGAGTCGCTCATCTATCACTTCAAGATCGTGACCGAGGGCTTCCGTGTTCCGGCAGGTTCGGTGTACCAGGTTGTCGAATCGCCGCGAGGAGAGCTTGGTTACTACGTCGTGAGCGACGGTACCGCGAAGCCGCATCGGGTCTTCATGAGGACTCCCAGCTTCGGCAACTTGCAGTCGCTTGGAGCAATGCTCGAAAACGTTCTCATTGCGGACTCCGTCGCCATCATGGGCAGTATGGACTTTGTTCTGGGGGACGTCGACCGGTAAAGCTATGACCTTTTCGCCGGCGCTCGAAGAGCGATTCGCAAAAATTCTCAGCAGTTATCCGCCGGGACGGCAACGATCCGCCGTCGTTCCTTTGTTGCTCTACGCACAGGACGAGATCGGATATGTATCTCAGGAACTGGTCGAGGAAGTGGCTCGACGCTGCAATGTAACGCCGCTCCAGGTCGATGAAGTCATCGGCTACTACTCGATGCTCCATCGCAAGCCTCTCGGCAGGTATCACGTTCAGGTCTGCACAAACATTGCCTGCCAGGCGGTCGGCGCAGAGCAGCTTTACGAGCATGCGAGCCGCAGTCTTGGTTTAAAGAACAAACAGGTCTCGGCCGACGGACTCGTCTCGCTCGAAGAAGTGGAATGTATGGGCGCCTGTTCCTGGGCTCCTGCCATTCAGATCAACTACGATTTTCATCATTTTGTGACTCCGGAACGGTTCGACCAGTTGATGCGAGCCCTCCAGGACGGCACCTACCGGAAAGCGTCGTAAATCGAAATGCGTTACAACGAACCAAGCCCGCTGGAAGTCAGAGTCATTTCGCAACGATTCGACCTCCCGAATTCAGCTTCCATCGATACCTATCTTGCGAACGACGGATACGTTGCGGTCAAGAAAGCCGTCGGCATGACTCCCGAGGCGATCATCGATGAATTGAAAGCCTCGAATTTGCGTGGCCGTGGCGGCGCCGGGTTCCCAACGGGTTTGAAGTGGAGCTTTGTCCCTCGAACAACGGGTAAGCCCACATACGTCATCTGTAACTCCGACGAAAGCGAGCCGGGCACCTGCAAAGATCGGCTCCTGATGGAGAACGATCCTCATCAGCTCATCGAAGGCATGATGATCGCCGGATGGACCATCAAGTCCAATAAGGGCTACGTCTTCATCCGCGGTGAATATCGCTACCTGATCGAAATCATGGAGCGTGCGATCGCCGAAGCATACGAACGTGGTTTCCTTGGCAAAAACATCCTGGGTACTGGCTGGGACTTCGATCTTTACACCCACACGGGTGCCGGTGCTTACGAGTGCGGCGAAGAGTCGGCCCTGCTTGAATCGCTGGAAGGAAAACGCGGCATACCAAGGCTGAAGCCTCCGTTCCCGGCCGTCGTCGGTGCGTTCCAGTCGCCGACCATCTTGAACAACTGCGAGACTTACTCTTCCGTTCCGGTGATTCTTCGCAACGGTGCGCAATGGTATGCGGAACTCGGGACTCCGAAGAACGGTGGAACGCGATTGACCTGCGTATCGGGTCACGTTAACAAGCCGGGCGTTTACGAGCTGCCGATGGGTTTCCCTCTCATGCGGCTCATTGAAGAAGTTTGCGGCGGCATGCGGAATGGGAAAAAGCTCAAGGCGGTCATTCCTGGCGGATCGTCATCACCCGTTCTGCGAGCGGACGAGTGTACGGACATTCTTCTGGACTTCGATTCTTTGGCGAAAGCCAAGACAATGGCCGGCTCCGGCGGATTAGTCATCCTGGATGAGGACACGGACATCGTTGCCGTGGCTCTCCGCACGATCAAGTTTTACGCTCACGAAAGTTGCGGCTGGTGCATTCCGTGCCGCGAGGGCACAACCTGGCTGAAAAAGGTGCTTTCGCGCTTCCATGAAGGCAATGGGCTCAAGAGCGACATCGACCTGATCGCGGAGCTCTCGAACAATATGATGGGGCGGACGTTCTGCGCCTTGGGCGACGCGGCGGCGATGCCCACCACGGGATTCATCACGAAATTTCGAGATGAGTTCGAGGCCTATCTCGCTAAAACATCGGCGGCGAAAGCGCCCGAGCTCGCTCTTGTGTAGAGCTTCTTTCAAGAGATTTGAAGAGAGATTGGAACGATAACGTAATCTATGGCTGACCTGATTAATTTCACGATCGATGGTCAGGCACTTCAGGCACCGCAGGGCACCCTGTTAATCAATGCCGCGAAATCCGCCGGCATTTCGATCCCTGCGTTCTGTTATTACGACGGTCTGTCACTGCAGGCCGCCTGTCGTATGTGCCTGGTCGAAGTTGAGAAGACTCCGAAGTTGCAGGTTGCCTGCACTTTGCCTGTTGCCGAAGGAATGGTGGTGCACACTGATTCGCCGCTCGTCGCTCAGGCGCGCAAAGGTACGCTCGAATTCCTGCTGACTAATCACCCGCTGGACTGCCCGGTATGTGACAAAGGCGGCGAGTGCGAACTCCAGGACATGGTGTTCCGCTATGGAGCCGGCGCATCCCGCTTTCGCGAAACCAAAATCCACGTCGACGAGAAGCAATGGTCGCCCGTTGTGTTCTACGATGCCCCGCGCTGTATCCTCTGTTATCGCTGCGTTCGCATCTGCGGCGAAGCGCTTGGCGTTAACGCTCTTGGCGTCGGTAACCGCGGGGCCGCGGCCGAAATCGTCCCGAACAAAGGCGATCATCTCGAATGCGATGAATGCGGCGCATGCATCGACATCTGTCCTGTTGGCGCGCTCACAAGTGGGACTTACCGGTACAAGACCAGGCCGTGGGAGATGGACCACGTCGGGACGATCTGCACTCATTGTTCGAACGGCTGCAAAACGACGCTCGGGGTTCGCAACGGCGAGATCATGCGGGCCAATAACCGCGATCGCTCCGGTGTGAATGGCGAGTTTCTTTGCGTCAAAGGCCGGTATGCATTCGATTTCAATGAACATCCGGATCGCCTGACCGCTCCGCTGGTACGAAGAGATGGCGAGTTGAAGCCGGTCTCCTGGGCTCAGGCGCTTGCCCTGGTGGCGAAGAAGTTCAACGAGCTGCGCGCGAAACACGGTACCTTCGCTGTAATCGGTTCAAACCATACAACCAACGAAGAGAACTTCGTCCTGCAGAACTTTGCACGTAAAGTGCTCGGCACGTCCAACATCGATCATCATCGGACGGGCGACGTGGCGGCGTTACTCGATGCGCTTGGCGGTCGGACGAACGTGCTCGCGAACACGTCCGAACTCTTTACCGCAAAAGCCGCGCTCGTGATCGATAGCGATCTGGCACAGGAGCAACCATTCGTTGCCTTCCAACTGCGAAACAACTGGCGCCTCAACAAGGGTCACGTCTATGCCGTAAGTCCCGGTCCGGTGCGTGAAGATAGCTACGCAACTACCGTTCGGGCCGAATACGGACGTGAATTCGAGGCTCTGGAAACGCTCCGCGAGAAGCTGGCTGCCGAGCCGGAACTGGTGATCATCTTCGGAGCTGCAATCAAGGGCGAAGCTGTTCGCCGGCTGGTAGCGTTCGGTGATTCGCTTGGCATTCCCGTCAAGTACGTGTGCCTGGTAGATTATTCGAATTCGCGCGGCGCATCCGACATGGGCTTGCTGCCCGATCTGCTTCCTGGTTATCACCCGGTCAGCGAAGCTGGTCTGGAACCGGGTCTGAACTACGACGCGATTCTGAGCGCCACCGATCTGGATGCACTCTGGGTTGTGGGCGCAAACCCGCTAGCGCGGCAAAGTCTGGCGGCAACCGGCGCGTTCATCGTGGTACAGGATATGTTCCTGACGGAAACTGCTCGGCGCGCGGATGTTGTGTTTCCCGCCGCTTCCGCTTACGAGAAGAACGGCACGGTAACAAACGTATGCGGCGACGTGCAGAAGCTATCGCGCGGTCCGAAGACCATGGGAGCTAAATCGGATCTCGAAATCTTCACGCTGCTCGCGAAAGAGATGCGCGAGCACGTCGGTTCAGCCGCGCCCGAGGCTGTTTTCGAGCAGATCCGGCAAACCGTACACGGATACAACGTGCCGGCCGCGGTCGTCGAGACCGGCGGTGCTGCTCAAGCCGTTCCGCTCAACGGCCGAGTGCAATTTCAGGCGGCTCCCGATGTTGTGCGCTCAGCACGAAACACACTCTTTACTTCCGGCACTCTGGGCAGATATTCGAACATGCTGAATGCGGTGATCGAATCGCCCGGGCATGTCTATGGCGAACCCGTGAAACGGATCGGAGTCCGCGAAGGCAGTGTGCAAGTGGAAGAGTCCGGGCGGCAATCGTGAACTTTGTTCTTGTAACCCTGATCAAGATCGCCGTGGTCTTTGGCGTCTTCATGACGACGCTGGCGTACCTGCAGTGGGTTGAACGCAAGGTTCTTGCCCACATCCAGTCCCGCACCGGTCCGCTGCGCGTCGGCCCTCATGGGCTGATGCAGCCGCTTGGCGGACGTCTTCAAGCTCCTGACAAAAGAGGATCTCCTGCCTCCCTACGTCAACCGATTTTTCTATCTGCTGGCGCCGTTCATCGCTGTTTGTCTGTCGCTGATTTCAATATCAATCATTCCGTTCGGCCCGGAAATCGACGTCTTCGGCGTTCGCACCTACATGCAGATCACTGATGTGAACGTAGGCATTCTGTTCATTCTTGCCATCAGTTCGGTGAGTGTGTACGGTGTGGCCCTGGCGGGTTGGTCGTCCAATAACAAATATTCGTTGCTTGGCGGCCTGCGCAGCAGCGCGCAGATGATCAGCTACGAACTGCCTTTGACCCTGGCAATTGTTTCTCCGCTGTTGCTTGCGAATCATCTAAGCTTCCGCGCTTTGAGCGACGGACAGGCCGGTTATTACCTGGGCTTCATACCGCGCTGGAACATCTTCCAGATGCCGTTTCCGCAGATTTTTTCTTTCCTGCTGTTCATGATTGCGGGGTTTGCCGAAACCAATCGCGTGCCATTCGACTTGCCGGAGGCCGAGAACGAACTCGTCGCCGGATTTCATACCGAATACAGCAGCATGAAGTTCGCCTGCTTCTTCATGTCGGAGTACGCCAACATGGTCACGATTACATGCGTGGCCACACTGTTGTTTCTGGGCGGCTGGCATCCATTATTTCCGGCGCCCCTTTCGAACTACGTACCGGTGATCCTGCTCCTGGCCGTGGCTGGCATCTGTTTCTTCCATGGTCTGCAGCCCGCGCGCAAGATCGACCGCTACAGCTTTCCGATCTTTGGCCTTGCTTTCCTTCTGCTCGCGATCATTTTCTGCATTCCAATCTTGCAGCCGGTCATTGTGCCGATCTTCTGGTTCGTGAGCAAAGTGGGCGCGCTGCTCTTCCTTTACATCTGGGTACGCGGAACGCTGCCGCGTTTCCGTTATGACCAATTGATGCATTTCGCCTGGACGTTCTTGTTTCCTTGCGCGCTTATCAACCTTCTACTGACTGCCTTCTTCGTGGCGGTATTTTAGACGGGGCGATCAACAGTGGATACGATCCTCTTCATCATCTTCGCGGTCATCTCGATCGTCTGCGGTTTCAATCTGGTCTTTCAAAAGCACCCGATCTCGAGCGCTCTTTCGCTGATCGGCGTCATGGGCTCTCTCGCGGTTCTTTATCTTCTTCTCGGCGCTGAGTTCATTGCCATGGCCCAGATGATCGTCTATGGCGGCGCCGTCATGGTGCTGTTCATCTTCGTCATCATGCTGCTGAACGCGGGCTCAGAGAAGAGCACAAGTAAATCGTGGTTTGCGCAGATTGTCGGTCTGCCGTTGTTGCTCGCCTTTGTCGCGTTGCTGGTGTTTCTGATCCGCGGCGTTCTCCCGGCCATGCGCTCCGTTGAGTTTGGAAGCTGGGTGGGCGGCAAAGCCGAGCAGATCGGCCAAATGCTTGTTTACCGAGTACCTGCTTCCGTTCGAAATTATTTCCGTCCTGATCCTGATCGCCATTCTTGGAGCTGTAGTTCTAGCCCGTAAGGAGATCGACTAGAATGCCCCATCTGCCACCTGTTCCCCTTGCCTGGTATCTGATTCTCAGTTCCATCCTGTTCGCTCTCGGCGTTGCCGGATTCCTGTACCGGAAGAGCGTCATCACCGTGTTCATGTCCATCGAACTGATGCTGAACGCGGTTAATCTAAGCTTCGTTTCCTTCTCCTATGAGTTGCGCCGCATCGACGGCCACATCTACTCGTTCTTCGTGATGGTGGTCGCGGCGGCGGAAGCTGCGGTCGGTCTCGCAATCATTCTCACGATCTTCAAGAATCGTGGGACCTTGCAGATCGATGAAGTCGATTCCCTGAAGCTCTGACAACGTCCATGACACTTTGGCTCATTCCGGTTTTTCCCCTACTTGGATTTCTCATTAACGGCCTTTTCGGTAAGCGCTTATCGAAATCCGCCGTCAATGCTGCGGCTATTGGCTCGGTCGCTATCTCATTTCTTTACGTCGCTGTTTGCCATCAACCGGCTCTACCCGTTAACTACGCCTTTCGTTGAGCACGATTTCACCTGGATCCAGAGCGGATTCTTCCAGGTCGGCTTCGATCTTCTGCTCGATCGGCTCACCTCTGTGATGCTCCTGATCATCACGGGTGTTGGGCTGCTGATCCATATCTATGCGGTCGGCTACATGGCTCATGAAGAAGGCTACGCCCGCTTCTTTGCATACCTGAACCTGTTCATGTTCTTCATGCTGGTTCTTGTGCTTGCGTCGAACCTGCTTCTGATGTTCGTGGGCTGGGAAGGCGTCGGGCTCTGCAGCTATCTTCTGATCGGCTTTTACTTCCGGGAGCAGTTCGCGTCTGATGCCGCGAACAAAGCCTTCATCGTCAACCGCATCGGTGATTTCGGCTTTATGCTCGGGATGCTGCTGACCGTGGTAGCGTTCAAGACTTTGGATTTCGGCAAACTGGCTTCTTCGGTAGCGTCCTTGCCTGCCGAAGCGAGCGTGGGCACGGTGACGGCTATCACGCTGCTGCTCTTTGTTGGCGCCACAGGTAAGTCGGCCCAGCTTCCGCTCTACGTCTGGCTGCCGGACGCCATGGCCGGTCCCACTCCGGTATCGGCACTGATTCACGCGGCGACCATGGTTACGGCTGGTGTGTACATGGTTGCAAGGGTTTCGTTCCTTTACAATCACGCTCCTCTCGCGATGGGTGTCGTGGCTGTGATCGGGTTGCTGACCGCCGTCTTTGCGGCGACCGTCGGCCTCGTTCAGAACGACATCAAGAAAGTTTTTGCGTATTCGACCGTCTCGCAACTCGGCTACATGTTTCTCGGCGTGGGCCTCGGCGCGTATTCCGCGGGCATCTTTCATGTGATGACGCATGCGTTCTTCAAGGCATTGCTCTTCCTCGGTGCGGGCAGTGTCATCCACGGTTTAGGTGGAGAACAGGACCTGCGTCACATGGGCGGTCTTCGCAAGGCAATGCCAATTACGTTTGTGACGTTGGGCGTCGCCAGCTTAGCGATCTCCGGGTTCCCCGGCTTCTCCGGATTCTTCAGCAAAGACGCGATCCTGTCGGCCGCCTACGAGCATGCGCCCTGGATGTTCTGGGTTGGCGCTCTGACCGCTGGATTGACCGCGTTTTACGTCTTTCGTGCTTACTTCCTGGCGTTCTTCGGTACCTATCGCGGTCACCATCATGCTCACGAGTCACCCCTGGTTATGACGGGGCCTCTGGTGATCCTGGCTGTGCTGTCGTTTGCCGGCGGCTTCATCAACATCCCCGGCTGGCTTTCCCCCGGGTTCCCGCTTTCCGAGCACGAAAATACGACCGCGATGGTCATCTCCGCCACGTGCGGGATCATTGGGATCGCCCTGGCGTTC
The DNA here is from genome assembly GCA_963744795.1 of uncultured Acidobacteriaceae bacterium. GTDB lineage: Bacteria > Acidobacteriota > Terriglobia > Bryobacterales > Bryobacteraceae > Bog-105. The sequence continues at coordinate 117,145 of CAVUVF010000004.1, forward strand.
TTCGTTTACGTCCTTCGACCTGCGTTTGGTGAACATCTGAAGATCGCTGCCGGGCCGCTCTACACGCTGCTTGCGAACAAGTATTACGTGGACGAGATTTATTCCGCTGCGGTAGTCAAGCCAATCAAAGGAATCTCTCGCGTCGTACTCTGGCGAGGTGTTGATCAGGGCGTCATCGATTCTTCCATCGTGAACGGCTTGGCGCGAGTGGTGAGCGGGTGGGGTTCCCTCCTGCGGCAATTGCAATCGGGGAGCATCCGAAACTACGCTACATGGATCCTGGCGGGTTCGCTCCTGGTCATCTTTGTTCTCGGTTGGGCGGGAGGCGCTCGATGAGCTTGCTCGCCATTGTTTTACTGCTTCCTTTGATAGGGTTTTTCCTCGTTCTCTGGGCACCCAAGAATTCGAAACTGCCCTTCACCATTGCGTTCGGCACTACGCTGATCACCTTCTTCACTTCACTTGGACTGATCGGTCCGACCCTCAGCAACCCCGCACGTTTCACTTCCGAGGTCAACCGGCTTTGGGTGGATAGCCAGAGCTTGCTGATTCGGCTGCATCTCGGCGTCGATGGCGTCAACCTGTGGCTCGTACTCCTGACCACGCTTCTTCTTCCGATCGGCGTGTGGATCTCGCAAAGCATGATCAAGTCGCGCAACAAAAACTTCTACGCGCTCTTGCTTCTGTTTGAGTTCGGGCTGATCGGCGTGTTTACGGCCGTCGATCTGTTCGTCTTCTACATCTTCTGGGAAGTTGCGCTGGTCCCGATGTACCTGATGGTTGGAGGATGGGGCAGCGGAAAGCGCGGACCCGTCGCAGTCAAGTTCTTCGTCTATACGTTTCTCGGCTCCGTGTTTATGCTGGGCTCGATCCTGTACCTGCATAGCCAGACGAATACGTTCGATTACGTGGAACTGACCAACGGAATCGGTTCAGGCAGGATTACGCTCGACCCCGGCCAGCAACTCCTTCTGTTCCTCGGATTCTTCGCAGCCTTTGCCGTCAAGGTTCCGATCTTCCCGTTGCACACCTGGCTGCCGGCTACCTACACGCAGGCGCCGGCTCCGGCGACGTTCCTGCTTGCGGCCGTTATGTCGAAGATGGGTGCTTACGGATTGATTCGGTTCGCTCTGCCGCTCGCGCCGGCCGGTGCACATCGCTGCGCGGGGTGGGTCGCGGCTTTAGCCATCATGGGCATTATCTACGGTGCGCTGCTCGCGCTCGTGCAGACGAACGTCAAAACTCTACTCGCGTATTCATCCGTCAGCCACCTCGGCTTTATCGTGCTGGGAATCTTTACGTTCGATCAGCAGGGTGCGGACGGAGCTGTTTACCAGATGATTGCTCACGGGCTTTCGACAGGAGCACTCTTCATTCTGGCCGGCTACATGGAAGAACGCCGAGGCTCGATGAGTATAGAAGATTTCGGCGGCTGGGCGAATTTCGCACCAAAGCTCGCTACAACTTTCGACGATCGCCATGCTCGCCAGCATCGGCCTGCCAACGCTCTGCAATTTCATCGGAGAATTTCTTGTCTTGCAGGGCGCCGCACTGGTGCGTTTCTCCTGGAGCGTGTGGGCAGCAATCGGCGTAATCTTGTCAGCGGCTTACATGCTGTGGATGTACCAGAGAACGTTCCTTGGCAAAACCCAGCATCAGCACGAGGAACATCATAAGAAATTCGATCTGCGGCCCGCGGAGTTGGTCCCGGTCACAGTGCTGATCGCCTTGATGGTGTGGCTCGGAATGTATACGCAAACGTTCATGCCGCCGATTACCTCGGCTACAGGACATCTCTTGGATTTAACAAGCATTAGCAATCAATACAGGGTGGATCTCAACAAACGGCTCGTGCCTGTGCAAGTAGCGGAGGCTTCCGGTGCTCGGTAATTTTCAGCCTCATTCGGTAGAGTACCTGCGTTTTCTTCCCGAGATCCTTCTGACTCTGTTCGGGATTGCCATCATGATGCTCGAAGCGGTCTCGTTCCGGAGGGAACCGGCGCCATATCGGAGGGGTCTCACTGATTGGGATCGCCGCCGCGTTTGCAGCCAACATCTGGGCCTATACTCAACACGGTTCGGCCTTCCAGGACATGATCGTCAACGACGGATACGGCACTTTCTTTCGCGGGCTCGTGCTGGTGGTCGGGTTTCTCTGTATCCTGACGTCGTTCAGTTATCTCGAGCGCGAGGGAGCGCAGGGCGGGGAATACTACGCTCTGATCCTGTTCTCGCTGGTCGGACAGTGCATCCTGGCAACATCCACCGACCTGATCATGGTTTTCATCGGCCTGGAAATCTCGTCGATTGCGACCTACGTGCTGGCGGGATTTCTGCGCGATGACCGCAGAAACAACGAGTCGGCGTTGAAGTATTTCCTCCTGGGCTCATTTGCCACCGCGTTCCTCCTGTACGGTATTGCCTGGATCTACGGCTCGGTCGGATCAACAAACTTCGATGAGATTCGCCGGGTTCTCGACCGCTCTCCGCATGTCTCCGTCATTGTTGGCCTCGCCACCGCGCTCCTGTTTGTCGGGTTCGGGTTTAAAGTGTCGATTGCTCCGTTTCAGGTCTGGGCGCCTGATGTGTATCAGGGCGCCGCCTGCACCTGTCAGCGCGTTCATGTCCGCGGGACCCAAAGCGGCTGCTTTCGCCGTCTTCTTCCGTGTCTTCATGACCTCGTTCCATCCGATGAGCAATCGGTGGATTCCGCTTGCCTGGGGCTGCGCGATTTTGACCATGATCATCGGCAACTTCGGCGCGCTGGTGCAGCCAAACGTGAAGCGCGTTTTGGGCTATAGTTCCATCGCGCATGCCGGGTACGTCTTGATCGCCCTGACGGCCGCGTCTCAAATCGGTTTGGCGGCCGCCATGTTCTACCTGGCGTCGTACGCGCTGATGAACATCGGCGCATTCGCCGTGATCAGCCACGTTGCCGGCCGCAACGAGCAGTTCGTGAAAATCGACGACCTTGCGGGACTTGGGAAGAAGAGAACCAACCATAGCGGCTCTGCTGTCCATTTTCGTGTTCTCGTTGATCGGCGTGCCTCTGACGAGCGGCTTCTTCGGGAAGTTCTACATTTTCCAGGCCGCGCTCGATTCGCATCTGGTGTGGCTGACCATCATCGGCCTGCTGAACAGTGCCATCGCCGCCTACTACTACCTGAAGATCATCGTTGCGGTGTACATGCGGGAACCGGCGGACGCGGTGGCACAAGTTGCCGCCGGTGTCGCCGGGCTTGCGGATTGCACTTTGGGCGAGTGCGCTGGGCGTTTTGCTCCTCGGCATTTTCCCGTCCACACTGCTGTCGTTCGTTTCGTCCTCGGCTGCTCTGATCCGGTAGGTAAAGTTCAGAAGTACTTCGTCAGGTCAGCTGATACTCCCCACCCGGAGCAACCGGGGATGTTCGTCCGGAACTTCTTCATGCTCCAGGCTCCAGGTGCGAGGATGGGCACGAACACGGCTCGCAAGCCCGCAGCCAGCGCCGGATTGATATCTGATTTCGGAGAATTTCCGATCATCCAGGTCCGCTCCGGGTGGCATGCTGCGCTCGGCCGCAAGCTGCCGATAAGCCGCTACATTCTTTTCCTTCACGATTGCCACATGATGGAAGTGATCCCGAAGACCCGAACGATCCAGCTTCAGCCGCTGTTCTTCCGGATCGCCCTTCGTAAACAGCGTCAGATCGTGGCGCGGACGAGAGCTGATCCAGTGTTTCCGACGACGCCGGGCAATAGCTCGATTGGCCGCTTCAAGATGGCGTACGCGTATTCTTTGACGGCTTCCAGGTCCCGCTCGGAGATGTCCCGTTCCGCCAAACGCCGGTAGCATTCCGAAAGATTGCGCGCGAAATTCACAGAACCGTAGCCATGGATCTTGATATTCGCGATTTCGATTTCGTCCAGAACCTCTCGTATCTGCCGCGGTGACATCGAGGAATGGGACAAGATATGAGCAGAACTGGTCGAACGCATCTTCAAAGTAGATGTTGTTCTCCCAGAGCGTATCGTCAGCGTCGAAGATCAGCGATTGGCGCTCGATTGGCATCCATTACGAAGTCACGACATGCTTCGCATGTCCGTTCAGCGGAGCCAACGCGCTTGGCAAGCGCTATTTTCTCCTGCTGAGCGAGGTACGCCAGGAACAAGCCGGACAAGATGTTCCAGCCGCTCATTCTCCGAACGCAAGCTGAGAACCGTCTGGCGTTCATCCAGATCTTTCACCAGCCGCGCAATCTTGAAAGCTAAGCGGGAATTCCTGGCGGGCGCCTGGAAATTTGGATGGTTCTTCGTCTCCCCTGCAATTGGCCAAACGGCAAGCAACGCTTTCTCTTTCAGATCCCGCGGAACGTCTTCTGCTTCCTCATCATCGAAGTATTCAACTTCTGCCTGGAGATACGATTTGTCCTCGTTGAGAGAATCGATCTCGAAACGGCGCTGGCCGCTGGCGAGAAGGTCGAGCCGGCCGTCTTCATACCGGCGGACCACCTTTTGCACGGTCGCCGTGCAACCGATATTTACGATTCCTTCCTCTTTCGCGAAAACGATGCCGAACTCGCGATTATCGGGCAGAATGTCGGCCATCATTTCTTTGTATCGATCTTCGAAGATGTGAAGAGGGAGCGGCATTCCGGGCAACAGCACCAGCGGCAGCGGGAAAATCGGAAGCAGCTGCGAATCCATACACTTCATTATCCGAGAACAGGATCGGAGCGGCTACGATCATAGGAGTGGATCTGACGCTAAAGCGGACACCTGGGCTTTTTCTGGTGGGCTTCATGGCATCCGGGAAGAGCACGGTCGGACCGCTTGCTTGCTTCCGAACTGGGCTGGCGATTTCTCCGATCTGGACACCGAAATCGAAGGCGGAACAGCAGACCACGATCTCCCAGATTTTTGCGCTCCAAGGGGAGGCGGCGTTTCCGCGCCCTCGAGACCGAGGCGATCCGGAAGAAAGTCCGGCAGATTCAGTCGGGGCATCCGCACGTGATTGCGCTTGGGCGGAGGAGCATTTCTTCAGCCCGACAATTGGGAGCTGGTGAAGAACAACGGAATCACCATCTGGCTCGATTGTTCTCTTGAGCGAATCAATCAGCAGACTTGTGGGGGACACGACCAGGCCTCTCGCTGCGGATCCGGAGCGCGTCGCTGCAACTGCTGGAGCAAAGAAGGCCGTTCTACGCGCGCGCCGATTACCGTGTGGAAGCCGATTGCGATGACGTCGAACGAGATCACGCGTCGTATATTGGACCTTCCCATCTTTTAGTCTGTGACTGCCAACGAAAAACGATTGCACCGGGATGCCGGCCTGATTCTGAAGGCTGCATTCGAGGCAGCCCACGCCGGCAATGCCGTCCGGCGCTATCTGCGCAGAACGCGGAATGTTCTTCAGGTCGGAGGCGTTCGATACGATCTCCGGAACTTCGATCGGCTTTTTCTTCTCGGCGTCGGCAAGGCCAGCGTGGCGATGGCTGCGGCAGTCGCCGACATCGTCGGTCCAGAGCTGCAGGGTGGATTGGTCGTCACAAAGCACGGTCACGGCGGCAAGCTGCCGAAGGGTCTTCGGCTGGTCGAATCGGCTCATCCCGTCCCGGACGGAGCGGGCGCCCAAGCCGCGTCCGACGTCATTGCTCTCCTGCGCGAACTGAATGCGCGTGATCTTTTGATCGTTGCCGTGTCGGGCGGGGCCTCCGCACTGCTGCCCGCGCCTGTTCCGCCCATCACGCTTAGATCAAAAAGGGAAGACGACCGACTTGCTGCTGAAAGCCGGAGCCGATATCTTTCGAACTCAATGCCGTCAGAAAGCACTCTCTTCTCTCAAGGGCGGTCAATTCGCGGCACTAGCGTACCCGGCAACCGTGGTCAGTCTGCTGTTGTCGGACGTCATTGGAGATCCTTTGGACGTCATCGGATCAGGATTGACTGCGCCCGACACTTCGACCTTTGATGAAGCCATCGAGGTGATCAGACGATATCGGCTCTGGGAGCGCATTCCTGCGTCAGTGCGTGACGCGGCTGGAGGGCGGACGGGCGGGCAAGGTTCCCCGAAACTCCCAAACCGTCGGATCCGCTCTTCGATAATGTCCAGAACCTCGTCGTTGGAAGCAGCCGGCTTGCGCTTGCCGCAGCCGCTCAGAAAGCGAAGAGCCTCGGGTACAAGCCGGTCGATCCTTTCGAGCACGATGCAGGGAGAAACTCGGGAGGTGGCGCGAGTGCATGCGGAGATCCTGCGCGAGGTGAGAAACAGCGGCTCGCCCGTGGCGCGCTCCGGCCTGTCTGCTTACCGGCGGCGAGACGACCGTCACCGTGAAAGGAACAGGGAAGGGCGGCCGGAATCAGGAGTTTGCTCTTGCCGCTGCCATCGCGATCGACGGTTTGCCGGATGTTCTCGTTGCGAGTGCCGGGACGGATGGAACGGACGGACCTACGGACGCAGCGGGAGCGAGAGCGGATGGCGGTACACTCGAGTCGCGCTCGAAGCGCTCGGCTACGATTTGCGCGATCACCTGGAGAGAAACGACTCTTATCCCGTGTTCGAGGCTCTCGGCGACCTGATCAAGACCGGCCCGACGGGTACGAACGTCATGGACGTTCACCTTCTACTCGCCCGCTAGGTCTGCCGCGGCCTTGTAGAAGCTGAGCGAATTGTCACCTTGCCGCAGAACGCGCTGGCGCTGGAATTGTCCATACGCCTCTTCCAGCGCGAGCCGCGAAGGATGCTGCGCCATGGCAAGTTGCGCAGCCCGTTCTCGATAACGCAAGCAAGCGATGTGCCGTACTCGGCTCACCTGTTCGTAAGGCGGGTCCACAAACGCGATCTCAGCCGTGAGACTTTCAAGCAGCCGCGCGGCGCTGCCGCGGAGCACCGTCACTTCCGTTTGAACATCCAGCGTCTGCACATTTTCCCGGATGACGGCGAGCGCGGCGGGCGATTTCTCGATCAGAATCACGTGCCGCGCGCCACGGCTCAAAGCTTCGAGACCCACCGCGCCGCTTCCGGCGTAGGCATCGAGGAAGGTACGCCCTTCCACTGCTCCGCCAAGAACATTGAACATGGCCTCGCGTAACCGGTCCGGCGTCGGACGGACCGCGAGACCGGGAACCGACTTGAGCAGCCGGCTTCGAAACCGTCCGGCGATGATTCTCATCAGCCAACCTGGATCAGCCCGTACCGGCGCTGCCAGTTTTCCTGGATGTAACGCGCCACGGCGCGAAGTTCATCTTGATTTGCGCCTGACTTCGAGCAGATTGCGAGCCTCGCCGCCGGGCCAGGTCGAGAACATCGACGTCCCGGAGCAAGTCGGCGAGACGCAGACCGGGGACACCGGCTTGTTTGGTCCCAAAGAACTCGCCCGGACCTCTCAGCTTCATATCCATCTCTGCGATGTAGAAGCCATCGGTCGAATCGACCATCGTGCGAATCCGTTCGGCCGCAACCTCGCTGAGCTTGCCTGTGACCAGGATGCAGTAGCTCTGGTAGGCTCCGCGTCCAACCCGGCCGCGTAACTGATGCAACTGCGCCAAGCCAAAGCGTTCCGCCTGTTCGATCACCATCACAGAGGCATTCGCGAACGTCCACACCAACCTCGATCACCGTTGTAGCGACCAGGATCTTCGTGTCCCCCGTCTGGAAATTCCTCATCGCCGCCTCTTTCTCGTCCGTAGACAAGCGTCCATGCAGCAAACCGATGGGCACATTCGGGAAGACTTCGGTTGAGAGGTGCTGGTGCATCTGTTCGGCCGCCTTTGCCGCAGTTGCCTCGGTTTCTTCCACGATCGGATACACAACATAGGCCTGCCGGCCAGCCGCAATCTCTTGGGCGACAAAACCGTATACGCCCTCAACGCCCGCTTCCGTCACGTGCTTTGTGCGAATTGGTTTACGGCCGGGTGGCAACTCGTCGATAATGGAGACGTCGAGGTCGCCATAGATGGTCAACGCGAGTGTTCGGGGAATCGGCGTTGCCGTCATGACAAGAGCATCCACCTGCTCCTCGCGGCCTTTCCGAAACATCTCCCAGCGCTGCCGTACGCCAAAACGGTGCTGCTCATCAACAATCGCGAGCCCTAAGTTTGAGAACTCGACATCGTCTTGCAGGAGAGCGTGGGTGCCGACGACAACTTTGACGTGCCCGGCCGCCATCAAACGCTTGATCTGCGCCTTTTCGCGGGCGGTTCCCGAGCCGGTCAGCAGCGCCACCGGATAGCCCAATTTTTCCAGCAGGTTCCTGAAATAACGATAGTGCTGCGCCGCCAGAATTTCGGTCGGCGCTAGAACCGCGACCTGGAAATCATTCTCGAGGGCAATCACGGCGGCCTGCGCTGCCACCATGGTTTTGCCGCTGCCCACGTCGCCCTTGCAGAAGCCGATTCATCGGGTGCGGCTTCTTCATGTCATCCGCAATTTCCTGCATCACCCGCCGCTGCGCTCCCGTGGGTTTGAATGGAAGCATTTTCTTGATTTGCTCGCGCACGCGCTCCGTTACCTGAAACGAGATTCCGGTAGCTTTTTTTGCCTTCGACTTCTTGAAAGCCAATCCGCATTCGAGCCAAAAGAACTCGTCGAAGATCAGGCGAGTCTGCGCTGGCGATCGAAACTCGTTTAGCAGGCGCAAATCGGCATTCGAGTCGGGGAGATGAATCTGCCTGATCGCGTCGCCGAGTTCCGGAAGACGAACACGTTCCCGGACGCTCCGCGGAAGTTCATCCTCAGGCAGGGGAACTTCCCCCAGGATGAAATGGAGCAGCTTCCGAAAAATGCGGGTCGAAATCTTACCGGCTGCCTCGTAAACCGGAACGATTCGACCGATATGGAGGCTGTCTTCTTCGTCGCCCGAAAGGATCTCGACTTCGGGTTGGATCATGACGCGGTCGCCGGCGGAGCGATCCAGTTCTACTTTCCCGAAAAGGGCAACACGGGTATCGGGGACCAGGCTTTCTGCATAGCGCTCACCGTGGAACCAGCGGGCCTGGAGCGTACCGTTCGTTCCGTCCGCAGAGTTGCCTCGAACAGCCCGGGAGCCCGGCGCCGGAAACGGGCGAGCTTAGCGCCGGCTACACTCGCAATCACGGCGGCCTTTTCGCCCGGTGCCAATTGAGCGATGGTCTTGATATTACGCCGGTCTTCATAGCGGAACGGCGCGTAATACAGCAAGTCAGAAACGGTGAGCAGGCCTTTCGAAGCCGAGAGTGGTTGCCCTTGCTGGACCGATTCCTTTGACGTATTGCAGCGAAGTGGAGAGGTCCAATCTTCTAGACTAGCGTCGGCTTGGGATTGGAGATCGTGGGATTAGAAACTGCCCTAGCCGAAGGCAGGCGACCTCTCTAGAAATGGCGCGCCACATCGCTTTAGCCGTGCCGAGAAAACAAACGCGCCGCCGGACACTCTCCGGGCGACGCGTTCAGCAGGTAGACGACTACTGGTTGTGAGTCTGGATAGATCCAGCTCAGTTTTCCCAGTGCTGTGCCGTAGATCACCTAGCAGCGCGTCTGCGGCGGTACGCAATACAGACGGTCGCCAAACCCATTCCGAGTAACCCATAGGTCCCCGGTTCCGGAGCTGCTGACTGGTTGTACGTCAAATTTTGAAGTGTCACGAAACCGATGTTTGCTCGCAGGTCGACGAGATTGTTGAATCCCACCAAGTTCGCAGTCACAAAATTCTGACTGTTACCGGGGAATCGGAACGTCTGGGTGACGGTCCCACCGCCGTATATATCACCAATGAACGTCTCCGTCTCCGCTGTTATCGCCGAGTTAATCCCGCCGACTCCTATGGAAAGTGCATCGAACGTGAATCCGTTAGCACTGATGGTCATCGTGCTCGGCATTCCATAAGCGCCAAGCCCTCCGTTCCCAAACGGTCCGGCTAACCCGTTCGAATCAGAGACTGTGAATGCTCCCTGAACTTGCGGGTTGGTGGCCGGATATCCAACAACATTGAATGTCTGGACTTGAGAAGCGTTCGCCGATAATTGCGAACTTACAATTGCTATAAGACCACTAACAAATAATTTACAAAGCCGCATGTAGCTGTACATCCTTTCTGGGGCGATTACCTTGGCAGTCTGTCTTGATGTCAAGCGACACTAAGTCGTTGTCATGCGCCGTTTCCGTGCGACGAGACCAACAACTGCGACACCCAAGCCCAAGAGACCCATTGCGCCGGGTTCCGGCGTTCCTGTCATAAGCGTTCCGCTCACAACCTCGCGGTAAGGCGCGCAGTTGAAACATTCGACGCTGCCAGAGCCGTTCCCGAAGGTATTCAGGTTGATAGGCACTGTCCCACCCGCATTGGTAAGTGTGGTCAGAGGTGTCAATCGCAATTGGCGGGTAGTGCCGTTCATCATAAACAACAGCTCTTTCTCATAGCCAGCTACCTGGAAATAGGAACCTGCGGTGGAATTAGATGGCGTATAAGTGAAGGCGGAGAGCACGCCGGCAGTAACACTGATATTCCAATTGCTCACCGTATTCGTGTCAGCATTTAAATCGAAGCTTCCAGACGCGGTGGCGGAATCGCTGAACGTTACGTCGCTTAGGTTCCAGGTAACTGTGGAAGCGAAGCTGAAGGGCGCTGCGGCGAGCGCGGACATCAGCATCAAAAAGACTTTGCCTGTGTACTTCATTAGATTGCTAATGCTCGTCGACAGTGTTTATTGCGAACTGTTCTTCAAGCGATCTCATTGTACGGGGTAAGGCTGTGTGAATATAACTCAGAAAAATCTGATTCTAATTGGGGCGTAGTGTCTGTTACGATATTGAGCTTCACGATTAACTGGCGCGAACGCTACACCTGTTATGTGCCTCTACACGGCGCAAGTAGAATCAGTCGTATTGGGCCCTTAGACAAACTGCGTGATCGTAGCTGGTGCCGTCGCGATATAGGTTCCGGATGAAATCAGTTACTGCACCGCCCAGCGCAGTTCACTACGGTCAATGGAAAACCGGATGCAGCTATTCGGTTTCATGACCGGAGGTGGAAGAGCATTGGGAGGGGTCTGCAAACTCAACGTGAGTTGGATAGATCTTTAAAAAACATAAGGGCCGCATCCTTTTCGCAAATCGTTGTCTGGAGACTTAGGATGGTACGAATGCGGCCCCTTGTGCCATCGGCGCGTCAGTTATAAGCCCGCTGAAGGCTTACCTGAACTGCCACTTTTGTCCGTCAAGAGCAGCGCAGGTCTGCTGCACGACCGTGTTGCTCGAGTTGACGGTCAGGCAAGACTTGAAGGCCGTGCTCTTCACCTGCAGGTAGAAGGTCCCGTCCGGATCACCGGTGGGAACTGGCATCCAGATTTCGTTATCACCACCCCAGAACGGATACTGGCAAATCGTCATTCCGTCCGCTGTCCCACCAGCATTCTGACCGAATACGACATCCAATTGCTGTCCTGAATTCTTGAAGGTTGCCATGTAGCCGCCAGTAACGGCCGAAAGCAAAATCTTCTGCGAATCCACTCCCAGGCACGATGCATGGGTAATCAAGACCCTGATTAGCCGCCTGGTTCGCCAGGCAATCGTTCGTCAGCTTATTCACCATTTGCATCGACGTGAGAGGTACGAGAGCCTCGTAGTCGGCCAGAATCACATCACCTGCGACTGGAATCTGAGCGGCCTTGAACACGATCGTCTGGGTGCTGAGCGTAAAGTCGACCGCTGGCGCAAGTCTGATTCCGTTCTTGTAGATCTGCACTGACGAGGGAAATGGAACCGCCGCAAATTGAAACACCGCGTTCGTTCCGTTCATGGTTCCCGCGGGAACTTCGTTTTGAACTTTCGGGCCGGCACTGGCCAGCCCGGAAGCGGCCAAAAGAACAACCAGGCTGAAAAAAGTAGATAGGGACACCTTGTACTCCTTGGGGACTCTTCGGAGTCCTGTCGGTACCCTAGCCGGGAGATAGCCTTCCGCCGTTCGCAGAATTGCGGAAATGCCTGTCGGGGAAAGACTAATTTATTTTGTGGCGCTGTGATCGGATGAAGGCGTCCCAGTTTCTAAGTCGAAATCCGGCTGCAGTTCGCCTTTAGCCAACCGGATGGAACAATCGCGAGCGGGAATTATTGTCGCTGCTTCTAGCGCTGAAGTGCAACAGGGCGGTACTTCACGCCGGGTTGAACGTCGACTCCTACGGTTGTCGTCCCTGAGGTACTGGCCTTGCGAACCGTGATCCGGCCGCGTTCCGTTGCGAGCTTCACCTCGGGTCCGCTGCCAACGGTTCCGCTCAGCCGGGCTCCTCTACCTTCCGAACTGGACTTCAGCGCCTCTCCGAAATCGTTCGAGACATCGCCGTGATCAGTGATGGCGCTGATCGCGAAGGCTGCGGCTTGAGGAATGGCGAGCTCAATATTTCCGGATCTCGCATGCACGATCATCCTGCCCAGCGGAACACGCCCGGGATTTAGCTCCACGTCACCTTTGTCAACGCTTAACTCAAGACCTTCGGTGAAATTGGTCAAGCTCACATCATTCACGCGTGTGGTGAGCCGAGTGGGACCAACAACGTTCTGCATATTGACACTGCCACGATCGATGCGAATCTCGCCAGGAACCCCTTGTACGTCGAATTCGGTCCGGGAGTTTTCTACCCGGACGGCCTTGGCCAGATCGCGAAGGGCCACACTTCCCGTGTAGCTGCCGTTGACCGTGACCTGTCCGGCGATCTTCGTGAGTTCAATATCCGTTCCATGGCCCCGAAGATCGACGGTTCCGTTCACGTTGTTGCACCGGATCAGATCACTGCGCCGAGTGTCTATCTTCACTGCCCCGTCGATGTCCTGGAGCCGGATACCGGAGTTTTCGCTGCTCACATCAACACTCCCGGAAAGGCCGGAGATATCGAAATCGCCCGTGGTTCCCGTGACTTCCACACTGGTGCCCTTAGGGTACGGAGATGTCGAGGTTCGTGCTGAGATGCACGCGCGACGGTGCTTTGTTCTGATTGCATCGCAACACGACGGTGTTGCCCTGTACCGTCACCGTGACCGGCGTTTCGTCGTTGGCTCGTCCGAGTTCGGCCTGATCGAAGGCACTGATCACTTTGTGTCCCCCCACTGTCACGTCATCGCCGTCCATCCCGGTGATTTTGGCATCACCCCGGAAGCTTTCGATGATCAGACGAGGGCTTTCGTCCTACGGCTTGTTGGATCGGATTGACGGAGAACTCGTGCTCCTCCCCAAAAGCCCGGATTCCCCGTTCAAAACCAGCCCATCGGATCCAGGGACTCGCCTGCCGAACCTGGAATGCGGAGAACCCCACCAGGCAAACAATCACCGCGGCGAACCAGCCAAGTCCTGAGATGCCGTTCGGCGGCAGCGGACGATTGGTAAAGAACCGAAAGCAGATCTCGAGGAGCTGCAAGGTTCCCCATCCAATCAATACATAAGGCCAAAAACGGCTCAGCAACTCGCCAATTTGAAACTCTGGAGACAACGAGTGGACCAGAAACACCACGCCGATCGCAATCAGCACGACCGGGCCAGTGAAGGACGTTCGCGGCCTCATCGGACCGGTCCTCCCGGCGGGGGCGGGTAGGAGGGAGCCGCGCGGCGCTGTAGTTCGCTCGAGCAGCTTCATCAAGCCGATCACGATGATGATCAGGGGCCAGGTCCGGTTGATGGGAAGTCCTCCCGCCTGGTGCAGCGCGAAGAGTATGCCGATCGTAATCAGCAGAATCGGACCACGGATCGCCTGGAGGAAAAGAGCCCTCCTATTGTTCACGTGTCACCTCCGCGGATCCTGGAGCACTACTTCCAGGGCGGCGGATTGCCTGAGAGGCGGAGGAGGGTAAGGGGATATGCGTGCGGCATTTGCGCGCGAATACAGCATGTAAGCTCCGATGACGATTAGCAGCACTGGCCAAAATCTGCCGATGCGATGGAACTCGAGAAGGTTAAGCGTATGGAGCAGGAACAGGAAGCCGATGCCGATGAGTATGATCGGGCCCATGGGAGCGCGGTTGGTAATCCTGTCTTGAGAGATCAGGCTCGACCATTCGTCGACCACTATGCCCATCTGGCGCTTCTTAGCCGTGTGATACGCCTCAAACGGCATATAGAAAACGAAAGCCGCCAGCATGATCGCCAGGAATGGCACGGTCGATCCTTCATCGTTCCCGCTGATCAGACTGATGATCATCCCGAAGATGACCGCATGAACCAATCCCTTGATGTACTGGCCGTTGTAGATGGCGCCTACGCCGGGAATAAGGCCAAGGACGAAGGCGAGAGCCGGAGATGTTTGTACTGCCGCAGCCGCGTAAGGGGCCTGCGGCGGCGGCTGGCTATAGGGATTGGAAGCGCCCGTATTCCCCGTTTGTGCGCCCCCGGTAAACGGAACGGGAACGTGATCCTGACAAAACACTGTTCCGTCCGCCACTCGCTGGCAGACGGGGCACAGTGCCCGTCCGCATGTACGGCAGAATGCGGATGCGGGTGTATCGGGATGTAAGTAGCAATTCATTTCGCATCTGCTCCTTGATTTTTCCTGGTGTCCGGGCCTGCGTTGCTCGGCTTGCCTTGATCTCGCGACTGCGACTCTTGCGGTGGCGCTGCATCCTGTTGCTCCCGCAAGTCGCGCAATCTCACTTCGATCTCATAGACCCATCGAAGATTCTCGTAGTACTTGACCGCCCGGTCTTTCAGGCGGAGCGGTTTTGTCCTCAATACCGCCCCAGATCCTCACCGGGCTGAGGTCTTCGGGTTGAATGTGCTGCATCTTGACCCCCGTGCAGCGCTCCAGCATGGCGATGGACAGTATCGTCATGGCCATGCCCATCGCCAAGCGGGGCTGGAGAATCGGCTGTAGCCACTCCGAAATCAGCCTGCTGATCAAACCCTGTCTCTCGAATGGCCGCCGGATTCGCCCGGTCGGCGCATGGTACGCGATCCGGGTGATCAACTCCGGCGGAGGAACGATCGCCTCACTCTTGCCTAAGAACGGACCACGCCCTGAACATCAGCCAACAGCTCCCGGCAGTGTTCGCAATCCGCCGCATGCTGTTCTACCTGAGTCCGTTCAGACTCGGGTAGCGTGCCGTCTAGATAGTCGGCCAGCAGGACCTCGAATTGGGCGCAATCGATCATCTACTTCCTAAATGGTCACTTTGTTCCGTCTAAGCACCTTGGCAAGCTCGGCTCGGCCCCGGTTCAGTCGTGATTTGACGGTTCCTTCCGGGACATTCAATACACTTGCGATTTCCCGATATTCAAGCTCCTGCAGGTCACGGAGGATGACTGCTTCGCGCAGTTCGGGCGACAGCTTCTGGAGCGCCGACTGGAGCTGTTCGCCCGCTTCCCGACCGGCCAGAAGCCCGTCGGTCCGGGAACCTTGGGCCGTGCGCTCCTCCAATACCGACAGTTTGTCGTCGATTCCGTCGGTCAAGCGGTCTCGCTTGGTCCTCCGGTAGTGGTCGACGAGCAGGTTCCGGGTCAAGCCGCGTCAGCCAGACTGTGAAACAGCCTTCGCCGGCCCGAAACGATCCTAGAGTTCTGAACACACGCAGAAACACCTCTTGCGTGAGGTCCTGAGACTCGTTGTCACTGTTCGTGAAGCGATAGCAGATGGCGTAGACGCGGCGGCTATAGGTTTGAATCAGCTCTTCCCAAGCGCTTTGTTCCCCCGCCAGGCATTGCTCGACGAGATGAGTTTCGACATCCAAGCGTTGCGCTGTCTCCCAGCTATCCGTTGCGTGCCGCGACTGGATTTCAGTGTTGCCTTTGAGCTTAACGAACGTCCCTGCAGTAGAGTTCCCGCGATTGCTGCGGCGGCCATCTTCTTTCCTCTCGTGAGCGCCTCCCGCCGGCACTATGTTGCTGAGCGTGAGTGCGGAAGGCATCTCATGCAAGATAACGTTGTCGAGGACGCCCAAAGTTCAGAAAGAAAAGACCCGCGCGTCCGTTTCACTGCCTAACCGGGCGTTCGAGAACGGCGGAGAAGGCGAAAGGTGAGGGACAATGGAGGGAACCCATGACGTGTCCCTTTTGCGGCCACAGGGAAGACAAAGTCATCGATTCGCGCGAAAGCAAGGATGGCCAGTCCACCCGGCGGCGGCGTCAGTGCCTTGCTTGCGATCGCCGCTACACCACGTACGAACGTTGCGACGAATTGCCCTACATGGTCATCAAAAAAGACGGCAGGCGAGAGCCGTTCGAGCGGCAGAAAGTCCTTAATGGTCTCTTGAGAGCCTGTGAGAAGCGGCCGGTGAGCATGGCAAGCCTGGCGCAACTGGTTGATGACGTTGAATCGGACGTAGCCGATAGCGCCGACCGGGAGATTTCGACCGCGGATATCGGTGAGAAGCTGATGAATCGGCTCCGTTCCCTTGATAAGATTGCTTACATTCGGTTTGCATCTGTATACCGGGATTTTCAGGACGTTGAGGAGTTCCTGAGTGAATTAACCGGTGAGATGAAAGGCCGGGTGAGCTAAGCCCCATTTGGTAAATCTTGCAATGAGATAGGGGCAGGCGGCAGCCGTTTCAAGGGTCTGCTTGCACGTTTTAAACCGCTAAGTTTTGTGTAACCAACCACTTTCCCGAACATCCCTTAATTAGGTAACTTTTTTTACCAGAGAACCGGGTATAATCGTTGCGCGCAATACTTACACGTTAGCCGTCACATCGGCCTCCGACCGCGTCAGGAACAAGTATTCGGATTTTTAGACAGAGTTATCGGTATTGTCTTTGCCGATTTGGCTGGTCGGATTTCGCTCGTACTCCGATAAGCAGAGTGAGTCATGAACCAGCCGTGGCTGGAAGCGTTAGTTTTTGTGTGTATACAGAGGTGACTAGGTAAGGTGGATCAATTCGAAGACCAATATATAGCGGAAGGGCGTGAACCGCTAGGGTTGCCGTTCGATGAGGAGTCGAACTTCTTCCATCCGGAAGAAGTGCAGGATGAAGAGTTTCATGGCGCCCAGCAAGTAGAGGAGTCGATTTATACTGACGACCCGGTCCGCGTCTATCTGCGGGAAATGGGTTCGGTTCCCCTTCTTACCCGCGAGGGTGAGGTTACGCTGGCGCGCAAAATGGAGCGCGGCAAACTCCGCATGCAGAAGGCGATCAGCCGTTCTCCGCTGATCCAGAGTTTAGTGGCTGAATTTGCTGATCTGATTCGGCGCGGTGCCGAAGACGTAGACAGCTATATCGATTTTCCGCCCTCAGAGATTGAAGAGGGCAGTGCGGCCGATCTGAAGCGCCGCAATGACATGGCGGAGCTGTTTCTCGCTTACCTGAATGCTCAAAAGAAGCTTCAGGGGACAGTGGATAAGCACAACGCCGTTCCGGCAAACAACAAAAAGCTTCGCAAGAAGTGGGTCGGCAAGATCGCTCGTTGCAAGGTGGAGGTTTCGAAGTCTCTCCGTGCGATCCCGTTCAATCTGGCTCGCTGGAAAGAATTCGTTCGAGTGATCGAGGGTGTCGCGGAAGAGATGTCTCTCCTCGATACGGAAATCCGGAAGCTCGAAGCGAAGAATCTTCCGGCCGCGCAACTCCGGCTCAAAGAACTCAAGCGCGACCTGAAGAAGCGCGAAGGCGATGCGGAAGCGACGCTGCCGGATCTTCGTCATAGCCTTTCTGTCATTCGTCACGGCGAAGTGGAAGCGGAGCGGGCGAAAAAGGATCTCGTCGAGGCTAACCTCCGCCTGGTCGTTTCGGTCGCCAAGAAGTACGTGAACCGCGGTTTGCACCTCCTGGATCTGATTCAGGAAGGCAATATCGGCCTGATGCGCGCGGCGGACAAGTTCGAATATCGCCGCGGCTACAAGTTTTCGACCTACGCTACATGGTGGATCCGCCAAGCCATTACGCGCGCCATCGCGGACCAGTCCCGAACGATTCGTATTCCCGTTCACATGAACGAGAGCATGAACAAGTTCCTTCGGGCTACCCGCGAGCTTGAAAAAGAACTCGGACGCGTGCCGACGAACGAAGAAATCAGTCGGCGCATGGACATCCCGGTTGAGAAAGTTCAGAAGCTCAAGACAATCTCGCGCGACCCGGTCTCCCTCGAGACGCCGGTTGGGCGCGACGGTGAATCTGCGCTGGGCGATCTGATTGAAGACCGCTGGGTCGGTTCTCCGGTCGATGCGGTGATCGATTCGAACGTACGCGACGAAACTGCAAATATCCTGAAGACTCTGTCTCCTAAAGAGGAGAAGGTCATCCGGCTTCGGTTCGGTATCGGATGTGAGCGCGAGCACACACTCGAGGAGATCGGGCAGGAGTTCGACGTCACTCGCGAGCGTATCCGTCAGATCGAGGCGAAAGCGCTGCGGCAACTGCGTTCGCCGGAGCGGGCGCGGCATCTGCGGGCACTGCTCGCCGCGCGATAAACGTTCCACCAGCCTCCGGCAAAGTGAGAGTGAGTGAAAGAGAGAAGCGAGCCTTATGGGCTCCCTTCCTCTTTTACTTTTGGGATCTTTGGTGCCCCGCCATTCTAAATTTCAAATGCAGGATACGCTCCGGCGTCCTACAACCTCAGGAGACTTCTAGTGTTCCTGGGTACATCCCCTGTCAAGTGAGTCAATACAGAGTATTCCTATTACCATGTGGCGAGTGGTTTAGGAATTGCAGCACCAATTGCGGGATGTCGCCTGATCCCGTTGTTGGATACCCACCATGAACACGACAAAAGGTCTTGTAGCTTCGCTTTTATTTCTGATCGTTTCCGCGTTCGCCTTCGGGCAGACCGAAACCGGTCAAATTACCGGAAAGGTGACCGATCCCACCGGTGCTGCTGTTGCGAATGCGGCAGTTGAGATAAGGCGCGGCCACCGGGCCGTCACCCGCTACAACGCAAACGAACGGCTCCGGCGAATACACCGTCCCGAATTTGCTTCCGGGGAGTATACCGTCAGTGCGAATGCATCGGGCTTCGCGAAGCGCTGAACAGCGGGTCACGCTCCAGGTAGGGGCGCGAGTGACGCAGGATTTCGCATTAGAAGTCGGTCAAACTACATCGACCGTCACTGTCAGTGAAAATCCAGTCCAAGTGAATACCGAGACGCAAACGCTATCCAACTGTGGTAAATGAACGTGAATTGCGTGAGCTGCCGAACCTGACCCGCAACCCATACCAGTTTGTTGCCTTATCGGGCAATGTGTCCGACGCGGGAATGGGTACCCGCGGTGCTGGTGTTGCAATCAACGGTCAGCGCGAAGCCTCGACGAACATTCTTCTCGACGGCGCGGCGAACAACGATGAATTCGGCGGCAACATCGGTCAGCAGATTCCCCTCGACGCCGTGCAGGAATTTTCTGTCCTGACGGCCAATTTCACGGCTGAATATGGCCGCGCCTCGGGCGGCATCGTGAACGTCGTCACCAAATCCGGCAGCAACAGCTTCCACGGCACTGCGTACGAATTCAACCGGGTTTCCGGTTCTCTTCAAATACCTTTCAGGCGAACGCTAATGGGCAGGCGAAATCCGTGTTCGTCAGGAATCAGTTTGGCTACTCAGTGGGCGGACCAATCATCAAAGACAAGCTTTCTTCTTCAACAGCACGGAATGGATCCGCGTCCGCAGCGGCGCGACCTCTCTCGCCTGGGTTCCCACTCCTCAGCTAATTGCCGCCACGGCTCCGAATGCGCAGGCTTTCTTCAACGCTCTGGGCCAGCTTCGTTCGAATTCCTATAGCCTCGGAACAATCAGCCGGAACGGGCTGGTGGCTGCAACCGGTAGCGATCCATGCGCGGGATCGCTTGTGCTTCCCTGCCGCCTAACCTTGCCTCTCTTCCAGCACGTCGGCTATACCGTGCCGACCGATGCAGGCGGCGGATTTCCTCAGAATACGTACATGAACTTTGGGGAGGGTCGACTATAACCTCTCGGACAAGACGCAGATGTACGGTCACTACGCGCTCTTCAGCGAAATGGATGCCCAGGGTGCTCTGTCGAGCAGTCCTTACGCGAACTACGATCTGGGCCAGACCTACTTCAACAACAACGCCCTCTTCTCGATGATTCATTCGTTTTCGCCAACATGGACCTCGCAGAGCAAAGTCACGCTTCAACCGGCTGACGAACATCCAGCAGGGCTTGACCAGCCGAGGGCTGGTGCCCACAATGTATGCGTCAATATCATCCGTTCCGACGATCGGTGCCGATAGCGTTCTTTTCCCCGGCTACAATCCGTCGACGCCCGGGAATGGCGGCGCATTCGGCGGGCCACAAAACTACATTCAGGCGTTCGAAGATGTCAGCTACAACCGAGGAAAGCACAGTTTCCGCTTTGGCGGCTCGTATGACTACATTCGAGACAACCGAACCTATGCTGCTTACCAAACAGCGGTTGACGGGCTCGGCAAGGGCGGCTTCGGTCCGGCCATCGGTGGACTGCTGGCCGGAACATACACAGACATCCAGGTGGCTGTAGATCCGAAGGGCGCATATCCGTGTGTCAGCACGGCGGCGCCGACCGCGAATTGCCAGGTGACGCTTCCGGTTTCTTCGCCCAATTTCAGCCGAAGCAACCGATATCCAGGAGTTTGCTTTCTACGCGCAGGATTCCTGGAAGGTTGATTCCGCGTTTCACTCTCAATTTGGGTCTGCGATGGGAATACTTCGGCGTTCAGCACAACAAGAACGCCAATCTGGATTCCAACTATTACGCAAATCCCGGTCGATCTCGCCGACACCAATCTTGCGCAGTATATTCGCACCGGTCAGATTCAGCCAGCACCCCAAAGCTCGGTCGGGGGACTCTGGAAGCCTGACTGGAACAATTTCGCTCCCCGGGTGGGTTTTGCTTGGGATGTCACCGGAGACGGAAAAACGCGCTCTCCGGGGCGGGTATGGAATCGGGTACGAGCGCAATTTCGGGAACGTAACGTTTAACGTGATTCAGAATCCACCCAACTATGCTGTCCTCGATCTGCCCGGGCGCGATCGGTCCGAGCAACTTCGGACCATTTGCAACGCCGGCGGAACGTTGCCGCTTGCCGCCGTCAGCCTTCGTATCGTGAATCCGAATATCAAGAATGCTTACGCCCACATGTGGAACTTCTCGCTCGAGCGCCAGATCACGTCTAAAATTATCTGGAGCGCGGAGTACTCGGGCTCGAAGGGCGTAGATCTTTACACGATTTCCTATCCGAACGAGAAAGGCTACGGCAACCTGATTCTCGGCGATCCTTGCACTCCGCCGAATTGCACCTCTGCTCCCCGTAATACCCAATATGGTCAAGGCATTGGATATCGTGGCAATCAGGGATTCTCGAACTACAACGCCCTGAATACCGAAGTGGTGGTTCGAAACGTCGGGAACGCTGGAATCGATATGACCATGAACTACACCTGGTCGCACGCGATCGACAACGTCAGCTCGACGTTCTTCGAAGCAGCGGGGGTTCAGACGCAGTACGGAAACTCCAACATTACCACGAACAACGGCAATTTCGTATACGGTCTCTTCAACCCGTACAATCCCACGGTTGGACAAAGGCGAACGCCGAGTTCGACATCCGGCACCGAGTGGTGGTGGCGGGTAGCTGGAAGATTCCGACCGGGAATCGTCCCGGCTTAGTCGGCGCGCTTTTCGGCGGCTGGAGCTTGAATCCTGTGTTTACAGCCCGGACCGGACAACCTTTTAGCGTGTTTGACAGCACGAACCAGAACTACAACGCTCGGCAAACCCCCCGAGCGACGTTTACCTCCGGCGTTCCAAGCTCCGGACAGCCGCTGGTTGCGGCTGGTACAACACCCGACAGTTACCGCTACATCAGCTTCTCGCCCAGCCAGATACTCCAGCCGCTGAACCCAGCCTGCAATTGCTCGGACATCGCTCCATTCCCGACGGAATGTCTGGTCGCGACGCATTCCGGGCACCCGGATTCTGGACCTTCGATCTTGGGGTCAACAAAGACACAAAGCTTTCGGAACGGATAACTCTGCAACTCCGGGCTGAAACGTTCAACCTGTTCAATCACGCGAACCTGTACGTGGTGGGCAACTCGGCTGATCTGGCACAGCAAAGCTATGTCTCTGCTTGTTACGGATGTACGAACTCGACGTACGACCGACGCAATCTTCAGCTAGCGGCGAAGTTTATCTTCTAAAGCGTCAACATCGAAGCCACGGCAAGAAGGGGACCGTTCGGGTCCCCTTCTTCAGGAGCGGAAACGTTGCGAGGGCCGGGAACCGATCGTCTCTCGTTCGACCGGATCCCCCAGCGGTAGATTCGGAGTTTCCTGCGCCTCTTCCTTTATAGAAGTATCACGTTTTAAACCGGTTACGGGCGAGTAACAGGACTAGCAACTTCCGCCGCTGACGAACTAATCTAAAGGATCGCGATGCTCGCTATTAGTACTGTCGCCGACGAAATCCTGGACCTGAAAGCGCGTAGGAACGCAATTATCCTCGCCCATCACTACCAGGAGCCAGAGATACAGGAGATTGCCGATTCCGTCGGCGACAGCCTGGAACTGGCTCGCGCGGCGCAGAAGTTCGACGGCGAAGTCATCGCGTTTTGCGGCGTGAAGTTCATGGCGGAAACCGCCAAGGTTCTGAATCCCGACCCGAACTGTCATACTCCCCGACGAAACGGCGGGTTGCAGTCTGGTGGATAGCTGTCCTGCTGCCGGAGTGAGAGCGTTCAAGGCGAAAAATCCCGATTACGTCATCGTCAGCTACATCAATACGTCCGTCGAGGTGAAAGCGGAGAGCGACATTCTCTGCACTTCAAGGAACGCCGTCGCGGTAGTGAACTCCATTCCCAAAGAAAAGCCCATTCTGTTCCTTCCCGACATCAACCTGGGCAACTACGTCAAGGCGCAGACCGGCCGGAAAAACATGAAGATCTGGCAGGGGGCCTGCATCGTCCACGCCACGTTCCCGGGCCGCAGAGTTGCTGCCGCCCGTGCGGAACACCCCAACGCGCTGGTTGCTGCCCATCCGGAATGCCCGAGCGATGTGCTCAGCATGGCGGATTTCATCGGGTCCACCTCGGCCATCGTCGACTGGTGTACGGCGCAAGAGGCCGACGAGTTCATCGTCATGACCGAAAGTGGCGTGCGCTATTCCCTCGAAAAGCTGTCTCCCGGCAAGAAGTTCTATTTCGTCGCGAACGAGAACTGCAATTGCAGCGAGTGCCCCTACATGCGGCTGAACACCCTTGAAAAGCTGCGCGACTCCCTCGATACGCTGCACCCTCAGGATCAACCTTCCGGATGACATCATGCGTCGAGCGCTAGTACCGATCGAGCGCATGCTGGCACTGAAGTAACTAAACTAGCCCTTTTCCGGCTGTTGTGTCGGATGATGTAGAAGTATCCTCTTTGAGCCGATTGATCCAACTCGGAACGTCCCAAGTGTCCGGCGCGCCCCAGGCCGGAGCTCCTCCTGGATTCGTTCGGACGTGTGCACTCCGACCTCCGCATCAGCGTCACCGACCGTTGTAATATCCGCTGCTTCTACTGCATGCCCGAGGAAGGCGCTGAATTTGCGCCCCGCGCTTCACTTCTTTCTTTCGATGAGATCGAGCGCTTCATCCAGGCCGCCCTGCCGCTCGGAATCACGAAGATCCGGCTGACGGGCGGCGAACCTCTGCTGCGTCCGCGGCTTCCAGAACTGATTGCGCGCTTGTCCGATCAAACTCGTTTGCGGGATCTTGCACTAACCACAAACGGAGTTCTGCTGGCCGCGCATGCGACGAGCTCTGTTCGACGCCGGATTGCGGCGGCTGAACGTTCACCTCGATACTTTGGATCGCGGACGCTTCCGAACGATCACACGCCGCGACGATCTGCCGCGGGTGCTGGCCGGAATTGAAGCGGCGCTGAAGCTGGGTTTTCAGATCAAGCTCAATGCCGTGGCTGTGAAGGGCTTGAACGAACCTGACATTCCCGCCTTGGTCCGATTCGGCCGCGAGAACGGGATCGAGGTCCGGTTCATCGAGTTCATGCCGCTCGATGCTCAGGAATTGTGGGCAATGGATCGGGTATTGACGGCCGACGAAATGATCGGAACGATCGAGCGACAGTTCGGTTCGCTGGTCCCCGTGCCGGACGCGGATCCCCGAGCGCCCGCGACGGAGTACCGATTCGCGGATGGCAGTCGAGTTGGATTCATCGCTTCGGTGAGCAAGCCGTTCTGCGGCAATTGCAATCGACTGCGGCTAACCTCAGATGGGAAGATGCGGAATTGCCTGTTCGCTCGCGACGAAGTGGATATCAAGCCGCTCTTAGCTTCCGATGACTCATCGCGACCGCTTGCAAACGGCGATCCGCGAGACGGTTTGGTCCAAGTGGGCGGGCCACGACATTCAACGTTCCTCGTTCATCGCGCCCGATCGGCCAATGTACTCGATCGGGGGCTAGGCGGCGTATCCGATGGTTTCCCGGCGCAGACTCATCGCTCGTACGGCTGCTCTCGTTTCAGCTACTGTGGGCCGGCAGTCCAATTGGCTGGCTGGCCAGAGTACTCGAAAACCCATGCGCCTGGGCGGTCCGATCTTCGTGAAGTCGGACGACCCTGGCGTTCTCGCAAAGGCACACCGCGATTTGGGGTATCGAGCTGCTTACGCGCCTGCCGAAATGAATGTGCGGGATCGCGATCGGATTGCCGCCTGGGTTCGGGAATTCGGTAAGCAGGACGTGGTGATCGCCGAGGTGGGGGCATTTCGCAACATTCTCGATCCTGATCCCGAGAAGCGCAGCAAGAACTTTGCATGGGTGACGGAGCGCCTTGCGCTCGCAGAAGAACTCGGAGCCCGAAACTGCGTCGACATCGCCGGGTCTTATCATCCCGATGTCTGGTACGGACCCAACCCGCGCAACATGACCCGAGAGTTTTTCGACGCTACCGTCGAAAATTGCCGTAAGCTCATCGACGACGTGAAGCCGCGGCGCACACGGTTCACGATCGAGATGATGCCCTGGAGTCTTCCTACCGGACCGGACGAATACCTGACCCTGATCAAGGCGGTTGATCGGAAGGCGTTCGGAGTTCATCTGGACGTCTGCAACACGATGAATCGCCCCGAAAGGCTTTACAACAACGCCTCGGTGATTCGGGAATGCTTTCGGAAGTTGGGCCGCTGGATAGCGTCCTGCCATGCGAAGGACCTGCAGTGGGGCCCCGGCGTTCAGATGTACGTTCAAGAGGTAGTCCCCGGAACGGGCGTGATCGATTACAAGGCGTATCTGACGGAGTTATCGTCATTGCCGGTGGATGCTCCGCTCATGCTGGAGCACCTGCACAGCGAGGACGAGTACACGCGAGGGCGCCAGTATATCCAGGGCGTCGCTCAGTCGCTCGGGCTTTCGTTCGGGGTTTAATCTTCCGCGGCGAGATACAGTCCGGCTCCATTGGCCGGCTTGCAATCGTAGACGGGGCGCGTCAATACCGTACTTTGCGCTATATAGCCGGCCGAGCTCTTCGGCGAACTGTTCTTCCGTTCCGGCTTTTACGAGATTCACTGTGCAGCCTCCGAAGCCACCGCCGGTCATGCGTGCTCCATACACGCCGGGAATGCTTCACAGCAGAGTCGACGAGGAAATCGATTTCCTCGCAGCTGATCTCGTAGTCGTACTGCATGCTGCGGTGGGACGCCACGAAATAGCTTTCCCATCGCCTCCAGATCTCCGGCGCGCGCTGCTTCGGCGAACTCGATGACGCGTTCGTTCTCTGTGATGACGTGGCGCGCACGTTGGCGGGGAACCGGTGGCACCGTCTCCTGAACTCGCGTGAAGAAATCAAGCGTCGCGTCGCGCAAGCTTTGAATCGACGGATCGGTCACTTGCAAAGCTTCCACCGCTGTCCGGCACTCCTTCACTCGTTCACGATAGGCGGACGAACCCAGTTCGTGCTTCACCAATCGAGTTCACAGCCAGAACACTCACGCCCTTTGGAAGCGAGACGTATTCGTGCTGCAAGCTCCGGCAGTCAATCTGAACGGCGGCATCTTCCCGCCCGAAGACCGACGCGTACTGATCCATGATGCCCGTCGGCACTCCGACAAACTTTGATTCGGCACGTTGGCCCAGCAAGGCCAGTTCGAGCGGCTCGAATTGTGCGTGTGCCCAGTAGCGCGCATGCGCACGACATCTCGAGAGAAGCGGACGAACTCAACCCGGAGCCCGACCGGCACTTCGCTGCGAATAAACAGGTCGGAGCCACCGAGCGGGAGTTCCAGCTTCAGCAGCTCTCTCGCGACACCCACCACGTAGTCATGCCACTTCGCCTTGCGGTTTCGCCGCGGCGATCTGGTCGATCCCGATCGAAAACAGCGAATGGAAGTCTTGCGAGAAGATCCGGAGCTCGGGCCGGCCGTTCGGTGCAACGGCCGCATAGCAGCTCATCTCAAGAGCGACGGGCAGAACGAAACCCAGATTGTAGTCGGTGTGTTCCCCGATCAGATTTACGCGACCTGGAGCCCGATAGATCGCCGGGCGAGCGTCGTTCCGAAACGCCGCCTGAAAGCCACTTACGATTTGCGCCGGAATGACAGCCACAACATGCATCCTCCGAAAAGTAGAAGAATCAGACCGCACCATAGATTGACATTTGTGTCCTTCGTTCAGGGGCGCGCGGACTGACGGATTGATCAGGCCATAGGCCAGCAGAATCAGCCCAAGGACAGCAAAGAGAAAGCCGGTCGGTCGCCGAAGATCATCCATAGAGGGTTACCAGAACAGAATATTGAAGACCACGAGCACTGACAGGACGACGACGGCAAGGGGGCCCGGCCGTTTGTACCAGGGAGCGTCTCCCTCGTCGGGTTTCTCCGTGACGCCATAAACCAGATTTCTCAGTTCGGCATCCGTTTTCCCTTTCGTTACCAGGCTCACGCAGAACGTCACGACAAAGCAGACCACAAACGCGATGATGGCAATCCAGAAGTTCTGCGCCATGGCGGAAGGGAATTCCTGAACGTTGCCGATCCAACCTCCTTTGCCCTCGGCAACCGTCAGGCCGTGGGTGGAAGCGGCAGCGGCCGTGCCGAACAGCAAGCCCCAAAAAGCGCCATCTCCGGTAGCGCGCTTCCAGAACATTCCCAGCAGGAAAGTGGCGAAAAGCGGGGCATTCACAAATCCGAAAATCAGCTGGAGGAAATCCATGATGTTGTTGAAGTGTGTAGCCAGATAAGCTGTCGCTACCGAAAGAGCCACGCCGACCACCGTCGTTATTCGTCCGACATGCAGGTAATGCCGATCGGGCGCATGTTTGCGGAAATAACTCTGGTAGAGATCGTACGTAAACACCGTATTGAAGGCGGTTACGTTACCGGCCATGCCCGACATGAACGAGGCCATGAGCGCTGTCAGCCCAATCCCCAACATCCCCGATGGATAAAACTTCGCCATGAGCGTCGTGAGTACCTGATCGTAGTCGTAACCGCCGCTTGCTTTCAACGGAAGCGTGTAGCCGCTCGAGGAGTTCATCAGGGCAACGGCTGCAATCCCCGGCAGAATGACCACGAACGGCATCAGGAT
The DNA here is from genome assembly GCA_963744795.1 of uncultured Acidobacteriaceae bacterium. Lineage (GTDB taxonomy): Bacteria > Acidobacteriota > Terriglobia > Bryobacterales > Bryobacteraceae > Bog-105. The sequence continues at coordinate 144,575 of CAVUVF010000004.1, forward strand.
CTTGGGAAAGGCTGCGAACAGTGGAGTCTGCCGTGCGCCGGCCATATCCTCGGCCGCCATAGCGCGCTGAATGACCAGAAAGTTCGTACACCAATATCCGAACGAGAGAACAAATCCCAGCCCCGCGACCAACCCAAAGAGTTGGACGCCCATTGGGTTTTCGCTGGCGTGAGCGACGTATCGCCAGGAGTGAGTCATCACCGGGTCGAGGTGCGCCTTGATGCCAGCCCAGCCGCCTGCTTTCGCCACGGCGTAATACGAGAGCGGGGCAAATCCCAGGACAATGAGGAAGAACTGTACGACCTCGTTGTAGATTGCACTTGTCAATCCGCCGAGCAGGGTGTAAATCAAAACGATTGCGGCGGACAGCAGGACCGAGTTCGTGAAGCTCCAGCCCAGCACGAGCTCGAACAATAGCCCGAGAGCGTACATGCTGATGCCAGACGAAAAGATGGTCATGATTGCGAATGTGACCGCGTTCAGGCCACGAGTTTTCTCGTCGAAGCGCAGCTTAAGGTACTCCGGGACGCTTCGCGCACGACTCCCGAAGTAGAACGGCATCATGAACACGCCAACGAAGACCATGGCCGGGACGGCGCCTAGCCAGTAGAAGTGCGCGGTCATGATTCCGTACTTAGCACCGGAGGCGCACATCCCGATCATTTCCTGAGCCCCGAGGTTAGCCGCGATGAACGCCAGGCTGGTAATCCAGACCGGAACCGAGTTCTTTGAGGTGAGGAAGTCTTCGCTGGAAGTGATTTTTCGTTTGGCAAGCCAGCCGATCCCAAGAACGAAGGCGAAGTAGATGATTAAGCTAACGTAGTCAATCGCTCGAAGGGTCAAGTCTGTTCCGTCCCGGGTGGATTGTATCGTATCTCCCTCAATAGAGAGGTCGAAGATGCTTCGAGTTTCCCTCTGATACAAAAGGAGGATAATAAAAACAGTTAGCGACTGTAGCGACCGGAACATAACCGGCACTGCAGCATCCAACTATCGCGAGGCGAACTGCCTCGGGAGTCGGTTGAAAGGGTTGGTAATTATGGGAAGCCGAGGAAAGCGGGCGGCCTGCTTATTGGCCGGATTGATCCTTGCTGCCGGATGCGCAACTCCGCAGGCGTACACCGTATCGGCAAAGCCGGGGGCAGTCAACTACGTGGAAGGGGCGGCCTATATCAACGGCACGCCTGTCAACGAGCAATACCTTAAAACAACGTTCCTGAACGCAAACGACATACTGTCGACGGATATAGGGAAGGCCGAGGTTCTGCTCGCTCCAGGCATTTTCCTTCGTTTGGGAGATAACACCAAAGTTCGCATGGTATCTCCTTCGCTGGCCGCCGCCCAGATCGAGGTCATGAGCGGAGAAGCCATGATCGAAGCGACCGGGCTGGTAAAGGGGAGCACAGTGCAAGTGGTCTCTCATGGCGCGTCAGCAACCATCGAGAACAATGGGCTCTATCGCTTCCTCGCCGACGATCCGCCAAGCGTAGCCGTTCTGGATGGCAAAACGACCGTCACCTTCTCGGACCGGACGGTAGCTGTGAAGAAGGGACGGCAGTTGATTCTCGCCGAAAACCTGAAGCCCGAGAAGTTCGACGCCAAGAAAGATGACGAGCTATACGCCTGGAGCAATGTGCGGTCTGAATATGATGCCGCCGCGAGCTATCGGGTAGCGAGAAGCGCCCAGATGGGCCTGCTTGGAAGTGGATACACCGCCGGAGCTGGTGGGATGGCAAGTCCCGGCTGGTTCTGGGATTCGGCTTTCAGTTCATGGGCTTGGCTGCCCGGAGCCGGCGCATTCTACAGCCCCTTCGGATACGGTTTCTACTCGCCGGCTTTGGTGGGATATGCGCCGGTGGTCGCTGCTCCTGTTTATCGGGGCGGGCGCTGGACGGGTGGGCGCTGGAACGGAACTCATACGCGATCAGGCAATGGATGGCATGGGAAACCCCCGACCGGAGCCGGAGTTCCAAATGGGGCTGCTCTGGCCGCCGTGCCGTTGAGTCCTAACAACCCGGCTGCAGTTGGTTCCGTCACGGCCTCCCCCTGGGCAAATCACGCTGCCCGTATGCAGGCGCGCCAGGGCTTTGCGCTTCCGGCATGACGACGGCATCAGGAGCCCCGGCGGCCGCTTTTGCGGGAAGCGGGAATCGATGTTCATGCCGCACCCGGTTCGGCGCCTGGCAGGGCGGTTCTCATCCGGGTGGCTGGTCGGGCGGAGCTCACACGAACGGCGGAGGTGGACACTACGGCGGTGGCTAGTGCGGGTGGTGGCGGTGCCGCAGGCCATATGTCCGGTGGTGGCGGACACGTCGGCGGCGGTGGTGCTGGCGGTGGCGGAGGACACGCAGGCGGCGGCGGTCACCGCTAACGCCGGGAGCGTTTCTTAATCAAGAGTCCCAGAGCGCCAAACGCCAGGCCGGTCATGCCGACCGTCATTGGTTCCGGTGCTTGGCTAACCGCTGACGGGAGTGACCCGGTCACGCTTCGAGAAAGCGAAAGTTGTAAACGGTCTGTAAGGATCCTCCCGAGAATCCGTCGAACGCGGCCGCCCAGTTTGTTGTCCCGCCATCCGCTTCGAGCGTGAATGCGGTCCCGAGCGTGACAGGGATAAACGCGTTGTAGGTGTAGTAGCCAGTTCCAGGCGTACAATAGCTCAAGTTTGAGTAGCAGGTAACTTCCGTCTGGTACGGATTGCCCGATGCCGATACGATCCCGGACGTCATCGTTGCTCCTCCGTCGTAGAAATTATCGCCGTAGCCATACGCTTGAATCTGCAAATAGCCTGCGCGGGTTGATCCTGTCGTGAACAGCGTGCTGCTGTAATTAATCACGATTGAGGTCTGCGCCCCGGGTCCAAACAAATCATTCCGCGATTGTGGCGGCGCTTGTTGAGCGTACGCGGACTGGTAGGTTGAGAGCGAGCTGAAATTGGCGCCGTTCGCAGCTATCTGCAAAGTAACGTTCGCCGTGGCTCTTGCCGCGCCTCCCAGATTCGAATAACCGTTGGTAAGGGACGTACAGCTTGCGTTCAGATTGGAAGTCGACGTGACACTGGAGCTCAGAGGAGCACTGCACGTGACGGTGACGGGCGCACTGTACAGGACAGCGGAACCAACCGTCAGGAACGCGGCCGAAAGAAATGATTTCATATGCCTCAATTCGCTCAACCTGAGCTTAGGTGTCATTTCGGCGCGTTCCTACGAACCGTGAGGAATAGGCGGTACGGGGTAAAGATGAGAGGGTGTAGAGCTAAGATGATCGGAAATGCCTTATCTGCTGAAGTCGGAGCCCGATCAGTACTCCTTTGAAGATCTCGAAAAGGACGGCGAAACCGTCTGGGATGGAGTAGCGAATCCGGTAGCCGTTCGGCACCTGGGCGAAATGAAGGCTGGCGACAAGCTCATCTACTATCACACGGGCAAGGAACGCCAGGCCGTCGGCACAGCATCGGTCACGAGCGTGGATGTTTCTGACCCGAAGGTGCCGAAGGTGAGAGTTAAGCCAGGCAAACGTCTGGATGAGCCGAAAACGCTGGCAGAGATCAAGGCCGAGAAATTGTTCGCCGATTCGCCGCTTGTTAAGCAGGGGCGGCTTTCGGTGGTGCCGCTAAGTGCGGATCAGTACAAGTGGCTTGCCGGCCATTAACCGTTTGCCGTGCGCGCCGCCTGGCGTCTGCCTCCCGCCTGCTTTTTCGCGGGTTGAGCCTGGGCGGTGTCGCGGATGGGTGCCGTGGTGGCCGGTTTGCGTTGGGGTAGTTCTCCCAGACTCTTTTGCAGCGCCTGCATCAGATCGATAACCGGGCGCACGCTTCTTCGGCGTTTCCGCTTCCACGTTCTGGCCTTCGCGTTTGGCCTCGATCATCTGCATGAGCCGGCCCTGGTACTCGTCGTGATATTTGGAAGGATCGAATTCCGCCGCCAAACCCTCCACCAGCTTCTGCGCCAGTTCCACCTCCTGCGGTTTCACCGTGACGCTGTGATCCCGGCGAAACTCAGGCACGTCCCGAACCTCCTCCGGATAATACATCGTGTGAAGCAGCAGGCCATCGGAATGCGGCCGCACGGTGACCGTGTATTCACGCTGGTGCATCGTGATCTTCGCGATGGCGCTATAGCCGGACTTCTTCATGGTTTCGAATAGCAGATGGTAAGCCTTCTTACCCGCCTCCTCCGGCACCATGAAGTAAGAAGCATCGAAGTAGATGGGGTCAATGCCTTCGGCCTTTACGAATTCGTAGATCTCCATGTTGTCGCTGGTAGCGGGCGCAACGGTCTTGATCTCCTCGTCATTGACAATGACGTACCGGTCCTTCTCCACTTCGTAGCCCTTGACCAGTTCACTGCGTTCGATGACGCGATCGCAGTGGGGACAGAAAGTCTGCTGCTTGATCCGGCTGCCGCATACACCGTGGATCTGGTTGAAGCTGACGCGCTCAGTTCGGGCGGCCGTGAACAGGCGCACCGGAACCGTGATGAGCCCGAATGATATGTACCCCTTCCAAACTGTTGAAGCCATGGCTGTCCTCCCAGAGAAGTCCTGATGCGGCTATAACATAGAGGCGAGCCGCCAGTTTGTACCTTAAACAATATCGTTTCGCCCGTCCCGTTAGCAACTTTAGTCGCCGGCCTCTCTTCGATCGTACTAGTGCTCGAGACAGTCGACGCCGTCCGGGTGACGGCCTATGAAGATCTACGTTTACTTTGTTGGCAAGCCCCGAGACGTTCATGCCAATGCGATTGCGGCCGAATTTCTGAAACGGACAACTCGCTACTCCAATTGCAGCCAGCGTGAAATTGTGCCGTCACGTTTCGATTTGTTTGCCAAACATGGGAGTGCGCGGAAGATCTTTCTCGATCCAGCCGGCCAAAGTATAAATTCCGATCAGTTTGCCGCCGTGTTCCGCAACGCCGAATCGATCGGGCAAGATGTGGTGTTCCTTGTTGGCGGCCACGACGGATTGCCGCCCGAGTGGCGGAATCGCGCCGATCTACTCCTCTCGCTTTCAGCCATGACATTCCCGCATGAGTTGGCACGCGCCGTTCTCCTCGAGCAGATTTACCGTGCTTTTACTATTCTGCGCGGACATCCCTATCCACGGTGAACGCTGGCGTAGTGATCCCATGCTTCTCGTTCGAAACTCGCCCGGTGGTGAGCGGGTCGAATGAGAGATGAGTATCAAGGAAGCCCTGGGGCTCGCACCTGACAAAAAGGTGCGCTATGCCATTGTCGGATTAGGCGATATCGCGCAGGAAGCCATGCTGCCGGGAGTGGAACACACCGGCAACTCTGAACTGACTGCGTTCGTCAGTTCGGATCTGGCGAAAGCGCGCGAAGTTGGTAAGCGATATGGGGTTACGAACTGCTACACCTACGAGCAATTCGACAATCTCATCAATGTCGGATTGATCGATGCGATCTATTTGGCAACCCCGAACTGGCGTCACGCCGAGTTCATCATACCGGCGTTGAAAGCCGGAATTCACGTACTTGCGGAGAAGCCGCTCGAGGTGAGCACGGCAAAATGCAAAGAAATATTAGAGGTTCAGAAGCGTATCGAGCGCCAAGCTAATGGTTGCTTATCGCCTGCACTTTGAACCAGCCACGCTCGATTTGATCGAGAAGATCCGGGGCGGGGAATTGGGTTCGGTCCATCTGTTCAGCTCTGTTTTTACCCAGATGGTTGATCCTGAGAACCACCGGGCTAAGAACGGCGACCTTGCCGGTCCTGTGCTGGATATGGGGCCCTATCCGGTGAACGCGGCGCGATATGTGTTCGGCGCGGAACCAACGGAGGTCGTTTCGGCGGTCGGAACACGCCATCCCGATTCCAGGCTCGGTGATTTCGACGATACCGTTGCTGTCACGCTGCGCTTTCCCGAGAATCGCATTGCGCAATTTGTCGATTTCGTATTACGGCAACAGCATCGATTCGTATGCGGTAGTTGGAACGGAGGGCAACGTTGTCATGAGCCCCGGTTACATGTACGGAGTGTCGCTCGAACAACAAACGACCATCGGTCAGAAGCAGAAAGAAAAAAGCTTCAAGAATACCGACCACTTCGGTGGCGAAATGAAATACTTTTCCGATTGCATCCTGAACGGAACGGATCCGGAGCCGGATGGTGAAGAGGGCTATGCTGACGTTCGCGTGTTAGAGGGAATCTTGCGCGCATTGAAGAGTGGGCGGTCGGAGACTTTGGAGCCTTTCGCAGCGTTCCAAACGCATCGACCCCTCAAAGCAGCGTGAAACGCTAGGAGCGCAGCGTTCTCCCGAACTTGTCTCTGCCTCCAACCCCGGCCTGGGCCAGGAAAAAAGCCCCAAGAACTGAGAGTCTAGAGGATGCGAATACGCGTCTGATGCGCAGTTTTGATGAAGGTCCGATCGGCTGGTTCGCGAGAGCGTTAAGATCCGAAACGCTCTTCAGATTTCGACTGTCGAACTACAAAACGCAAGAATATGAGCGCCAACTTAGCTAATAAGAAAGTGGCCATTCTCGCCACTGATGGGTTCGAGTACGTCGAGTTAGTGGAGCCCAAGAAAGCGCTCGAAGCGGCGGGTGCCAAGACAGTAGTGATCGCGCCCAAAGATGGACAGATCAGAGGTTGGGATCGCACAGATTGGGGCGAATCGGTCCCGGTCGATTTGAATTTGAAATCCGCGCGGGAAGCTGACTTCGATGCACTGGTGTTGCCGGGCGGCGTGATGAATCCGGATCATCTGCGACAGGATAAGACTGCTGTCGCCTTCGTCAGGTCATTTTTCGAGGCGAACAAACCCGTCGCTGCAATTTGCCATGGGCCTTGGATGCTGGTGGAGGCGGGTGTGGTACGCGGGAGGAAGCTGACCTCCTGGCCATCACTTCAAACTGATATTCGAAATGCCGGCGGCGAATGGACCGACGAGGAAGTCGTCACGGACAACGGATTAGTGACGAGCCGCAAACCTGACGATATTCCTGCATTCAACAAGAAGATCATCGAAGAGATCACGGAGGGAAAACACCAGCTGCAGCACGCATAGAGTTACATTCGGGGCGGGTCCGTGTTGCTCTCCCCTACGCGCTCTCTTTCTTCTTCGGAGCGCGTTTAGGGTTTTTGAGAGCCGGCTTCGGGACGCGTTGGATCGTCGTCCGGGTCAGGCGTTTCGTCTGCCGGCCGGAGTGCTTCCGGTACGTTCCGCAGATTGACTCGGATCCGCGTCCATGTGGACGACCTGCCCCGCATAGCATCCACCAGCACATCGTCGACGGCCAAATGAGAGGCCGCTTCGGGGTGGCGTGCTTTCCAACGCTCGAGGCCGGCGAGGGCATCCTCTTTGCGGCGAATTCGCGACGACGATCAAAGGCATCTGTTGCGCGGCTGCTTCGCTGCAGGCTTAGAGCGGGACGGGGCGACGCGCTTTCCCTCCGTCTCCGTCTTGCGGAAATGCGGCGGCCAGGGCGCGTCGCCCAAACCTGCTGCGTCGTGCTGGTCTGCAATCTCGCAGCAGCCTTTCGAGCGAGCCTGGCCATTCGTTCATTGCCGCGTGGGGATCTCCCAAATTCGCGAAGCGTTCCGGCACGGTGAGAACGGTGAAAGCGGCTGGATCGCTGCCCGGAACTTCGTCCCAGTCAAGCGGGGTTGAGACCCGTGCATCCGGAAGTGGACGCACCGAATAGGCCGAACATGTTGTGCGGTCTTTCGCGTTCTGGTTGTAATCAAGAAAGACGCCATGGCGTTCCTCTTTCCACCACTTCGAGGTCGCGATTGCCGGAGCGCGTTCCTCGATCGCTGCGCGACAGAGCGATCGCGGCCCGGCGCACGTCGGTGAAAGTCCAGCGAGGTTCGATCCGCACATTGATATGCATCCCGCGTGAACCACTGGTTTTCGGCCATCCGCGCAATCCCATCTCTTCGAGGAAGCTCTTCACTTCGAGTGCAACCGCGCAGACATCGGACCAACTGACTCCAGGACCTGGATCAAGATCGACGCGTAACTCGTCCGGATGTTCCAGGTTTGCCGGAGCGCACCGGATGCGGATGCAGTTCAATGCAACCCAGGTTGACGATCCACGCCAACCCGGCCGCGTCGTCGACCACGATTTCCTCGGCCGTTCGTCCGGAAGGGAAAGCAAGCGTAACGGTGCGCAGCCATTCGGGCCGTTCTGTCGGCGCACGCTTCTGGTAGAAGGCTTCGCCCTCCGCTCCATTCACAAACCGTTTCAGGACGAGAGGACGGTCTCGAATGCCGGCAAGCGCCGCCGGGGCGACCGACAGGTAATAACGAACGAGTTCGAGCTTCGTCAGACGGGTCTGTTTCGAGAAGTAGAGTTTGTCGGGGTGCGTGATCCGTACCTCCCGACCTTCGATAGACAGGATTTCTGCGCTCTCGTTCTTGGCCACAAACATAGGCTATATCGAAGTGGAGAAAGCACCGGCCTACGATGGAGGAACGGGCCGATTTCCGACTATGGCCGAGCAGAGCAGCCGAATTAAATCTCGCTTTGGGAATATCGTGATCCTGACCGGCGCGGGTATTTCGCGCGAATCCGGGCTGCATACGTTTCGTGATCCGGACGGAATATGGGCCAAGGTAAACGTTGAGGACGTGGCGACTCCCACTGCTTTCGCTCGCGATCCCGCCCGGGTACACGACTTCTATAATCAACGCCGGCGGCAGCTACTGTCGGCCACAGTGCAACCGAACCGGGCTCATACAGCGCTGGCGAACCTGGAACGCTCCCGGGCTGGAACTGTGACACTTGTCACTCAGAATGTGGACGATCTGCATGAACGAGCCGGTTCTGCTGACGTCATTCACATGCACGGCGAGCTTTTGAAGGCGCGGTGCATCCACTGTGCCGAACGGAGTCCTTGCGTAAGCGATCTGAGTACATCCTCCGCTTGTCCCGCTTGCGGAACAACTGGCACATTGCGCCCCGATGTTGTCTGGTTCGGCGAGATGCCGATGCACATGGACGAGATTGAAGCTGCGCTGGAGAAAGCGGATCTGTTCGTCTCGATAGGAACATCCGGCAATGTTTACCCCGCGGCCGGGTTCGTGGAGTTGGCTCGTAATGCGGGCGCACACACAGTGGAGTTAAACCTGGAGCCGTCTCTCGGAGCGTCATATTTCGATGAAGGGATTTACGGAGCAGCGACCGAGATCGTCGAGAGGTATGTCGGCGACCTGCTGAACTCGCCTGGATAGCAAGCGCGGAAACGGGGCATGCATCCGCACAGCTAAGCGCTCTTCAACGTGAAATAAAAGGCTGTTCCCTCATTCGGAACAGAGTGCACCCAGATACGCCCTTCGTGCTGTTCAATGACTTTTCGTGCAATTGCGAGACCTATGCCCGTTCCGGGATACTGATTGCCGTGCAGACTTTTGAACAACCCGAACACATCGTCCGCATATTCCTGTTCGAAGCCAATGCCGTTGTCCTTGACCGAGATGACCCATTCGTCACCGTCTTTCGTTGCCGAGATATCAATCTGGGGAGGATGACTATTGCGGTATTTCAGGCTGTTAGAGATCAGGTTTTGGAATACGTGAAAAATTCGCTCTCCGTCGCCAAGAACTCTGGGAAGCGTTCCTACCTTGACCGTGGCCTGGTTCTCCTGCAAAGCCGGACCTAATCCGTCGAGCGTCCGGCGAACGATGGAGTCCAATTCAATCGGCTGAAGATTCCGCGCCTCATCGTGAGATACTCGGGAGTAGGCCAGGAGATCATCGATCAGGTTGTGCATGCGATCAACGCCTTGTTCGATAATGCTGATAAACTCAGTCCCGTTTCATCGAGCAAACTTCTACAGCGCCGAGCAAGCAACTGGGAGTAAAGCTTCACCATTCTCAGCGGTTCCTGCAAGTCATGGCTCGCTGCATAGGCAAACTGCTCGAGTTCAGCGTTGACCTGCGTCAATTCGCGGGCGCGGGCCTCGGCATCAGCTCTCGCCGCCCGCTCCGCGCTTTCAATAACATTTCGCGATCGGACTCGGCAAGCTTCGCGAGCTTTCCTGTCACTTGCGGCCGCAAGTGCCTTCATTACTGCAGGTGCAAGCCGTTCAAGACGATGCTTTAGAACGTAATCGGTAGCTCCCCGGTGGAGCGAATCGATCGCGACTTCCTCGCCAATGGCGCCGCTGACAAAGATAAACGGCGTGTCCGGGCAGTACTTTCGCGCAAACTCAAGCGCGCTGACACCGTCAAACGAGGGAAGCGCATAATCAGCAAGGATCAAATCGGGACATTTCACCAGGAGCGCCGAGGCGAACTCCTATTCCGTTTGCACACGCTTCGCTTGGTGTTCGATTCCCGCCCTCTTCAGGAGGGAAACCGAGAGCTCCAAATCGATCGGGCTGTCTTCAAGATAAAGAATGGAGATGGGCGCCATGCTTAGAGAGTTTTTTTGAACCGCACACTGCCCGGTGGAGGTTCATTCAGGACAGCCCAGAATCCACCAAGATCTTGAACAGCCTTGGCAAAATCCTGGAATCGCACCGGTTTAACTACATATCCGTTGGCTCCGAGCTCGTAACTCTTTGCCAAGTCAGGCTCTTCCTGCGAACTTGTAAGCATCACCACGGGAATACTCTTCAGTTCCGGATCCTGTTTGACATAACTCAGGACTTCGAGACCATCGACTTTAGGGAGCTTGATATCGAGCAATACCAGGGCAGGATTGCCTTTCTCGCGCATCTCATGGCGGCCTTTGCAGCAAAGGTACTCAAGCGCTTCTTCGCCGTCCCTGAGAATGATCACTTCGTTTGCTAGCCGCGCTCTGGTCAAAGCCGCGATGGTCAGTTCGATATCTTGAGCGCTGTCCTCTACCAGCACAATCGGCTTAAGCATCTATACCTCGCTCCGGGACGACTCTTTTCGGAAGCGAGAAGTAGAAGGTAGCACCCTTGTCTATCTCTCCTTCCGCCCAGGTCCGACCTCCGTGCTTTCCGATTGCGCGCCTCACGTTCGCGAGACCGATGCCGGTGCCCTCAAATTCCTCTTGCGAATGAAGCCTCTGGAATACGCCGAACAGCTTATTTGCGTAAGCTTGCTTGAATCCAACCCCGTTATCGGCAACGGAGAAAATTATTTGCGTCTCATTCTCGACCGCCTTGATCGCAATCCGGCCGGGGTGACGATCGCGCGTGAATTTCAAGGCGTTGGCGAGAATGTTTTGCCAGACCAACCGTAGCAGCGTGGGGTCGCCCTGGACCGTGGGAAGCGGGCCGATATCCGAAGTGACCGAAGGGCTGTCGTCCGGGAGTGGCAGGTAGCGCATAACCTCCTGAGGAAGCCGATTCATATCAATGGACGTGACATGCAGTTTTGCTGTGCCCACGCGCGAGAAATTCAGGAGATTGTCGACCAGCGTTCCAGCCGACTCCGCAGGCACCGGAGATGGTCTGAAGATAACGTTTCCCCGTGTCATCCAAGGCATCGGCCAGATGTTCGCTCAAGAGCTCCGAGTAGCCCACGATGTGCCGAAACGGCGCTCGCAGATCGTGGGAGAAACAGAGTAAGAGAAGGCTTCCAATTCCTTATTCGACCGTTTTAATTCGGCCGACACAGCAGCCAGTTCTTCAGCTTTGCGAAGAACAACGCCGGATCACGGCGTTTCGCAGCTCGCCGGCGCTTTCAATTTCGCTCTGCCTCCAGGGTAGTGAGCGTCCGCGGACGGTTTCCTTCCAGACTTCGAATGACTTTCGAGGGATGAATACGCATGGCGCCCGTACCGTCGACTTCGACGGGCTTCCTTGGATCACCACCCCAGCGAACCGTTCGGACAACTTCAGGGCGGAACCAGAAAATATACGAGTTATATAGCTTCGAGATCGAAACAGCTAAGATCCCGGTGCCGGTCTCCCGCAGGTTCTCGCTCCCTGGGAGGTCAGTAAGAAGACGGTCGGTATGGAAAACTTCCTGGCCCGCGGTGGCAAGCCAGTCGGTGAGAGTCCACACGATTTCCTCGGGCGGCGTTTGTCCCAGGAGTGTGCATTTGCCTTCGAAGAGACGTACTGCCGCTCCGCCCGCATCAGCGAAAGAAAGCAGTTCATCGGGATGGTTGACCAAGCCGTCGATAAATTGCTCTTCCTCGGCCATAAATCCGAGTAATCTCGTCGTGATCGATTTCAGGTAGAGCCGATGTTCATATTCGGCTTTGTTTTCACTGCTTGAGCTCTGGGTCGAAAGTGCCTGCCCGAGGAAGATCACACGCCACGCGGGTTTCAAACGGAACATGCCGAGCCGTTTTATGGTGAAGTAAGATCAGTCCCCAGAGATTCCCCTCCCGATAGAGTTCACGCGCCTGTGCCGGAATATCGGAAGCAGGGAACCAAAGATCGAGGTACGAGGAAAGTTCTTCGTCTCGAGATTCAGCAATTACGTGCCCATGCCAATCCGGATCAAAATTGTAAACCAATACCCTGTCGAAACCGGTGAGGCGGCGAACTTCATCGGCCGCCATCTGCGAAACCTCCGAATAGTATTTACCTCCTGGAGTCGCGCCATGAAGGTTCTCACCAAAGGGTATAGATTCTGAAAGGAGATCAAGTGATCTTCAATTGCGACCTCGAATTCTACAATGAGGGATCTCTCGTGCCGATGGGCAATCACATCGTAGCGGCGATCGGGACCATCTACGGGTGGCATTGAAGGAGCCCAGGTATAGAGGATTCCTGTAGAAACGGGTTTTGAAGGCCCCGGTTAATCTCCGCAGCCTTCGCCGGCCCCAGGAGGTCGGGTAACGACGCGCCGAGCACTTCCAAGATATCTCGACCGAATAGCTCTTGCACGTTTTCGCTAGCCTGCAGAACAGCGAGAGAGCGGTCATCTACAGAGAGCAGAACCCTGTGCGGCTGGACGCTGCCCGGTATGTGAATCGGTTCCCGATCGCAGGTGCTGAGATCAAGCGCTTCCTCGGGCGGGCCAAAATCGATGTTCGTCGACGAGCTTTTCTCCCTTCGTAGCAGCCATTCTCGCGTATTGTAGCTGTTGCGAAAGGAGGACTTTACCGACCCATTCTTCATCGCTCTTTGTCCCTGAGGTATCAATCTGGGGAGGATGACTATTGCGGTACTTCAGGCTGTTCGAGATAAGGTTTTGGAATACGTTAAAAATCCGCAGATCATCGATCAGGTTGTACATGCGACCAACCTACTGCAGGTGCAAGTCGTTCCAAACGATGCTTCAGAACGCAATCGGTCGCTCCCCGGTGAAGCGAGTCGATCGCGACTTCCTCGCCAATGGCGCCAGCCATTCTCGCGTATTCTAACTGTTGCGAAAGACGGACTCACCATGGGCGTGGCCTGATCGCCGGAAGCGCATGCCTGCTTCCGGCGAGGTGAAATCAGGAGTCGAAGCTGCCCCGTTAATAGGGGCTGAAGCCGTAGGTGTACGGGCTGTAGGCTGGGCAGGCGTACGGATCCACGTAAGGATCGCAATAGTAGGGACTGTAGTAGCCATAGTACCCGGGATACCCGTAGTAACCGAGGTAGACTCCGCCGCCCGAGCGGTACCCGTATCCGCCGTACCCGCGACCACCATAGTAGGGTCGGCCGCCGTAGTAGTAGCCGCCTCGACCTGGAGCATAGCCATAGCCCGGCGAAGTCCGGTAATTTCCGCCCCGGCCGTAGCCATTGCCGCCGACGAACCCCCGGCCCCCATAAGCGCGCCCCGGGGCCGAGTAGCCGCGTCCGCCCATATAGGAACGCCCCCCGGAAAAGCCCTGCGCACCCCCCGAATAGCCGCGACTTCCGCCTCCGCCCGAGAAGGAATGACCGCCGCCCCCGGAGAAACCTCCATGCCCGCCGCTGAAACCGCCACCGTGGCCGCCACCTCGCTGGGCGAATAGCATGCCGCTGCAAAAAAACAAAAACACCGCCAGGAATACGAACTGTAGTTTGCGCACTGAGCGCCTCCCCTAACTATTGGATTGACGGAACCCCGGTAACGTTCCCGGATGAAACAGAATTCATTTGGCTGCGGGTCCCGACGGAAACCGACTTAACTCAGTTAGTACCAGGCCAACGCCGAACTGTCACGCCGCCGTTAATTCGCTCCTGGGTGAACGGTTCGAAGAACATGTAAGGGTGGACCCGGTCGAGTTGGCTCACTTCGTCCAGTTCCTTGCCGGAACTCGATCGGGAGATCGAACTCGAGAGCACTCAGGTTGTCGTTCAACTGGTGAGGACGCCGTGCGCCGATGATCGTCGATGTCACCCCGCGCTGGCTCGCGACCCAGTTCAGAGCCACTTGCGCTGTTGTCTTGCCCATGCGCCGGGCGATCGATTGCAGCACCTCAAGAACTCGCCAGTTCCGATCCGTGAACTTGTGAAACACCGGGTTTTTCCCTTCTTTCAGCACTTCGAGGCGGCTATCCGTTTCGGCGGGTCCGCCCTCCCGCTGGTATTTGTCGGCGAGGAATCCGCTCGCTAGCGGACTCCACGGGCAAACGGCCATGCCCAGTTCCTCGGCAGCCGGAATGTGTTCCCGTTCAATCGTCCGCTCGACGAGTGAATACTCGAGTTGCAGTGCGATTGGGCGCTCCCGGCCGTTGTACTCGGCGAAGGTGACTGCCCGGGCGGCGTACCATGCCGGGCACATCGGAAAACCCGTAATAGCGAATCTTGCCTTCACGCACCAAGTCCGAGAGCGTGTTCACAACTTCATCGAAAGGAGTGACCATATCCCACGCGTGCAGCCAGTAGAGATCAACGTACTCCGTTCCCAGTCGTCGAAGCGATCCTTCAAGAGCACGATAGATATTCTTCCGCCCGTTACCGCCTGCATTCGGATTGCCTTCGCTCGTGTTGAAGGTGAACTTGGTCGCGAGCACGATGCGGTCACGATCGCTCATCTCCTTGATGTACGTGCCAGTGAGTTCTTCGCTTTTGCCTACGTGCGTATCCGTCAGCGGTATCGATGAAATTGCCGCCAGCCTCGAGGTAGGCTCCGAATATCTGGCGTGCTTCCTCATCCTGCGAACCCCAACGGTAGTTGCCGAATGTCATGGTGCCGAGGCAGATAGGGCTGACCTTTAAACCCGAGCGGCCGAGAGTGATGTAGTCCGTGATTTGGATCAAAGCTGGCTCCTCTCCATTTGTAGCGAAAGCGCCATGGCGACAGATTGTTGCGGGATACGCTCACAACCGATATAGCCGGAGATAGCTCGGTATTCGTGAAAAAACATGGGATCCCATATAATGGGATTGTGGCTTCGCTTTCAACCACGCGCGGATCCAGCGCTATTGGGCCTGAAGAAATCTCGGACAGTCAAGCGGTAATGAACTCGCTCCGGCAGATCGTGCATGCGGTTGAGACTGGTTCGCGAGCAGCTCAAAAACTTGTTGGTCTCAGCGGAGCGCAACTGTTGGTGCTCCAGATTCTCGAAGAGGGTGGGGTCATGTCGATCAACGAACTGGCTCAGAAATCGCATACTCATCAGAGCTCCGTCTCGGTTGTGGCGAGCCGCTTAGTGGAAGCCGGAATGGTTAAGCCGGTCGCCGCCAGAGCGACGGCCCGATCAAAATAGGTCTTGTAATGGTTCGCCGCGGTCTCGCGCCATACGCCCGGTAAAAACATCTGCGAAACCTCCCCTGCTAACGCGTAGCAATATTTCTCGATCTAACTATCGAGATGATGAGGAAAAATCGCGGACTTACTTCGAACATCGCTATCAGTGGCTTCACGTTGGGAATGTTTCTGCTATGTGCTTCGCCAGTAGCGCAGGCGCAAGAAGATCACTTCCTAACGTTCGGCGTGGGCGGCGGCTTCACTACGCAGACTGGCCGGACGGCAAATTACCTGGATAATGGCGGGAACCTGCAGGTGACCGGGGGTATCAATCTCGGTCCGATTTTGGGACTAGGCGCTACATTCATGTACAACGGCATGGGCCTGACAGGATCCGCACTGAGCCAGGTCAATGTTCCCGACGGTCATTCCAACATCTACACGCTAACGGTGGAACCGAAAATCAAGCTGCCGCTAGGGCCCGTCAAGGCGTATATCCTGGGTGGCGGCGGCTGGATGCGGAGAACGGTGACTTACACGCAACCGGTGCTGGCTTCGACGTTCGTCTACGATCCTTGGTGGGGTTACTACGGTCCTGCTCTGGTTACTGCGAATCAGCAGCTAGGATCGATAAGCCAAAACGCCGGTGTTTGGGACATCGGAGCCGGACTGGATTTCAGCCTTCCCCGAACAAAGTGGAAGTTCTATGCGGAAGCGCGTTACTTCTCCGGGCTGACGAATCAGAGCTCACACCAATATCATTCCAGTCACGTTCGGCGTGCGTTGGTAATCAGTTCCGATGGCCCCGGACTGCAATGAGCAGCCGATCGATCTCCTCATAGCCGGTCGGCAGTTCGATGCCGGTCGGTCGAAGCGCCCGCATTGAGCAAAGCTCGCGACACAGTCTGGCGTTCGCCGGTTCATCCAGTAAGAATCGACACAAGCTCGAACCGCGAGTTGAAGAGGAGTGCGGCCTCTTCGCATCCGTGGCATTGGCGACAGCTCCACGTTCGATCAGTAGCGAGACTGCTTTCGGTTGAGCTCGCCAGGCAGCCACATGTAAAGTGGCGTGCTCTCAGGTGCGATGTCGAAGTAGGCATCTCCGCTGTATAGCGCGTCAACGGGGATCCCTAAATCAAGAAGGCACCGAAGCCGTTCACATTACCGTTGCCTGCGAACTCCGCAAGGAGCGATGCGGCTTCGGACATGATTTGCGACGAGAGATCGGGGTGCGCCTGTCATGATGCGTGGACTACTGCCGCGCAATCGGCTCGCGCACATGCAGCTACCAGACTGTCGAATGGATGCAAGATCGAGACGCGACTCCCACGTTGCTGCAACAGGTCCAATGCATCCGCGCGACCTCGCCTCGAGCGGCAATCTCGAGCGGCCGACCGGCCATCGCGATTACTCTTCAAGTGCGGGATCACCGCCGTGGTTCAAGCAAGCATCTCGATCGCTGGACAAACTGTTGTCCGCGGCGCAGTGACTGTTGCATCGCATTCACGCCAAAGCGGGGCTGAAGGTTCGGGATCCGCGCCGTCCGTGAAAGCAGCAATCGTATTCCGTCTTCGTCGTGCCAATCTGCTTTTCGCACCAGCATGCATGCCAGGCTTGCTGCGTTCAGCTTGCCGCTCTCAACAGGATGCGGGTGATCGTATTGTCATACGATTCGGGAGCGTGATAGGGCGTTTCTTCGTCGTTGGGGTCGGCTCCGCGTTCTAGCAACAGCCGAGTGAGAGCTCGGGATGCCGAGCGACACCGGCAGCTCCATAGAGAGCACTCTCGAACGTGAGCCTGGGCGTGGGATGATCAATCGTCTCGTACCAGCCCGTTCTGGCGCTTGCTCCGGCATCAAGCAAAATCCGGGCGGTTTCAACGAACGCTCCTGACGTTCGGATCAAGCCGCAGATACCGCGAAAAGCAAAGGTACGTCAACGCATCCCAGCCATGCACGCCGCCTTTTGCTGTTGCAGCCGCGCGGTCTTGAGCGATGAAGCGGCGAACTGTTTCCGTATCCGCGAGCGTCGCGGCTGATATAGATGTTACTCGCGTCGCGACATCTGGGTATCGTTGCAGGATCAGTCTGGGCGTGATCCAAGGTCCCGGAGGCGTGGGACGCATGGCGAGGAACACAGGCGACTTCGAGGAACGCGGAAACCGGATCAGGCAGCGAGGCGAGCGACTCGATGAGGTGAAGAGTCTCGATGTGTTTGGCAAACTTGGGCCAACTCTCGAAGCCGTGTTCGCGCGCGACGACTAACTGCGCGTCCGCCAGCTTGATTCTCGATCGGACGGCATCTGCCGAACCGGGCTTCTGAAATTGAGGATGATGGCGAACGATACGACTGATTGCTTCGACCGACGCGGCAGTAGCAGCGGCCAGAAGATCTTTCGACTGTTTTCTGTAATGGTCGAGGTTCGGAAGTGCGGGTAAATCTTTTTCGGTCAAAACGAAGCTCCTCTCATGAATTGCCTGGGAGTCCGCACAAGTCAGGCGAGAAAGAAGATTCGTAAGATTAGTTGAACTAGAAGGTGGGCATTGCCCTTTCCGCGGACCGGATGCGCCCTTCGCGCTTACGTTTACCGTAAGCGATTTGAAGCGCAAAGTCAATGGCAGCACGGATTGACGAGCCTCCGTTTAGCCGTTGCTCCCTTGGGAGTAGCACTTAGAGAGCTCCGGGAAAGCGGTTTCGGGTGAACCCGAATACCTAACTTTCGATGGTACTCAATCCAGTCAAATCGTATAAGCTCTCCGCGTTGCCTGTAATAAACTCACTGACGTGCTCCTATCTCTTTCCGGCATCCAGAAGCACTTCGGGGGTGTGAAGGCTCTTCGAGACGGAAACCTGAACGTCGAAGAGGGCGAAGTTCATCTTCTGATGGGCGAGAACGGTGCCGGGTAAATCTACTTTGATGAAGATCGTGGCCGGTCTTTATCAGCGGGATGGCGGCGAGATGCTCTGGCGGGGAAATCCAGTCTCATTTGCACGTCCGGCGGACGCTTCGGCGAAGGGTATCGCGATGGTTCATCAGGAATCGCTTCTTGCGCCCCATCTCACGGTCGCCGAGAACATGTTCCTTGGGCGGGAGAAGGCGTCGGGCGGCATTTGGATCAACCGGCGCAAGTAGTTGACCAGGCAAGACGGATCATCTCTGATAACGGCTTTCCGTCTTGATCCTGACGCCAAGGTAGAGAAACTGACGCCCGCCGGGAAACAACTCGTGGAAATCTGCCGCGCCATTGCGCAAGGCTCCAGCCTGCTTATTTTTGATGAGCCGACATCGTCGCTTTCTGAGACCGAGACGAAGGAAGTATTCCGAATTGTAGGCGAACTCCGCCGCCGGCGTATGGGCGTGATTTACATCACTCATCGACTGGATGAATTGCGATCCGTCGGCGACCGCGTGACGGTGTTGCGTGACGGAGCGACCGTATTCTACCGGCAAGCTCGAGGAACTCAGCCGGGAAAGCTTGATTCAGCACATGGTGGGCCGGCCGCTCGATGCGGTGTTCAGCCGCGACGAGTGTTGTAAGGAGCGTGTCTTGCTGCGGGTGGACAACGTATCGCGCGGTCTGCTTCGGGATATCTCGTTCGAGATCAAGGCGGGCGAGATTCTGGGGCTGGCAGGGTTGATGGGCGCGGGGCGAACTGAGCTTTGCCGCGTGTTGTTCGGGCTTGATCCTCCCGCAAGCCGGCACGATCGAAATCGAGGGAAAGAGGACTTACTCCCAAGAACTCCCCGAGAGGCTGTTCAGGCCGGCGTGGCTCTGATCCCGGAAGACAGACAACACAATGGCCTGGCCTTGCGGCTTCCGATTGCTCACAACATCACCATGCCCGATCTCGGCACGCGTGAGCCGGATGGGGTTTCTGCAGAAGGACCGAGGAGATCGGCGGTTTCGCAGCAATATCGACAACAGTTACGAATCAAATGCCACTCCCCGTCGCAGGTTGCAGGTTCGCTCAGCGGCGGAAATCAACAGAAGATCGTGATCGCGAAATGGGTCGCCCGCGGCGCGAAGATTTTCATGTTTGACGAACCGACGAGAGGCATTGACGTAGGCGCGAAGCAGGAAGTGTTCGAACAGATGGCCGCGCTTGGCGCGGGAAGGAGCCGCGATCCTGATGGTAAGCTCCGAGTTGCCCGAGTTGATCCAAGTAGCCGACCGAATTCTCGTCATGTCCGAGGGACGTATCACCGGCGAACTTCCCGGAAAAACCACTCAGGAGGCGATCATGAAGCTTGCCGCCCCGCAAACGAACTCACGGGCGATGGCACCGATCGCATGAGCCAGAAAACTGCAGAAGCTTCTCCCGTTCGTCACCCTCATCCTGCTGGCATAGCTCTTACAATCGCGACGCCGAAATTTCTGACGCAACTGAATCTTACGAGCCTGGTGCGCCAGACCGCGGTGATCAACATCATGTCGCTCGGGATGACGCTGGTCATCATCAGCGGTGGCATCGATCTTTCGGTTGGGTCGACCCTCGCGATTTCCGGATTATTCGGCACCATGGCGATCAAGGCCGGCATGCCCGATTCCGCTCGGGATCTGGGTTGGAATTATAGCCGGTCTCTTGCTGTGGGTTCCTGAACGGGCTCATGATCTCGCAGCTACGAATCAGTCCGTTCATCATCACTTTGGGGACACTCGAAGCGTATCGGGGGCTGGCGCTCGTGATCTCGAAAGGGCTACCGGTCCATAGCCTCCCGGACTGCCTTCTCGTTTCTCGGCGATGGAAATCTGTTCGGCGTACCTTTCTCCCTGTGGGTACTTGCCGCCTGCGCAGTTGCCATGCACTTCATTCTCGAGAACACTAAGCTGGGCAGATATTCGTTCGCCATCGGAAGTAATTCGAGTGCTGCTTACTATGCCGGTGTTCCCATCAACTTTCACCTTACTGCTGTATACGCCATCGCAGGCCTGCTAACGGGTTTGGCAGGCATGATCGAGGCCTCGCGTCTGATGACGGGACAGCCGACCGAAGGACAGGGCTACGAACTCCAGGCGATCGCGGCCGTGGTGATCGGCGGCGGGAGCTTAGTGGGCGGGGAAGGGAGCGTTGCCGGGACTCTGGTGGGCGCTTTCATCATGGGGCTTCTGTCAAACGGGAGTGACCTGTTGGGCATCAATCCTTACTGGCAACAAGTCATCATCGGCGTCGTGATCATCGCGGCGGTTGGATTCGACGAATTCCGCAAACGTAAGCTCGCCGTCTCGAATTGAAGACCAGGCAAGATTGTAGCTTGGAAGAGATGGCGATACCCGCGTTGTCCGACGCAGCCGAACGTGTTGCTCGAAACGAAGATTCATCACGAGCATTTGATCGAGAGCGCTCTGGCACGAATCTCCGATCCGGGCGGAGAGGGACAGAAGACGTTCACGCGGGTGTTCGGCGACAGCGCCAAATTGTATGCCGAGGCAATCGATCAAGCTGCGTGTCGCCGGTGCGGAGCTCCCGCCCCTTGCCGGGCTGCCGATCTCGCTCAAGGACCTCATTGATGTTCGCGGCGAAATGACCACCGCGGGCTCTCCGTCTCTCCGCAACGCACCTCCCGCCCAGTCAGACGCGACGATCGTGAGCCGGCTGAAAGCCGCCGGCGCAATCATCATCGGCCGCACGAACATGACGGAGTTCGCCTATTCCGGTATCGGTCTCAACCCGCATCTTGGTACGCCTGCCAATCCATACCGGAGACAGGAGCGGCGCATTCCGGGCGGTTCATCTTCTGGCGCGGCAATCAGTGTCAGCGATGGAATGGCGTGGGCTGCGATCGGGTCTGATACGGGCGGTTCCGTGCGGATTCCCGCAGCACTGTGTGGACTGACGGGATTTAAGCCGACGCAATCACGCGTGCCGCTGACGGGCGTTTTCCCGCTTGTCATCGACACTCGATTCGATTGGGCCTATTGCTGCGACAGTCCGGTCGTGCATCCTCGTCGATGCTGCGCTGTCGGGAGCGGACGCGGCGATGCCAGCTCCAGCCGATTTGCGCAAAGCGAGGTTCATCCTGCCGCGTAACTACCTCATGGAGGGATTGGAGACGGAAGTCGGGGTGGCCTTCGAGCGTGCAATCAGTAAGTTGTCGGCGGCCGGCGCTGAGATGGTGGAGATGTCGCTTGCGGAGTTCGAACGCATTCGGGAGATTAATTCCACTGGTGGTTTCAGCGGTGCCGAGGCGTACGCTTTCCATCGAAGGCTCGGGCTGAATCAGACGAACTATGATCCCCTGGTCCTCGAACGCATCGAGCGCGGGAAAGTGATGAGCGCGGCGGATTACCTCGACATGCACGAAGCCCGGACGGCCATCATGGCGGAGTTCAATAGCCAGATCGCCGGTTTCGATGCCGTGTTATCGCCGACAGTGCCGATTATGGCTCCGAAGATCTCTGACGTGGCGTCGATTCGAAAGACGAGTACCGCAGGGTCAACATGCTGCTGCTGCGGAATGCGAGCATAGTCAATTTCCTGGACGGATGCGCGCTGAGCATCCCTTGTCATGCCGAGGGTGAGGCGCCGGTCGGACTCATGCTAGCCGGCCCTCGGATGGGAGACGCGGCGCTACTCTCGATGGGGTTGGCGGTCGAGCAAGTAGTAGCGCCCGGTAGTCGTCCTTAGAAGAGCAGCTTCAACCCGAGTTGAACGTTGAAGGGTTCGCCGGCCCCGATTCCAGGTGCGCCGTTGAAGACGCCCGTAGTCGTTGTGATGCGCCCGAAGCTGCTGGTGTTTAATCGCGTGCCCGGAGGCGAGGTCATGTGAAGCGCCGCCAGATCCCGGGATCGGAAGATTGACCCGGTTGAAGAGATTGAACATCTCGGCCCGGAACTGCAGGCTCACTCGCTCCGTGATAGCCGTATTCTTCACGGCCGCAAAATCAACGTCCGCGAAGCCAGGTCCCCGCAACGTATTTCGCCCGAGATTACCAAAGGTTCCCGGCGCCGGCTGAGCGAAGGCGGCTACATTCAGAAACTGCACGTACTTCGTCCCATCCGGGTTGGTGATGATGTTTGTTCCGGCTCCTGCGTAGGGATCCCCGATAAGGTTGACCCGATCGCGGCCCTCGAACGTGCCGCTGACGTTGAGTCCGGAGTATGCGGTCAGAGGAAGTCCAGAGTAGAAGGTCATCACTGAATTCACCTGCCACCCTTGAACCAATCTCTTCGGTCCATGGCTGAATGCGGGAAGCGTGTACACGACATAATCGGTTAAAGTGTGCCGAACATCGAAGTCGGCGTTTCCGCGGTCAAAGTTGTAGTTGTAGCTGTTCGTCGGGATTACGGGTGCGAATTCCGGAGCCGACGTCAATCGAGTGTCCGTAAGTGTAGGCAATTTGTGAGCTTAATCCATGCCAGGAACTCGTCCGTAGACTCGCCTGCAAGGCGTTGTAGCTGGAATTCCCCACACTCTCGATCTGATTGATCGTCGCAAATTGCGGGAACGCAGCATAGTAAGGTCGAAGCGTGTTCTGGGTGATCAGGCTTGCGGCTGCTCCTAAAGGGGAGGGAGGCGGCTGATTGATGTCCCGGATCATCAGCAGTCTCCGGCCAAGGCTTCCGGAATAGCCAACCTGGAATACCGTCGAATTGTTCAGTTGGTATTGCATGTTCACGCCGAAGTTCTGGTTATAGGCATTCTTAAAGTCCTGGCTTACCGAGAAGAGACCATACGGCGGGGGCGGAGCACTAACACTTCCGAAGATCGGTTGTCCAGGAACAATGGTGTAATTCCCCCGGCTAACGTTGAACACGGGAGCCACGCTGCCAGGGTTTGCGAGTACGCCGGAGGCACCGCGATTCGGCGGAGCGTTGTCGCCGAACGCTTTGAGAACGGGCTGATCGTAGAAGATTCCGTAGTTACCGCGGACAACCCATTTATGACCGGGTGAATAAGCGAAACCAAAGCGCGGAGCAAAGTTGTTAAATCGGCGAGGATATAAGGTATCGATCCCCTGGCCGGTGTAAACAATGCCGCCCATACTCGGGATAAATGTTGAGATCCGGTTCGTGTAGTCAATGAATGGACCGAAGTAGTCCCAGCGGACGCCCACGTTAAGCGTTAGTTTTTGGTTGACTTTCCAGCTATCTTGCACGAACCAGTCGAAATCGTTTTCGTAGTAATTTCGTTGTCGATCTCCACTTGTAATCGAGGAAGACTGCACGTAGCCGGCCAGGAAATCAGCTAACGCTCTCGTGTTGCCATCGACGGTTCGATCGCTCGCCCATGGTCCCTGTGATCCGTCGAAAGCGAAGGTTCCACGTCCGTTCCGTTGATAGAAAACGTCCCCACGTGCTCGGCGATACTCCGCTCCGAACCTTAGCTGATGTGCACCGGCCGTGTACGTCAAAGTGTCCGTGAGATGTCCTGTGGTGTCGATACGGCCTAGCGGTGGGGTCGGACCGATCTCGTCAAAGCTGCCGACCGTGATATCGGGAGATCCTATCAGCGTAGGATTTGTAACTCCGGTGTTTAAACCCGCCGCAACAGGATTGAAGCTCGTATCAGCGTCGATGAAGACCTGCTTGAAGTAGTTCACACCGGCCACCAACTGGTTCACCATCTCGGGGATTGATCACTGCATTGTGAACGAGCGAGAAGTTATGCATCCGGCTGGGCGCGATCTGGAAATATTCGTGGAAGGGCGAATAGGGCGTGCCGATTCGGCGCCGTCTGCTTCCCCGTCCCTACGTAATATCGAAAAGCCAGCGTGTTCTTGTCGTTAATGTTCCAATCGATTTTGCCGATACCGTTGTCGCTGTAGTTATCGCTGTTATCACTCGTAAAAGCATCGGGATTTGTTGCTGGACCCGTTCGTCCCCGCGCGGGCCAGAAAGACAGTAAATTTAGCGAAACCGGGTTAACCGGAACGTTGTATCGCGCGAGCACGCCTTGCGCCAGATTGACCCAGGCGGCCGAGGGCTGAAAGGCTGCCGAGTTGTTCCCGATGATAAATTTCTGCCGTTCATAGGTGAGGAAATAGAACAGCTTGTTCTTTACAATCGGTCCGCCGACAGATCCTCCAAACTGATTGTTCTTGAGCTTGCCCTTTCGCTGCTCCCGTTGGGGCGAATGGGTTCTGAGCTGAAAGTGCATCATTGCGATTGAAGTAATACAGCGAGCCGTGAACCGTGTTCGTGCCGGATTTGATGGCCAGGTTTACCGAAGCTGCGCCGTTGCGTCCGGATTCTGCATTCCCGCTGCTCTGGACCGAGAACTGATCGATGGCGTCAATCGGCAGTAAGTGTCCCTGCAATGCCGCTAACACCACCTTGGTTGACAGCTACTGAGTTGTGCCACAGGTCATTGTTGTCGGCGCCATCGATCTGCCAATTCGTTTGATCACTACGACCGCCATTGATCGAACCTGCGCCATTCACGCCTGGCGCCAAGTTGATGAGTTGTCGGAAATCGCGGCCGTTGAGAGGCGCGTTCTGTATCGCTGTGTTGGATACGACAGCGTTGAGGGCGGTCGATTCTGTTTCAAGCGCCACAGGCGCGCTGACCACTTCGACCGAAGTTGCCTGTCTGGCGATCTCGAGTTTCACCGGCAGAGCCGTCACGGCTCCTACGGCAACGATGACATTCGCCACGCGCACTGTTTGGAAGCCAGCCTGTGTAACAGTGACGGTGTATTTCCCGAGCGGCAGATCCTGGAAAGCAAAGTCGCCATTCGTTCCGGCCGTAAGCTCACGAACCAGTCCCGTGTCCTCGTTCGTCACTTTAACGGCCGCCCCGCTGAGGGCAGCACCCGTCGGATCGGTTACTGTACCTGAGATTGCTCCGCGAAACGTTTGAGCGTTTGTCACGGTCGCGAGACTGACCAGCAGAAATACGAACAGCGCGTAAAGCGTTCTGTTCTTGGCTGAAAGAAAATGGAAGGAATGCAAGTCTAAACCTCCTTGGAGTCCCCTGACGGAGTTGGACAGGCAGCGCGGACTAACCAACAACCTAAGAAGTTATGGGTACAGTAACACAAATGCACCAGATCGTGGCCTTAACGTGTGAAGTGGGACGCGAACTCACATGTAGAGCCCGTGAGATTGACACGATGTCGATAAACCCGTAACCTAGCATTTCTCTCTTCCGCCGTGCTCCGTATGCAAGTTGCTCTCCGCCGAGCATCCGACATGACGAGGAACCCTATTGCTCAGAAGAATTTTCGCCCTTGCCGGTGCTCTCGCGTTGGGTACTGGAACAACTGTCAATGCCTTTCAGGATAACCAGCCATCCCGAACAGCGGCTTTGCTGTCAGAAGTAATCCAGATCGATACGAGCAATCCGCCAGGCAACGAGCGTAAGCTCGACGAACTGCTCGTCTCCAAATTCAAACCGCTCGGGGTTGACGTCGAGATTATTGCCACGCCGGATCCGGCGAAAGCTCATTTCATCGCCCGATTGAAAGGCGACGGCTCGCACAAGCCGATCCTGTTAGCCGCTCATGCCGACGTAGTGGGTGTGGAACGCGATAAGTGGAGTTTCGATCCCTTTGCCGGAACCATGAAAGACGGCTACGTCTATGGCCGAGGCGCTCTCGATTTCAAAGGTGGTCTCGCCGTCTTTGCCGAAGCAGTCATGCGTCTCGCGCGGAACAAAGTCCCACTCAACAGAGACGTCATATTTCTATCGGAAGCGGATGAAGAGGGAGGCAAGTACAACACGGCAGCACTTGCCGATTCTCATTGGGACAAGATCGACTGCGAGTTCGCGCTGAACGAGGGCGGCTGGATCATGAAGAATCCGGACGGAAGCGTTCGCTATGTGAGTATCTCGACCGCTGATAAGTCCGGAATCACTCTGCTCATCACTGCACGCGGTACATCAACCCATTCGTCTATGCCGCGGCCGGACAACGCTATTTACCATCTGAGCCGGGCGATGGCCAAACTCAGCCAATTCGATACTAAGCCCCATCTGATTCCGAGCACGAAGGCTTTCTTCGAGACGCTTGCAAAAACGAGCCAGCCGCCTATGTCCACATACTTCTCGGATCTGGTCAGCAGTTCAGATCCTGCGGCAGTCGAGCGGGCGGATAAGGAAATCAGTAAAGACCTTCTTTATCACGCCATCATGCGTGACACCATCGCTCCCGTGCTTCTGCAGGCCGGATTTCGCGGCAACGTGATACCCGGGTCCGCCACCGCCACAATCAACATGAGAACGATTCCTGGAACTACGCCCGAAGACGCCATCGCGGAAATAAAGACGGCGCTGGACGATCCTGAAATCGAAGTATCACTCCCGCCAGCCAGCAGCAACGCGTCCCGCTACTGCGCGGGCCGGTCCGAGGGAAACTCCAGCACTGATACGCCATTTTTGCGGCCCTCACGCACGCATCAAGTAAAATCTGGCCGAAGGCGCCCGTGACCACCTATCTGTTCCAGGCGGGAACAGATGCGGCGGCCTGGCGGAGCCGAGGCATTCCTGTTTACGGAATCTATCCCTATCCATCACGAACGACGACCTAAGCCGCATGCATGGCAACGACGAGCGTATTTCGGTAAAGTCTCTCGACGAGGGAACGGATATGATCTACCAAACCTTGCTCGAAATCGTGTCGAAATGAGCAGTGTTAAGCATGGTCTGCGGTGTGATTCAGCAGTCAAGCGGATAGAGAAGCCGTACGTTCTTGGGCGTGACCAGTTGGTGTTCAACGAAGACGGCTGCGGGCACAGGCTTCTTCTGAAGAATGCTGAGAGCCAAAGGAACGAGATGATCGCCATAACGTTCCGGGAAGTAAGCCACGGAACCGATCAGGCGGGTGCCAGGACGCCTTAACTCCTCTCGGGCCTCACGCACCGCATTCTGCCCCATGGCAGCACAGAGATGGCCGCATCCAGCCTCCTCGAATCCGCGCAAGGCTGCCAGAACGCACATGTCGTTGACACCGGCAATCAGAGTTCGCTTGGGACGGGCCCGCCGGAGGAATCGGCGAATGACACTCAGGTTCTGCTCAAAATCTCCCTTGCCGTCCAGATGGATGACAGGTGTGTTTCCAAAATTGGGAATCTCCTTGCGCAAAGCTTCGAGAGTGCCGCTGAGCCGGAGCTGGGGAAGCGCGCCGGCAATGGGTAACTCGAGAACTAAAACCTGCTCTACCTGTCCGCTCCAGTTCTGATTGGCCCAACGGCCTAATGCGCGGCCGCCGATGAGTCCTGCCTGATAGTTGTTCGCTCCGAAGTAAGTGGCGCCCGGATGAGGTATTTCGATCGCAATCACAGGAATGTTTGCAGACACGAACCGCGAGGAGATGACGGGAGCTACCTTTTCGTAGGTCTGGTACTCAAACACTAAAGATACGTTCTCCCGAATCAGCAAATCCGCATTGCGCACTGCTTCGCGCGCGCTGTACCGGTTATTCACTTTGATGAGATGAACGTTCTGGCGTGCAGCGGCGCGTTCGAGCCCCACGGTGACTTCCCGACAAAACTCTGAATCCGTCTGCGCCGCGAACCCGAGCCGGAAGGTGCGATTATCGAGCGGTCGGACTCGGGACGTGTACACGCCTTTTCCCACGCGCTCGACAAGTCCGCCCCTGACAAGACTCTGCAGCAGCCGGAACACGGTGGTCTTACTCAACTCGGTTCGCTCGACCAGCTCTACAAGTCCGAGTGTCTCGCTTTCGTGGCGGAACGCTCTGAGCACATCACAGGCGCGGACTACCGCATTCGCGTAGCTTCGGTCACGTTCGGTTAACATCTGTTTGTTTCGCATGGCGGCACGCCAGCTGCGAAGCGACAACGCCCAATCGCACTTTTTGGCAGGCTCGCTCGCTGTTTAGGTTCCGCATAGCGGATTGAACAAGTGTATGAAATCGAGAGGCAGCGGGGCCCAGATCCTGGTGCTATGATCCGGGAACCATGAATGGCAGTTACCACAAATGAAGGAGAAATTGGCGTTTATACACACGAGTCATGTGTTGATTCCAACTTTCGCCGGTCTCGCGAAGTCCCTTTTGCCCGAAGCGGAGATCTTCCACATGACCGATGAATCTCTCATCCGCAATACGATTTCAGCGCAGCGCCTGACCGCTGAAACTACGCGCCGGCTTGCCGTGATGATTGGATCTGCGCATGAGGGTGGTGCTACTGCTGTCATGGTTACCTGCTCTTCCATCGGGCCGGCGGTTCAAGTAGCCCGGTCCTTATACGATTTCCCGATCTTCCGGATAGACGAAGCGCTTGCGGAAACTGCTGTTTCGACGGGCCGGCGAATTGGTGTGGCTGCCACGTTGCGTACTACACTCGATCCCACTCTGGCGCTCCTGCGCGAGACGGCCGAACGTGCGTCGAAAAAGGTGGAGATTGTGCCGGCCCTGTTCGAAGGAGCTTTTGAAGCCGTTCTCGCGGGAGATACAGAACGTCACGATGCTATGGTGGCGAAGGGCCTAAGCGCGTTACGCGAGCAGTCGGACGTTGTCGTCCTTGCTCAAGCTTCTATGGCGCGGGTCGTAAGCCAATTGCCAGCGAATGGAGGCTGTCCCATCCTGTCGAGCCCTGAACTCGCAGTCCGCCGTGTTCGTGATGTCCTCTCTCCTGAACGCGCCGTAGTAAGCCTTTGAAACCCGGTCGCGGCTCGCCCAGTCGCTACACCGTCCTGCTCTTACTCGTGTTCTTGGCGGTTATCACCTTTCTTGATCGCATCGCCATCGCCAGTGCGGGACCACGAATTCAGCGGGAACTTAAAATCCCACCGGAGTTGTGGGGTTGGATCCTTGGCGCTTTCGTCCTGTCCTACGGGCTGTTTGAAGTTCCCACGGGCGCGCTCGGAGATCGTCTCGGCCAACGCCGAGTGCTTACGCGGATTGTAGTCTGGTGGTCGGTTTTTACCGCTCTCACAGGCGCTGCATTCTCCTTTTCTCAGTTGCTTGTCATCCGTTTTTTATTCGGTGCCGGAGAGGCCGGAGCTTACCCGAACATCTCGGGCGTGTTGTCCGCGTGGTTCAGACCGGAAGAACGCGCTCGAACGCAAGGTTATATCTGGGCTGCCAGTCGCTTTGGTGGCGCGCTCGCACCGATTCTGGTGGTTCCGCTTCAAATCCACATGGGTTGGCGCTGGGCGTTTGTGATCTTCGCGGTGATCGGCCTGCTTTGGGCTCTAACCTGGCGAGCGCTGTATCGCGACCTGATTCCCACGTCGAGGAGTCATGTAGCTCACCAGCCTATACCTTGGCGAATCCTGATCCGGAAACGGCAGATGTGGCTCATTTTTACGATGTATTTCTGCTATGCCTGGGGATCGTGGTTTTACTTCAGTTGGTTTCCGGTTTACCTGGTGAAGGGCGCCGGGTTCACCGAAGCGGAGATGGGCATCTTTGCCGCGCTGCCGTTCTTACTCGGTACGGCGGGTAATCTCGTGGGCGGACACCTCTCAGATTTCCTGGTCGTACGTTATGGCCTGAAGGCAGGAAGGCGCTCGGTGGGAACGGCTAGTCTTACGGCATCCGCACTGCTTCTGATAGCCATGACCATCACTCGCAACCACGCGGCGGTGGTCATCTTTTCCTCTCTGGGATTCGGCGTGGCGGATCTCATGCTCCCCGCGGCCTGGGCAGTGTGCCTGGACATCGGCCGCAGCTATGCGGGATTGGTCACGGGGGTCATGAATACTGCTGGCCAGTTTGGCGGATTTGTTTGTTCCGTTCTGTTTGGCTACGTTGTGAAGGCGACCGGAAGTTATGACGTGCCGGTATGGGGCGTCGCGGCCATGGTGATCGTGGCAGCGGTGCTGTTCGCAAGCATTGATCCGACCCGCCAACTGTTCGAAGAGGTGTCTACGATTGACTCGGCGGGGCAGTGATCTTCCGGATGCTGTCCATCCAGGCCTCGCGTTCGAAGACCTTTCTCCAGTCCGGCTGAAACAGGCTCCGCTTGGCTTCTTCGATGGCCTTGAGCGCACCATCGGAGAACGTTGCGCCTTCAAACAGCTGGAACACAATCCCGAGCTCGACCTTCAAGTGACCGAGTAAGAAATCGCGCGCCGCTGCTTCCGGCACTCCTCGCTTAACAGCTTCTTCCATCGCCTCGCCTACGATCGTCAGGCAGGTGCCGAGCACGGTTTCGGAAAGCACAGGTTCCAGGATGGCCATGTGCTCAGGCGTGCATCGGTGTGAGTTCAAAACGGGAGCATAGATTGCGCGAGCAATTGCTTCTCCCTGGGCATAGGCTTCTTCCGGACCCTGGACCAGAGAGCAAACAATATTCTGCGGAGCAAATGCGCCTCCAAAGAAATCTTTCTGAGCACGCGGATCGACGTCGCCGCCGAAAACAGACGGGTGGCAGGGATGGGTGACAAAGTACGTCAGGTCAGAACGTTGTGGAAGGGATCCCGCCATGGGAGCCGCGATATCCAGAGCGATCAGCATCACTCCCCGCTTCAGCATCGGATTCATCTCTGCCGTTACCGCTGCGATCCGGTTGTCGGGTAGGGCAAGGATCACGGCTTCAGTTTCGTTCAACGCCTCCTCCAGCGAAACCGGTGTGAGTCCGCGCTCAGCCAATGCAGATTTGCCTCTTGCGCTGATCTCCACGTAATGTACTTGATAATTCGAGTGCTGCAGATTCGCTGAAATACGCAGGCCCATTTTGCCGCCCGCGCCTAACAGAGTGATTGCTTTCATGATTGCCCCTTCCTCACCATCTCGAAAAAATTCTCCGGTCCTACCTGTCCGCCTTTCAAGACCAGTTCGAGGCCGTCCAACGGAAGGCCAGGCGCGTGGCACCGGCACAAAGGCGCGCCCGGTGCTGTGAGGCCGGCAAAGGTTAGAGCTTGCATACCAAGCTGCCGAACGGCATGACTCGAGGTATCGCCCCCGGCGACGATCGCCCGGCGAACACCGCTCTCGACTAGAAGTTCGCGCAACAAATTGCCCAGCATCCGACCCAGCGCTTCGCCGCCTTCACCTGTTTTCCGGTCGTCGCTGCCGAGCGCCGTATAAAGGACGACGCTTTGACCCTCACGCAAGGCTGCGTTCGCCGTGCTGATCGGAGATGCATTGCAACCCTCACCAGGGTCGAGGCGGATGCCTGCGAATCCATTTGCCATCGCCCAGCGTATCTGCCCTTCAGTTACCGGCGAGCAACTTCCGCTAATGACCACCAATCGGTCTGTTGAACTTGGCCTCGGAGGAGCATAAGCCTGCGGCGCATCTCCGCTCTCGCGCCAATGCTCGACAATCGCGTGAATGAGCCCGGAACTGCCAACCGCGAATGAGTTCGGAGCAGGACGACGCTGCCATAGAAGACGTCCCGTAGTAAGCAACGTTCGAGCGTCGAAGCCATCGAACAGCACAACCTCCGGCCTGCTTCGGTCAAGGAGGCTCTGCAGCCGCCTGGCCGCGTTGTCATCGGATAGCGCAAGCACGTCAAGAAGTTCGACCTTACTTGATGTCTGACGGGCCAGATGCAAACGCAAATCTGCCTCGTGCATCGGTGTCACAGGATGGTTCCGCATGGTCGGATGGCGATCGATGCGATGGATTGCGCCTCCAGCCGCCGCGAAGAGATTTCCGAACAGTACGTAACGCCCGAGATGGGGAGCCGCAACTACCACCGGCACCCATGGCACATTGAAGATGTTCTGGCCGATTTCAAGAGCCCGTCCGATATTGCCGATCTCAGGCGAACTGTCAAACGTCGAGCAGACCTTGTAGTGGCAGATGCCAGCGCGCAACTGGGCCAGCCGGCGAAAGATCGAAGGCAAATGGGCTGACATCCAATTCGGATCACGACTCCTGCTTTCGCCGGCGATGCCGATGGCACGGCAATCGGGAAAACGCGCCAGAGTCTCTTCTTTCGGCGGGTCGAGGAAGAGCACGGTTGAAATGCCATTGGATGCCAAGGCCTCCAGAGCATCAGTGGATCCCGTGAAATCGTCGCCGTAGAAGCAGAACAGGTACTCACTCATGAAGCGAACTTGGAAAGAGCCTGCCGCAGTTCCTCGTGGCTTTCTGCGAAGCGGTTTAGCGGTACTCCTTGAACTGCCGCGTCCCAAGCCTGTTGCAGACTGCGAACGCCTGCCGCGATACCGCCTGGATGTGCCACCAGTCCGCCCCCACAGGCAAAAATCAGGTCTGTGCTGCCCAAAGCCTTATAAGTGTCAGGAGCCTGTTGTGCCGACTGCCCGGACGAGAAAACGGGCATGACTTCGCATCCCGGGTTGGGCTCTCCAAACATAGGTGTCAAGCATTCGCGAGCCGAAGCAATGACACTCGAGTCCTCTTCACAAAACTTATTTCGCAGACCGTTCACGTGCATGTGGTCTACTCCGGCAAGACGCCAGAATTTTTGATACGCGATGTAGCTCATACCAATCGCCGGCGAACGGCTATACATTCCCCAGCCATTGCGATGGGCGTGAATAGCCAGATGAGAATGGCGACGAAGGGCAGTTAATGCAGGTAGTCCGATGCTGTTCATGCTTACCATGACGCAAGTGCCTCCGCCCTGGCTCACTACATCGTGCCGCCGCAACATCTCGTCGATCTCGCCGGTGATGTTGCATGCGTACATGATCTTGCGGCCCAGGCGATCGGCATGATGCTCGATCACGTCCATCACGCGCCTGAAACGCTCCTCAAATGGGCAATGCGGTCCATCAGCCTGCAATTCATCATCTTTGATGAAGTCAATGCCGCCACTTGCAAGCGTGTCGACTAGTTGGGCTGTCTGCTCCGGCGTCAGGCCCACACTTGGTTTGATGATGGTGCCGATGAGCGGGCGGCCGTACACGCCGGAGAGTTTACGTGTTCCGCTAACACCGAACTGGGGGCCCTGATAGCGCTCGAGGAAGGCCGACGGTAGGGTGACGTCCAGCAGTTTGAGACCGGAGAACGGCTTCAGTTCGAATAAGTTGCCTGCGACAGTGGCCAGCACATTGGGCAATGAGAGACCCATGTTTGAGAGCGGCCATGAAAGTGAAACCTCGGCGCGCCGGAACGTTGACGTGCCTGCTGGTAAACCAGCCCCCGGAAGCGATGGCGCTGAGACCGATTCCAGTTCGCGAATCTCTTCCACTTTAGCTGCGTGTTTTTCCCGAAGCTCATCAGTTTCTCCGGGCACTCGAAGGAACGTTCCAGTTGATTGCTCTCCGGCCATGATCTCGGCTGCTTGCTGCAACGGGTAAGCGGTTTCAATCCAATAGCGCGCGTACAGGCGTGCGTCACTGTCTTGTGCCGTGGGCATAAGGCGCCAATCATAGCACCGGAACGGACAGGCGCCTCAAGGTATTCCGGCTTGAGCTGAAGTTCCGCCATCCGGAACAGGCGCGCGTTCGCGTTCAGGCCAATGCTTGAACTGGCGAGGCGCTCTTCCTCTCGTTCGGCTTGGCAGTTTTGCAGGTACTGAGTTCGCAAAGGGCAGGTAGGGAAGCCACAAATGGCACTTTTCTATTCCACAAGGCGGAATGTCAGGCATCCGGACTTTTGCCCCTTGGAGGACGAGAGTGAACGTGAAAAGATTCCTCACCGTACAGGGGAAAAGTGTTTTCGGGAGCCTCGGACGAGCTTTCGGCATTCATTCACCGGATTTGTATTTGTTGAAGAGGCACAGATGGACTTGAAATATCAACAAAGCTGTTGTTCTTGCACCCTGACGTGCGCCCGTCTTGCAAATGGAGCTCAAAGAGTATCCCGAGTAAGACATTGGGCTTCAAAGGCGGTCATAGTTGCCCTGATCTCCGCTGTGCCCGCACCGCTATTCAGCCAGGATGCCGGCGCGGGTACACTGGCCGGCATGGTAACTGATCCGAGCGGGGCAGCAGTCGCCAATGTAAACATTTCTGTGACGGCCGTGGCAACCAACCTGGTCCGGACCTCTCGGAGCGACGCATCGGGAAACTATACGTTCGCCGTACTCCCGGTTGGTCAGTATGACGTCACGGTCAGTAGCGCGGGATTTGCAACCATCACAAATAAGGGCGTGGTTGTCTCGGTGGGCAAGTCCACTCAATTAGACGTGGCGCTCAGGATAGCTACAACCAACGAAACAATCTCCGTTCAGGCCCAGACGGAAGTGCTGAACACGAGCAATGCTGAGACTGGCGGGCTCTTTACTCCCACTCAGGTAACGAGTTTGCCGCTGGGCGGCCGCAACTTCCTCAATCTGGTCAACTTAGAAAGCGGCGTCCGGAGTGATTCGATTTCCGGGCGCCAATCCTTTGTGATCAACGGGGCGCCTCCGCAGCAAGGATTCAATTTCATGGTGGACGGCACCGATGCAACAGGCGTAGAGACCGGCGAAGTCGGAGGTGGGTGGACCTCGCCGTATCAGTCGACTTACACCATCAGTTTGGACTCGATATCGGAATTCGTGGTCCATTCGAGTTCCTACTCCGCCAAATACGGCCGTGCCCTAGGAGGAGTGGTGGAAGCCGTCACGAAGTCGGGAGAGAACACGCCCCATGGCAATGTTTTTTATTACCTTCGCAACGACCTGCTGAATGCCAATACAATCCAGGCAAATGCCGCCGGTCTGCCGCGTCCCGAACTGAGATACAACCAATACGGTGCAAATACCGGCGGGCCTATTCTCCGTAATCGTTTGTTCTTCTGGGTCGGATTCGAAGGCGTAAACAGGCGCACCGGAGCGACGAACAACTACACTGTGCTTTCGCCCCTTGGCCGCGCAACCGTGAGGGATCCGCTGATCCAAAGCTTCGTGAATAGCTACTTGCCGGTCGCGAACCGTCCGTCAACGTCGAATCCCTACTTGGCGCTCTTGGTTCGAAACGATGTCAGCGGTGTGCGTGAAGATATGGGGACCGCGCGGGTCGACTACAACTTCGCGAACGGTGATAACATCTTCGTCCGCTATAACGTCCATGACGCGGATGCCGCTACGCCAATTCTCGGGGGCGTAAACACCTTCCCTGGCCGGCAGCAGCTTGTCACGGCAAGTTGGACTCATCTGTTTAGCCCTACAATGACCGGAAATGTCCGGCTCGGGTTTGATCGATCGATTACAACGACTGCGAGAAATACGCCTAATCCAGGCATCGCACTCACAGGAATCTTTAGTGTCGTCGGCTCTTACATCCGGGATTTCCCGCAATCGGAGACGGCTGCGGCGGATTTAACGAAGATCAAAGGCGGACACACGCTTCAGTTCGGGGTGGAGGTGCGGAAAACGGTTGATGGACGAATCCAGGACAACGGCTCCACTTTCAACTTTTTTGGGGGCGCCAACCAGCTAAACAACTTTTTCGGCAACACACCGGACCAGCTTGCGCAAACGGACAACATCGGTGGGAACGCCGGCTTCACCGGAAATGTCAGTCCGTATTTCCAGGACGACTACAAGGCTTCCCGTAAGCTGACACTCAACTTCGGTCTTCGATGGGACTACTTTCTGCGCTTGAGCGAGCGCTTTGGCCGGGTTGTTGGGGTAGAAGGCTCGATCTTCCCCATCTCGCAGCTCCACTTCAAGCAGCCGGGCGAGGCTCTAT
The DNA here is from genome assembly GCA_963744795.1 of uncultured Acidobacteriaceae bacterium. Lineage (GTDB taxonomy): Bacteria > Acidobacteriota > Terriglobia > Bryobacterales > Bryobacteraceae > Bog-105. The sequence goes on from CAVUVF010000004.1 coordinate 180,515, forward strand.
TCGACCGAGACCTGACGAGCTTTGGTCCACGGTTCGGCTTTGCTTACCGCGTTGGCGACTCCGATAAGACGGTCCTCCGAGGCGGAGCCGGTATCTTCATCGGCAATAACTATCCGGGATTGCTCACCATCGCCGCTTCTACTTACATACCGCCGATGATTCCGGCCAGCTTGTACAGCTTTGGCTATACGCGCTCGATTACTTACTTCACACCCGCTACGGCGCCCGGTCTAAGCTTTCCGAACGCAAGTTTTATCTCTCCGGCACAGCTACTGGCAACACTTGCTAAACCAAATTCTGGCCCGGCACCGATCTTCGTTGCTCCCGACTGGCGAAATACATCTGCTTATCAGTGGAACTTTAGCGTAGAGCAGGCGATTAGCCAGAACTCCACGTTTACTCTCTCCTACATCGGTACCCGATCGGTCCATGTGATCGGTCAAGACTCGTTCAACCCAAGCCGCCCACTGCTCGGGAACACGCGCGAATTTCCGGCTCTTGGAACCTTCTCCGTGCGCGGCACCTTCAATAACGCGATGTACCACGCGATGCAAACGAAATACACCCGCCGCCTTTCCAAAGGTCTGCAGTTCGAGGCAAACTACACATGGTCGCATTCCGTTGACGATCTATTTGGTTACGGCGGTCAGGACAATCCCGGCGTGACTCCGCAGACCAACAGCCGCCAGATGCAGTACGGAAGTTCCGGTTACGACAGGAGGCACGATTTCCACGCTTACTTCTATTACGACCTCCCGCTCGGTTCCAATCGATTCGCTCGCGGCTGGAACATCGGCGGGATCTCCCGCATCGCAAGTGGACAACCCTATACGGTCGGTGACCGGAGCGACGATAGGCGATGGTTCCCACGTGCAACGCCCCAATCTCGTGTGCTCGAGTGCTTCGACAGGCCGCGATCCCGGCCTGTTTGTGCAAATGCTGAATCCTGCCTGTTTCGCTACGCCGACCGTACCGGACGCAAATGGATTTTATGTCGGAAACTTAGGACGCAATACGTTTGTCGGTCCTTCTTCCGTGACCTTCGATTTCAACATAACCAAGAACACTCGTATTTCGGAGCGTTTCAGCCATCAGTTTCGTGCCGAGTTCTTCAACATCTTCAACAACACAAACTTCAACCTGCCAAATAGTTCGTTGAACGACCCGAATTTCGGCCGGATTACGGGAGCAGCAGCGGGACGTGAACTGCAGTTCGCAATGAAGCTCCTCTGGTAAGAAGGGCTACTCAACGTGAGTGCTGGAAAATCATAAGTGAGAAAGATTGGTATGGAAAAGAAACCGCTGCCCTCTGTTTCCCGGCGTGGCTTTTTGAAGACAGTCGAACTTTCGATAGGCGCGGCTACCCTGAACACGCTTCCTGGTTCTGCCGCGTCCGCCGCCGGTTCGGGCGCGTCCGCTGCGTTGCCGCCGGGCAAAGGGATCACGAACAATCTGCAAAGTCCGCACATGAAGCTAAAGAGCATCGATGTGGACTCTGCCCAGTGGACGTCGGGGCTCTGGGCAGAACGCTTTGACACGTGCGCTCACGCCACGGTCCAGCATCTGTGGCACGAGATGGAAGGCGTGCATTACGCCAACTTCCTTCATGCTGTTGGCGACGTTCAAACAGCCAATTATCAGGGGGCTGGCTTTTCGGACGGTGATCTCTACAAATGGTTGGAGGCCGCTATCGCGTCTTATGGAGTAACGCACGATCCGCAAGTGAAAAGCCTGATCGATAAGGTAATCTCCGTGATTGGAAGGGCACAGCAGCCCGACGGCTACATCTTTACCCATCTCACCTTGGAACAAAAAGCCGGTAAGCCTGGAGCCAAGCCGTTTGAGAATGCCGTCGATTTCGAGACCTACAACTGCGGCCATCTCATGACGGCCGCATGCCTTCACTACAAAGTGACGGGTGAACGTACGTTGCTGGATGTAGCGGTAAAGCTCAGCGATTTTCTTTGTAAGGTCTTCGCTAATCCTAATCCCGAACTCGCCAGGTTCGACATTTGCCCGTCGCATTACATGGGCATCATTGAAATGTACAGAACCACCGGCGATCCCAAGTATCGCGAGCTCGGGAAGAAATTCATCGACATGCGGGACCTGGTTCAGAACGGCACAGACCAGAACCAGGAGCGCCAGCCGTTCCGCGAACAGACGAAGGCCGTAGGTCACGCGGTCAGGGCCAATTATCTGTACGCCGGCGCAGCGGACGTGTACGCGGAAACGGGCGACGAGAGCTTACTGAAGACCCTCAACGCAATCTGGCAGGACCTGGTTTCGCACAAGATCTACATCACGGGCGCCACAGGAGCGCTCAATACGGGAACCTCGCCGAGTACCTACGGTAAAGGCATCAGCCAGGAGTTGCTGGCAAAAGGCGATAAGGCGATCACAGGCGCAGAAAAAGAATCAATTCGAGAATCCGTTCACTTCGTGAGTCAGGCGTATGGCAGGGAGTATGAATTACCAAACCTGACGAGTTACAACGAGAGTTGCGCGACTATCGGAAGCGTACTGTGGCAATGGCGCATGTTCCAGATTACGGGTGATCCGAAATACGCCGACCTTCTGGAAAGCACATTGATCAATGGCGTGTTCTCGGCCATGAGTCTGGACGGTACTCGCTTCTTCTACGCGAATGCCTTGAAGCGCAGCAACAATCTGCCCTTCCCAATGCGGTATCCACCAGAGCGGCAGAAGTATTTTCGATCGTATTGCTGTCCTCCGAATATCGCCAGAACTGTTGCAGAGACGAACTGCTACGCCTATTGCGTCACGGAGGACGCCGTCTGGACGGTCCTGTATGGCGCCAATCAGTGGAACGGGGCATTGGCGAATGGAACGCACGTGGCTGTCACGCAAAAGACCGGCTACCCATTCGATGGAGATGTCGAGCTAACGATCGAACCGAAGACTCCTTCTGAATTCGCGGTCATGCTGAGAATTCCGGCTTGGGCGCGAGGCGCTTCGGTTCGCGTGCGTTCGGGTTCGCAAGTGGCCCTTGAACGGACCGGGCTGGAACCGGGCCAATACTTTCCTTTGCGAAGAAAGTGGTCCACCGGTGACCAGATTCAACTCGTATTGCCGATGCCTGTGCGGCTCGTTGAGGGTCACAAGCTGGTTGAGGAAACGCGCGGGCAGGTTGCCGTTATGCGCGGACCAGTCGTCTACTGCATCGAAACGCCCGACGTGGGTCAGGGTGTTGAACTCGCTGATTACGCCGTCCCGAGAACTGCCAAACTGGAGCCTGCAGAGTACAAGGTAGGTCAGGTGCCGATTACTGTTCTTGAAGGTGAAATCCTCAAACACGAGACCCGGGATTGGGGAGCAAATCTCTATCGCGAGATCAGCGCGGCGGAGCCTCAGCGCGTGAAGGTCCGCATGGTCCCTTACTTCTGTTGGGACAATCGGGGCTTGAACGAAATGTCGATCTGGATGCCGACCGCCTGAGCAGTAAGACTTCAGTCCATCATCAGCCCGCCGTCCACGTCCATGATCTCGCCCGTCATGAATCCGGATGCATCTGAAGCGAGAAAGCAGGCGGCCGAAGCTACGTCTTCGACTCGACCCATTCGCCGGAGCGGTAGAGATTGCAGAATGCTTTCGAGCTTGTCTTCAGGCAAGCTAGCGAGCATATCCGTTTTGATCAGCGCCGGAGTAATGGCGTTCACCCGGATATTGTACGGACCACCCTCGCGCGCCAGGCTTTTTGTGAATGCGATCACGCCGCCTTTCGCCGCTGCGTAGCAGGAGTTGCCGTGCAGTCCACCGCCTCGCTTCCCGGCAACAGAAGCGATGTTAATGATCCGGCCGTCTTTCTGTTCCACCATGGAGGGAAACACAGCTTTCGAGCACAGGAACACACCCTTCAGATTGATCGCCAGCGTTCGATCCCAGGTTTCGCTCGTGATCTCGGTGACAGGGCCGGTAGTCACGACGCCCGCGTTGTTGACAAGAATATCGACCCGCGAGAAACGTTCAACAGCTTGCCTCACTAGGTTATTGACGTCCTCTTCCGACGAGACATCCGCGCGCACTGCAAGGCCTTCCCGGCCTATCTGTTCGACTTCTCGGCTTACTGCCTGTGCGCTTTGGAAGTTCACGTCGCTGACAATGACGTGAGCGCCCAGGCGGGCCAGATCAATTACAATTGCGCGGCCGATACCGCGGCCCCCACCGGTTACAACAGCGATTTTGTCTTTGAGCGAAATCGTCCGCCCATGGTAGCACCCACCCCGCGTTTCAACGCTCGGTGGCTGCGGACATTTCCGCTGCGCCTCGTACAGCGCCAAGACGTCCGGGCGCAAGGAGCAGCGAGGCCCGAAATTCTTTCAACGCCTCACTCGTCCGATTCTGCTCACGCAGAAGGTACCCGAGTTGTTCGCGTGCCGGTACGATCGGTCCCGGTGTGACGGGAAGTTTCTCGATGGCGTCTTCCTCGTCCGCCGCCGCACGCATGAGGTTCACGGCTTCGCTTTTTTGATTGGCGGCTTGTCTCGTCCAGGCCTGGACCTCACGTTTTAAGATGCTGACCTGCGACGCCCAATAAGCGGAACCAGCTTGGTTTAGTTGTTTTTCGATGGCGGTGAGTTTTTCGGCTTCAAACCCGGCTTCGGTTCCCGTGTCCCGTCCGCGCGAGACCGATCCCCCGGGCCCAAGCTGCCAACGCTTGCACATGCGGTGGTGCTCCTTGGGGAAACGGAAGGTTCGCTGCATCAATCCACCTGCTTCGCTCAACCGCAAAGCGAATCGGCATTGCCGTGGCGGCATAAGCAACCTTGAAATCGCCGTGATCTAATTTCTTCATTTCACTCAACTCGTTGAGCAGTTCGTTCGCTTCCCTGTCACGATCCAGTTGCAGGTAGGCGTACATCAGGTAATCCATCGCGTGTAGTTCTTCGCCTATATCTTTTTGCTTCCGAGCCGCTTCCTTGGCTGCGCGGTTTGACGCGATCGATTCCTCCCATAGACCAAGTCGCGTAAAGATGTGGGACGGCATATGCAATGCGTGTGGGGCAGAAGGAGCAATCGTCGAATAAATCCTTGCCGCTGCTAAGCCGCGAGATGCAAGTTCCGCATTGTCGTAAGCATGGATGAGATAGTGCGGGATGCCTGGATGGTCGGGGAACTTGCGAAAGAGTGGTTCCAAAAGCTCGGCAGCCCTCTTCTGGTTGCGGTGCGATTTGTCCTGGGGAGACTCGCTCGCAAGCAGTGCGAGAGCACAGAAGACCTGGGCTTCTACGTCCTTCTGTTCCCCCGCCGCGATTTCGCAAACCGCTCGCTGATAGTTCGCGACTCTTGCCTGGTATGGGACAGTATCGCGACGGTCGGAGATTAGCGCAAGTGCTTCGATGAATTTCCGCTCTCGAATAGCGGGAGTCCGGATGGCTCTCGCCTGTTCTAGTTGTTCCTGTATGACGGCGAGCGTTTCCGCGTTTACGGGCGGATCCCACAATTGGTGAAACTGTGCCATCGCCACGCCCCAATGTGCCATGGCGCAGGCTTTATCGCGTTCCGCCACGCCTCGAAACGCATCCTCGGCGGACTTGTAAGCGAACGAATGCAGCAGGGCGACACCGCGATCAAATTCACTCTGAACCGCCGGAGCACAGGAGATCGGAAACGAAACAATGCCCAGCTTTTCCGGCGTACCGTGGTCGTGCTGCTGTTCCGCAGGTAGCCAAAAGCAGAGGATGCACAACCACCAAAATCGTCGGACCTGATACATGCCTGGAACGGCCTTTCTCGCAAGCTCTAACGAACAATCCTACTTCCACCCGCATCGTTTCTTCAATCGGAGAACGACTGAAGTCGCCTGACGTGCACGACTGCTTCACGACAAATGTATACTAGGCAATTTCCATGTGGATCTTCGGACACCGTTGTCCGGTCGGTAAGAAGCATGGTTGCGGTCGCACTCCGCACTGACTTCACCGGAAGCCGCGCCGATCAAAGATCGACCACACGTAAGACAAGTTCATCGAAGGAGCGCAGTTTGCCAATCATCCCCCGTGTCCTCCTATTGCTCGTATCCGCGACGCTGTCCAGCTTTGCTTTGACGATCCAGGTCTCGCGAGTTCTGGACGGGAAGGGCGGTGTACTCCAGAACGTCCGTCTCACAGTAGAAGGCACAAAAATCACCCAAGTTGAGCCGGGAAAGACCGGCTCGGCAGATTTCAACCTCAGCGACATCACGCTGATGCCCGGATGGATCGATACTCACGACCATATTGTTTGGCACTTCAATAAAGATGATCGAGCGGATACATCGAAGGAATCGCCGACCGAATTCGCTCTGAATGCGGCCGGAAATGCGTACGTTACTCTCATGGCCGGCTTTACCACGATCCAGAGCCTTGGTGCGCCGGTCGATGCGGACCTGAGAGATGCGATCGGCCGGAAGATTATCCCCGGTCCGCGCATCATTACTTCTCTTCAGCCGTTGACCGAAAAATCAGGAACTCCGGACGAGATACGCGCTCTTGTACGCAAGCGGGTTGAGCAGGGCGCGGACGTCATCAAGCTCTTCGCAACCAAAAGCATTCGGGAAGGCGGTGCGCAGACCATGAGCGACGCACAGATCCAGGCAGCATGCGGCGAGGCCACGGCGTTGGGAAAGCGTTCCGTCGTGCATGCGCACACGTCAGGCGGAGCCAAGGCCGCGATTCTGGCCGGCTGCACGAGCATTGAACACGGAAGTTCTCTGGATGACGCAACGCTCGACCTGATGGTGAGTCACGGAACTTATTTCGACCCGAACCTCTCGACCACCTACAACTACCTCGAGCATAAGAAGGAGTACCTGGGCATCGGTAACTACAACGAGGAAGGTTTCGCCTTCATGGAGAAGGGGCTTCCGGTCAGAATCGAAACTCTTCATCGTGCACTGGCGCGGAAGGTGAAGATCGTGTTCGGTACGGATGCTGTGGCCGGGGCTCACGGACGCAATGCCGAAGAATTCATCTACCGCGTTAAAGAAGGCGGGCAATCTCCGATGGACGCGATCGTGAGTGCAACCTCACGTGCGGCGGAGGCGCTGCGAATCGATAAAGAGGTTGGCTCGATTGCACCGGGCATGCAGGCGGACCTGGTTGCGACGGCCGGTAATCCGATCGACGACATTACCTCGGTACGTCGCGTCGTGTTCGTTATGAAAGCCGGCCAGGTATACCGATACGTGCCATGGTCAAGCAAAACGAAGTGAGGACAAGAACGATGATTGCGAACAAGGCAGCCGCTTTCGGCTTGCTTGTTTTGGGGACAGGACTATTCTCGGCTGCTCCGAGGGTTGCCTTCGGCCAGGATTCCATCGTATTGCATGTTGGAACATTGATCGATGGAAAGGGTGGGGTGCAACGGAACACCTATGTGGTGGTCAAAGGCTCTAAGATCGAGAAGGTCGGCGCGCCGCGAAGCAGGCCAGGCAATTGAGCTGAAGAACTACACTCTGCTTCCGGGTTTAATCGATACCCACGTTCACATCGGCTGGCATTTTGGACCGGACGGACGCTATCAACCTCGCGACACGTCGCAGGCGAACGCAATGGGTTACGCCATGGAAAACGCGTACGTAACGCTGATGGGTGGCTTCACTACTGTTCAGAGCGTCGGCTCGCCTATCGATGGAGATCTTCGCACTGCAATCAATCGCGGCGTTCTGCCGGGACCGCGCGTGCTGACCTCTTTGCGGGCCATCAACAATCCGAACATGACCGTCGATCAGATCCGGGAAGCAATCCAAAAGATGAAGTCGGATGGCTCTGACCTCATCAAGATCTTCGCTTCAAAGAGCTTTCGCGATGGAGGCGGCCAGACGTCTGAGCAATGAACAGATTGATGCGGCCTGCGGCGAAGCAAAGGCTCAAGGGCTGCGGGCGATTGTGCACGTTTACGGACCCGAGACCATCCAGCGAGTCTCGCAAGCTGGCTGCACTGCCATAGAACACGGCACCCTGATCACGCCGGAAGTCTTGAAATACCTTGCGGATCACGGCACTTACTTCGATCCCAATATCGGGCTTGTCGCACAGAACTACCTTGCGCATCGCGCGAATTACCTTGGCATCGGCAACTACACAGATGAGGGAATGGCCGCCATGGAACGTTCCATCCCCATTGCGTTGAAGGTTTTCCAGGAAGCTTTAAAAACGCCGAACCTGAAGATCGTCTTCGGTACGGATGCTGTTGCTGGAGCGCACGGACATAATGTCGAAGAGTTGATTTATCGCGTACAGAAGGGCGGTCAGAATCCAAAAGACGCAATCGCGTCCGCAACCTCGATTTCGGCCGCATCCCTCAATATGAGCGACAAGATCGGCGCGGTCGCGCCCGGATTAGAGGCTGACCTGATCGCCGTGGAAGGTGATCCGCTCAAAGACATCAGCGTGCTGCGGAAGGTTGCGTTCATCATGAAGGGCGGCAAGATCTTCAAAGGCTCGGCTTTTGCGAGTGGCGCGAAATAGCCGAACGAGTTCTAGCGGCTGAAGTTAGTCTTCGCGCTGCTGACAGAGGTCTTGATCGTCTCGGGAACCAGCGTCCCATTGCCGTATTTCGTGATTCGGCGCGCTTTCATGTCGTACTCATCGCCCGCGGAGAGGACGTAATACGGCTTCTCCCAGGGCTGGTAGACACGTGTATTGTCGTGAATGGCCGCTTTCCATTTGCCGATCACGCGGAAATTGTCGCCGGTGACGACAATGGCTGTGCCTTCGGAGAGACCGATTCCGAGCAGATTGGGATACTTCTGAATCACTGGAATGATGTCATCCCAACGGTTCCGGGTATTGATGTGTTGGTCGATGGCGGAGCGCCGCAGGAAAGCAAATCCGTGCTGGTGCTCCGGCTCGGGAGTCATCACGATTTGCGGGCCCGCCACGGCGCCTCTTACCAGATAATCGCCCTGAATAGTCGCGCCGGCTGAACTTCCGCCGATCACTCCTCCGCGGTTCAGTACTTCTCGGAATTCACGAAGCGTCAGAGTATTCGCGTAAGAATCCACGCAATTCCACTGGCGTCCTCCGTTGAACCAGACGCCCTTCGCGTCTCGCAATGGGGCTGCGAACGCTTCGGTATCGGCGACCTTGGGATCGGCCGTGTGAAGCATGTGAACATTCGTCAAGCCAAGCTTTTTCCAAGGAGCCAGAATCTTGTCTTCTTCGTACACGATGAGCTTGCCGTCCTTGGTTCTGTTCCCGCCGGCTGTAGGAATAATGATGATTTTTGCGTCCGGTCCACCGGCGAGATTGACGAATGTCTCATAAATCCCGGTGCCCTCGGCGGAGCCGCCTCCCTGAATGACCAGCGTGCCCTTTTCCGGACCATACTCGGTCGTTTGAGCGGAGAGGCTGAAAACCAGCCAAGCAGCGAGCGTCGCGTGCTGAAGTTTGATCATCTTTCAGGAGACTATAGCAGCCGTTCGAAGATTCCGGCTCACTCGTCGCAAACAAATCTGGCATCCTACGTTTGTGGACTCCGCCATCAAAGTCGTTTCGGAGGACCTACAGGCCCAAACGCCGATCGAGCGCCGCAACGGCATCCGAGATGCTCGACATCCTGGAGAGCGCGTTGCATGCGGGAAAGAACGAGTGGTTGTTCCTGCGAGAACTCCGAATCGGCACCGGCCATCGACACCACGAGATGCAGCGATTGGATGCATTCGCGCTCAACTGCCTGCCGCATCTGGGCATGAAACGAGTCTGTTACGAAGTGAAGATGTCGAGGGCAGATTTCCTCGGCGAGATTCGCAGGCCTTTGAAGCGCAGGATCGGCATGCGGTTTTCGAATGAGTTCTACTTCGTGACACCGGCCGGAATGCTGGCGCACGAGGAAATCCCGAGCGATTGCGGGCTCATCGAAATCGGCCAGGCTAGTACGGAGGAATCGAGACGGCTCGTTCGCCGGAGTGAAGGGTTCTTTTCTCTCGATCCCGCGACCGGCGTGTTTTGCACCGTGGCTGTTCCGGCGCCTTGGCGGGACACACCGGGACCGACTTGGCAATTTGTGGCCGCGATGCTGCGGAACCAGCAGCGTGCTTTTCACGAAAAGCCGCCGCCACCGCCGAAGCAGGGCAAACTTGAACTCGCGTAAGGACCGGGCGTTAAGAGCAGCGGGAAAGCGAGGGCTGTCAAACACGAGAAACGCAAACAGCACCGGCATATAGATCACTGAGGCAAGCAGCAGCCTGCGGGCACCCTGGTGGGTACGCTCTCGCCAGATTTGAACGCCGAAATACAGGAACGCGAGCCCCAGCAGAAGCGCCGCGACGAAATAGACCTTGCCGGCCATATGAACAAACGTGGGCGCGAGAGTTACCGGTATAAGAAGGAGAAGAGTCAAAATCACCTGGCGGGCCAACGCTTCCCCTTTCGGTTCGACAACGGCCAGCATCTTGATGTCGCCGCGCCCGTAATCTTCCCGGTACATCCAGGCGATTGCATGGAAGTGCGGGAACTGCCAGAGGAATAACATGCCGAACAGGATCCAAGCTTCGAGCGCAAGGTGGCCACTGGCCGCGGCGAATCCGATCAGCGGAGGCATCGCGCCCGGAATCGCTCCAACCGTCGTGCAGAAGCGGCCCTTTGCGCTTGAGCGGCGTATAGATGAACAGATAGCCGACCGAGGTAAGGCAACTGAGAAGAGCCGCCTGCCTGTTGGCAAATATCCACAGTTCAACAGCGCCTATGACGCGACGTCAGAACACCGAAATAAAAGGCGTGCGCCGCCGAAATCGTTCCTGCCGGGATTGGCCTGGTACGCGTCCGCTTCATCTTGGCGTCCACGTCGCGCTCGTACCACTGGTTAAGTGTCGCGGACCCTGCTGCCATGAGAGCGGTGCCCAGAAGCGTGTGAAAGAGCCTGATTAAATCGAAATGGGAATCAGTTCCAAAGCAGTAGCCTACAGCAGTGGAAATGACAATGAGGAGGGCGATTCGGGGCTTGGTGAGCTGAAAGTATTCACGTACGGCAGAGGTGCTGGATGCAATTTCACCGCCTTGCCCGGCCCAATGAGCCTACCGCTCGTTGTTCGTTAGGAACCGAACGTTGCACCGACACCCATCTCGTACACAATGGTACACGACGGCCGTACCGGTTCCCGCCAATTGGCTCTCCCTAATGGCCCGAAGCGACGCCGGCGACGGGTCTCGTAACTGCGGTTTTGTTGAACCCCGCGATCAGCGGCTTCGCTCTGCCGATTGCGTCTCTCACCGCCGGCAAGCTCAAGGAGGCTTGATGGCTCGCCTCGGAGTCCCAGATTTCCGTCACCCAAATGCCGTTTTCGTCGGCAGCGTCTTCCGCGATGACGTAACTGATGCATCCCGACATGTCGATGCTACTCGCCTTAAGGATTGAGATCAACTCGCCCCGGCGGTTCGGGGCTGCCACTATCTTATTAATCAGTCCGTACATAGCTGCTCGTTCTCGTCCGTCTTCTCGTGTACTGCTCCAACCCATGCCTGCGAAGAGATCGCTGCTGCAAAAAGCGAAAACTTACGGCGCGAAATCTTTCATCGCCGGTATTGGCATAAATTTATCGGAGGGACGGACGAGGCGCCGTTACCGGAGATTCTTGTTGAAGAAGTCGACCGTCCTCTGCCACGCAAGTTTCGCTGCCGCTTCGTCGTATCTCGGGGTCGTGTCGTTATGAAAACCATGATTCGCGTTTTCGTACGTGAACTCCTGATAAGAGACGCCGTTTTTCTTCAACGCGGCTTCGTAAGCCGGCCATCCCGCATCCACTCTTGTATCCAACCCGGCATAGTGGATGAGCAGCGGCGCTTTGATCTTGGCGGTATCTTCCGCCGAAGGCTGGCCGCCATAAAACGGAACGGCTGCCGAAAGATCGCTGCCCAATCTCACCGCCAGCGTATTGGCAATGCCGCCGCCGAAACAGAATCCGACCACCCCGATCTTTCCGGTGCAGTCGGGACGCTTTTTCAACCAAAGCGCGGACGCGACGAAATCCTGCGTCATCTTCTCGCGATCCACCTTCCGGAACAACTCGCCGCCTTTTTCGTCGTCGCCCGGATAGCCCCCCACGCTTGTCAGCCCGTCTGGAGCAAGCGCCACAAAATTGGCCGCCGCGAGCCGCCGGGCAACATCTTCGATGTAAGGGTTTAAACCCCGATTTTCATGGACAACCAGCACGCCCGGCCACTTCCCGCTTCCTTGCGCTGGCCTAACCAGATAGCCTCGGATGGTCCCGTTGCCGGACGGAGACTCCACAGTGACACGTTCTGCCTTGATGCGAGGGTCGTCCTTCGGTATCTGCTCTGCCCATGCATAGTTCGGACGTAAGGCCTCGAACAATGTGGCCGCCGTCCAACCTCCGACCGCGAATCTCTTTGCGCCTTCGAAAAACTCTCGTCGGGGAATGTCGCCATGTACGTACTTGTCAAACAGGTCGAGTAGTTCTTGAGGGAAGTCGCTCGCTTTTTTCCGTTCCACAATGCCTCCGGCAGCAGCTTTCTGGTTTCTCGATTGTATGGAACCGGAACACCATCATGCAAAGCATTTATTTAAAACCAAGGGTTTCTTTTCCCAGTACCCAATGAAGACGGATGGAATAAATAGAGACAGGGCCCCGGTCCTGATTGTAAGCAGGATTAGCGACATGCTGATAATCAAGACTCGCGAAAAAGCCGGGAAAAAGACGGGCGCTGTAGTAGCTCTCCCAAATGTATTCTGGACCGTACTGCAGGCGGCCGTCGCCGAGCAGGAAATCGTGCCCGCCCATGGCTAAGTAAGAGGCATGCACTCGCGAGAGACCGCTGGTGGTGAATTCTGTGGCGCCTGTGTCATAGGGGCGGTGCCATCGCCGTCCCGTCATGGAGACACCGCCCGATGCGAGCCGGTCAATGGCGGTAAATGCAAAGCTTTCCGTTTTGCCATCGTTCCATCCAAGCCGCGAAAAGATTCCTATATCGGACGTGATCTCCTGGTCTGTGTTGATCGCGAATCCATATTTAAGTGTTCCGGGCCGGCGCGTAGCCGTAACATCAGGTGTGGTTCCGGTTTGTTTCGCAAGCTGAATCGCTTCGCCGTAGGTCCCCGCGTCCGCATGATTCGCAAACCCGAGTAGCCGGATTGTGCCCGGATGCTTTCGGATTTCGTGTCGCTTCTCCACTTCGAATACATCCCCGCGATCCCTCAGCACTCTGCGATCAAAGCGTAGCCCGTTGGCGACTCTCGGCATGGCTCCGCTTCCGTAGCGGAAGGACCATTGCCGGGTGTGGAATTCGTGGACCCATCCCCATGTGTAACCTCGCACATCCGCCGGATAGTCCCAAGCGCCGTTGAACATTACCGCCCAGCCGATGAACTGGGTGCGCGGATCATGGGAGTAGCGGTTGTTGTCGAAGAAATCGGTGAGGGTGAAACGACCCACGGTTACCGTATAGCGGTTGAGTGGGCGTTTTCCGCCCAACTGGTTCTCTTCGCTTTCAAAGGATTCGGTCTTGTCGCCGAAGCCGAAATCATGCGAAAGGTACAGGCGGGCCAGATAGGGCTTGGGAGCAGCTGATGCAACCCGGGGCAGTTCGCCGTTCGAGGAATTCGCAAGGCCATTCACTCCGCTGAACCCTCTACCGCCCGCGATCTCAGGATTGAAGTAAAGCTGCGTATTCTGATCCAGGCGAAGACCGAAAAACAATGTCGTGGTGAGCGAAACGTCCCGCTCAGGATAGTTTTGCAGGCTGTATCGTGTGTCCTGATACGGAGAACGAAAGGTGCCATGATACTGCCCGATTGAGGTCGCCTGCCAATACAGATTCCACCGCTCTTGAGGCGTCGCCGTTGTTGTTCTCTTGTCTTGTTCCTGCCGCGGAACAGAGCCGCCTAACGGCGCGGGCGGCTTCGGAAGCTGCGTTGCCTGCGGATCAGGTTCACCTTGCTGTGCAAGCGCGACGGGAAAACCGGCTAGGACGGTCATCCAAAGGGCAGCCGCAAGCGGCCCGTATCTGCGTCCGGCGCCTTTTCTTCCGTATCATCTTTGAGCAATTCTCAAGTTTCCTGGTGGGCCACAATCAACCGATTGTCGCCCATGAGTCCGTCCGTCAGGAATACCGACGAACGCAGCCCAGAACGCCACGCTGACACAGGAGAGGGGTTTACAAAACGAAGTAATGGCGTCGTAGACTTTGTAACTTGATTGGAAAATAAACAAGAGAACGTCAGGGCACTAGCAACCCGCGCTATTGAGCACCGTTGATCTATCGGAAGAGAGCAGTAGGAGGTGCGCAGCAGTTCGTCTTGTGTCTCAGAAGTTTCGCATGGAATGGTCCGAGCCCCTCTCAATCTCCGAGAGATTCGAGCCACGCGGTCGCTGTACAAAGACTTGGCGCGTGAACGGCGGCATCCACGCATGGTAAGTGACTGGAGGAAACTGCGATGGTGCGAAACAATCCATAGGCGCAGAGACAACGAAATACTGCGGGACGATAGCCGGGGTGTGATCGAGCCCAAACCAGTTAGCGCATGGCCACGAAACTTGGACAGGCGAAGTTACCTCGCGGTATGCGTCGGGAGGGTTTCGGATGCGGCTGTCGTTGATATAGCTAACTTCTACCTGTGTCCAGCCGTCGTATTCGAAGCCGGCTGAGATAGCAGTGCGCGGCACGCCAGCGCGGCGTATTTCTTCAGCAGCCTCTACGCGTGCACGGTCGAAAGCGCACCAGTCATGGACGCCGGCAATGCCATACGCAGTCATCACGACCAAGATCAATTGGCTTATGGCAGGAAACGAGCGCAACCCGAAAGAGAGGCTCAAATGGCGTCTGTTCGGGGGCATAACATCCTGGTAGTAACACAGGAGGAAAATAACAGCGACAACTTGTAAGGGAAGTAAGTAACGATCGAAGATCCCGTCCCCCATTCCTCTAAGGCCGAGTGCCGCCGCATAGGAAAGCGAGTATGGCATCAGCAACCAAAGAACCGGAGCCCAGGATGTCCCGTTCGTCGCAGAGGTGCGCGACTTCCAAGGCGGCCGGTTGAATAAGTGCAAAAAGAAGACGGACATTGTGGCAACCACTAGTACGGTCGCAATGATCCGCTGCCAGGGTTGAA
Organism: uncultured Acidobacteriaceae bacterium; assembly: GCA_963744795.1. Lineage (GTDB taxonomy): Bacteria > Acidobacteriota > Terriglobia > Bryobacterales > Bryobacteraceae > Bog-105. Next base: position 195,584 of record CAVUVF010000004.1, read on the forward strand.
ATATATACGGGATGGGACCGGGGATCATCCCGAGATAAGCATCTCTAAGCGATGAGAGCACATGTGTAAACCATGGTGCCGTCCATTTATCGACGGGGATGCCCTGCTTAAGACCAAAGATGATACCGGCCGACACCAAAGCGGATGTGATCGTTAGCCACCGAACGAGTAAGCGCCGCGGCACGGATAGGGCAAGAGGCCACCAAGCTGCGAGGACTGGGAGAACGAGAAGGTTGAGGCACAGAAACCACTTGATGCCTAGAACGAGCTCTCGTAGGGCTAAGAAGAAGAAATCCCTGAACGACAGTCCTCGCGGGAAAAGGGTCTCGGGGAGAAAGTAGGGCTGGCGATTGAACCACCGCATGCAAAGAAAGACGATGACCGCACTCACGACCCAAAGCAACATGCCGCTCCAAAACAGAGTGCGGCGGCGGCGGAACATCCAGAGTGTCGACGGCATCATCACTAGCGCGCCTAGCCAGATGGTCTGGCGAGCAGTGCCGCCAACGAGATTCGTCACCGTTGCTAAAAGTAGCCAGGCAAAAACCCGCCCGTCTGTGGTTGTCGCGAGAGCGCGCTGGCACAGGTACAAGCACAACAACATGCAGAACATGCCCGGTATATCGGTCATGTAGGTGTCTGTCAGCTGTAAAAAGATGGGCGAGAGAGCCACGGTTAGAGTGCCGAACACAGCATACCCGCGTTCGATGCCGAACCGAATCAGGATCTGATGCAAGAGATAGACTGATGCTAAGGCAATCGGCAGAATGGACAAACGCACTGCAACGAAAGAGAAGCCAAGCAGTTTGATGAAAAATGCGCCCCAGACTACCTGCCAGCCCAGTGATGCCGTCGCCCAGCCGTTATATACCAGATGCCCGGTTTGCGCGAATATTTGTGCCGTTTTTATATAGGACCAGTCATCAATGAGGCCCATGTGCACGAACGGATTGGGAATCAGAAAGCAGATCGCTAGCAGAAGGGCACAGAATAACCCGTCGCGGCTATAGGTAAGCTGCGACGGTCGCACCCGCACATTACTTGTTTCCATTACGATTACGCTTTGCGCCATATCGGACTCGATCTCCTCCAGAGATGGAACATAAAGTAGTCGACAAACTGAAAATTAGAAGAGGTTCCCAAGGTGAGTATTTGACAGAGTTGGACGCGACTGTTGCAGTGCACAGAGAGCTAATATTCCGCACTCGGCAATCGCGCTTCACGTCCCCCTTGCCAGTGAGGCCGGTCCGACATTGGAATAAAGGCGGAAGTTTACTTGCCTCTGCACAAAGTCTCTAATCCTGCAATGCGATTATCCGGCTTGTACGCTCCAACGATACTTTTCGATCTTGAACTGATGCACGAAGCGCAGAAATATCGGGCAATCTCGCGCGGGCAAAAACGCCGCGTTGCCATGAATGGAGACCGATTGCATTACAAATGTGAAGGTCAGGGAAAGAACCTGAAGTAGCAGCACAACGATAAGCCCGGACGTGGTAGTCGCCCACCCGGGTATGGCGTAAGGTGTGAATAAGCGCATCCAGACTAACGTTGCGAGCGCAGCCAAGCCAATTAGCGTGATGATACAGGATGCAATCAGCAGGCGAACACTGAGCACTTCGGAGTGAACCGCGATAGCGCTGATGCCATGACGAACGAGACCCACGAAGTTCATCTTCGATACGCCTTTGTAACGATAACCCCGCTCTGTTTTCATCATGACGAAGCGCATGCGCGTGCGAATGACAGTAGCTGCGTAGTGATACCACAGATAATTCGAAACAACAAGGCCATCGACGTAGCTCGCCGGTATGACGCTGAAATTTCCAATCCTAACCGGGAAGCCAACCATCATCAAGTGCATCCAGCGGTAGAAACGGTAAAACTGTCTGAACACAAAACCCTCAGACCGTCTGGTCCTTTCAGCGAAAACAGCTATTTGTCCTCCCCGCTCCTCGAAGAATTCCAGCATGCCCGGCACATCGCTTGGCTTATCTTCTCCATCTCCGTCCATGATGATGACTGGGCGCGTGTTCTCTGTTGAGCTGACCCACGACAGGGCGGTGGCAATGGCGCGCTGATGGCCTAAGTTGCATTTCAGTCGCAGGTGCGATGCCGAAGCAAAGACTGAATGACTCGGGTCAAAGAGATCGGCCGGCATTGGCTCAGTGGAGGCGTCGTCGACGAGGACGAGGTGAAGTTGATGACCAAACGAAAGAACGCCATCCAAATCCTTAAGGAGTTGCCGTAGCGAATCCCAGTCGTTGTAAATAGGTATAACTGCAGTGACTTCGATTGTCCGGTCCTCCTTATCCAGCTCTACGGCCCATCAGCAAAGAAGTATCGAACGTTGAACGCATTCGCCAATGTCACGCCGGGGCGGACAAATTCCTGATCTCCAAGCTCTCGATCCCTCACTAATACCACTTATCAACGAACACCATCCAGCATAGGGGCGGGTGACTGCGTAAGTATGTAGTACTTCACCGTAAACCTAAGCTAATAGTTTTAGTACTGCGGTGACTTAGAAAGCGAACTGTCTCTTCCCCCATGCCTTGTTGAGCTTTGGGCTGTTGTTTCAACGGCATAGCCATAGACGAACAGTTAAACGCCGCGGATGAGCGACTGACTGGTGAAGTCATCTCGTTCTTAGAGATTCTGTGCAGGAACATGTCGAAGCTTTAGTACCTGTAGACCAGGCGAGTCGCTCGCTTATTGCAATTTGCGATATAATAATTGCAGATTGCTATATGACCTTCGCCGAAAAGTTTCGCTACCTGCGAACGGTGGAAGGGCACCTTCGCGGGCTGGGCCGCGACATGACCCAGCAGGAGATTGTTCGCGCGATCTCAAAGGAACTGAAAGGGAAAGATCAGCCAACCCTATCTTTCCCAGATCGAGAGCGGAAAACGGAAGCACCTTACCAACTCGAGCCGGCTGTTGCTGGCGAAATTCTTTAAAGTTCATCCCGGGTTTTCTGGTTGACGATCCCGAGGGATACCACACCGAACTGCTCACGGATCTGCGGCTCGACGAAGACCAGCTCGATATCTGGTTGATTAATGGCGCAGAGCGATTTCGGGCGGATGCGCCGGTTTCTGCTGCCTTCTTGCTTTGGCTAAGCACGACGATTCGCGTCGATGCCTGCTGCTTCTGCACGGGATCTTGCAAACACCGCAGTTGTGGATAGGCTCTCTGATGCGCTCGGGGATTGGAAACGAACGTGCAGAAGAAAGAAAGGCGGACGGCAATGAACATCACGGACGTATTTCTCGGTTGCTTCGTATTCGGGATTCTGTGGAGCTTGGCCGCCGTTTTGCTGGGCGGATTGCACTTGGGTGGTCACCACGCGGAGCCGGGCATGGTTCTCACCTGCACATCGCATTCGAGCCACGATCGGACACGCACTCGGCGGGCAGGCGATCGGCAGCCAATGCTCACGGCGGCTGGGTGGAACATTTCCTGAGCCTGCACACACATTGCCATTTTTCTCGCGTGGACGGGTGGCTGCGGCTATCTGATGATGCGTCACACCACGCTTTGGCCTCTGGCTGGTGTTGCTGATTTCGTAGCGTGGTTGGCCTGCGTTGGCGGCGCCGTGCTGGCGTTCGTCCTGCGATTTCTGCACGGAAGAGAATTCGCCATGCACTCGGCGGATTACGACATGGTCGGTGTTCTTGGCCGAATCTCAAGTCCCGTCCGTCAGGGCGGCGGAACAGGCGAAATGACATTTACGCGCGATGGTGGCGCGCCAATTGGCCTATGTGCGCAGCGAGGGCGATACCGCGATCGAACGGGGTCAGGAAGTCGTCGTTACCAGCTATCAAAACGGCATTGCCTACGTGCGTACGTGGGATGCCCTGACGGCCGGCGACGAGTCGGACGCCAACTAAGTGAACGAGATCGGGGTCTGGGCGCCGAGGATGCGCCACTTACCCATGGCTGATCCAGCTGGACGGAGTTGCTTCCGTAAGCTGGCCGTTTCCTCAGAAAGAAGAGAGTTAGACGTTTATGTCTCAGGATGTGTTCGTCATTGCCGGGCTGGCGGTCGTAGCCATACTTGCGGTTACTGCTGCGATTGCCCGGTTATATCGGAAAGCGGGGCCGCACGAAGCAATCATTGTTTACGGCATGCGCGGTACGCGAATCGTGAAGGGCGGTGGCACCGTGATCGTGCCCATGGTCGAGACCAGCCGCCAGCTTTCGCTCCAACTCATGTCGTTCGATGTTGCGCCGGAGCAGGATCTCTACACCAGGCAAGGTGTCGCGGTGACGGTGGAAGCTGTGGCCCAGATCAAGGTGAGAAGTGATCCGGAGTCGATCAAGACCGCGGCTGAGCAGTTTCTCACCAAGACCGACAACGAGCGCGAAGGCCTGATCCGGCTCGTCATGGAAGGACATCTGCGAGGCATCATCGGTCAATTGTCGGTCGAGCAGATTGTGAAAGAACCCGAAATGGTCGGTGACCGGATGCGTGCAACGTGCGCAGAGGATCTCAGCAAGATGGGGTCTGGAAGTTGTCTCGTTCACGATCAAGGAAGTTCGGGACAAGAACGAGTACATCACCAACATGGGGCGGCCGGACATTGCGCGCATTAAGCGCGATGCGGAAGTAGCTGCCGCTGAAGCGGACCGAGATATCGCGATCAAACGGGCCTCGGCCGCTCGGGAATCTGCCGTCGCAAAGGCGCAAGCGGACCAGGAGCGAGTACTCGCAGAGGCGCTGTCGCAAGCCGCGCAAGCGGAAGCGCAACGCGATTTGGAGATCAGACGCGCCCAGTATGTCGAAACCGTGAAGCGCCAACAGGCGCAAGCGGATAAGGCGTACGACATACAGGCCAACATCATGCAGCAGCAGGTCGTTCGCGAGGCAGTGAAGATTCGGCAGGCGGAAAAAGAAGCCGAAGTGAAGGTGCAGGAAGCTGAAATCCTGCGCCATGAGAAGGAGTTGATCGCCACGGTACTGAAACGGGCCGAGGTAGAGCGCAAACGCGTAGAGATGACGGCCGAAGCGGAGCGCCACCGCGCCACGGTCGAGGCCGAAGGCCGTGCGGCTGCAACGCGCTTACAAGGTGAAGCTGATGCTGAAATCATCGCGAAGAAGGGCGAGGCCGAAGCGAAAGCAATGAATGTCAAGGCGGAAGCGTATCAGGAATGGAACCAGGCTGCCGTCGTAGATAAGTTGATCACCGGATTGCCGGAAATTGCGAAAGCGTTGGCGTCGCCGCTTCAGAACATCGACAAGATCACAATCGTTTCGACGGGCGACGGCCACTCTGCCGGGATGAACAAGATCACTGGCGATATGGCTCAGATGGCGGCGCAAGTTCCTGCTTTGTTCGAAACGCTTTCGGGCATGAAGATGTCGGAACTCTTCAACAAGGTGAAAGTTATTGGCGACAAGACCAACGGAAAAACCAATGAAACCAAACAGTAGATCTATGTACGGAGGCGATAATGGCGTTACTCGACCGTGTTAGCAGACTGATCAGGGCGAATCTCAACGATCTGGTCGACAAAGCCGAGAATCCGGAGAAGCTGCTTAAGCAGCTTCTCCTCGATATGGAAAATCAGCGGATGCAGGTGAAGACGCAGGTGGCAATCGCAATCGCGGATTGGCATGTGCTCGAGAAGAAAAAAGCCGAGAAGCCTGGCGTCGCATGCCGAATGGATGCGAAAAGCCGAAGTTGCTCTTGCGAAAGGCGATGAGTCACTGGCGCGTATAGCTCTCGAGCGGTCGATCCCGTTTGAGTCGGCCGTCCGGAATCTTGGCCAACAACTGGAGGACCAGAGCCAACAGGTGGAGATGCTGAAGACAGCTCTGCGGCAGCTTGAATCGAAGTTGGCGGAGAGCCGGTCTCAAGCCGAGATCCTGATGGCGCGATACCGGCGGGCTCGAACGGCCCAACGCGCTGCTGCGGCAGCATCCATTGCTGATCCTTCCAGCGGGGGTCTTTCCCGGATGAATAACAAGGTGATAGAAGCGGAAGGACGGGCCAATGGCAGCCAGGCCTTGCTGGATTCGGACGATACGTTCAGGATGGAGGAGATGGAGAAGGAGGACAAAATCGAGCGACTGCTCGCTAATCTGCGTGCGCGAATCAGCGACTGAACTGAAGTTCCCGGCCGCATGAGATTGACGCCCACACACCTGAATGCCATACCCGTTGACTCCAACTCCCCGTCGGGATTGATCCATCTAGATTCCCTGGAGCGGTGACTCTTCAGGACTTACGTGGCCCCAACTCGCTCTACACGCAGTTACTATTTCCCTGGTTATCGTTGTTTGCTTTTGTTCAGCAGAGTACTTACAGCTCTTCCGGCGCAAAACACAACCGGACGGATTACAGGCCAGATTCTGGACGCCTCCGGCGCTGTCGTCGATAGTGCCGTGGCCACTGCGGAACACGTGGAGACGCACCAAAGTTTCACGGCGACAACGGACAAAGGTGGATTCTACGTCATCCCAAATGTTCCCATTGGCGCTTATGTCGTCGCGGCAGAGCATCCGGGCTTCGGCAAACAAAGCCAGAACGGAATCACCGTTAACGTGCCAACCCGACCAGGCCGATTCAAATCTTGTGTATGTCGAGTCACAGGACGGCACGCTCTTGCGCCTTAATCTGGTTACGCACGAGTGGGCCAACGTCGTACCGCAGCCAAACGCAGGAGAGGAACCCGTTCCAATTCGAATGGAATGCCCCAATAATCGTCTCCAGCCACGATCCGAAAAGAATTTACTTTGGCGCACAATATCTGTTCCAATCAGATGATCGCGGCGACACCTGGACCAGGATCAGCCAGGATCTGACGACAAATGTCGATCGAGGCAAGCTGATGCGGTTCAGAAGCCATAAGCTCTCTACGTGGTCGTAACTGTACCGTTCAAGTCGGTTGACTTCTTAGCTGTTTGCTCGTAATCTCGCTGCAATGGATCGCCGTCAATTTTTCTCCGCGGCCGCAGGCATCACAGCCGCCTTCCAAGCCGATGCACTGCTGCGCGCTCAGTCTGCGGTTTCAGGCACGTCCGGCCGTCCTGCCGATTCTGTTGCCCGCGATGAAGACTTCTGGTTTAATGTTCGCCACGCCTTCACCGTCGATCGCAACATGATCAACCTCAATAACGGCGGTGTCTCGCCTGCTCCTAAGATTGTGATGGACACGGAGACGCGCTATCTCGAGGTAGAAAATCTGAACCCGTCCTACTACATGTGGAACGTTCTCGATCCCGGTATCGAAACGGTCCGCCGTCGCCTTGCTGAATCTTTCGGTTGCGATCCCGAAGAGATCGCGATCACTCGCAATGCCAGCGAGGCGCTTGAAATCGTTCAGCTTGGGATGGAGCTCAAGCGCGGCGACGAAGTCCTGACAACGAACCAGGATTATCCTCGGATGATTACAACGTGGCAACAGCGTGAGCGGCGCGACGGAATTGTGCTCAAGCAAATCACCTTTCCCGTTCCGCCGCCGAGCCTTGAGTACCTTGCTGCCCGAATCGAGGAGAATATCACTCCCAAAACGAAGGTCATCCACATCTGCCACATCACAAACCGTACGGGGCAAATTTTCCCGGTGAAAAAGATCTGCCAAATGGCCCGTTCGCGTGGCATTGAGGTGGTAGTTGATGGCGCTCATGCGTTCGGCCAGTTCCCGATCAAGCACGACGATCTCGATTGCGATTACTACGGCACTTCTTTGCACAAATGGGTACTCGCGCCAATCGGCACGGGTTTCTTATACGTCCGGAAGAGCAAGATTCCGTCGATCTGGCCCATGATGGCGGCGCCGCCCGAGATGACCGGCAACATTCGCAAATTTGAGGAGATCGGTACCCATCCGGCCTCACAACGGAACTCCATCACAGAGGCGTTGAATTTCAGCGAGAGCATCGGCCTCGAGCGCAAAGCTGAGCGGCTTCGCTATCTTCGGCGTCGCTGGTCCGATCCTTTGCGCCAACTGCCGGGGGTGAAGATTCTCAACAGTGATGATCCGGAACAGTCGTGTGGCATTGGGTTCATCAGCGTGAACGGCCTCGATGCTCCAAAATTATCGGCTTATCTCTGGCAGAAGTACCGCATCTGGACAGTTGCGATCGTCACTCCCGGCGAATACCAAGGTCTGCGCATCACGCCCAACGTGTACACCACGCTTGAGGAAGTGGACACCTTCACCAACGTGATGACCAAGATCATCAAGCAGGGCTCGATTCCAACAGTCTGAAGCCGGTCGGCGTCTTTATCGCGAGTCGGTCGCTAAGGCCGTCGATTATGATCTATCAGCGGCGACCGGGGTTGCGTTCACGGATCGGAGCGCAGGGGTTTCGCCAAGCCGATGTTAAGAAGCCGCAGTTGCAGCGGAGTCCGGCTGCCGCAACTCATGGCTGCCCGGTTTGGCGGCTTTACTCTTTCGCAATGAGAAGCAAAAGTTGGATCCAACACCAGCCTGCGATTCGACCCAGATGCGGCCACCATGGTGCTCGATCACCTTCCGACAGGTCGCAAGTCCTATGCCGAATCCCGGAATTTCAGGGCCATGTAGCCGCTTCATTGGTGTGAAGATCCGTTCCTGGTATTCCGGCGCAATCCCTATCCCGTTATCGCGAACACAAATGACCCATTCCCCGGCCTTCTTGGCCGCGGATACGTGAATGGCTGGCTGGATGTCGGGCTTGCGGTACTTGATCGCGTTCGAAATTAGGTTCTGAAACACTTGGATGAGCTGAGCTGGATGCACTGTTACGACAGGCAGAGCGTCATGTGTAATCTCAGCGCGCGTTTCTTCGATCAGAGGCAGAAGGTTTGCAGTCGCTCGTTCCAAAGAGACATTCAAGCGAAATCTCCATCTCACCGCCTCGTTTCGATTCTGTTGCTGTCGCGTACGCAAGCAACGATCGAATTAACTCTTGCATATGAGTCAAACTAGCCTCGATATCGAGGAGGAAGTCACGTCCTTGGGCATCAAGGTGCTTGCCGTATTTCCGCGAGACCAACTGGGTGTGAATCTTTGCGGTCCTGACCGGCGACTGCAGATCATGGGAAACAACGTGTGCGAACTCAGCTAGAGCAATATTGGACCGTTTGATGGCGTCTTCTACTGTCTTGCGTTCCGTCACATCTTCGTAAACGCCAAGTACGCCGAACAGCCGCTGCTGGGAGTCGCGTAAAGGGAGAGTACTTCCGCGAAACCAACGCTGCTGGCCGTCGGGAGCTATCGTCTGACACTCTGCGTTAAGAACTGGCATGCCCGTGTTCGTGACGATGTCGGATTCGGCTGAAAACTCGCACATGCGAGGAAGTTCTGCATCGATGCGTCCTACAACTTCTTCGGGCACAGCCGTGCCCGCGTCCGTTGCGAACGCCTGGTTGCAACCCAGGTATTGACCTGTGAGACCTTTCCAGAAGACACGTTGTGGAATAGTGTTGAGGATGGACTGCAGCATGTGCCGTGAGCGATATAGCTCTTCGGCTAAAGCTCGCTGTGCGGATAACCGCTGATCCATCACCGAACTAAACACTGCAAACCCGAGAAGTAGAAACGTGACAGTAACGATACCTGTTATGCCCAAGGCAGAGATGCGTACGGCGTGCGAGTAGTCGACCGGGCGCGGAAGAGGGAGAAAAAGTTGCTGCTGCCATTCCGGTGTAGTGCATGGCGGCGATCGCAATTCCCATCGCAATAGCACTCGCGATTTTTGAGCCGGCTCCAGCCCTGACCGGCTCGCGAAACCGGAACGTAAGCCCGAGTGCCACAAGAGATCCACCGATCGCAATCACTCCCGAGGTGGCGAGGAGCGCGGGATCGTAGTGACACATTGCAGGTACTCGCATTGCCTCCATCCCGATATAGTGCATTGCGAGAATTCCACTTCCCATGAATATGCTTCCGAACGCCAGGTCTACGGGCGCCACGGCGTGACGACTGACGACGAACAATGCCACAGCAGATGCAAAGATCGCGGCGAGAAGCGACAGGATCACGGTTGGTAGATCGTAAAGAACGGGTATCGGCAACGTGAACGCAAGCATTCCGACGTAATGCATCGACCAGATTCCGAATCCCATTGCGATAGCGCCGCAAATCAGCCATGTCAGGCGTGTGGCTCCAGTTGCAGCTGCCGTCCGGGATCCTAGTCCGAGTGCCGTATACGAAGCGAAGATCGCGATCAAGATCGACAGTCCTATCAGGCGATGGTCGTAAGTACCGACAAATATAGGAACAGCTTTGGTCATACTAGGCAAAGCTCCGATTGCAATGCCCTGACCTGTAAATCAGTGCAGCCGGCGGGAAATCCGGCCCCTTAATTCTTGCCGGCAGTGAATACCGGTCAGATTGAATTGACGAAAACCGGCTTCGCAGTTTCGAATGACCGCGCAAGATGCGTATATGAACCGTTGGAGGACGAACGATTTGCGAGTGCTGAGAACTCCGGCTGGGCAGACTCAGACGGTCGCGTACAGGTCGGGCGTCTTGAAGCTATTGTACAGCCTGGAGCTGCGAATAACGCCGGTTTTGTTGCCCGCGAGTTCGATGGACGGTCGGGCGATTAGATCCCACTGTTTCGCCCGGCCCGATAGTTTATTGCGGCGGAGCGGCCACATCTAAACAGCAAGCCCCGCGGCGGAGTGCCTTCGCGGATCTTCAGCTGACTACACGCAACGGATCTGTCGAAGCGCTCGGACGATGTGCGAGGTAATTGCAAATCTGGCATTGGTGGTGCCTGGAACAATCGGCGTGTCACTCTCGCAATGCGCCTGGCCCACTGCGTAGCCCGTTCACGCCGTGCGCTGTCCGTTGCGATGCCGGTGCTCGCATACATTTGGCGATACAGCTTTGAGACAAAAACAAACGCCAGGCGTGCGCGCAGCGTCGGCGTACAGGCGGACCGTCTCCAGATTGCAGGCAAGCTGTAAAACGCGTCCCAGACGCCTTGGGTTCTGGCTCGCATCTCGTCCGAACTCATCATCGGATGCGGCATAAACATCTTGGGTCGTTTGTCCGCCGGAATCAGCCAGTAGCGCGTGATTGGAATTCCATCGACTAGCGGTGGCTGGTCGCCCATGCTCTTTTCCCAGCGCTCAAAGTCAACCGTGCCGCAAAATGGCGTCAGCATCACAAATTGCGCAAAGGCAATGCCGGAGCGCTGTGCCATTTCTTGCGTGGCTTGGAAGGTATCTGGACGGTCGGTCGGCAGCCCAAAAATGAAAGAGCCGAGGATATGTATCCCGTGTTCTTGAAATTGCCGCAGCCGCTCCACCAGATTCTCGCCGCATAAGTTGAAATCCTTGAACACGGCCTTCAGCCCTTCCGCCGTGACGGCCTCAATACCGACGAGCGCACCCATGATCCGCGCCTTGCGCATCGCTTTGAGAAACTCAGGATCTTCGGCCGCTTCCATCGTGATCTGGGTGAAGAACACCATCCCCTTCGGAAGCTCGGCCAAGCGCTCCATCAGTTCAAACCGCTCTGCACGAATGGCTTCCAATGTCGCCACCCGCGCATGGTTGTTCTGCCGCTGCGCTAATTGGATATCCGTCAGGGACACGGGATAGAAGTTGTCGTCAGCAAGTGCAATAAAGCGGAACCCTCGCCTCCGGAGTTCCACGATCTCTTCGATGATCGGGTCCGAAGGCCTTTGCCGCGGGCGTTGGCCGTCCGTGCGCCAGACAGAGCAGAACGAGCAATGTTTCGCGCAGCCGCGAACGGTTTGTACCGACCCCCACATGTATTTGGAGGAGTCCAGCAAGTCCCAGCGCGCCGCTTTGAACTGGCTGGCATCGATCCGGCCGCCCTCATACACACGCTGCGCAGCGCCTCGCGCGTGATCTCTTAGAGCTTGGCCCCAAGCTATGTCGCCGTCTCCGCGAACCACGCAGTCCGCCGCGCCTCGATCGAAAGCTTCCTCCGGGTACAGCGTCGAGTGGATGCCCCCGAAGACCACGAACGCGCCCCGCTGTTTTACCAGACGCCCGATCGCATACCCCCGAAGAGCATTCCCCGTATGAATGCCGATGCCGACGATATCGCCGGCCGCAACGCTCTCTACATCCAGCGCCTCCAAGGTTTCATCACACAGGACCGGGTCCCCGAATTCCGCAGGCGTCGCTGCGGCGAGAACAAACAGCCAACGCGGCGTGATAACGGCGGTACCGAACGCGGTATCGCTTGGATTGATCAGATAAACTTGCAAATTTGATTCTCTTCTGTAGTGGACCGAGAGACTCGCGCCAGTCCTAAGGATACTGTCTGCTTACTGAAACATATTGTCTGTGTCTCATATCACCCGTTCAGGAATCCTACGCAGCGAGGAAAGTACCGCCGAATTTGTCCCCCACATTCAGCCCGCGACAAAGCTATCACATCCATCCGAGAAACCAGCCTAAGCAGGTACCGAGCTATCATCGCCACGATGTCCGGATGTCCGCTAACACCTTCGCGCTCATAGCCGAAGAAAAGGAGCGACAAGCGCGATCGCAGTGAGCAGCTTGGCTAGAGAGACAGCCTTCGGCGTTTTGGCCCCGTTGCCGGGCGGCCGTTCGTCCTCCTCGATCCCGAATCGGCCCCGCTCAATCGTGATTTGACCTCGCGCAGAGGAGAAAGGTGAGCATGAAGCGGTTCCATTCTGCCCCGAATCCAGTCTCTTCAGTCATGCTTGGACTCACGGGCAGCGCGCTTAGCACAACTCGGGCCAACAGTTCTGATGCAGCTATCTTGGTGGCACGCTGCGGACCTGAACACTATCGGTAAGCGGTATCGAACGAGATAAAAAAGAACGGATCTCAGGCCCTCAGCTTCGAAGTATGCGGGAATTAAACCGCTAACGTCAAAGTGCTGACACCCTCAACTGGTGGGACCAGGCACATAACTCAACAAAACGCACGAGAGATTGTCGGGTGCGCCAGCGTCAAGAGCTGCTTGTTTGAGACGTGCTACCCGGGATGGCACCGACTCATCAGATTCAAGTACGCAAGCAATATATTGTTCCGGAACTACTGCGTACAATCCGTCGCTGCACAACAGCAAAATGTCACGGTCCTGCAAGTCAAGCTCACAGGTGTGTACGTCAAGTTCACGCTGAGTTCCGGCCGCCTGCGTAAGTACATTGCGCATCGGGTGCTTGGAAAGGGCCTTCGGGTCGATTGTAACTTGGGCGAGCAACGGTATTGAGCCAAGTGTCATCGGTCGTGAGCTGTGATAGCTGGCCGCGCCGAAAAAGATAGGCGCGACTATCGCCTACATTTGCGACGGCGGCTCTGTCACCCTGAACGAGGGCTGCCACAACGGTCGAACCCATCCCGGCATAGGCAGGATCTTCTTCTGAACGCCTCCAGACGTGGTGGTTGGCAAGGAGAATCCCAGTGATGAGGCGGTTTTCGTCCAGTGAAAGCTTCCAGTTATACCCGAACGGCCAAGTCACATCACTGGGGCTGCGGGAGGACCGCAGATAATGACGTAGCGTGGAGCACGCCAACTCAGCCGCCACCTGTCCGTGTCGATGCCCTCCCATGCCGTCGGCCACGACAAACAACCCGAGTTCAGGGTCCAAGAGAAGGCAATCCTCGTTATTCGACCTGATGCGCCCCGCATCTGTGGCGCCCTCGTACTCAAACACGCAGTCCCTCCTGAATGACTCAGCAGCTTCAAGATAATAATATGGTGCGGCTTGACCGTTTGCAGAACCGCGCTTTTCCTTGGTAAGTATCGTTAGGTTTTGAATGTGCCGCTCTTAGGACGCAGGATCTCTCCGGTCAGGCAGTTCGGTTCTGTTGAGCTGAGTTTAATCGTAGCCGAGATCGGATGGTGCGAAAAGTAGCAGTCTCGCGGCGCAGCTGAGACTCGTCACCGCGGATCCAGCTAAAGTGTTGCGAAACGGCGTCCTGATCCCCTGCGGACACGATTGTGCAGAACGACACTTTTTTGTCGTCTGCGGGCTCCTTCTCGAACGCGGAGAGATGCCGTGCTGATCCAAATGGATTTAGAGCGTTAGTGACAGCGTCTGACCGAGGAATTGTCTTGCTCGCAAGTGGCTGATATCATACACAATCGGCCCTCGCCATGGCACATAAGCGGTATGGTGTCGATTACTCGTGCGGTTTGCGAAAGCATTGTCATGCTTTCGCAGCGGTCGTCTTGGGTCCTGATGTTCCAATTAGGTTGTGCTGGAGTGAGGAAGTCGACGGCTCGCTAGGTGATTGATAGGACTAATGCCGGAGAGTATAAGGCGACAGATCGGCAAATACCAAATCCAGGCCGAATTAGGTCGGGGTGGGTTTGGAGTGGTTTATCGCGCCTACGATCCGACGGTGGGCCGACCTGTTGCGGTAAAAGTCCTAACCGCGCTCGGAGATAATCAACTCCTCACACGTTTCAAGAACGAAGCAGCTGCGGCCGGCAACTTGCGGCACAAGAATATCGTCACCATTTACGACTACGGTGACGACAACGGCCTTCCGTACATTGTAATGGAGTTGCTGGAAGGTGAGGATCTCAACCAAGTCATTGGGGCCCGGAGACCGATGCCATTGCTGCAAAAGGTCAGCATCATGGTGCAGGTTGCGGACGGGCTGTGGTCCGCCCACCGCGCCGGCGTAGTGCACCGTGACGTCAAGCCGGGCAATATACGCCTTTTGCCGGACGGAACGGTTAAGCTGATGGACTTCGGGATCGCGCGCTTAGTGGCTGGCTCCGCTGGCACGCGTTTGACGCGCCAAGGTCATCTGATAGGGACTCTGTCCTACATGGCGCCCGAACAGGTTTTGGGTGACGAAGTCGACGCGTTGTCCGACATCTTCGCCTACGGCAGTACTTATTACGAGTTGTTAACCGGAAATCACCCGTTCCAGGGCTCTGATCCCCGGTCGGTTTTTCACAAGATAACGGCTGAAGATCCCGAACCGATCCGCAATCTGGTGCCGGATTGCCCGGAAGCCCTGGAGAAGATCGTAAGTCGTACTCTTCAGAAGGACAGGGATCTCCGCTACCAAAGCTTACGTGATGTGCAGGTGGACACGGAGCCGATTCTGTTTGAATTACGGCAGGAACGTGCCCAATCCCTGGTCGCGGAAGCGAAGCGGTTATACGGTACCGCTGACCTGGAAGGCTCTCAAACAGTCCTCAGCGAAGTTTTCGACCTTGATCCGGCTAACCGGGAGGCGCGCCGCCTTCGGGAAACGATCCAAACTCAACTTCTAGACAGGCTGATTCGACCGAAGGTCGACGCACTTGTGAGGAAGGCGGACGAAGCGCTGACGGCCAGACGGTATGAGGAGGCTATTGAAACCATCGAGGCCGCGCTGCGGCTCGACCGCGGTAGCCAATCCTTAGCCGAAAGGCTTGAGGAGGCACGGCGGCTTCTCGCTTTGCGGCGTGAGATCAGTGGGCTCCTGGCAGAAGCGCGCCGCCAGTTCTCAAAGCAGAACTTAGATGGAACGCTTGAGTTGCTCCTGCAGGTCGTAGAGCGTGACCCGTCGGACCCGGACGCGCAGCACTTCCTTGCTGAGGTGCGCATTGCCCTGACCCGTCGTGAGAAGGAACGAGACTACCAGGACCGCATTCAACGAGCAAGAGAGCTGCTGGAAGCTAAGAATTTCGACGAGGCGACAGCCGCGATCGAGGAACTCGATCCGGAATTCAAGAATCGCGAAGAACTGAAACAACTCGCGGCGCAGATTCGCTCCAGCAAGGAACAGTTCGAACGGACACAATTACTTAGACGAGAAATCGCCGCCGTGCGCGATCTTCTCGACGCCACTCAATTCGAGGGAGCGATCAAGAAGCTCGAACAGGTCATGAAGAGCTTTCCGGAAGAGGTCGAGCCGACAAAGCTTTTCATCGTTGCGCATAAGCAACTGGCCGCCTATCGCAAAACACAGGCCATCGACAAACTCGAAAAGGAGCTGAGCCGGCTAGTCGCGAACGGATATTTTGAGCGAGCACTGAGCCTTATCGCTCAGTCGCTGAAGACGTATCCCGCGGAGCCGCGTCTAGTCAGCGCTCAAAACCAGATTGAAGAAGAGTGGGCACGCAGCAAGCGCGAGGCCGCCATCTCGCTGGTACTCGAGAATTCAGAACGGCTAGTCGGCCGAGGGGATCTCGACACCGCTGTGGAAGTGCTTGAGGCAAGTTGCCAGCGGTACCCGGATGAGCCGCGGCTGACCAGTTCGCTTGCCTCGGCGCGCGATGCGGTTGCCGCCAAACGACGGGCAGAAGGAATTCTAGCGGCAATCAGACGAGGCGCAAACCCACCTCGATCAGCGCCGGTACCCACAGGCGCTTGAGGCTATCGATCGGGGCGCAAGCCAGTACGGCAATGACCAGCAGCTTAGCGGATTTCGCCAGAGAATTCTGGAAGCAAAGAGCGCATGGGAACGAGCCGAAGCGGTGCGCGAAACCATCGACAAGTCACGAGAACTGGTTGCACGAAATGACTTCCACGCCGCCTTAGGGCTGTTACAAGCAGGCATCGAGCGGTTTCCAAATGAACCGGCGTTGGCCAAGTCGCTTACTGCAACACAGGCTGCGTTTTCCGCTAAAAAGCGTGAGGAAGCAATCGAGAGACTTTGCGCCGATGCGCTCGAACGGCAAAGTGAACACCGGTTCGATGAGGCGCTAAACGCCATCGATGCTGGAGTAGCCGAATACGGCAGGGACCGCCGGCTGACCGAAGTTCGTGATCAGATTGTGGCGGCAAAAGCCGCGTGGGAACGTTCAGAGGATATTCGACAGGTGCTGGCCGAATCGCAGCAATCACTTGCTCAGCAAGACTTCGAGCGAGCGATTGGAGTCGTCGAATCGGGCCTAAAGCGCTACCCAGGCGATCTACCGCTAACCGATGCGCTGAAAACGGCGCGCAATGCCTTGGCGGCAAAACGCCGCGATGAAGCAATTGAAGCACTCTGCGAAAAGGTGCAGGCGCAAACAGATAAGCGCGACTTCGGGAATGCCCTGAAAGCTGTGGATCGCGGGCTGGCAGACTATGGCAGCGATCCCCGGCTCGTGCAGACGCGAGAGGCGACCTTAGCAGCGAGGGCGGCTTGGGAGCGCTCACAGGATATTAGCCGTGCTGTTGAGGGCGCACAACTGCGCTTGAGCAAAGGGCAGCCGGAAAGCGCGATGGAAATTGTGGAGTCAGCTTTGAAACGGTACGCGGACGACCCGCGGCTACTCGAAGCAAGAACGTCCGCGCACCAAGCCCTAGCTGCAAAGCGCCGCGAGCAAGCCATCGAGGCGCTTAGGCTGCGAGTTCAGAAGGAGCTTGATGCCGGCGAGTATCGGAACGCACTCGAACTCGTCGAGCATGGGTTGGAGCAGTACGGCCACGACCTCCGACTGGCAGAACTTCGGGACAGGACGGTCGCCGCGAAAGCCGCTTGGGAGCGCGCCGAATCTGTGCGGCAGATCGTACGTCGTGCGCAGGAAGCTATCGGCCGGCGCGAGTTTGACCGCGCAATTTCGACACTCGACGCAGCTCTGACGCAATTTCCCGACGAGCAGATTCTCAAAGAGACTCTGGCATCCGCACGGAAAGCGGCCGAAGCGAAACGGCGTGATGATGCGATCGAAGCACTTATTCGAGAAACGGACGCCCAGATCGATGGGCGCGAATT
The DNA here is from genome assembly GCA_963744795.1 of uncultured Acidobacteriaceae bacterium. Classification (GTDB taxonomy): domain Bacteria; phylum Acidobacteriota; class Terriglobia; order Bryobacterales; family Bryobacteraceae; genus Bog-105. The sequence goes on from CAVUVF010000004.1 coordinate 213,187, forward strand.
TCCACAAGCTCTCAACACGGTTGACCGGGGTATTGCTGAATTTGGCAACGACCGGCGCTTTACGGACACACGCGCGAAGATCACCCTGGCCAAAGCTAATTGGGAGCGCGCTCAAGCTGTCCGTTCCGCTCTGGAAGAGTCCAACGCTCTTCTGGCGCAGCAACAGCCCAATGCGGCCGTGGAGCGGCTGGATAGCGCCGTCAAACAATTTCCCGGGGAAAGACAACTAGTCGAAGCGCGCGAGACCGCCCGGAAAGCTCTCTCCGCTTTCCGTCGCGAACAGGCCATCGACGCACTTCTGACTGAAGCTAGGCAGTTACTGGATGCCGGAGATTTCGGGAAGGCGATCAGCGCACTCGAGGGTGGGCTCGCAGAGTACGGCTCTGACGACCGGCTATCCGATCTGCGGATGGAGGCACTAAAGGCCAAAGCTGATTGGGAACGAGCTCAACTTCTTGAACGGGTGCTCAATAAGTCTCGCCAAATGATGAGAACCCACCAGCCAGAGGACGCACTTGCGCTATTGGAATCCGCCGCGCCGCAGTTGGAGGGTGAGCCGCAATTCGAGGAGGCGACGACAGTTGCACGCGATGCGATAGCGGCCAAAAGGCAAAGGGAAGAAGCCATTCAGGCAGCGTGCCGATCGGCCCACTCCTTGGCAGACGGACATGAATACGAGCGTGCGTTCCAAGTGCTTGGGGAAGCTGCGAACACGCTCGGCGCAGACTTCCGCTTGACCAACATTTGGGATCAAGTAGCAGCAGCGAAAGCAAAATGGGAGTACTCGCAGATCATTAGAGCCGCGATATCGGAATCGCAGACGAGAATCGCGCAGAACGATCCTGAGGCTGCGCTCGCCCTTCTCGAAGAGACACTGACGAGATTTCCAAATGACCCCGATCTCTTGAATGCTCGTGCGCAGGCCGAGGCAGCGGTGGAGGCCGCCCGGAGAGAGGCCGCTATTGCGGCATTGTCCACACAGACGCGACTGTATATAGCTACGCAGGATTACCCTGCCGCACTCGCGAAGCTGGATGAAGGGCTGAGGAATTACGGCCCTGAAACACGTCTCGCCGAATTGAGGGAACGCGTTCTAGCTGCGCAAGCCGAGCAGGAACGCGCCGACGCCTTACAAAAGGTGATCAGTGAAGGCAATCATCTGATTGAGCAACACCAACCGGAGAAGGCGTGCCGTTTGTTTGAGCAGGCTTTGAATAGCTTTCCAGGCGCGCCCTCGTTGATTGAAGCCCTGCTCTCTGCACGTAAGGCGCTCGAGAGCAAGAGACGGGATGAGTTTATCGATCAGACCTGTGCGCAAGCTCTCGGAAGTTTGACCCGCGGCGAATTCGATGCTGCTCTCAGGCATCTTGACGCGGGACTAAACGCGAGTCCCAATGATCATCGTCTTCACGAGCTACAGGACACGGTTCTCTCAGCTAAAGCGAAAGCACAGCGTGTTTCCGAAGAGATAAGAACGGTCGTCGCATCCGCTGAAAGGTTGAGCGAACAAGGTCAGCGCGAAGAGGCAATCGCGGTCCTGGAACGCGCGTTAAGCGAACACCCGGCCAACTCGGAGTTAGTAGCGGCGATTGTCAGGATCATCGACGCGGTCGGGACAGCCGGTACCGATGCTATCGACGATATCTGCCGCGACGCAAGAGAATACGCGTTGAGAGGCAATTTCGATCTGGCCTTTCATTCGCTCGAACGGGCACTGCAACTGCAGGAAGATGGGCAACCGCCAGCAGAACAGAAAGCTGAGACTGCAAGCCGCTCCGAAGTGGCTAGAGCCGTGTCCGGCTCCGCCCACGTGCGAGACAAAAGCCCGATCGCGTCCGTGAAGGAAGCGACCGAGGAACAGGTCCTGCCCAATACCACTGAGGAGACGAGCTGGGTTCCCACTACGGACGAGCCCCGGACCTACGCTACCCTCGCAGCTAGTTCTGAAGTCACGGAGGAACGAAATCCGCCTTCGATAGTAGGTCAGACGGGCAAGGGAAGGGGGCCTTCCCGGAACGCTTGGATTATAGGGGTCGCGGCAACTCTGTTGTTACTGATCCTGTTTATTGTGATCCGGTCGCTGCTCACGCCTCGAATACCAACTTTACAGGTGCGAGCTTCACCTCGCGGAGCAATCGTTCGGGTCAATGACAAACAATGCTCTACGCCGGCTTGTGAATTCCAATTAGCGCCCGGCCAGTACCGGATTCAAGTTTCGGCTGAAGGCTACCAGGACAAGGTCACGAACGTCACACTTCGTAAGGGCGAGACTCCGCCTGTGATGATTTTCTCTCTCGAGCCGCTCAGTCCGATACTACGGCTCAGTTCGAACTTCGCCGACGGCGATGTAACGCTAGACGATCATAGAGCGGGGCGTTTGCAAGAAGGCCAATTTCTGCTTGACAAGCTCAGCCTGGGACAACACAGCCTGCGCGTCTCGAGTCCTGAAGGAACGGCAACGATGTCGTTCAATACCGATGCCGGCCAAGCAGCCTACCATCAACAACGTCTCGCAGCAAAATACCGACGTGATCGCGGCAGCGAGCTTTGGAAGCCGTGCGACGCTTTACATGCTCCAGACTGCACGGGCGCCGTCACCATTGATGATCGCCGTGTAGGCGATATAAAGGCCAACACAATCACAGTAGGCGATATCGCGCCTGGAACACATCAGGTTAAGGTTGGCAATGAACTCAGCCTCGTGTTCACGGCGAGCAGCACGCCCGCAGTCAACCTGGTGGTGAACTCGAATCGTAATTTTGGAGCCATGGTGATCGAAACGACCGTCGAGAATGCCACGGTTTACGTTGACGGAAAGAAGTACCCAAAACTGGTTTCCAAAGGGCCGCTCTTCATTCAGGCCGATGCGAAGCAACACGTCGTCCGGGTGACCAAGAACGGCTATCGTGCTGATCCGCCTGAGATGAAGTTGCAACTCGCAAAGGGAGATCAGTTGCGGGCACACTTCAACTTGATTCCGGAACCGGCGCGTCTTGTCGTTACACAACAGATTCCAGGTGCCGGAGTGTTCGTGGACGGGGCAAGAATCGGAGCAGTGGCCGCCAATGGATCATTTACAGCCGAGATTCCGGCGGGCAATCACGAGATTGAATTCAGAAAAGATAATTACACGGCCGCGCAGGTACGGAGGTCGTTTGAACCCGGACAAAGAGTAGCTCTTAGCGGCGCTGACGCACCGCTCGTGGCCAAAGCCGTACCGACCACTCCTCCTCCTGCCGCCCCGCCTCCGCCGAAGCCTGATCCGAACGCGGCGGAACAGGCCGCGTGGCAATCGATGGGCGGAACACAGAGCGTCGCTCAATTGGAGGATTTCCTCAATAAATACCCGAGTGGAATTCACAAGGACGAAGCACAGGCGCGACTCAAGGAACTTCGGGCGCAGCAGGCAAGTGCGGTGCGGGAAGCAGCTGGAACGCGGTCGATAAGAACAGCCGGACCTCACTCCAGGAGTTCCTCTCGACATATGGGGAAGGTTCGCACGCCCAGGATGCGCGTTCTTTGATGGGCAGGCTCGACGCACAGGGAGAAGAAGAACGTTTAGCGAGAGAGCGCGCAGCGGAACGAGCGAAGCGTACAGCCTCGGATTCGGCAGCGATTACGACGTACCTTAGGCTCAATTCGAGGATGCGTACAATCGCAAAGACCTGGCGTCCTTGCAGAGCATTTGGACTGGCATGCCGAAGAACACCGTCGAGGGCTATCGCAACCATTCCGCGATGCGCGCTCGTTGGAATACCACCTGAGGCTGGATGGTCCAGCCGGCTGTAAGGAGAACGAGGCGACCGCGACGTGCACACGGACAATGAGGTTCGTGGCGAAAAACGGAGCGCGGCCGCCCGAGGTGAACGAGAAGGTTCGTGTCGGCTTAGAGCGAGTTGGAGATCACTGGGTGATTCGGACGATCACCAGCGTTCTGAAGTTAGCCCAAGCTCAATCGAACAGGTATCTATTTGCCGAATGTGCGCGAAAGTCCGATCAGAGGCGTTACGTTCTGCCGGAGTCCGTTGTTGTCGAGCCGGAAGAGAATATCTGCCGTGAGCAAGAGGCCACCGAACAGGTTTACTTTCACTCCTGCTGCGCCGCTGTTGAGAGTCATCGTCTCTTTACGGCCCACGATATCCGGAAGGTGAGATGGCGCCGGTACCGCCATGAATGTTCGCGGTCGTAAAATCAGTTCGAAAAACACGCGGTGCATTGAAAACAGTCTGGCCGAGATAATCAAAAGCCAGAGTAACTCGGCTGGTTAAGCCGATATCGGTTCCAGCCGGCAAAGAAAAAGTTGCCTGGAACATGCCCTTTGGTGGCGGGTCCATTTTGAATTGAGTGTGTTTCCCGATGCATTCTCCGAAATTGTGGTGCCCGTCAGATTTCCCGCCAGAATCGAACTGCCATTGTACTGGTAGCCGATGTTCGCGTGCGGAGACACTCGTTTTCCGGCAGAAACCGCAATGAATGGCTTGATCCCGGTGGAACCGGAACCAAGCAACTCGCGAGCGTTACCTGTCGGCGTCCGAATGTCAAGTGCAAGCGCGACACGGAACGCCTCGCGTTGAATGACATTGCCTTTGACGCGAATGGTGACGTCACCAATACCAGTTGCACTTCCTTTGGCGCGTGTAAACATGTGTAAGACTTCCATTGGCATCGAACTGATGGGGATTTGGAACGGGCCACTCTGTGGATGGCACAAAAGTCGGCCCTGAAACCCGGATGATCTGGTCGTTCGATGACGCTCCCATTCGCACCGAAACGATAGGAACCGCAAGTGAGACATCGATTCGGTCGGTGACACCAACGGTCCCAAACAGCATGGTCTGGTCCATGTTGAACGTGATATTATTTGTTGCCTGGATCACGTCATTTTCATAGGATTCTGCGGCGCCGTTCTGGCCCTGTATTTGGAAGATGTGAAAAGACCGAAGGCACACTATGAAGATCAATGCCGTCCAGACTGTCGAATCGAAATCTCTGATAACTTACTCCGAAATAGACTTTGCCTCGACCGATCGTCTCGGCGCGCTCGGTATAGATCGGACCAAAGGTTGTCGTACTACGTTCAAAGGCGCCGGTGCCGCTGTCGTACTTATATGTGAAGCCGGAAGCGGGCGAGATAATCGGCAGAATCGCAAGTTGGGTGGCTATAGCCGTCCCCAAGAGTTTGATTGAGCGTCTCTTGCGCTGACCCAATGAAGTGCGCGAAATGAGGAGGAAGACTCGGATTCGTTATAAACAGAGTCAAACCTTGCGGTCCGAAAAGATTCGGCAAAACGCAACCGGGCTCCGACTCATGGCCATTACATGGCCAGTTACGATGTTCCCGGCTGGAGCTGTTTGGGCGCTGTTTGCGCGAATGCAAATGAGCTCGCGCCGAGAAAAGACGAGAAAGTAATTAGCCGATGGATACGCATGCGGGAAACCTTTCGTGTGGGAGCAGAGTGTAGGAAGAATATACTACAGCCCACTCCTTTTCAACTGAAAACTAAATGACAACTTGCGGTATCGCCTCTTTGATAAAGAGGCGAAGGCGCCACAGCAGGAAGCCCGGTAGCAATTCTCGGTCCATACCAAGCTAAATCCTTCCTTTTTAAGCTCGTTGCAAAGGTTGATTGTTACTCAGGGAAGAAGAACTTATGAGCGAGCTAAGCTCCGTGGTTTGGCACACGTGATTCCTCCATCAGTAGTGGCGGAGCAGCTCAATACGGCGATTTCGTCCGCCGTCGGCCATGTCAGTGGAGGATGGGTCTCCAGGTCACACCGTTTGCCCGGTTCTGGCTGTTATGGGCGCGCACAGATATCCGGATGACTGGCGGAACATGTGGCGGTCAGAAAAGCTCACAGGGTATGTAAGGTTTTCCCAGTATAGTAGTTGCAAGCATCTCACGATGTCTATCAGGAGGCGCAGGCACATGGCAAATTTCGACGGCGTATCCCAGGTCCCCCTGCTCCCATACACTCCGCACACTTTCTCGAATGATTGGAAAGAAGTGTTGAAGCGACCCGGCACGTATTCCTTATTTGATGCCAAGCGGTGGGAGCTCGTGGTTCCCAACCTACTCAAAATCCCGATGCCGATAAGGGGCGACAGGCGCGTTTGCTTGGGATGCGTGGTGGACAGGATGGCGGACATCGGCTCGATGTGAAGGCGGATCCTGAAGTTAAAGGTCTTAAAGTGGAACTTGTGTCCGAGAAGCCGATCGCTCCGCACCTGTGGCTCTGGTGTGTGACAGCGGAGCTTCCGTTATGCTTGGCCCGCCCTGTATTGACAAAGCTCGTCGGCGTAACAATGGTTGCGACTCCGGGCAAGCCGGTCGGCACGGTTCATGCCGGGGAACTTCCAGTCAAAATCACACCACAAGGCGCGAGCTCGGCGCTACTGATATGGGGCGGCGGCACGCGCGATCAAACACGCGACGCTATTCTCAACGAATGCACCCGACAAGCAGTTGAGTTGGACACGCAGGTCGCGTACATCTTAGCCACCGCGGATCACGAGTGTGGCTTTCGGCCTGGTGCGCGAAGGCCAGTTCGGCGGTAGTGCCGCTCAGTTAAGTGAGTCCTTCCGCGGCGTACACTCAGCTATTATCTATACTACGGACGCGGCTATGTCCAGCTAACGCTCAAAAAGAACTATCGAAGCTACGGCGCTCGTCTTAGGATTGATCTTGAGAATGACCCGGATCGTAGCGTTGCAGCCGAACGTTGCTCTTTACGTGATAAGTGCATGGCATGATGAATGGCTCGTTCGGCACACCGCTGACACGATTCGTGAACGATCTTCAGACTGATTTTCTGCATGCCCGTAAATCGGTGAACGATATGGACGTTGCTGAGCACATTGCTCATCTCGCGAATCGTTGGCTGACTTGAGTCCGGACCAACCAGCCGAATCGATTTCGTAGTCCTAACCCTCCTCCGACCAATCAGCACCATCTGCATCAAAGGGCGCATCCGTAGGCCAATGAGACGCCTCATTGCGGCGGTCCTCGTTAGTGTCGCGGCCCTCGGCGGCGAGGCGTCTAAGTCAAACCCACCGCCTGAGCCCAGATGGGCTGGCAAGAGCGGTGGTGTTATGATCGCCTGGACCACCCTCAAACATCACTGCGGTACGAGGTGAATCCCGCGTCTTTTCCGCTCGTGAGTGGGCGGAAACGGGACTGCGTCATTTCATCGCTGTCTCACATCACTGCTGCAACACCGTCTCCGCCCGAGTGCGACTATAGACGGACGTTTCGGATCATCGCGGTCGTCGGTGCATTGCCGGCTTCGAGGACGTCACGGAGATCACATGCCGGAAGGAGGCTCATCCGGGCGGCATGACTCGCCTCATCACATTGGACCTAAGCAGTCCTAAGCCGCTGGTTGAAGTCGGCCAGGACGCGATCGGCCGGATCGACGGGAGTCACCCCTGGTAAGGCAGTGTTGCTAACCGGGCTTTTTCCCGCCGGCGAAGTACTCAATACATTGACAGCGTTGCCTCCGCTCCAGAGCGCCTCAAGGCGGCAGGCGCTCGACCGTCAGAGCGTACCGGCGCTGTTGGAAGCGGTCCGGGATGCGAGGGGCGAAGGCGGCAATTGCTACGTAATCCCGTCGGATCTGCTGGCGCATTTTGCCTTCGATCACTTACAAGGCGGTCAAGTAGTCATACGGCTGGGGCTGCCTGGAGATGGGCTATGCCGAATGAAGCTGACGACCCTTGATGCAAATTTCCCCATTCCGGCTTCACTGTCGAGTCAGAAAAATTATAATTGTAAACTATATAAGAGTAAAGCTGGAAGTGAGCACTTTAATTAATGTAAGTTGCAAATAATTAAATTAAATAAATGAGTTGTAAGAGAATGTCGTCAATACCAAAGCAAAAAGGTAACTATTTAGATACCCATTTTGATTGATATTCAGTTGTTTATGGAAAATCGCATTTTTTACCCCTATGTCCACACGTTGTGTGAGCGATTAGGTTGTGTTAATCTGCAAAAATTAGATTTATAACTGGTTGATTATCAAGATCAATAGGGTATGTGAATAGTTACAGCAAAAGAGGACTTTTGCACTCCAAACGCTTCGCGAAGCTCTTAATTTGTTAAAACAAATTGCGCAATGCTTTACAGAATAGTGCGCAAAGCGTTTGGAGTGCAAAAGTCCTCTTTTGCTTTGGTATTGACAAGGCAATATTCAAATATCTTTAGGATAAAATATTTTAAAGTCTTTGCGATTGAGAACCTTTAGTGACTCCCTCAACTTGTTGCGAAAATTCAATGGGTTGATTGGCCAAACTATCCAATTCTTCTAAAAGAAATCTTGCTCTTCCAATTTAACAATCCTGTCATAACTTAAAATATGTTTAATTGTTTCTCTTTCTTCAGGGGTCAATCCACGAGCCTGCGGAGATTTTTTGTTAGATAAAATTAATTTTTCTAGCTGATCTAATACCTGATTTCTTAACAGATTCTGGTATTTAATCAACTCGTCAGGATTTTTAATATAATCAAAAGTCAACCAAGAAGAAGCTATGTCAATCAAACTATCTAATTCAATTAAAGATTTAGAAGTTTTAATGTAAGTTAAGACAGTTTCTAAATTTTGAACGCAATTTTCATCTATAAGATTAAAAGAAGATTGATCGGGATGAATTAATTGTGAACAGCCAGTCTCGTTCGCAAAAAGAATAAATTGATCTACCGGAATTTCCTCATATTGCTGATAAAGGCTCGTCAAGGCTTCTTTGATACTGGCTTGATGTTTCGCATCTATCATTAAATATTGATGAATAAAATCTTGGAATTTAGCTTGAAA
>CAVUVF010000005.1:0-160304 GCA_963744795.1 uncultured Acidobacteriaceae bacterium
CGACGCCGGGTCGGACTCGATCGTCGCGACGCTGCTCGACTCCGGCGGAGCGGCCGGGCGCGGTCTCAGGCCGAGCTCGACGAGCGCGGTGTGCGCGGCGTGCCGCACGGTGAGGTGCCGTAACCCGGGCGACCGTGACGTGGTGGTCGGCGACGACCCGCACCGCGGCGACGGTGCTCACGAACAGCGCCGCGGCGGTGATCGTACCGCGCGCGATCCGCAGCACGCGCTGCGCTCGCGTCACGGCCGCTGCGCCGGACAACTGCGACGAAGCCGGCGCGCGCGGTGTGCGCGGCGTGCGCGGCGCGCGCACGCGCTCCGCGGTAACCGTCGGCGCATCCCAGGCCGGCATCGTCCGCGGCGCGCCCGTCTCGAGCGCGCCGAGCGCCGCGGCGAGATCGGTCGCGCTCGCAAAGCGTTCCGCGGGATCTTTCTGCAGCAGCCGCGCGACGATCGTCGCGAGCGCCGGGCTCATCTCTCGCGCGAGCTGCGCCGCGGTGGGCGCGGGCGCGGTGACGTGCGCGACGGCGACCGCGATCGGCGACGCGCCTTCGAACGGCAGCCGTCCGGTCACGAGCCGGTGCAGCACGACGCCTAAACTGTACAAATCGGTCGCAGGCGTCAGCGGCAAACCTTGCGCCTGTTCGGGCGACACGTACGCCGCGCTGCCGATCAGCCGGCCCGCTTCCGTCGACGTGCCGGCGTCGACGATCGCTTTCGCCAACCCGAAGTCGGCCACTTTGACGCTGTCGTTCTGCGTGATGAGCACGTTGGCCGGCTTGACGTCGCGGTGCAGCAAGCCGCCCGCGTGCGCCGCTGCCAGCGCCTGCGCGATCTCGCGCGCGAACCGCACCGCGCGCGCTTCGCCGACCCGGCCTTCGTTGGCGAGCACGCGCTCGAGCGAGACGCCGGCGACGTACTCCATCACGATCGCGTGCCGGTCGCGGTCCGCGACGATGTCGTGCACGAGCACGGCGTGCGGGTGCGCGAGCCGCGCCGCGGCGCGCGCCTCGGCGTAGAAGCGCGCGACGGTGCGCGCGTCGCCCGCATACGCCGGCTTGAGCGTCTTGACCGCCACGTCGCGGTGCAGCACGTCGTCCCAGGCGCGCGACACGACGCCGACGGCGCCCTCGCCGAGCAGGCTGCCGAGCCGGTACCGGCCGTTCAGAAGCGCGCGATCCTCTGCCATGCGGTGCCGTTCACCGCGACCCGGTCGCCGGACCTCGCTAGCTCTTCGAGTTGCGATCGCCCGCGGCGTCGGCTTCCTTGCGGCAGGCGTACTCGCCCAGTTTGGTGGTGCCGTAGAAGCGCGTCCCCTTCTCGTGATAGATCTTGCTGCGCATGTTGAGCCACACCACCTCGTCGGTCGCGCAATGCGCCTTCGCCGACGCTTCATCGGCGAAACCGGGCGGGTTACCGTTCCCGGCGGCCGGCGCGTTGCCGGTGCCGGCGGCGGGCACGCCGGTTGCGACGGCACCGACGGGCGCGGCTGCGGACGGCGTCTGCACCGTCGTCGTGGTGGACGTGGTCGACTGCGCGTCCTTATGACCGCAGCCGGTGGCAAGCACGAGGAGCGCGACGGCGCAGAGGCGTCGGATCATGGAAGACCTCCTTTGCGCTCCGTGTATCGCCGGGCAACAAGACCGTTCCTGGCACGAGGAAGCGCCCGCTTTGTCCTCTCCGGCTTCGGCTGAATCACCGTAAGCGCTGAAAACTTTGCACTCGACCGGGAGCCGCGAGGCGTCCCGGGCAAGTCCAACGATTCGGTGGATGATCTGAATAACGTCGTCGAGAGCCTTCGCGCGAGCGAAGAGTTCCTGCGGCGGCTCCTTGCCAGTTCCGACGATTGCATCAAGCTGCTCGATCTTGACGGCCGCCTGCTGTTCATCAGCCCGAACGGCGCCGTTCTGCTCGGTATCCAGGACGTCTCGGCCCACGTCGGCACCGACTGGACCCGCTGGTGGCAGGGCGCCGATCACGACGCAGCGTGCGCCGCAGTCGCGCAGGCACGCGCGGGCGGCCGCGGGCAGTTCGAAGCGTATGCCGCGACGATGGACGGCACGCCGAAATGGTGGAACGTCGTCGTCACGCCGATCCTCGGCGCAGACGGCATGCCCGAAAAGCTGCTGGCGTCATCGCGCGACATCACCAGCCGCCGCCGCGACGCGGAAGCGCTCGCGCGCAGCGAAGCGTCGCTGCACGCGCTCGCGCATGCGCTGCCGGGCGTCGTGTGGAGCGCCGCGCCCGACGGCACGATCGACTACGTCAACCAGGCGTGGCTCGCGTACACGGGGCTGTCGTACGAAGAAACGCTCGGGACCACGTGGGGTCCGCTGGTGCATCCGGACGATTTCGCAGCAACGGCCGGCGCGTGGACAACGTCCGTGCGCGAGCGGCGCGTGCACGAGCACGAGTTTCGTCTGCGCCGCGCATCCGACGGTGCGTATCGCTGGCACGTCGTGCGCGCGGTGCCGGTGTTCGACGAGCACGGCAATGTCGTAAAATGGTACGGCACGACGACCGACATCGACGCGGCAAAGCGGCTGTACGAGCACGAGCGCCAGATCGCGACGCGCTTTCAAGCGGCATCGCTGCCGCGCGAGCTGCCGGCATGCGACGAGCTGCGCTTCGATGCGGTCTACGTTCCCGGCAGCCGCGAAGCGGAGATCGGCGGCGACTGGTACGACGCGTTCGCGCTGCCGGACGGCCGCATTGCGCTCTCCGTCGGCGACGTGATGGGCAGCGGGCTGGACGCCGCGGTGAAGATGGGCAACGTTCGCCAGGCGATTCGCGCCGCCGCGGTGCTCGACGCCGATCCGCTGACGATGCTGCGCGCGGCCGACGCGACGTTCCGTATGGACGATCCCGACGGTCTCGCGACGGCGCTTGCCGCCGTGATCGATCCGGCGACGATGACGATGCGCTACGCGTCCGCCGGACACCATCCGCCGGTCATGCGCGACGCGGACGGCACCGTGCACGAGCTCCAGGTCGACCCCGGGTTGCCGCTGGGCCTGCGCCGCGGAGCCGGTTCGCGCGTCGACACGCTCGACCTCGACGACGGCGCGCTGATCGTGCTCTACACCGACGGCCTCATCGAAGCGACGCACGATGCAGAAGAAGGCCATCGCCGCCTGCTCGCGGCGCTGCACGGGGTAGACGTCGATGCGGCGCGCCCGGCGCAGTCGATCCACGACGCGGTGCTCGCCGACGGCTCGCGTGACGACGTTGCGATCTTGACCATATGCGTCAGTGCCGTACCGGCAATACCGAGCCGTGCGTCATCGAGACAGGTTTCCCTCACGGCATAGGCAGGACCGGAACCGTGATTCTACCGCAGTAGGCCCAGCGCGCGAAGGTCCGAAAATGCTCGATAACCGCTAGAGCTTGCGAGTCAACGATGAAAACCGTTATCTGCACTCCGACACTGTGGCCTATCCGAAGCCGAAAGTGACTCGTCTGTGGAAGACAAGGATCAAGTGAGCAAAGCACGAGGCTTCCTGAATCGCAGGGACGTGGCGTATGTTATGTTGTTCAGCATAAGTTGCGCCTTTCTATCAGTGTTTGCATGGACAGTGCGTACCTGCATGTGGACGACAGATCCGTACGCAGTGTCCCCCTTGGGATCCGAAGCGATTGTCTTGGATATCTTCACCGCGCTGGTGCTTGGCCCCGTGGTTGCAGTACTAGCCATTTGCATCGGGGCCATCGGCTTTCGTCTCTCACGATCACAACGACTCGCGGACCGCCGCTTCTTTACGCTGCTGGCCGTTTGTTACGCAATCTCCACCGTGTACTTTTGCATCAACCCCGCGGGTCTAGGAGCATGCCGCATAGACATGTAGCAATACTCGTTTCAACCTGAACCATGCGGATGAACTCGTCCGGTATCGCTGGGTCACTGCTTCGGTCGTACCTGACACCAACGCCATCTCAGACGCCGACCTTTATCGGCATTCGATGCCGCGAGGAACTGGCGCTGCCACTCGTTGGCGAATCAGCTGGCCCCTTTCGTCAATCGCTGCACCGCCTCGGCACGGTCGTTGCAGAACAGCGCGCCTTCCAGTGACGCCGCGCCGGTAATCCAGCCGGGGTTAACGCGTGGGACGACGACCGCGAACGGTGTGCCGTGGCGCAGCCGGCGGCGCAGGAACAGCACGAGGTCCATTGCGATCATACCGTCGACCGAGCGTACAGCGGCGAGGTCGATGATCAGCGGCGCGCTCGAGCTCCGTGCCCGCTCCAGCTGTTCGGACACCGTGCCGAACCGTTCGGGCGTCAAGTCGCCGTCGAACGCGAGAATCGCCGGAGCCGCTGGAGCTGCAGGAGCCGCGGAAGCCGAATCGTCGTCCACACAGAGATACTACGGCCCGCGCGGGCCGCGTCCCCGCCATCAGCGGATGAAGAACAATCCCCCGATACCCAGCACGTAGATCGCGAGCACCAGCAGCGAGTCGATGCCCGCGCCCAGCAGCATCTTTTTCGAGCGCAGGATCACGCCGACGACGTAGACCGCGGTGAGTAACGCGCCGAGCGCCGTGAGGTAAAGGTCCGGCCCCTGCGCGTCGGGCAGCAGCGCCTGGCCGCTCAACAGCGTGCCGAGCAGAAACAATACCGGCAAGAACGCGTTCCCCGCGATGATGTCGCTCATCGCCAGCTCGTAGCGGCCCGCGCGTACTGCGTACAGCCCCGTCGTGAGCTCGGGCAGCGCCGTCACCGCGGCGAGAATCGTCGCGCCGAAGATCACGCCTTGCATGTGGAAACGCGTCGCGACAACGTCGCTGCTGAGCGCGAGCGCCACGCCGCAGCCCAGCGTCACGAGCGCGGCGACGGCGAACAGGGCGAACACCTGCGACAGCGGCCGCCGCTGCGGCGCGACGAACGCCGACGCCTCGGCGATCTCCTCGCGCGCCGTGCGCCAGCCCTGATGGTCCTCGTGCCGCTGAATCAGGAAGAGGCTTGCGATCCACGCGAGCAGGATCGCGATCTCCGCGGGCGTCGTGCGCGCGAAGACCAGGTCGCGCGGCGACAGCGCGCCGAGGATGCACAGCATGAGGATCGCGATGAGCACGAGCCCTTCCAGCGCGATCGTCAGCGACGGCACCAGCGACGACAACGGCACCTTCGAGCGCAGCCCGGGACCGTCGAGCAGCACCAGCACGACCATTTGGATGGCGATACCGCCGAGGATGTTGCCGACGGCCAGCGAGAGGTTGTGGCTGTAGACGCAGCCGACGATGATCGCGACCTCGGGCAAGTTGGTCGCGACCGCGAGGAACACGGCGCCGCCCATTCCCTCGCCCCACCCGAAGTGCGCATCGATCGCGTCTGTCGTCGACGCCAGGATGCCGCCGGCCCACCAGATCAGCGCGCCGGCGGCGATGAAGATCGCGAGGATCACCGGCGTCGCAAGCGTGCTCACGAAGGCCCTGTTCCCCGCCGGCCGGCCCGACGCAACGAAGCAGGGCCTCGGCGGCGGGCGATGCCGTGGCCGACCGCTTCAGTGCATGCCGGTAGTCGCGCACATCGGCTTGCGCGCGTACCCGCGCAGCGCCGCTTTCCGGCCTTGAGCTCTTTGAGAATCGCGAAGATCTGGGCTTCGCTGAACCGAGACTTGCGCATGTGGGCTCCTTCGAGGCCGAGGCCTCAGAGTCCACATATCCGCGGGCACTGCCGGGGAGAGCGTCACTAGCGCCTTTGGCAAGAATCAAATGTTAGCCCGGATTGCCCGGATGACCGCCCAAGGTCATCTTAACCACGATATCCCGGTCGATCACAACAGTGAAACGATATCGACTGAGTCCGAATCGTCGCCAATAATCTGGTCGGCGATCAGGACAAGGTTACCAGCGCCTGATTCCATGACGTGGCAATCGTCCAGGACAAGAGGCGTGGTGCCGTGCCGGTGAACCGCAACAGTGAGGCGCGCCGTGCTGTTCGCAAAACGCTCAGCGAATGGGGCGGTCTTGAACGTGAATACGTTATCGTTCCGTTTGACCAGGGTGCCGCGTGCGACCTCAACATCATTCGCATAGAAGATGGCTGCGTGATTCATTTGTTCCCCGTACCTCGTCTCCACGAAGGCGGCACGCTCCTTGCACATCGACCCGTCATCCATCTTCTCGATGCACCACACCATCTTCTGCATCGGCGGCGCGCCCGTCACGTCGACGCCGAAGGCGGCGTATGACCGGCGTTCGTGGCCGTCGGGGCAGCGGTAGAGATTGTAGGGTTTGGCCATACGGTCATTCTCCATAATGACCGTCCTATTCGAGTCGCCGCCGGGTGTTTCCGGCAGTTTCCGGGCGCCTCGGCGACGGGATTGGTGTCATCACGCGTTCCAGACTATGCGGCGAGATGACTTGCGAACCCGCAGCAGCGACCGAATTTGTGGCCGCCGGCTGCTGCGAACACTGCGTCGTGAATCCGCGGACCGAAAGCCGGCGGCGGATGATTTCGCCGGTGTGAGCGACCGCTTCAGCGTACGGTAAAGCCGACGCGGCGGCCGCGCGGCACCGGGTCGCCCACGGTGAACGTCACGGCGTCCGCGCGCGCGCCGTCGCGGGCGCGCAGCGTCCAGCGCCCGCGCGCGAGCGGCAGCGTCCAGCGCGCGCCGTGCGCGGCGACGCGTTTGCCGTTCAGCTCCCACGCGGGCTCGGCGGCGCCCCGCGCCACCACGGCGATGCGCGCGCCCGGCGCCGCGACGAAGACGTCGCCGTCGTGCGGTGCAACGATGCGCAGCGCTTCGCCGCGCCGCGGCCTTTGCGCGGCGAGCCAGCCGTCGTAGGTGCGGTCGAGCGGGCGCGGCGGCGAGTTCCAGGCGACGCGGTCGCGCGCGTCCAGCCATTCGCTCACCACGCTGTCGCAATCGCGCGTCGGGCGCACGCCGGTCGTCGCGCACATCGGCTTGCGCGCGTACCCGCGCGGCGCGGCGAATGGCGGGGGCGGCACGCGCTCGGCGAGATGCCGGATGATGCGGTTCCACAGCGGTGCGGCGCCGGTGACGCCGGTGACGCGCTGCATCGGCGCGCCGTCGAAGTTGCCGACCCACGTCGCGACGGTGTAGTCGCGCGTGAATCCCACAGTCCACGTGTCGCGAAAATCCGACGACGTGCCGGTCTTCACCGCGCTCGCGAACGGCGTGCGCAGCAGGGACGCGACGTCGAAGGCGCGCGCCCGCGCGTGCGCCTCGGCGAGGACGCCGGTTACGAGCGCTCGTACAGGAACGGCTTGAGCGTCGAGCCCGGCTGGCGCAAACGCGACGACGCCGTCGTCCTGCGCGCCGCGCTGCACGCCATCGATGCCGGAATCGCGTCCGGCGCAATCGATCGACGACGGGTGCTGGCTGACGGCTCGCGCGACGACAGCGCAGTTCTGACGATTCGCGTTGAGAGCGGGCCGGTGAACGTCACCCGCCCGCACTTCGGGCAGTGCCTTACCGCGTAGGCAGGGATAGTTAGAACGGGACTCAACTCGACCTTCCCCTCCTAATAATTGGGAGTGTAGGGGTATCTCGCATGAACAACCAGTTGCATCGCTGCGCCGCAGTTATGGTCGCAGCCGTTCTTGTTTCTCCGCAGCTCTGTTTGCCGGGGAGAGCTGAGGTGCGGACTGCGCACGTCCCTACGACGGGCCGACGCGCCACTGTGGCGGCGGTTGTCTCGCGAACGCCGCCCCAACGCATCGTCATCCCCGAACCGCCGCGGCGGACTCCAGCGCCGATGCCGTCCCTCGGCGCCGCTCGCCCAGCGATCAGTAACGCGGTGAGCCACCATTCGCCGGGGCGGTACGTGCCCGGACCTCATATGCTGCGTCCGAGCGAGATCGACACGGTGCTCACTGCAGCACGCTTGCACGGCCGGCAGGCGTCCGCAAATCACCCCAAGCAGTCGATTCAGCAACTGCAGGCGCCACGCACAATGACGCCCGGCGGCATGCGCGCGGGAACGGCACCGACCAAACCAGCCACGCGCGCGATCAGCAGCATCCAATCACCGTCGGGGACGGGGATCAATACGTGGTGGCGCTACCAGGAAAACAACGCGCCCGGCGACGGCCGCGTGATGATCAACGTCGGCACCGGCAACCTGTTGCTGCAGGACGAGGACATGACCGTCCCGCACAAGGGCATCGCGCTCAGCTTCCGGCGGACGTACAACTCGCAAAGTTTGCACGACGTGAACGGCGACGAAGGCGGCGTTCACACGACCACACCCGGCATGTATGGGAATGGCTGGACGAATACGTTCGACGCGCACGTCGTCAAAGTGAGCCCAAGCAACTGGAGCGTCTACGACATCGACGGCGCCCGCTACGACTACGCCAACGATCCGGCAAACCCGGCTGCGGGGTATACCGGGCCGCCGGGCCAGCACGCGGTCTTCGCGACGGACGGCCAGTGCGGAATGACGTGGACCAAAAAGTCGGGGACTACGTATTACTTCTACCGCGACAATCCCTCAGTGGGCTGCTCGGCACTGCCGTCGATCGGCGGCTACGCGGGTCGCCTCTACCAAATAATTGGGCGAAATCGCAACACATACTTAACCTTCACGTACACGTGGGTGAACGGTGACGCATCGGCCAGCGGAAAGGTCGCATCGATAACCGTGCAGACAGAGTCTGGACAGACCGCAACCTTGTCGTTCGACGACTTCAGCGGCCACCAGCTTTTGCGGCGCATCGTCTTTCCGGATCACGTAACAGCGGTCGATTACGACTACGACTCCGCAGGAAATTTGATTTCCGTCATGCGCCCAACCAACCAAGTGGATGGAACTAGGCCGAATCAAACGTTCGGGTATCAGCCGCTGGGTACACGTTCCGTGCTGTATTGGGCCTATAGCCCTCGGTTGAACACGCCAAACCAGTTCGGCATGGACGGCGGATTCACAGCATTTCTCTTTTCCGGGACGAGTTCGTCGACGGCGACCGTTTCCGAGACGGCGCGCAGAGCCTTTATCAACCCGTCGATCCCTGACGGTTCGAACCAGCCCGCTCTGCAGCCCGGCTACATCAACAACACCTATTACTTGTACGAGTATTTCACCACGGGCGTGTCAACTCCGACATTCCGTGACACCGATGGCCATGCGACGAACTGGGTCGTGGACTCGCTGGCCCGGCCAGTGCAAACGCAGGAGTGCCGGAACGCTGTAAACCAGGCGTGCAACGTCAACGACTACTTGACCACCAACGAGGCGTGGGACGCCGACAACAACCTCATCAGCGAGGTCGATCCGCGCGGTGCCGAGACGGACTACGCATACGACGTTGACGGCAATACTGTCGCCGTTGGGGCAGCTCCTCCGGCGCCCGGAACGTTTCGGCCGACGAGCTTGTATTCGTACGACCAATACGACAACATCGTTGCGTATTGCGATCCCAATGCCACTCACAGCATGCAAGCCGACTGGACGTCGTCCCCAGTTGCCCCGACGCCCGGGCAAGGCGCACTTTGTCCCACCCAGAGCACCGCAACGACGCGATTCCAGTGGAATGCGAGTCCCGATCCGACCCACCCAACCTTGCCCTACGAGGTGTTCGGTGAGCTGGTTGGGTCCACCGCACCGGCCACCACCGCCAGCGCGCCGAACGGTTATCAGAAGACGTATGCATACGATCCCGGACCGCAGGGCGGCGTGGACTACGGTCTGCCGACGAGCGTGACCGGCGCCACGATAACGCAAAACGACCCGTCGACGCCGCTGCGTACGCCGCTGCAGTCGTTCTGGTACGATTCGAGCGGTAATCTTGTGTGCTACGGCACGGGGAATGGGCAGTGGCTACTTACATACGATGCACTCGGGCGCCAGACCAGCGTGGCGGATCCCGATGACGCATCGAGTGGGACCGGAGTTTGCGGCAAGGCCGGTGCCCAAGCCGGCTGGAACACGACGATAAGGAAAACGTATTACGATGACGGTTCGCTCAAGTCGACGCAAACGCCGTCGCAGGCTGCCAACGGCGTAAGCACAACATATACGTATGACCTCGACGGCAACGAGAAAACGGAAACGCACCACTACGGCTGTTTGACCGTAGCGAGCTGCACGCCTGGAACAACGCAAAAGTTTTACGACGGCGCCGATCGGCTGGTGGAAGTACTGCAGCCGTTTGATTCCTGGGACGTGCAAGCATATCCGTGGGCAATGCGGTACATTTACGACCTCAGCCAGGGCGGGACGACACTGTATCATGGAATGAATCTGACCGGGCATGGCAATCTTGTCATGACGCAAGAATTACTCACCGGGAGCGTATGGACTCCGAACGGAAGCAGTTATCCGGAAAGCACGGGAAACTGGACGCCGGTTCGCGCCACGACGTATGACGGGCTCGACCGTGCGGTATCGCAATACGAGGCGGCCTTCGGCGACGTACCAAAGATGCAGAACACGTACGATGGGTCGGGCGCTACCGGACTTCTCACGTCGACAAAGCGCGCAACAGGCGAAGTCCGCAACAACATCTACGATGGGTTGGGGCGGTTGACGGACACGTACTACCCCGCAGACAACGGCGGAACTCCCGCGATGCACATGCTGTACGATGCGGACGGACGCGTCACCAGCCGGTCGACGGATATTATCGGAGCTGAAACGTTGACGTACGACGCGACGGGAAACCTCCTCAGCGTGACGGAGCCTGCGAGCCTCGGCGGCGGCGTCGTCGGCTACGACTACTATGGCGACAGCACGCGCAAGGACGTAACGTACATGGGTGGTTCGTATAGCGTCAGCCCGGTCGCCCAGTATACATATCGCAACGACGGTAAGCGCGACATGCTGAAGCTGAGCAACGGGTCTCGCTTTGCCTGGACTTACAGCGCTGCTGGGCGAGAGCAAACGCAGTCGGACCCACTAACCGGTATCTCAATATCGCCGTCGACGACGTACGTCATCGGAAAGGGCCCTCCGCACAACCGTTACCCGGCGACTGTGACCTATGTCGCGCGGTCACTTACTTACGATGCGTACGGTCGCCTCGCCGGTCTGACGTTGCCCGAAGGCCTATTCTCGTACAGTTACGGAAGTTCTCAATATGATCTCGAAGACGGCGTCAGCGAGGAGACCCGGAATGGAAGCGCGGGACCGCTGAGGTCCGTGTGCACGATTTCTAACATTCGCAACGAGAAGATGCCGAACCCCGGCCAAAGCACTTGCTCGACCGTCATGACGCCGCAACTTATCCCGCACATCGACTTAAACGGGACGATCGTTGCCGGCGGCTGGACGGTGGACGCGCGCAGCGGTATGCGGTTGCGGAATCAATATGTGGATCAAAGAGGTGCGGAAACGGGATCGGTCTATTCGTACGACTCGTCCGGTCGTATGGTCCAGGACAACGAGGCATCTGACAGCCCGTGCCCGGCCGGTTATCAATACTCGAGTATGCAATACCCTTATTGCTCTGCGTACGGCACGAAAACAAAGACCTACGACGCGGAAAACCGCCTGAAATCCGATATTTATCCGTACGCGGACCCGAGTTCCGCCACGGCCACCAGCTACGGTACCGCATTCAGCGACCCTTGGCTTGAGACGATCGATGCGGTGAACAGCTACTATTATCAACCCGCGACCATTAGTAACGTGGATTACGATGCGTCAAGTCATCCGACCCGCGTAACGACGTCTGCCCAGTCGCTCATTTGGCTGTGGGACGGTAACGATCGCTTCCTGCAATGCCGTCTGGTGAATGGTCAGTGCACAGGCATTACGTTCTCGCTGGAGGGACTGGCCGACTATGAGCCGATAAGCGGCACGGCGGGGGTCTACGATCGAAATCATTGGGGCCTCGTGGCTTCGTCACACACAAGCTCCGCATTCTCGTCATGGACCGACGCAGCCGGAGGGCCGCGGGTGTTTCCAACGTTACCCCAAGGCGAATGTAGCACTCACGACGTGACGGATCCGTCGACATATTGTCAGACGCGACGAGGCGGGAAGCTTACAGCTGATGGCTGGACGATCGACGCCGACACATGGCAAGGTGTGCGGACGGCCGACTTAAGTGTAGGGCAATGGAACACGCCGGACGCGTACGCCGGCAACGTCCACGATCCCATGAGCCAGAAGCCCTTCATGTGGAACCGCAACAATCCGTACGCCTATAGCGACCCGTCCGGTTATGATCCCTTTGAAATATGGCATATCTTGAGCGAGATGCGTGACGATATGCGAAACCAAGTGGCGCAGCAGGCAGCCCAGCGGGCAGGCCAATTGGCTTCGCGACTCCCGACGAAGCAGGCGCAAGAACACACGACAATTGCGGTGACGATTGTCGAGAACTTTGTCACGGGAAGCATCAGCGTTCTTGTAACATCGAGCAGCGGTGGCATCCTGCCTAAGCCGGTCCGGGACGGCCTTAACCTCGGCGAAATTGGCCAGCAAGCAGGCATGACCGGCGTACACGCTGAAATCAAGGCGTTAGATGCCGTGAAAGCGACTCCATTTCTGACAGTCTTAGCGATAGGTACAAGTAAGAACGTTTGCCCTGCTTGCCGCGATGCGTTGCAAGACGCTGACGTGCCGTACGCCACTCAGTATCCTACCCTGCCCACGAAGCCGAAATAATCGTGCGCCCCTTCAACCGAGCAGATATCGCTGAAGCTCTCACGGGATTCTCGTCAAGACAGGAAGCAGCATTTATCGCTTCGTGCGCACTTCGAGTATCTGACTTTTTCTTGGCATTTTCGCTGCAGGAGCATACAGGAGACATCTCAGTTATTCGCGCTGGTCAGGAAGCATTGTGGTTGTTCTCTCTCAATTTCGACCCGGGTAATTTGAACCTCGTCGCCGAGCCTTGCCGCAGGACCGTTTTCCTGCATCGACTTATCCCAGGCTTTCTGGTCGATACCGCCGGGACTGACGAACGGCAGCGGCTTCTTCGCCCGAGGCAGGGGAACGCGCATTAAGGCATATTCCGCATTCAGTCCGCGTTCGATCTCCAGGCGGTCGTCAAAGCTGAGCTTGTCCGCTTTGGCCACAAACGGCAGAGAAGCCAAAAGCGCAAGCGCGAGCAGAAAGGTTAGAAAGGGTCGTTCAGACTCGGTGCGACACGCGCCGGCTGCTGAATGACGGGCGCCTTCATCAGCGCGAGAAACAGACTGACGGCAAAGATAGTGGTCAGCAGACCGCCTTCCGGGCCGTAGCTTCCGCCGCTCCAGATAGGCATCAAATCCCATCGGTAGGTGTACCTCGTTACATCAATTGTATGCCCGCTCAGGTTGACTCCGAACAGTGGAAGTACTGCATTCCAACCAAAATGGAGGCCGATTGGAAGCCACAAGTCATGTGTCCGAAGAAATGCATATCCCAGGAGAATGCCCCAGATGGTCGTATTGGCGATTGCGAGCCGGGAAGCATTGGGATTTAACCCGTGCGCAAATCCGAAAAGGACGCTGACCGGAAGGATTGTGGCAAATGGACC
Organism: uncultured Acidobacteriaceae bacterium; assembly: GCA_963744795.1. Classification (GTDB taxonomy): domain Bacteria; phylum Acidobacteriota; class Terriglobia; order Bryobacterales; family Bryobacteraceae; genus Bog-105. The sequence goes on from CAVUVF010000005.1 coordinate 13,435, forward strand.
CATTTTTTCAATGAGCAGTTGAAATGCATAGCCTCTGAAAATCAATTCTTCGCCCATCGCAGCAAACAGGAGCGCGGCTAAGTAGAAGATTAGAGAAGGAATATTGGTCTGGATGTCGGATCGCGCCACCAGGTGGCCGGTACCGGCAAGGATGGGTGCCCACAGCATCAGGGCAGCCGCTCCGCCGGCGAACAGGATCCCTACCGCGATATTCCGGAGCGATGCGGAGTTCACCTGGAGGCCAATATCTGCCAGCGGCCGCCTATCGAATACGCGCATAGTGGAAAGGTTGGCCAGGATTCCGGTCAGGTAGAGCCCGACGGACGCTGCCACTACGGCGCCAAATGTCGCGAGCAGCGGAACTGTAACGACAAAACGGCTGACGATCACGAGGGCGATAAAGAATGCCACGCGGATCACCACGCTGAAACGTGTATTTTTAATTTCGTTTTGGGGGAGGGAGGAGGAGCTGTTGGTCATCGAGACGGCCGTGAGCTCAATTCGAACGCAGGCCTACACTTACACCGTACTGCAATCACCAACTCGGACGAATCCTGCCGGCGCGGGCTCATGTGGGAGCGTGCTCTCCATCCGATGAGGTTGTATGCAAGAACGACGAAGTGATGAACGGATGATGTGCGCGGAACTCGTAGAGGTTGTTTGGGAGCAAGGCGGACGTCATTGCCGCCGGATCGCAAACCTCGAAGACATCTCGCTTTCCGGTATCTGCCTTCATGTTGAGAAGCCGATTCCCGCAGGAACGCACATCGTCATGCGCTACGGCGACGGACAATTATCGGGAACTATTCGCTATTGTGTCTACCGTGAAATCGGATATTTCCTGGGGATCCAGCTCGAAGAGCACTGCCGCTGGTCCAGCTTGCATTTCCGGCCGGAACATCTGGTCGACCCGCGCGAACTAGTAGAACAAAGCATCGCACGGCGTTCTTAAGAGACTCTCAACACCGGCTCACACGGGGCCGTAGTAACTTCGCTTTCCAAGCACGTGGTGCATGTCTCAGGTCGGGATCCGGTGATTTCGCACGAACCGTTTCCGCCAGCGTGCCGAACAGTTAACCAGTAAAAAAGACCAGTGGCTTGACGGTATCACCTGGACTTTCTCGTTTCCCTCATCAGAAGGGACGACAGCCAAGATGAACCTGAAATCAATCTCTCTGCTCACCGCTCCGCTCCTATTGCTGATGCCTGCGGATCTTTGCGGCAGAGTCTATGGTGCTCCACACGGACTCGCCGGACGCAAGTTAGTGCGGGCGCCGTTCGCCGTGCATCACGAAACGCGGTCCCAAGCAGAGAACTCTTCAGACCACTCAAAAGGCGACAAAACATCGCGAAACTACACGCCTAAGCGTGTGTTGTTAGCTTCCGGACTGCAAGGGTCAATAGGAAGCACTATAGGCCCAGATGGCGCATTGTATGTTCCGGAAGGGATTGCCGGCACCGTGTCTCGGATTGATTTGGAGACCGGCGCAGTCACGGTCTTTGCAAGCGGGCTACCTAAGTCCCCGTTCGGGATTGGTGGGGGCGCGATCGATCTCGTGTTCCTTCACAAAACGGCATACGTGCTGGTTTCGGGAGTGGATCCCGACTCAGGGGGAAATGACATCGACGGCATCTATCGAGTCGATGGTCCAAAAAACTTCACGGTGGTCGCTAACCTCGGGCGATGGTCGACTGCGCACCCGCCGAAAACTCAATACGAACTTCCAGAGGGAGTCCAGTTTGCCATCGATGTATATCGCGGGGACCTGGTGGTTTCTGATGGGCACCATAACCGCGTGCTGGGGGTCACAGTGAAAGATTGCCTGAGTTCACGGGATGACGACAGCAACGTACGTGAGCTAATTGCGTTTGACGACATTGTTCCGACCGGACTGGCGGTCTCGGGCCACACGATCTATATGGCGGAAGCAGGCCCCGTGCCACACCTTCCACAGAATGGGAAGGTCGTTGAGTTCCAAGCAAACTCAATAGTTGCCACCGAGGTCGCCTCCGGATCACCACTGCTGGTCGATGTGGAATCCGGTCCGCACCACGGTTTGTACGCGCTCTCCCAAGGTACGTGGAATGGCCAAATGCCAGGTGACCCGGCGCTACCCGACACAGGATCGATCGTCCGCGTCGATGATGACGGTGAGTTCACTGTAATCGTCGATCATCTGGATCGCCCTACGTCGCTCGAGTTCGTGGGGGACAACGCTTACGTTGTGTCACTGACCGGAGAAGTATGGAAGATCGAGGGCATCTCGTCCGGCCGGCGTCACTCGCGCCCTGACAATTAAATATTAATTCGGCCTCACGTTCCCGCGTATGAGCGCACAGCGTGGCATTTAATAACTCGTGGATCATTCCACGGGAAAAACCCGCGTCGGGTACTCGACAGAATTTGCGAATCAGAAACGATCAAGATGTTGGTGCGTTTCTTCGGCTTTGATCAAATCGAGCCGAAAATTATTTCAGCAAAAATGAATTAATGCGCTAAATATATAACATTGACTGAAAAGGGCAGAAACTGAACCTGTGTCTCTCTCGTATGTCATCGACTCTGGTCAGCGGTGTATTTTCATGCACCTCTGGGGCGTGATCACCGAGTGGGAGCTTGGCACGAGAGCTCAGCAGCTTTGGGAGGAACCGGCCTTTCAGCCGCACCTGGCTCGCCTGATCGACGCCTCCGATGTCACAGATTGGCAGGCCGACACCAACCTACTTCGTGCAATCGCCAGTGACTTGCGCCCGAATGCGCCCCGCAAGGTCGCGATGGTGGCGCAATCTAAACCGGTTCTCGCCGAATTGAACGTGTACGCAGAGAGTCTCGCGGGCATTCCTGCGCAAGTGTTTCCCACTGTTCAGGACGCAATGCATTGGTTGGGTGTTCGCCTTCCAGAAACGTGGCCGCCGCAGGCTGCCGACGAGGGCCAGACCCGCATCGAGTAAACACGGCACAACACTCGCCAACGCTCACCTGTCAGAGCAAGCCGGGCGGCGTACGATGGTGCTGGGATACTGTGGAACCGAATCAGCAAGCGCCGACGCAGCCCAGATCGATAGAAGCAACCGTCGAGGAATTCCGATCAGCGGGACATAAGCATCTCGACTGGATAGCCGATTACCTGAACAATCCTCGGAAGTTCCCTGTCACGACCGACGTAAAACCCGGCGAACTGGCGGCAAAACTGCCTGTCGCGGCCCCGGAACAGGGCGAATCCCTCGAAGCGATCTTTCGTGATTTTCAAACGTCGGTGCTGCCCGCGCTCACTCTGTGGAACCATCCGCGTTTCTTCGCGTATTTCTCCATTTCCTCGACGCCGCCCGGAATACTCGCGGAAATGCTCGCGGCAACCGTGAACGTCAACGCGATGCTGTGGAAATCGTCTCCCGGGGCAACAGAGCTCGAGCAGATCACTCTCGGTTGGTTACGAGATTGGGTTGGCTTGGGGGATCAGTTCTTCGGCATTATCTATGACACTGCGTCTGTGGGCGTTATGCAAGCTCTGGGCGCTGCGCGCGAATATGTGGATCCAAACTGCCGCGCGAACGGGATGAGCCCGGGGCCTTACCGTCTACATCTCGGAACACACGCATTCGTCGTCCGAGAAGGCTGCGATCACTTTAGGGTTCGGGCAGAACAATGTTCGCAAGATTCCGGTGGATGATCAGTTCCGGATGCGTCCTGAAAAACTGATCGAAGCGATCGAAGCGGATATCGCTGGCGGCAAGAAGCCTTGCTTCATCGTCGCTTCGGTGGGTTCGACGTCAACAAGCGCGATCGAACCGGTGGCGGATATTGCGGCCATTGCCGAAAAATACGACGTCTGGCTGCACGTTGACGCTGCTTACGGCGGTCCGGCGGCCGTTGTTCCGGAAATGCGCCACATTCTCAATGGAGCCGAGCGGGCCCATTCTCTGATCCTGAATCCGCATAAGTGGCTTTATGTACCAATTGACTGCAGTGTGCTCTACACGCGATTCCCGGACGTTTTGAAGCGAGCGTCCTCGCTTTCAGCCGAGTACCTACGGACATCGGAAGACGACAAAGCCGTCAACTTCATGGATTATGGGGTGCAACTTGGTCGCCGTTTCCGTGCGTTGAAGTTGTGGTATGTGTTTCGCTACTACGGCCGGGAAGGTATCGTGGCACTGCTCCGCGAATCTCTGCGGCTTGCTCAATTGCTGAAAAAACTCGTCGAAGCGTCTTCCGAGTTCGAACTCTCTGCGCCCGTTCCTCTGTCGCTGGTCTGTTTTCGGCATCGAGGCAGCAACGAGCTGAACCAACAGCTATTGACGGCTATCAACAGCACCGGCGCCGCATTTCTTTCCCACACAGTGCTCGATGGGCAATTTGTGTTACGGTTCGCGATCGGCAACTTCATGACGACAGAAGAAGACGTACGTGAGTCTTGGAACCTCATCACTCGTTTGGCCGAAGGGTTGGGTGAAGCAGAACAGACGCTGACGGGAACGGTTGGATAGCCTGCCGGAGATGGCAAGCAGGCTCGAAACAACACTCTGCGGAATTAAGCTTCGCAATCCGGTACTCGCGGCATCAGGAACGTTTGGCTACGGTCTGGAATTCGCTAGCCTTCTGGATCTGAATCGAGCTCGGCGGCATCGTTACGAAAGGCCTGTCGCTGGAAGCCATCCGGGGGAATCCCGCGCCACGATTGTGGCACGTCGAAGCGGGAATGATTAACTCGGTCGGTCTCCAAAATGTAGGAGTCGACGCCTTCATTCGCGACAAACTTCCGAATTTGCGCCGCTACTCGGTTCCGATCTTTACGAATGTATTCGGATACCGGGTGGAAGACTACCTGGGAGTTCTCGAGCGGCTCGAGAATGCGGAGGGTATCGCGGGTTATGAGCTGAACATATCCTGCCCGAATACCAAAGAAGGCGGCATCTTCTTCTCGAGCGATCCTCAGGCCACGTATGATCTGATCGCTCGCGCTCGCCAGATCGCAAAACGGCCGCTTCTGGTCAAGCTGTCTCCGAACGTTGCGAGTATTCAGCCCTTTGTCAAAGCGGTAGAAGACGCCGGGGCGGATTGCATTTCGATGGTGAATACATTCATTTCGCTGGCTCTCGACAACGATACGCGGTCGGCTCGGATCGGGGCCGGATTTGGCGGATTGTCAGGGCCGGGCATCAGGCCGGTAGCCGTCCGCCTCGTGTATGAAGCAGCGCAGATGTCCAGAATTCCGATTGTGGGACTTGGCGGAATCTGCAGCGGACGCGATGCGGCAGAGTTCCTGATTGCGGGTGCAACAGCCGTTCAGGTGGGAACCGCCACATTCGTCGATCCCCGCGCTCCTCTGCTCGTCGCTGAACAACTGGACAAAGAGATAGGGCGGCTTGGCGCAGAAAGCGTCGCAACTTTGGTCGGTAGTGTCCGAAGCTTGCGTCCAGGGCAATCAAACGGGAGTGCAAAATAGAGCGATGAGAGAAATCATCACCGCCAGTAAAGCGCCCAAAGCGGTCGGACCTTACTCGACGGCGGTTCGCCAGAGTGGATTTGTCTTTCTTAGCGGTCAAATCCCGCTAGATCCGGAAAGCGGAGAGTTGGTCACCGGTTCAATCGAAGAACAGACCAAACGAGTGCTGGATAATGTCAGCCTCGTGCTGGAGGGAGCTGGATTGACCATGGCAGACGTGATCAAGACAACCGTGTTTTTGAAGAACATGGGTGAGTTCCCGCGCATGAACGAGATTTACGCGAAGTACTTCCCAAAGGATCCCCCGGCACGCTCCACGGTCGAAGTGGCAAGACTTCCGCGGGACGTTCAAGTCGAGATCGAAGCGGTGGCTGTCGACTCACGCGCAACCCGCATGTAGTCCGTTACTGCTTTTTGTCGGGATCCGCGGGCTTCAGTGGAGGATGAGCGCTGTACTGGCTCTGGGGCGCGATTCAGCTTGATATCGAATTTCTTGTCGTCTGAATCCACTTCGAACTTGTTGCCGAACGTTTGGTACTTTTTCGTGATCACCTGCAGTTGGATGGTGCCGTAGGGAATCGGAGGAAAGGATGCGATTCCCTGCTGGTTCGTGTGCACTTCCCAATGGGTCGCCTTACGTTTGCCGAGTTTCGTGATCTGGTGAGAGCCGAGAAAATCGAGAATGACAGACGCGTTTTCTACAGGCTTGTCGAATTGATTCTTCACTTCGACTTTGATCGTGCTTTTTTGAACATCCGCAACGAGGAGAGTGGTCGCCGCCACACCGATGGTAAGGAGCCGGAAAAGGGACTGCATAGATTCAGGTCGTTACCGTTGATTCTAGCTTCAATCCTGGGAAGCCGGAGACGGCGCTCAACTCTGAACAGCTCAGCGGCGCTTTAGAACTTCAGTGACTGCAGGTACTCCCGGAACGGAGCTCCCAAATCAGGGCGACCCAGCGCGAACTCCACTGTTGCTTTCAGGAACCCGAGTTTGTCTCCGGCATCGAAGCGTTTGCCATCGAACTTCAAGCCAAAGACCGGACGGTTTCGGAGCATGTCCTTCAACGCATCGGTCAGCTGCAGTTCGCCGCCGCTTCCAGGTTCGATGGACTCGATGGATTGAAAGATATCCGGAGTCAGAAGATAGCGACCGATGACGGCGAGATTCGAGGGAGCGTCTTCCTTCTTCGGCTTCTCTACCATGTCGCGTATGCGGTAAAGCTTGTTACCGAGTTTTCCGTCGGACACAAGTTCCGCATCGACTACACCGTAAGCCGAGATTTGGTCCGCCGGCACTTCCATCAGCGCAATGACAGGCGCCTGATATTGCTCGTACACCTCCAATAACTGGCGGATGCAAGGCACCGGGGCGTCAATGATGTCGTCTGACAGCACGACTGCGAAAGGCTCATTGCCCACGAGTTCCTTAGCCCGGAGTACGGCGTGCCCTAGACCCAGAGCTTCCTTCTGACGCACGTAAGAGACGTCGATCATGTCAGAGATCGCCCTTACCTGTGCCAGCATGTCGTTTTTCTTTTTAGATTCGAGCAGATACTCGAGCTCGAAACTCACGTCGAAATGATCTTCGATCGACGACTTGCCGCGTCCCGTCACAATGACAATGTGCTGAAGGCCCGATTGAACCGCTTCTTCGACTCCGTATTGAATCAGGGGCTTGTCGACAAGCGGTAACATCTCTTTCGGAGAAGCTTTTGTCGCCGGCAGGAATCTCGTTCCCAGTCCGGCAGCAGGAAAAACGGCCTTACGCACCTTTGCGCTCATCTCCGTCATTGTACGCGTTAAGGGCCTTATTTCAGCCACTCGACGGGTCCAGATTGTTCCGGTCCCAGGTCTGTGTTAATTCTAAGATTTAGCCTGTTGAGAAATCGAACCTAAGATGGCATACGTTATAGCGGAACCCTGCATCGGAACAAAGGATACGGCCTGTGTCGACGCTTGCCCCGTCGATTGCATTCATCCCAAGAAGGATGAAGAAAAGTTTGAAGGGCGCGGAGATGCTGTACATCGACCCGGTGGAGTGCATCGATTGCGGTGCCTGTGTTCCCGTTTGCCCTGTTTCCGCCATCTTTGCGGCGGACGACCTGCCGGAGAAGTGGGCCGAATTCTCCGACAAAAACTCGGCTTTCTTCGGGCGCTAACGCCTACGTAGTTTTTCGCGGCCGATACGTCGCGCATGAGGTATCGGTCTCCCAAACCTTTACATACGAAATCAGCGCAGACGTAAGTGTCTTTTGGATCTCTTCGCAGAAGAACTTCGCAATGTTCTCTGCCGAGGGATTAATTTCAATGAACGGTGCGAGATCGTTCATGAATTGGTGATCCAAATACGCGCTTGTCGCTCGTAGTTGCTTCTTCAGTTCTGCAAAGTCGAACAGCAGACCGTTCTCATCGACCTCCGGGCCTTCCACCGCCACCTGCACCCGATAGTTATGCCCATGAACGTTCTCGCACTTGCCGTGGTAATTCCGGAGTGCGTGTCCAGCCGCAAACGTGTGTTCCACGCAGACTTCAAACATGGAAGAACTCTTGCACTTCCTTCAACTTCGAAGTGAAGCGATAGGCCGGCAGGCTTTGGAAAAACACTTTTCCGTAACGCTGTTTCACGATCCTATTATCCAGCAAAGCGAGCACTCCACGATCCGAGGCGCTTCGTATCAAACGGCCAAATCCCTGTTTCAGCGTTAGCGCTGCCTGCGGCACCTGGTATTCGTAGAAGGCGTTTCCGCCAGCCTTTCGAATGTCTTCCGAACGCGCGGCAATGACCGGATCCGAAGGAACGGCAAATGGCAGCCGGTCAATGATCACGCAACTGAGTTGCTCACCTTGAACGTCCACGCCTTGCCAGAAGCTGGAGGTTCCGAACAGAATTGCACCCGGAGTCGATCGATAGGCTTCGATTAAGGCATTTCGTGGAGCTTCGCCCTGCAAGAAAACGGGAAATTCCAGCGAATCCTTCAGCAGCTCATGGATTTGCCGCATCTGGGCATAGCTCGTAAAGAGGACAAAAGCACGTCCTCGGGACGCTTTCACTAATTCTCCGATCTCATGAGCGGCGCGACTTGCGAACTCTTCACTGCGCGGATCCGGCATGTGCGGCGGTACGTACAGGAGAACTTGCTTGGCGTAATCGTATTGGCTTTCAACAATCAGAGTTTTCGCGGAAGGGAGCCCGAGGCGCGCTTGCGCATATTCGAAGGTTCCGGAGACGGCAAGAGTTGCCGAAGTTAAGACAACGGAAGGAACGGCATCGAAAAGCCGGGACGCCAACGCACGCGAGACATCTATGGGGATTGCTTGTAATGAGATGCTCCGAAGGCGCCGCTCCGTCCAATACACGTAAGCCGAGTCGTGGACTTCCACCCAAAATTGAAGCGCCTGGCCCAGAAGCTTCGCTCTCCGGACGAGGGGCAAGGCCGCCTCCACGTTGCCTTGGGCCATTTCGAGCCGCCCACATAGCAGGTCGAGCGCAAACATGAGTTCACGATATGTGTCGTTATGCTCTTCGAGGAACGGTTCGTGGGCACTGAAGGCGTGACGCCCCTCCCGCGGAAAGAGCTGAAAGAAAACCTCGGCGCGCTCGTTGAGCTGAATCAGGCTACGGTCCAGTTCGGGCGTTGAAAACATCTTCTGGCGCGAGACGTCCGCTATATCCCGAACCAGGTGCTGAAACTGTATGTTGCTGACGCTGATCCCGAAATACTGGCCGGCGACGTCTTCGATCTCATGCGCCTCGTCGAAAATCACGGCCGAATACTCGGGAATGAGAGCACCGAACGCCTGGTGCCGCACTGCGAGATCCGCGAAGAACAGATGGTGGTTCACGATGATGATGTTGCTCTGGGCCGCCTGGCGATGCATCTCGGTGATGAAGCAGCGATCGAACTGCTTGCATTTGGATCCAGTGCACATATCGCTTCGGGCGTCCAGCTTCGGCCAGAGCGTGCTGTTTTCCGGGATCTCCCGCAATTCGCTCCGGTCTCCGGTCGCGGTGGTTGCTTCCCAATCGCGGATCAGCTTGAAATCCCGAACCTCTTCGAGTCCCTGAAGGATTGGTTCGCGCTCTGCATCGTAGACTTTCTGGCGGCAAAGGTAATTCGACCGGCCTTTCATATAGCAGACAGGCAGTGGGGAACTGAAGAGTGTCTGGAGAAAGGCAACGTCTTTAAAGAACAGCTGCTCCTGCAGGTTTTTGGTGCCCGTCGAGATGACAACCCGCTTTCCGGAGAGCAGCGAGGGGATGAGATACGCCAGCGTTTTGCCGGTACCTGTGCCGGCCTCAACCACCAGGTGTTCACGGTTTTTTAATGCCGTTTCGACCGCCCGGGCCATCTCCAATTGGCCTTGCCGGTACTCATAATTAGGATGGGAACGCGATAGCAGGCCTCCTCTCCCGAAGAAGTCGTACAGGCTGAGCGAACTGTTTGCTTGGACGGATTCGGCAGAGTCGCTCATACGCAAAGATCCAGGGTAAGATGGGGCAGCGTTAACATCTTGTGGCGCGTTTCGGGAACAATGGCGGAAGAATTTCTCTACCTGTCGGAACTGATCGGCGTAAGAGTCTTCGACCTGAAAGGCCGGTTAATCGGCACTCTTCGGGACGCCGCTCTTGTCCCCCTGATTGACCCCGTCCGCCTCGATCGATATCTTGTCGGCGCAGGCCCCGCATGGTTGAGCATCCGCTACGACCAGATACGCGAGATCACAACCGAAGGTATACATCTCAATAACGAGAGTCTCACGCCGTATCACTCGGATGAGTACATGCTACGGATGGTTCGAGATCTGCTGGACCAGCAAATCATTGATGCGCACGGGCGCAAGGTGGTCCGAGTCAATGATGTCACTTTCCTCCGCGAAAGGGAAAACGATCACGACGTACTCCATATCCTTGAGATTGACATCGGCTTACGCTCGATTCTCCGGCGAGTTCTTCAGGGCGTAGTTCCGCCTCAACTCATTCGGAAAATGCAAAGCCGGATTCCCACGAACTCCATCCGGTGGGAGTTCTGCAACATCCTGGAAGCCGATCCGCAGAGACGCGTACGCTTGAACATCTCGAACAAGCTGCTCGAGAACATGCATCCCGCAGATCTGGCGGACATCGTCGAGGAACTCGGCCATGAGGACCGGCAGGCGTTGTTTAACACCATGGACAACGAGAGCTGCGGCTGAACTATTGACCGAAGTCGAGCCGGAGGTCCAAATGCGCATCATAGAGTCTCTGAAGGCAGAGAAGGCAGCGGACATCCTGGAAGAGATGGAGCCCTCTGAAGCAGCCGATTTGCTGAACGAGATGGAAGATGCGCGTTCGGAGGAGATTCTCCATGAAATGAGCCCCGAAGAAAAGGAGGACGTTGAAGAGTTGCTCGAGTTCTCTGACGATACAGCCGGCGGAATCATGAATACGAGCTTTCTGACGCTCTCCTGAGAACGCCACGGTCGCTGATGCCTTGGCCGACCTGAAGAAGGATGTGGAGAGCGTCGAATATTTCCACAACATTTTCCTGGTAGATGAGCAGGATCACCTGAAGTGCACTGTTCCGATCGCCAGGCTCTTTTTTGCTCCCGGATCGGCGCCGCTCAAGGAATACGCCTCTGATCCCCTGCTTTGTGTCTCGCTAGAGGAAAAGCAGGATCGTGTGGCGGAGATGTTCGACCGTTACAACCTGCTCGCACTTCCCGTCGTCGACAGAGATCAACATGTGATCGGAGTGATCACGGTTGACGATGTCGTGGCTCTTCTCCGTCAGTAATCGAGTTTGAACTTGCGAAACTTCTCTCTTCAGGACAGCTTTGCAGTGTCCCTGAACCCAACTGCGGTCCCGAGGTTCAGGTGACCCATTCACCTTTCATTTTCTTCATTCTGCTGGCAGCGGCCTTCCTGGGTGGGGCCTTCAATGCGCTCGCCGGTGGCGGCACTTTCATCACTTTCCCTGCCTTGCTCCTGGCTGGCATAGCGCCAGTACAGGCAAATGCAACTGCGTCACTGGTTCTGCTGCCCGGCTCGGTCGCGTCAGCTTGGGTTTATCGAGATACCGTCCGAGCTACGAAGCGGCGATTTCTATTGTTGATGTCGCTCGCGAGCCTTGTCGGGTCGCTGATCGGCAGTGTTCTGCTGCTCAGTACCTCCAATGCGACGTTCTCGTCTCTGGTGCCGTGGCTGCTGTTTACCGCAGCTTTCGTGTTTACAATCGCCCCCTGGATACGAAAATTTGCCGTGACACACCACGGGGCAGAGTCAGTAGTCGCACTTCTGATCGGACAGATGATCATCTCCATTTATGGCGGTTATTTCGGAGCGGGAATGGGCGTCCTGATGATTGCTCTGTATCTCGTGGCGAGCAGCCTGGATGTTCACTCGGCCAGCGGCCTCCGGATGGTGTGCAGTTGCGTGATCAACATCGTCGCCGTCATTCTGTTCGCCTGGCGCGGTGCGCTGGTTTATTCCTCAGGAGTGCCGATGTTGGTCGCCGGTATTCTGGGAGGGTACACCGGAGCGTTGGCGGTCAAGCGAATGAATGCCAATCACGCCCGGATTGCCATCCTCGTCTATGCCTGGGCGCTGACCGCCTGGTTCTTCTTCCGCACCTTCACCCGCTAGCAGATCTCGGCAAAATCTAAGGTAAGTGAAGGGCCCGACGCTGTCCACTTCGTTACAATAGTATTCACGGATCAAGTAAAAGTGGAGTGGTGCGTCTGGCACTCTGCTCCTGGCCTCCCCAACACAAAGATCTGATCAAATCAAAATGGCGCAAGTACAAGACCCCGCGTCGGGCATAAATAGCTGGCTAGAAGAAGAACTTTTCCATCAGTATCAGTTTGATAGGCAGAGCGTCGACCGAGGCTGGGTCGATCTGTTCAACCGCGGTGCGGAACCAGCGCCGACGAATGGAAACACAGCGTCGGCGGTTGAGGAACCATCCGCGGAGACGGCCGTTGCTAAGGTGAGTGGCAATGGGATCCCAGCGGAACCGGGTAATCCGGACGGTCCTCCCGTTTCACAACAAGATCCACCTGTCGAAGTTCCGCCGGCCAAAGAGCCTCCGACGCCCATTACTCCTGAACGTGAACCTTCAACCGGCGAACCGCCACGAGTTGAACCGCCTCAGCCCATGCCCGCTCCACAGGAGTCCGCAACTCGATCCGTCCAGAATCCGGGTCCGGCGGCAGCACCGGGCGTCGCCGAAATCACCAGAACCGCCTCGCCCGCACCGGCGAAGCAGGATGGAAAGGCCGTAGGCGTAAGTGATCAATTAATTCCGCTCCGGGGTGTGGCTGCCCGGATTGTGGAAAACATGACGGCGAGCCTTTCGATTCCGACGGCTACTTCGCAGCGCCAGGTGCCGGTTCGCGTAGTCGAAGAGAATCGGAACCTGATCAACAAACAGAGAGCGCTGCAAGGCAAAGGCAAGCTCAGTTTCACCCATCTCATTGCCTGGGCAATTGTCAAAGCTCTCAAATCGAATCCTTCCTTGAACCACGCATTCGCCGAGAATGAGGGGCAACCTTTCCGGGTCTTGCGGACTCAGGTGAACATCGGTCTGGCAGTGGATGTCGCGGGCAAAGATGGCGGCCGATCTCTGATGGTGCCGAACATCAAGAACGCGAATGGGATGAACTTCGCGCAGTTTGCGACGGCTTACGACGACATCGTGGCGCGGGCCCGTACGAACAAACTGCAGATTGGCGACTTCCAGGGCACCACCATCTCGCTTACGAATCCCGGTACCGTGGGAACTCTGGGTTCCGTGCCTCGTCTGGTTCCAGGGCAGGGGGCCATCATTGCGACCGGCGCGATCGACTTCCCCGCCGAGTTTGCTGGCGCCAGTGAAGAAACGCGCGCCTTGCTCGGTTTGAGCAAGGTGCTGATGATTACCTGCACCTATGATCACCGCATCATCCAGGGTGCGGAATCGGGAGCATTCCTCGCCAAGCTTCAGCAACTCCTGCAGGGCGAAGATGGCTTCTACGAAGAAGTCTTCCGGGATCTCAAGATCCCGTACATGCCCATCCGGTGGCAATCGGATCAGCAGGTTTCTCCGGGCCGTTTCGCTCAAGCGAATGCTGATGTCGCAAAAGAGGCGGCCGTCATTCAATTGATCAACTCCTACCGGATCCGCGGTCATCTCTTAGCCAATACGAATCCGCTGGGCAACGATCCGGCCTACCATCCCGAACTGGATCCAGCTTCTTACGGGCTTTCCATCTGGGATCTCGATCGTCCGTTCCTTGCGGGTGCAGTGAAAGCTCCGAGCGGCGGCATTGCCTCGTACATGCAGGCGTTCGAAACGCTACGCGAGATTCTCGATCGGCTTCGCGGCACCTATTGCGGTTCGATCGGTGTCGAGTACATGCATATCCAGGATCCTGCCCAAAAGCAGTGGCTCCAGGAGTACATGGAGTCGTCCACTTTCTCCTGGAAGCTGGACGAAGCTGTCCGGCGCCGGATTCTCAACCGGCTGATCCAGGCGGAAGAGTTCGAGCAATTTCTCCAGGCCCGGTTCGTGGGCCAGAAGCGCTTCGGACTCGAGGGCCTCGAGAGCACGATTGTTGTCTTAGACGAGATCCTGGAGCACGCGGCGAACGATGACTCGCTTGAAGCTGTCATCGGCATGGCGCATCGCGGCCGGCTCAATGTTCTTGCCAACGTGATTGGTAAATCGATGGCCCAGGTGTTTTCGGAGTTCGAAGGCGAGCCTGATCCAGAGACTGTGCAAGGTTCCGGCGATGTTAAGTACCACCTTGGCGCCAGCGGAATTCATCGGTCAACCAAGGGCAAAGAAGTCCTGGTGTCCGTCGCCTTCAATCCGAGCCATCTGGAAGCCGTCGACCCGGTGGTAGAAGGCTTGGTTCGGCCCAAGCAGGATCGAGCCGGCGATACGAAGCGCGATCGAGTGATTCCGATCCTGATCCACGGTGATGCCGCGCTTATCGGGCAGGGGATCGTGGCTGAAGTGTTGCAACTGTCTCAACTCGAAGGCTATACAACCGGCGGAACGATCCACGTTGTCACAAATAACCAGATCGGCTTCACCACCAACCCGCTCGACAGCCGCAGCAGTGTCTACAGCACAGACGTTGCGCTTGCGGTGCAAGCGCCTGTGTTCCACGTCAACGCGGATGATCCGGAAGCTTGCTTGCGCGTAGCGCAGATCGCCTACGATTACCGCAGACGCTTCCATGGGGACGTCTTTATCGACGTTATTGGCTATCGCCGCCAAGGCCACAACGAAGCCGATGATCCCAGCTACACGCAGCCCGTGATGTACCGGAAGATCAAGGCTACACCGACGGTTGCCACCCAGTACTCCGAGCGGCTGACTCGGGAGAAGCTCGTTGACAAAGATGGCGTCGGCAACTTGCGGAGCCAATTCCGTAGTAAGTTGAACGAGACCTACGAGCAGGCTAAGAAGCGTCGTGAAGACTTCGTGATCGAAGAATTTGCCGATGCTCCTTTCGATCAGGTCCACCAACCAATTCCATCCACCGCGGCAGATGAGGCAACGATCGCGAAGATCGTGGAAGTCTGTACAACTCTTCCCGAAGGCTTCAATCTTCATCCGAAGCTGAAGAATCTTGTCGATAAACGGAAAGAGATCCTGAAGGGCGCTCTGATTGATTGGGGTTTCGCCGAAACACTTGCCTACGGAAGCCTGGTTCTGGAGGGTACGCCCGTTCGCCTGACGGGCGAAGACGTATCGCGCGGAACGTTCACGCAACGCCACCTCAAATTTTCCGATTACGAGACGGGCTGCGGTTACATTCCGCTGCAACACCTGAGCCCTAACCAGGCAAAGCTCGAAGTGGTGGACAGCCTTCTGAGCGAATACGCCACTATGGGTTTCGAGTTCGGCTATAGCGTAGCCGATCCCTTAACTCTGGTCCTCTGGGAAGCCCAGTTCGGCGACTTCGCGAACGGCGCCCAAATCATCATCGACCAATTTCTGATTTCGGCTGAAGCAAAGTGGAACCAGCCGAGCGGCCTCGTGCTGCTTCTGCCGCACGGCTATGAAGGGCAAGGACCGGAGCATTCGAGCGCCCGCATCGAACGGTTCCTGCAACTGTGCGCCGAAAACAACATTCAAGTCTGCAGCTGCACCACGGCTGCGCAATACTTCCATCTGCTACGCCGCCAGATGTACGGCGGCAACGATCGCCGGGGTATCCGTAAGCCTCTGGTCGTTTTCACGCCGAAGTTCCTTCTCCGTTATCCGAAGGCCGCTTCCCGTCTGGAAGAATTGACGAGCGGCACCTTCCAGGAAGTAATCGGAGATTCTCAATTTCTTGGCAATGGTGTGCGCCGGATTCTGCTCTGCACCGGGAAGGTCTACTACGACCTGGTGAACAGGCGCGAGGAACTAGGGTGTAGCGACATCGCCATTATCCGGATCGAGCAGCTGTATCCATTCCCGCTGCAGCGGCTGACCGATGTCATGCGCCGTTATTCGGACGCGGCCGAGATGTTCTGGGTTCAGGAAGAACCGGAAAACATGGGAGCCTGGTACTTCGTGGAAGAGCAGGTGCAATCGCTCATCGGTCGCGGCGTCAGCAAGCGGCAGCTCCGGTACGTTGGCCGACCAGCCGCTGCCAGCCCCGCCGCAGGCGCACACAAGGTTCATCACGATCAACAGGTCGCGATCGTGGAACAGGCGTTCTCCAAGACGCCCGGCGTCATCAGGAAAGGCCGGCGGCTTGTGAGGAAGCCCCGATAGCTTCGACGCAGCGCAATGGGGTCGGGCGGCTGGGTTAAAGGATTCCTGAAGACTGCCGCCGCGACCGCTATATACGCGGTTGTTCATAGTCTCTTCGCGAGCAGGACGGCCAAAGACGCAGTCAGCCGAGTCTTAGGTCCCAGGCATCGAAACGCACTATACCGGCCTTTTTATCTGCTCCAGTCCGCCGGTACGATGCTGATACTCGTCGGCTACATCCGGCGGCAGCCGGGAACCCTGATTGTCAATGCTCGCGGGCTCGCTTCCGTTCCGTTCCGATTAGTCCAGCTGACCGGTGTCTGTTGGGCAGTTGCTGCGGCACGGGAGGTTCACTTCGCAGAGATCTTGGGGGTCCGACCGCTCGCTTCCTTGCTCCGAGGTGATGATCGAGGTAGCACCCGAGCCCGAGGCGCAGGGTCCGGCATTGGAGAAACGTGAGATGCGGGTGCGCGGCCCGTTCCGGCTGAGCAGGCATCCACTGAATCTGGCTCCCTTGTCCGTCATGTGGTTCAACCCGCGGATTTCGACGAATCTTTTGGCCTACAATCTGGTGAGCACTGCTTATCTGGTTCTCGGGTCGGTGCTTGAAGAGAATCGGTTAGCGGCCAGATACGGCGAGCCCTACAGAGAGTATCAGGCCAGTGAAGTCCCTTTTTACTTGCCTCGGTGGAGCTAAACTTCCGACCGTCCGTTGACGAATCAGTACAGAGTGGGCCGAGCGGTTCCGCCGAGCAGCGACGTGCTTACGTTAGCGAGAGTATGCGTACTTTCGCCGCCACCCCAGGCAAATAGCAAATCAATAACCGGCAGGCCACCGGCTCTGACAGTCAGACCCGCTGCGTAGCTGTGGGCAAAGTGGTTGAACCCCAACACACCGGGCCGTAACGCGACGCGTCCCCCATCCACCATGAACTTTGCCCCAATCGGCCACTTATAGATCGAGTGTTCAAAGCTGCCTCGCAGGACTAACATGTTCGGACCCCGAAAGCGGTAATCGGCGTAACTCGGCAGCAGAGTGGTTCCATTCAGGTCGGAGCCGCCAATGGTCGGGTCCAGGTAGAAAGGGACAACGCTCCCCGTCGATGTGTACGAGGAGGTATAGAGAAGCCTCAATCCGAAGCTGCCTTCGAGATTGCGGCTGACCGGCGGGCAACCGAGGGAGTTAGGGTCTGACGAGCACGTATCGGGTCCGTTATATTCCCTCGGCAGAAGGGACCGGGTGCTCCGATACAACGGAAACTGATGGGAAAGATCCGCTCGGAAGCGTCGAAACGAGTAAGTGGAGTTGCTTGCGACCCACTCCTGAAAATTTGCCGTGTAGTCCAGACGGACGTACCCATTCGCCAGATTTGGGCGGAATCGAATGCCTTGGCCGAACTGAGCATAGCCCGGCTGATTTGCCAAACCGGGTGCGGACATTTCATTGTTCGCCTGCTCTATCGAAATCTCGCCGGGCTGACGGCTGGCGCGAACGGATAAGAACCGACCATTTGCTTCTCCAAGCAGTGATATGTTCAATCGTCTTGAAATAGGCCAAACCACGTTTCCGCCCACGATCGCCTCGCTCATGCCGAAAAGCGTGTGAGTCGTTGTTGTGTTTTGACCCAAACCGTAATACGAAATCCTATTCAGAGATGTGTTTTGAACGTAAGCGTGGAAAACGGGCATCTCCGGCAGGCTCAGGTTCGACCTCCCGTTCGTGGCCGAACCCGTACGAATCGTGATCTTTCGCCGTCGGATGAGAACAGCGCTCATGTACCCGCCAGCGCGCCATGATCCGTTCGGCGTGGCAACCGCATCAGCGTTCCAAAAGATGCGCCAGCTTTCATTCGGCGTGTAGTGCGTTGTGAACGCGATGCCGCTACCAAAACCATTCAGCGGAGCAAGACTGCCGACAGCGATGTGCAGCGGATGGTCGGTGAACAATAGCTGCCCGCAGTCCACAAGCTTGAAGCTCCCGCAACTCGCTCCGAATCGCTCGCCCTCTTTGCGAAAATCGGCGCCGAGCGCAGTTTCCTGGGCGAGAACCGGAGTGGAGAATACGACCAACGCCGCGAGAGCTGTTGACAGTTTCACCTGCCGACCTCGGTCTTGCGTGCCGCCCTTCCGCCGCTTTCGTGAAGCGCTCGGGTGACCTTTCGGATATAGTGGCTGGCCTGCCCTTCCGTTTTGATAGAGCTGATATCCACACCTGTCTTGTGGTGCTCCGGCAATTGCGCCTCTGCCTCCTTGAAGTGTCTGACCTGGGCATGGATAAGCAGATTCTTCTCGAGAGGCCGGTCCGGATTGTACGCGGTCTTTCCCGGCTTGGGAACTTTAATTACATTCGACACGACATTAGCTCCTAAATATCGAATATCGGGCAATCGGAGTCGGCCCGCATGGTATCCGACAGTAGATCAAGAAACGTATCGGCCAACCGCTCGCGGCGCGTTGCTTCCGGATAGTCACCGAGAAAGAACTTGCTGACGGTCCGCGGAATCGAGGCGTGTTCGAACGTTCGTCCCCCAGTTTCTCCGGGACCAGGTACTACGGTTGCCTTAGGGACCCAGGGCGAGATAAGGATAGCCGGAACGCGCACGCCCAGCCGGTCGAATTCGAAGGTTAAGCCGGGTACACCTGTCTGGTCCGGCGTCGCCTTGAAATCCATCTTTCGTGCAGGCGGGCGGAGCAACGTGATCGTAGATTCCACCGTGTTCGTCGTAAACGACGAGGATCGCCGTGCTCTTCCAAAGTTCCGGATTCTGCCGGATTGCGTTGTATACCTGAGCCATGAACAGCTCTCCCTGTTGCACGTCATGGTCCGGGTGTTGATCACACGCAATCTGTTCGCCCCCCGCATCCTCATGGTCTGTGTAATTGGGTTCAACGAAACTGTATTGGGGTAATTTGCCCGACTTACAATCCTCGAGGAACTGATTGTAAGTACCGAATAGTTTCGGTTGGTTCTGCAGCAGGTTGACTACTTCCATGGTGGAACTCGCTTCGTCGAAGTAGTACAGCTTCGCGGCGTGGTTTGCGTTGACAAGGCGCTCGTAGATGCTCAGCGGCTCTCGGTGATAGTAGAAGACGTCCATGCTTACCTGTCCGAAAGAGGTCCCGTAGTGGGCAAACGCGCGATTGCAAAGTGTCGGACCGGGTATGGAAGAGAACCATCCGTTGAAAACGGCGAAGTTTCTGGCGAGACCCGTAAGCACGGGCAGCTTTTCTTGCGGGAAGTAGTACATGATCTTACGCGAATGCTCTACGTCCTTGCGTTCGGCGAAATAGCTTTTCACAAACCCGCCCATGACAGGCTTGTCGATGGACCCGCCATCAAAGATCTGCTGGTGAACGGCCGGAAAGTGATGGTTCGGATCGGGATCGAGCTGCGATTGAAATTCTGCCATCGGCTTTACGGGTGCCGGTTCATTGGTTGTGTCCAGGTTCGTTTCCTTCCCGGTCAAACCATTGATCCGCGGGTCCTCCGCCCGGAGTGATCCCAGCATATGGTCGAAGGAACGATTCTCCATCATGAGCACCACAACGTGCTTCAGGTTCTGTAGTCCAGCAGTCATTCACAGCCCTCTCGATCGATCGCAGATCGGGTGATCATTATAGATCTACCTGCGCCTAAACGCCGCAGACGTAATACGCGTATTCTTCAGCCGAAACGGCTCGCTCACTAGAAAAAACTCGTAGAAGAACAAAACAGCCTTGCCGATAAGCACAAGAGATATCGTCGATGCGAAATGTTATTCCGTTCCGAAGCTGTGTTCCGGGGTCAAGTTCTTTGGGCAAAACGGCGCGACTTTTGTCCAGTCTGATTCCGCTTATCATCTGCGCTTTCGGGGTAGCTCAAGCCGACGGACAGAGCACCGGCTCATGCTTGCCTTGGCCCGCAACGGCCGTGCCCTTCGACTCTGTCTATTACGTCTCGAATAGGAACACGAACGGTGATCGGCTTGTGGTGGGGAACAAACCCGTCCCCTGGCGTCACTGCTGAATTCCTATGACGGGCGCGCCAAAGGGAATGCTGCCATCATACCGGCTGGTAGCAATGGTGCAATCAGCGTGTTTGCGACTCATGCAACCCATCTCGTCATCGACATCAATGGTTATTTCATTCCGGACTCCGACACCACAGCTCTTCCCTTCTATCCGATGACGCCGTGCCGGCTGGTGGACACTCGGGAAACATCCGGAACGCTCGTTGACCCCTGCTATCTGCCGGACAGGAGCGCCGATTCCCTGTTCTGTCCAGCAGGTGCGGTGTGCCGCCGGAAGCTCAAGCCTATTCCCTGAACTACACGGTTGTTCCAAGCGGGCGTCTGGACTACTTGACAACCTGGCCAAGCGGTCGCGTGCGTCCTTTCGTGTCCACCTGAATGCGACCACAGGTAGCATCACGGCAAACTCGGCGATCGTTCCGGCCGGGATGGTGGCGACATCTCCGTATTCGTTACTGGTGCTCAATGCCCCTGATGGAGTCGTAACTTCCAATATGGCTTTGGTGCCAACGAGCACTTGATCCTTGATCTTCCCGGTTACTTCGCGCCCTAGGGGTTTGCTCGCGTGCGGCTCAGTTGCGGCTGGGGATAACGGGAAGGATGATGTGGGATGGATGTTGAGGGTCAGCGAAGACGGTGTTCTCCGCGATTCGCCAGCGCCTGTTTTCGTTGAGCGGTTCCCCGGTATTTGGGTTTACGTCGAAGCGGGGAAAGTTGCTGCTCGAGATATCTAGCCGAATTTTGTGGCCCCGTTGGAAAACCAGGGACGTCGGGTACATCTCGAGAGTAAACTCATATGGCTGCCCTGGCTTGAGTAGCTCCGGCTTTGCAAGTTGGTTCCGATAGCGTGTTCTAACGATGCTGTCCGCCACATTAAGATCTATGCCGGCGGGGTAGTCGCGATTAGGCGGGTACACGTCGATCAGCTTGACTGTGAAGTCCGTATCGAGGCCATCGGAAGCTGCCCATAGTTTCACGATGAGCCGGCCAGTTACTTCAGTGTCTTTGTCGAGCGCTTTCGTTTGAAACACGAGGATGTCGTTGCGAGCAGAGAGCGGCCGGGAATCCGAACACAGCCAAAATCCCGGGCGGCATCGCTGGTCCGTAGCGCCTTGGGTCATGAGAGTGCCCTGCGACGATACATTCCCGCCCAAGGTGGGCACCGGGTTCCGGGGATCAAAGGTATATGTGATTGCTCCGTCGCCTCCCGGCTTCTCCGTCGATAAGGAACCATCCTTGTGAATGTAGAAGGGCGTGTAGGTTGTCCTGCGCCATGACCTCCATGCGTCCAGGGACCTATGGTGAGCCGCTGAAGGCTTTTCTTCGCTTTTTTTAGCTCCACATAATTCATGTTCGCGACGGGTGTTCCCCACGAGTCATACCAACCAGTAACGTGAAAGACGGGGAGGTCCTTGTATTCAGGGATGTGGTCAATAACGCTCGCGCCGGAGTTTTTCCAGAAATCGTCGTAGTCGCCATGCCCCAAGGCTTCGACCAGCCAACTCTCGTAATCAGGAGCGAACCGGAGCGGTGTTGTTCCAGGCCGGAGGGAAGGTTGCGAGGTATTCAGCGGTATGGCCGCCAAGCTCGAGCAGTTCTCTGACACTATTGGAGTCGGCGGCAGCACGACTGGCCGCGAGCGGCGCATTTGTGGTTGCGATGAGTTCCAGCGTGAAGATCCAATTGAAAAAGCGAAGTTCGAACGCGCCGTTATGACGCACTCCGTAGCGACCGAAGTTCGACATGGCATCGATTGGAATCATTGCTTCGACGAAAGGTGCGTTCGCCAGCGCCAATGCATGTTGAGTAGCGCCGCCGTACGAAGTCCCAATCGTTCCGATTTTGCCGTTTGACCACGGTTGGGATCCGATCCATTTTGCCGTGTCGAAGCCGTCGTCAGGATCGTTCTTGATTCCTTGCCAGTGCCCCTCCGATTTGTAACGGCCCCGAACGTCTTGCACCACGACCACGTACCCACGGGGAACGAGGTAGTCCGAAGGCGACGGTGGAATGTGTCCTGAAGAGTCAGGAACTCCGCCGTCTTTGTTGTAGGGAGTGCGTTCCAGGATCGCGGGAAACTTCTCGGTGACAGGCTGGCCGTTGCGTGCCGGCAGGTAAATGTCGGTTGACAGTCGTACTCCGTCCCGCATGGCCACCATTGCGTTCTTTGAAATGGCGATTCCATACTGAGCCTCCCCTTGTGCGCGCACGCTGTCGCCCCAGACTGAGGCCAAGGACCAAGGGTAGAGAGAGAAGCTAAGTAGCCTAAGACCCCAGATGCAGCGGCACGGACTCCAGATGGAATCGCAACGGACCCCCCGACAATTTTTGTGAAGTGTGCCTCGGGAGCGTAGCACACCGTCGAATGCCCAAGGCCTGCAGCTTCACAAAATGCGCGACTTCGGCTTGGTTTGGATGCCTCTCGTTGGCCAGGAAGATACTCGTGCTCACAAGGACGTGGTCTTTAGTCTGTCGTTTGCTCTTGACTCGATGTTCGAGTCCGTTTAGAATTCCCTCAAAACGCTCGCAATTGCGAAGGAGTCGAAGTATGTCTTTGTTCCGGGGTCTCTGCCAGCGGGCAGGTCTTGTGTGTATTGCCCTCTTTATTTGTTGCCTTCTCGCGTCGCTGGTTTCAGCGCAGGAAGTCACAGCGGCCATTAACGGCGTTGTTACGGACCCGAGCGGCGCTGCCATCGCGGGGGCCAAGGTGACCGCAGCAGACCAAGAACGTGGTAGCACGTTTACGGCTACCACCAACGGTTCTGGTTTCTACATCTTCCCGCGGCTGCCCGTTGGCCGCTATCAACTGAAGGTCGAAAATACAGGCTTTAGAACTGCGGTGCAATCTGACGTTCTGTTGCAGCTAAATCAGAGCGCAAAAATCGATATTGCGATGCAAGTGGGTGACTTGACTCAGAGTGTTGAAGTGAGTTCTGCGCCTCCGATTTTGCAAACAGAGAACACGCAGGTGAGTACTGTTATTGACGCGCGAACCAATACACAGCTACCGCTTGCTACCCGCAACTACGTGCAGTTAACGCTTCTGAGCCCTGGTACCGTACATCCGAATCCGTCCGGGTTCAAGGGCTCGCAGACTTCATTCAACGGTTCGCGCCCGTTTGTTAATGGAAATCGTGAGCAAACGAACAACTTTCTGCTTGATGGGGTCGATAATAACCAGGTCTCGGATAACTTGGTCGCATTTGCGCCCAGCGTCGATGCAATTCAAGAATTCAATATGATCACGGGCAACGCGTCGGCGGAGTTCGGAAATTACATGGGCGGTGTCATCAACGCCACGATCAAATCCGGCACCAATGCCTTTCACGGCAGCGCCTTTGAGTTCCTTCGCAACGACCAACTGAATGCCAACGAGTGGCAGAACAACCGGTCCGGGGCAAAGCGCAACCTGCTGCGCTGGAACATGTTCGGTGCTTCTCTCGGCGGAAGGATCATCAAGGACAAGCTGTTTTTCTTCGCCGATTATCAGGGCTCTCGTTTCGATCAGCCGGGTGTTGCCAATTCCATCAGTGTTTTGCCGCTCGCGGTTCGAAACGGAGATCTGAGGGCTTTCAATAAAGTCGTTTATGATCCCGCCCTCACGACGATCGTGAATGGTGCGCTCGTGCGGGTGCCGTTTACCAACGCGCAAATTCCGGTGAGCCGCTTCAATCCCATCGCGCGAGCGATTGTCACGTCGCAGTACTACATTCAGCCTGTGAATTCGGGATTAGTTTCTAACGCTTTCAACGCCCAGAATACGTATACCAATGGCGACCAGGGAGACATAAAGGTCGACTGGAACATCTCGGCAAATGATCGCATGTTTGCGCGCTATTCCAAAAGCAACATCGAGAATCCGACGGTCAATAGCTATCCGCTGCAATACAACAACTTTGGCCGGTTTCCAATTCAAAATGGGGTAATCGATTACACGCGTACCTTGTCCCCCACCCTGGTAAACGATTCCGCGCAGGTCTCAATTACAACCTGGGTAACACGGGTGTTGCGCCTTCGACCCTTCCGAATCTGCCGCAGCAGTTCGGAATTTCTGGCATTCAGTCGAACGTTCTGCCGGCGCAAAACATTCCTAGCTACACGACGGCGGCAGGCAGCACCGCCTCCATGGGTAGCTCCAGCGTCACTCAGCTATTTGCCGACACCGTAATTCAGATTGGTGACACGGTTATCTGGACAGCCGGGAGCCACACGCTACGCATCGGATTCCAGTACAACCGTAATCGAATCAACACGTTCTACTCGGGTAACAACGGCAGCTCCGGCTTCTTTACCTATCTCGACAATCAGTATTAGGCTTGGGAGTGGCGGATTTCCTCCTTGGGCTTCCGCAAGAAGTGGGCCTTGGTCTGACCACCGGTACCTGGGGACAGCGCAGCAACGTGTTTGGCGCATTCGTGCAGGACACGTGGCGCATCAGTTCGAGGCTGACGATCAATTACGGGCTGCGCTACAACCTGATGACGCCGTGGGTAGAGGTGAAGGACAGACAGGCTAATTTTGCGCCGTTCAGCGGAGAGCTTGAACTGGCCGGGAAGAGCACTGTTCTACAACAACAATCGAGCGCTGTATAACCAATACAACGGTCTGTTGAATTGGCAGCCTCGGCTCGGGCTCGCGTATCAATACTCGCCGAGCGGCGTTCTGCGAGCGGCGTACACGCTCTCGTCTTACATGGAAGGCAGTGGCACGAACCTGCGTCTGCCGTTTAATCCACCGGTCGCCTCGGAGCGCGATGCACAGTACGTGCAACCTAATCCAACCATCCCAACTAGTCTGCTGCCAGGCTCAACGCTATCGGACGGTTTTGCTGCGATCGGGTCCGTTAGCAATCCCTTCAAAGGTGCGAACATTCGACTCTGGGATCCGAATGTGAGACCCGCTGCGTCGCACGAGTGGAATTTCACCGTTCAGCAGCAGTTTGGTCACGCTACAACGGCGCAGATTGGCTATGTCGGCCAGAAAAACGATCACCTGATTGTGGCGCAGCCTTACAAACAGGGCATTCTGAACCCGAACGGCACCATCACTAAGACACCGTACCTGTCGGGAAACCCGACCGTGTACAACGCCATCGGGCAGATCTCGGGCACCGAAGCTAATGGCAACATGTCGTACAACGCGCTTCAGGCAACATTAGGGCAACGGCTGACGCATGGGCTTCAGGCTAATTTCTCTTACACCTGGTCGAAGTGCATGACCGATTCGATCGGATTTTATGGCTCCGGGGGCGGCGCTTCTGCAGCTACGTCGGCGTATGTTCAGAACCTTTACAATCGAAAGGCTGAATGGGGACCCTGCGGCTGGGACGCCGAGCACATTTTCACCGGCTACGTCTCCTACGATCTGCCGTTTGGCCATGGCCGGGCATTCGGTAAGAACATCAATCGCTTCGCCGATGCCTTTGTCGGAGGTTGGCAGGTGAATAGCGTCATGTCTTTCCATACGGGTTTCCCGCTCACGATCAACAATGCGACGACTGATCCGTCGGGTACCGGGGCCCGCAGTTCTCGCGCCAACTGCATCGCACCTGCCGAACGTTTTGGGCAAACAGAATGCAAGCGTGAGCGGCGGCGGTTTTCAGTGGTTCGATACGTCCAGTTTTACCGCCGTTCCTGTGGGTACATTCGGTACGTGCGGAGTAGGGACGATACGTGGCCCGGGCCTCTCTACGGCAGACCTCAGCCTCAGCAAGAAATTCAAAGTCACGGAATCACAGAACCTGGAGTTCCGAGGCGAATTCATCAATGCGTTCAACCACCCGATCCTGAATGCGCCCACTCGCACCGTTGGCAATGCCACCTTCGGAGTGATCCAGAACTCACAGGGTGCCCGGAATATTCAGTTTGGGTTGAAGTACAACTTCTGATCTTCACCGATCCTTGGGGCGTCGCACAACGTCGCGGGGCCCTTCTACGAGTGGGGTCCTGAACTCGCACTTGCTATCGCAAGACAGCTTCGATCGTATCGCAAGCCTCCAGCGCGCGTGCCAGCTGCTTCACTCCGTTGAATTCGTGGCGAATTCATCAACCGATGAACAGGCCGATTCCAGAGCTCCGAGCCGTACGGAAGATTGATTACAAATCGATCTTCCGCGTTGTGGCGTTCCAGCGGATTTCGCGTCCGTGCTTGAGTGAGAGATTTGCCATCTGCACGACCAGCGTGGCTTGGAAGCCGAGCGCCATCGGAGCGGTTGGTTTCTCCCGGGTACGAATGCACTGGAGAAAGTTTTGGACGTGCAGATCCGTTGCGTAACCAAAGCCCTTTGGCTGATTTGTATGTGAGGGCGGTTGTTCTTCTGATCCCTGTCGATACAACGCCAGATCTTCCCGCCCGACGTCCAGACGAGCACTATCTCCGTCGAATTGATTTAGCTGATCGTGTTGCGGCTTGTATTTCATGGCGGCATAGTTGATGGTGAAAACCGCGACGTAGTCTTCGGGATATCGCACCACGACGTTTACCGACTCGGGCGTGTCGAATTCCGGCCGATGCGGCTTCCCTGCGGAAGCAATCACCGAGGACGGAGCTCCCGACCCCATCAACATGTGGATTCCATCAAATACGTGCGCACCTTGATCCGCAACGATTCCGCCGGCGTAATCGCTGTAAAAGCGCCAGTTGCGAAATCGGTCCGGATCGAAGGGCCGTCTGGGCGCAGGACCTTGCCATTGGTCCCAGTCCAGCTTGCCATCGAGTTTCGTCGTTCGTTCCGCTCCCAGATAGTTGTTCAGCCACCACGATCTGACCATGCGGACCTTGCCCAGTTCGCTTTTATCCCTGGTGAGCTGTTTGGCCCGGAGAAATAAGTCGTAACTGCGGCGCTGCATCCCGCATTGGACAACCTGCTTCGACTTTTCTTCCGCGGCGACGAGTTCACAGCCCTGTTCCGGCGTGTGGCAAAGCGGCTTTTCGACGTAGATGTCTTTCCCGCCGCGAGCGCATCCAAAACCATCCTGTGGTGCCAGTGTTCAGGCGTGGCAATAAGAACTGCATCGATTTCTTTGTCGTTTAGCAAGTCGAGGTACGAGCGAAAGGGCTTGGGCTTTCGACCGTTTGCCGACGCGCTTGCTACGGCGCGATCCAGGTTAGGTTCGTAAACGTCACAGACGCCAGCAATTTCCACCGTAGGGTCGCGTGCAAACGCAGCCATAACAAAGGTGCCGCGACCACCGGCGCCGATTACTCCCAGCCTCACGATCGAGCTTGGCAAGGCATTGAGGACGTATAAGCCTGAACTGGAGGCGAGAAAGGTTCTTCTGTTCAGCATGCGGCGACCGTTTCTTACAATATCGCGGTGCGAGGGCGCAAAAGCCAGGACACGGCGAATCTACCGCAGCAGGGCTTCGATCGTGTCACAGGCCGTTGCCGGCCCATCTTCGTGCTGGATGACCTCGCTGCAGGTCTGAGCCCTTTGTGTATAGCTTGGGTCGCTCAGCAGCGGCTCGATGGCCTGCTGCAGCGCGATTTGCGCGGTAATGGTCTCGCCGGAGCCAGCGGCCAGCTCCAATTCGCCGGATCCTCTCGGCGTTGTCCGGCTGATCGTGCGCCCATGGAACAATCAGCATCGGCCGGCCCGCCCGTAAAGTTTGTGCGACCGTGCCGATGCCGCCCTGATGAACCACGGCGCAAGCATACGGCATGATCTGAGAATACGGCAGGTATTCGGCCACATAGATGTCTTCCGGAAGATTGGCCGGCAGGGAATCGCGGTTGGATTGGCCAATCAGTAGCACCGCCCTGCGGCGAAGGGCCTGCGCGGCCCCGAAACTTTCCCGATAGAACGTTCCCGCCTGCATCACGGCAGATGATCCTAACGTAAACAGGATCGGGGGTTCGCCCGAAGCCAGAAACTGCGCGAGTTTATCGTCGCGTCGTTTAGTCCGCGTTTCCGTATCTCTGCTAAATCCTCGCCCGAGCCGGTCAAAGAATGCGAACCCGGCTTGGGTCGTGTGGGCTGGCCAGTCATCTTGTGGCGCTGCAAGGGCCTTCGAGAATAGAGCAAGTGTGCCGAAGGGCGAGTACTGCCCATAGGTGACGGGGTTTAGCTTGTTGGAAAGGCCCAGGCTTGTACGGAGACTCAAGATGGGCCTTATCGCTTGCCTTACCTTCCAGTCAAGCAATCTCATGAGGGTTCGAAATACAGATGGCCCGAGACGAAAAAGATATCCCAGCCAAGGCGCTTCCGGGACGTATGGCGGATCGATAGAAGAAAACATCGCAGCAGGTTGAAGAATCACCGAGAGCCAGCGTTTCTCGAGCACTTGGGCCACGGCGGGTCCCGCATAAGCGGCCGAGTGCGTCAGAATAAAATCGGCATCCTCGCAGGCGGGCTTCAAGGTCTTCGAATGAATTTCTGATCTGCGGAGCGAGATAGTCCCGAATTAGGAATTGAGTCGCGCGCCGACTGTCCCAGAGCTTTTCCAGGAGTTCTGGCTTGTCAAGAAACTCTCCGACGTCCGGGCGCACCGGATGAAAGTCGATTGACTCGCCCTCGATCTTGTCCCGATACACGGCCGAGGTGGCAACGAAAGGTCGATGGCCGCGCCGTTTTAGCTCGAGCGCAAGGGCTAAAAACGGGTGTAGATCACCGAAGGATCCGAAAGTATTCAGAACGATCTTTGCCATAACGCGTCAATGGGAGGGGTTCTTAACTGAACAATCATCGTATGAGCACGCTCGACATTCCACCCGCGGTGAAGATTGTCTCCCCTGAGGGATTACCATCAAGGTCGAGGGTGTCTCGCGAGCTCGGCGGGTCGGCTGAGCTTGTCCATCGACTCCTTTCACTTTGAATACGCAAGCGAGCATGCAGCCTTCTCACACTCTGGCCGGTAGCCACAATGATCCACTCTGGTACAAAGACGCCATCATCTATGAAGCGCACGTACGCGCTTTTTACGACAGCAACGCGGACGGAATGGGCGACTTCCGGGGCTTGGCGGAAAAGCTGGATTACCTTGAAGATCTTGGAGTAACCACAATTTGGCTTTTGCCGTTTTTCCCGTCTCCCTGGAAAGACGATGGTTACGATATTTCCAACTTCCGTGAGGTTCATTCCGCCTACGGTACACTGCGAGATTTTCAGTATTTTTTGAGAGAAGCTCATCGGCGCAATCTTCGGGTCATCACGGAGCTTGTTATCAACCACACGTCTGACCAGCATGAGTGGTTTCAAAAGTCGCGGCGTGCAGAGCCGGGATCGAGCTGGCGGGATTTCTACGTCTGGAGTGACACGCCCGACAAATATGCCGGTACGCGCATCATCTTCAAGGATTTCGAGCCGTCAAACTGGAGCTTCGACCCGGTCGCAAAGGCCTACTATTGGCATCGGTTCTTTTCGCACCAACCGGATCTGAACTTCGACAGTCCTCTCGTACGCCGAACAGTCATGCGTACGCTCGATTTCTGGGCCGATATGGGTGTCGACGGATTCCGTCTGGACGCCATTCCCTATCTGTACGAGCGCGAAGGCACGAGCTGCGAAAACCTGCCGGAAACGCATGCGTTTCTCGGCGAATTGCGCAGGCATCTGGACGAGCGATATCCCAATCTGATGCTGCTTTCGGAAGCGAATATGTGGCCGGAAGACGCCGTCGCTTACTTTGGCAAGGGCGACGAGTGTCACATGTCGTTCCACTTCCCGTTAATGCCGAGGCTGTTTATGGCCCTACGCCTCGAAGACCGGCTGCCCATTGTCGAAATTCTGGCTCGGACCCCGCCAATCCCGGAGACATGTCAATGGGCCATGTTCCTGCGAAACCACGATGAGCTGACGCTCGAAATGGTCACGGATGAGGAGCGCGACTACATGTACCGGTCATACGCCGCCGATCATCGTGCCCGCATCAATCTCGGCATCAGGCGTCGGCTTGCTCCCCTGCTCGGAAACGACCGCGCGCGCATCGAGGTTATGAATGCGCTGCTGTTCTCCATGCCTGGTACACCCGTGCTTTACTACGGCGACGAGATCGGAATGGGCGATAACGTTTATCTCGGTGACCGTAACGGCGTCCGGACGCCTATGCAGTGGAGTCCTGACCGGAATGCAGGATTCTCAGCGACGAACCCACAACGTCTTTACCTGCCCGTCAACATCGATCCGGCTTACCACTACGAAGCAATCAACGTCGAAGCGCAACAAGAAAACCCAAATTCACTGTTGAACTGGACGAAGCGGATCATTGCGCTGCGCAAACAATATAAGGCTTTTGGTAGAGGAACGCTTGAGTTCCTGCTGCCTTCGAATAAGCGCGTGCTTACGTTTATCCGCCGCTACGAAGAGGAGATCATCCTCGTTGTGGCGAACCTGTCGCGCTTCGCTCAGGCTGTAGAACTCGACTTAACAAAATTCAAGGGCTTCACTCCGGTGGAGATGTTCGGCCGTACGGATTTCCCTCCGGTGGGCGACGCTTATTATCCTCTAACCCTGGGACCCAACTCATTTTTTTGGTTTGCGATGGAGCAGCGGGCCGTTCCCGTGCCGGTGCTTACTCCCGAACTGGAACCGCGCGAAGAGAGGCTCCCGACCGTAGCGGTGGCTTCGTTCTCGGACATCTGGCGTGCGGAAACAATTAACCCCGGCCTGCTGCGAGCAATCACTACTTTCCTGCCCAAGACGTTCTGGTTCCGAAGCAAAGATCGCCGGTTCCGTTCCGTCCGCATATCCGACGTGATTTCGGTCATCCCGGGACGAGCGGCAATCTTCCTTTTGCACGTCGAGTTTACGAGTGGCGATCCTGAAATCTACCAACTACCGCTTGCGCTCGAAATCGGCGATGCCGCGAAACAGGCGGAGCAGAAATACGCTGAGTTCGGGGTGGCACACGTGCAGGCGGGCGGTAATTCCTCGGGATTCCTCTACGATGCAGCCGCCGATGCGGCCTTCTGTTCGTCTTTACTCGAAGCGTTCGCAAAACGGAAGCGCTTACGCGGAGAGTCGGGCGCCGCAACGGCGCAGCGATACACGTTGTTCAGAAAGCTTTGGGCTGGAACCCATCCCAGCCTTGAACCTGCTCTGATGCGCTCTCAGTTCAATACGTCGATCAGGTTCGGAGAGCGATTCGTGTTCAAAGTCCTGCGGCGCGTTGAGCCGGGAATTCACTCCGGCGCCGAGATGAGTCAACGATTGAACGGCGGCGGTGAAGATTCGCTTCCCTTCGTTGTTCCTTTTGCCGGCGATATGGTGTACCACGCAGAAGGCGCAGAGCCGATTATCCTGGGTGTTCTCCATGGGTTCGTTCCGAACCAGGGAGACGGCTGGCACGTAACGGAACAATACCTGAAAGCTTTTCTCAGCGATCCGGCAAACATTCCAGCAGACGCAACTTTGGCGCCCGGACAAATGCTCTCGCTGCCATCGGTTCTCTCTGCAAAGGGGGAGAATGCTCCGGAAGCTCTCGCGCCTTATCTTGCATTGGTTCGCACAATGGCGAGACGTATCGCGGAGATGCACCTGGTGCTTGCGAAACCATCGAACGATCCGGCGTTTTCGCCCGAACCGTTCAACGATTTTTACCGCCAAAGCCTCTACCATGGCTACATCGGCTTAACCACCCGCCGGCTCGAATTCATCCGTCAACACCTGTCGGAGATGGATGCAGATACGAGACCTCTGGCGTCCAAAGTGCTCGAATACGAGCCGGCGATTCTCGCCAAGTTCAAGGCGATCTTCGAACAGCGGATCGACTCCATGCGTACCCGCTTCCACGGGCGGCTTCATCTGGGGCACCTGCTGGTATCAGAAACGATGTGACAATCTTCGACTTCGAAGGTGATCCGACCCAGCATCTCAGCGAACGTAGGATCAAGCGCAATCCATTGCGAGATGTCTCGAGTATGCTTGCCTCGTTCGGTTACGCCACGCAGTGCGCTATACGAGCGCTAAGGCGCGAGAACGAGGGATACGCGGAGAGGCTCAGGGGTGCGGGAAGGTCCTGGTTTGCACTCGTGACGGCCACCTTCATTCGGGAATATTGGAGCATCGCGGGGCGCGCTCCATACATGCCCACCTCTCAAGCCCACCAGGAGATATTGCTCACGACGTATTTGCTCGAACGCGCCATGCTGGACATTCGCGAGGACATCCAAAACCAGCCGGACTTTTCGGGCATGCCGTTCCGCCTGATCCTGCATCTTCTGGATCCTGAAGTAGAGCGAAGCATCAGCCGCTAAACGCAAAAAGGCCGGACGCCTCTCGAGAGACGTCCGGCCTTTATCGGAACAGATGCGTTGCTTAGCGGGCTGCTGCCTTCGCCTTAGGAGCGACCGCAGGCCGACTGACTTTCGTTGGCCTCGTCGGCTTAGGCACATGCGAAGCGGCTCCGTTGCGAGTGGCCCCGTTTGCCCCGTTGCCGTCGCCGTGAGCGCGGTGCCATTTCGTTGCGGCGTGCCGTTCGGAGTTAGCTTTCCGAGTACCACGGACTTCCTGGCCCCGGTAGCGAAGGGAACGTTCGAAGGCCGCGAATGAGCCGTCTCGTATGCCATAACAGCAAACGCGATTGCTTCTTTCGCGTCAACGTCCAATCCAACTTCACTCGTTTCCATGACTGGTATCGGATCGAGAGCCTTTCTGAGCATCCTCATCAAGGTGGGATTGTGGGTGCCGCCACCAGATACGAAGATTTCGTCAACTCTCATCTCTGGTAGCACGAAATTCCGCACTCCAAGTGCGATGCTTTCTGCTGTCAAAGCAGTGGCAGTAGCGATCAAGTCTTCGCTGCTCGATTCTGTATCAAGCAACTTGGTTACGAAATCGGTCCCATATTGTTCGCGACCAGCCGTCTTCGGCGGCTTCGCCCGAAAGTACTTGTCGCGAAGCAGCTTCGCCAGCAGCTTGGGCTCGACTTCACCCGACGCCGCGATGATGCCGTCCCGATCGAACATCTGCCTTCCTTGCGTGATGCGGCTAACAAGCTGGTCGATGACCATGTTGCCCGGGCCGGTATCGAAGGCAATGACACGATCGGTGTTGGTATTCGGCGGAATCGCCGTCAGATTGCTGATACCACCGATATTGACAGCTACGCGTCCACGACCACGATGCCGAATCAACATGTAATCGAGGTAGGGCACAAGCGGCGCACCTTTTCCGCCCGCTGCCATGTCCCGCTCCCGAAAGTTCGAGATGACGTCGATTCCAAGCCGTTCGCTGATGACACT
Source organism: uncultured Acidobacteriaceae bacterium (assembly GCA_963744795.1). GTDB lineage: Bacteria > Acidobacteriota > Terriglobia > Bryobacterales > Bryobacteraceae > Bog-105. The sequence continues at coordinate 46,785 of CAVUVF010000005.1, forward strand.
CGATTCGCCGATCTGGAACGTGCTGGCCACTTTCTTTCCAAGATATTGAGATCCTTGGCCTTCGTGAAATATGGTCTGCCCGTGACAGCCGATCAGCTTGATGGTCTCAAGCGGAATCTCGGCTCGTTCAGCAGCTTCTTCCAACGCTTCGACATAGAGCTCGCCTAGCAGGAAATTAAGCCGGGAGATATCGCCTGTAAACGCGTTCGTATTGGAAACCGCAATAAGGGCTTCACGTACTTTTCTCGGGTAAGGAACGGAGTGACTTGTCAGGACATTGATTTTGGCCTTAAACCCCGAGCCGGAAATATCGATGATTGCTACATCGATGCCGTCGAGCGATGTCCCGCTCATGATACCTGCTATTCTCATCTCTTTAGCAACTCTTGCTGTAACTCTTGCAGAATCTGCAAAGCATCGATCGGTCTAAGCTGGTTAATGTCCAAGCTCCGAACGCGATCCGCGAGCCCTTGGTTCACGGGCTCGAACAACCTGATCTGAATGGGCGCTGAATCATCGCCCGGGCTTAACTCTTCTGTTACCGAGTCCTGCCTTACTTCATGATGCAATAAAACCGACCTCGCTCGCTCGATTACTTGCAGGGGAAGTCCTGCTAAACGAGCCACCTCGATACCATAACTGCGGTCTGCGGCACCCGGTTCTACTTTTCGAATGAACAAGATACGGTCTTCCGCTTCTTTTACGGCAACATGTAAATTTACTACCCCGGAAAGTTGATCGGCGAGGCTCGTCAGCTCGTGATAATGGGTCGCAAAGAGGGTTTTCGCCTTAATTCGGTCGTGAATATGTTCGGCAATGGCCCACGCGAGCGCTAGGCCGTCAAACGTGGAGGTGCCTCGTCCGATCTCATCCAATACCACAAAGCTTCTAGACGTAGCGGTGTTCAGGATGGCTGCAGCTTCTGTCATCTCGACCATGAAGGTCGAGCGACCGCGCGCGAGGTTATCGGCCGCGCCGATTCTGGTGAACACCCGGTCGACAACGGGTAACAACGCGGCCTCGGCAGGAACGAATGATCCCGCCTGCGCCATGATCAGGATCAGCGCCGCCTGCCGTAGGTACGTTGACTTACCTCCCATATTCGGGCCGGTGATCACTGCCACGTACTCGCCTTCCGAGTGAAGGTAAAGATCGTTGGCGACGAACCGTGAGGACTCTTTCTCGAGCAGGCTTTCGACGACAGGATGGCGGCCCGCTTCGATTCGCATTTCGCCCGTATCCGTAAACTTCGGTCGTTTATAGCGATTCTCGACTGCGGCTTGAGCGAGCGCGGCGGCAACATCCAATTCGGCTACCGTCTGCGCTGCGCTCTTGATCTCGGCTGCGAATCCGGCTGTGAACAAGCGTAGTTCGCCGAAGATTTCCCGCTCCAATTGCAGGATCTTTTCCTCGGCCGCGAGAACCTTGCCTTCCAGCTCCTTCAATTCAGGCGTGGTGTAGCGCTCGGCGTTCGCTAACGTTTGCTTGCGCTCGTAGTCTGCCGGCACATGCTGAAGATTGGCCTTCGAGATTTCGAGGTAGAAACCGAAAACGTTGTTGAACCGAACCTTCAGAGACGAAATGCCCGTTCGGGTTCTTTCGCGCGATTCGATCGCGGCAATATATTGACGACTGTTCTGACTGATGTCGCGTAATTCATCTAACTCGGCGTGAAACCCGGGACGAACGGTGCCGCCGTCCGCCAGATCGACCGGGGGTTGGTCGGCAATTGCGCCCAAAACTCGGTCCCGGACCTCTGCGACGAGTTCTATCTGCCGCTCGCAATTTCAGCCGTTTCAAGCCCCTCGGCTAATGTCCGAATCGCGGGAAGTTGCGCTAGAGATCGTGCCAAAGCCAGCAGATCTCTGGGGTTCGCCGAGCCGAGAGTGATCTTGGCGAGCAATCGCTCCAGATCCTGTACGCCGCCCAAGAGTTTCCGGAGATCGGCACGAATAATCGTTTTGCTTGCCAGTTCGCCGACGATGTCCAGACGCCGCATCGATTTCGGCGCGATCGCAGCACGGACTCAACACACGCCGCCTCAACAGACGTCCGCCCATTCCCGTTTCAGTCTTGTCCAAAACCGCGATCAGCGTTCCTTCGCGGCTTTCTCCAGCGAAGAGCGGTTCCACCAACTCCAGATTCCGTATGGAAGCGGCATCGATCACCATCGAGTCATGCCGCTGATAGAAAGTTGGCGGATTCAGGTGTCCGAGCGCGGATTTTTGGGTGTCTCGCAGGTATTGGAGAAGGGCACCCGCAGCGGAGGTTGCGAGCGAACGGTCACTGAGTCCGCACCCGTCAAGCGACAAAAGACGAAAGTTCTCGAGGATTAAACGCCCGGCATAATCGCCGGCGAAAAACCAAGGTTCGACGGATGTCTCCAGGCATCGTGCCGAAGGTGCCTCCCCCTCCGGATGAAGGACCTCGCGGACATTCAAGCTCTCAAGCGTCGGGTGTAATTCCACCGTTTCGATTTCCGTTGCCCGGAACTCACCCGTCGATAGATCCGCGTAGGCTAATCCGGTACGCCCTGACCTGGTAAAAACAGCCGCGAGATAGTTGTTTTCGTGAGATCGGAGCAGGTCTGAACCGGTTGCGGTTCCCGGCGTGATGACGCGCGTAATTTCCCGGCGCACCAGTTTCTTGCCGGGTCCTGCTTCCTCCATCTGTTCGCATATGGCCACTCGGAACCCGCGCTGGATGAGGCGCGAGATATAGCCTTCGGCCGCATGGTATGGAACACCACACATTGGAACAGCGTCACCGCGTTCTTTGTTCCGGGCCGTTAGCGTAATCTCGAGTTCGCGGGCAGCAACGACCGCATCGTCGTAAAACAGTTCGTAGAAATCGCCGAGACGAAACAGCAGGAGAGCGTTGGGTGCCTGTCGTTTTGCGGCCACATATTGCCGCATCAGAGGCGTTGACGGTTCGCCCGTCATCTTGAAAGGAAGGAATCAGGAATCAAAGATAGGGACTCACTCACGCGCCACAGCAACACTATGCGTAGAGACCACGGCGGCGTATCGCATTGGCGACTCGTTGCAGCGCCAGCATGTAAGCGGCGGTTCGATTGTTGACCTTGTGTTCGTCGGCGTAGCGCGTGACGTCATTGAAGCTGGCCACCATGATTTCTTCAAGCCGGCTGTTTACCATTCCTTCGTTCCAGAAATAGCCCTGCCGGTCTTGAACCCATTCGAAGTAAGATACCGTAACCCCGCCGGCATTGGCCAGGATGTCGGGAATGACGAAAACATTCTTGTCCGCCAGGATGGAATCGGCCACATAAGTAGTCGGCCCATTGGCGCCTTCACACAGGATCTTCGCCTTGACGCGATGCGCATTGTGGGAGGTGATCACATTCTCGCGCGCGGCCGGAATCAGCACATCACAATCGAGCAGTATCGCTTCGTCGCGGTCAACATTTTCTCCGCCCGCGAAGTCGACGATCGACCCGGTCTCGGTGCGATGGTTCATCAGAGCTTCGATATCCAGGCCGTTGGCGTTGTAAACCGCGCCGTCGTACTCCGCGACGCAGATCACTTTAAAGCCGCGTTTAGTCATCAGTCGGGCCGCCATGCCGCCCACATTTCCCAGGCCCTGGATGATGACGCGGGCTTCTTCAGGAGCCAAGCCAAACCGCTTCAGGGCTTCAAGCGTGACGATCATACATCCTCGTCCGGTCGCCTCCGGTCGCCCCAGAGATCCGCCCAGTTCCAATGGCTTGCCCGTGACTACGGCGGTGACCGTGTGCCGCTTGTGCATCGAGTACGTGTCCATGATCCACGCCATGGTCTGCTCGTTGGTATTCACATCCGGGGCAGGCACGTCACGCTCGGGGCCGATGAATTCGCCGATTTCGGCGGTGTAGCGTCGTGTGATTCGCTCCAATTCGCTCTCGCTCAGAAGGTGCGGCTCACAGATGACGCCCCCTTTGCCGCCACCGAAGGGTATGTTCACCACCGCGCATTTCCAGGTCATCCATGCGGAAAGAGCGCGCACTTCGTCGAGCGAAACGTCGGGTGCAAAACGAATACCGCCTTTGGCGGGACCACGAGCAATGGAATGCTGGACGCGATACCCGGTGAATACTTCGATGCGACCGTCGTCGAGCATGATCGGAATATGGACGGTCAGCTCCATGGCGGGCTGTTGCAGCACTTTCCGCATTCCGTCGTCGAGACGCAGCAGCTCCGCCGCTTCATTGAAGCGGTGAGTAGCAGATTCCCAGGGATTGACCTCCAGATCAACCAGGTTAGGAGCTTCGACCGCCGAGGTTTCCGCTCCATTCTCCAGAAGCGCGGCGGCTTGAAGGTGATCGACTGCGGGGCTTGGGGACATTAGTTAAATGGCTACGCGGCCTTCACTTACAGTGTCACGCCCCGTCGCTTCACTTGCAAGCCTTCGGCTCGTAACGTGAGATCGCAACCGGAAAATGAACGAGATAAGGACGGAACTCGTCTAACAGTGCGACGAGACTTCGAGAATAGGTTCATATGACTCCAGACGAACAACGAATGCTGACCGATCTAGCGAATAAAATTGCGCAAACACCCCCTCCGCCACGTGACCCCGAAGCAGAAGAGTTTATTCGGAGACAGATAGGTAAGCGTCCGGATGCTCTATACCTCATGACCCAAACCGTCCTGATCCAAAACCTTGCGTTAGAAGAAGCGAAACGCCAGATGCAGGAGTTGCAGAGCCGATCAGGACAGACGCAATCCGGCTCTTTCCTTAACCAGAATCAGGGTGGCGCAACGGGAGGGTATTCGCAATCCGCAGCGCCGAGCTATTCCGGAGGCGCCGGCGCCCCGCAACCGTCGTACGCTCAGGCAGCGGCGCCCCAACCCGGAACCGGGGCCCCGAGCTTTCTTCGTGGCGCGGCGCAGACGGCAGCAGGTGTCGCTGCAGGTGCATTGGCCTTTGAAGGAATCCGCTCCATGTTCTCTCATCCTGGCTACGGGGGTACGGGGCGGCTACGGAATGGGTGGATTTGGCGGTGGTGCACCGATGGAAGAGACGGTCGTCAATAACTATTACGACAACCCCGGCGGAGTTGGTGGCGGAGACAACTCAAATCTCGATTTGAGAGATAACCGCGACGATTTCGCGGATGCCGGCGGAGTCGACGATTCCGAATCAGTACGACGACACGACGGTCGATGACTCCTCGTCGGACTTTGATTCCGGAAACGACGACAACTTCGCCTAGGATTCGTTTATGGCCGTCAGTTGCGGATGCTGACTGGCGGCCCTCTGAAGTTGACGGTCCAAGTAGCTTTGGCGGCTCTCGGCTATTACGCGACGAGCCTCTCGGGGGCCGGCCCATCCATCCATGACAGTCTTAGACCCTTGTAGTTCCTTGTAGATCGAGAAGAAATACTCAATCTCCTTGAGGCTGTGCGGAAAGACTTGGTCGAGCGTATGGACACTGTCGAACCGAGGATTCCGATTGGGTACGGCCAGAATTTTCTGATCGTTTTCCTTCGAATCCACCATGTTCAACACGCCCACCGGGCGAGCTTCCATAAGGCAGCCGGTGAAACTGGGCTCATTCACCAGAACGATGATGTCTAAAGGATCTCCGTCTTCGGCCAGAGTGCCCGGTATAAACCCGTAATCGCCGGGATAGTGAAGCGGTGAATAGAGCGCCCTGTCGAGCCTGAAAACCTCGAGTTCCCCATCGTACTCGTACTTATTCGACGAGTTCTTAGGGATCTCGATGATAACTCGGACGATCTCTGGACAGTCCGATCCCGGGCTCAGATCATACAGCTTCACGCGATTACTGTACCAGAATATGGTGGTTTCCGAAATCTGCCGTGAGAAACTCGATGGCAATGCCTTCTAAGATCCGTTGGGGAATTCTAGGTGCGGCTGGGATTGCTCTGAGGAGGGTAATACCGGGCATGAAAAAGAGCAGTTCGCTCGAGATTCTTGGAATCGCATCACGTGACGCGACCAAAGCGCGGGCGGCTGCTGAAAAGTCGGGGATCCCTCGCTCGTATGGCTCGTACGAGGAACTGCTTGCGGACCCGGACATTGACGCCGTTTACAATCCGTTGCCCAATCATCTGCACCTTCCCTGGACGGTGAAAGCGGCTGAAGCGGGGAAACATGTCCTTTGCGAGAAGCCAATCACAATGGATACGGCCGAAGCGCGAGCGCTCATAGCAGCGCGCGACCGAACTGGTGTCCTCATCGGAGAGGCGTTCATGGTTCGTACTCATCCACAGTGGCTGCGAACTCGTGAACTGATAGGGAGCGGCCAGTTAGGTGAGCTGAAACTGATCACGAGTAAGTTCAGTTACTTCAACAAAGCGGCCGAGAACATTCGAAATATCAAGGAATATGGCGGCGGGGGGCTGATGGATATCGGCTGCTACCCGGTCACCATGTCGCGCTTTCTATTTCGACGGGAACCCAAACGAGTTTTGGGTTTGTTCGAGTTCGATCCGGAGTCGGGAATCGACCGGTTGACTTCAGGGATCCTCGATTTCGATGGAGGTCAAGCGATCTTTGGCTGCAGCACTCAACTGGTTCCTTCGCAGAGCTTCGAAGCGCTGTGCACTTCTGGTCGCATCGAGATCGAGATTCCTTTCAATACTCCGCCAGATGAAGCTTCACGAATCAAGGTCGACGATGGCGCCCAATTAGGCGGCCGGAATGCGCGTACCGAGTCGTTCGACGCTTGCGATCAGTATCAATTGCAAGGTGAGGCTTTCTCCGCCGCCATTCAGGGCAAAGCACCGGTTCCTGTTTCGTTAGAAGATGCTTTCGGCAATATGGCCGTGATAGAAGCGCTGTTTAAGTCTGGGAATACGGGCCGCTGGGAAGAACCGGAGCAACTCGAGTAACGCCCGCTCCGCGAACCAGATTGTCATCGTTATCCATCTGAGGAGCATCCCGCGCTTAATGCCGGCTTAGAAGAGAAGGTTGCCAGGGGAAGGCTCGAAGGCCGCGAACTTGGCGCCAGACGTGCCTAAGTTCGCGTTCGGAGTGGCTGAGGATTAAAAAGGTGGGCTCAGAGCCCACCTGCGGAATTTCCGAGAACTATGGATTGCAACTTGCAGGTGAAGTGGAGCTATTCGGGTCGGTGCAGAGAGGACCGAGTCCGGTGGTCGGGTCGGGAACACTGATCATTGCCAGTGGACCGGCCTTGTGTTCGCCATTGAACGGAGTGGGCTTGGTTACATCGAAGCCGCAAGAGGCAGCATCATTAGGATCGTTGAACCAGAAACCTACTTGAAACGTGTTTGTGGGTTTGAGAGCGACATCGGGATCGAAACCGAAGATCTGGTCGAGCAGGATGGTCTTGATGCGTACGTGTCCATCGTCGGTATGCCTACCGATTTCGATGTCGGACTGATACCAGGCAAGACCGAAGTTTTTGAAAGCGGGATCGGGTGAACCGTCGGCCTTGAATTTGCTGTGTTCGACAGTAAACATATCGAAAGCGAGGCCCGGCTTGATCCCGTCAAGATCGAGGACGAGGGTATCGTTGAGCTTTCCACGGACAACAGTGGCGCGAGCCGACGGCTCCTCATAGTAGGAACGACGCAGGCAATTTACAACTGCCGGATCGGGAACAAGTTTGAACGAGACTTCATCGGCTTTGTTCTGAGCGGAGGCGGTCAGAGGCGTGATGAGAAGTCCGGCGACCAGGGCCTGAGTGGCAAGGGCGAATTTGGCGAAGTAAGTCATTCTGTTTTTTCTCCTGATTGTTTCGTGATGCGAGAGCCTGACGGAGGTACGAACGACTTGCGACTCGGATAAGGGATCAATAGAATAAGGTGGCTAGTCGAAGCCGCTCTTTGTCCCGAAAGGCTATGTGGCCAATGTAAAGAAACAGGTCCGCGGTAGTCCTTAAGCCGACCTTAAACTTTCCTGAAGAAATTGCTAACCGGTCAATTACATGGCAAAGTCTTCTGAAATCAACAGCATTTACCTTTTCGGAGAATATTCACTCGACGCGACGGAGCGAAAACTTCGCCGTGGCTCGACGAACGTCACGTTGTCTCCGAAGGCATTTGACCTACTGATGTTCCTGGTAGAGAGCGATGGGAAGCTGCTGAAGAAAGAAAGTCTGATGGCGGCGGTGTGGCCGGATGCGATGGTGGAGGAGAACAATCTAACAGTCTCGATCTCCATGTTGCGGAAGGCGCTCGGGGATTCGGAAGAGTGTCGATACATTGAGACTGTTCCTAAGACCGGGTACCGGTTTGTTGCTTCTGTAATCAGATCTGCGCCTGAAGAGCGGGCTGAAACAAACGTCGAAGGCCAGCCGACGCTGGTGGAAGGCGGGGCGGAGAGTCCGGTGCGCGCGTGGACGCCTGCCCTGTCGGCGTCAATCGTTTCGCGGTGGCGGACGCGGGCGCTGCTGATCTTATTGGCGGTGGTACTGGCAGCGACGGGCGACTTGGCTTCTATCTCACAGACAAGTAACGACGACAAGGGTTTCGGAGATGCCACGACGGCTGGCGATTCTGCCGTTTCGGAATCTAAGCGGAGTGCCGGCGGATCAGTTTTTATCGCTGTCGCTAGCAGATGCTGTGATCTCGCGTTTGTGCTCGATTCGAGGCTTGAGCGTGCGGCCGACTTACGACATCCAGAAGTACACAACTCAGGCGGTCGACTTATCTAAGATGGCGGCCGACCTTGGGGTGGACGCAATCCTGACGGCGACATTCATTCACGAAGAAGATAACCTGCGTATCACCGGACAGCTAATTGATACGAAGACACGCGGAACTCTATGGAACGGCGGCTTCGATACAAAGTACAACAAGCTCCTGTCAGTTCAGGACAAAGTGGCGCGGCAGATTGTGTCGGGTTTAGAGCTAACGTTAAGTCCTTCCGAGGCGGCAAGGTGGAAGGACATGGATGCAGTGGATCCGCTGGCCTACGAATACTATCTGCGGGGCGTGGATCTGTATGCGCGAAACGACTTTCACCTGGCGAGCAAAGTGTTAGCGAAATCGCTGGAAGTGGCACCGAACTACACACCGGCGTGGGCGAGTCTGGGACGGGCTTACACGGCCGCCGCCTCGTTTCAGTTCGGTGGAAACGAAATGTACCAGAAGGCGGAAGCAGCTTTCGGACGTGCACTCGCTCTAAACCCGGATGTGGTTGACGCCAAGGTTTTCATGGCCAATATGTTCACCGATACGGGGCGCGTCGAGAGAGCAGTGCCGTTACTAAGAGATGCTCTGCGCGCAAAGCCCGACGACGCCGAAGCCCACTGGGAGTTAGGGTATGCGTACCGCTTTGCAGGCATGTTGAGGCAGTCAGTTGCGGAGTGCGAAAAGGCGCGCGAGCTAGACCCGACCGTGAAGCGCAACAGCTCGGCTTTGAATAGTTACTTATATCTGGGGCAGTACGAGCATTTCCTGCGAAGCCTGCCGGAGGGCGACGAGAATGCGCTGATGGTCTTCTATCGCGGCCTCGGGAAGTACTATCTGGGTCGGAAGCAAGCCGCAACGGAGGATTTCGATCGCGCTTTTGAGGTGGATCGGACGTTGTTGCATGCACGCGTGGGCAAGGCTGTGAGCTTTGCGATTCAGCACCGGCGAAAGGAAGCGGAATCAATGCTGGAAGCATTGGAAAGTCAGGTTACGAGTGGGGGGAGGACTTACGATCCGGAGGCGATCTATAAGGTTGCCCAAGGATACGCGGTGCTGGGAAATCGTGCTGGAGGAATGCGGATGCTGAAGCGGAGTGTGGAGGGTGGCTTTTTTCCATATGAGTATTTGACTCACGATCCGCTACTGAACGCTTTGCGCGGAGAACGTGAGTTCGGGGCATTGATGTCCGCGGCACGAAAGAGGCACCAGCAGTTTGAAGAGCGATTCTCTTAAGGCTATCTGTCGATACACTTCAAAGGCTTAGAGGTTTGATCACAGCGGGCGTTAATGCCCGTCTCGACGTCCAAGCGGGTCACATCTTCCGGTTAAGTTACACTCTCGCACGTAATTTCGGGTGTCGCCTTACCGGCCCAAGTGAAGCGATATCGCTTATCCTTGCGCACGTTACCGACCAGCGCAGGGCGGAAGCAGGCGAGACATGTACCGCCTGTGCGACGGACACTTGGGTACACAAGGCCCAACGATCCAGCGTCGAGGAGATGCTCGGCAAGTTCTTGCGAGGCTATATAGCTGTCCGGGTCAAGCGCGCGATCGAACTCCTCCGGAGCATCGCAAAGATCGTGAAACTGTCCACCGAAGTCGGCGAGGTAATCGTCATAAGTAACGCTGTCTTCGAAGACGTTGATTTCGGCGTATTCGATGGATTTATGGAAAGCTACTTCCGTCTGTGAAGTCTCGAGATCAAAGCCCGCGTACCACGCTCCGCGGTCCGGACCGTTGAAACGTGAACCATTCGGGTGCGCGTGAGTAAAGGTCGCGTTGACAATCTGCGCATTTGGAATCCCGAACACCAGTTCGTCCCGACTGATTTCGGGGAGTAGGCCGTCTTCTCCCCAGAGGCGATCATTCGTCATTCCTTCCAGGTCGAAGATCGCTTGCAGGTGCTCGTCGTTGTCCGCGATCCTGACCAGCACACTGGCTAAATCGGGATTGTACTTCGAAGGGATCAGCCGATGGGTGTCGTACCGGCGAATCAGGCTGAGAGGGGGTAGGTGGACCGGTTCACTCACATCCCGCCACGTCTTGCATCGAGCAATCGGCGCACAATCTGCATGGCGGGCATTCCTCCGCGCACCATGTACTCGAGCGGGGTTTGTCCCTGGAACAGGCGGTTAGTATTAGGAAGCCGTACCCATTTGTCCGCCAGTTTCTCTCCGTAAAGTATATTGAGCGCTTTGAAAATTCCGAGCAGGTACGAAATCCTGGTCAGGACATCCGTGTCAAGTACGCGTTCGGGCTGCTTCTTCCAGGCGTAATAAGGCCCATTGGATATCCCGCCCAGGAGCGCGCGGGCATCTTCGTCTCGAACGCGCCAACAGGTTGCCACATTGAAGAACGCTCGTAACGCAGAGCGTCCCAGTTGTTCCCGTTCTGCCTTTGAGGTCGTAGACAGCAGAGGCGCCGGGTTCCAGCGGGTCAATGGATAAGAAGGTTGGAGTAAAGCCATACTCTCCTGAATAGGAGTCTAGCTTATCCTGAAGCGGACGTCTACCCTGCCAAGCCTATTTCGCGTATTCGGAGTAGAGCTTTTCGATGTTCTTCTTGGGCATGTCGCCGGGATGGATGATGACACGATAACGGAATCTCAGAGAATCGCCCGCAGCCAGGGTGTGACCCCCTTCCGTCCTTCGCCTTCGGATCGAAATCCTTCAATCCGAACGGGTTGGCGGCAAACAGGCCATAAGCGCGGGAATGCCAGCGCGTCGGATGATTGAAGTTTTTCGGGTGATCGAAGATCACGATGCCCACCTTCTGGCCTTCAACGGTTCCGTCGTAATCAACCCAGTTGGCTCTCTGGCCCCAAACATTTTTTTCTGTTTGGGCGCCCTCGGAGTTTGTCATCATTCCGCCATTTTTCTCGATCATGCTGTCGGCCAGACGGATCGCGAAAAATCCTTCTTTCGTGTCGGCAAAATGCATGGTCTGCTTCGCGGTCAGAGTGAAATCAAAATCAATTGTCCGCGTGTCCTGGCCGCCGGAGAACGTCATGGTCCGCTTTTCTTCCATGAAAACGGCGTCTTTCGGGCCGAGCCACTCAAAGGTGGCGTCTACTTTGCCGCTCTTTTTGCCGGATTTAGCCTCGTTTACCTTACCGAGAACAATCTTGCCGATCTTCGCTGTGTCGTAGTTCTTTGGCTGGCCGCTGACGTACTTGAATTCGTTTTCCCAGAAATTGACACCGTTGATCTCTCCGTAACCGATAAACAAGCCACGGTGATGTTGGTGATCCCGGGTCTCGCCCGCTACGTTTTCCATCGGGTACTTGCGGGTCACGATCAGGCCGGACGCGCTGCGAAGAGGCGCCAAGAACGGCTTGGGATAGGCAGGCCCGATATAGAACTCAGAGAAGGGCTGACCATCGATCGAAATTGCAATCTGATCCGGACTGGACTGCTTGATCTCGACCTGGGCAGACGCTGTACCGGATAACACGAACAGCGAAACGAGCATCAGGAAGGTCAAACATTGACAACGAGTAACGAGCTTCACCATAAACTTGGCCCGATCCAGATGATATCAGCCGTTTGCCATCTTCCCCATGCCGACGATCTCTAGTGCCGTCTGACCGTCGAGATATCATAATGGTCGTTATAGCGGAGGAGAGGAAACTTATATGGGCCCGATAGGTATGCAGGAGATGATCGCGTTGTTTGTGATCGCGCTGCTGCTGTTCGGACCTAAGAAGCTTCCCGAGTTGGGGAAGACGCTGGGCAAAGCCCTAAGCGAATTCAGGCGGGCGAAAAGCGAGCTGAAGGCGACATTCGAATCTCATATGAACGAGATCGAAAGGGAGACTCGCCTTGAGAGCAGCAGTACATCGTCGACGTCGTATTCCTATCCTTACGATGACTACGGGCAGCAGCAGGACTACTCATACGGCTCCTCCTCGACCGATCAGATTTCATCCCCCGAACCCAGTGCTCAGCTTCCTGCGCCGGCAACCGAGAGTTCGTCAAACGGCACCACACCAGCGGCAGCGCCTCAGCCGGCTGCGCACGCAGCTGTCGCGGATACCGTACCGCGCCTCAATGGCGTGCGACCCGTTTCGGTGCCGGTGGAACAAGAACGTCGAGATTAGCTGCAGCCTCTGATGGACGACGAATTCGAAGAGCGCGAACGCTCGCCCGGTGAGCCCCTACCCGGGGAGGAAAAGCCCGCCGAATCACCGAACGGGCATCCCCGGTGGGATCCGAGTCCGAGAGTGGGTACGGCGCCTACCGACGCTTACAGCAGTTCGTCCGAACCTTACATCTCGACGCTTCCACCAGCGCCGGTCAGCGCGGAAGAGTCCGCGCCGGTGGAAGAACCGCTGACTACAACAGCATCTTTAGCGACTGAAGAACCCGTCGGCACAGAGACAGAAACTGCGCCGTTCGAAACCATGGTTCCGGCCGCTGTGTCGGTCCCTATCCCTACTCCCCAGCCTCCTCCGTCAGTCGCTGTGGCCGCGCGGACGCCGCCTTCGCCACCACCTCCGCCGCCGCCTCCTCCTCCTGACGACGACGGAGACGAGGAGGAGGAAGGCATGCTCCGAATGTCATTCATGGAGCACCTTGAGGAACTGCGCACCCGACTCTTAAGAGCCATTGTGGGCTTGGTGGTCGCGTTTCTTCTCAGCATGTTCTTCACCAAGGACCTTTGGCGCATCGTATCTGAGCCTGCTGTAGCCGCGCTCACCCACCTTGGTATCAACCCGCCAGAGCTGGTAGCGATCACGCCCATGGAGCAATTCAACATCATCTGGCTGTACATGCCTCTGTTGGTGTCGGTGTTCCTCGGATCGCCGTGGATCGTATATCAGGTCTGGGCCTTCATTTCTCCCGGCCTTTACAAGCGCGAGAAACGGTGGGCGATTCCGTTCATTCTTTGTACCGCCGGTTTGTTCATCACCGGCGGAGTGTTTGCCTATTTCATCGCGTTCCGTTATGGGCTGGAGTTTCTGCTTGGAATCGGCCGGGACGTGAATGTGCGTCCGATGGTGTCGATCAGTGAATACTTCGACCTGTTCGTGAACGTGACCCTCGGCGTAGGTCTCGTCTTCGAACTGCCCGTCGTCATCTTCTTTCTTACCCTGCTGAGGCTCGCTTCACCGCGTTTCCTCGTGCGCCACAGCCGCTACGCAATCCTCGGCATTGTCGTTCTCGCGGCCATTGTTACTCCGACGCCCGACGTTATCAACATGATGATCTTCGCGATTCCGATGGTCATGTTGTTCTTCGTCGGAGTGTTTGCAAGCTACATTCTTGTGCTTCGGCGCGAGGGCAAGGGGATCCCGTGGAAAATCACTCTCCTGTTCCTGGCTGCGCTTCTGCTGGTGAGCGGCGGTGTAGCGAGTTTCTTGGCGTACCGCTATGGATACCACTTCGTTCCACGCTGGCCGCCTTTCGTGAAGTAAATCCGCGGCGCTTGCCTTAGAACTTCCACAAGGCTGCGCCGCCAATTAGGCCATCCTCGTTCGGTACGCGGGTCGCCCCTTTCGGAAGCTGGAAATCGATCTTGTTGGCGTTACCTCCGCCGATGTAGAGGTGGTCGTAGTTGAACAAGGATTCCAATTGCGCAATCGCCTCTTCGAGAAGCTTGTTCCAACGTTTGCGACCGATCTTCCTCAAAGCCTTCCTCCCGAAGTACTCCTCGTACGTTTTGCTCTTGCGCCAGGGATGATGAGCAAGTTCCAGGCCCGGTACGAGCCTCCCGTCGATAAACAGGGAAGAGCCAAATCCAGTCCCGAGGGTAATGACCAGTTCCACTCCCCTGCCTTCGACTGCCGCTAATCCCTGGACCGCGGCATCATTGGCGACTCGGACCGGTTTCTTCCAGCGCCTTGCCAGCACCTTCTGCAGTTCAAAACCAATCCATTTCGGATCCAAGTTGTGGGCCGTTAGGGTGGCGCCTTTTTTCACAACGCCCGGGAAGCCTACCGAAACCCGGTCAAAGGCGCCCAGATTCTTGGCAAGCGTGTCGAGCACTTCGATGATGGCGTCCGGGGTTGCGGGATCGGGTGTGTCAAACCGGTCTCGCGGCGTAATAGGACGTCCCGCTTCGTTCAGCAAGCATCCTTTAACCCCGGTACCACCGACGTCTAACGCGAGCGTAATCAGATCTTTCCCGTTCGAAGGCATACCGTCAATGTATACGACACGTCCATCAAGTTTCTGAAGCCAATTCGCTCCCTCTTACGTCGAATTAGCAGGAATGATGAAGCGGGAGTTGCCGGATAGAGGAAAGCAATGAGTCGAAGATTTCGCCCATTCTATGTTGCGGCTGCTGCAGTTGTACTGGTCGGCATTTACGGAACTGAAGTGGTTCCGAAGAGCCAGAACACCGCGGTACCCGAGAATATTTCCGTTCAGTCCACAGCGGCTACGGACAACGTTTCGGAGTGGCTCGGCCCGCTCGAAACGCCAGCCTCAGGGCTCTTGAACCTGACTAGCTCGTTCTCGGTTCTGCCGTTTAGCCTCGGTCAGTAGAACCCCGGAATCGCAGGCCTCCCTTGTTACACTGAGGCTGTACCCTTGGGAGGTCGTCTAATGGTAAGACTGCAGACTCTGAATCTGCGTATCGGGGTTCGAGTCCCTGCCTCCCAGCCAGTACTCACCATTTCTCGACTGTAACCGGCCTAGAGCCCTCGTAGCTCATCTGTACATACACTCGGATCCCTGAACGTGAAAGTTGCGCGAAGACGGACACTTGGCTTTCACGGCAAAGAGCCGATCTATATTGCGGGCTCGAGTTCTCTGTTAGAGCTGTGAAGCGGAAATTTCTCGGTTAAAGCAGCCACGCCTTTCTGCGTTTCGGCGATGACGTCCTGCGACGCGGGATCCTGCAAAACATTCGCGATCAACTGAGCAACGCGCCCCATCTCCGTTTCCTTGAACCCTCGAGTTGTGACTGCGGGACTGCCCAGGCGGATTCCACTGGGATTCAACGGCGGATTAACATCGAACGGGATCGCGTTTTTGTTTACGGTGATGAAGGCTTCGTCGAGCGCCTTCTCGGCCTCTTTGCCCTTCACGCCTTTCGAGAAGACATCGATCAGGAACATATGCGAATCGGTGCCGCCGCTTACGACTCGGAAGCCTTCTTTTTGGAGTCCAGCGGCCAGCGCGCGCGCATTCTGAATCACCTGGACCTGGTAATCGCGGAACCCGCTCGAAAGGGCTTGGAGGAAACAGACCGCCTTCGCGGCAATCACGTGGACGAGCGGTCCGCCTTGGGCACCCGGGAAGACAGCTCGATCGATGTCCTTCGCGAACTTCTCGCGAGCCAGAATCATGCCGGCGCGCGGGCCCCGTAGGGTCTTGTGGGTGGTCGACGTCACAATGTCCGCGTGCTCGCAGGGGTTCGGATAAACTCCCGCTGCAACCAGGCCGGAGTAGTGAGCCATATCGACCAGGAAGACCGCGCCGACGGAATCAGCGATCTGCCTGAAACGTGCGAAATCGATGACTCGCGAATACGCACTCGCACCCGCAATGATTAATTTCGGCCGGTGCTCTTCCGCTAGTCGGGCCACTTCGTCGTAATCGATCAGCTCGTCTTCGCGGCGGACGCCGTAGGCGACGACCTTGTAGAGTTTGCCCGAAAAATTCAGCGGGTGGCCGTGCGTCAGATGGCCGCCGTGAGCAAGGTTCATGCCGAGGATGGTGTCGCCGGGCTGCAGCACTGATGCATACGCCGCTTCATTCGCCTGCGATCCCGAGTGCGGCTGAACATTGACGTACTCGGCGTTAAAAAGCCTCTTGGCGCGCTCGCGAGCAAGGTTCTCAACGATGTCCGCGTATTCGCACCCGCCGTAGTAGCGCTTGCCTGGATAGCCTTCGGCGTATTTGTTAGTGAAAACCGAACCGGCCGCCTCGAGAACTGCTTCCGAGGTGAAATTTTCGCTCGCGATCAATTCAAGCCGCGTATTCTGCCGGTCCGCTTCGTTCTGAATCGCTTCGTAGATCTCCGGATCTGCTTGCGCGAGTGGGCGTGCCAATTCGTTCTGTGCGTTCATCGAATTGTTCCCATTGTCTCTTAAAACCTCTGGAGGAGAGCCGGGAGGTGCGCGACGTTACTGCGCATAATGAGAAGACCAGATGCGTTGGAGTTCTCTTTTTATCCCCACGTTGCGTGAGACGCCCGCAGAAGCAGAAGTCATCAGCCACCAATTGCTTCTCCGGGCCGGCTACGTTCGCCAGCTTTCCGCCGGAATCTATAGCTACCTGCTTCTTGCCCAGCGATCTCTGCTCAAAATTCAGACGATCGTGCGCGAGGAGATGAACGCGATTGGCGGTCAAGAGATCCTGCTGCCTGCTCTCAATCCTGCGGAAGTGTGGCAGGAGTCCGGCCGCTGGGAAATCATGGGCGACAACCTGTTCCGTCTGAAAGACCGATGGAAACGCGATTTCTGCCTTGCGATGACGCATGAAGAGGTCGTGACGACCATCGCGCGAGGAGAGCTTCGCAGTTACAAGCAACTGCCCCAGGTCTGGTATCAGATCCAGACCAAATTCCGGGATGAACCGCGGCCGAAATCGGGGTTGTTACGCGTTCGGCAGTTCATCATGAAGGACGCCTACACGTTCGACATAAACGCGGCAGGTCTCGATAAGGCCTATCAGCATCAATACGACGCGTATTGCAAGATCTTCACTCGTTGCGGGCTCGAATACATCATCGTCGAAGCCGATTCGGGCGCTATGGGCGGCTCGCAGTCGCATGAGTTTATGGTCCGCTCGGATGCAGGCGAAGACATCGTCGTTCACTGCAGCAACTGCGGGTACGCTGCCAACCTCGAGAAAGCGACGTCCAGACCGACGGAATCTTCGGTTCCTGATCCCGAAGGCGATCTGACGCCGGAAGAGTTTCACACGCCGGGGCTGAAGACGATAGCCGATCTTTCCGCCTTCACCAAATTGCCCGAAGCGTCGCAGATGAAAAGCCTGGTCATGGTCGCGGATGGCAAGCCTGTGCTGGTCATGCTGCGTGGCGATCACCAGTTGAGCGAAACGAAGCTGGCGGGAGTTCTGAAAGCAACTGATCTTCGTCCGGCTCAGCCGGGAGAAATCGTGGAGTGGTTCGGAGCGAGCGCAGGTTCGCTCGGGCCGGTTGGCGTCAAAAACATGACGAGTGCTTGCCGACAACGCTCTCCAGGGTCGCCGCAATCTGATCGCGGGCGCCAATCGTGACGACTATCATTTGCGGCACGTCACTCCGGGCGAGGATTTTTCGCCTGAGTATTTCGATCTGCGGCAAGTGGCTGAAGGCGACACCTGTCCGCGCTGTGGCTCGCCGCTCGAGCTTACAAAGGCCATTGAATTAGGCCATATCTTCAAGCTCGGTTATCGGTATTCAGAGCCTATGGGCCTGCGTGTTCTCGGCGAGGACGGGAAAGAAGTGACGCCCATCATGGGTTCGTATGGCATCGGTATCGAGCGCATTCTTACCTGCGCCATCGAGCTGTTCCATGACAAAGACGGCATAAAATTTCCACCAGCCATCGCGCCATTTACAGTTGTCCTCACGCCCGTCAACTATGCTGACGCACTGCAGCGCGAGGCGGTGGATGTGCTTTATCAGGAATGCCTCAAGAATGGTATTGACGTTTTACTGGACGATCGCGATGAACGCCCGGGAGTGAAGTTCAAGGACGCTGACCTGATCGGTATACCGTTTCGCGTAGTAGCGGGAAAGAAGATCGGCGAGGGCAAAGTTGAGCTAGTGGACCGACAAACGCGAGCCTCCGAAGAAGTGCTGCTGACCGAGGTGGTTTCGCGTGTGCACGCAAAGCTCACGTAATCCAGCAACTCTTATCTAGTCACCTTCGACCAATAACCCGACGAGCCAGCAGCACTGCAGCCCGCTTTGCGGGTGAAGGAACCAGATCTACCGACCAAACGGCCTGAGTGCGATGGTGCTTCCCTGGTTCTGTCCGGGTTGCCCGTAACACAGGAGTAAGATCATTCACGTGTTTCGTCTCTTCTTAATGTTCGTGCTGACAGTGCCGCTCTCGCTAGGAGCGAGCGGCGAATCTGGTGTGAAAGGCACCCTCAAAGACAAATTTGGGGCAGCGGTCGAGAAGGCAACTGTCCTGATACCGACCACGCCGATACTCTCAACGCAAAGCGACAAGAACGGCACATTTTCAATCGTCGTACCAGCGGAGGGACTGTATGACGTGTTCGTATCCGCTCCCGGCTTCGCGCCCACTTGCTCGAAAATCCAGGTGAAGAACCATCACTGGGCGACCTTTAGCCCGACTCTAAACATAGACCCACTTACAGTGAAGCTGTACGGGGATACGTTCGATACCAAGCCACGGCGATCACAGCCGCGCTAGTCCCGTCCGAGCAAACCGTCAATTGACGGTTTGCCCGTAATACTGGAATAGGTATCATATGCGTCAAGCTGACGTAATCCTCATGGTCGTGCTGGGAGTTGTTGCGATTGGATATGGGTCGCTCAAGAGGCAAATGCAATTGCGCAATGGAAGCGGCATCCGACGAGGTTGGCCCAGTGTCTTAGCGCGTGGGTGGTTTATCTTGATCGGGATC
The DNA here is from genome assembly GCA_963744795.1 of uncultured Acidobacteriaceae bacterium. GTDB lineage: Bacteria > Acidobacteriota > Terriglobia > Bryobacterales > Bryobacteraceae > Bog-105. The sequence continues at coordinate 65,965 of CAVUVF010000005.1, forward strand.
ATTCTGCTGCTTCTCGGTGTTCGCGAGAGCCTAAAAGTTCGCTAAACGATTTGTCTATCCTGGATGGTCGGGAATCCGGAAACTATCACCGCAAGGTATAGAACTTGGGCCATTTTCCGAGTTGCCCGTTATCGGGGAGCTAACAGGTAAACACTTCGATTGGCGATTCGAGTGCTTCGAAATGCAAGAATATAGAGGCCGATGTCCGATTGGGCAAACGAAGCTGAGAAGAACCTCAGAAAACAAGACGAGTTACTGAAGGTACGACTAAAGCGAAACGGCCCTTTCTTGCTCATCATGCTAGCTCTGACGGCCTTGCTTCTCAAAAGCATGCCGCTGCATGTTTTTTGGAATCCGTTTGGCCCAATCGCGGTGCTAGCCACGCTGTACTTCTTTGTGACTGTGATTGTTGATAGCGGAACCCTAGTGCATGGCATTTTGCTCAAACGGCATTTTGCGAAACAACGACCCTCTGAAGCTGTGGAGTATGTTCCTCCCAAACCGAGAAGTGGACGCAGAAGCCCGAGGGAGAGATAGACCTGGAAATGCCACGATGGAGGCTGGCTCATCGCGTCCGCCACATCCGCTCCGCTTGTCCACTCATAGGTTGTGAGCCGATTCCTAAAACACCGTGCACAAAGCCCAAAGTGAGTTCGGCTTCTGAATCGGGCATCGGAGAATAGACGTCGCTCTCTTGGTCCCCGATCACAGTCATGGATCGTCGGGCACTCGGTAGTTGGACGCAGAAGGGACGACAGTTTTCAATTAACGCGTTGCTCGTTATCCAGTCACAATCAATGAGTTTTGGCGCTTGCCTTGCCTCTTGCTGATTTCCGCACGCTCTTCGCAGCCCGTGAGCAAGGAACAAACGCTCGTGATCGCAAAGGGCGGCGGCCAGTGCGCGTCTTCGCCGAAGGCACGTCGTGAATAAAAACTCCTCCAGCGCGTTGATTAAGGATGGCCAGTTATCCGAAGGTTTGGGTCTGCTGGCACCCCCGCTGCAAGCAATTGCCGAACTGTTGTCGTTTGACCGCGTGCCGCGGCCCGCCTCAGGATGTCTTGACCCGCTTCGCTCCTGAATACAAATCCCTCGGCCGCCAATGCAGATACAAGGCCGTCCGCACCCTCGACCCAGCGGGCGCTTCCGGCCGTTTCTTCCAGCTCATTCTCAAGCTCAGTCACGACTTGCGGCATCCCATTACTAGCTCCAAAGTAATCGAGGACTTGCTTCCTGTGGCCATCGATATCGACGGAGACAATCTGGGTGGGCATGTCGGTTGCCGTTGACCTATATTCTTCCCGTAGTGAGTAGAAATTCGCAGCGAGAAAATGCTCAGCGAGCGTGCGAACGCGTTCTGGCTCAAGACTAGCCTTGTGTTCTCCGGTAGCTACCACGTCGGCGTAGCCGGAGAATCGGACAGCGCCGCCCGTATGTATCGTCACTAAGTAAGCCGGGCATGTTCCCAAACATTGAGTTCTGCGGATGCTCAGCGTTACGTTCGATGCCTCGCTCAACGGGGGGAGGGTCCGAGCGAATCGAGATGTACTATCCGCAAGTACTCAAGCGCTTGTACATCAACAGTGGAATGGTCGTGTTCGAAGGGACGGAATTGCCACCCGCGTACTCGCTTTTCCATGTCCGGCCAGTACGGCCTCCGCTTGTAGACGGGATCCGCATCAATAGATGCCACGTGTCCTGCCCTATCGACAGTGATGAGTACTTTGACCCGCGCATAATGAGGAAATCCTGACGGCAGTGCCGGTATCTCGCGCACAACCGAAGGTCGTGCATGCGAACGCAGTTCCTCCGTCGAGATATGGACTGGTTCTTGTCCTGTAAGCGCGTGGACTGAACCAACGAGCAACAAGAAAACCGCCGAGCGAAGCGCAGTCCTCATCATAAGTTTTGACCCGGCAGTCTTAGAAAGGTTCCGGCAAGGTGAGTCAGGCGCCTGGATTTATCTCCCGAGTCGGGTACCCGGAAAGTAGCGGCATTTTCCGAGTTGCCCGTCATGCGGAAGCTGAGGCCTCCGGACCCGCGCGTGGACCATTTGCCGGCGCAGGTACAACTCAGTGCCCAGACCGACTACTATCCTCGACGGCAAGAGGTCGTACATGATCTAGCAACCCTTTGACCATATGTCCGGGCTCCTCGATCATAGGCAAGTGGCCAGAGTTTTCGAACCACACCATCGCCTTTCTGGGCGCTTGCACCTGTTCCAGCCAGATCTGCGCGATCGGCCAAGGAGCCGTAAAGTCGTGGCGGCCGGTGAACAGAAAAATGGGTACTGAAAGGCTGTGTACATCCTTGAAAGTAAGCTCCGCGAGCTTCGGAAACATGGTGGTAATCGTAAACGCGCTGCCATCGAGCCATGCCTTGACATCGGCGGCGGTGTAGAGCGGCGACAGGTGTGGCGCTTGGAAGTAGAACTCGGCATTGTCACGGCCGGCCGCGAGCGCACCGTAGTGGATCGACCATTTGCGTTCGGTAGTCATCTTCTGAATGTCGAATCCGCCGGAACCGGGATAGGGGCGCAGCGCCTCCAACTCTTGCTCGGCTTTCGCATTATGGTCGTTGTGCGCTCGCTCAAGCGTCCATTCGTAACCGACTCGCTCGTTTTCGCGGAAATCGATGATTTGCCCCATCCCGATGTAAGCGTAGAGCAGGTCAGGCCGCTTCATTGCAACCGAAAGGCCGACTATGGTTCCCCAGCTGTGCCCAAGGAGGAGGATCTTGCGCTTGTTGTATTTATGGCAAAGCAACTGGATCAGTTCGATCGCGTCATCGCGGTACCGCTCAGGCGTTAATGTGGGAGCAAGCGTTTTCGGATTGTTCAGCGGAAACGAGCGGCCAGCGCCGCGCTGGTCCCATTGCACGACGGTGAAGAAATCCTCCCATGGGCGTTGGAAGGCCCAGGCGACCGGCATCTCCACCGCACCCGGGCCGCCGTGGACGAAGAGCAGAATAGGATTGGCTCGGTCACTGCCGCGCACGTTCACTATTTGCCGCGCACCGCCGAGCACTACCTCGAACGTTTCCTGCACACCGTTGGGGGTTACGATGCGATCGATGTCGGAAACGATCTTGCGTCCAGGCGCATAGATATCGTCAGAAGCAGCCGACTGCATGGCTGCCCCGTTGAGCGCAAAAACCAATAGAGCTACGAAAGAAGTTAACATCTGCTTTCCCCAACATCTCCGAACGTCAGTAGCACTTTGATGGTTGTGAATTGCGTAGCCCCTTGCAAGAGGTTTCGATGAAATCTTCTCCTCGCAGGCACAGACCATGCTTCTTGCACGCGGGAATCCTTTCGGTTCTTCGCTTTCTAATTCAGAGAATCCGTTTGCCCATGGCGGACATGATGAGTTCGACCGCAAGAAGCGCAGTTCGGTTTGCCTCATCCAGCACCGGATTCACTTCCACGAGCTCCATAGAAACCATGCGGTCGCAGTCGCAGATACTCTCCATAGCCAGGTGGGCTTCGCGATAGGTAACGCCGCCACGCACGGGAGTACCGACGCCGGGCGCCTCCATCGGGTCAACGAAATCCATATCGAACGACAGATGGAATCCAGCCGTTCCGTTCGTCACAACGGCGATCGCCTCCCGCATCACTTTCAAGAGCCCCAATTCGTCGATGTCGCGCATGGTGAAAGTCGTAACACCGGAATCACGCACGTTCGGTCGTTCACGGATATCGACATCACGCAGGCCGATGATCGCGACATTCTTGCCTTCGACCTTGGGCGAATAGCCGAAGATGCCGGTTAACTCTTTCGGCCCTCGACCGATGCAGCAGGCCAACGGCATGCCGTGCACGTTTCCGCTTGGGCTCGACTCGGGCGTGTTCATGTCGGCGTGAGCATCAATCCAAAGCAGCCCAAGCTTCTCCGAACGAGCGCGCAATGCTTCGCTGACCCCTGAAACTGTCCCAACAGCCACGGAGTGATCACCGCCTAAGACCAGCGGGAATTTGCCCTTCTCCATGGCATTGCGAACTCCGGCAGCCAGGCGCTCGCACGTCGCGGCGATCTGCGGTAAGTATTTGGCGTTTTCAACGACGGAGGGCGTGCTTTCCTGTTGCTCGACAGCCACATTGCCCAAATCGTCAACCGTATAGCCAAGGCTGCTTAGCTTCGCATTCAGACCAGCCAGACGAAGCGCGGACGGCCCCATGTCCACACCTCGACGACCGGCGCCAAGATCGAGGGGTGCTCCCAGAATGGCGACGTTCGATTCCCGCATACGGGTACGTTACGGGCGTGTTCGGTACAGCATACGTGGGTAGGGAATCGTTTCGCGAACGTGTTCAAGGCCGCAGATCCAGGCCACCAGCCGCTCGACACCCATGCCGAATCCGCCATGAGGAACCGAGCCAAAGCGCCTTAAATCGAGATACCATTCGAAAGCCTCGCGCGGCAGATGATGCTCGGCCAAACGCGCTTCGAGCAGCGTTATGTCGTGAATGCGCTGCCCACCGCCGATGATCTCGCCGTACCCTTCCGGTGCGATCATGTCGACGCCGAGCGCCAGTTCCGGCCGTTGCGGATCAGGCTGGAAGTAGAACGCCTTGATCGCGCTCGGATATCGAGTCACAAATACAGGCTTGTCGAGATCTTGCGTGAGCAGCGTCTCGTCTGTGTTGCCGAAGTCGCCGCCCCATTGAATCTCGCTGCCCTTTGCCTGAAGATTCTTCACCGCATCGTCGTAGCTCATGCGGTGGAACGGCGGCTTGACCGCTTCGAGCTTCGAAATGTCGCGCTCGAGAACCTTCAATTGTTCCTGACGGCGTCTCGAGAACACGGCCGAGAACGAATACGACCAGTTCTTCTGCGACTCGCGTGACTTCATCGAGATCCGCGTAAGCCATCTCCGGCTCTACCATCCAGAATTCGGTCAGATGGCGACGCGTCTTCGACTTTTCGGCGCGGAACGTCGGGTCCGAAGCAGTAGACCTTGCCGAACGCCATTGCATTGGCTTCGTTATAGAGCTGGCCCGATTGCGTCAGATACACCTTCTCGTCTTCGAAGTAGTCGACTTCGAAAAGTGTGGTGGTGCCTTCGCATGCTGCCGGGCGTGAAGATCGGCGTATCGACAAGAGTGAAGTCGTGCGAATCGAAGTAGTCTCGGATCGCTTTGATGACTTCGTGCCGAACCTGAATGGCCGCGTGCTGGCGGCGGCTCCGAAGCCAGAGGTGCCGGTGATCCATCAGGAAGTCGACGCCATGCTCTTTGGGCGTGATCGGATATGGATGATCTTCCGCGACGCGCTGGACGACTTCCGCTCCGTCCACATCAAGCTCATAGCCGCCGGGAGCCCGCGGCTCCGCTCGTACAGTTCCTGTCACCACCAACGAGCTTTCCTGGGTAAGGCCCTTCAGCGCGTTAAATGTCTCCTCGGGCAGGTTGCTCTTGACCGCTACGCACTGCATGAGCCCGCTGCCGTCGCGTATCAGCGGAAAGACGATTTTGCCGGATTTGCGCAGATTATATAGCCAGCCACGAATACGGACGCGCTCTCCCACGTGCCGGCTGGCTTCGTGGATGCTGATGTCGACTGCCGGAACGGTCTGCGAGTCCTCACTCTTCGGTTCTACTGCGTTGGTTCCCAGGTCTTCAACTCATAAGCGCTTCGTTAACTCGTCCATTGCCCGTTTGGCTTCTTCGATCGGGTGTTCCATGCCCGCCGGCTCCCGCAATTCAAGCAGGAGAGGATACTGATTCTTCCGTGAGCCGAGCAGTTCCATCGCCTTCCCCCAATCTATCGTTCCTTTGCCCGGGAAAAGATGGGAATCGGAGATTCCGTCGTTGTCGTGCATGTGCGTCGAGCGTATGCGATCCTTCATGCGCTCAAATTGATCTTCGATCGCCGCTGCGCCATGTGAGCGTGTCCAATATCGAAGCAGTAGTTCAGATTGAGATGCGTCTCGTTCAAGAAGAGATTGAGTCGTTCGGCGGTTGAGAGCTCATTGGGAGTGTTCTCGAGAGCAGTTCAACTCCTCGCTGTCCGGCGAATACCTTCAGCTCTTCCAGCGACGAGAATGCCGAATCGAGCCGGCGCTCCATCGAGTTCCTGACCCGATACTCCGATGTGCTGAACCATGTACCGGAAGGGAACGACTTCCGCTGCTTCGAGAGCGCGTTTGATTTCGTCGACGACCGTGATTCTTTTACCCTTGACTGGCTCTGTGATATCGATGACCGATTGCGGGCCGGAACGTCCCCATACGTTGTCGTTATACATGGGAGCGTGGATCGAGTGGAGCTTCAGGTCAGAATCTCGGAACCAGTGGCCGAGTTCATTGATCTGAGCTTTGTCGCGGTAATCCAAGTGTTGCCGGGCACAGAAGATTTCCACGGCTTCAAAGCCGGCGTCCCACACCCGTTCCAGCCAGACCGTGGTCAGACGATGGCGAACGAAGAGGTGGGTAGACAATACGAGCTGCATCTAAATTGTTCTCTCGAAGTTGATGATGATGAGCCGCCGAGTTGGACTGATCAGTAAGCGGAAACTTTGCCGTGCATGCGCGACTCGGTTCCACCTTCCAGGTTTCCATTGCGAACCACGATGGCTTCTACGCGGGCCACAGAATCGATCGGCTGCGATCGTGTAACCCATCTGCGTCAGGGCAGCTTGTACCTTTGGGATCGAATCCATCTTGCAGGTACAGGATGTCAGGCTTCCATTGATGGTGAAAGCGCGGAAGGTCAACGGCATCCTGCGGGTTCATGCCGAAATCGATCACGTCGAAGATCACTTCCGCCACGCCTGTCGTGATCCGCGAACCACCAGGTGCACCAACAACCATGAAGAGCTTGCCGTTTTTCAGAAGGATGGTCGGGGTCATGGACGAGAGGGGGCGTTTGCCCGGGCTCAATGGCGTTTGCGTCGGCCCCAACCAGGCCGAACATGTTGGGCACGCCGGGCTTGGCCGCGAAATCATCCATCTCGTCATTCAGCAGAAATCCCAGGCCAGGAACCGTGATTCCATTGCCGTACGAATTGTTCAGCGTATACGTGACAGCGACCGCGTTGCCATTTTTGTCGACAACGTTGTAGTGGGTTGTCTGATCGCTTTCGTGCCACTCGATCCGCGCCTCGAGCGATCGAGGCAGGCCCGGTTCAACAGCTGCGCTCGGAGTGGCTTGGGCTGGGTCGATCGTCTTGCGCCGCGCCTCGAGATAGGCCGGCTGCAAGAGTTGCCGCACGGGCACGTTGTAGAAATCCGGATCGCCGAGATAAGCACTGCGATCGGCGTAATACCGCCGCATTGCTTCCGCTTCAAAGTGAACGGCCTTCGCTGAATCAGGACCATCGCTCGCGTATCCCGTTCCGTCCAGCATGCCCATCATTTGTAGCAGCCCAACTCCGCCTGCGCTGGGCGGCGGCGCCGTGATGACGCCGTAGTCGCGGTATTTTCCTGTCAAGGGAGTCCGCTCGACTACTTTGTAGTTCGCGAGGTCCTCGGCCGTGATCAGGCCGCCGTGCGACGCCATTTCGGTCGCGATTTTCCTCGCTGTTTCGCCCCGGTAGAAATCCTGCTGACCCGAATTTGGCGATACGCGCAAGAGTTTGGCCGAGTTCGGGTTGCTTGAATACTTCGCCGGCTTTATAGGGCGTGCCATCGCGCAGGAAGATTCGTTTGGATTCCGGATCCTGCCAAAGCGGGTTACGCTGGCCGGCGAGAGATGCTGCGACGGGTGCGGTCAGTGTCAGGCCATCGGTAGCGAGCTTTGCCGCGGGATCGACCAGTTCGGACCACGCGCTTCGTCCCGAACTTCTTGTGCGCAAATTCCAGTCCGGCTACGCTTCCCGGTACGCCGCTCGATCGCCAACCGAAGATGCTGTCCTTCGTCGCGTTTCCGTCCTTGTCAAGGTACATGTCGCGCGAGGCTTTCGCCGGTGCACATTCCCGGAAATCGAGGAAGTCTGTCTTGCCATCGGCCATGCGTACCAGCATGAAGCCGCCACCGCCCAGATTGCCCGCCACCGGATGAGTCACGGCAAGCGCAAATCCAACCGCGACGGCAGCATCGACTGCGTTTCCGCCCGACTTGAGGACATTCAGACCGACGTCCGCGGCGAGTCGCTTCCTGGGCGACGACCATGCCGTGCTCCGCCTTGACGGGCTCCTTGGCATGGAGCGGTAGCTCGCTCGACCCGAGCACGAAAAGACAGAATAGTGCCCGAGACAATGAGAGACAACGGCTCAGCATATGCTAAGCCAGTCTAACAGTGAAAGCGGATCCGAAGGAGATGAGGGTAACGAAGGAAACTAGCGTTATGCGGCGGCGGAAATCGTGCGCAAACGAAGCGTCAGCCGGCTCTTGTACCGGGCTGCCGTATTCTTCTTGATAATGCCCTGTTTCGCAGCTTTATCTACCATCGAGAAAGTCTTCGGGACAAGCTGAGTGGCCGCATTCGCATCCTTGCTTTCGAGCAAGCGACGCATCGCCCTAAGTTGGTGCCGGAGCCTCGACTTGCGCATGCGGTTAACGGCCGTCTTTTTCTCCGTCATCCGGACGCGCTTGAGGGACGATACTGTATTAGCCATCTATGAACGTAGACCTACCTCTAAAAGTTACTCCTTTAGAATAACTGAGGGTGGGTTTAGAGCGCAAATCTCTATTCCGGATCTTTCTGCGTCAAAATAGAAGTTCTGCTGTCCGAAACAGAACGTTCCCAAAATGATTAGAAGTCTAAGTGCCATCGGCTGATGGCGATTGCGATGTGTGCGTCGCTTCCGTAGCTTTCGCCGCCGATGTTTCCGGCGATTGGACCCTCGCCGGCCCGTTTGGCGGGACGGCCACAAGTATCGCGGTTGACCCGTCCAACCCGAAGATCCTGCTTGCAGGGGCCATGAACTCACTCTTGTTCAAGAGCTCAGATGCCGGCGTCCAATTGGGAGTTGCTCGCCTTTCCCAAGCGCCACTTGAGCGAACTGACGTCTATCCTCGTCGATCCGGAAGACGCGAATCACTATTTCGTCGGCCTTATCTCTGCGGACGGGGGTGGGCTCTACGAGAGTCACGACGCCGGCAAGACGTGGTCAGCGGTGAAAGAGATCTCGAAATTCGGCGTGCGTGCGCTCGCGTACGCTCCGAGCCAGCACTCGCGTTTCCTTGCCGGTACGGCGCATGCCGGCGTGATGCTGAGCGATGATGCCGGGAAGTCCTGGACCCGTGCTTCCGACCCCACTAATTCGGAAATGGATAGCGTCACCGCCGTCGCGTTCGATGCGAAAGACCCGAACATTTTCTATGCCGGTACAAGCCACTTGCCTTGGAAAACGATGGACGGCGGCAAGAACTTGGACCTCGATTCACACCGGCATGATCGACGATTCTGATGTCTTCTCGATCTATGTGGATCCTCTGAATTCGCAAAACATTCTGGCAAGTGCCTGCAGCGGCATTTATTCCAGTGGTGACCGGGGCGACTTGTGGCGCAAGCTGATGGGAATTCCGAACACATCGCGCCGGACGCATGTCATTCGACAGGATCCCTACGGTTGCATCCGTCATCTATGCGGGCACGACAACGGGACTCTATAAGAGCCTGAATGGCGGCGCTGCGTGGAAGACGCTCACGAGTACGCAAGCCAATTCGATGGCCTTCGACCCACCAATCCGCAGGTCATTTACATGGCGTCTGCAATACGAGGGCATCGGGAAGAGCGAAAACGGCGGAGAGCACATCACGCCCGTAAACCACGGCTTTGTTGACCGGGTGATCAGCGCGATTACAGTTTCCGGACAGAAATTGCTCGCCATCGAAACGCAGGAAGGCGAGTCGACCGGGATCTTCTCAAGCTCCGATCACGGCGAATCGTGGGTCCAGGCACCGCCAACGCGGACGCTAGGCGGCGTTCACTTGAAAGCTGTAGTGGGGTTGCCCGATACCGATCGATTCTTGTTGGCGGCGAGTGCCCGGCAAATGTACAAATCAGTCGACGGCGGCGTTATCTGGAAGGCTCTGCCCGTTCGTCTGGTGATTCCTCCACCGCCGGTCGAAGAGCCGGCAAAGAAGCCGGTGCCCGCCAGAGCCTGCTCGCACCCCTGCTACCCGGTCGGGAAGTTCGACACGATCGAGAGTTGCCGCGCGCCCGCGTCAAGCCGAAGCCCATCATCAAGGAAGTTTCTGTTTCGGACGTCAGCGGCTTCTATGCCTTGGGCTCCGGGCCGAAAGCAGTCATCTTCGCGGCCACAGATTTAGGGCTTGCTTCGTAGCACCGATCTTGGAGAGCATTGGACGCTTGCGGACATCAAGGGCTCGTCGGCGGTAACGGCGCTCTACATGGGAGCCAGGCGCTTCGCCGCCTCTGATCGCGAGAGCTGCCAACGGATTATTTCTTTCGAAGGATGCGGGCGAGCACTGGACCGGCCTGGATTTCCCGCTTCCTTCTTCCGACGTCAACGACGTTGCGATCTCGGAAGGAGATGATCCCACGCTTGTCGGCTGCAACGAGAGTCGGGCTCTACTCTTCGCAAGCTGGGAGGAAAGTGGACGACGAAGCCGGCCGGCCTGCCTGTCTCGACCGTTAGCGCCGTTCTGTTCGGAGAAAACGCAGAAACCGTCTATGCGGTCGAGTACGGCCGCTTGTATCAAAGCAATGACGGCGCGGCGTCATGGACCGAAGTGCGCAGCGCGCTTACCTCTCACTCGAATTCGCCAACTCTGGAGGCCCACGCCTTCCTCGAGCCGAATTTTCGGTCTCACCGGCAGAACTCGGGATTGTTTACCGCAATTGAGCGTCTGCGCTAACACTTAGAAATTGCAATCAGTTACCATGAGTTTAACTGCTTGTAAGGTGCTGGGGAAAAGTCGTAATCTGACATAAGGCTGATTAAAAACTAGTTGGCTGGTTGTCATACCGGCGATCGTGGGAAGAATGTTACTAACGCGCTCTGGATCTTGCTCCCGATGCCGTTGAATATCGTCTTCCCATAACGACTAATGTGCTGACCCGAAATACAACACGTGAACTTTTATGACAGATTGCCCAGGGAGCCATACTCCCGGGGTCCTTCTGTTTGAGCTTTTGTTTCGTTGATTGTAATCAAATTTGGCAAACAATCATCAATAATCGGTATAGGTTTGTACTCTGCTTTGGAGGAGAAGGATGGACACTCGGCTTAGAATTAGGCCGCTTAAATCTGTGATCCTTTGCGGTGCGCTGGTAGTTAGTTCAGTTGCATTAGCTCAGGACGCAGGGAACAAAGAAAACGGCGACGACGTCGGGGGGAGAGGATCAGTATCCGGATCTGGTCGAAATTGACCCCTTCGGCGGCGTAAGCACGTGGGGGCAGGTCAACAAGGGCCTGACGACCCACCTGGTTACTGGCGGAATTGCCGGTATTCGCGTCGCCGTAAATCCCGCGAAAGTATTTCGGCATTGAGGGCTTTTTCGAGTTCTCTCAAGCCAACGTCGAGTTTCGAAGCTCCACCGGGACGTATCCGGCAGGGAATGGAGCTCTCACTGGGACGCCGATTCCCGCATATAGCTTCGGATCTCGCAACTATACATTCGGATTAGGTCCTGTTTTTAACCTTACTCCGCGCGGCTCTCGTGTCCAACCCTACTTGACCGCGGGAGTCGCAGGCATACAATTTACTCCCACCGCAACGGCCAAGGGCCTCGCCCGGCAGGCTGCGGTCAATGCGGTGTACCATTCGGCCAACCTGAACGACAATCTGCAGGTCGGTTTCTTCTATGGTGGCGGTATCAAGTTCCATTTGACCGATCATTTCGGGCTTCGTATCGATGCTCGCGGTATAACGTCGCGTAATCCTACTTATGGTCTGCCTAACTACAACACGGGCGGAATCTACATTCCGTCGAAATCCTCGATCAATAATTTCCAGGGAACGATCGGATTAGTGTGGTACCTCGGCCAAAGCAAGTGCCCAGAGATGCCGCCTGCTCCGCCTCCGCCTGCCCCGCTTGCAACACCGACTATCTCGGGTGGCGAAGGCACAATCTGCCAGGGCAAGCCTGTTACCTTACATGCCAATATCCAGGCAACCGGCAACCAGAAGCTCTCCTACGCCTGGACCTTGAACGGCCAGACGCAGGGCAGCGACAGTCCTGATTTCACGTTCACTCCGAATAACACGGGCAGCTTCAATGTCCAAGTGACTGTGAAGGACACCACACCTCCGCCGCCTCCGATGGAGAGACCGGCGAAGTTCCCGGTTCGTTGCTGGGTACAGCCGCCAACGCCGCCGCCAGCTCAGCCTGTGACGGCGACAGCGACGGTGACGGTGAACGAGTCGGCTCCGCAGGTAACGAGCGTAACGGCGACCCCGAACACGCTGGCTTGCGCCGCGAATACGAACGGTACTCATACGGCTCAGCTGACCGGTAGCGCGACGCCTTCCGCTTGCGGCGGCACCCCGACCTACAAGTGGACCGTCAGCGAAGGATCGGTAACCGGCGACACGAGCGCAGAACGCCACCTTCGATGCTTCTACGCTGAACTTCGAAAGCGGAGCGCAAGCGCAAAGCAAGACCGTGACGGCCACTCTGACCGTGACCGACGAGACCGGCAAGACGGCTTCACAATCGACCACCATCACGGTGAACTGCGAACCACAATTCGTACGGCTCGATGACGTGGTCTTCGCGAAGAACAACGCTCGCGTGAACAACTGCGGCAAGCGCCTTCTGATCGACGACGCATCCAACCGCCTGTCCAGTGGCGAGTACGACGTCGTGCTGGTTGGCCATCGCGACACGCGACGAGGCCGAGAACGGCCCGGCGGCTCGTACACGCGGCAGACGGCGTGCGGCAACGCCTCCGACGGCTCTCGATGAACAGCGCGTGTTGAATGCGGCTGCTGTGCTCAGCGGCGGCACCGGCACCTGCGGCACGATCGATCCGTCCCGAATCCGAGTGGATTGGGTCGGCACCGATCAGACCTCCGAGACCAGACCGGGTCAGTGCGGAACTTCGAACGTGAAGGAACGCAAGGGCTCGCAGACGACCGACGCGGATAAGAACCGCCGAGTGGAAGTCTACCTGGTACCGAAGGGCAGCTCCACAATGCCTCCGGCAGTGAAGAACGTCAAGCCGCTTGCCTGCAGATCAGGTCAAGGCGCTTGGCTGCCCGAAATAACGCGGCAGTAAGCTAAAGCAGCAAAGGGTCAGATGGTTCGCCATCTGGCCCTTTTTGCTTTTATGCGGAACGAAGCAGTTTGTAGAATCGCTTATGCGGTTCACTCTCGGAATCCTTCTCGCGGCGGCTTGCTTTGCCCAGAGCCCATTCACGATCGACAATGCTCTGAGCGCGCCGTTCGCAACTTCACCACTTCCCGTCACCGACAGGAGCCAAAGTTGCCTGGCTGTTGAATGAGCGGGGCCAGCGCAATATCTGGGTGGCATCAGCTCCGGACTGGAACGGGCAGAAGATCACCGCCTTCGGGAAAGACGATGGGCAGGAAATCGCAGATGTGGTGTGGTCCCCCGACGGCTCGCTATCTGTTATTCGCGCGCGGTGGCGATTTCGAAACCAACGGCGACAACCCCAATCCCGACCTCAGTCCGGCGAAGCCGGATCAGTCCATCTGGTCCGTGTCGCTTGACGGCTCTCCGGCTAAGAAGCTCACGGAAGGTCACGCGCCGGCCATCTCGCCCAAAGGCGATTCCGTCGCGTTTGTGCGCGGCGGCCAGATCTACCTCATGAAGCCTTCCGGCCAGGAGCCAACGCTGGCTGTTTCTCAGAAAGGCGCAGCGAGCGATCTTCGGTGGTCTCCCGACGGCCGGCTATCTCGCGTTCGTGAGCACGCGCCGGGAGCATAGCTTCATCGGTATCTACTCTCCGGCCGACAAATCCCTGCGCTATATCGACGGCAGCGTGGACCGTGACTCCGATCCCGTCTGGTCGCCGGACAGCAGCAAAGTGGCTTACACACGTGTGCCGGCGCAGAGCCGGATCTACGCCTTCGTGCCGCGTAGAAGTGGAGAGCCTTGGTCGATTCGAGCGTTCAACCTGAGCGCGAACTCCGCCGAAGAGATCTTCCGAGCCGACGCCGGGCCTGGTAGTCTGTGGCACCCGGTCGTCGCCGATTCCCAACTACTCTGGACAGCGGACAATCAAATCGTTTTCCCGTGGGAGAAGACGGGCTGGTGTCACCTGTACAGCATCCCGGCTTCGGGACATGGCGCGCCTAAGGAGCTTACACCGGGCGAAGGCGAGGTGGAGCATGTTGCGCCTTCCGCGGATGGCAAGGCAGTTTACTATTCCACCAACATCAAGGACATCGACCGGCGCCACCTTTGGGTGGTGAGACCCGTCCGGAGCGAGTGCGCCCAAGCAGCTGACGTCCGGGGAAGACATCGAGTGGAATCCCGCTCCTATCGCGGACGGATCTACGCTTGCGTTTCTCGCATCGAGCTACAACGAACGGTCTCATGCCGTCGTCAAGACCGCTGACGGAAAGCTGACTGCGCTGGCGCCTTCCACCGTTCCCGCGGAGTTTCCTTCCAAGTCATTCGTGAAGCCGCAGCCCGTCATGATTACCGCGGCAGACGGTATGCAGATTCATGGGCAGCTTTTCATGCCCTCGGGCGCGCGATCCGGCGAACGCCTTCCCGCTTTGATCTTCTTCCACGGCGGATCCCGCCGGCAGATGCTTCTGGGCTCGCACTACATGTATTACTACTCGAATGCTTATTCCATGAACGAGTTCCTGGCCAGCCAAGGCTATATCGTGCTGTCGGTGAACTACCGTAGCGGTATCGGATATGGCTTGAATTTCCGGGAGGCGACTAACTACGGCGCCGCGGGAGCGAGCGAGTTCAACGATGTGATCGGCGCCGGGCTTGTATCTGAAATCCCGGCCTGACGTTGATCCGAAGCGGATCGGTGTGTGGGGTGGCTCTTATGGCGGATATCTGACAGCACTCGCACTTTCACGCGCACCCGGATCTCTTTGCCGCAGGTGTCGATTTCCATGGCGTCCACGACTGGAGTACGCTGCGCAACTTCGACACGACGAGTGACGTAGGCGGCAATCCGGAGGCAGTAGAGGCCGTGGCTCGGGCTGCCAGACTGGCATTCGACTCGTCACCAATGGCTTCGGTGAAGACTTGGAAAGCGCCGGTCTTGCTGATCCACGGAGACGATGACCGGAACGTTGCTTTTTCTCAAACCGTCATGTTGGTTGAGGCTCTCCGGAAGCAGGGCACACCGTTCGAGGAGTTGATCTTCCCGAACGAGATCCACGATTTTCTGCTGCAACGGCACTGGGCGGAAGCATACCGCGCTACCGCGGAGTTCTTCGGTAGAAAGTTCGGTGTCGGTCTGTCGCAATAAAAGAGGGCGTCAGCCTAAGCTGACGCCCTCGCCGTATAACAGGAGCTACAAACGTCGTCTAGAAGTTGAGGCGCAACGCGAGTTGCAGCTGGCGAGCAGTGCCCAATCCAATCTGGTTGGAAACGGTTGAGTTGATCACACCAAATGTTCCTCCGGCGACTGATGACGAGAAGGGTGCTCCGGGCTGAATACCCGTAGCACTCGGACCAGTAGGTAATCCGGTATTCAGACGAAGATTGCCTGGATTGGCAAAGTTGGCGTGATTAGTAATGTTGTAAGCTTCACCGCGCAGCTCGATATTGAATCGCTCAGTGACGTTGAACTTCTTACTCAAAGTGAGGTCGAATTGAGCCAGGGCCGGACCTGCCAGTGAATTTCGGGCTGAGTTCCCAAATGTTCCGGGAGCCGGAACAGAGAACGCAGCGGGATTCACGTATCCAAGGCCGTTGCTGTAGAGGATAGGATCAACGCCAGGCACCACGTTCGGCCGTCGCACATTTCGGCTGTTTCCGCCCCCTGGCACGTTGATCACGGCCCGAGTTACTGGTGTGCCGTTTACAACCACCGGATTCTGGTACACCGCGCCGTTTCGTCCGTCCACATAAACCACATCAGGGCGTTGAATGAGAACGTCGATCGGTACGCCGGATCGTGCATTTAAGATGCCGCCTAATTGCCAACCTCCAAGAACCAGATCAAGCGGTTTGGATGCGTTGCTTCCAAAGTGACGTCCTTTGCCATACGGCAAGTCGTACAGCACGTCCACGTTCAGACTCTGGCGAATATCGAAATTGTTGTTCCCGTAATCGGCTCCGAAGTTGAACGGATTACCCGCGGTATTGGCCTCATTCGAGCCCGCGCTGTTGCCGATCGAGTGGCCCCAGGTGTATTGTCCGCCGAGCGTGAGACCTTTCGAATACCGGCGGTTTACACCCATCTGAAAGGCGTTGTAGTGGTCGTTTCCGCCGCTAGTCTTGTAGTCAATCTCGGCGAATCGATCACCGAACTGGCGTGTCACGAATCGCTGTCCCACTGGCGTTTGTTCCTACGCCGCTTATCAGATTAGTAACGCTGCGGAGGAACAAGTTCCGCCCTTGACTTCCGACATAGCCCAGCGTCACGACCATGTTGCCCGGTAGTTCCTGTTGCAACGAAAACGTATAGGACAGGATGCGCTCCGGGATGTGATATCCAGGGCCGTAGGCGCGGGGCTGATAACCGAGAGTGGGGCTATTGATGTTGTAGTTTGCGTAAACAGCGGGGATGTTCAACGGATAAACATTCAGCGGCCCGGAGGTGATCGTGGTTCCGATGCGATCATTCGCTTCCGGCTGTAGCTGGTCTTCCGTTTGGCCCGGGCCGTAGAAGTAGCCGGCTCCGACTCGCAAAACAGTTTTGTTGTTCGATGCCATCGGCGACCAGGTAAAACCAAGCCGGGGAGCGAAATTCTTCGTCGAACTGCCGTACCAATCTGCCGAAGTTCGCGGAATGATATTGCCGCTAGCCATGTCGAATACGACATCCTTATTTCGGGCCTCGGAGAGAACGCCGTAATACTCATAGCGCAATCCATAGTTCATGGTGAAATTCGGCCGGATTCTCCACTCATCCTGCGCATAGCCGATGTAGTACATCTGCTGCAGCTTGGCATTTCCTGAGAGGCCCGGTAAATGGGCTCAAGCGCACTGAGATCACCGTTGAAAGCGATCGAACTTGGCTGGTTGTTGAGAAAGGCAGCCGGGTTCGCAAAGCTATAAGTCGTTCCGCCGAGTTGGTCGTTGTACAGCGTAATGGGCCGGAACTCCACACCGAATTTCATACTGTGATTGCCTTTCACGACTGAAAGGTTGTCCATGCCGGAGAGCGAGTAGTTCGTGTATGGCGCACCGCGGCCATTGAACGAACTCGAAAGACGGATAAGACCGGATGGAAGGGCAAAGCCCGTCGTCCCCGACTGTCCTGCGATCCCTTGCAGTGCGACTCCCCCCGTGAGATTGAGCGTAACGCCGCTTAGATCCACACCGGGACTCGGTCCGGGGCGACCGTAAACCCGCTCTTTCACCGAGTTCACGCCGAATTTAGTCTCATTGAGGATCGTGGGACTCAGAGCCTGGCTGAGAGTAACGACTCCGTTTTGCGGCACTACCGTCTGGTTGTACTGGCTCAAAGTGGAGTTCTGAGT
Organism: uncultured Acidobacteriaceae bacterium; assembly: GCA_963744795.1. GTDB lineage: Bacteria > Acidobacteriota > Terriglobia > Bryobacterales > Bryobacteraceae > Bog-105. The sequence continues at coordinate 83,468 of CAVUVF010000005.1, forward strand.
TTGAGAGGAAGAACCCTGATCGCGGAAGTATCTCGCGTACAGTTTCAAGCGATCGCTGATGTTGTAGTCGAGCCGGATGCCGCCGTAGTCCTCATCGATAAGCCCGGGGCCTTGCACTGTTACTTGGTCGATCAGCGGATCACTCGTATGAGCGAATCCAACCGGGAACGCGGACAGCAGAGGACGTATGCCGGGCACAGCTAATGAGCGTGCGTAAGCACTGAGCGTGGCCTCGTTGAACGGGCTGGATGTGCGCTGACGCAGTCGCTCATAGCTTCCGAAAAAGAATAGCTTGTTCTCGATGATCTTGCCGCCGAGTGATCCGCCAAACTGATTCAGGCGAAGCTTGTCGACCGCCGCTCCAGAGAAGAAGTTGCGTGCGTCGAAGAAGCTATTCCGGTTGTATTCAAAGGCTGAACCGTGCCATTGGTTCGAGCCTGACTTTGTGATGACGCTGATCTGGCCGCCTGTTCCCGTGCCATACTCGGCCGGATAGTTGCTGCTGTCAACGCGAAATTCCTGAACGTTCTCGAGACTGTTTTGTAGCCGGAAATTCGATGTCGTCTCTCCGTTCAAGTTCCCCGGCGAAGCGTCGATGATTGAACTCGCTTCTACGCCGTCGTAGCGGATGATATTTTGCTGATTGGACCGGCCGCTGAAGCGTATGTTGTCGTATGTTCCGCTTCCACTGTTGACAGCCCCGGGCGTCAGTAAGTAGAGCTGACTTACCTGACGCCCGTTAAGCGGAAGATTTGCCACTTCGCGATCGGTTACGTTGACGCCCATTTTGGCGTCGCTCTGATCAACAGCCGAAATACCGCCACCCTCGACGGTAACAACGGAGTTAGTCGCGCTGACCGAAAGTCGCAGATTCTGCCTGATCTCCTGGCCGACTTGAAGCGGTAAGTTTTTGAGCTGTATGTCAGAGAAACCGGAGTACGTCACCTTGACCGTGTAGTTGGACGGCTCAAGTCCCGTGAACGCAAAATTGCCGTCGTCATTCGATTCAAGGCGTCGTTCTTCGTTCGTTCTCTCGTTGAGGACAGTGACTGCGGCGCCTTTTACTGCCGCGCCGCTTGGGTCTGTGATTGTTCCCGTGACCCGACCGGTGCTGGTCTGAGCAATAATTCCGTAAGTAAAAAGAAGTGCAACAACTAGCAGTCTTCTGAAATCCATCCATAACCCCCTTACCAAAACTAGCTAGGGAGTCGTTTCGATCGGATTACAGCGAACTTAATATTGGATGAACGGTACTGGCGTCAAACGTCAAACAAGGGCGCTCACAATATGGCCGTCAACTTGCGAGAGCCCTTCATATAGTGTGGTCTGTCATATGCCCAAATCCCAAGCCGCGCAACATCGCCGCAACCGCCTGGGGTTGAATCATGTGCTTGGCGACGCCGCTTGCGCAGGAGACCCGGCTTGCCAACGCATCCAGGGCGGTGCCGGCGAACGATGGAGGCGAGCTGTGTTCAGCGACGTAATCAAACACAACGCCGCTCCCTTTAGGAAGCGAAGCGATGAAGGACAAGGTCGATAGCGCGGCCTCCATCGTCCGGTAGCCTGCGTCACCAAGCCAGATAAACAAGCTTGCTTTCAGCTTGTCGAAGCTCGATCGGCTGAGAGCAGTGGCGAGTTCTTCCGATTCAAACCGGGTTGGGACGAAAGTAACCGTGGACTCAATCGGCTCCTCGTTCATCGACAGCGAACAAATGCACAGAACTGGCCGAACAGTCTCCGAGTTCCTCGGGTCTTGCTTGCTGTGCGCCTATAAAGACCAACTGGCGCACGCCGCGCGCAACCGCCGAGGCCAGTTCCATCTTTGTCAAATAACTGCGATTCATGCCTGTGCTCCTGCCGGTCCGCTCGGTTCGTAGCCTCTTCGTGTCCGCGACGGAAGCCGCACCGTGTTCCTTGCTTGAACTTCTCACGCTCTTCGGGCGTCATCTGCTCCCAACGCTCCGCCATGCGACGTCGCCAATGTCTGCCGCCACCGCCTGGGGGACGAAAGCCCCCAAATAGCAGCTTGCTGAGAACTAGCAAGCCCAAAGCCTGCCAGAAAGTAATCGTCTTCACCATGAAGATGCCCGGCAGCAATGCGTTCCAGAGGCTCATCACCAGAAAACTAACTACACCTACTGCAATAATCGCGAAAAACGCAATCTTAATGGCTCGCATAATCCAATAATTTTTCAAAACTTCACCTCAACGGTCACCGTACTCGCTGTAAATGGATTGCAATCGACGCCGGAGATATAAAACCGCGTATCGCTTCCGTGACAGCAACGTATTTAAGCCAACACCCGTTTCCTCACTCAGTTCCTTAAAGCTGCGCCCTTCCACCTCATGGGCCACAAATACTTGGCGCTGATCCTCGGGCAATTCATCGAGCGCGGAATCCAGTTCGTCTAGCAGCAGCTTACGTGCATAGAGAGCCTCCGGACCGGCGTCGGGAGACGGGAGCAGGTCTTCCCAATCGGGAATTTCCGATTCGAATCCTGATTGCGTCTCCGCGAGTTTCGGGGAACCTGAACCTCGCTTCCGAAACAGATCTGTGATCCTGTTACGGGCTACACGAAACAGCCAGGCGCCCTACTTGCTCAAGCGGTTTAGTGAGCCGGTATGCGTCCACCAGTTCGTAGAAGACTTCCTGAAATATGTCTTCAGCATCGCTATCGCTCCGAACTCGCGAACGGATAAATTGCCGAAGGCGCGCCTGTTCTCGCCCGATTACGTCCGACAGCCGCCGATTTTGCTCAGCCGTAACTCCGTCGGAAGTCAGGATTCCCTCCATCTGACAATGTAGACGGGCGAAGGCCTGGAATATTGTGCCGAAGCCGAAGAATATAGCCGATCCGCCTTCGTATGTTTCTACGCAGGGCAGTTGTGGAAAGTTACTGCTGTGTTGTCATATCGAATATGTCGTCTCGCTTCGCCCGTAGTGTTGTCTGCTGTACTCTCGTCTGTTTGGTTGCCCGTGCTAAGGATGTCAATGTAAGCCAGCATTACAAAGACGTTGCAAACAGATTGATCGACGCCGCGCTCACGGACGAGGCCGGTTACCAGAAGCTGACTTATCTCTGCGATCGCATCGGGAATCGTTTAAGCGGATCGGAGAGCCTACCGAAGGCAATTGCCTGGGCCGCTGAACAGATGAAAAACGATGGTTTGGTGAATGTATCCACGCCGCCCGTTAAGGTGCCTCGATGGGTTCGGGGAAGAGAGTCCGCTGAGATCCTGAATCCCATTGGACGCCCGCTCCACATGTTGGGGCTCGGCATGAGCATCGCCACTCCTTCCGACGGCATTACAGCCGATGTGGTGGTCGTGTCGACTTTCGACGAACTCGAGAAGTTGGGCAGCAAAGTGTCCGGCAAGATTGTGGTGTTCAATGCGCCGTACGAAGGCTACGACAAAACCGTTGCGTATCGCTCGGCCGGGCCGTCTCGCGCGGCCAAGTTGGGGGCGGTTGCTGCCCTTGTCCGCTCCATCACTCCGCTGGCAATGCAACTGCCTCATACAGGTGCGCTTCGGTATGCGGAGGACAGCCCGAAGATTCCGGCAGCCGCTATAACAGTGGAAGACGCCACGCTGCTCAACCGGTTGCAGGCGAGCGGATCAACACCCCGCGTACACCTTGTCATGGAGGCGCATCTGGAGCCTGATGCGGATGCAGCCAATGTCATCGGTGAAATTCCCGGAACTGAACACCCGGAAGAGATCGTCGTCCTGGGTGGACACATCGATTCCTGGGACGTCGGACAAGGTGCTCAAGATGATGGCGCAGGGATCATGGCCACGCTCGAAGCCGCGGCTCTGATCCATAAGCTCGGCTTAAAGCCGAGGCGGACGATTCGCGTCGTGTTCTGGGTCAATGAAGAAAATGGTGGCCGTGGAGGACAAGCTTACCTTAAATGGGCTGGCGATACCGTCAGAGAATCACGTAGCTGCGATTGAGATGGACGAAGGCGCGGAAACTCCGGTCGGGATCGGTTATGGCCCGGAAGCTCAGCCTCGCCGTCCGGTGCCGGGGGGTCCGTCTGTTCCTGAACGAAAGCTAAGCACCGCGGAACAACAGTCAATGAAAATGTGCCGCGAAATTGCGGCTCTGCTGAAGCGATTGAAAGCCGACCGGTGAACCAAGGCGGAGGCGGGAGTGACGTTGAGCCTCTTGGATCTCAGGGCGTGCCTATGTTCGGGCCGACAACGACGGCGGCACACTACTTCGACTGGCATCACACACAAGCCGACACTGTGGACAAAGTGAATCGCGAAGATTTTCGCAAGAACATCGCTGTGCTTTCTGTACTCGCCTATGTCCTGGCTGATATGCCGGGCCGCCTTGCCGGCTCGCCACGCCGATCGCGCCATAGCTTGTCGACATTCTCGATCTACTGAGCCCGCAAGTGTATTGCGACGCCACCTGCCGGACGCATCTTGATATCAATCGCGTCGGTCGCGCTGACATTGCGCTTATCGATCGTCAAGCTCTCATAGTTTGCTCCGGGATCGTTGGGATCAGAGAAGATCGTCGCCGCTGAATTTGCCCGGGCCGAGAAACGCGAGCGGAAGAGTCGAATGAGTACGCCTCATCGCCGCTCATGCCGCCGATGAACCAATCCTTGCCACTTCGCCGGGCAACGACGATGTGTTTGCCGACTTCTCCATCCAGTACGCGCGTCTCGTCCCAAACCGTCGGAACCACACGGAGAAACTCCAGGCCCGGCTGATCTCGATAGTGGCCGGGTCATCCGCTACACAGGTGAGAGGGCTTTCATAAACGACAAAAATCGCAAGTTCCTGAGCGCGGCTGCCCATCACCTCTGTGGGCGTGGTCTGTTCCATTCCGAAGGGCTGCGGTTGAGAAAGCCTCCGGGCGTGTAATCCATCGGCCCGACCAGCATTCTGGTGAAAGGCAGCGTCAGCTTGTGCTCGGGCGTAACTCGCCCGCTGAATTTGTTGTACTCATTGCCGAGCACGCCTTCTCGCGTTAGCAGGTTTGGCCACGTGCGCCGAAGGCCCGTTGGCTTATAAGCGCCGTGGAAATCCACCATCAGCTGATGCTTCGCTGCCATCTCGACAACGGTTGCGTACCAGTTCACCATGTCCTGGTCGTCGCGGTCCATGAAGTCGATCTTGACGCCGGCGATGCCCCACTTCTGATAAACCGTAAACGCCTCATCCAGAGTGCCCGCATTCAGCGCCCGGTTAACATCTCCGGAATGCAGCCACAGCCAAAGCCGGACGTGGTGCTCCGATGCGAATCGGAGAAACTCGGGCAAGTTGAGCTGCGGTGCAGGCCGCGTGATGTCCGCGCCCGGCTTGTTGAATTCGCCATACCATTGCCAATCGACCAGCTGATACGGAAAGCCCATGTCTCCGGCGAACGCGATGAATCGCTTCTCCGTCTCGTTGTCCATCTTGACGTCGCCGCTCCACCAGTGGTCCCAAGCCATCTTCCCGGGGCGGATCCAGGACGTGTCGGCGATCGCGAAGGGGGATTTAGGTTAACGATCAGATCCGATTGAATCAGATCGCCTGGCTTCGAACCGAGCATAAGGACCCGCCAAGGTGATTGAGTCGGGAGTCTCTGTTTTTACCAGTCCGGAGCCATCGAGCCGCGGCGCGAGCTGTGCGGCGAGAAGAGTTCCTGAGCGCGCGTTGGCTCTCTTCACGTACAGTCCGGCCCAATTCGTCAGATCCGCCTCCGCGAGAGCCACGTAAGCGGACGGGGCGGTTTGCACAAGTAGAGGCAGGCCGATTAGGGAGGAAGAGTAGATGCTCGAGAGTTTTGCTTTGGGGTACTCATGCTCATAGGGATGTTTGAATCCCTCGTATGTCGAAGCCCATACCGTTGGATCTGTGGCGAAGTGAAATTCTGTGTCGTTCTTTGGTAAGCAGTAAGGAGTGTTTCTGCCCGTCTGACGGGCAGCCGGTAACGAAAGGCCGCCCCATCGTCATAAGCCCGAAAAACAGGTTCATCTTTCGAACTGGGCCTGCCAGCCAATTCGAACGCGAGCTCGATCTGTTGAAATGATCCCTAACCGGGTTGTTCTTCCCGAACGGATTTGACCAACTCGTATCGGCCCCGCCTTCGATTGCCTTGACGAATTTCCACTGCTGGCTCCTTTCGGCGATTTGTCCCGACGAATTCGAGCCCTAGTTTCGATTCGGCAACGACCTCCTGCCCTCGAAAGGAAACTGAGTAGAAGAGAGACTCCGCGAGCCGAACATGCACTGTCACGTTCCCGTTCGGGCTTCGCCAATTGCCACTCATTTCTCCCCGGTTCCGGTTGCGCGAGAACGGGAGACACGACCGCCAGAAATAGCAGCGAATAGACCTAGCTGTACTCTCACCCTTGTTAGTTTAGAAGGCATGTTCATCTGGCACGGGGCTACCGGTCGTGTTGTGAGACTCGTCGTGAGCCTGATGATTTCCGCGAGCTTCGGTTTGTCGGCGCTGATCGCCCAGCCGGTCTTCACAAACGTTTTTCCTCCAGGCGAATTTGCTGCGCGCCGCGTTCAGGTCATGAAAGCCATTGGCACAGCTGTCGCCATCCTGCAAGGAACAACGGAGCGGCCCGGCGAGCAGCCGTTCAGGCAGAGCAATCAATTCTTCTATCTCACGGGTGTCGCCGAACCGCGCGCCATACTGCTGATCGACGGCCGAAAGAAGACTTCAACGCTCTTCTTGAAACCACGCGACGAGCGCCGCGAAAAAATGATGTTCGGTCCCGGCCTTTACCCCGGACCCGAAGCAGTTCGCGCCACCGGCATCGAAGCTGTTCTGCCGCGAGATGAGTTCAAGAAGGCCGTGGCGAACATCGCAAAAGATCGGTGTGGCCATCTACACGCCGTTTCGTCCGGAAGTTCTCGGATCATCGTCGTCCGAGCGACACGATCGCTTCTGGCCCGCGCAACAAAGAATGACGAGTGGGACGGTCGCAGCTCTCGAGAAGAGGTCTTTCGCGAAAAGCTGAAGGCCGCGTCGCCGCAGAGCGAGATCAAAGATCTCGATCCCATTCTCGATCGACTCCGAAGCATCAAGAGTCCCGCTGAGATCGCGATCATCCGTGAAGCCACCCGAATCACCGGCTTGGCCATTATCGAAGCCATGCGCGACGCTCGCCCCGGCATGTACGAATACGAATTGCAGGCTGACGCCGAGTACATCTTCAAGAAATACGGCGCGTATGGGCCTTCTTATTTCGCACTGATTGCGACAGGTCCCAACACGTTTTACTCGCATTACCACAAGAACACGGCGCAGTTGCAGAAGGGTGATCTGGTGCAGTTCGATTACGCGCCCGATTACAAGAACTACTCTTCCGACGTCACCCGCGTCTTTCCTGCCGATGGCAAATTCACGCCCTGGCAGCGCGAATACTACGGGATCTATCTTCGTCTGTATCAGGCGCTCATGACATCCATCAAGGTTCATGCCAGGCCTGCTGAGATCATCGCGGATGCGGTCAGTAAAGATGGATGCCGCCATGGCCTCCTTTCACGTTCACCGACGACAAAATAAAATCAGCCGCAACGCAGTTCGTGGAACGCTATCGAAACAGCAAGGCGCGCAGTCTCGGTCACAACGTAGGCTTGGAAGTGCACGATGTGCCTAGCTTCACGCGAGACGTTAGAGCCAGGCCAGATCTTCACTATCGAACCCGCCATGCAGATTCCTGAACTGCATCTGGGCATCCGGCTCGAAGACATGCTGCTCATCACCGACACCGGATATGAGAATCTCTCCGCCTTCGTTCCCATCGAGATCGCAGACATCGAAAAGACCATGACAAGGCACGGCCTCAGCGATGCAGCGGTAAAGCTGAAATAGAGAACTGTTTCGTACGATGAAAGCTTATCGGCTTCGGTCGCTCGCCTTGCCGCCGGTCGGCAACAATCGTGACCTCCATGTCGTTTGCCAAGCCGACGACTTGGTTGACAAGGCTTTTGCCTCGCAAACGCTCGACGCCTCTCCCCACGAGCCGTGGAAGGAAGATCTGCCTCGCGCTGTGCTGCCGTGCGAAATCGACCAGCGCCTTGGCATGGTCGGAGCCCTGAAGGACCGATGTCTCGATGTGAAGATTGCGCGCGAAGTTCATATGACGCTCCACAGCATCGCGCTTTGCCGGCGGAAGGGCCTGCATATCTGCCCGATCGGTAATGAACACCGCGAAACAATTCGCCTGCAGAACGTCGGCCACCCGCTTGCCGCGCCGGATGAGCATCGCTGTTGTGGGATCGTCGCTCACATAAATGATCACTGCATCGTCCAGGCGGTGAGAACGATCGACGCCGTCTTCGGGATGGCCGTCCGTTCTAGCTTCCTCATCATGCTCGATGCGCTCTTCCACTTCCTGAGCCGTTTGCCGGAGCGCCATCTCGCGAAGAGCGACCAGTGTCGACTCCTTGAAGAAGTTCTGCATCGCCCGCTGTGCTTTGTCTGGCGGATAAACGACGCCTCGCTCGAGCCGATTCAGCAGTGCCCGAGGCGTGAGGTCGACCATGATCACCTCGTCGGCCTTCTTCACCACCCAATCCGGTATCGTTTCACGAACTTTAACGCCGGTAATCTGGGCCATTTGGTCGTTCAGGCTTTCCAGGTGCTGGACGTTCATCGTCGTGAGGACATCGATTCCGTGATCGAGAATCAGGAGGACGTCTTCCCAGCGTTTTCCACGCGGGGAGCCGGGAACGGTCGTATGCGGAAACTCGTCCACTACCGCGACTTGTGGTTTGCGGGCGATGATCGCGTCCGTGTCCATCTCTTCAAACATGGACCCGCGGTATTCAACCTTCTTGCGTGGAACGAATTCAAGGCCTTCGGTCTTCGCGATCGTGTCTTTGCGGCCGTGGGGCTCAAAATAGCCGATCACGACATCTACGCCGCGATGCCGAAGCTCCTGGGCCTCCTCCAACATCTGGTATGTTTTGCCGACACCCGCTGCGTAGCCGAGAAAGATCTTAAGTTTGCCGACGTTCGTCATTCCAGGACCGTTGAGCAGCGGTCAATTTGATGATAGCGGTCACCTGAAGCGAGGAAACGAAACAGTAGACTGGTCACATGGTTCGTTTCGCGATCTTGACTGCTGCCCTTCTCGCCAGCTTCCTGAGTGCTCAGGACTTGCACATCTCGGGCAAGCGCATCCGCGCTCATGTCCAGTACCTTTCAAGGGACGAAATGGCGGGTCGCGGAGTAGGAACAGCCGGCGAGAAGCTGGCGACTGGCTACATCGCCTCTCAGTTGCAAACGGAAGGCGTGAGCCCTGGCGGTGAGAACCAAAGCTATTTCCAGAAGGTGCCGTTCATCGGCTCCCGGCTTCTTCCTTCCGCCTCACTCAACCTCCAGGGACCGGCCGGCGCGACGTCGCTAGCTCTGCAGAAAGAGTATTCCGGGATTCCACTGTCACAGCAGCCGGATAACGACTTCGCTGCGGAAGCTGTTTTCGTGGGTCACGGAATCTCAGCGCCGGAGCTGGGTTGGGACGACTATAAAGGCGTCGACGTTCGTGGCAAAGTTCTGGTCTATTTCACCAACGAACCTCCTTCGGATGACCCGAACTTCTTTGGCGGAGCCGGCGCTTACCTACTATGGCCGCTGGACATACAAGTTCGAAGAGGCAACGCGTCGCGGCGCTGTGGCGGCGCTCATCATCCACACCGATGCGACGGCCGGCTACGGGTGGGGTGTCGTCTCGAGTTCCCCGGAGACTGAACATCCGGCTCTGAAGCTGAAAGAGGGAGAGTCCGGCCTCAAATTCGCCGGATGGATCTCGCAGGAAGCGGGCAGGAAGCTCACGGCGCAAACGGGAAAGACCTTGGACGAACTGCTCGCGCTCGCGAACGGGAAGTCCTTTCGGCCTATTCCCCTCGGAGTTCAAGTGAGGGGGCATTTCCCGGTCAAGTTGCGCGCGTTTGAAAGCGTGAATGTTGTCGGACGCGTGCCCGGTTCCGATCCAACCCTCAAATCGCAGACCGTTCTGTTTACCGCGCACTGGGATCACCTGGGCATCGGTGCTCCGGTCAACGGCGATTCCATCTACAACGGCGCGCAGGATAACGCGACAGGTTGCGCTGTCGTACTGGAGATGGCGAGGCTATGGGCCGCGCTCCCGAAAAGCCGAAGAGGAGTGCCGAATTTGTGTTCGTGACCGCGGAGGAGTCAGGTCTTCTCGGTTCCGAGTACTACGGAGAGCATCCGCAGACACCGGCCGGCCGCATCGCTGCAGACCTGAATTTCGATGAATTCTTCCCGTTTGGAAAGACCAGGGATGTCTTTGTCACCGGCGCCGAGAGAACTACACTTTGGCCGCTCGTCCAACGAGACGCGAAGCGGCTCAGCTTAACGATCGCGCCCGACGCGGAGCCCGGACAAGGGCATTATTACCGCTCTGATCATTTCTCGCTGGCCCGGGTTGGTATTCCATCGTTCTCAATTTCGGAAGGAGCCGATTACATCGGAAAGCCGGCCGGTTATGGCGAGCGTGTGCTCAAAGAATTCAACGAGAAGCACTACCATCAGCCTTCGGACGAATATCACGAGGACTGGGACTTCTCGGGAATGGAACAGATCGCTGAATTTGGTCTGACTCTAGGGTTGGATATCGCGAATCAGCCCGCTCTTCCAAGCTGGAAAAGCGGCGACGAGTTCCTCAAAGCACGCGAGGCAAGCGGCGTTCGAGGCGCTCAATAATCCACCTTGTCTATTCGATGTTTGCGGCCTGCGCAGAGCTTACCGCGGCCCCGATGGTCGCGATATCCTCGCCGCCAGGGACAATCTCGAAAGAGTAGCTCTGAAGCGGGCTGAGCTTCACCATCTCCTGCATGTATTCGCTCAGAAGAGAGAGATTTACATAGCGTGCGCCGGGCCCTGTGATAAAGAACTTACCTGCGCCGCTGACGTGAACACTGCTTGCGGTTCCCGCGGCTAGAGCACGATGCCAGAGTTTCACGAATTCAACGCAGCGCGTCTCACCCGCTTGAGCCTGCTCGAAAACTTCGTCCGGTTCGAGATCCATGAACCGAAGCCGCATCGAGCGGAAACCCATGACGCCTTCGAGATGTCCGGATCCGCCGCAGCCACAGAACCGCTCTTTAGGGTCAAGGCTCACAACCGAATGTCCGTTTTCCCAAATGCCGTCCTGGATCGGATAGCGGCCGTAGCCCACGCCCGTTCCCAGGTACCAAAGGCGAACCAATCGATCAAGATGTCCGCGGGAAGCAGCCATCCCGGCTGCCATCGCGTCTGCATCATTCATCACCAAGACCGGCAGCTTCCCCAATTGGGGCGTTAGCGCATCGGTAATGAGTTGCCGGACATGGATACCCTTGAGCTGCGCCAGATTCGGCGAATCCTCAACGTAGCCGTTCCTGACGATTCCGGCTACAGCTACTCCAACGTGCGTCGGAGTGCCTTTGAGATCCAGTCTTCTTACGTGATCCGCTACTCGCTCGGCGATGATTTCGGCCGGAGCGCCTCTCAGAGTGTCATTCCCGTGTTCGTCCACCTGTTCGAGGACAAGCTCTCCCTCAACCGCGTCGTTTACGATCGACGCGGCTGCGATGCGGTGCGTGATTGATATGCCGATTCCGTGCGCCATAGTGTTTGCCCGCTAGTTCCGAGAGAGTTTATTCAAGTCCGTTGAATGCTGCGGCCTTGTAGCATTCAGCGAGTGTCGGATAATTGAACACCGTATCAACGAAATAGCCTACCGTGCCCTTCAGAATCATGACCGCCTGGCCGATGTGTAATAGCTCCGAAGCTCCTTCGCCGATGATATGCACTCCAAGAATCTCCAAAGTCTCGCGATGAAAAATCAGCTTCAGTCTGCCTGTTGTATCACCTCGGATTTGGCCGCGCGCGATCTCGCGGTAATACGCCACGCCGACTTCGTAGGGGACGTCCTCGTCCGTCAGTTGCTCTTCCGTTTTCCCGATAAACGAGATCTCCGGAATGGTGTAGATGCCGAAAGGAAAGTAGCTCGGATTGGATGAGACGGACTTGTTGTAAGCGCGGGCAACCGCCGTACGGCCCTGTTCCATCGAAACTGATGCCAAGCTGGGGAACCCGATGACATCGCCGACGGCGTAGATGTTTGGCTGGGCGGTCCGATAATTCTCGTCGACGGCGATGCGGCCGCGGCTATCGGCTTCGAGGCCGGCCGCCTGCAGATTTAGTTCATCGACGTTCCCTTGCCGTCCCACGGCATAGAGCAACGCATCGCCCGAGACCTTCTTCTTGCTCTCAAGGTTCGCAACAACGCCGGTCCCTCCGGTCGTCTCTTCCACGCTCTCCACTTCTTCGTTAGTACGCATGGTGACGCGGTGGTCACGGAGGTGATACGAGAGCGCTTCCACGATCTCGGCGTCTGCAAATTCGAGCAGCCTGGGCCGCTTTTCAATCAAGGTGACTCGAACTCCGAGCGTCGCAAACATACAGGTATACTCGACGCCAATGACGCCGCCGCCGACTACAATCAGCGTTCGGGGTACGGAAGGCATTTCGAGTATCTGATCACTGTTGAAGATGGTTCGCCCATTGATCGGCACCTTCGGCGAGAAGGCCGGTTTGGTGCCGGTCGCAATGACGATCGTCTCTCCGTTCACCTCGTTCATGCCCCGCACCCCCGCTATCTGGATGGTTTTCGGAGACTTGAAACTCGCAATTCCGGTAATCACCTCGATACCGTTTCGAGAGAGCTGAGCCTGCGTGACGTCAATCTCGGTCTTGATCACATGCTGCACGCGAAACGCGAGATCAGCCATGGTGATTTTCTCTTTGACGCGATAACTGACGCCGTAGATGTTTTGGTAGTTGTACCCGGAAAGATGAAGCACGGCCTCGCGCATCGTCTTACTGGGGATCGTCCCCGTATTGATGCAAACGCCGCCGATCACTTCTCTCCGTTCGATCAGCGCTACTCGCTTGCCCGACTTAGCGCCTTGTATCGCCGCCCGCTGACCCGCAGGGCCGGAGCCAATCACAACCAGATCGTACTCAGGCATGTGGAAACAACCGTCAGACAGGCAAGCTCTTGCAGCTTTGAACATTTCATAGACAGTCCTCTGAAGAGGAGCCGGACTCCATTCGCGGGCCGCGTCGCGCCAAGATAGAGCTACAAGATTAACGACTTGAGGTATCCGAAGTTTTTTCTTTCGTCTTGCCGGCGCCCTTTTCGGTTTCGTCAGCTGCCTTATTTGTGCCCTTCTTTACTGCCTTTGTAGATTTGGTGGTCCCCTTCTTTACGGCACTGGTGGTTTTCTTGCCGGCGTCCTTCATGTCCTGCCCGGCACTTTGCGGTTCGGGTCGAAGATTTCCGGCCGAGAGGAGACTGGCTAAAGCAAAGGGGAGAAGCGCGTACCGAAGTTTCATACCACCATTCCAGCATAGGACGTAATAGAACTAGGCTGCACGGCGAAAAAACTTCCGGTATTGAGCCGGCTTTTAGGCAGACCTGGGAGCGGGCAGATGGGCCGCGGCGCGAGTCAGCAACTCATCTTCAAACGAAAAATCAGCACGAACCAGAGGCCGTTTTTTCTGGTAATCCTCAAAGGTGACTTTGAGGCCGAAGGCGAAGTCCGTTGGCCGGAAACTGAGCATTCTTTGTGCCTTTGTGACGACTTGCGTAATCGCCGGGACGTCGAAGTAGTAACCGAAGTACAGTCGTTCCCCGATCGCCTGCCCGCCCGCTCTCTGGATGAAATCCCGAGGCATCGAGATGATCTGCGGCTTGGTTACTCCTGCGGTCCGGGCGAGGTCAATGATGAGTTGGTGCTGGGAGATGACGCGAGGATTCGCTGTGTTGAACGAATGCCCGACCACGTTTGGTAGATCGAGAACCCTGATCGCCAGTTCAACCAAGTCTTTGACATAGATGAACTGCATCAGGCGGTGGCCTTCGCTTGGAAGAATAATCGGCCTTCCGGCGCGAAGACGGTCCCAGAAAAATGCTTCGCGATAAAACGGATTCCCCGGACCATAAACAAACGGCGGCCGCAGACTTACGACGGGAAAGTGGCAGCGCTGATACATCCGAAACAGGGCGCGTTCGGACATCGCCTTGTTTCTTGCGTAGACATTCGGATGGTCGTCGGGCGCCAGGGCGTCGCCTTCGTGATGGTTCAATCCGTCGCCGTAAGCGGCCACACTTGACATGAAAATATAACGGCTTACTTTTCCAGCAAAGAGCGAAGCCGTTGCCTCTACTTGTGAGGCGTTCGTGCCATGTTCCCAGTCGTAGGCAATGTCGTACACGGCATCGAAGCGAGTCTTTCCGATCGCAGCCTGGATTGATTTAGCATCGTTTCGGTCTGCTACCAGGTTCGAAACCCGGCGTCCGAAAGGATGCTTCGGCTTTCGATGTAAAACAGAGACTTCGTGTCCGCAAGCTATTAGTTCTTCAACCAGAAGCCGGCCGATAAACTGGGTGCCCCCGATGACGAGCACCCGCCTGGAGGCCGGTGGTAGATTCTGGTCAACCGGAATTTGGTTCAACACATTATGTAAGACGCGCCAAACGCTTTGCTGGGTTTAACGTTAGGTTGTGGTACTCGGAAAAGGATTGTTAAAAGTACGTAAAAACCCGGGTGTCGAGGGATACGAGCATCCGAGAGCGACCCTAAACCGTGGGTTATACTAACAATCGATGTCGCACGGTATGGTGGGCACCGTATCGACCCTCATCGTAGATGATGAGCAACTCGCAAGGGATGAACTGGCATTTCTCCTCAAGGATTTCCCTGAGATAGAGATACTTGATTTCGCTTCCAACGGCCCCGCAGCAGTCAAGCTCATCGAGCAAACCGAGCCGGAGCTTGTTTTCCTCGATGTCCAGATGCCCGGCCTCGATGGGTTAGGCGTCATTTCGGCAGTCGCCAACAAGCTCGAGCAAGCACCGCACTTCGTTTTGACCACAGCGTACGATCAGTACGCTCTTGAAGCATTTCGACTGGATGCCTTGGATTACCTGCTCAAGCCGGTTGAAAAAGATCGGCTGTCTGAGACAGTCGCGCGAGCGAAGCGCATTGTGGAAGAGCGCAGGCTGGCCCAGGAGAAACTGCCCGATTCTTCCGATCGCTAAGCCTGTTCCGCAAAGGAGTAAGCTTCTCGTTCGGTCGAACAACCGGAACCTGATCGTTGATGCGCAGGACTTAATCTACGCCACTATCGACGACGGCTTGATCACGGTGGTCACGTCACAGTTCGAAGGGCAATCCAACTACCGCACCATCGAGGAACTTCAATCCAACCTCGATCCCGATCTGTTCTGGCGGGTACACCGGTCTTTCCTGATTAATATCAACAGGATCAAGGAAGTCATCCCTTGGTTCAAGTCGAGTTTTCAGCTAAGAATGGATGACAAGAAACAGACCGAGATCCCGGTCAGCAGAATACAAACTAAGCGACTTCGCGCGCTGCTGAAAATCTGAGTCAGCGGCCCTAATTGGACCGCGGCTTGGGAGGTTGGCCCTTCGCCAGTCTGACCCGGGCGGTATCGAGCTTCTTCTGAACCTTTGCCACATCCTCAGGCTCCGCTTCGGACGCCGGTCCAGTGCTCCACTCCTTCAACGAGGACTGCCACTGAAGGATGGCTTCCTTGATCTTGCCCTCCTTAAAGAAGACATCCCCGAGATGATCGTGAATGGTCGCGTCCTTCGATGAGATCTGCAGAGATCGCGTAAGTTGCTGTTCGGCCTCGGTAAGCTTGTTCTGCCGGTAGTAGACCCATCCCAAGCTGTCCAAGTAGGCATAGTTGTTGGGATCGAGTTTCATGGCGCGCTCAATCAGGTCTTGCGCTTCGTCCAGGCGTACACCACGGTCGGCCAACATGTAACCGAGATAGTTCAGAGCCGAGGCATTGTTCGGCTCTGAATCGACAACCTGACGGAAGGTTTTCTCCGCCTTGTCGTACTCCTTCTGCCGCTCATACATGGCTCCCCGGAGGAACTGAACCGCATTCTTATCCTCTTTGCTCTGGGACAGCTTTTCCGCCTCGCTCAAACTTTTCTCGCAATCGGCGAAGTTCTTTGCTTTCTGGTCGATGTCGGCGATAGCAAGATAGATTTCCCGATCGTTCTTACCATCCAGGAGCTTTCTTAATTCAGCAACGGCCTGGTCGTTCTTGCCCTGATCAGCCAGCAGTTGCGACCGCACTTCCCCGAGTGTCCGATCATTCGGATACTTCTTCCCCGCCGATTCCATTTCGGCCTGAGCCTTCGGGTAATCCTTGGCAAGCCGGTAGGTATTTACAATCTGAGCCTCTACGCGCGATCCGAGATCCGGATCGAGGGCCGCCATCTGACGGTATGAATCGACCGCCTGATCGTATTGTTCGCTTGTTTGATAGAGCCGGCTCAGCTGCTCCAGCATTCGGGAACGGTAGGAGCGTTCGGTCGGGTTGTATGTTTTCCGGGCGGTCGCATCCAGGATGCTTTTCAGCGCAGAGATCGCTTCGTTGATCTTGCCCTCATCTTCAAGTAGGCCTACCTCGCTGTAACGGATCTCGAGATTATCCGGCTCAAGGCTTTTTGCCTTGTTCAGCATCTCTCGGGATTTCGCGAAGTTCTTTTGCTCCCGATAGATCTGAGCCATCCCAAGATATGGCTGTGCCTGGCGCGGATCGGCATCGGCCAGCCCCTGGTACGTCGCGATCGCGTCGTCGAACTTTCCCGCGAGTGCCTGGTCCTGGGCCAGCGCCTGATTCAGCTCGGTGTGCGTCGGGTCGAGTTCGAGAGCTTTCTTGTAAGCTTCCGCTGCAAGCGCGAAGTCGCGCATCGACTCGTAGTTGTTGGCAAGCGTCACGTAAGCCTTGGCGGAGGGCTTCTTCGCCGTTAGCTTTTCAAGCAGCTGGGTGGCGCCTTTGACGTCCCCGCGATCGGTGTAGACGCTCGCAAGCCCTGTCACAGCATCTTCATTGTCCGGGTCGGCCGCCAGCGCCTTCTTAAACGCCGCCTCGGCATCAACCGAGTTCTCGAGCACGCGGTTCAGTCGGCCTACCATGATCAGGCTATCCAGATCCTTGGGATCTTTGTCCGCGATCAGCTTGTATTGCTCAAGAGCCTTCCGAACCATGCCTTCATCGATACGGTTGGCCTGCGCATCCCCAATCTGCTGGGTATAAATCCGGGCCAGAACCCGCCGGGCATTCAGATCGTCCGGATTCGCCTTGATTGCGTCCTGGGCTTCTTGCACGGCCTCTCGGATTCGGCCGGACATGCGATACAACTCTGCAATGTCCTCTACTAGAAATGAAGTACTCGGATCTTCTTTGATCGTCAGCCGGTAGTTTTCGATCGCCTTGTTGACGTACTCGCTTTTACTCCCGCTCGCGCCTGCAAGTTCTTCATACAAATGACCTAAAGAGTAGTGATAATAGGCAGAGGCTTTGGACGAAGACGCCTGCTTGCTAGGGGCGGGCAGATTTGGGTTCCCAGCTGTTTTGTCTTGCGGCGCCTGTCCGAAGGCGAGCGGCGCCAACAGCAAAAGGGCGGGAGACAGACATCAGCAGCACTGGGCCAAAGCGACTACACGAATCATTCAGCTTCAACATTTCACCGCTTTACGTTTAGGGCTTACAACCCGGCTGGAGTTGTTAGCCTTAGTATAGCTCCCAATTTGGGGCATCCAAGTGCGGGAAAGGCCTGCTAATCCAGTGCTTCTACGAAGCCCGCAACGTGCTCGCTTTGATCAGTTACCCTACGCCTCTCATAGCGATCGTCGGTCCTACCGGGTCGGGAAAAAGTGAGATAGGTCTCTATCTCGCTCGCGAGCTGAACGGAGAGATTGTAGGTTGCGATTCAGTTCAGGTCTACTCGGGTGTTGATATCGGATCCGCCAAAGTTCCTGTCGCCGAGCGCGGAGGTATCGCGCACCACCTCCTTGACGTCGCCGCGCCGACCGAAAAGGTCACGGCGGGCGACTACGCGAAGCTGGCGCGAGTTGCCATCGCCGATATCTCTCGCAGGGGTCGCTTGCCCATCGTAGTGGGAGGAACAGGACTTTACCTGAGGGCCCTCCTCGACGGACTATCGCCGGCGCCGCCCCGCGACGAAGAATTCCGGACACGCGTACTTCAGGCTACACAAAGAAGACCGGAGATCCTCGCCCGCTACCTGCGCCGGTTCGATCCGGAATCCGCAACCCGTATCCACCCGAATGATCGCCAAAAGGTGACCCGAGCGGTCGAGCTCTGCCATATCGCCGGGCGACCCGCTTCTGTCGTTCAGCGCACTTCTCGCGTGGCCCTCACTGGATTCCGCGTTCTGAAATTGGGCCTGAATCCCGGATCGAACCCTTCTATATGACAAATTGAATGCTCGCACGCACTGGATGTTCTCGAACGGGCTCCTGGAAGAGACGGACTCGCTGATGAAACTGTACGGTAACTCCGATTTGGAGGTGCTGCGTTCACTTGGCTATCTGCAAGCAGTCCGACATCTGAAGGGCGAGTGGACGCTCGACAACCGCAATTTCAGACTGCCAGGCGAAGACACGCAACTACGCGAAGAGGCAGATGACCTGGTTTCGATCGGACGCCAGTATTAACTGGATTAATGAGTTTGGTGCCAGTGATAAAGCGAAGAACATGCGCTCTACATACTGCCACCACGTTCTTGGGTGAAAGGAAAAATCTGACCTAAAAAAATGCGTTTTTCACTACCCTCTCGGAAACTTTGACGTCAGAGATAGCGTAGTACAGGTGAAAGCAACCACCACTCGTGTGTTGTGTATTCAGTCCGCCGCGAACGCGGACACTATAAGGAGAAGTTCCATGTTGAATAAAGTCACACTTGCGTTCCTGACGGCGAGCGTCATGACAATGAGCGCTGCGAACGCATACAAAGTTTCCCTTCATCAAGATGCAATGGTTAATGGCAAGCAGGTGAAAGCCGGCGATTACAAAATCGAGGTGAAGGACAACAACACAGCAGTATTGAAGCAAGGGAAGACGACAGTTGAAGTTCCGGTAAAGACGGAAACAGCCGAGTCCAAGTTTGCATCCACTCAAGTCCAGTACACGGACGGTAATAACCTTCAGGAGATTCGAGTGGGGGGCACGACTACCAAGTTGGTCTTCGGCAGGGCGGACAAGGCAACCACAAGCAACTTCTAAAAATCCGTTCAGTTGTAGCATGGAGACGTGCTTGCGGGGCGTCTCCTCCCTCTCCTATTTGTTCTCGGCTTTCCGCTGGTAGCGCCCGGTGCTACCGTCCTCGTCCTGCAGTTTCATAACAGTTCGCATCAAAACGATCTGAACTGGGTCGGCGAGAGCATCGCTGAACGTCTTCGGGTGGAATTCAGTTCCGGTAATCAAATTGTTCTAGGCCGCGAATCCCAAACCGAAGCTCTGCGTCGACTCTCATTGAGACCGGATGCCGATTTCACCAAGGCAAGCCTGATAAAGCTTGGCCAAAGCCTGGATGTGAACTTCGTTTGCTACGGGAGTTTCGATTTCAAGTTGCCGGAGGGCAGCAGCTCAATCCGCGATAGTTCGATTCAGATCACCGCGAGATTCCTCGACCTTCGCAAAATGCGCGATGGCACTGAAGTGACGGAGACGGGGAAGATTGCAGACCTGTCGCGACTGGAAGAGCACCTCGCGTGGCAATCACTGAAATACATAGAGCCTGCGCTCGACCTGCCGCTGCAGCAGTTTCTCAATCCGCAGAAATTCATTCGTTTAGACGCGGAAGAGAGCTACAGTCGCGGGCTGTTATCGCCCCGGGGAGAGCAACAACAGAAATGGCTGACCCAAGCTGCCGCCATCGATCCACACTTTGCCGGGCCCGCCTTTGAATTGGGTAAACTCGCCCTGGAACGCAAAGATTATCGACAGTCGCTTACTTGGTTCGGCCGTATTCCGGCGGCCGATCCACGTTACGTGGAAGCGCGATTCCGCATGGGACTCGCTGCATATGGCGCGAGTGATTTCACGGCGGCCGCAAATTACTTTCGAGAGGTTGCAAAGACGTATCCGTTGAACGAAGTGTTCAACAACCTGGGAGCGGCTGAGAGCCAGACGAACGCCCCGGCAGCGAAGGAAGATCTGCGCCGCGCCCTAGACGGAGACGGAGCCGACGCGACATATCAGTTCAATACCGGCCTTGCCCTCTTAAGGAGCGGCGCCTTCGATGACTCAGCGAAGCTTCTGGGGCGCGTTGCCGATCGGGATCCGGACGATCGAGAAACGGCTAGTCTTTTGGACCGTGCACGCCGGCGCGATGCGTCTCCGACCGGTTCGCGGATCGTGCCATTCCGGCTCAAACAGAATTTCGACCAGACTGCTTTTCGCCAATTGAAGGCAATGCTGCAACCGAAGGGGTCTAACTAACATCTCCGCCAGTGTTGCCCTGAAACGATCCTTGTCTCTCGAATCTGCCATTATAATCGGACGACCTGATGCTTGAAGCTTTCGGACTTTCTGACGCTGGTTGTGTCCGAAAAAATAACGAAGATTACTTCATTAGCGACGCGGAATCGGGTGTTTTCATTCTGGCGGATGGGATGGGAGGCGCTAACGGTGGCGAGCACGCCTCGCGCATCGGTGCGGAGGTGCTCTACGAGTTCCTTAAACAACTCCCGGGCGCTCGTACCCTCGAAACGCTGGAGCAGGGGTTTGTCGAGGCGAACTCTGCCGTACGGCGCGTTGCCCGGGATAACCCGGACCTCGAAGGAATGGGCACAACTCTTCTTGCTGCCCGTAAAATCGGCGACGGCCGCATTCAAATCGGCAGTGTCGGCGACAGTCGCGCATACCATTTGTCGGCGGATGGTTTTGCCGTCCTGACCCGGGACCAGACTTGGGTAGCGGAGGTCGGTTCCGGGTTGGGGCTGAGCGAAGAATCGCTGCGGAAACACCCGTATCGGCACGTTCTCACCATGGCCGTGGGCTCCACCGATGAGATTCGCATCCCGTCGCAGGAACTGGATATTGGGCCGGGAGACCAGATTTTGCTTTGTTCGGACGGTCTCCATAGCGTCCTTGAGAAAACTTTTTTGGAGGAAGCGCTGAATTCACCTAAGAGTCTTCCGGAGAAATGCCACTACCTAGTGGAAGCTGCAAAAAACGCAGGCGGCCCGGACAACATAACAGTTGTTCTGATTAAGGCTGTCTGATTCGTTCCTGGGCTTCCAGGTTCCGGGTTCGTAGTTCCGCACCCGGATTTCAGGAGGCGCATGAAACACATTTTCCGGACGTCCGGTATACCTCTCGTCTTAATTCCTTTCCTCGTGGTCTCGCCCATTTGGGCTCAGTCTTCCCAGATCGTTTCCGATTCCAATTCACAAGCTTCGAGCCTCGAGATCCGGGTCGTTGAAGAGCCCAGGCGCTGTTTCGCCGGGCGGCTCCGTTCCCGCTAAACGATTGACAGTACAGGTCCGAGATGAAGGCGGCAGGCCGGTTTCGGATGCGGCAGTCGCGTTCAGATTGCCGGATACCTCGTTGTCGGGCACCTTCGCTGACGGAACGCAAGCTGCCGTCGCTTACACGGACGCCTCCGGAGTTGCGCACGTAGATGGCATCCGATGGATTGCGAGCTCCGGCTCCGTGCCCGTTCGCATCACGGCGACAAAGGGTAACAGCCATGCGGGCCTGCTTTTTGAAGCGAAAATGTCAGAGGCGCCAGCGCAGTAGCGGCCGGCCCGGCCACTCACCAGGAACAAGCTGCTGCGCGACCAGCCACTCCGTCGAACGCACCCCCCGTTTCCGTGCCGACTGCCGGTCCTGCCGCTCGGATCGGTTAGAGCTTCCATCATTTCCGCCCCGGAAGAAGTTGCGGCGGTAGTGCCTGCCGTTCGGCCTTCCGTATCCATTTCGAATTTCTCGAAGCCGAGTTCTGTCCCGGCGAATTCTCTTCGCTCGAACGCGGATTCCGCGGTTTCGATTTCCAGCTCTCCCGAAGGCTATTCGAATCATTCCAGCTTAAAGAAGTGGTTGATCTGGACCGCTGTGATAGCTGCCGGCGCCGGGGCGGGGTTTGCGTTCTCCGGCAAGGGAGGCAGCAGCAGCAGTTCCGGCCTTTCGAATTCAAGCAGCACGATCGGTACACCGACGATCAACGTCGGCCACTAATCATTCAGCCTCCGCCGGTTTTATGAAATCTTCTCACTTTTGGCCAATTTGCTTGGCCCTTCTCACCTCCGGGTCCGCTAACTGCCAGCTGTCAACGCCCTCGGTCGGGTATGTCCGTTACATGAATGATGGCGTTCGCGGAGTTTATGGTCTCGAAGGCAATTACATCGTCGGGAGAGACGTCCTTGCCTTGGCTGAGACAGCAAGTTTCTCCGATGACGGTGGCTTGATTTTCCAGTCCGGCTCGTTGACCCTTGTTGATTCAAAACTCACGGCGCTTTCAACTACGCCAGTGGCTGGCTCTGACCCCATCGTGCGCGTAGACGGAAACCTGCAAACCGCAATCGCATGGGTGCCCGCATCTCGTGTCCTGGTGCATTGGAACGGTGAATCATTCGTGAGCATAGCCGTCCCCGGACTTTCGGAAGGAGATACGGTCACGTCCGTTCGGAAACTTGACAGCAGCACGGCGTCGCTTCTGGTTCAGAAGCAGGACAGCAGTATCGTCCGCGATCGGGTCTCGCTTCGAACAGGAGAGTTTAAAAGTTCGACACTGATCCCGGCTGCATCTGGATCTGCGTTCGAAGACGGAACTCGGATCGTTTGTTTTAAGGATGGACGGCTTTCCGTTCTCTCACAAACGGGAGAGTTGCTTCAGGCTTTTTCAATCCCAGCCGATGACCGTGTTCTCGTAGAACAAGTTTCGAGCCGGTGCCTGCATTTCAGCACAAAAACGCCGGGTCAGGATTGGCTCCTTCACACAGACGGCAACGATCTCCATCTCTATAAGCTTCCCGCTCCAAAAAAGGACGCTAAACCCGTCAGCGGAGCCAATTCGGGGGCGGGCCAATGAGAGCTCTTGCACTGGCAGCTCTGTTTTGCTCCTGTCTGGGCGCACAGAATCTCGCGTTCTACATCGATACTTCATCAGGCGCATCGCCCGTTAGCGCTCTTTCTGCGTTGCCTTCGGCTTATGGCTTTCCAGATACGCCTGTGGGCTCTGTCAGCAGTACGGTTATTCGCATCGTGAACACAGGCTCAGCCGCGGTCGTGGTGGATGCGGTGTATGTCGGGGCGGCTGCCGGTTCGACGTACCGAACACCCAATTTCACACTGACCGGAAGCGGAATAGGAGTGACGATCGCTCCCGGCGCCTTTAAGCTCGTGACGTTCAACTTCACTCCCTCCACAATGGGAATCACGTTCGGCTATTTGCAGGCGAGTGTCGGTGGTGTTTCGATTCCAATGACAACCGCCGCTGGTAACGGCACTGCACCGCAAATCACGCTCTCCTGTAGCAGTTCTGATGTAGTGCAGTGCAGCGGAGCGACTCTTCAGCCCAATAGCGCTAATTCCATCACGTTTCCAAATACCTTAACCACTAATACGAGTCAGATTCCGTTTACGCTCACAAACGGCAGCAGTGCAACGATCAATCCGCAAAGTCTCATCTCTTTACCCGTTGCCACAAACAACCCGAACAGCACGTTTGCGCTAAGCTCATTACCGAGCACGCTGGCCGCGGGCAGTTCGTTGACGTTTACTGTTACCTTTGCACCCGGAGCTGCGAGCACTTACCAGGCGAATTTGCTGGTCGGTAGCTCGACGTATCCGCTCCAGGGTTCCGGGATTTCCAGCGTGCTTGGAGACATGAGCTCCCTGGTCATCACTTATGTTGATTCGACTGGCGTTCGACTCACGGCTCAACCTGCAACCCCCATCAGCCTGGGACAGAGCATTACCGGCACAACGGCGGCGAACACGTTCACCTTCAGCATCACGAATCCGCAAACGACCATCTTGGCAGTACCGATTTCAGCCCTGTCTGTATCGGGAACTGGTTTCTCCATCAAGCAGGCGCCCTCGCTTCCAGTCAGCGTTTCTCCGGGCGCAAGCGTTACCTTTACCGTAGCGTTCAGTGCTCCGTCAGTGGGAACATTCAGCGGTGTGTTGACGATTGGAACGCGCGTGTTTGCGCTGAGCGGACAGGGCATCACTTCGCCGCTTCCGGACCCGTCGTTCTCAATTGACGTTCAACCGCTGGTCAATCAGAAACAGGCGAATCTGTCTATTGCCTTTCCCACGGCTACAACAGTCAGTGCGATCGGCACTCTCACCATGACATTCACTCCATCGGTGGCGAACGTCAGCGATGATCCGGCCGTTGCATTTACCGCAACGAACGGACGACAACTGCAAATCAATGTAGCGAACGGCGCGAACGGTGGGTACTTACGCCAGCCAAAACGCTATTACGTTCCAGACAGGTACTACTGCTGGTACGCTCACATTTACACTGACGTTCCCGAACAAAGCACCCTATTCGCAGTCCTATACGATCACACCCGCTCAGGTGAAAGTGACCTCGATCACCGCGATACGACAAGATCCCAACCTGGTGATTACGATGACGGGATACGATAACACCTACAGCCTCGGGCAATTGGGCTTTCTCTTCTATGACGCATCAGGGAAAGCGATGACGGACAAGCCAGTCACGGTCGATGCTGCGTCGGCATTCAAGCAGCTCTTCTTCACGAACAATCAGGCGGGCGGCGCATTCTCTCTCAAAGCAGCTTTTCCTGTGACGGGGAAGGTAACTGACATCGGAAGCGTTGCATTTACGCTCACTAACTCGGCTGGTACAACCAGCCAAAGTCCGGCGTTCCAGTAACAGGCGCTGCGTCGGACAGAATCTCTCGACTACGATACCGTGGAATTTGCCACCGGTAGCACTGACCATTGCTGGTTCCGACCCTAGCGGAGGAGCTGGTATCCAAGCAGATCTGAAGACGTTCCATCAATTGGGGGTCTACGGCGAGGCGGTCATCACGCTGATAACGGTGCAAAATACCCAACGCGTATCGCGAGTTCATGTTCTTCCACCGGATCTCGTGACGGAACAGATCGAAGCCGTTGTTTCAGATATTGCGCCCCAAGCCGCTAAAACTGGAGCTTTGGGCAGTGAGGAACTGATTGAATCAGTAACTCGGGCGGCAGTGCGATTCAATTTCCCGCTCGTCGTCGACCCTGTACTCATCAGCAAACATGGCGCTCGGCTCCTATCGAACGATGGAGAGAAGGCGCTGAGAAACTTGCTGCCGCATGCTGAGCTGGTTACACCCAACATCCCCGAAGCGGAGGCGCTGACCGGAATCACTATCGATTCTGAAGAACGCGTTGTGGAAGCCGCGCATCGCCTGCTCGCATTCGGCTGCAGAGCTGTTCTGATCAAGGGTGGTCACAGCAGGGGTGATCAGGCTGTAGACATCCTTGTGACACGCTCCTCGACCGAGCGTTTCTCTCGCCGGAGAATAGCGACGGAGAACACTCACGGCACTGGCTGCACGTTTTCTGCCGCAATTACTGCGTGCCTGGCCAAGGGCTTCGATCTAACCTCCGCCGTCGCTACGGCAAAGGACTACATTCAAGCTGCGATCGAGAGTGCCGTCCCGCTCGGAAGCGGGATCGGACCTCTCAATCACTTCGCAACACAAGTTGATTAACGAGCCAAAGACACAACAAGCAGTAGTGCTCGTTGTGTACCCTTCCAAGAGTCTGTAGAGTCGTAAGTTTCACCCTTGGGCGAATGGGCGCCTGAGCCTTTACCGCCGCCACCGATGGTGATGGCCGGTATTCCCATATTCATGGGGACGTTCGAATCCGTCGATCCTTCTCCTACGCGTCCGCTTACGCCTAAAGCCTTCGAAACGGCCATGGCCGTCTGTACGATCGGTGCACTCGTCGGCGTATTACCGGCGGGGCGCAATCCGACCATTTCGGGAGACACTGAGACCGGTCCTCGATTGTTCCAGCGCTTGTTTTCTTCTTCGACAGCCTCATTCAGAGCAGTTTTGAATTTGGCGTTGACAGCGTCGAGCGACTTCACGTCCGCTGAGCGCATATCGACTTCCATCCACGCTTCGTCCGGAATCGCATTGACAGACGTACCGCCGCCTACACGGCCGACATTAAAGGTTGTTTTGGGTTCAGTCGGTACCTCGAAGGCATCGATCTTCGCCATTGCGCGGCCCATCGCCTGAATGGGATTTGCCATTCCGAACGCCCCATAACTGTGCCCGCCCGGACCCTTGAACGTTACTTTGTAGCGATAGCTTCCGACGCCCACGTTTGTGATGCTCATTCCAAGGCCATCCACAGAGATGAAGCTGTCGATCTTGCCCTTCAGGCTTTCTCCAAACAGCTCCTTCATTCCTCGCAGATCGCCCAAGCCCTCTTCGCCCACGTCGGCAACGAAGGTAATCGTTCCCGGTGTCTTCACCTTGGCATCATCCAGCGCCTTGATAACGCCTAGCAGCACGGCCAGGCCGCGGCAGTCGTCGCCAATACCGGCTCCCTTCATGATGTTTCCTTCGCGGGTGACTTTGACATTAGTTCCTTCGGGAAAAACCGTGTCGAGATGTGCGGCTAGAACGACGTTGGGCTTAGCGCTTTGACCGGGACGAGTGCCGATGACGTTTCCAGCTTTATCGATATGGACGTCCTTCAGCCCGAGGCTCTCGAACAACCTTTGAAACTCAAGTCCGCGCTTGTCTTCGTGGAAGGGCGGAGCCGGAATTTCGCAAACACGGGCTTGCTCATCCAGCATGTGAGGTTCATTGCTTTGAATTGCCTGAAACGCAGCTTTGATCGTCGGTTCACTTATGAGCGCTGCGGGGTCCTGGGCATGCGCCAGCAAGGTGAACAACGAGAGTAAGGCTGCACTTCGAAAAGTACAGGGTACAGAAGACATAGAGATAGTATGCCGGTGGGCACGCGCCGGATTGCGCCAGTAACAATTTCCGCCTGCAGACCATCCATCAACGAGGGCGTTTGTCACGCACTTCAGGGAGGTCAGAGTCACTTTGTCGCGTAAACGATTATTGTCTGCGGGCTTGCCGGTGCTGTTGGGCGCCGCCACGATGATGCCCGTACCCATGTGGGCCGATGACCACGTCCTGCCGCTGACAGAGCTTCATGAAAAGGCCCGCTCTGCGAGCGAGGACCGAGCTACGAATGTCAAGGACATCGAACGGGTGCTCGCTTACCCGGCCGCCGCTCAGGCCCTGGAGAAAAGCAACGTCAATCAGGATCAGATGCGCCGTGCTGTCGCCACCCTGAGCGATGATGAACTTGCGCGATTAGCCGACAGGGCTCGCGCCTCCGAAAAGGATGTGCAGGGCGGCTTGATTGTCGGCATATTGGCGTTGATCGGCTTAATCGTCGTCATCATCATCGTGGTCGCGCTGGTTGCCTGATCGACAACGGTCGAAGCTATCGCGAGACAGCGGTGTAGAACACACCTCGTCCGTTCACGATGTCGCGTCCGTACACGAGCGTCAACTTCACTGATCCGAGTGTTTTCACTGTAGCTTGCAAGCCGGTGTCGTAAAGCACGCCCCGCGAACCGAAACGGTGTGAAGGATCGCCGACTGCGCCCACGTCAAAGAACGGCCCCAGATACCCGCTGAGAAAGGGCAGTTCGAACAGCTTCCGCGACAGGTCTGTTTGTGAGACCGCGTACCGAGTTCCCACCGGAGCGCTACCTTTGCGGCCGTCGCGTGTTCCCACTGTTCCTCGCAGCCAAAGGTCCCGTTCGTTGTCACGTTCCATCCCCAGAATGAACAACTCGTCCAGCGGAACTGTCCCGAACGTGCGTCCCGCTCCTAATTGTTCCGTTACGACGTAGCGATCCCCTTTCGCCTGAGGAAACCATACGGCTCGAGTTCCGGCGCGGGTCGTAATCAATCGGGAGGGCACTTGAGAAAAGAAACGCCCGGTGCGCAAGGATGCGAAGCTATCGACACGAATCCGGTGGTCCGGCCATGCCCATAGCAGGTAATCCAACCGGTTGTTCAGTTCCGCGCTCCAGCCTCGCCGCAAAGAGCGGATCCTGCGGCGCGCTCCGGTAATTCCGATACGCGACTAGTCCTCCCACCGTCCACTGAAGCTTCGGCGATAGCCCGATCGCGAAATCGCCACCGGCTTGCGCCTTTCGAAGCAGCAGGCCATTGATGCCACCCGGTAACGAGAAGACGTTCGTCCGCAGATTCCACCTTTCATCACGAAGATCGGCAAAGAATCGATACTCGGTTCGCGGGTTCTCGCGCCAGGGACCGGTCAGCTGGACAAAGACACGGCGCTTGTCCGGATCCCAACGGCCTAGCGCGTTCAGATTCACGGCGGCCCCGTGCAGGTTGTATCCGTCGAAAGCGAGTCCCTGGTAAGGCAACTGGCGAAGCGATGGCAAGACCTGTCCAAGCCACCCAGCTAGCGGTTGTGCTATCGGCACCGTTCGGATCAGCAGGTCATAGCGATCGTCCTGTTTGCGCGGAATCAGCTCATACTGGACATCGGCCAGCACCTTCAACCTCTCGACATTTGACTCCGCAAACCGGAGGCGTTCCGGTGTGAACCTCTGACCACCTGAGAGGGCGAATGTGCGTTCGCGAAGAACCGGCCGCAAGGGCGGAGGCGGGTCGAAGTTCACGGTCTGGAGCACCGGCTTCCCGGCCCGATTCCAATAGAACAACGCTGCCGCCAGATTTCCGTCGAGTGAATACAACGTCCCCAGGAAGTCATTGCCGTAGTCGTCGGCGGGATCAAGGCTAAGTGCCCGGTGCAGAAAACGTTTGGCGCTCGGGATGTGTTTCTCGCGATAGGCGATGCCCGCCAACTCGAGCGGGAAGCGCTTATCTTTCGGATAGACTGAGGAACCACGCTGAAATACTTGCTCCGCCGCCGAAAGCCGTCCGAGACGTGCAAGCGAGAGCCCTCCGTAGAAGAGCAGGGTAGAGGACGGGGACGGATTTGTTTCGGCTAAGGCTGCCGCTTCCGCGAAGCGCTTACTGTCGTAAAGAGACTTGACGCGCTGCTCGAGCGGACGTCCTGATCATTCGAGGCGGAGGGCGCTTGAGGGCTCGCAGACACGGAGAACAGAAACGCAACGGGCAGCGAGGCCCGCAATGGTACGGTTCACTGAGCTGGACGCGGTACCGCTAGCAGAGCCCAACGACCGGTTCGCTGCCATTCAACGCTGAAGCGTTCTGTACCTTCCCGGAATAACTTGCCTCGTGCCGGGTCGTTCAGCCAGATCTCTCCATCACTCAGGCCGACGACCACTGCGTAATGAAGCAGTCCGCGGTTTCCTTTCGGAGCTAAACAGACAATCACGGGCCGGCCCTTTGCGAAATGATGCTGTAAGTCCGACAGCTCGCCTTCGAAGACAAAAGACTGAAAACCACGGTTATCCAGGTATTGCTTTAAAGCTTCGCCTCGAATCCCTTTGGGCGACGTCGCCGGCAGTAGTTGGTCAATCCTTTCGGCGTCGGATTGCGCCTTGTCGAGTCCGGGGAACTGGCGAGCCCAATACTCGATTACCATTGCCACCGCAGCGGACCCGCATCCTGCTTTCACCTGCTGCACGAACGGGACATCCAGCCAGGATGGCGGTCCATCCTGGCCGTACGAAAGCTGCGACGACGCCAGTAACGAAATGTCAGAAGAATGCGCAACGTCACCTCTATCGGGCTGATTTACTATCTGTCGATCGCTTTCATGCCGCCTTCCGCGTACCGATCACCCGCGATCTCGCCCTGCGGAACTGCGGCTTCAAGTTCGGCGATTTCTTGCGGAGTGAGTTGAATATCAACGGCGGCGGCGTTCTCTTCGAGATACTTCCTGCGTTTTGTGCCCGGAATCGGAACTACATCGTTCCCTTTACTCAGAACCCACGCCAACGCGAGTTGACCGGCCTTCACCCCTTTGCGTTCGGCGATACCCTGGACTCGCTCGACCAGCACTTGATTTTTGTCGAAGTTCTCGCCGGAGAATCGCGGGTAACGTGCACTCCGGAAATCTTTGTCGCCCAGCTCTTTGGGATTCGTGATTGTCCCGGTCAGAAAGCCGCGTCCCAACGGGCTATACGGGACGAAGCCAATTCCCAATTCGCGAATCGCCGGCAGGATCTCTTCTTCGACGTGCCGCTCCCAAAGAGAATACTCAGTTTGCAGCGCAGTGATGGGATGCACTTTGTGGGCGCGCCGAATCGTAGCGGGTGAAGCTTCGGACAATCCCAGGTACCTGACCTTTCCGGCTCGCACGAGATCAGCCATCGCACCGACCGTGTCCTCGATGGGAGTTTCAGGATCTACCCGGTGCTGATAGTACAGATCGATGTGGTCGACGCCTAAACGCTTCAGCGAGGCATCGCAGGCACTTCGGACATACTCGGGTTTGCCGCTGATTGACCACGTGTTCGGATTTTCTTTCGTCCGAACGTTGGCGAACTTCGTGGCCAGAAACACTTCCTCGCGGCGGCTGCGGATTGTCTTCCCCACAAGTTCTTCGTTGTCGCCGATCCCATAGACGTCGGCGGTATCGAGAAAATTGACTCCGAGATCGAGCGCGCGAAGGATCGTCGCGGCTGATTCTTCGTCGTTCCGCTCACCATAGAACTCGCTCATTCCCATGCACCCCAGCCCCATGCGGGAGACCACGGCGCCTTGCGAACCGAGCTTTACCTTTTCCATGCTCATACGTGCGTTAGATGGCGTTCCACCATCCTCCATTCCGAAGTAATGGGCATCGGGCTAAATCCCGACCGATTTACATCGGCTGGAGTGCTTCATCTGCAACATTAACCGGTGACACCGGGGCAAACGTATCTCGCTGGCTGATGAGGTGCAGGATCGGGGTGGTCGCGATTGTCGTAGCCAGCGCCATGAGAACGAGCATCGCGAACAAGGTCGGAGAGATAACCCCAAGCTCAAGACCGATGTTCAGGACGATCAACTCCATCAGTCCTCGCGTGTTCATCAGAATGCCCAAGGCCGACGCCTCTCGCCACGATAATCCGTTCCACCGCGCCGCCAGCGCGCTCCCGCCGAACTTACCGGCCGAGGCAACCAGGATGATCAGCACGCAGAAAATCCAATCGCGCGTCCCGCTCACTAGTCCAATCTGAGTACGAAGGCCGGTGAATGCAAAGAAAGCCGGCAGCAGGAAAACGATAACGAAGTCCTCCAGCTTGGCCGTCAGTTCCCGGGCCAGTTTGCTCCCGTTCGGAATGATGGTGCCGAGCACGAATGCACCAAAGATGGAATGAATGCCGATGGATTCCGTTGCTAGCGACGAAAAAAGAATACCTAGCAGAACCGTTGCCAGGATTCCCTGGGTCATGCGTCCCTTGCTGTCCATCCATTTCGTCACACGTATGACCAGCGGCCGCAATAAGAAGAGCATTACGGCGATATAAACCAGGGCCATCAGCAGTGTGCGGGTTGCGCTGCCCGCGTGTGCGGTAACACTGACCACAAACGCCAGCAGACACCAGGCAGTGACATCATCGATCGCAGCGCAAGCCAGAGTCAGAACGCCCATCTTCGATTTGCTGAATGCCGCGATCCGTGAGGATACGGGCGAGCACCGGAAACGCCGTTACCGACATTGAGACGCCCAGGAAAAGCGAGAACGCCATAAAAGAGACGCCGCTGTTCGACAAGTACGGGTAGAGCAGAAGAGCAAGGCTGGCGCCCAGCAGAAAGGGAACTACGATACTGGCGTGAGAAATCGTGATGGTGGAACGGGCGCGATCGCGCAGCGCCGAAAGGTCGACGTCAAGCCCGACCAGAAACATATACAGAATGACGCCAAATTGCGAGATGACATTAAGCAGTGGCGCGATGGACTGCGGCAGGATGTAACCAGCGAAGCCCGGTGCGAGTCGTCCCGAGCAGTGAAGGGCCCAGAAGTATGCCGGCAATCATCTCCCCGATCACGGGCGGTTGCTGCAGAAGCCGGAACACAGCGCCGAGTGCTCGCGCTGAGGCGATTACCAGGGCCAGCGCAAGCAGTACGTGAAGAAAGTCATTGACGTGTATTTGAGCGAATCGGTTTGCCGTTCCGGGGCCGTCGGGCAAAGTAGGAGCGACCAAGCGTATCGCCCAGGGCCACGAATCCCCAGATAAGCAAGAGCGGTAAGCACAATCAGAGCGCCATAGCTTAAAAGCGATCGTGAGTCTCTGCGGATAGCTTCTACAGCCTTGCTGAGCATTAAGAAATTTTCTCAGGCTGCGGCCCGTAATTGGCGAACCGGCTGCGCGGCTGCCGAAGAAGGGCGGCTGTGTAGCTTTCTTACTGATCGGAAAATCGTTCAGAATGCGTTCCGTTTCTTCCGGCGTCAGCCCGTCGGACGGTCTGATAAGCCTCGTAATGCTCATTGTGGTAGTTCTGGAGCGCTAGCAACTCCCGTCCATAGCCTTTCCTGATCACTGCCAGATCGATCTCCCGTTCGTGAACTGCTCGAAATTCGGGGTTTGACGCATACTGTTGATCGTTAGCTGAGAAATCTGAGGGCGAAAGGGGCAAGTCGTATTCTGCGTGACACAGTTCGTGAACGATGCAGCCAATCAGCGCCTCGTCAGACATCTGCGCAGCGTCTTCGGCGCTGAACGTAATTATGATCTTCGGCGGATCCGTGCGGTTCCACTGAATGCCAGCAAGAAAATCGTCAGCGGCTTCCGTCAGGCGATACGAAATTTCCAGATTTCGCAGGGCTGGAAACGATCGTTCGACAAGCTCGTTTACTGTCGCGTTTAAATCGAGCAACGCGGTATTACCTAATCTGCCGATCTGTTTTGCAGGAACGGCAAAAACAGGGCTCGGTAACGATAAGCCAGAATGAGCCACAGGACCATCACGACCAATCCCGGGGGAAGACCACTCGGTTGCATCGAGAGATGGAAAACAATGATGTTGACGATCACCGGTCCGAGAAGTACGAGTGCAAGCGGCACGAACTGATTCGCAAGCAACAAAAAACCAGCGATTACCTGTACCCCGGATACCAGATACACGTATCGGGAGGCTAAAAGCGCGTGGGTGAACTCACCCGCTAAACCGGAAAGTGGCGGCGCGGGGATGAATTGAAAAAAGCCATTCAGTCCGAAGACGAGGAAAATGGCGCCTAACAGGATTCTTGCTACCAGTACCACGATTTTCATGCACGTGCTCCTCTCTTAAAAGTCGTTCAGGCGCGCCATTCATCAGAATGCGGGCGCGCGGTTCTTATAATGAAACCAAAGCAATGGAAGGAAACAATTCATATTGCCATTTGTTTTAGTTCCGGCAGATCTTAGCCTTTGGGATCTGATTGGGAACCTCCGTCCGGTTCCGCTCGCGATTATCATTCTCCTTCTTTTGTTTTCGCTATTCTCCTGGACGATTGTGTTCTCAAAAGGCTCCGTTTTTAGCCGCGCAAGGAAAGACAACCGGAATTTCCTGCGGGCATTTCGAAAGGCGAATAACCTGCAATCGGTAGCAGTTGCTAGCGAGCAGTTTACAGCGGCTCCGCTCGTTGCCGTGTTTGACTTCGGGTACACCGAGATTGAGCGACAGATGAAACAGCGCGGTGCGTTGGTCAATAAGGCAGCCGTTGAGCGTAGCCTTCAGCTTGGGATCAGTGAGGAAGTTACGAAGCTAGAGCAGAACATGAGCTGGCTGGCAACGATTGCCTCCGTTTCGCCCTTCATCGGGCTGTTTGGAACGGTATGGGGCATCATCGACGCCTTCCAGGGACTTGGGAACGCGGGTAGCGCCAGCCTCCGTGCCGTCGCCCCGGGTATCTCGGAAGCGCTGATTACGA
Source organism: uncultured Acidobacteriaceae bacterium (assembly GCA_963744795.1). Classification (GTDB taxonomy): domain Bacteria; phylum Acidobacteriota; class Terriglobia; order Bryobacterales; family Bryobacteraceae; genus Bog-105. Next base: position 117,185 of record CAVUVF010000005.1, read on the forward strand.
CGGCGGTCGGCCTGGCTGCGGCCATTCCCGCCGCTATCTTCTACAACTTATTTGGAACGAGAATCAAAGAGATTGGTACCAGGATGGAGGATTTCGCCATCGAGTTCCAGAATCTGGCGGAGCGTGATTTTGGCGGCTAAGCGGGAGAACGGACTTGGCATTCAGCTTCGGTAATAGCGGAGGTCGTCGTGGACGGCGCTTCAGCGGAACGCCGACAATGTCTGAGATCAACGTAGTCCCGCTGGTTGACGTCGTTCTCGTCCTTCTGATCATTTTCATGATCACGGCCAATGTGATGGAATTTGGATTGGATATCCAGGTTCCGCGTGTGCGTCGCGTCCAGAGCACCGCACAGGATTTGCCCGTCGTGAGCATCTCCAAAGACGGGACGCTGCTCCTGAACGAGAAACCAATGAACATCAATCTGCTTGCGCAAGGCATTCACCAACGTTTTCGGAATGCCACGGCCGTGTATGTACGAGCCGACAAGGAAACGCCCTGGGATCCGATCGCGCAGATTGTGGCGGAGCTCGGGGAGGCCAAGTTCGAGGTGAGAATGGTAACCGCACCCATCGACAGCGCCGCTCGTCAGCCCCGGTAAGGTTTAACTCTTCGCCTATGGCAGCAGAGTCGATTGACATTCTCGATCAGCAAGATCCGGTTGCGCTTCCGCTTATCGGTTCGCTCCTGATACATGCGGGAGTGTTGGGGCTCGTGGTTTTCGGCTGGTTGTGGATGAACCGTCACCGCGAGACTTTCGGCGAGGTAAATCCCGCCGGAGGGCCCGCGACGACTGTTTCTCCGGTTCACAACATTCCTATCCCTCAAAGGGACGCGACTCCCAATCCGGTGGCAAACGATTCGCAATCGAATACGCCCACGGCTGCCGCCAAGCAGGATGCGATCAGGAAGGAAGCGGCTCCCGACAAGGATGCCCTTCCCATTCCCGATCGATCGAAGCGTCAGGCGGATCGGCCCCAGCGACAGCAGCAATTCCAGACGCCGACACCGTCCAACCAGGTTTACAGCCGGTCTCAGGCTCTGTCGAACCCGATGTACAGCGCTCCTACGGGCGGAGGGCAGGTGGGCGTGGGGCCGAATACGCCCTTGGGCGACAACCGGTTGGGCTGGTACGCAGAACTAATCCGCCAGCGAATCGCTCAAAACTGGGCGACTAACGGCTTGGATGCGCGGTCACAAATGACCCCCGCTATGGTGGGTTTCACTATCCTGCGCGATGGCCACGTGCGTGATGCTCGCGTTTTGCAATCGAGCGGCAACCCGAATATAGACAATACAGCTTTGCGGGCCGTCTTACAGGCGGATGGCACTCTTCCGCCGCTTCCGCCCCAGGTGACGGAATCTTCGATTTCGGCTCAGTTCACATTCAATCTGCATTAATGCGACTTCTTACTCCTTCACTTCTCCTGGTCTGTGCTGCGGCCGGCAGCGTCACGTGGCTGATGGGCCAGCAGATCAGCGGCCAGATCGAAAAAAATCCTGGCAAGCCACGCGTTGCTGTCACCGACTTTCTGGCGAGTGGGAATGCTGCGCCGCTGGTCGGTGTTTTCAACGCGACCGTGGCCAACGACCTTGCGAACTCGCCGGTTCTGAATCTGATCCCCAAGACTTCCTATCCCCTCGGACCTCCGCAGCAGCCTTCAGACCTGGTTGCGGGTGTCGCGCCGCCGAGCGCGGGAGCTGTTTCGATCAATGCGAAGAGGCTGACGGATTGGAGTTTGCCGCCTGTTACGGCAAATTACTTAGGAATCGGATATGGTGCGGAAGATCGCGGCATGTTTGTTGCTTTCGGATGGTTCTATAGCACCGCGACAAATCTTCCAGGCATTCAGCAAGCCCAGATCTTCGGCAAGATCTACACCGCCTCGTTGGACGAAGCGGGCGCCACGGATGCCGGCCACCGCTACGCGGCCGATATACTTGCACAATTTGGCGGTAAGAGCCTGGTCGGAACCCGCATCGTTTTTGTTTCCGACCGGACCGGATCAAAAGAAATTTGGGTGATGAACTGGGACGGCACTTCTCAGCGCCAACTAACGCGGTATGGCTCTCTTTCCAGTTTTCCTTCCGCTTCTCCTGATGGAAGAATCGTTGCATTTACGACTTATGCTTCCGGTTACCCGGCGATTCAGATGTTATCCATCGATACGGGCCGCAAATTGCCGTTCTATAACCAGCACGCGTCCATGAACTCGTTCGTTACTTTCACGCCGGACTCAAAGAGGGTTATTTTCTCCTCCACTGCTGGGGGCGGGCCGGCACAGTTGTATATGGCGAACACGGACGGTAGTGATTTCCATCGGCTTACCGCATCGGGCGGCATCGAGGTGGAAGCGAAGATCAATCCCAAAACGGGCGCGGATCTGGTGGATGTTTCAGGACGCGCCGGGATGCCCCAGATTTACCAGATGACCATGGAAGGGACCGACGTCCAGCGGATTAGTGCGGGCACGGGCGAAGCAACCAACCCCTCCTGGAATCCCGATGGAGCGCACATTGCGTTCGCCTGGACCAAGGGATTCGAACCCGGCAATTACAACATTTTCGTAATGGATGTGGCCTCCCGGCAAACGACACAACTGACCGCGAACGAGGGCCGGAATGAGAACCCGACGTGGGCGCCGGATGGCGCTCATATTGTTTATGCCTCAAAAAAGGGTCGGCAATCTCAAATCTGGGTTATGAACGCGGATGGAACTGGTAAGCACCAGCTTACCCAGACAGGTAACAATGAAAAGCCCTTTTGGGTAAATGCAGAACAGTAAATGGCGTAAAGTAGCTATAAGTTGCTAGGAGGGTTCTCTAATTCAATGACGAAATGCAGAGCATTGCTGATCTCATGTTCAGCGCTCATGCTGATTGTGGACGCAGGTTGCAAGAAAAAGACTCCGCCGCCGCCGCCTCCACCTGCTCCGGCGCCTGCTCCGCCTGCCGCCAAACCTGTCATCAACTATTTCACTGCTGAGCCGACAACAGTCAGTTCGGGTCAGCCTTCGTCCCTTCGCTGGTCCGTGAACGATGCAAACGATGTGCAGATCGATAACGGAATCGGGCAGGTAAGCCCGAACGGCCGCCGAGCCGTGTACCCGACAGCGACGACCACCTATCATATGAAGGCCACCGGCCCCGGTGGCACAGCAGAGGGCGATGCGACCGTTACTGTCAGCGCGCCACCTCCGGCTCCGCCTCCGCCTGCCCCGGCAGCGAAATCTACTCCTGCAGAGATCCTGGCACGTCAGGTCCAGGACGTACATTTCGAATACGACAAGAGCGATATTCGCCCTGAAGAACAGGGGACGCTAAGTGCCGATGCAACTGCTCTCAAAACCATCTTCTCCATGGATCCTTCTTTCGTGGTGACGATTGAGGGTCATTGCGACGAACGCGGTTCCGCGGAATACAACATCGGACTGGGAGATAGGCGCTCTGCCGCTGTGCGTGACGCGCTAGTCGGAATGGGAATCCCGGGAGACAAGTTGAAGACGGTCAGCTACGGCAAGGAACGTCCAGTCTGTACTGATCCGAATGAGCAATGTTACGCTCGCAACCGCAGAGCGCACTTTTCTGCCGGTCAATAAGCCGGGTTTTCTTCTAAACTAGTACCAGGCCTCAAATGGGACGGCTCACAACGCCGTCCCATAGTTTTTGGAGACTACCCCCTATGAAATTGCTGCGGCTCGCCGCTCTCACTCTGTTCTGCTCCAGCTATTCCTTCGCGGTAAACAAGGACCTTGTCGCTCTGCAACGCGCTCTCGAGGCGAGAATGGACCTGATGCAGGCAAGCTTCGATAAGCAGATCGGAATCCTGACGGAGTCATTGCGCACGGTGCAGAATGACAACCGACACAATGCCGAATTGATTGCCTCTATGCAGGAATCCCTGAGCGGTGCTGTTACGCGCTCGCTTGCGCCAGTCACCGGGTTGACGACTCGGGTCGATGCCATGGGTGAGGATACGAAGGCGCTGCGAGACGCACTTGCCGATCTAGCGGCTCGTCTCGAGCGTATGGATGCCAAGATGACGGATCTGAAGAACCAACTTCAGATCATGCAAAGCCCGCCTCCTGCGCCCAGCGCGACTGGCACGCCAGGTCAACCCGGAGCTTCCAACGTGCCGCCGATGGGAATGAGTGCCGAAAAGACATACAACGATGCTCGCCGGGATCAGCAGACGGGCAATGTGGATCTTGCGGCTCAGGAATACCAGCAGTATCTTACGTATTTCCCGACCACTGAACTCGCTGCCAGCGCGCAATACTATCTGGGAGAAATCAGTTACACAAAGGGTGACTACAAGGCTGCCTCCGAGGCCTTCGATGCTGTTCTGGAGCGGTATCCCAACAATCCGAAGACAGCAGACGCGAAGTACATGAAGGGCATGTCGCTGGCGCGAGACGGCCAGCGTACGAAGGCCGTACAGGAGCTTCGTTCTCTGATTCAAACGAATCCCAACTCGGAGCAGGCGCGCAAGGCATCACAGGCCCTGAACGATAAACGGCTATTCCCGTCAGCGGGCAGCAGCAGTGCTACCAGGCGCAGCCGGGATTGATTCGATAAGGAAGACCGTCCGAATCTTCGGGTGCGTTTTTGCAGCGAGAAAAAGCGTCCGGAAATCGAAGCTTTGTATATCGGAGCGTGACTCCATTCGCTTCCCTTCAATGGTCTTTGCAAGCGTGTCGGTGAAGACCTCGGGCCCGAATGTACGGCCGGCATACTGAGGTCTCGGGTCTATCTTTGTTTCCAGATTGAAGCGAACTTTCTCCGCGTTTTTCCAGCGTGCCTGCGCCTCCGAATGCTTCTTGCCGGGTCCGGATTGGTAATACGACACGTAGAATCCGACAAAATCGAAAAGTTGACCGGCATTCGTCGGCGCGTACGGACTCTTTAAACCGTTCTGTTTGGCAAAGGCTACGGCAACGGGAGAAAGCGAAAGATCGTTTTGCTGTTGCGGTCCGCGAAATACCTTATCGCAGATGAAGCGGTTCTGTGCCTCCGCCATCCGGATATCCTTGATCAAAATTTGATTGGCAGCCGTGTACTCTTCGCCGTCGGCTCTCCTGCAGGTTTGTGGATTGATAAACGGTTCATGACTGATGAGCGACACTCGATCCGCAGTGACGCCCGTATCCGTCTCGATCGTCCTGATCAGTTGATCGAGGCCGGACTCAAAGGCCGGTAACGTATTTTCAGGGCGGAGATCTCGGCCTCCGCGATGCCCTTCTGCATCGAACCGGGCAAAGTAAGCATCCTCACCTCGATTTTCGGGTAGACTGCGGGCCTTGAGTACAGCCTTGCGAAGCAAATCAGGTCGATCGGAGATGATTCCATCCACGCGTTTGGCGAGCAACTCAGCCATAACGGCTGGGTCGTTCACTGTCCAGACCACCACGGGGAAACCGGCCTTTTGAATCGCTCGGCTGTCAAGAGGAGGCGTCGGTCCAGCGACCAGACGCTCAATAGGCGATAGAACAGGAGCGTACTGACCGCCGTGCGTTTTTGCGTCTCGTTGGGCGGCCTGCAGGATCTGGATCACTGTTTGAGTGTCCGAAGCTTCGTTCTTTTGACACCAGAGAAGACAGGGAAATAAGCCAGCGAGGAGAAATGGGAGGACCGGGAGCCTTTTGCTCGTCACTCAGCCATCGTAGCCCCGGCTGTGAATCACTCGTTACCGTCAGCCCGTGCTTTCAATCGGCGGCGGAGTTTCTGGAGGAAATCGCGGGCGAAAGCTGAGTCTTCTGTGGATAAAGGAGAGGCCTTCAAGGGGCGTATCGATGGGTGTAAGTCCGCTGCCGGTTGGTAAGCTTTCGCCACGAGAGCGCGGGCCTGTTCCCACGTTAGTTTGCCCAATGAAATCTCCAGTTTCATTGTAGGCCGGTTAAGACGCTTTTGAAGAAGAACTTAGTAAGTCGCGTACCACCAGTTCGAGTGCCTGACTCAGTTGGCGCCAGCGTTTCTCCTTATCTTCGCCTTTCTTGCTCCAGAAAGGTTCTCCTAAATTGGAGCTGATCGCCGCCACTAACACGGGTAACTGGTCGGGAGTTTCAAGGATCGGCGTAGCTATCAACGAGCGCCAGTTGCGCAACTTCCGGTCATAGAACTGCTTCATGGCCGGAGTAAAGTTCTGATCCGCGAACTCCGGATCATCCAGAACCTCGTATGGCCTTCCCTGGGAGAAAGCGACGCCGGAGACACCCTGCGCTTTGCGATGGCCAATGCGCAAACGGAACTGGCGAGCGTATTCCTCGGCTTCTTTGCCTGTGAACCCATGACGCGTGTCGACTAAGGTCGCGATTTGTTGCGCTGTGACCTGGCCCATGAGCGCAACATGAATCACTTCCTGAGGACTGATGGCGAAACTTTCCCTGATTTGCGAAACAAACTCCTGCAAAGTGGTTCGCGCAGTTGCCTGCCAATCGTCGGAAAACACCAATTCTTTCGGCAGGTGTTCGTTGACCCAGCGGAGTGTTTCGTTCATCCAGGGCGACGGGCCAGTCGGGTCAGAAGGCAGCCCAAACTTGATTTCTCGCAGTTTCGCTGAGATTCCGTCGTAGTCCTCGACGTAAATCAGCCTCACCCCGCGATTCGCCCAGTGAAGTGTCTGGTAAGCGTCGAGTATCTGTCGTCCGTCGCCTCGCAGGACGGCATAGATTTCAGTGGAGTCGGAGATGCGGCTGTTGGCACGCATATAGAGCTGCCGCCGCAGAGTTTACGTCGGCGAGACTCATCCCGAGAATCAGAACAGCACCACCCGATGTCAAAATGTAGTCAAGCATCTGGTTGGGCCGCTGTGCCTGTCGGCTGAACAGTTCGAAATATTGCGATTCCGTCAGGACGAACGAACCGCCGCAAATGCCGTCGGGATCGATCCACCCGTGGACGTGATAGACCTTACCGGTGTCGGCTGCGGTTCCCTTCAAAGGAGGATTTGCCGAACGGTAAGGCGTAAGGTCCGGATCCTTCGATTGCCCGCCGGCGGCTCGGTACCTTGCCAGTTCAAGAAGCGGATCGAAGTTCATCGTGAAGGTGGCGGCACGATCCATTGCCGTCAGTTGCAGGTGAACTTGTGTCAGGGGCAGATCGGCGAGCTCGCGACCGTTGTAAAGAACACGGCGCAGATCTTCGAAGAAGTTCTCGCGACTACTGGAATTCCAGACGAAGTCGGCGGCAGCCTCCCGCCCGATCGAGGCATACAATTCCTGTACCAGTTCGTCCAGATGCTGGCGGATGATCGGCTGGGCCTTTGGATCGCGCCCGAGGTCTTCTTCGATGTACTTCCGAAGCAATGCGCGGTTGAGTTCGCCCCAGGTGGGAAAGCCCGAATCGATCGATAAACCAGCCCCGGCCAGGATGCGAAGGTTGCCCTGCCGGTAGTGCTTGTTCAAACGCCGGCAGTACTCAATCCACGGATCAGTCTGCGTTGACAACCTGACGAGCGTAACATGCTGCTATCCTGTTCGAATCGCGCTGTCATGCCTTCGCTTCCCCGGTCGTTGCCCCGCCTCTGTGTAGCGTTAGGCTTTCCAAGTCCCGCGCAGTTGATGCGAGCCGCGGAGCGTGAATACAAGGACGGCAACACGTTCCTGGAAGTGCGACTGGATTATCTTAGCAATCCCAGTGCAGGTCTTGGGTTCATCGAGGATTTTCAGCGCCGCTACCCTGAGTCGTACCTGCTCGCGACCTGCCGTCACAAGCTCAATCATGGAGGCTACGCCGGCTCGATCGACGGGCAGATTCAATTGCTGCGCGACGCGGGTAGAGCGGGCGCTACGGCCGTCGATATCGAGATCGAATCTGCCGAGAAAGCCGTACCTGCCGTTTCGACATTGCGGCAGTGCACACCGATTGTCGTTTCTTACCACAATTTCAAGAACACGCCAGCCCTGGAACCTATCCGCAAACGCATTGCGCGGGTTCCGGCGGACGTGTATAAAGTCATCTCTACGGCAGTAAAGCCGAGCGACAACTTGCGCATGATGGAGTTTGCGCGCGAGGGCTCGGTTCCACTCCACTCGTGGCGTTTGCCATGTCGGAGATGGGAGTGCCGACGCGCGTGCTCGCCACCGCAGCGGGTTGTCTCTACACGTACGCCGCTCCGGATGAAGCAGAAGGCACGGCTCCGGGTCAGACCTCGTCGAAACTAATGCGCGGTCTTTATCGCTGTGAAAAGCTAAAACGCCAAACCAAGATCTACGGCGTCATTGCCGATCCGGTGGCTCATTCGAAGTCGCCGCTCATACATAATCGGGCATTTCAATCCCGCCGCATCGATGCTGTTTATCTTCCGTTCCTGTTTCCGTCGGCTCAGCTTGGGGACTGGATGAAGATGGCCGCTACTCTTCCCGTGGCAGGGTTTAGCGTGACCATTCCCCATAAGCAGCGAATCCTGCGCTATCTGGATGTTGTCGAACCGATCGCGAAGCGTATCGGTGCGGTGAATACGGTGTGGAGAAAGGGCCAGAAATGGCGTGGCACGAACACCGATGTCGATGGGGTTCTTCGACCTTTAAGCCATCATCTGAACTTGAATCGTGCGTCTGTCTTGATCGCCGGGTACGGAGGCGCGGCTCGGGCAGCAGCCATGGCTCTGTGTGACGCCGGCTCCTCCGTTACCATCACTGGGCGAAATATGGCGGGAGCGCGAGGGTTGGCGCGCGTGGTTCGCGGGAAGGCAATTTCTTTGGAGGATTCCGCTAAGGAGCAGTTCGATGTCCTGGTCCATGCAACTCCGGTAGGCATGTCTCCGAAGAGCAATGATTGCCTTTTTGCAGATCGGGTGCCGGCTCATCTGGTGCTCGATATGGTGTATAACCCTCATGACACCGTACTCTTGAAGCGTGCAGCGGCCCAAGGCGCAACGGTGATTCATGGGTCAGAGATGCTGCTCGAGCAAGCTGCTCGGCAGTTTGAGATCTGGACCGGGGAGCCGGCGCCGCGCGCGGTGATGGCAGCGGCTCTCGCCGGCCAATCGCCGACGAAATAAAGCTACGTTGTTTCAGGCGAGCTATGAAAGCTGAAGAACGCGGGCAGACTTTCGCGCAGCGACGCCTCATGCTCCCACTCGTCATACTCGGTAAGCCGTTCCCCCTGGCTTTCGCGAATGTGATTGGACATCAACGCCATCGCTCGAGTCGAGCTTTTCGCGCTGACCGCTTCGAGAATCTCGCGATGCTGACCATGGATTTTAGCGAGTGCAGCGCTGTCATGGCCTTCGCGATGGATGGCGAAGATTCTGATCAGGAGCCTGGTTTCATTTACCACCTTCAGCATGCGGGCGTTCGATGCGATTCGAAGCAAGAGTGTATGGAAACCAAGATCACAGGTGATAAACCGGTTCATTTGCTTTGCGTCCAGTTTGTCCCGTCCGCTCTCGCGCTAACTCATCTCTCAGCGCAACAATCTGGTCCGCGAATGCCTGCAGCCGCTGCAATTCCTGCGGAGTATTGGTTCGAGCGGCTACTTTGCCAACTGCATAAACCTCCAGCGCTTCCCGAAGCTCGTAAAGATCAATGATGTCCTGACGCCCTAGCTGGACCACAACCGCACCGCGATTGGGAGTTTGTTCGAGCAAGCCCTTCTGCAACGAGCTGTCCAAGCGCTTCGCGGATGGGAGTACGGCTACTACCAAGCTCTTGCGCTAGCGGGATTTCCGAAACGGCGCTGCCAGGAGGAAGTTCTCCGCGGGCGATCTTCTGCTGTATGAGTAAATAGGCTCTCTCTCGCACGGACCGATCTGCGCGAATGTGCTTTGCCGGAGCGGTGCCCTTCACTAGTTCTTAAGTATAGGCCAAGGCGGGAAGAAATCAAGTAGACAACCTGTCGACAATTGTATATATTGCATCCAGGCACTTCACCGCTTCTCTTTCCGACATGAACTCACCAGAGCACGGCGAACGTAAAGTCAGGTTGCGCGGGATCGTCCCTCCGCTCATCACGCCACTCACTTCGGCGGGAGACTTCGATCCGGCCTCATACGAGCGGCTGATTGAACGAGTGATCGGAGGCGGCGTACATGGTGTCTTTGTCATGGGCAGTACCGGTGAATTCTCGAGCTTCACTTCAGAGCTTCGTCAAGAGATTGTTCAGGAGAGTTGCGACGCCGTCAGGAAGGCGCATTCCCGTGGTGGTCAACGTCTCCGATACTTGCCTCCGAAACTCTTTGCAGATTGGCGGACTTTGCCGCACGTGCAGGGGCGGACGCGGTCGCGATATGTCCGCCGTTTTATTTTTCCGTGACTCAATCCGACTTGATCCGGTACATGACCACGTTCGCCGAGCACGCCGCACTTGCCCGTTTTCCTTTACAACATTCCCCAGAATGCGCATCACGAATTAGCCGTCGAGACGGTTGAGCGTCTGGCGGAGGTCCCGAACATCGTGGGACTCAAGAACAGTGACGGAAGCCTCGAGTACCTGGCGAATGTTTGTGAGATCAAGCGTCAAAGGCCGGATTTTGCCGTTCTGGTTGGGACGGAAGAAATCCTGATGCCTGCAATGGAAGCCGGTGCCGACGGGAGTGTTTGCGGCGGGGCGAACATGTTTCCGGAGTTTTTTGTAAAGCTGTACAAAACGATCGCTGAAAATACAAGTCACAAGCAAACGAGATGCAGGAACAGGTGGTTCGTATCGCGAAGGCCCTCTACACTGTGGGGGCTCCGCAGACGAGCTACTTCCGAGGGCTCAAGGCATCCCTTGCCGAGTTAGGTGTTTGTGGCGAAACGCCAGCCGAGCCGTTCGCGCCTTTCAGCGAAGAGGAGAGGAACGAATTGCGTTCCCGGCTGAACCGCTTGTTGCCGGATCTTATTTGAAAGGAAGTACCATGCAGACTTTTCGGGCGGCCTTGTTAGCCGCGGTTACCCTCCTCTATCCGGCGGCGCTTGTCATTCGGCCAGGTGAATGCCACGGGAACTTTCTCCGGCCATGTCACGGATGCCGTCAGGGGCTGCAGTTCCCAGTGCGGGCGTGAAGGTAACGGAGCAGGAGACTGGCATTGTCACATCGAAGCAGACCGCCGGCGGACGGTTACTTTACTGTGCCATTGCTAAAGCCGGGTACTTACTCGATCGAAGTCAGCGCTTCCGGGTTTTCGACTGCGGTGAGAAAAGACGTGACCTTGCAAATTCAACAGGTCATTCAGGAGGATTTCACTCTGCAGGTCGGGAACATGCAGCAGCAGGTCACCGTCGAAGGCGGTGCGCCGCTCCTGAATACAGAATCGACCGAGGTGGGCAATGTTCTCACCGAGCACTCTACTCAGCAGTTTCCTCTCAATGGCCGGAATTTCTCACAACTCGCGCTCCTGGTTCCGGGAACCAATCCCGGGCCGGTCGGAGGAATTCGAACGCAGGGAAACGGGAACGAAACGCAGCGAGCCGGGGCTGAAATTGTCGCGTCCGGTTCACGCGGAAGCTTCAACACGTTCATGATCGACGGTCTGGACGATCGTGACCAGTCCGTCGGAACCGTGAAGGTGTTTCCCAATTTGGAGAGCATCGGCGAATTCAAGGTTCAGGTCGGCAATTACAGCGCGGAGTTTGCCAGCGGAGGCGCAGTTGTAAACGTGATCACGCGTTCTGGCGCTAACGAGTTTCACGGGTCGGCGTTTGAGTTTCTACGAAACAATGCGTTTGATGCACGCCAGTTCTTCGATGCGAAGAAGCCACAGTTCCAGCAGAACCAGTTTGGAGGTGCGCTCGGCGGCCCGATCAAGAAAAACAAGACGTTCTTCTTCGGTGATTATCAGGGTGTCCGGGTTCATACAGCCAGCACTTCTTTGATAACCGAGCCTACCTCCGCCATGCGGGGCGGCGATTTCACCGGCGTCGCTACGCTGTATGATCCGAGCACTTATAACCCGACCACAAATGCGCGGCAACTGTTTGCCGGTAATATCATTCCGGCCAACCGAATCGATCCGATCGCACGTAACTTTGCTGGCGATTCTTCCGCAGCCCAATCTGCCGGCAACCGCAACAACTTGCGGCTGAACAACCTCGCGGTCCAGGTCCAGGATCAATACGACATCCGAGTCGACCAGAACTTTTCTGATCGGGACAGCATGTTCGTGCGATACACGCATGGGGATGCCGATATCACGTTTCCCAGTACGCCGGTACTGATCAACGGCGCCATCAATCCCCTTGCGTTTGCCCAGGGAACGGCGACCGCCGGCTCACTAGGCTCAATCACGCGCCGAGTGATCAGGCAACGATCCAGGAGATCCATCAGTTCTCGCCTTCTGTTGTTAACCAGCTTGCACTCGGATATACGCGTTTTGCTCTCCGCGTGACGCCACTCGATTTCGGCAACAACATCGCGCAGCGGCTCGGATTGCAAGGTGCGAACACCGATCCTAATTCAAGTTCCATGGCGTCGCTCAGTATTTCCGGCTATCAGGGTTACAGCGCCAGCAATTTGCCCGAGGTGATTCCGCAGAATACTTATCAAATCAGCGACACCGATCAGTTACACAAAGGGTGCTCACTCGTTTCGATTTGGCGGTAGCGTTGTCCACAATCGGTTTGGCTTCTTCCAATTGGGTGCGCCTTCCGGATCGCTCAGCTTCTCAGGGAGTTACACCAACAATCCAGCGAATTCGGCCGGCGGCAACGGATTTGCGGACTTTCTGCTCGGGCTCCCGGGGAGTTCCTCGAAGTCGGCGGCACCGAGCGGTATTCCGTATGAACGATACACAGAGTACGGCGCCTTTGCGCAGGACACCTGGCGTGCCACCTCGAAATTGACGGTGAACCTGGGTCTTCGCTATGACGTCTTCACACCCCTCACAGAGAGTTACAATCGGCAGTCCGATTTTCTCCTGGGAGCTGGCACACTTGTGCTGGCCGGCCAGAACGGCTATTCCGCAAGCATTCTGAACACCCAGAAACACAACATCAGTCCTCGGGTCGGTCTGGCGTATCGCGTTAACGATCGGACTGTCGTTCGCGCCGCTTACGGCTTGTTCTACTTCAACGAAGTGGGAACCGGCGGTTCAGCCAGGCTGTTCATCAACAACCCGTTTGCAGCTCAATACGCAGTCAGCTGTAGCACTACTGCACCGTGTTTGAGCACCTCCGGCACCGGCATTCCCAATACTTTGTCCTCGAGCAACCTGCCGACAGTTGTCTATATGCCGACGGACAATCTCACGCCGAATGTCCAGCAGTGGAATTTTACTATTGAGCGGCAGGTAGGTTCGTCTTGGGTCTTTAGCACAGCCTATGTAGGTACGCGTGGTACACACTTGAATATCGCCCTCGACGAGAACGTTGCAGTTCCTGGACCGGGCTCTGTGCCGGCGCGTCGGCCTTATCCCAATTACGCCACGATCTCAGTCCTGGGAGCCGCGCGGTCCGTCGAGCTATAACGGGCTTCAAACTTCAGCTCAGAAGCGGCTCAGCCAAGGCGTTTCTCTTCTGGCGGCTTACACGTATAGCAAGAGCCTGGATGAGGGCGCTGGTGGGAATTCATCGTCGGGAGAATCTCGCAACAACATTCAGAATCCGCGCAATTTTCGGCCGACTATGGTCCTGTCGAACTTCAATTACAAGCACCGCTTCACGTTGAGCACTGTCATCGAGATGCCTTTCGGCCACGGACGCAAATTCCTCGGCAATGCGGGAGGCATCGAAAATGCGCTCGTCGGCGGATGGCAGCTAACCAGCATCGCGACGATCCAATCAGGTGCACCTTTTTCGGTCTCCTCTCTACGGCAACGGCAAATACGGGAACCTTTACCAGACCGGATCGCGTTTGTGACGGCAACTTGCCCAGCGATCAACAGACTTTGAACGCGTTCTACAACGTTTCTTGCTTTAAAGCACCTGCCCAGTACACGTTCGGCAATGCGGGACGGAATATTCTGATCGGTCCTGGATTAGGCAACCTGGGATCTGGGAGCAGGCAAGGATTTTCTGTTTACCGAGAAAGCTGGTGTCCAATTCCGCTCGGAGTTCTTCAACGTGTCTGAACCGGGCCAATTTCGGATTACCAAACAACAGCATCGGATCGGCGGCGCAGGGAACAATCACTTCGGTGATTACAAACGCCAGGCAGATTCAATTCGCGCTTCGCTTCCATTTCTGAGGAGCACAATGTCGCTACTCTCGATGTCTGCTCGCCGCGTCACTGTTCGTCGGCTCCGCGTTTCTGCTCAACGGCGCTGAGGGCGTCAAAAATCTGGTTGTGTATCGTGAATCCGGGCGTTATGCAGGTTGGCCGGCGAACCACGGCATCTGGTCGTGGGGTAACGAAATCGTTGTCGGCTTCGAATCAGGTTATTTCCATTTCAGCGAAACTCGACATTCCATCGATTGGGATCGTCCGGCGCAGCATCTTCTGGCACGCAGTACAGATGGAGGAGAAACCTGGAGCATTGAGCATCCGGAGAGTCTGAAGCCTCCGCCTAATGCAACGGTGGCGAAAGTCCACACCGAACCTGGCGGTAAGGAAGCCACTGACTGCCCGGGCGGGATCGATTTCACGAACCCGAACTTCGCCTTTACGCTGCGCCTGGAGGACGTGAACGTCGGGCCCTCCCGGTTTTACTACTCATACGACCGGGCAAAAAGCTGGCATGGACCTTATCGATTGCCGGACTTCGGTCAAAGGGCATTGCCGCCCGCACCGACTATCTCGTCAACGGAACGCACGACATGACTGCAATGCTCACCGCCGCCAAATCCAACGGCCGTGAAGGCCGGGTGATCTGCGTCCGCACGCAAGATGGTGGCAAGACCTGGAAGATGCTGGGCTTCATCGGTCCCGAACCCGACGAGAAAGATTTCGCGATCATGCCATCTTCCGTTCGGCTTTCCCGCAACTCAATTCTTACCGCCATACGCCACACCGGATGGATTGAACTCTACCGTTCCGATGATGATGGCATGAACTGGCGATCCTTGGGCCGCCCCGTTGCGAACACAGGTGTGCACAGCGGGAATCCGCCTTATCTGCTTGCGGCTAAAAGATGGGCGGCTGGCAATTACTTACGGTTTTCGTTCCGAGCCATTTGGGATTCGCACCGTCATCAGCAGCGACGAAGGCAAAACCTGGAGCGAACCGATCACCTTGCGCCAAGATGGCGGAACCTGGGATCTCGGCTACACACGAAGCGTCGTGAGGCCAGACGGCAAAGTCGTTACGGTCTACTATTACAACGATCGAAAAGATGCGGAGCGCTTCATCGGCGCCACGATCTGGGACCCCGCCTGCTTGCTCCGGAAAAACAGTAAGATCATCCCCGTACTCCGATGAATAGACGAACCTTTTTGCAGGGAGCCGGCGCAGCTTGGGCCGCCTCTCCTTTTCTTGAGCTCCGGCGCGACCGCAGGTGAGTTCGACCTAGCAAAGTGCGTCATCGTGGGCGCTGACAATGCCACGGCGCGAGAGAAGAAAGCGCTCGCCGTGTTAAGTGAGGAGATCGAAAAGCGATCGCAAGTGCGGCCGCCGGTGCAAACCGTCAAAGCGTCGCGACCCGGCGAATTTGCTATTTACGCGGCACCCGCCAGTCAGCACGGACCCTGGGCAGCCGCGCGCATCTGCGATCTCGGCCGCCTCTTCGCTCTCCGGCTGAGGGCTACGCCATTAGTTCCGGGCAAGACGCGAAGCGGCCGCTGGCTCAGCATCATCGGCGCAGATGAACGCGGCTTGCTGTTCGGCGTCGGCAAAGTGTTGCGAGTCCGTCTTCGGACGGCGAGACCGCAAGCGTGGCTGTCGAGCATGTGACTGGCGCGACGTCGCCGAAATATCCACTGCGAGGGCATCAGCTCGGGTATCGCCCGAAGACGAACGCCTACGATGCCTGGGACGTTCCGATCTGGGACCAATACATTCGCGACCTTGCGATGTTCGGCACGAATGCGGTCGAGTTGATTCCGCCGCGCTCTGACGACGAGCCCGACAGCCCGCATTTTCCGCTTTCGCCCGAGCGCATGATGGTCGAGATGTCGCGAATCTGCGACGAATACGGTCTCGATGTCTGGATCTGGTATCCGGCGATGGATCCGGATTACGCGGATCCGAAGACGGTAGAATCCGCGCTCAAGGAATGGGAGCACTTCTACCAGATCCTGCCGCGAATCGACGCGCTCTTCGTGCCCGGGGGCGATCCAGGACACACCGAACCTCGCGCGATGCTGGCCTTCCTCGAGAAGCAGAAAGCCAGCCTGCGCCGTTATCATCCCAAAGCGCAGATGTGGATGTCGCCCCAGGGTTTCCGGCGAAGCCTGGATGAACGACTTCTTCCACATCATCGAAGACCGCCATACGGCAACGTGGCTCGACGGCTTGGTTTTCGGGCCTCAATCCCGCCTCAGTCTTCCGCAACTGCGTCAGCGCGTACCGAAGAATTACCCGATCCGCTTTTATCCCGACATTACGCACAGCGTGCAATGCCAATACCCGGTACCCGAGTGGGACATTGCCTTCGCTCATACCGAAGGGCGTGAAGTCATCAATCCAAGGCCGGTAGACCAGGCCAACATCCTCCGCCGGTACTCGCCCGATACCAACGGGTTCATCACCTATTCGGAAGGATGCAACGACGATGTCAACAAGTTTGTCTGGAGCGCTCTCGGATGGAATCCCGATGCACACGTTGCGGATGTCCTGCGTGATTTCAGCCGCTACTTCTTCGGACAGCCCTTCGCGGAAGGTTTCGCGCAAGGGCTCCTCGATCTCGAAAGTAACTGGCGCGGCCCGCTGGCAACGAACGATTCTGTTACCGGTGACGCTGGCCCGCTTCCGCGACATGGAAACGAAAGCGTCTCCTGCAGTGCTTCAGAACTGGCGCTTCCAACAGGGCCTTTATCGCGCATACTACGACGCTTCTCTCCGCAGCAGGCTGTTAGATGAGAACGGTGCCGTTCAAAAGGCATACGACATTCTGGGCCGCGCTTCCGAGATCGGCTGGGCACCTGAGCCGCTCGACATCAGCCAGCGGCTGAGTGCGGCGCCGGCGAATGGCCTTGATCCGACGATCCTGCTCGACGAAGCCGAACGCGTTTTAAGCCGCGTGCTCTTTGAACCGGCCGGCCTTGCCCTCCGGACGCGTGTACGGGAACTGGGCGAAGCGCTGTTTCAAAGCATCCGTATGCAGCTCGCAGTCGATCGCTATCAGGGCGAAGCCGTGAATCGGGCAGCAAATCTCGAGACCTTGGAGTCTCCGATCTCCGATGTATCCTGGCTCCGAGCGCAACTCGCCGGCATCCGCAAGCTCGCCTCCGCAAATGAGCAAGTCGCCGCGATTCGCCAGTTGCTCGCGCGCAAAGATCCAGGTCCGGGTGGCTTCTACGATGAACCCGGCAATCCAAGCAATCGGCCGCACGTGCTTCTCAGGGCCTGGATACAAGGAGGATCCCGAGTTCCGCGCTTCTGTCCTGACGGGCTTCAGCTATCCCGATCGCCTGGGCAGCAGCGTTCCTATTGCCTGGAAACGCTGGGGTGAATCGCTGTTCGATGCGCCGTTGCGAATGCAGTACAAAGATCTTGATCCCGAATCACAGTACCGCATTCGAGTGGTGTATTCGCCGGAAGCGAAGCAGGTCAAAATCCGGCTCGTGGCCAATGAGAAGCACGAAGTTCATCCTCTTCTGCAGCGGCCTTCGCCGCAACAGCCGCTCGAGTTTGATATTCCTCAGGAGGCGACGAAAGGTGGCGAGCTGACTCTGAGCTGGACACGCGAGCAGGGCCTCGGCGGCAATGGTCGTGGATGCCAGATATGCGAAGTGTGGCTCCTCAGGAAAGTGAACGCATGAAAGAAGAGCAACCGGCCGTGGTGCCCTGGGAAAATCCGGTTCTGGCTTCTCTGCGCGAGAAGAAGCCGGTGGTTGGAATGACGCTCTCCACGCCGAGCGTTGAGATTGCCGCGCAAGCCGCCGATATGGGCTTCGATTTCCTGTGGATCGAAATGGAGCATTCGCCCATCACTCTCGAGACCGCGCGGAACATGATCCTGGCGACTCGCGGCTCGCGTGCTATGCCATTCATCCGCGTACCGGTAGTTGAACTCTGGACGGCGAAGCGGGTGATGGACATGGGCGCACTCGGCGTCATCTTCCCGTTCGTCAGCACTGCGGAACAGGCAAAGCTTGCGGCATCAGCTTGTCGTTATCCTCCTCAGGGCGGCCGCGGTTCGGGCGCCGGGCTCGCAACGTTTCGCTGGCCGGCTCCGGGCGGCTACTACGATTTCGCCGACAAGAACATCGCTGTCGTGACGAATATCGAAGACACGACGGCAATGGCCAACCTGGATGCCATCGCCGATACGCCGGGCATCGACGTTCTATTTATCGGAACGAGCGACTTGTCCTTCTCCTCGGGCTTTCGCGGCCGCCAGGATCCTCCGGAACTGCATGCCGCAATCAAGAAGGTCGTGAAGGCCGCACACAAGGCCGGCAAAGCGGTCGGCCGGCCGCTTGTCGATGCGCAGTATTATCAGCAGTTCGTCGACGAGGGTTTCACCTTCTTCCAAGCTCAGACCGAAATCAATCTGATGGCTGCGGGCGCGGAGCGCTATCTGAGCGCCCTGAATAAATGGAGGCCCACCGTCGGACCTCGTCCGATGTACTAAGCCATGGCAATCTCCGTTCGACCCCTGGGCGAATACAAGTGGCGCGTCGTCGCCATGCTGTGGACCGTCTCGTTCTTCAACTACGCCGATCGCGCCGCGCTGTTCACGCTGTTTCCCCTGCTCGAACGCGAGATGCATCTTTCGCCCGTTCAATTGGGCCTGCTTGCCTCTTCTTTTGCCTGGACCTATGGCTTATTGGCTCCGTTTGCCGGCAACCTGGTTGATCGGATTTCGCGCAAACGCGCCGTGTTGGGCGGGCTGTATGCCTGGAGCACCATCGCGGCCTGTACTTCGCTGTCCCGGGGATTCGGCCAACTCTTCGGCTTTATGGCGGCGGAAGGCGTGGGCGAGAGCCTCTACTATCCGGCCTCCATGTCGCTGCTCAGCGATTACCACGGCCCCGAAACACGTTCTCGCGCCATGGGCATTCACCAGACGAGCGTTTACGTCGGAACGATCGCTGGCGGCTTCTTTGCCGGGCTGATCGGCCAACAGTACGGCTGGCGCTGGTCGTTCGTCACCTTCGGCGGCATGGGCTTGCTTCTCGGGTTTGTCCTGCTGCGTTTTCTTCGCGAGCCGGCGCGTTCCCATACCGTTGGCCTCGAGGTGCAGGCGCGGCCGGGTCTGGTTCAGGTGCTCTCTTACATCAGTAAGTCGCCGGCCGCGCTCCTCCTGCTACTCGGCTTTTGCTGCGCGAATTTCGTCGCCATGGTTCTTCTGTCCTGGATGCCGAAGTTTCTCTACGATCGATTCGGATTGAGTGTCGCGGTTGCGGGACTCTCGGCCACTTTGTTCGTCCAGGTCGCCAGCATGTGCGGTTCTCCCCTGGGCGGCTGGCTCGCCGATATCCTGCAGAAAAAACGGCTGGGCGGGCGAGCCGCGATCCAGTCTGCTGCGCTCTTCTGCGGTGCTCCGTTTATTGTCTTGTGTTCACAGACACGCGAACCGGCCGTGCTGGCGTTCGCCCTGATTGCGTGGGGTTTATGTAAGGGTCTGTACGACGCTAACATCTTCGCGTCCATGTTCGATGTCGTTCCGGCTGAGGCGCGCGGAACGGCAGCGGGCGTGATGAACATGATCGGCTGGCTTTGCGGCGGTGGTCTCGCACCAGTCGCGATCGGTTATCTATCGCAGAAAGTCGGACTCGGTACTGCGCTTGGCTTTACCGCCGGCGTCTATATCATCGGCGGGATTGTGCTGCTCGTCGCCTCACGGCTTGCCGGACGCGAAACGGTCAGAGTTCTCCCGCCGAGAACGAATGGCCGTCTCGCATCATCTCCGACGCCAATCGCGCCCGAGATCAAGGGCTAGAGCTCACTGCGCTCGCATCCAGGTGTCTTCCAAAACCTGGACGGAAGACATGAGCGTTTGGCCTCCGGCTGTCAGCTTGATCATGTACGTACCCGGTTCCATCAGCGGCCCGAGCGGAGGAGCGTTAAATCCGAATCCGCCGCCCGCACCCGCGCGCGCCGCTACGAAAGGTACTTCCGTCGAACGCGGAGGAGGGGCAGTGCCCGGGGGCGTCCAGGGCGCATTCGGATCGTCCGGTACAAGTTCGGGAGGTGTTCCGCCCCGGCCTTGGCCGCCACCACCGCGGTTCGCTCCTTGTTGATTGGCTGGCGGCGCCGGTCCGCGCATGTTCCATTGAAAGCTGTTCATGCCGGCTTTGATCGATACGTCCATGGTGCTGACGACTTTGTTGTTCTGCAGGAACTCAATCTTTCCGGCGCCCACGTCCGATTTAGCCAGGATGTGAATAGCCGTTCCGCCTTGCGGGTTCTTACCGACAAACTCACGATTTGCCACATGCCGCTGCGATTGAACGTCGTTCTTCCAGAGCACCGCCGAGCGAGGCTCGAACAGGGTTAAGTCGCCTTTCTCCGTCTGCTTCAGACGTTCCAGCGGGCTGATGTCATCGGCAATCCAGATCGAGCGCCCGTGCGTTCCAATGATCAGATCGCGATCGCGCGGATGAATCAAGATGTCGTCCACGCGAACGCTCGGCAGATTTGACATGAACTTCTTCCACGCCTTACCGCCGTCCAGACTTACGTAAAGGCCAAACTCGGTACCAACGAACAGGAGGTCCGGATTCTCCAGATCTTCGCGCACCGCGTTGACGTTGCCGTTTTTCGGAAGATCGCTCGTCACGTTCGTCCACGTCTTGCCGTAATCCGTCGTCTTGAAGAGATACGGACACCAGTCATCCAGGCGATGAGCATCGAGAGCAACATAGGCCGTCCCCGGATCGAAGTGAGAAGGTTCGATTCGCGAAATCTGGACGTATCCCTTCGGTGCGTCCGTTATGTTCCCGTAGACGTTCGTGAAGGTTTCTCCGCCATCCTGGCTGAGCTGCAGGTTGCCATCGTCCGTACCGATCCAGATTACGCCCGGCTTTGACGGAGACTCGCGGATCTGCGTGGCGAGCGAACTCGAAGAGTAGCCGTCGTGCTTTGCCACCATCGGCTTATCGCCGGCAAGATTCATGATCGGCATCTCGGCGTTCCACCGGTTCACGTGCTTGGTGAGATCGGTCGTATTCATCGTCCAGGTGTCGCCGCGGTTGTTGGACTTAAAGAAATATTGCGCGGCCATGTAAATGACCGCCGGATTGTGAGGCGAAATTTCGAACGGAGCGTTCCAGTAAAAACGAAACGGATCGAGCTTTGGGGGTGCATTCACCACGTTCGGAGGAGCATTTCTCCCGAATGGTCCACCGCCACCACCTTCCTCATTTGCTTCAGGACGCACCGGCGCGAGCTGCACGCGCTGCTTCTGCGGGTGCAGAGCCTGCAGTGGGATTTGTTGCGGTCGGGTTTGCCGGGGTGGGATTTTGGTTCGCGACGGTCGAGGCGGGCGGTGTCGCTGCCGGGGGTTGCGCCACGGTCGGTTTGATGCTCTTCTGCGTGGCGGCGCGCAGATCGTGCCGGTTCATGTTTCCGTCTTGCGATTCGGCATAGACGATGGCCCAGTCCGTCGGGTCCTGGCGCGTGTAGAAGCCATCACCTCCGGCAACCGTGTACCAGTCGGTGTTCACGCCGCCGGTTGTGGAGCGGAGCGCACTGGGGCCGCACCACGCGTTGTTGTCCTGCAGACCGCCGCAAACGAAGTACGGGCGCCGCATATCGGCTGAGACCTGATAGAACTGCCCGACCGCGATGTCGTTGTGATAATCCCAGGTGAACCCGCCGTCGTTGCTGATATCGAGCCCGCCATCATGGCCGACAGCAACCACGCGCGGATCTTTGGGGTTGATCCAGAATGCGTGGTAATCCGTGTGAGAGCCCGTCAGCCCCTTCCACGTCTTTCCGCCATCGAGCGACATCTGGCCCGGTGTGCCGCCCACGAGCAGCTTCTTGTCGTTTACCGGGTCAACGCGGATCTGGCTGAAATACGTGGGACGCTGATTCTGATTACTTTGGAATGTCCAGGTCTTGCCGCCATCTTCTGAGCGGAAAACGCCGCTGCCATTCGGATTCGGCGGTGGCGTATTGCGTCCGCGATTGCCTGCTGCGGCCGCGGCTTCCGGCGTGCCTGCGCCCGGTTGACCGGCAGGTCCGGAGGACTCCTGTGCGTTCGGACGGAAGCCCGGAGGCGCTGGTCCTCCTTCGGCCGTTGTGCCGCCGCCCGTGCCCGCGCTCGCGCCGGCTTCTACCTGCGCGTAGATGATCGAGGGATTCGCCCGGAAAATTGCAATGGCAATGCGTCCGTAGAGTCCGTCCTTCGGCTTAGGCCAACCGGGACCTTCTAGCTTCGTCCACGTGTTTCCGCCGTCCGTGGACTTCCAGAGGGCGCTTGCAGTGCCGCCACCGTTATATCCATACCAGGTCCGCCGGCGCTGAAATGATGACGCATAAACGATTTTCGAGTTTGAGGGATCGATCGCAACATCATTGAATCCGGTGTCGGGATCGACGTATTTCAAGTTCTTCCACGTCTTCCCGCCGTCCAGTCGACCGGAATAGTCCGCGCTCCTCATTTGGTCCAAACAGGTGCCCTGGTGAGGCGACGAACACGATTTTGGGATTGGTCGGATCGACGACCACCCGATTGATGGATTGCGTTTTCTCGAGTCCGAGGTGATTCCAGGTCTTGCCGCCGTCCGTTGTGCCCCAGACGCCATTGCCGATCGACGAGCTCTGCCGATTGTTGGCCTCGCCGGTTCCGACGTAAACGACATTCGGATCAGACGGAGCAATGCCGATCGCGCCGATCGACTCGTTCTCCATGTTGTCGAACTGGGAGTGCCAGTGATTCCCACCATCGGTTGACTTCCAGAGGCCACCGGTCGCGAACCCGATGTACATGGTCATCGGATCCTTTTCGGAACCCTGAATATCATCGAGCCGGCCCATCATCACTGCCGGGCCAATCGGAGCGAAACTCAAACCCGCGTAACATGGGATCGCTCGATTCGTTCGGCTTCGGCGCGCTTGGCTTGGGTGGCGTCTGTGCGCTGGTACAGAACGCAAGAATTAAAGGCGCGACGCCGGCGATGAAACGCAAGTAACGACGGCTGGACTTGCCCGGTTGAAGCATCCTGATCATCCTCCTGATCTCCCCGTCGTACAAGGACCGGAGTCAAATGAAGATGTTAATACGGCGTAGCCACCGCCTTGGGGTTACAGGCTGGCTTCTATAATGTCGGCATGCGCTTCCTCTCTGGTCCGGCACCAGGTATCACCAGGCGTGGGCTGGCTGCACTGCTGGGCGCCATCCCGCTCGCTGCGCAAGTTGCCACGCCGCCTGTCACCCAGAAGACCCCGCCGCTAGGCGCGCCTGCTCCGTCTCCGGGCGCGGCCAATCCAGAGGAAAAACTGAAGAAAGCGACTGAGGATGTTCGGAAGGTGAGCGCGCGATTGGCTCAGCTCGAAGTTCCGATGGATACGGAACCCGCTTTCGTTTTCAAGCCCTAACCCATGGGAAAGCCGCAGTCAAAACTCGACGAAAGCACTCTGCCTTTCGCAACAATACCGGAGCTGTCCGAAGCGCTTCGTCAGCATAAGATCACCTCGAGCGAACTGGCCAAGTTCTTTGGTAAACGCCTGGAGACGATCGGCCCTACCCTGAATGCTCTTGCCTGTTCGACGATGAAGCGAGCCAAGGACGACTGGGGGGACGTTGACTACGAATTTAAACGTGAGCGTTTCCGAGGCCCGCTGCAAGGCATTCCCTATGCCGTGAAAGACCTCATCGCGGTCGCAGGTTATCCGACAACATGGGGCGCCAAACCTTACGCAAACCAAAAGTTCGAGAAGGACGCCGCCGTCGTGGATCGTCTGGATGGCGCCGACGCGATTCTGATTGGAAAACTGTCCATGATCGAACTCGCCGGCGGCGGCGGATATAGTTCTGCTTCAGCTTCGCTCCAGGGGCCAGGACTGAATCCGTGGAATCTGCAGTATTGGGCCGGAGGTTCGTCGAGCGGATCGGGAGCCGCTGTGGCGGCGGGTCTGGTGCCCTTTGCGCTTGGGTCAGAAACTTCAGGCTCGATCTTGGCGCCCGCTTGCTTCTGCGGGGTTACCGGATTGCGCCCTACGTACGGCTTAGTTAGCCGTCATGGCGCCATGGCGCTGTCCTGGACTTTGGACAAAATCGGAGTGTTGGCGCGCACGGCGGAAGATTGTGCGCTGGTGCTTCACGTTATCGCCGGCAAGGACAGTGACGATCCGGGCTCCGCCGGCAAAAGCTTCTATTACACACCGGATTGGTACCAGAAGATAACCGACCTGAAGATCGGTTTCGCTGAGATCGATTTCACCGAATGGCCCGATGAGCCATTGCGTCCGGCATTTGCAAATACCTTGGCCACGCTGAAGTCGATGGGCGGACAAATGGTGGAATCGCGCCTTCCCGATTTTCCGTACGGACCCGTCATTGGAACAATCATCGATTCCGAAGCGGCGTCCATCTTCGAAGTCTTCATCCGAAGTGGCCAGGTGGAACAATTAGCGGATCAGGACCAGATCGCGGGCCTGAAGGCGTCGATGAATTATTCCGCGCTCGATTATCTGAAAGCGATGCGTGTTCGTGCGCAGATCCAAACCGCGTTCCGGAAACTCTTTTCGAATTTAGACCTGCTGATCGCGCCAACGTACTTCAGCTTGCCTGACCGTGCGGACCGGCCGTTTGACGAGACGACACCAAAGCGACCGGATCAGCGTGGCGTCGGGTTCGGGCTTGTACAAGCAAGCAATCTGTGCG
This sequence comes from uncultured Acidobacteriaceae bacterium, assembly GCA_963744795.1. Taxonomy (GTDB): domain Bacteria; phylum Acidobacteriota; class Terriglobia; order Bryobacterales; family Bryobacteraceae; genus Bog-105. The sequence goes on from CAVUVF010000005.1 coordinate 141,978, forward strand.
GACTTCCCGCTATTACCGTCCCGTGCGGATTCGTGAATGGACTGCCGATCGGTTTGCAGATCGTGGGACCGCCCTTCTCAGAAAACCGCATCATCTCGTTTGCGCGAGAGTTTCAGAAGCGGACCGATTTCCATAAGCAGCACCCACCTTCGCTTACTGCTTAAACACCGCCGCACCACCGACAAGAGTCAAGGTAGCGAAGAATATGGCCATGACTCCGAGTTTGCGACGTTCCGGTATAACGGTGTGGACTGCCACGAACAAGAAGCTTCCGCCAATGACGGCGAGCACCGCAACGATCCACCACAAGCCGAAGTTCTCGATGCCGGTTTGATCTGCACGCGGTTCGAGTAGCGCCCCGGCCAAGGTAAGTAGCTCCACAACGATGCCGGCTATCAAAGCCTTCTTCGTGGACCCGAGCGCGCGGCGGACAACCCATCCCAACGCAACCCCTTCCGGCAGCTTGTGCAAGGCCAATCCAATGGGAACCGCCACTGCCGTGAGCGCGTTGACGGCTGTGGCGCGAACGCTCCACCCGTCCAGGAAGCTGTGAACCGCCGTGGCGATCAGCAGCGGTTTAACGATGTTCTCCTGTTTGGCCCAACCCTCGTCGATGAGGAAATGGTCCAGCAATGCGAGCGCCGCTCCGAATCCAGCCGTAAGCCCTAACGCAGCCGCCCATCCGGAGATTCGAGCGGTTTCAGGCAACAACCAAAAAAGGGCGATGCCGCACAAAAGTCCACTGCCTGCGGCGCCCAGGTGAGCTGAAAGAATCCGTGATCGGCCGAGCAGCACTCCCATCGCCACGCCCGCCGAGGCGAGCAGCGTTAAAAGTGCCGCAATGACCATTACTGCCCAGTGACCTTGATGACGAAGTACGTAAACGGCTTGCCTTTCTCGATCAGCAGTTGATGTGGCACGCCCGCGGGTATGTGGATGATGTCTCCCGTCGAGAGCGGATGGCGTTCGCCGCCCTTGAGCGATGAGCCTCGCAGCTCGCCGGCCTTTTCCGTTTTGCTATTCACCAGCGTGCCCCCTGTGAGGATGGAAGCCTCTCCCTCTTCGACAACAAAGATATCGGCTTCGTGCTGGTGCACCTCGGAAGACCCGGTCTGTTCCCGGTGAGCCAGCATGGTGTAGTGATTGCCCCACCGGTTCAGTTCCTCGCTGACGAATTGGCCTCCCTTTTTGGAGATCTTTTCGCCTACGGCCTTCATGTCTTTTGTTGAGTAGATGTCGACTTTCGCATCGGCGGCGTTCAGCATGTCGCTACGGAAAACAGGATTGCCCAGGTTGACAGAATTCTCATCGTGCCTCTTCTTGATTTCGCTGACGAACCGCTGCGCGTCGATTCCGCGAAGTTCATCATCCGAAACATAGTGTGGCATGGGGACTTCTCCCGAAGCTCCTGACGCGTTCGGCCGTTGAGCGAAATTGATAAACTTGAGCTAATTGCGATCCCGATAATGAATGAAGCCCCACCCGAAAGGGCGAGGCTTTTGGATTGTGGCCCTGTAGCTCATCTGGATAGAGCACATGCCTTCTAAGCATGGGGTAGCAGGTTCGAGTCCTGCCAGGGCTACTTCAGCCAGGAGTGTTAGTTCAGCGAGAATCGCGGAAGGAAGAAGATCCAGAAGAGCAGGTTCCCACCTGTCACAAGGTCTATCCAATTGCATGTCGTTCTGGAAACGATGCGGTAGAAGACCACTCCCAGTGATAGTTCGAAGCTGACCGCCATGGCGAGCACCGCAAACGGCGTATGCACCATCAGCATTCTGACAATCACGTACGCGCCGAACAACATCAAGATGTCCATCGCAAGCAAGGCGATTCGAGTGAAGATGAGAAAGACAGTACGCATACGGCTCTACGTATCGCTGTTTTGTCCGCTATCATACCGCTGCCTGAAATCTGAGCGGGTAAAGCGCGCTTGCCGCGTATCAGAAGTTGATTCGCAGCACAGAAGCAGTCGAGCGTTAGCAGAAGGATCGCTCTGAGCATTGATTTTAGGAGCAAGTATATCAGGGGGAAGCCTTCCTTACGGGCGTCCGTGGCACTCTGTAGCTTGGACCAGCGGAGAAGCCAGAGAGCACTCGACTGGGTCGTCTTCTTCCTGTCTGATGTCGAGACGGGAGTGGGCCCGTTCATGGCCGGTTATCTTACCGGTGTTCGCGGATGGAATCCCGAGCAGATCGGGATCATCATCGCTGCACAAAAGATCGCCTCTGTCGTCACACAGGCTTCGGCCGGTTGGCTGATCGATCGTACGACTTTCAAGCGTCCGATCATGGCTGGTGTCGCTCTGGCGATCAGCGTCGGATCAGTCTTTGTTGTGTGGGCGCCGGGCCTGTTCTCTCAGACGCTTAATCAATGTGTCATCGGTGCTGCCACCTCCATCGCCACGCTGACCGTTTCGGCTTTATCGCTGGGGCTTGTTGGGCGTAACGCTTTGAGCAGGCGGATGGGACGCAATGGTGCGTTTAGCCACGCTGGAAATATGTTGACGGCTTCGGTGGCGGGCTACGCAGGATTTCGAATCGGTCAGGAGTGGATCTTCTATTGCTCGGCCGCTCTGGGTGTTGCGTGTTCGATTTCAGCGCTCGCTATCCGCGAGCCCGATATCGATCACGCGGTCGCTCGCGAAGCTCCGGATGCGACAGAGCCCCAGCCAGACGGCGCGGCCAAACCGTCTACGCTTTTGACGAGTCCTGCCGTTCTGATTTTCGCGCTGGTCGTCTTGCTGTTCCACTTCACCAACTCTGCGCTGCTGCCGCTTGCGGGAGAGGAGATCTCGCACGATCGGGGCAGGGCAGCGCCCATTTACCTGACCGCATGCATTGTTTTGCCTCAGCTTGTCATGATCCCGGTCTCGTGGCTTACCGGTTGGACTGCGAATCGGGTTGGCCGCAAGTTGATCTTCACTGTCGCTTTTGTCGCACTTGGCTTGCGAAGCGTACTGTTCGCTCTTTCGGCGAATCCGAACTTCATCGTGGCCGTGGAGGTGTTGGATGGAATCGGAACCGGGATCTCAGGCGTGATTACCGTGTTGATGGTGGCCGACCTGGCGAGAGGGACTGGACGGTTCAATGCTCTTGGCGGGATGATGCAATCGGGGTTGGGCGTAGGAGCGTTTCTGGGCAACTTGCTCGCGGGCGCCGCTGCGAAGCGGCTGGGGTTCCCGCCGGTTTTCTACGGACTCGCGCGTTGTTGCTCTAGTCGGTCTTATCGCGCTTCTGTTGGCAATGCCTGAGACTAAGCCGGCGGGAGCAGAAAGCACTTAGCGCGATTCAACCTCGTCTGACGATCTGCCAAACCGATATCGCCGCCGTTAATGACTTTCGTTACTGCTCGGACATCATCCGCATCGGCCAAAGCATTCAATCCATGCTCCGTCCAGAACCAGCAGGCGACGTCAACGGCGAGTTCCGTGTCGGTCGCAATCAATTCGTAATTGGTCGGTGTGACGAAGTCGCGTCCCTTGTGCTGGCCATAGGCAGTGTAGTTGGCCCGGCCGGTGATCTGAATGAGCCCGCGCCCTTTGAACTTCGGTCCATCTCCCGGGTTTATGTTGCCCAGATCCTTACGGCCCTCGTACGCGGTCCCACTCGCAATCTCCTCGGAATACAGAAAATCCAGACTCTCGTGACCAACTTGGGCGATGAAATGTGCTTGTCTTAGCGGCGTGTTAATCTCGTTCGCCGTCATGCCTTCTATGAGCGGATGGAAATAGCGCGTAATCGCAGCGCCTGTGGCGTCGGGCATCAGCGCTTGTAGGACGGGGGCGGATAGGACCGAGGGTACTGCTTTGCGAAGTTGCCGCAGGATTTGATCACTCGGGTCGATTCTCCCTGTGGGGTTCGTCTGGCCTGCCACAACTCTCTGGAATTGTGTAATCGCTTGAATAGTAGAGGGTCCGATACAGCCATCGGTCTTCAGGGGAGCGAGTGGAAGAAGGCGGTCGATGTTGAAGTTAAGTAGAAACTGAACCGTTCTGACGTCCGACTTGTTATTCGTTCCATTTGCACCGACCGATTGCGAAATACACATGGCTGTCCTGCAGTGTACTCTCTAGCTAGAACGCCTGATGTCCGTACAGGTTCACAAGACTCTTGCTTCACGTATTCACGGTTGTCGCTGCTGCTGGCGTTCGCGCAGTGCTCGCTGGGGCAAACTGGAGCGACAAAGCGTGTCCGGTTTGCCAAAGGACACACATCAGCAACTTATAAGGGCGCGGTGGTAAGGGGAACGCGCGACCGTTATCTGATGGTCGCGAGATCGGGACAATTGATGACTGTACGGATCAGGTCGGCGGAGCGCAACGCTGTATTTTCCATCGCGGATCCCGCGGGAGGCTTTCTGAAGGGTGCCGGCGAGGAGGATGATGCCACGCAGTGGACAGGGAAGCTCACAAGTTCTGGCGAATTTGCGATCGAGGTGGGCGGAACGCGCGGCAATGCCGAGTATTCTCTGACCGTCATCGTCAAGTAGCCTGTTCCCTCGAGTCACACGCGATGTCCGCAAACGTAATAGAATGCTGACTACTCGAGGTATCTGATGCAACCTGCACCCGGCGGATTTGAAATGTTGAAAACCATGATGCGGAGCACATGGATGGCCGGCGACTTCGGCCAGATTGCACGATACTCTGCTCCGCATGCAGAAGAGTTTGTTCAACGGCTCCCGATCGCGTCCGGGATGCGAGTACTGGATGTAGCTTGCGGGACGGGAAACCTGGCCATTCCTGCAGCTAAGAAGGGTGCTGATGTCACTGGCATCGATATCGCTCCAAACTTAATTGAACAAGCCAGGAAGAGAGCGGATGGGGAGGGTGTGCGGGCATCTTTCGAGGAAGGCGATGCTGAACAGCTTCCGTATGGGGATGGCGAATTCGATCTCGTCATGAGTATGTTCGGTGCGATGTTTGCTCCACGGCCGGATCGTGTCGCCGCCGAGCTGGTTCGTGTTTGTCGCAAGGGAGGAAGTATTGCGATGGCCAACTGGACTCCCGACAGCCTGGCCGGGAAGATGTTCGCCTTATCGGCTCGTTATCTTCCGCCGCCAGACGGGGTGCCTCCGCCCGTGTTGTGGGGTGACGAAGCGACAGTCCGGCAACGATTTGGGACAACCGTGTCCAGCTGCACGACCGAGCGACGGCCGTTTGCGATGAAGTTCCCCTTTCCACCCAAGGAAACTGTGCAGTTCTTTCGTGAATACTTTGGACCAACTCGTGTTGCGTTCTCGAAGCTCGATCAGACCGCGCAAACAGCCTACGCACAAGACCTCGAGAAACTTTGGAACGAAGGAAACGAAACAAAAGACGGAACGACTTTCGTCCAGACTGATTACCTGGAGGTCCTTGCGACCAAGGCCTGATCGCATGATCGGTTTCCGCCTGGCAATCAATCTCATCAATCTGGAGTTGAATGAGGGCGTTCTCGGCCGTGAGAATCTCTTCAATCTTCGCCACCGCACGTTGCGATTCACTCCAGGGAAGGGCGGATATGCGGTCAAAAACACTGCACTCGAATGGGACAGCGACTTCGGCTCGGAACAAAAGGAACCCGAATTTAACGCTGCATAACTTTGCGTTTCCATATTCCGGCAAAAGCTGGAACTCGGTTTTCGTAAACACAGCCGGGACGATTACTTTCGGTGCACCGCAATCCGGGCCTGCCGGTCGAAGCAGGGGTTCGGCCTGGCTCGCTTTGATCAATTAGGCGAAGCTGCGGCAGCATTGGTCAATACAACGGCAAAGATGCGAATGGGCATACGATCTAAAAGGCGATCGATTGAAAGTAACGATCAATAACGTGATCGCAGCCGAGGGCCCGCGCACACCTGCGTCGGATCAGTCGCAGAAGGCCTTCAATACCGGGAATCGTGACTGTCGTGGCCCACGGCTCTAAGCCAAGCCAGGAATTGACGGAGCGGGCAAACGCCATCCGGGAGCGATGGATCGAGTATTGGTCCATTACAACCGGACGGCGGTCAACCATGACGACCAATCCGCAATAACGCAGGCCTAGAATCTGAACTTCAGGGCAAACTGCATATCGCGCGGGCTGTTGATCGTCGATGAGACGATGCCGAAGGTCTGCGATCCTACTGTAGTCCCGGGGAATCCGAAGACGGGCGTATTGAACACGTTGTAAACCTCCCACCGGAACTGAGCCGTGACGGCGTGATCAACGATGTTGAATCCGAAGTTCTTCACAAGAACAGCGTCGATGTTTCGCTGAAAGTCGGTCCGAACATCGGGCAGAATGGGTCCGACGTTACCGAACGAGAAGGCCGGAGCTACCGTGAACACGTTGGTGTTGAACCAGGCATTAATGGTCGGGTTGTCGAGCCTGGCGCTCTGGCCGTTATTGACGGATGGACGGCTGACCGAGATCGGCAATCCACTCTGAAGGTTCACGATCGGATCGAAGTTCCAGTCACCGAGAATTGCATTCACAACCGGATTCCAGCTCTTGCCATATTGACGATCATGTCCGAAGGGGATTGACCAAACTCCGCTCAATCGGATCATGTGGCGTACGTCAAAGCCCGAGAGCCCACGCTCAAGACCGCGATTATAGATGTCGAGCGGAGTACGCACGTCGTCAATTGCTTTGGCCCAGGTATAGGAACCAAGGAACGTCAATTCGTGGAAAGGCGCTTCTCGGCCTGCGCCGTGAATGCGTGGTAATTCGAGTTGCCTGTGGGCGAGTAGACTTGCTGAACGCCGGTGTACTGGGGAAAGGGCAGCAATGACTGTTGCAGCGAAATCGTCGGACCGGCAAAGGCGCCCCCCAGGTTCAAGGCGAGAAATGGATTCGCCACTGTCGAGGTCAGCCGTGAACCCAGTGCCAGGTATTGGTTTGGAAGCTGGTCGATATTCCAGGTGTTCGGCAGTTTTTGGCCCTTGTTGCCCCAGTAGTGCATGTCGAGAACGATGCCTGCTCCGAGTTCGCGTTGGAAGCCGAGGCTCCAGAGCTGCACATACGCGTTCTTGAAGCCGTAGATCGGCGCTGTCAGGGATTGGCCAACATTCACGAGCGGATTGCGATCGTTGAGCGGAGGAAGTACACCGCCGGGATACGGATTGCTGAGCGTATTCGTGGGGATCACGCCATCGACGGACGCCAGCATGGTGGTGGTGCGCACGGCTTCCACCGCTCCCCCATTCGTGCCGGAAACGATGCGAGGCACGAAGAATATGCCGTAGCCGCCACGAATAACAGTCTTGCTATCGGCACTGTACGCAAACCCAAACCGAGGTCCGAAATCGCGCCAGTCCGTCGATTGCTGATTTTGAGGATTCCCCTGCCCGACCCAGGAAAGAACGCCTTTCAGATTGGCATAAGCGGGGTTTGTAGATTGTGCACCAAGCGGGTTAATTGCATCCGGATTGAAGTACGCAAGCCGGTTGTATTTTTCGCGATTGCCGATCTGTATGTCCCATCGCAGTCCGATGTTCAATGTCAGCCGGTCCGTGACTTTCCAATCATCCTGAACGTAAGCGCCGTAGTAGAGTCCCTGGGTCGAAATGTTGTTGATGCGGTTGACGGTTCCGCTTGCAGGATCCCCGAGCAGGAAGGAAGCAAATCCGAAGCCGGATGTCTGACTCGCTGTCAACGCGTTGGGGCCTTGCGTATAGGCACGCGTAAAGCCGAACGTACCCGACGGATTCGCATTTTGGCCTTCGTTGAAGTCGATCACGCGCCAGTCGCCGCCGAACTTTAAGCTGTGTTTGCCAACCTGATAACTGATGCTGCCGAGCGTCGAGAAGATGTTGCGCGGTTGCGCGGAGACAATCGCATCCGAGCCAGTTCCGTTCCCGCCGTTTCCGTTCGAGGTGCCTGTGACGTCCGCGATGTTGAAGATCGGGAACTGATTCGCTACTACGCCCGTATAGTAAGCCGGCAACTTCAATGCACTTAAGTCAAAGCCCTGTGAAAGACCATACTGCACACCCAAAGCGCGGCTGAAGGAAAACTGCACATCCCCGATCAGTGTCGGCGAAAACACGTGCGTCAGATCGATCATGGCCTGGGTGAAATGATCATTGACGGATCGACCACCGCCAATAGGAGCGGGCATGGCCCCGGGTTGTAGACGCGTATCCTGTTGCCGCGAAAAGCGGCCGAACAAACGCGTATTTTCGGAGATGTTCAGATCTGAGCGGACGTCGTACTTGTCGCTGTTCGTAATGGACTGCGACGAGTAGACAAAATTATTCTGGCTTGTTATGGCTGACCCGGGCGTGTTTGGGAGCGGATAAAGCGCGACGGTAGCGGCGGATACCGGGTCAATCCGATTCGACGGGATAATGTTGCCTGCAAACGGCGATCTCTGCCGTGTTCCGTTTGCCAACGTCACGGTTGAAAGCGGATCATAAATCTGAATCAGCTGCCCATTGCTCGCAAGCGTCTGGGAGAAATTGCCGGTGCGCTGCAAGAGCTGTCGGAACGGTTGAGATTCTTGTCTGCGGATAACCTTGCCGCAGGCCTTCGTAGTCGCCAAAGAAGAACCACTTGTTCTTTATGACGGGACCGCCAAGATTTCCTCCGAACTGGTGCCGTTTGAATGAGGGCAGAGCGACGCCGGAGCGATTGTTGAAAAAATTATTCGCGTCGAAGATGCTGTGCCGTTCGAAGCCATACGCAACCCCGTGCAGATCGTTCGTGCCGGCCTTCGTGACAAGGTTCACGACGCCTCCGGAGGTCCGGCCGAACTGTGCGTCATAGCTGTTTGCCTGGACTTTAAACTCCTGCACGGAATCGACCGGCGGTTGAACAACGCTCAGGCCGCGGTCGCCCGTGGTGTCAGGCGCACCGTCTATCAGTACTTCCTGAAAACCGGATCGGCCGCCGCCGATGTTGAAATCGGACTTGTAGAATCCACGGCCGACGTCGGTACCGCCGCCATTTCCGAAGTTTCCGCCGAACGTAACTCCCGGCGTGAGCCCGACTAGCGCGAGCGGGTCGCGAACGTTCAGCGGCAGATTTTCGATACTGCGTGTCGTAACAACCTGGCCCACGGTTGCACTCGCCGTATCGAGCGGCGGTGGCGCAGCGCTTACCGTAACCTGCTCGGTTGTTTGCCCGGGCTGCATCTCGGGATTCACTTCGAGATCTGGTTCACCTGGAGCGTCAGCTCGCTTTGCTCGTACTTTTTAAATCCCGCCACGGAAGAAGTAAGCCTGTATCGGCCGGGCTTGAGGCCGTTGAAGCGATACACACCTGCCTCGTTGCTGGTTGTGGTTAACGAGGTGCCCGTTGCAATCTCAGTTGCGGTGAGTTGCGCCCCTGGTACGACACCGCCCGACTGATCCCGGACGGTTCCTGTGATCGAAGCCTGAAAACTCTGCGACCAGGCCGCATCATTCGGCAGGAGCAGCATTGCCAACAAGGCAATCACAACGAACTTGAGTTGTTTCATAGTTGACCTCTTCGTGAATCCTGAGACTTAGTGACGGAAAGAATCTGATTTCGATCGCGCAGCTCCTTCTGCAGGGCGGCTATATCGATCTGGTGAACCGGGCGATTGGTTCTGATCGCCAACGCGGCAGCCACGCCGGCACTCTCGCCAACCATCATGTAATTCGCTTCCATGCGGAACGAAGCGTACGCAATCGTAGAAGCCGAAACCGTTGCTGTTACGAGCAGGTTGGAGCATTGCTCCTGGCGCGGAAGAATCGCGCGGTATGGAATCTGCCAAGGCTCCACCGGCATGCTCAGGTAGCCTTCTGTGAAGACCTGGTCGATCACGTTCGGGAAGTGATAAACCTTGTGAGTCAGCCATTGCACTTCGCGGATGTCGATGTTGTAGCCGGCCATTCCGATCGCGTCATACTTTTCGCGGTTCTCCTCCAGGTCGTGCTGGGTCAGAACGTATTCGCCTAACATCCGGCGTCCCTCGCGAACGTAGAGCTGATGCGGCCAATGCCCGGTATCCGGGAATTCGTCCTTGGGGAGTCCCCAATGCCGCGCTTCAGAACGAAGCTGTTCCGGCACGCTCGGATCATTCTGGAGGAAGTACAGCAAACCCTGCGCCCAAGTCAGGTGTTCGTCCCAGATCTGCTGGCGGCGTTGGTACGAGGCCTCCGGATACTCCCAACTTGCGCCCAGAAGATCCGTCGACACCGGGCCGGTACTGTTGATGTCCGCTTTGCCGTTTGGGATTTTGACGATACCGAGGAAATCACGCAGGCCCAAGGCGCCGTTTCCGCTCTCGATGTACCGGCGAACCAGTTCGAAACGCGATGGCTGATAACCGGCGGGCTTTTGGATCGGCAGGCTGTTGTCCGAAACCTCCGTCAGGCATAGCCGGAAACAGTAAGACTGGAAATGACCGTCGCCGCTCCCGGTCGGGGCCACCTTCGCTTGCGGCACCACGTATGGCAACAGTTGACCGCTGGCGGCGCCGGGAGGAGCTGCTGCGGACACTGGGTAGACGAACTGATGCCTCCCGGGCAACAGGTCCTGCCTGCCCGCTAAGGACTCGTTATATCTGTCAACGCCCTCTCGTCCGACCGTGTAAGACACCCCCGCAGCTTTCATCAGGTCGCCTTCGTAACCGGCATCGAGGAAGATTTTTGCGGAGAACGTATCGCCGCTTTCTGTCGACAGCGATTCGATCCGAGAACCGGATTTCGCTATCCTGGCGAGCCGGGCTCGGAAGAATGTATGGACGCGGGCCTGTTCCAAGGTCTCGGTGAATGTCTGTTCTGCAACGTGGGGTTCGAATGCCCAGGCAACCGGCTTTCCGTAATGCCGGCCGATCGCCTGGAAGAACTTCAGGGTCAACCCTCCGACTAAGGGTTCCTGGCGATCGACGTCGCTGTTGCTGAGCCCCCCTGACACCATTCCCCCAAGGTGATTGCCGGGCTCAAGCAGCGCCACGCTGAGTCCGTGCTGGGCTGCCGCCACGGCGGCCATGGCACCCCCGGCTGTCCCGCCATAGACCACAACGTCGAAGGTACGATCGGTCGCAAACAGCGGGAGGGCCCACAGGAAAGCCAACGAGAGTGAGACTCTAGCCATTCGTGACTTCACAGTAAGCGCGAACATGGGGCGAACGAAACGCTCATAACGGTTTGTAACGGGCTCGTAACGGGGCATATACTCTAGTAAAGTCTCGAGATGTGGTGAGTTTGTGAGTGCAACTTCTGCAGAGCGGCCCGACCTTCTTCCGCCAGCGCGGAAGCTGGAGGTAGAGGAGCAACTCCTTCGGATTACGAAGAGTTCCGCATTCAGCGCCAGCCCGCGATGCCAGCAGCTATTGAGCTATCTGGTCAAGCACTCCATCGCCGGGTCGTACGATCTTCTGCGCGAGCGAGTGATCGGGGCGGAGGTGTTCGGACGCGATGCCGATTACGACACCGGCGGCGACTCCATCGTGCGAGTTCGGGCGAACGACGTACGCAAACGCCTGGCCCAGTACTACGATGGCGCTCCCGGCCGGGACCGCGAGATCCGTGTCCAACTGCCTATCGGTTCCTATGTCCCGGAGTTTTCATTCCCCATCTCTCACCCGGTTGCCCCTGCCGTCCCGGCCCTGAACGATCAAAAGATCGAGAAGCTCGAAAAAGAACGAGTTGCTCGCGGGCCAAGATGGACCGCTGTCGCAGCAGTGTTCGCGCTCTCTGCCATCTGCGCGGTGACGATTACGGTGTACCGCTCTAAGCGGGCCTCGGCGCTAGATCGGTTCTGGTCGCCGGTGATCGCGAATGCTCAGCCCGTTCTCTTTTGCCTGGGAAATGCCCAGGTGTTTACGTTGTCTTCGAAATTCCGCGAAGAATACTTCCGAAAACATCCGCCGCCCGCCGATCCGGAACCGAGAGCGGTGCAATTCCTGCCAGGGGACGCGATCTCCGGTGACGATCTGGTTTCTGTTCAGGGCCAGTTTGTTGGAGTTGGCGGCGCGCAGTCGGTGCAAATGTTGTCGAGTTTCCTGGCAGCGCGCGGAAAGCTTCCACGCTCCGAATCGGCAGTGATCTGTCGTACGCGGATCTGCGAACGTACCCTTCGATTCTGATCGGAGCGTTCTCGAATCGTTGGACCTTACAGCTCAATCGGGATCTGCGTTTTTACTTCGACGAGAACACGGGCGAGCAGATTCTGGATCGTCAACGCCCGGGAGTAAGTTGGAAATTAGAGCGCAACACGAAAGGGCGCGAACTGGTGGATTATGCGGTCGTCACGCGCCTTTTGCGATCGGATACGGGCCAAGTGGTGATCGAAGCGTCAGGGATTACGCAGTACGGCTGCCGGGCGGCAGGTGAACTGATCGCTTCTCCGGCGCTCCTCGAAAAGGCTCTCGCGAATGCACCAAAAGGATGGGAAAGCAAGAACCTGCAGATCGTGCTCCGGTCGAACATCGTCGGGATGACGGCGGGAGCTCCAGAGATCCTGGCTGCGCATTATTGGTGAAGCGGAACGCGAGCGATAGATTACAAGTTCTTGGGAAGCCGCCGGCTCAATTCGTGAGCGATGTTGTCGACCGCGGTCACGTTGCTGAGCTCTTCCACCTCGAAATCCATTTCCGCCTCTTTGATGTCCAGCTTGCTACAGATAAGCTTTTGAAGCTGGAGGATCTTGGTCAACTCTTTCTCGGAAAGTAAATTGATCTGGAGATCCAGATGGCTGCGTTCATCCGCACGCAAGCTCATGCGATTTTGCTTGATGAGCACGAATGTTGATAACAAAACTCCTTCCAGCGAGACCAGCATGCAGAGCAGGGCGAACGGATAAGGGTCGAACCGAACGCGCTGAAGAGTTTCGTCGTATTCAGAAGTACCCAGATCCCGAACCAGCAGAGATGAAGCACCACAAAGGAATACTCCCAACAAAATTAGCGATCGCGTCGGAAAGGCGATCCGAGACGCTACGCTGCCGTCGTGCTTCTTCCTCCAGCCTTACCACGGCGCTAATGTTCGCCTGCGCAGAGGGGGGAGTGGAGGATTGATCCAGTGCTTCTTCCATGTCTCCTTTATTACATGCCCATTCCGGGTTCACCCGATTCCATGGACAGCGTCCGAATCTGTATGCTATGACTACAAAAGGCGAGTACGAGCGCTCTGCCGTGCATCGGAGCGTTGCTGGTAATTGCCAAAACAATGCTGCGGGACGGCTTGCGCGCTATCTTCCCGCGACACATGTCATTACTGACTCTCTCAAAAGCTAAACGTGAACGCCTCGACTCGCTGTCGACGTCCGCGGGTGTAATCGAAGCTCTCGCAATCGATCAGCGCAAGAGTTTGCGGCGTATGATCTCGGAAGCGGCGCAAACCGACATCGGGCATATACCGGACGAACGCCTGGCCGAGTTCAAGTCGGCGGTGACAAAGTTCTCTCCGAAGAATCGAGCGCCATTCTTCTCGACCCCGAATACGGCATTGACGCAGCGAAAAAGCGCTCGTCTCATTGCGGACTCCTTCTCGCGTACGAGATGGACGGCTATGAGAACCCGCGACCCCATCGCATGCTTGCGCTGATGCCGAACCAATCGGTGCGCCGCCTGCGCGATCTCGGCGCTGAGGGGATCAAAATTCTCCTGCACTATTCACCCGACGATCCTCCGGCTGCAAACGATGAGAAATTTGCGCTCATCGAGCGCATTGGGGCTGAGTGCGATTCGCTCGATCTGCCGTTTTTCTTAGAGCCCGTGTCTTACGATCCCAATGGTCTGGACCCGCGAAGCCTCGAGTTTGCGAAGCAAAAGCCGCAGTGGGTGGTCGACATGATCACGGAATTCTCGAAGGACATTTACAAGGTCGATGTCCTGAAAGTGGAGTTCCCCGTTGTCGCTTCGTATGTGGAAGGGAGCGAAACGTATTGTGGGCAGAGAGCCTATGGCATCGAAGAGGCGCTTGAATGGTTTCGCGTCGCCGATGCGGCCGCCAAACGGCCCTACATCTTCCTGAGCGCGGGCGTGAGCAGTCCCGAGTTTCTGGAATCCCTGCGCCTGGCCCTGGAGGCAAAGACGCGGTTCTCCGGCGTGCTTTGCGGGCGAGCAAACTGGCAGGAGGCGTTCGCGCCTATGCCCGGTCTGCGACGGACTTCCAGCTTGACGCCTTACTCGAATGGTTGAAGAGCTCAGGGCTCGAGAACGTGCGTGCGATCAACAAGCTGCTTGCGCACGCGACACCATGGCGCACATGGTTCCGGAACATTGACGCATAATGCCTGGCTCCGGCGCGGGCGTGCATAGGATGGCCCGCAGGGAGTGGATCCTGCTTCTGCTCCTGATCGCCTCCATTTTCATCAATTATGTTGACCGCAGCAATCTTTCGATTGCGGCACCCTTGCTCCAGAAGGAGCTTTCCCTATCTCCATCGGCATTAGGGTCGCTGCTTTCTGCGTTTTTCTGGACGTATGCGCTACTCCAACTGTTTGGAATTGCCGGCTGGCTTGCCGATCGTTTCCCGGTTGTCCACGTATTTACCGCAGGTTTCCTCCTCTGGTCGATTGCAACCATTGCGACCGGCCTGCTGTCAGGGTTCGAAAGCATATTCGTGTGCCGGCTCATTCTTGGCGCTGGCGAGTCGCTTGCGTATCCCTGCTATTCGCGCCTTTTTGCGACATTCATCCCGCAAGATCATCGCGGCCGCGCGAATGCCTTGCTGGACGCGGCCTCGAAGATGGGTCCGGCATTAGGAACCGCTCTCGGCGGTGTACTGCTTCTCCGTATCGGGTGGCGGATGTTTTTCATCGTGCTCGGCGCCGCCAGCCTGGTATGGATTATTCCGTGGCTTGCTTATGCGCCTCGCTCGAAAGGCTCTGAGCCCCAGATCTCACACAAACGTTATTCCGTGATGAGTCTGGTTCGGGTTCGTTCCGCGTGGGGAACCTTCTTCGGGCACTTCTGCGGAAACTACTTCTGGTTTTTTCTCCTCACCTGGATTCCGTCTTACCTGGTGAAAGAGCGAGGTATGACGATTGGTTGGATGGCAAGCGTGGTTTCTGTTGCGCTGACTGCTGTGGCAAGCGCAACTGTTCTCGCCGGGTGGATCTCCGACCGTTTGATTGCCCGCGGAGCTTCGATTACCAAGGTTCGAAAGTCCGTTGTTGTCACGGGACTGGCAGGTTCCTCCGTTATCTTGCCGGTTGCATTTACGGCGAATATAGTCATCTCCATCACTCTCCTGTTTTGCGCGTGCATCGCATTCGGCGCTTACACTTCAAACCACTGGGCCATCACGCAGACCCTTGCAGGTCCTTCGATGGCGGGGCGTTGGACGAGCCTTCAGAATGGAATCGGAAATATCTCCGGCATCATCGCCCCGTGGCTAGCCGGAGCCATCGTTGAGGCGAGCGGATCCTCCCGACTGGCGTTTGTTATCTCCGCGTTTATCGTCTTAGCCGGGGCGCTTTTCTGGGGCTTTATTGTGGGGCGCGTAGAACAGGTTGATTGGGACGGCCGATTGGAGTGTCGAAGTTGAGTAACTCTTCTGAAGAAGCAGCAATCAATGAATTGATAGAGGTCTCCCGCTCGATGTTTAACCGGGGCTACAGCTTCGGAACGGCGGGAAACGTAAGCGTTCGCGTTGGCGAAACTGTCTTTGCTACACCGACGGGATCCTCGCTCGGCAACTTAGACCGAGATCGGATTGCCCGCTGTGATCTTAAAGGCAATGTCGCCGGGTCTGCGAAGCCCACAAAGGAGCTACCGTTTCATCTGGCTGTTTACCGTGCTCGTCCGCAAGCGAATGCAGTGGTTCACCTGCACTCGACATACGCGACGGCAGCATCCTGCCTTGCGGACCTGAATGTGGAAGATGCTTTGCCCGTGTTGACGCCTTATTATGGAATGCGCATCCCTAACTTGCCAGTCGTGCCGTATTTGCCGCCGGGTGATCCCGAGGTTGGGCAGCGAAGTGGAGAAGAGGATTGCCGGACCCCGGCACTCCTGCTTCGAAATCACGGCTCCATTGCAGTGGGCGCATCTTTACCTGAAGCGGCGGCGCTGGCCGAAGAGATAGAAGAAACTGCCAGACTCTACTTCATTCTTGGTGATCGTGGACAGGCGCTTTCCTCGGAACAGGTAGCCGAATTGCGGAGACGGTTCGCATAGATAATGGCTCTCGCATTCGCAGCTGTTGCCGATGACGATACCGGAGCGACTGATTTGGCGGGCATGCTTGCCGAACGAGGAATGCGCGCCATCCTGTTGCTTGAGCAACCCGCGCCGGAAGAGTTTGCGCACGCCACAAGAGATGCTGACGCGGTTGTGATTGGAACAGCGTCGCGCTCGATCGATCCCGGCGAGGCGTACAGGCGGACGCGCGCGGCGGTGGCTCTACTCAAATCGCGAACCCCGCCGTCCTCGAGATTAAATACTGCAGTACGTTTGATTCCACACCGGCCGGCAACATCGGTCAGTCGATCGATGCAGCGATGGACGAGACAGGAGCGGAGTTCACCGTGGCACTTCCGGCTTTACCCGTGAATGGCCGCACAACGTACATGGGGCATCATTTCGTTGGACGCGAGCTGCTTTCGGATTCATCAATGAGGCATCATCCGCTGAACCCGATGACCGAATCAAACCTGGTGAAGCATCTGCAATCCCAGACAAAGCGACGCGTTGGTCTTCTCGCACTGCAGCACGTTCAAGAAGGACCGGCGCGCGTGCGTAGCCGGTTGAAAGAGCTGGCACTGAAGGTGTCGAGATCGCGATTCTCGATTGCACATCCGATCGCGATTTGGAGATCCTGTCCGAGGGTATCGGGGAACTGCCGCTCGTTACGGGCAGTTCGGCTCTTGGCATCCGGTTGCCGTTGTCGTGGAAGAAAAAGCGGCTGATCGTCTTCGGACCGGGTCCGACGGCGCCCGCAGAGGTTTTCTTGTGGTCGCAGGGAGCTATTCTGACGCGACACGTCGCCAGAATGAATGGCTTGCGGAGAACGGCGGGACCGTTTTCGCGTTAGATGCCTTGGAACTTGCCACGCGCGAGGATTTTGAAGTGCCGGTCCAGCTTTGTAAATTGTTGCGAGCGGACGCGACTTGTCTGCTCAAAATCACCCGCAACCGTGAGGAAGTTCATCGCTTCTTCAAGGAAAAAGGCAAGACCGGGATTGAAGCGGGCGAGCGGATTGCTGCCGGGCTGGCCCGGGTTGTTCAGAAACAGTGGGCATTGCGCGCCCGAAAGGAATTGTGCTCGCCGGCGGTGAAACGGCCAGCACCATTGCGCGCGTGCTCGGGTTCCGAGCGCTCCGGGTGGGCACAAATATCGAGCCAGGTGTGCCTCTTGCGTCACAATTGCCGCGTCGCCGCTGCCGGTGGTATTTAAATCAGGCAACTTTGGCAGCGATGATTTCTACCGCCGCGCGATTAGCGCAATGAGTCTTTGAAACCCTGATCATCTTCTATCCATGAAAACCGTTTTTGCAATTCATACTGGTCCGGTTCTGGTCGATGTGTTTAAGAAGTTGTTTCCTGAACTCTTACCGGACGTGCGCCTTGTGAACGTGGTCGACGATGGCTTGCTCAATGACGTTCGTGCGGCGGGTGGCTTGACGCCACCGGTGACGCGCAGGATTGTTGGCTACGGAATGCTGGCTGAGGCCTCGGGCGCGGATGCTATTCTCAACTGCTGTTCTTCGGTGGGCGAAGCGGCTGACGTGCTCGCTCAAACGGTCACTATTCCGGTCGTGAAAATCGACAACCGCATGGCGATCCAGGCCGTAGAGCAGGGCTCCCGCATCGGCATCGTGGCGACAGTCGGAACCACGCTTGATCCGACTGAGCGATTGATCCAACGGAAAGCCGAACGAAGCCGGGAAGAGCGTTACAACCAAACGGTACCTGGTGAACACCGCCTTCGACGCTTTGATCGCCGGAAACGCTGAAGAACACGACCGGCTGCTGAAGGCCGAGATCGAGAAGGCTATGGGCGAGAACGATGTGGTGGTTTTGGCCCAAGGCAGCATGGCGCGCTTAGTGCCGTCGATCGAGCAGCGGGTTCCGGTGCTCTCAAGTCCGCGATCCAGCGTGGAGGCTTTGAAAGAACGACTCGGCCTATGAAGCAGCCCTGCATCATCTGTTCGGGCAGCATCGTTTACGACACGCTGGTTTACCCGTTGAATCCTCGGCGTGGGGAAGGACGCGCTGGGTGAAATCGATTGAGTACCACGTCGGCGGCAATGCTGCCAACACGGCGCGTGCGATGGCTGTTTTAGGCACTTGCGTCCGGTTGGTAGGTGCGGTTGGCAACGACTCACAGGCGGAGTTCGTGCTCGACGAGTTACGCCAATCAGGGGTCGACACCGATTTCGTCATGCGTGCGGACGCGCCAACGGCCACAACGGTCGTGCTGGTGAACGAAGCGGGTGACCGC
>CAVUVF010000006.1:0-246312 GCA_963744795.1 uncultured Acidobacteriaceae bacterium
AGCGGCCATCAAGAAAGCGCAAGCACAATACGACCAACAAGCCGCCGTGGTGGCGCGATCGGAAGAGGATCTGCGCAACGCCACCATTATCTCCCCGATCGACGGAGTCGTGCTGTCCCGCGACAGCGAAGTCGGAGGCGCCGTCAGTTCCATTCTGACGATGGGCTCGGGTGCAACGCTCATCATGACGCTCGGTGATCTGAGCGAGGTTTACGTCAAGGGCAAAGTCGATGAAAGCGACATCGGCAAAGTCTACCTTGGACAACCTGCCCGTATCACGGTCGAATCCTTCAAGGATCAGAAGTTCGCGGGCAAAGTCACAAAGATCTCACCCATGGGTACGGAGAAGGACAACGTGACGACCTTTGAAGTTCGCGTATCGATTTCGAACGAATCAAGAAAGCTGCGAGCCCTGATGACAGCGAACGCGGAGATCGTGCTCGAGGAGCGGAAGGGCGTGCTTGCCATTCCGGAAGGCGCGGTGCTCTATGCGAAGGACAAGTCGACTGAGGCAGAGGTTCCTGATCCGGGCAATGAAAAAGGCCGTCGCCGCATTCCCATCAAGACCGGAATCAGTAATGGCGCCCGAACACAGGTCCTGGCCGGACTTACCGAAGGTCAAAAAGTTCTACTGCCGTGATCCCGTATATCCAGGAACTCTTCCGTCAGGTGTTCGCCAGCCTTATCCGGAATAAGCTGCGAACGCTGCTGACCATGGCGGGTATTGCCTGGGGCATTGCCTCCATCGTCATCATCGTTGCGATGGGTGACGGCTTCAAAGAAGGCCAGCGCAACAACATGAAGAGCCTCGGCGAGAACATCGTCATCCTCTTCGGAGGTAAAACCGAATCACAGGCTGGCGGCCAACGCGCCGGGCGGCGTATTCGGCTGACACATCACGACGTGGAAACGATCCGCGAAGAGTGTTACCTCGTCGAGTACGTCGTAGGCGAGATGTCCAGCTCAAATCGCGGAACAAGTCCGTTACAACAGCGGCGCCTTCGACATCGACGGCGTTGAACCCGATTTCAACAAGATGCGTACCGTACCGGTGGGCGTGGGTCGCTTCATCGGGGAAAAAGACAACCGGGAAGGACGGCGCGTTGCGGTGCTCGGCACGAAGGTGAAAGAGCAGCTCTTCGGCAAGCGGCAAAATGTCGTGGGATCTCATATCGCCATCAACTCGCTTCCGTTCGAAGTGATCGGGCTACTCGCGGACAAAAATCAGAACTCCAGCTACAGCACGCCCGACGAAAAGAAGATCTTCATTCCGTACCAGACCGCCGTGCGTGATATGCCGCCGAAGGAGGAATCCTACACCATCGGCAACCTGGACAACATCATCTACAAGCCCCGTTCCCTCGAGGGATTTGAAGATGCCCGGAAGCAGGTCATCAACGTTCTCGCCCGGAACCACCGGTTCGATCCCGCGGATAAAGGCGCGGTGGGTATCTGGGACACGGTTGAGAACGCTCAGCAGGTGGATGCCATCTTCGAATCCATGACGGTTTTTCTCGCTATCGTGGCCCTTGTCACGCTCAGTCTGGGCGGTGTGGGCGTGATGAACATCATGCTCGTCACGGTGAACGAGCGTACGCAAGAGATCGGTCTGCGAAAAGCACTGGGCGCCACCCGCAAACGGGTTCTTCTCGATTTCTTTGCTGAGGGGTGCCTGCTCGCCTTGGTGAGCGGCTCAGTCGGTTGGGGCATCGCATTTGGACTCTCGTCCCTGCTGAAGCTCGTGCCCATGCCGGACATGTTTCCCGGCCTTCCCGTGACAGTTGCGACCACGCTCATTTCGTTTTCTGCCTTAACACTGATCGCGATCGTTGCGTCTCTTGTACCCGCATGGAGAGCAGCGACACTTACGCCCGTGGAAGCTCTTCGTTACGAGCGGTAGCTGGACATGCACTTTCGTTCTATTTTGCGGGAGACATTGGAAGCGTTGGCGTTCAATCGCCAGCGGAGTCTGCTGACGATTGTCAGTCTTGCGTGGGGGGTGACATGCTTCGTCATTCTTTATTCGTATGGAGAAGGCTTCGGTGTAGCACTTTCGACATCCTTCAAGGCAGTAGGACAAGACCTGATTCTTATGTTCGGCGGCCAGACTTCTTCCCAGGCAGGCGGCGAGCGATCCGGCCGGAAGATCCGTCTGGAGGAAAGCGACGTGGACGCAATACGGGACGCCGTTCCGGATGTTGCGGCTATCTCTCCCGAAGTACTCGTGAGGCGCACCACGGTGGTCAGAGGTTATCGGTCCCAGAGCATGACGATCCGGGCCGTGCTCCCTGTCGATTACCAGAAGGTCCGAAACATGACGGTGGCTACCGGACAGTGGCTCACAGCCGAAGACAACCTGCAGAAAACACGTGTGGCTGTGCTCGGCGCAAAAGCGGCGGAAAAACTGTTCGGCGAGATGCCTCCTGAAAACGAAACCATCACTGTCAACGGCATGCAGTTTCGAGTGGTAGGAGTGTTGAAGACCAAAATCCAGATTTCGAACTACAACACGCCTGACAACGAATGCGTTTTTATTCCTTACGGGACGGCGTCTCTGCTGCGCGACGTTAAGTATCCCGAAGATATAGTCTGGACACCAGCCAATCCGCTGTTTCGCACCAAGGCCCTAAAGCAGGTGCGCGAGACCCTGGCGCGGCTTCACCATTTCGCGCCGGAAGACGATCGAGCAGTCGAAATCCTGGTCTTCAACGAATTCATGAAACAGATCGATGGCATGTCGGCGGCGCTGCGCATTCTGCTCGGCCTGATCGGTACGATGACCCTCGCGATTGGCGGTGTGGGACTTGCCAATATCATGCTTGTTGCTGTTACGCAGCGCACTCGCGAAATTGGGATCATCAAGTCGCTGGGGGCGACGCGTCGCTCCATCTTGTTCCAGTTTCTTCTTGAAGCAATGACGATCGTGACTCTAGGAGGCATGCAGGCGTTGCCCTTGGCTATGGCATCACGCGACTCGTTGGATCTCTCCCGCTTCTCGGCCCGTTATTCAAAGACACGAGCGGCGCGGGCGACATTCATTTGTCGATATCGGCTTTTGCGGTCATCACCTCGACCGTTATGCTCGAGATTGTCGGCTTGATCTCCGGATTCCTACCTGCGCTTCGAGCTTCCCGGCTCGATCCCATTGAAGCTTTGCGTTACGAATAAGGTCATTCGATCCGCGACAGGCTAGGATAGAGAGAGGTAAAGCCTCTGACGCGCGCATCCACATGGCTGAAGGTGGTCTCCATTGTAGTTGGGCTGTTCCTTCTCGTCGCTTCAGTGGACAACGTGCCCGATTGCCCGGAACTGCTGACCAAGGGTTCGAGTTCCTCTGCCTCGCTCCAGGTTGTGAGCGTCAATCCCGTATCTGAGTTGTTCGCTATACCGGCAACCGACGCCTGCCCTGGTCTTCAATGTCGGAGCTATCGACCTCCTCGACCCGGCAAAGCCCTCCAGTTTGCCGCCGGCTTTGCGGCAGGCTGCCGATCCTTCTCCTCCCGACCGCATAAGTTGTTCCCGCAAGTGGATTTGTTGTTGTTCTAGGTTTTACCCCTGTTGTGAAATGAACCAGGGTGGGCTTTATCGCGTACGGCGGTTTTTAGCGGATAACCTTCTACTCTTGGGTTGCATCCTCTAAGCGCCGAATACCAGACGTAGAACAAGGAATAATTTGAAAACATCAGAAATTCTTCAAGCTTGGGGAAAGATCCTCAAAGGTGAGCGGCCTTCACTCTCCATCGAGATCACGCGCGAGTGCCCGCTTCGCTGTCCCGGATGCTATGCCTACGAAGACGCTCATCTGGGCGGCGGTGTCACTCTTCGTGAACTCAACGATCGCAAAGGTCAGGAATTGATCGACGGAGTGCTGGAGGTTGTCGATCGCCTTAAGCCATTACACCTGTCGATTGTCGGCGGCGATCCGCTGGTTCGCTATCGCGAACTGGAAGCAATGGTGCCGCTGCTCCTCAAACGGGGCATTCACGTTCAAGTGGTGACCAGCGCCTTCCGGCAACTTCCTCCGGCGTGGGCCTCTCTCGAGCATTTCAACGTTGTCGTGTCGATCGATGGGCTCCAGCCAGAGCATGATGTCCGTCGAAAGCCCGCGACCTACGACCGCATCCTGAAGAACATTGCCGGGCAAAAAGCGACGATTCATTGCACCATCACCGCGCAAATGATGAAACGGCCGGGATATCTCCAGCGAATTTCTTGAATTCTGGGCTCCCCGGCCCGAAATTGAAAAGGTCTGGTTCAGCATCTTCACGCCCCAGATTGGCGATGAACTGCCGGAGATTCTCACGCCTGCCGAGCGGAACCTGGCGATCTCCGAGATGCTGCATCTTCGGAAGGTCTTTCCAAAACTCGATATGCCGGAAGGACTGATTCGACAATTTGCATCGCCTCCCCATAGTCCGAAAGACTGCGTGTTTGCGCTAACGACGCAGACTCTTTCCGCAGACCTGAAGACCAAGATCACTCCCTGTCAGTTCGGAGGGAAGCCGGATTGCGAATCCTGCGGTTGTGTCGCTTCGATGGGATTAGCTGCCGTCGCGGCCCACAAACTTGGCGGTTTCATTCCTGTTGGAGCAATCTTCAGAGCCTCCGTTCGCATAGGACAGGCCAGGTCAAAGCAAAGTTCTCCGCCTCCCCCGTCCGAACCTTTACGGGTTCTGCCTTAGCGGGATTCTTGGATATGAAGGAATGAAGGATCATCTGACTTCTAGAGAATGCGCCGAGGTTGCTCGTTTGCGTGAACTGTCCGCCTGTCTGGGGAGGAATCCTCTGTTGGTCCAGGCGAGTACAGGAAATACTTCGGTCAAGGTAGAAGGCACGCTCTGGATGAAAGCCTCCGGTAAGTGGTTTGCCCATGCAGACCAGGATGATTTCTTCGTCGACCTGGACGTGTCTGAGATCCAGGAGTGCCTCCGAGACAAGAACATCGCTGCAATCGAGGCCGTCCTCGAAGCTGGCTCTCGGCTCCATCGAAACGACAATGCATGCGACATTGCCTTTCCAGGTGGTCGTGCATGTTCATTCTCTTAACACGCTGGCTTGGGCTGTTCGGGCTGATGGGAAAGAGCGCCTCGCTGGACGGCTCGAGGGACTTAGCTGGCAATGGCTGCCGTACGTTCCGTCCGGGTTGCCGCTGGCACTCGAGATCGACCGGGTATTCGCACACCATCCCGGCACGAATGTCTTCGTCCTGAGTAATCACGGACTTGTCGTTTGTGGGGAAGACTTGCGATTCGGTGAAGGCTCTTCTCGCCGATGTAGAACGGAGGCTCGAGATTGAGCCTCGCTCTGCCCCGCCGCCCGATCTCTCTCTTCTCAACGAATTGAAACGGTCAGGGTCCGTGGCAACTGCCCGAACTCTCCCGGATCCACGCTTTGGCCACGGACCCCGAAACGCAGAAGATCCTGTCGGGCGGATTTCTCTACCCTTGCCAGGCTATGTTTCTCCCGACGACTTGCCCTGTCCAGTATTCATCCGCTTTGTCTCCGCAAACCAGAGGCGACCACTTTTGGATCATTGATGGAGCGGGCGTTCTGGTACGCGAGGGCATCAGCCGGGCTGATTTGGAGATGCTCGCGGGTCTCGGCAGAGGTCGTTCAGCGCATCGACCCCAAGCTCCGCTCAGCTATCTTTCCGAATGCGCAGGTCGAGCACGTGCTCAGCAAAGAGGCATCGCAATACCTGCAGCTGGCTCACGCAAACGGCCGCAATTGCCCGGCCAACTCGTAAAGCCTCGTACGAGTTGCGGTCGAGGCTATTATCTGCTCAGGTCGAGTACCGTACCCTGAAAGATTGAGCATGCGGTTCTCGATTGCGCGATTTCTTCGATTGGCTACTTCTGGGTGGAGTTGCAGCCACCCTGCTTTTACCCCAGGACGGCGAGGATGCAAACGTCACGCGGGCAACCCTCGACAACGGGATGCGCGTCATTGTTGTTCGCAATCCACTCGCGCCCGTCGTAACGGTCGAGAATAACTACCTGGTCGGTGCGGACGAGACACCCGCTGGTTTCTCCGGCATGGCTCACGCGCAGGAACACATGTCTTTCCGCGGGTGTCAGGGGTTGACGGGCGATCAGATCGCGGCCATCTATGCGCAACTGGGTGGGTATTCCAATGCAGATACCCAACAGCACATCACGCAGTACTTTGTAACGGTGCCTGCGCAGGATCTGGATGTGGCTCTGCGCGTCGACGCAGCCTGCATGACCGATGCGCAGGATTCTGAAGCCGAGTGGACAAAAGAGCGCGGGGCAATCAATCAGGAGGTCTCCCGGGACCTCTCGAATCCGCTCTATAAGTTCATCACGCGCTTGAATCAGGATCTGTTTGCCGGGACGCCTTACGCGAACGACGCTCTCGGCTCGCGCGAGTCTTTCGACAAGACGACCGCGGCGATGCTGAAGAAGTTTTACACGGACTGGTACGCTCCGAACAACGCAATATTGATCGTCGCCGGCGACGTGGACCCGGCCGCCACATTGGCAAAGATCCGCGAGTATTACGGAAGCATCCCGAAGCGCACGCTTCCGCCGCGTCCTGAACTCAAGCTGATGCCGGTGAAGGCCGAGTCATTCACGCTCGATAGCAACTTGCCTTATCTGCTGTCGATCATCTCCTTCCGGTTCCCGGGAACGGACAGTCCGGATTACGCGGCGGCGAGAATACTGACCGATGTGCTCTCAAGCCAGCGCGCCGGACTGTATGAGCTTGTCGCGCAAGGAAAAGCACTCGGATCCGATTTCTCACTGCTCGAGACCTACCGCAAAGCCAGTGCAGCGTTCGTGTACGCTGCGCTTCCCGCCGGCGCCGACCCAACCGCGGTAACTTCACAGGTCAAGAAGATCCTTTCAGATTACGTTGCAAAGGGTGTTCCGGCCGATCTCGTCGAAAGCTCTAAGAAGAGCGCGATCGCGAGCGCCGAATTCTCGCGCAACTCCATCTCGAATCTTGCGAACTTGTGGTCGCAGACGGTGGCGGGCGAAGGCCGTCAATCTCCGGCCGAGAACGTAGCCGCTATCAGCAAGGTCACCGTAGCAGACGTGAATCGCGTCGCAAAGACCTATCTGCAGTTCGATGGGGCGATCTCCACCATCCTGAAGCCGACAAACTCGGGGGAAGCCGCGTCAGCGAAAGGGTTTGGCGGAAGCGAGAAGGCCACCAGTACTCCAACGAAACCGGTTGCTCTTCCCGAGTGGGCGGAAGCTGCCGTAAAGTCACTAAAAATTCCGCAGCTCGGGCTGCATCCGACCGACACGACCCTTCCGAATGGAATCCGGCTGATTGTGCAAACGGAGCGAACGAGTCCCACCGTTACTCTTCTCGGCTCGATCCGGACACAAGCGCAATTGCAAACGCCTCCCGGCCAGGATGGCGTTTCAGACGTTCTGGAGGGTCTGTTCTCGTACGGGACCCAAACGCTGGACCGTATCGCATTTCAGAAAGCCCTGGACGACATCGCCGCTTCTGCTTCGGCCGGATCCAATTTCAATTTGAAGGTGCTGAAATCAGAGTTCGCCCGAGGAGTTGAATTGCTCGCAGACAATGAACTTGCATCCGGCTTTGCCCGCCGATGCCTTCAAGATCGTCCAGCAGCAAACGGCGGAGTTGAGCGAGGGAGAGTTGCAGAGCCCGGCTCACAAATTGAACAAGGCCGTCACAAGGGCGCTGCTTCCCGCGAATGATCCTCTGCAACGAGAAACAACACCGGCTACCGTTTCTTCTCTGAAGTACGAAGACGTAAAGAACTATTACGCCAAAACATTCCGACCCGATCTGACCACCATTGTCGTGATCGGCGACATCACCCAGGAGGAAGCGCGCTCGGCGATCGAAAAGCACTTTGGGAGCTGGAAGGCAGCTGGCCCTACACCGAATGTGGTGCTTCCTGCCGTTCCGGCAAACAAACCGTCGGCGGTCAACGTACCCGATCCAAGTCAGGTGCAGGACACCGTCGAGCTCTCTCTGCAACTGGAGATGAATCGCTTTAGCCCGGATTATTATC
Organism: uncultured Acidobacteriaceae bacterium; assembly: GCA_963744795.1. GTDB lineage: Bacteria > Acidobacteriota > Terriglobia > Bryobacterales > Bryobacteraceae > Bog-105. The sequence goes on from CAVUVF010000006.1 coordinate 8,021, forward strand.
CGCTCCAGATCGGGAACCATGTCTTGGGCGGCGGCTTCTACGCGACGCGTCTTTACCGCGATCTGCGGCAGAACGCAGGGCTCGTGTACAACATCGATGACTCGCTTTCCGCCAGCCGTACTCGCTCCGACTACTCCATCACCTATGGCTGCGATCCCGAGAACGTCTCGAAGGCGCGCGGGATGGTGGAGCAGGAACTCCTTGCGATGCGAACAACCGAAGTTACGCCGGCGGAATTGCAACAGGCTAAAGCGCTGCTTCTCCGCCAGATGCCTTTAGCGGAATCGAGCGAAGACGCTGTGGCGGGCGGCTTCATTGCCCGTTCGCGAGTCGGTCTGCCGCTCGATGAACCACGCCAGGCTGCGGAACGTTATTTCAACATGACGGCCACTGACGTAAAGAACGCGTTCGCCAAACATATCGATCCCTCACGATTCGTTCAGGTCGTTCGGGGACCGGCTCCGAAGTAAGGGCGCGGGTCAGTCGCGTTCCCTTTAAGTCGACTTCGTGTGTAAACGTCCAAACTCGGCATTGACTCGCCTCAGTATCGGCACTTCTTTATCGGCGTCACGCCAGAAGGATAAGAACTGTTCGTACTCGGCTCTGGCTTCCCCGTTCTTTCCCGCCATCGCTAGAGCTTTGCCTTTTCGCCAATGCGCCAGTACGCCGATCGGATTCGAACCGGCGAGGCCCCGGTAGTCCAGAATCTTCTGGAATTCCGCTGCTGCTTCGGGCCCGCGATGCAAAGCCAGATAAGCCTCGCCTCTGGCGTAAATCGGGTAGAGCGACCCTACAAAACCAACTGAGCAACAGCCCAAGAAGCCAAGTTCATACCGCGATGCAGTTCCTAGAAGATCAATCGCCTTGTTCGCTTCGCCGCGCCCGGTGGCGATGGTGGCTCGTAGTGTCGGAAGAATGTTGAATCGAACCAGGGTGTCCTCGGGATACCGTTGTTCGAGATCTTTTGATAAGTTCTGCGCCTGCGCCAAATCCCCGGACGAAAGCCAATGCTAATGCCGCTCCGTACTCGGCCTCCAGCCCGTGCGAGAGCCGTTGGGAACTGGCCGCTCTGGCGCGTGCCGGTGTTGACGTTCCCGAACAGCGCTTCTCGCACAGCCGCGGCTGCCTCATGCTGTGCCGCGCTCTCCTTGCGGTTAGCGGCCAAGGCAACTTCCACGGCACGGCGCGACATCGCTCTTGCCTGGCTTAGGCGCCCTGAGAACGCGAACACCTGGGCCCGTTCTCCCCAGACCCAGTCCTGGATTTCCGACCAATGCTCCGATTCGGCTGCCGCGGTCTCCATCTCGCGTCCGTTTCCCTCAAGGAAGGCCATAAGGTACCGCATCATGAGGAAATCGGGAATCCCAAGTTTGCGTTCCGATGTCCGTTGCAACCAGCGTCGCGCTTCGGCGAAATGGCCCTGATAAAGAGAGAGCGAAATGAGATGAACGTATGAGTACGGATGATCCGGATCTACCTCTACCGCCTTCTTTTCCTCCTCCAGAGTTTTGTCGAATCGTCCCAGTACTTTGGCAGCAGCGCCGCAGAGCCCGTGGGCAAGGATGTCACGCGGGTACATGTGTGTCCACAACTCACAGGTCTCCATGACTTTCTCGAGATTCCCGGTAACCAGGCGGTCGTAGGAATAATCGATAAAGAACCGTTCTTGATCGTTGGAACGCTCCCTCTCTTCAAAAGCCCGCCTCGTGTATTCGCGCGCCTGCTCCATCTCCCCGATGGCGCTGTAATCGCGTCCAAGGAAGGCATAAGCGCTCGCGAACTTCGGATCAATCTCGACCGCTCGTTTCAGGAAAGGAAGCGCTACGGCATGACCCTGCAGCATGCCCACTTTCCAGCCTTCGCTGTATAACTTCCAAGCCTCGAGTGAGGACGTTGTCGCCTGCGAAAGTGGAGTGGAATGTTTTGCGATCGTGATAAGCGACTCCCCCGCCCGCTCGCGGAATCGCCGCGCCATCTGGCTAATGGCGCGCAACACCTCTTCCTTCGCTCTTGCTTCGATCTGCTCCGAAAAGAGCAGATCGCCTGTGCGGCAGTTCTCCCCTCGCAACAACAGCACGTAATGTGTACCAAGCCTGGTGATCGAGCCATCGAGTACAGCCGCACTTTCCGTTCTTTGACAGACCTCGCGCGCAATTTCAGGAGTCAACGGTGTACTGGTTGGCTTCGCCATCATGCGCAGCATGTGCTGGATGCGCTCGTCGGAGATGAGGCTCAGAAAAGGCGACTGCTGAAGCTGCACGGCCAGACCTTGGCGCAGCGTTTCGTTGAAGATCGGATCTCCAGTCCTGTTCGTGAACTCGGCAAGCACGACCGTGTCTTTGTTCGTCAAAACGGGAGCTCGATGACTGCCTAGCAACAGAGCGCCTAGTCCGCATACGAGCGCAAAACCGGCCCCGATGCCCGCCACGGCCCACTTTCGTCCAGGTCGCGTTGGCGCTTCACTCAGCAGCGCAAGATCGTTCGAGACATCCCCTGCCGAGTGATATCGCCGGTTCGGGTCTTTCTCGATCATCCGACCGATGACGCGATCGAGATTTACAGGTAGGGCCGGATCAAGGCTAGATGGCGGCGCAACGTGCTCATAAAGTACCGCTTCCATCGCGAGTAAAGCGCTGCTCCGCTCGAATGGGCGGACCCCTGTCGCTAGTTCGTAAAGCACTACTCCCAGCGAATACAGATCACTTCGGCCGTCGATCGCGTCACCTCGAAGCTGCTCCGGTGACATGTAAAGGATCGTGCCGGCGACATCGCCCCGCCGTTCGTCCAAATTCTCTGCCCGGATCCATTTCGCGATCCCGAAATCCAGCAGCTTCAACCTGTCATCGCGAGTAAGAAACATATTGGCGGGCTTGATGTCACGATGCACAATACCTTTCTTGTGGGCAGCGTTCAATGCATCGCAAGCCTGTATTCCGAGCCGTATCAACTCTTCCAGACTGACGGCTCCCGCCTTCATGCGTTGATGCAGATTCTCGCCTTCCAGCAGTTCCATCACCAAAACCGGCTGGCCGCGATGTTCTTCGATCGAGTAAACCGTGCAAATGTTCGGATGATTCAGGCTTGACGCGGCTCGCGCCTCGGCTTCCAGTCTGTTGATTGCTTGCCGCTCCTGGGTCGCATTCTCGTAGAGAAACTTCAGCGCCACTCCGCGGCCGAGCTTAAGATCCTCTCCCTCGTGCACCACGCCCATACCGCCACTGCCAAGTTTTGGTCCCACGCGGTAATGTGAAACAATTTCGCCTTCGATTGCCGGAGCACTTACGAGCGCGCGTCCCGCGCTCGCCGCCATCTGGATCGCGGGTTCTTCGAGGAAAGTGTCGGCTTCGTTGTAGTGAACAAGCAGCCGTTCCACCTCAAGCCTCAGGTCCGTGTCTCCCGAACACGTTCGCTCGAGGAACTCGGTCCGATTATCCTCGCCCAGCTTCAATGCCGCATGAAATACCTTATCGATTTGATTCCAGCGCTCCTGCAGCATGCCGCTCGCTCAAGCCTCTAATTCGCCCAACAGCCAAGCCTTTGAGAATTTCCAGTCCCGCATTACGGTTTCCGTTGAGACGCGCAAAACCTCTGCGGTTTCCTTGACGCTCAGGCCACCGAAAAATCGCAATTCCACTACTTGGCTCTTGCGCGCGTCCATTTGTGATAACCGCTGTAGCGCCTCGTCGATGGCCAGCAAATCGCGCCGCGGCTCATGCGCACAAATGGTCGAGGCGTCGATCGGCATGGCTTTCTGTTGTCCGCCTCGCTTTTGGGACTCGCCGGCCCGGTACAGATCCGTTAAGATGCGACGCATCTGCCTGGCGCAGAGCGCAAAGAAATGCGCCCGATTCTGCCAGCTCACGCGCTTCAGATCGACCATCTTCAGATAAAGCTCGTTGATCAGAGCTGTTGTCTGGAGTGGATTGGAGTCGCGTTCCCGCGCCATGCACTGCCGTGCCGTCCGATGAAGTTCCCCATAGATCAACGGCGTCAATTGCTCCAGCGCCGCCTGGTCACCTTGATTCCAGGCCTGCAGTAACGCCGTGATCTGGTGCGTTGACTCCGGGATCATGCTCGCACCTGCCCTATCCGCCGGCCGCAAGAAATTTCTGCAGACCATGACAGATCTCGTCCGCTTTCTTCGCTATTCCGGTTGAAGCCATAGGAGGGCTCTATGACAATACAGCATATTCAACGAACTCCGTGCGCCACGGGTCTGGTCCTGGCGCTCGCTTTTTCAGTACCACTGGTTGCTCAGCAGGGAGAAAGAACACACAGAGGGAACCAGTTTCCTCGTTATGTAATTCAAGATCTTGGTACCCTGGGCGGTCCGTACAGTTTCTCATACAACTTGAATGACGCGGGTGTGGTTTCGGCCGGCGCCGCCACGGCAAGCCAGAATGGCGATCCATCGCAGTCGGTCATCAATGCGCAACAGACTGCGAGTCTCTGGGAGCGCGGCCACCTTGTCAATCTGGGCACGCTCGGCGGCCCCAACAGTGCGGCTGCCGCAAGCAATCTCTCGAATCTAGCTGTGATCGACTCGGAAACTTCAAAACTGAGCCGTCAAGGGGAGGATGTCTGTGGATTCGGAACAAACTTGCAGTGCCTGTCCGCGACCTGGAAACACGGCCGCCTGACCGCTCTCGACCTGCTTCCCGGGGGTAACAATGCGTACGCGCTGGATATGAATGATCGCGGACAAGTGGTGGGCTTCGGAGACACCGATTTCTACGATCCGAAATGCGGTACCGCCAAAACCGCCGGTTTCCGGTTCCAACCTGTTTTTTGGGGACCAAACGGCCACATTCGTCAATTGGCGCCCCTTGGCGACGATACCGTGGCCTTCGCGTTCGGAATCAATAACCACGGCCAAGTCGTGGGCGGCTCGGGCCTCTGCGGCAACGCAACACCGCCGCCTTACCCTTCATCTCCTCACGCCGTTCTCTGGGAGCGCAACGGAACCACGGTTGATTTGGGTTCTTTCGGTGGGTCGAGTGCGACTGCTTCCGCTATTAACAACCGCGGTGATGTAGCCGGAACCGCAGCAACTGCCGACGGTTTACCACGCCCATTTCTGTGGACGCCGGAATCCCGCACAATGATCGAACTAACCCCGCCCGACGCCTTTCCAGTTGCCATTGCTCCTTGCTGTAAGACCATCAATGATCAAAGAGAAATTGTCGGGTTCATGCTCGACAGCGAATTCTCCAACCCGCGCGCGTTTCTCTGGAAAGACGGCGTGATGGTTGATCTCAACGACTTGGTCCGGCGAAATTCACGCTGGGTACTGCAATCCGCCGCTGGAATCAATGCGTCCGGACAGATCGCTGGACAAGGTCTGATCAACGGCGAAGTGCACGCTTTCCTGGCCACACCGTGCCGGCGCCACGAAGGTCGTGAAGAATCTTGCGACGACGACGATCACTGATCCTCTTGTGTATCGGTTGTGGGGCCGAAGCTGTGAAAGCTCTGGCCCTCGCTGTCAATTTTGTGCTTTCACCCGTGGCATGTTACTTAGTTGCGTTTCTTCGTCCGCAGGCCCACGATTCCCTTCGGCCTGTGCGGCACCTCAAGAGCGGCCTCCCCGGCTCCGCCTGATTCGCTGCACCAATCAATGATTTTGGACGCCACAAACCGCATCTGTTCTTCTGTGCCGATCGTTGCCCGAAGGCAATCGCCGAGACCAACCCCCGCCTGATGGCGTAAAACGATTCCGTGCCACCTGAGAAACGCATCGAGATTCCGAGCTTCCTCTTCCGAGTTCGTGCGCAACAAAACAAAGTTGGTTTCACTCTCGACCGGCGAGACGCGACCGAGGTGCATCAACCCGTCAATGAAACGACGCCGTGTCCCGATCATTTCCCGCTTATGAGAACGAACGCACACCTGGTCCCGAACCGCTACGGACGCAATCGCCTGAGCTACCGAGTTGACGATCGCCGGGACTTGTATACGGCGCAGGTACTCGACGGAGTCTGGCGGACAATAAGCCCAGGCGACGCGAAAACCCGCCAGGCCGTACATTTTCGAGAACGTGCGAAGGATCACGACATTACCGGAATCCGTGAGATCGAAGAGCGACTCGTACCTGTCATCCGCTACGAATTCCGCATACGCTTCATCGATGACCAGGAGCGTTGTCGGAGGTAGTTGCGAATGAAGTTGCACGAGACATTTTCTGCTGAGATAAGTGCCCGTCGGGTTGCCGGGATTAGCGAAAATCACCATTTTGGTCGACTCGTCCACCGCTTGCAGAATGCTGTTGGGGTCGACCCTCAAGTCTCTCTCCGGGACTAGCTTCACCCGCGCTCCGGCCAGTTGGGTGGCTTGGCGAAAGAAGGAAAACGCATGCTCTGGAATGACGACCTTATCGCCCGGATCAAGATATGCAAGCGCAATGGAATGTAAGCACTCCATCAGACCGGCGCCGCAGACAATCCTCTCCTCCTCGAGGTAGAACGTCTCGGCAATCGCCTGCCGCAGGAGAGTGCAATTCGAGTCCGGATAAGCGGACCCAGTGCTCACGGCGCGCGCAGCCGCTTCCAGCCAGTGAGGCTGAAGCGACATGGCACTTTCATTGCGGGAGAGCTGGATCAGTTCGACGCCTGGCTTGACCGAAACATCTGAGCGCACATAAGAAGGCGTTTCCATTGCGCGTCTGCTTGGCGTCAGGCAAGCCGCCTCTAGCGTCTCAGTGCTCATATGTAGTTCTCGCGTGTGATTGGGCCGAAAAGGATCGTAGATAAGAGCCATATCGCCTCGAGTTCAGCGTCGGTCATGTTCCGGTACGCCAGCCACGGCATGTACTTCGGATTGATGGCGTGGCCGGCCGGGTCAACGCCGCGTGCGCATCGTGCTCCTGAATTCCGAAAAGGACCAGCCCGATAGTGGCCCATTTGCCGTTAGGTTCGTGCCCTGCGGCGCGCCGGGCTCCGGGCCTTGTCCGCCCGTCAGATCGGCGCCATGGCAGAACGTACAGCCACCGACCGCGACCAGGTATTCTCCTTCGCTATTGGGCGGACCCGGCCGCGGCGCCCGGAAATCGATTTTAGCGGCCCGTACGAGTTCCCCGAAAACTCCAAGATCGATCAGCAGCCGAGGCAGCAGATTGATTTCCACCCTGGTCCTTTCGTTATCGACCGGGGGCAGGCTCTTCAGGTACCCGATGATTGCCCCCAGATCCGCATCTGAAATTCTGTTGAAGTAATCCGACGGCATGAACGGAATCCCGTGCCCATCCGGTCTCACACCATACCGAATACTCCGGATCCAGTCGGCATCCTTGTAGGCACCGCCAACTCCGCCGCGGCCGCGAGTGAGATTGGACGTGTATCCCCGCCCCAGAAAGGAATCCTGAAAGGCAAGTTTGCCGCCCAGGTTCTCGCCGTGACAAATGGTGCAAACCGCCACTGCCTCTGCCAGGTGTTTGCCTCGCGCGATTGATGCCTGGTCAGTCGGAATCGCGACATGGTCCTCCGGTGGATGATAAAGCCGATGACGCGGCGAGTTGCTTATGCGCCAGAAGAGCGCAGCAGCGAACCCGCATGCACACGAAGACCGTAGCCACCAGCAACTTCCGATTCGACGGTCGCCTTCCCTTCGGCCGTTCTGCTGAGGACCCGACCGGCACCGCTACCGCACGTTGCTGCTCTGAAGAGTTGCCGTAAAGCGCATCTCAGAGCCATCCGGCAGTCTCGATCTGGTTGAGAACTTTGCGGGTGCGCCAAGTTCCGGCGTCCACCAATCCATGCCTTCGATCAGTCCTGTAGCCGCACTCTCGCTGCTGATCGGCGCCACCCAGGCAAAGAAAGCCCCTGCCTCCGTTTCGACCCGCTCCTGCCCAGACACTGTCAGCGTGTTCTCTACAGTAGTCGCCGTTCTCGAACTCCAGACGATTCTTGTAGGCGGTCTGCGCTGACCAACTTCCCGGATAGAAAACTTGCGGCGCCTTCGCTATTCGCGGAGCGCCATCTCGTGTCATATTGTCGGCAGCAATCGATAAATCCCGGCTTGTCTCATCCTGCAGAAACGAGAACATCCACTCGGGCGCAGGCATAGGCTGTTTCGAACCATCTTCTGCGTGATCTCGAATTGTTGCGAGAACACGATCGCCATCACGTCGGTACGGCCCAGAAGACGGTCCGGCTCAATCGAAACCGCGATCTGGCCCGCCAAGTCGAGCGGCTCACTGCCCGGCGGCGTCAGTGTTCCGACGACTCCGTAAGTCCAGCGATCGCCGAGGCGAAGCATGCCGTAACGAAGTTGCAGGTGACAGACGTAGACATCTCAATGTTTCAGCGTGCCGCCTTCTCGCCTTCTACTTTCTCCGCATAGGCTTTCAGCCTGCCGATTTGCTTTCGCACGAAGAACGTCAAAGGCACTCGCATGAGGGGAGCTGAGCAGGCGGACGAACGGCTTATGAAGAGTGACGTCGATGGAGTAATCAACCGTGGATCGCGTCGGGCCGTTCGGCGAAATACGGAAATGCGCTTCGCTCGAATATGCGGGCGAGGGAATAGAAGCCCGAAATGCGTCGGCGTACTCCCAGGCGATGATCTCGCCGTGGAACTCCTTGACGGACTTGCCCATCCGCAGCCTCTGGCGAAAGCGCTGGCCTACCGGATTGGCCGGGTTCCGATCGCTGATATAGGTGTGCTCGACGGCTCCCTCTACCCACTGAACGATGTGTTCGGGCTGATCGACGCACGCAAACACAGTTTCGTGCGGCAGCATTCACCGCCATTTTGCAGCGAAGCAGCATCAGTTCCTCCCGTCCGTCGCAAACTCGAAGCGGCAATGCAGCGGGCCCGCGCAAGAACAAGCCCGGTCGGGAGGCGGCACACCATCGGCGAAGCGAACGTTCGCCGCTGAGTCGAGCAGACGTTTCACGGCGGCTTCTACTTCGATCCTCGCCATCATCGCGCCCAGGCAGAAGTGCCGGCCCATGCCGAATGCTGCGTGACGGGCCGCACTGTTGAAGGCACTCTCAGGGTCAAGATCATCCCGGAAGATGTCGAACGTATCGGGATTTGCAAAGCGACGTTCGTCGCGATTGGCAGATCCCAGAAAGCAGATCACTTCAGACTCGGCAGGAATCGTTCCTCCGCTCACGGCAACTTCACTTCGCGTCCGGCGCGGAACCATATGCGTGGGCGCAGTAAAGCGGAGAGACTCCGCCAGAGCCTGATCGAACAAGCCCCAGTCCGCCCGCAAAGCCGTCAGTTGAGCCGGGTGCGCAACCAGATTCCGCACGAACGTTGCCAGCGTTTTTTCGACGGTTTCGCCGCCGGCGAAGATCATCAGCATCGCGAAATGCACGATCTCGTCATCGGTCAGTCGCTGGCCTTCGACCTCGGCCTCCGCGAGCATGGACAGCAGTCCCGGGCCGGGGGACTTCCTCCGTTCCTGGACCAAGGGACGCAGGTAAGCGGACAACTCATCTTTCGCCGCAAAGCCGGCGCGCGTCACTTCCGGATCGCCAATCAGATTGACTCCGAATCGCAGCAGCGCGCGTGTACCAGCGCCGGAACAAATCCAGATCCGATTGCGGCAGGCCGACCACGGTAGCCAGAGCACTCACGGAAAACGGCGTAATGAACTCGCTCACGAGTTCGACCTCGCCGCGCTGCGCAAACCGTCTTATCAGCCGGTCCGCTATCTCGTCGATGGCGGGCGCAAAAGCGGCCCGGAACCGGTCCGCACGGAAGGGTGCGGCCAGCAAACGGCGCTGTCTCGCATGATCGCGCCCGTCAAGTTGCACGACCGTGACACCCAACAGCGGCTCAATCTGCGCCGCATAGCTTCTGGTCGTAAACTCCGGGTTCGTCAGCGCAGTGACGAACATCTTCGTAGCGGGACAGAACGTAGGCGTTCGCGCCGCCGTGGAAGATACAGCGGGAACTCATCGCGCATAGTCCGGTAGAGCGGATACGGATTCCCGGCGAACTCGGGCGAAAAGATATCGGGCGGTGTCATCCGCGTCGCTTATTTCACGCCAGCCGGTGATCGGCTGCGGCAGATAGCTCTTCCCGAGCGCGAAGGTTTCCAGATTTCCTGCTTTCGCCTCCAGCAGACGCTTGATGTTCATGTTCTCGGCGCCGAAATCGTCGATCGTCAGTTTGCCGTGACGCGGCGCAACTCCGTTCTTCCAGAACGTGATTCTGTGCAGCAGGAATCCGGGCACTCCGGGATCGCCAAACGCGTACGAGAGCGGAATCAGAAACGTAGGCGATCGTTGCGTGAAATTGTGCTGTGGATGAACGTAATCCTGCTCCACCAGATAATATTCTTCCAATCTGTTTGTCCTCAGCGTTACGTCTACCCTCTGCCCATATTCATCGGTGAACGTACCCCGTTCTCGCGCTGAATGGTCGCCTGCAGGCTTCAGAAGATGGGACCACGTCTCCATCGTTCGCAGGTCGCCGAGAAATTCGGCTCCCATCTCAATCGGAGCGTTGACGTAGATCGTGTCGGCCTCAATCCGGTACAGCCCTGTGCGCGCTTCGGTCAAACCGGCCCGCCGCTCCAGCGCCGCTTTCAGAGAACGCGCTTCCGAGTTATGCACCGTCTGGATGCCCTGCATGATCATCGGCGTCCGCTGAACCGGATCGATCACGCTGACCCAGTGGAAATAGACACCGGATTCTGTGCTTCCGGGCTCGATGTAGTCGGGCGGAAACAGCAGCACTGGATAAGACTTGAAGTACTCTCTGTACTCGTAGCCGCACTGCCATTCGATGCCGGAGAAACGCGAGCGCTTCGCAGGCGACGAACGTGATAGTAAAGCCGCCGCTGATACCCGGACGCGGTACCGATCCAGGTATCTGGATCCACCTGTTCTTTCATGCGGCTGCCAAGAGTCCATTCGTCCAGGTTCTGCAATCTGCAGAGATACTCGAACGCCGTTTGGAGCGGGACCGCGATAAAGGCAGACGTGGCGAAGGTATTAGCTTCCATAGAGAGAGTTCGTCGAAGAGAAGTTCTAGTGCGCTTCTCGGGAACGAAACATCCTGCGTCGCTACTCGGCTTACCGATTCCTTGCGCGCGCAAGCCTCGATTCCGTGCCATGGAGGGCGCCGGGCAAGCCGGGTCGATCCGGACATCGAGCACGAACGGGCGCCGGGCCGCGATGGCACTTTCTATGGCTTGGTCGAGATCCAGTCTCGGACTCGACGACTTCGCCCTCCGCGCCCAAGTGACCGCGCAAACATCGCGAAATCGACTGTCGGAATGCGGGCATCGGCCTCGAGCCCAAGCACCGCCATGCCTTGTTCGCACATGTTGTAGCGGGCGTCGTTCAGCACGATCCACACAGCGGGCGCATTGAACTTCACGGCCGTGTTGATCTCATTCAGCATCAGCATGGCGCCGTCTCCAGCAATGGCAAGAGCCGTTCGCTTTCCCGCGATGGCCGCGCCGACAACCCCGGTCGTGAAGTGCCCCATTGATCCGACGCCGGTGCTGACGCGATAGCGGCCCGGCTTCGTGAAGCGGAGATAGTGGGTCGCCCAGGTGAAGGAGTTCCCGGATTCCGCCATCACCAGGCAATCGTGCTTGTCGATCGCGACGCGCTGAATCGCCGCCATCAGAACTTCCGGCCGAATCTTTCACAGCCGGCGGAAGGTTCGATAGACGCTCGCGCTGGATTTGGCAGATCGCGCCCTCGGAGCTTGCAGGATTGCGCTCGGCCGGAAGCTTGCTCAGCAGTGCCGTGACGAACACTCGGATGTCGGCCTGCACGGGCAAGCGTGGAAGCTTCCGGATAGGCAACGCCCGGCACATCGGGATCGATATCGACGTGAATGAAGCCGTCTGCGGGCACCATGCCGGATTCCAGAATGAGGTGGGCTCACCGAGACGGGTTCCCAGAACCAGGATGCGCCGCGGCAGCGTTCTGGCTCATGTACGTCTGAACGGTATCGTGTCCGCCCATGCCGGTCACACCGACAAACAGCGGATGATCTTCGGGGAAGATACCCTTCGCGCGCGGCGAACACATGACGGGCGCTCCGAGCCGTTCTGCCAGTTCGCGAATCTCGCGACTGGCGGCCCGCGCGCCATACCCGAGCCAGAGAGCCACGGAATCTCGCGTCAAGCAGAGTCAAGCGCATTCGTTCAACCACTGCGTTCGGAGGCAAAGTCGAGCGGAGGCGATGGGAAGAAGGTTCGGCATTGCGCGATGTAACCATGACTGCCTGCAAGCCCGTCGGAATGGAGAGATGGCACACAAAACCGCCCGGACGCGCCAAGCCGTTCGCGATGCGACGTGCGATCTGCGGCAAGCGCGTCAATCGACTCGAACGGTCGTCGCCATGTGAAACAAAGCGCCAGGCGAGACCAAACCCGCTGGCAGAAAATCGCTGTCGGTCTCCTGGATGGCCCAACGGCCGCGATTCGAAGCGGTTGTGCAGGCGGAAAGCAGGATGATTTTTGCGCCTTCGCCTCGAGCAGCCAGAATGCCGGTGAGTGCGTTCGTGAGTCCCGGGACCTGTGGTCGTGAAAACAACAACGGGAGCATCAGTTGCGAAGTGGGCCTCAACGGCCGCGAAAGCGGCTCCCGATTCATGCCGGCAGTGCACCACCTCGAATAGCACTGTCGGAAAGGGCACCCCAGATCGCCGCGATCGCGCCTCCAGAGACACCGAACGCATAACGGACACCCAAAGCCGTTAGAAAGCTGACGATGGCCTGACTCGCGTTTTGCGGGTTTGCAGTTTGTGTCGGAGCGACCTCGGTTGTTGTGGTCACGTCAGTGTTCATTCGATCGATCCACGATTACAGAATTGCACTTGACTGCGCTGGAGCTCTCGGCCAGCACTTCGAAGCAAGCGGCTACGAGACCTCAGAGCGTCAAGAGACACGTATGCTCGCCTCTTGACTTTCGATGCGCGCTTCCTCGTTTACTTGCGGCGACGGCGTGCGAAACCCAGAGCGGCGGCCAGCGCCAGACCCACGGCGCCAAGCGTGCCCGGCTCAGGAGTTGCTACCAGCTGAGCAGAGTTGAGTGGTCCCGGTATGCGGCCGGGCGTCCCGCGTCAGACCCTCCCGCGTAGGCTTCTTCGTAGTTGCCTAATGTGAGCGCGAAAGTTTGATTCGCGCTGTTGTGTAGCACGAACGGAGTGATCGCGGTCTGCTTGGCAGTTTCCGCCGGTTCCCTGCAAGCAAACACCAGAGCCGTAGCCCACGCCGTTATAACCAGTGAACGTCGTTGTTGAGGTCAACGTATTGACAGTGAAAGCGGGTGACGCTCCGGAGAAGTCACCGATGATACCGGCGCCGTCTTGTGGAGGCTGTTGCAGGATGCCGACGGCATATCGTCCGGGCGTGAAACTGTTCTGGTCGAAGATGGCAACCGTCACGCCTGCCGTGGCATTCGTGCTGAAGTGTCCATCGTGTACGTTATTCCACCGATGTCGATGGTCGCAAGTGAAGGTGCGTAGGCACGAAAACCAACGAATGGCGAATTAGGAACTGGTGGAGCAAGATTCGGGCTGCTCGTATCGAAAAACGCGCGTATCGTAAACGCCGTCGTCCCGCGTGAAAAAAGTAGGCGTTGATTGTGAGGCAAGGTTCAACGCGTCTTGGTTATTGAAAGACGCCGTTATAAATGAGCTCAAAAGAAGCCGCTTGTGCGTGATCGGGAATTAGCGTAAGCGCCAGTGCTCCCGCCAATACGCACAAGGCCTGGTCGCCCTGCGCCTCGGAAAAGTTTCTGCTTCATGAATATCCCCCTAAGAACTTCGGAACTGTGTGCAGCGCTGATCATGCTAACAAACGCGTAAGTCGAGCGAGCTAGAGGCTCAAGTACTAATGAAAGAAGGAGGTGGCCTTTCACGAGCGCAGTTTAGGTGCTTTAGTCCGCCGCCAGATTGTGGCGCGTACTGCTTCTAACCAATCTGTAATCCGAGGCGAAGTAGATCAGCAAATCCGAAGGTGAGGAGCGCAATGCTGCCCAAACAAACGCCGGACCACGCGAAGTGCGTCCACAGAAGTGTTCCCCCGTAGGAACCCGTAGCGCCTGCAAGGAAGTAGCAGACCATGTAAACCATGTTGAGACGGCTGCGAGCCTCGGGCGCCAAACCATAGATCCGAGTCTGATTCGAAACATGACCTGCCTGTACGCCCAGATCAAGAAGGATCACTCCCAGGATGAGTCCCCACAGCTTTTCCGCCAAATGCGTACAGGACGATGAAGGATCCTAGCGCGATCAGTAAACCCATCAAGATATTACGCCTGGCGCCATAGCGGTCTGCCATCTTTCCGATCAGCGGAGCACCCGCGGCACCCACCGCGCCCACCAACCCAAAAGCACCCGCCACCGCGCTTCCGTAGTGGTACCTGGGGGTTTGAAGGAAGAACACCAGCGTTGTCCAAAACGCGCTGAAACAGGAGAAGAAGACAGCACCTAGCAAAGCAGCCTCCCGTAGAGTAGGCTGCGTGCGCACAAGCTCGCGGATAGAGCGGATCAAGTTCCACCAGGACATCTGCACCACGGGATTGCACTTGGGCAGCCGAGTCTTGAAAAGAAGTGCAACCACCAGCATGACGCCGGCAGCAATCCAGTAAATCGCGCGCCAGCCGAACCAAGCTCCCACAAAACCGCTGACGGTCCGCGCGAGCAGTATCCCGAGCAGAAGGCCTGAAAGAACACTACCGACGGTGGTGCCGCGCCGCTCGGGCGAGGACAGATGAGCGGCATACGGAACAATCACGTGAACGATGGATCCGGTCAGCCCAACGGCAAAGCTCCCCAGAGCCAACCACCAGACGTTACGCGCCGTCGCGAGCAGAATGAGCCCGACGCAGGCCGCTAAAACCAGGCGTACGATCAGGCCCCGCCGCTCCTTTGTATCGCCTAGCGGCACGAACAGGAACATCCCGAGTGCGGTCCCCAACTGGCTCAGCATTGCGATGGTCCCCACGGTTGCCGCTGAAATGTGGAAATCAGACGCGATTGCGGAGAGCAGTGGCTGAATGTAGTAGATATTGGCGACCATTACGCCGGCGCCAAAAGCAAGGAGCCAAACCTTCGCACGACTAAGGGTCGGATCACGATCGATACCGTGCGCGTTTGCACGCGAAAGAGCTTCCGTTGTCTGCAATGTTTTTGCCGTCAAATAGGGCGTAGAAGGTTCGTGCGAAGGGTATGTGGCACCGGACGGAAGAGCCCGAAACGGCGCAGACACGCTGGGCCGGTACGCGCAAGATTACAAGGTGTGCTGATCCAGGAAGCAGACCGACCGAGTTCTCGCTTACTCGCTCCGTCGTTCTAGCGGCAAACCCGAAACTTCGAGCGCGCGCCAGCCGCCGTCGAGAGACAGGATGTTGCGGTAACCCATCTTCTGGAGGTTGTCGGTCGCCAAGCGCTGAGCGGTATCCGCCTCCGCAGTAAAGAACAAGCTTCGTGTCCTTATCGGGGAACGTCGTTTCGATGTCGCGCTCGATGATTCCTTTACTGAGATGCATTGCGCCGGCAACATGAGCCGCTTCCCATTCGTTGTCTTCGCGAACATCGACCAGTTGGCCGGCTTCGCCTGCCGCCACCAACCGTCTTGTACTCTTCGACATCGATCTCCCGAATCCGCTTCTTGGCGTCGTTCACGAGCGCGAGAAAACCTTCGCTGTGATGCTTGACGGGTGAGCTCATGTGATTATTGAATCCGTTCGATTCTAGCGCCGACAGACGCTAATTTCTGCTCAATGCGTTCGTAGCCGCGGTCCATGTGGTAAACGCGGTGAATCGTGGTCTCGCCTTGCGCAACCAAAGCGGCTAATACCAGAGATGCGCTGGCGCGGAGATCCGACGCGATTACCTGCGTTCCCATCAGTCCTTCCTCGCCCGCGACAATGGCTTGCCGGCCTTCGATGCGGATATTTGCACCCATCCGCGCCAACTCGAGCACGTGCATGAACCGGTTCTCGAAAATGGTTTCGGTCACGAAGCTAATGCCCTGCGCGGTTGCCATCCATGCCATGTACTGGGCCTGAAGATCGGTTGCGAATCCCGGGTACTCTTCCGTCGTCATATCCACTGCTTTCGGGCGCCCGGGACAGCGAACGCGCAATGCGTCGCCGAGATCGTCCACCTCAGCACCCGCTTGCCGCATTTTGATCATAAGAGCTCCGACGTGTTCGGGCACACAGTCGGTCAGGACCACATCGCCCCTCGAGATCGCGCCCGCAAGCAGAAAGGTACCGGCCTCGATGCGATCCGGAATGATGGCGTGCTCTGTGCCACTCAGCTTTTCGACGCCTTGCACACGAATGGTGGGCGTACCCGCGCCTTCGATCTTCGCGCCCATTTTGGTCAGAAGATCGGCCAGGTCCTGCACCTCAGGCTCACGTGCCGCATTGCTGATGACGGTCTCGCCGCGCGCAAGCACTGCCGCCATTAACACGTCCTCGGTACCGGTGACCGTCACTCGATCGAAATGAATCTGCCCGCCGATCAACCCGTCGGGAGCCTGTGCCTCGACGTATCCGTGTGATTGCTCAATGCGCGCGCCGAGCCGTTCCAAAGCTTGCACGTGGAGATTGATAGGTCGAGCACCAATCGCGCATCCGCCCGGCATTGAAACCCGCGCGCGTCCGGTACGCGCCACCAGAGGTCCCAGCACCAGGCTCGAAGCACGCATAGTTTTCACCACGTCGTAAGGAGCTTCAGGCCGGTCAAGGTCGGCAGCGTCGATCCGAACCGTTCCGTCTTCCACCTGCAGTTTCGCCCCCGTATACGCGAGAAGGTTCTGCATGGTGGCGATGTCCTTCACGCGCGGTATACGCCGGAGCGTGACGGGTTCGCTTGTCAGCAAACAAGCGGCTAGTGCCGGAAGCGCAGAGTTCTTCGATCCGCTGACACATAGCTCGCCGCTGAGTGGCGTACCGCCTTGAATCCTGAATTTGTCCATATATGAATTGCCCGAAGCTCAACGCTCCAAGCTGTGTTCTGTCCGCCTACGGCGCGAGAGCAGCCCGCAAACTGCCCCGGGATGCTTCGAGGCGGCTGCGCGCGTCGTCGCGCGTGAGATTCCGCTTACTCATGAGAATTGCGACCCGAACTGAGCCTGCCTGCTCCAGTAAGCCTGAAGCTTCATGGTAGGACACTTCCGCAATCGTCATAATGATCCGGCGTGCCCTGTCGGTCAGTTTTTCATTCGTCGGCTGAACGTTGACCATCAGGTTTCCATAAACGTAGCCCATCCGGATCATGACGGCCGTGCTCAACATATTCAGAACCAGCTTGGTCGCTGTTCCCGCGCGCATCCGAGTCGACCCCGTCACAATCTCCGGTCCCGGAATCGGTGTGATCGCAATCTCGGAAGCTTCCGCCACCTTGGAACCGACGGTACAGCTCAATCCGATCGCTAACGCTCCGATTTCCCGCGCATAAGCCAACCCGCCCAGCACGTAAGGAGTCCGGCCGCTCGCGGCTATGCCGACGAGCGCGTCACCCGGCGCAAACCCGTGCCGCACCAGGTCCGCTTTCCCTTCGCTCGGCACTGTCTTCCGCGCCTTCAATCGAGCGCCTCAGCGCGGTATCGCCGCCCGCGATGAGACCCTGTACCAGTTCGGGCGGCGTGTTGAAAGTAGGCGGGCACTCTGAGGCATCGAGCACGCCCAGGCGACCCGACGTGCCGGCTCCCAGGTAGAAGAGTCTGCCCACCGTTCCGCAGCCGGCCGACGATCGCCGTCAACGGCCCGCGTAATGGCGGGGATCTCCTCTGCAACAGCGGCCGCCACCTCCGCGTCCGCCGCATTGATGACACGCAGCACACCTTCCGTCGGCAACTCGTCGATGTTGGCAGAATCGGCATTTCTCGCTTCGGTGGTCAGGTGGGCTTCCACAATGCGACTCTCGTAAAAAGGAAAAGCCGGGGAGCGCTAGGCTCTCCGGCTTGTCACAAACGCCAGGGAATTGGATTAAACGCTGAACGAACTGCCGCAACCGCAGGTTGATTTCACCTGTGGATTGTTGAACTTAAAGCCTGAACCTTCCAGCGTTTCCACATAATCCACCTCGGCTCCCTCCAGATACAGCAAACTGGCCTGATCGATGAAGACCTTCAGGTCGCCGAAGTTATAGGTTTTGTCCAGCATGTTCGGCTGGTTCTCGAAAGCCATGGAGTAGCTGAACCCGGAACAGCCGCCGCCTACGACTGAGATGCGAAGACCAGCCGGCTTCGGCTCCTGCATACCCAGGATCTCGGTCACTTTGCCTATTGCCGTGTCGGTGAGCTGAATCATTGAAAATCTCCTTCGAACAAATGCTCAATTACAAGTTTATAACTGATCAGGGAATTTGATGCAGGTGAATGTGTAAAAGGTCCGGCGCGCGACATTCCCTCGCGCTTTGGGGGACGTCGCCGCCTCCTCCCGGATAAATCATGTAACGTGAGAGCGGGGGGCCACGTCCGTCGGGCAGTATGAGTGGCCTGTCTTCTACCCTCCCATTCCCGGTCGTCTCCGGAGAGGCAACGCGAGCGACGAGCAAATTGGACCACCGATCAAGCGAAGAGGCACAACTTGTCCGCAGAGTGCAAGCGAGGGACGAACTTGCGTTCCGCGAGATCGTGGATCGATACCAGGCCAAGGTTTTCTCGATCATCTACGGGATCCTGCGCAATCGAAACGACGCCGAAGATATCGCCCAGCAGGTTTTCGCGAAAATTTACTTTTCGATCAAGAACTTCGATTTTCGGAGCTCGTTGCTGACCTGGATCTACAAGATCACGGTCAACGAGTGCTACGACTACCTGCGCAAGAAACGGGTTCGCAAGCTGGTTTACGAAAGCGACTTCTCTGCCGATGACTCTCAGCGAGTCGAGAACTCGGAGCCGGCAGTGGATCACGGTCCGGCGGTCGACCAGCAACTCGCACAGCAGGATCTGATTTTCAAGCTTGCTGTCCAAAATCTCGGAAGAGGATCGCAGCTTGATCCTCCTGAAAGAGGTGGAGGGGCATTCGGTGGAAGAGCTGTCTCAGATGACCGGAATGAACGAAAATACCATCAAAGTGAAGCTTTTCCGGGCGCGTCAGAAGCTGGTGAAGGCGGCGGGACGGCTGGGCAAAGGTCCTCTTACGTCGCCTGCGGTGTAGCGGATGCAGGTTGGGGCTATTCACCGCAAAGGTTTCGTTGTACTTTGTAGAGAAAGCGGACGTTAGATTCGCTCTGAATGTTTGGACTTCTTTGAGGGAACTATGCACGGGTCCATACGGGATCAGTTAGAACGCCTGTTAGCTGCTGGGGAGCCGGCAACAGGGAACACAGAACTTGGGGCACATTTGGCACAGTGTCCCGAGTGCTCATCCGAGTTCAAGGTAATGCAGGAGCAGAGTACATTGCTACGATCCTGGCGAACAGAGGGAGAAGTGGAACCTCTGCCGGGATTCTATGCCCGGGTCCTGCAGCGGATCGAGGACAAGGCGAAAACATCGATCTGGGCCGGGTTCCTGTACTCGCCGCTCCGGATGCGGTTCGCCTATGCGTCGCTGTCTTTGGCTCTGCTGCTCGGCATGTACGTCTTTGTCGAGGAAAAAGCAGATCTGGATCCACACGAGCAGGCAGCCGTCGTTCAACAATCCAACTCCGCCGAGTCCGTCTTCGGTGATCAGAGCCAGCAACGGGATGCGGTGCTGGTGAACATGGCTTCCTACGAAGGGTCAATCCAATAACCTTTGTAGCCTCAACACGGCCTTCTATGCGGCAGGATGACGATGCCAGCTGGTCGAATCCTAAGATTCTGCTTGTTCTCGCGCTGATTTTCCTGTGCGGCACGGCTGTCGGCTCAGCCGTGACCCAGCGCGTGATCCACTCTCGTGCGACTCGCTCCAAGTCCCTGGAGGTGCAACTAAGGGACCTGAAATCGACCCTCGGCCTCACCACTCAACAGCAGCAGATCGTCAATAAAGAACTGGACGACTACGCCAAGTACTACCAAAATATCGAAGAAGAGCGCGCCAACGTCGCCCGGTACGGGAAGGAACGAATCTTCAAAGTGCTAACGCCAGAGCAGCAAAAAAGGTTCAACGAAATCTTCGAACACCTGCCCCATTGAAGCGTTGCGTGATCTGCGGAATTGGGGCGAAAAGTTGCCATTCTACTTTTTTTGCGGTCTAATGACACAAATCTCCATCCGTTACCGCTTTATTTAGTGGAAGTGAAAACGGATGCCAGCACGGTACATCATGTTCGCTCGATCATGGCAGTTTATTCGCTCTTTTTTTGCCCAATTTCGGCCGACGCTCGACCGAATTCCGATTCGCGGGTTCCTCTTGGGAAGCGAACAGGCGAAAGTGCTAGCCGAAGGCACCGCTGGCCAGAGGTCTTCATCGGCTAACGAACTCTGCGGAGACTTGTTGTCCCACATGCTCGAATGCGAGTGTTGCCTTAACCCGGCTCGGATGCTCCTGCCCTGTTTATAGCGAGTTTCAGACCCTGATTGGTATGGAAGCGTACGCCGGCCGGTCCCGTCGTTTACGCCATGTAGGATTGCCGCGACGAGGAGTGGCACGGTAGGACGTCCTGTGTAAGCGCTTCCCTACGAGCTTGCTGAGGCGGAGCGGGGATTTCTGGAGGTTCTTGAGCCTTGCTCTTCGCTTGCTTGCATTTTTCCATGAGCGCCGACAAGAACCTCTCCTCGACCTCGGGAGGAATGGGTTGCGGATCCATTCCTTTATAGATCTTGATCGTCTTTTCCGTCGTGTTGCAGACTACCCAGCAATTCGGGCATTCGCTGACGTGCCGGTGAAGATCGGCCTTGGTCTTGGGGTCAAGCGTATCGTCGAGATAATCGCTTAGCTCGCTCAGAAATTGTTTACAGGTAAGCAAAGGCGTCGTCTCCTTTTTGCTTGAACTGACGAGTCAGTTTTTCACGGAGCTGCAGGCGGGCGCGCAGCAAGCGACTTTTTACGGCAGATATGGACAGATTCAAAGCTTCCGCTGTCTCCTCGATCGACAGTTCTTCGATGTCGCGAAGAATGAAAACGGTGCGATATGCAGGCCTTAAACTTTGAATTGCCTGATCGAGCAACTCTCCCAGTTCCTCTCGAGAGTAGGTTTCTTCCGGGTTCTGGTCCCAAACCGCAATCTCCCGGACCATCTCGTCTTCGCCGGTATCGATCGGCTCGTCGAGCGGCACGGTTCTGTCCGAGCGCCGTTTGCGAAGCTTCATAAGCGCCTCGTTAACAGCAATCCGAACGACCCAGGTATAGAACTTCGAATTGCCCTGGAAGTTGTCGAGGTGCGTATACGCTTTCAGGAACGTTTCTTGAAGCACATCTTCGGCATCGTCATCGTTCTGGGTGATCTGCTTCGCCATTCGGAAGACACGCCGGTCGTAGTGACGGACGAGTTCGGAGAAGGCGTCGACATCACCGGCTTTCGCCCTCGCGACCAGAGCCGATTCGTCGAATCCAGGTTTGACGGAAGAAGTACCCAATCGAAGTCTCTATAGTCTAGCAGCCGAATGGTTTATAGAATCGCGAGCGGTCGGGTGTTCTGATACCCTCAACTTGACCCCAGAAAATGAGTAGTTTGACAATAACACTGCCCGACGGCAGTTCGCAGTCAGTTCCGGCGGGAACGCGCCCAATCGATATTGCGCAGTCCCTTAGCCCTCGCCTGAAGGCGGATGCAGTCGTGGCAAGGGTGAACGGCGAACTGTACGACCTGACCCGGCCCTTAGAATCCGATTCCAGCGTCGAGATTCTCACGCCCAAGAACCCCGAGTCGCTCCACGTCTACCGTCACTCCACCGCTCATCTGCTTGCGGCCGCGGTACTGGAGCTGTTTCCCGAGACGAAGCTTGGAATCGGGCCGCCCACCGAAGCCGGCTTCTACTACGATTTCCAGCGCGACACGAAATTTACGCCGGAAGATCTCGAACAGATCGAAGCGAAGATGCGCGAGCTGCAAGCCGCTAACCTTCCCTTCGAGCGCAAACTGACGGAAAAGCAGGACGGCCTGGAAAAGTATCGCGACGACTGGATGAAGCGCGAACTCATAGAGGAAAGGGCCGGCGATATCTTCACCGAGTACACGCTTGGCCCCGACTTTATCGACTTTTGTCGCGGGCCGCACGTGCCTTCCACCGAGAAGCTGAAGGCCTTCAAACTGCTTTCTATTGCGGGCGCCTACTGGAAGGGCAACGAAAAGAACCCGCAGCTTCAACGCATTTACGGCACGGCATTCTTCACCAAGAAAGAACTCGACGAGTATCTTGCGCGGCTGGAGGAGGCCCGGAAGCGGGACCACCGCCGCATTGGCAAAGAACTTGAACTCTTCACGGTCAACGAACTGGTCGGGGCCGGGCTCCCGCTTTGGCTGCCCAAGGGAGCAACCGTGCGCCGCGTCCTCGAAGATTACATCCTCGAGAAGGAGCGGCAATCCGGATACCAGCATGTCTACACGCCGGATCTCGCCAAAGTAGAGCTGTATCAAAAGTCAGGCCACTGGGAGCACTATCACGAAGATATGTTTCCGCCCATGGACCTCGAAACAGAGCGGATGGTTCTGCGGCCGATGAACTGCCCGCACCACATCCTGATCTACAAATCGAAGATGCGCAGCTATCGCGATCTGCCGGTGCGCATCGCGGAGCTTGGCACAATGTATCGCTACGAGCGCTCCGGCGTCCTGAGCGGGCTGAGCCGGGTGCGTTGCATGACTCTGAACGATGCGCACATCTTCTGTACTCCCGATCAGATCAAAGCTGAATTCTCGAAGGTGATGCAGCTCGTCGAGACGGCTTACCGCGATCTGGGGATCAAGCAGTACAGCTACCGGCTCTCGCTTCGAGACAAAGCCAACAAAGAGAAATACGTCGACAATGACGCTATGTGGGAGCTCGGCGAGAAGGTTTTGCGCGAGGCCATGGATGACCTCGGACTGCCTTACAAGGAGGCACCCGGCGAAGCGGCGTTCTATGGTCCCAAGCTGGACATCCAGCTTGCCGATGTGATGGGTCATGAAGAGACGTATTCGACCATTCAGATCGATTTCCATCTTCCGAACCAATTCGATCTCGGGTTCGTCGGTCCCGACGGGCATCATCATCGCCCGGTCATGATTCATCGCGCCATCGTCAGCACGATGGAGCGGATGATTTCCTACCTGATTGAGCTTTACGGTGGAGCTTTCCCGGTTTGGATGGCGCCTGTCCAGGCAATCGTCCTACCAATTTCGGATCGGCAGAACGAGTACGCCACCCAGATTTACGAAAAGTTACTCGCGGCGGGGATTCGAGCTGAAGCTGGATAACCGTTCCGATAAGGTAAACTTAAAGATTCGGGAAGCACAGATCAACAAGATTCCGTTCATGTTGGTCGTGGGGGATCGTGAAGCCCAGGGGGGGCTTGTTGCTGTCCGTAACAGGAAGCACGGCGATCAGGGGGCTGTTAACGCGGATGAGTTCATCGCTCGTCTGACGCACCTCGTTGCACAAAAGAGTTTAGAAGAATAAACACTTGCTTACCATTGCAGCCCTAGCTGTGCTGGTGGGCTGTTGGATTTACTGCATCCTTGCGATTGCAGCGGCGCTCAGACATGCGCGGGCGCCGGAGCATGGCGAGTGCAGTACACCTGCGGCAATCAGCATTCTCAAACCTCTTGCCGGCCTGGACGAGGGCCTCGAAGACAACCTGCGTAGCTTCTTCGAGCAGGACTACCCTACCTTCGAACTTTTGTTCGCGGTACGGCGGGAGGACGACCCGGCTGTTCCGATCGTACGGCGGCTCATGTCTGAATATCCGAAGGTTGCCGCCAGGCTTATCCTGACCGGAGAACCGCCCTACCCGCATGCCAAGGTTTATAGTCTGCAGTGCATGCTGGACGAATCACGGTATGACCTCATCGCAATGAGCGATAGTGACGTGCGCGTGAAGTTGGACTTCTGCCGAAGCCTGGCCGCCGAGTTTTGCGATCACGCCCTCGGCCTGGTTACGTGTCCGTACCGGGCTGATTTCGGGAAAGGCCATCTGGTCCCGCCTGGAAGCTCTCGGCATGAATACCGATTTCCATGCCGGCCTGTTCACCGCCGTGATGATGGAAGGCACGAAATTCGCAGTGGGACCGACGATTGTGGCACGGCGCAGCGTGCTGATGGCTCTGGGTGGTCTCGAGCGGGTAAAAGATTACTTAGCGGAAGACTATATGCTCGGACGCATCGCGGCCGAGTTGGGTTTTGTGGTCCGCATGTCGCCTTACGTGGTCGAACACCGCATCGGAAGCGAAGGCATGGTGAAGAACTTCTCCCACCGCCTTCGTTGGGCTCGCTCCACGAGACGCTCACGACCCTGGGGTTATGTCGGCCAATTCTTCACGTATTCGTTGCCCGTCGAGCTTTGGGACCGCCCTGTTATGCCATGAGGTCTGGGCTTTCATGGTGGTTACGGTGATGCTTCGTGTCGTTTCGGCATGGACGGTATCGCGAGGCATTCTGCGGGCACGTATTCCTTGGCTGCTTTTGCCATTGCAGGATATGCTCGGGTTCGCGTTCTGGATCGCCGGCTTTTTTGGGAACTCGATCAATTGGCGCGGGCAGCGTTACATTTTGAACCGTGACGGTACCGTCCAGCTCGCCAATTAGGCGCGCTATGGAACCGGATGGCCCTTCTCGCGGCCTCCTCCATCGTCTTCCCTCGCTTCTCGCTCCAGCTCCGGGGTAATCCGCTCGTTGTTGATTGCCTGGAAGCCTTCCAAGCTTTGATTCGAGTTGGCGGCCTGCTCGAGCGTTCTCGCCGCTTTCTCAGCAAGGCCGGGAGATTCCACAAGACTCTCTGGTTTTTCGTGCTCTTTTTGTTCAGGCATTTCGATTCTCAAGGTAGGACTGCCGCACGTCCATACCGTTTCTCCTTAACTCATCGCAGTCAAGGACCGCGGCGCTTCTGAAGCTGTGCGATACGCTTTTTGTTGCGAGGGTTCAACGCTCAATTGAACCCAGCCGAATCAGCCTCCGTTGAGAGAGCGTTTCAGTGTATCACTTTGGAAGAGGAGGATGAAATGGAAGCCTTCATCGTACTCCTGCTACTGTTGCTGTCCTTCAGCTTGGTCCTGATTGTCTTCACCGCAAAAGGCAGCAAAACGAGGAAGCTTGAAGAGAACCGGCGCGCGGCCCGGCGTTACGACAACGTGCTCTGACCGTGCGCCTTTATGGAAGCTGCGCGCCGCGAGACGAATTCACAGTCATTCATTGGGGCCGGACTCTTAAAAGATCCTTTGCCTCGACGTGATCGAACTCCATCGGGAAACTTTTTCCGACGTAGTACGCCGGCCATTGATCTTTGTAATGGCTTAGAGCCAACGAAGCCGGATTCGCCTATCGGCAGGTTTTGCACGGATCGGTCCAGGTTGCCGAGATCCACGACCATGCGCTCGGAGGGCCCAAGAGTAGAGGAGGTCTGTTTCACCGTCGTGCCCGATCCGCTCATCTCGACAGGTCCGACATCGAAGAAGTATTGAGCGGCGCGATTCCGTTTGCGACAGGATGAACGAAGTTCCACTGGAGTTTATTACCCCAGCGCCATTTGGATACGGGACTTCCCTGCTCGTCGCGTCCGATCTTCAGAGCTTCCCTGAGTTGCTCGATGAGCCACCCGTCCCAGTCGTCCTTACGCACCCAACCGGCCGGCCGCCGGCGCAGCACACCTTCGATGACTTGAGAATGCGGCGCAATGTCCGGAATTTTCGAAGCGGCCTCACCTTTACCAGCATTCGTGATGGAAGCAACTAAGCTGCGGCCTAATAAACCGTGCAGGGTTTGAGTGATGAACGGAGCCGGCTGGTCCTTTTCCATCTGTCCGTTCCAACGCTCCAGAACCTCAACCGCCGGTCGCAAATCTGAGTCCCCTGCCCCGTGTGTCTTCACAGCCTGCGACCACTTGTCGAGCAAGGAAATGATCATACGCGGAGTACACATCTTTCTGAATTGCGAGCATGTCATCGACCGACAGCTTCGGCTTCGCTCGCAACAGCGCATCTGATTTGCTCAACCCGATATCGATCCGCATAGCCACCGTCAACCTGGTACGGGAAATTTGCCGGATAAGGGTTCTGATTGGCGGTTGCAAGAATCCCAGAGCCAGGGTTGTAAATGCTAGGCATCTGATCGAATGGAATCCATCCCGTCCACTCTGCGAGTGCCAGTGCTGCCGTCAAGCGGCGCATCGCTTGCAATCGGCGTTTTGCCGTCGCCGCGGATAGGCATTCTTCCTGTTGTTTGAAAGCCGATGTTGCCCGCTCGATCGCCGAAGACGAAGATTCATGCCCGGTCCCCAGAATCCGCTCAGGGCTGCGCGAAACTCCGCCCAATTGTTTGCGCGATTCAGGCGATAAACGGGCCAATCGAATCCGTCGGCGGCACTCCATCGCAGGCTGTAGGCTTTGCCGTTCTCACGAATGAAGATGGGCCCATGGCGCGTCACCCAAGTATCGAGTTGCACCGGTTTACCTCCTCGTACGCCGATCATTTGCCGATCTAACTGAGCCTGCTCCGCCTTACCCTGAAAAACGTACTGGCCCGTCCGTTCGTCCATCTGTTCGCGGTAGAGGTCCATAACATCTGTCTCGAGGTTGGTAAGCCCCCAGGCGATCTGAGCGTTGTGACCAGTGACAACGCCTGGCAGACCGGGCAGGGTGGCTCCCGAAACATTCAGTCCTGGAGCTTTGAGGTGAGCCAGATACCAGGTGCCCGGAATACGATACGCCAGGTGCGGATCGTTCGCCACCATGGGGCTTCCATCCGCGGTATGCGAGCCCGACACGGCCCAGGCATTCGAGCCGGGAGGAATCTGTTGCCCCTGAGCAGATGGGAACAGCGTTCTGACCTTGGCCGGATCTGCCATACCGAGAAGAACACCTTTGTCGAACTCGAACCGGGAGTTGTCCGTCATGTCCCGGAACATGACGAGCGCCACCAGGATCGAATCGACTGCACTCCACGGCCTGGGATCGTAGACTCTGCCCGGAATCGAGAACTCGAGCGAGTATTTGCCCCGGTGAGTTTCAATGAAATGATTCACGCCGCGCGCGTACTCGACAATGCTCGCCCGATCTTCAGGCCGCAATCTGGCCACATCGTTCTCGGCGATCGATCGCAGCCGCATGCTGCGCGACCGCTGGTCGCTTGCGAGCACCGCCGGGCCGAAAACCTCGGCCAGTTCCCCTGCGCCGAAGCGTCGCAGGCCATCCATTTGCCACAATCGGTCTTGGGCTGTCACATAACCCTGGAGGAACATCGCATCCTGCCAAGAACCGGCTTCAATATGGGGAACACCGCGGGCATCGCGTCGCACAACCGCTTCAGATCCAATCGGCGCTGTTATATTGCCCGACGTTTCAGGCAATGGCCGGAAGACAAACCAGTAGACAGCGACCGCAATGGACACGACCAATAAGGCCACGCACACGTTGATCGCACGCACCACTCGGGTTAACACGCATCGATTTTACTCTGCGGTTCTTACCGGTCCCGTTTCGCTATGAGCCTGAGGCTTGTTGTTCTGCTGGTGATTCTGGCAGCAAACGGCTTCTTTGCCGCCGCGGAGGTGTCACTCGTCTCGGTTCGGCAATCGCGATTGCGCGAACTCGCCGAACAGGGACACACCGGTGCGCAAAGTGCCCTGAATCTCTTGGCAAATCCAGGCCGCCTTCTCTCGGTCACGCAATTCGGAGTCACGCTGGCCAGCTTGGGACTTGGCTGGGCAGGCGAGGATACGGTCTATCAGCTTCTGCGTGGCTTACTCGATTCGTTGCACGTCCCGGTCTCGCGAGTCGTCCTTCACGGTATCGGCTTCGCGCTTGCCTTTCTCGTCATCAGCTACGCTCACGTAATCATCGGCGAGGTGGTACCGAAGAATCTTGCACTTCAGAAAGCAGATCGGATTGCGATTCTAGCGGCACCCGCTCTGCTCGTGTTCTACCGGTTGTCGCACGTTTTCGTCGTTGTGATCGAACAATCCTCGGCGCTTGCACTTCGCATATTCGGTCTTGGCGCGGAACACGCTCACGGCGGACACACTCCCGAAGAGTTGAAGTACATTGTTCAGTCGAGCCGCCACGAAGGACACCTCGAAGAGTTTCAGCAGGACGCCATTCAGAATCTGATCGACCTGTCCGATTACACGGCGCGAGAGATCATGACTCCAAGGCCCGAGATCGTTTCGCTTCCGGTGAATGCTGATCTGGAATCGGTCCTGGGCATCATGGCGGAACACAAGTTCACGCGCATACCCGTCTATGAGGACCGGCCCGAGCACATTATCGGCTTTGTCCACTACAAGGATCTGATGCGTCTTTGGGACGAGCGCCGGTTCGCTTACGACCAAAGGCCGGCGATGCGTTCCTTTCGCTTACGCCGGTTTGTCCGCAAGCCTCTGGTCGTGCCTGAAACGAAGCCACTGAACCAGCTCGTAGACGAGTTCAGAAGAAATCATACGCACATGGCGCTGGTCGTCGACGAGTTCGGCACCGTGACGGGACTCGTCACTTTGGAAGACGTTTTGGCACAGGTGTTCGGAAACATTGGCGACGAGCACGACCTGGTCCGGCCGGAAGCGCCTCCGGAAGAGAAACTCTTGCGGCTGGAGGGCAACACAACAATCCGGGAGCTTGAAACTCGCTATGACATCGAGCTTCCGGGCGAAGCCGGATTCGAGACACTTGCCGGATTCCTGCTTTACCAGTTCGGCCACATTCCCATGGTGGGCGAATCGGCTGTCCACAATGGCCGGCGTTTCACCGTCACTGAGATGGACCGCAACCGTATCGCCTGGGTCGCTGTCGAGAAGTTGGAGTCAGAAGAAGAGACTCAGGAGATAAAGGCGTAAGGGCGTTCCCCACCGCTAGGGTTTCGGGGCGCCGAGGGGGCTCTCCGGGCAACCCGATGTTTCTCTCGTAAACGCGAGTGCGGCGATTCGCCATTCACCGTTGGTCTTTACGAGTGTGAAGGTGTCAATACCGCAGTGAGTGAATTTGCCGTTCAGATGAAAGTCATACTGCCCCCACACGGTAGCGATCGCATTACGCTCCTGCAACTTCGGAGACCACATACGCTCAAGCCAGCTGTCCTTGCTTGACGAGAGACGATCTGTCCATTTCTCAATTGGCGTTACAGTAACCTTGCCGTCCGGTGCCACTGCCACGAGATTCGCATCCGGTATAAAGAGAGCCCTTGCGCCTGCTCCATCATGTGCCGCCATAGCGTCAAACAGCTTCTGCGCCACCGCCGTGGGATCCGTGTCCGCTGCCGGGCACATCACACAAGCCGCACTCATGAGAATCGCTAGACCGATCAACCGTCGCATGCCGCTTAGTCTAACGTGTAGGCTTCGTTCAGGATCCGCGTTTCTACGGATGGGCGCAGCTACTGAACCCTCACGACGAGACGCCCATAACGAGTGAGCGCGGGCGTGCCGTTGTCAGTCCCTTCCAGGATTATGTGAATCGTGTGGCCAAACTGCGCGTCATCGGGCACGTGAAACGCTGTGCTGAGCGCTGGTGGGCAACCGATCTTGCCCAAAAATCGTCGGATGATCGGACATTCTAAGCCGCCTTTGCAACAGCGCCATGCGGATCAAGAACGTACTTCTTCGCGGCACCTTTGTCAAAATCCTGGTAGCCCTGAGGAGCGCCGTCCAACGACACCACCGTCGCGTTGACGATCTTCGCTATCGGAAGACGGTCGTGCAGGATTGCCTGCATGAGCTGCCGGTTGTAGCGGAGCACAGGCGTCTGGCCAGTGAAGAAGCTATGACTCTTCGCCCATCCGAGACCAAGCCGCATTCGAAGGTTGCCCTGTTGAGCAGCTTCGTCTTTCGATCCGGGATCTTCTGTGACGTAGAGTCCCGGGATTCCGATTGCGCCTCCCGCGCGAGTGATCGCCATCAACGAGTTCAAGACTGTCGCAGGTGCCTCGGTTGTGTGCTGGCTTCCGTGACCCCGTGCTTCAAACCCGACCGCATCCACAGAAGCGTCCACCTCAGGGACTCCGACAATCTGCTCAATCAACTCCTCAAGTTTGTCGCTCTTCGTCAGGTCAACCGGTTCAAATCCCACGCTCTTGGCGTGTTGCAAACGTTCAGGATTCATGTCGCCGATCATGACAACGGCGGCTCCTAGAATCTGCGCAGAAGCGGCCGCAGCGAGCCCAACAGGTCCCGCGCCTGCTACGTAGACCGTTGAGCCGACACCAACGCCTGCGCTTACGGCGCCATGGAAGCCTGTCGGAAGAATGTCGGAGAGCATGGTCAGGTCGCGAATCTTCGCACGGGCCTGCTCTTTGTTCGGGAACTTCAGCAGGTTGAAGTCAGCATACGGAACCATGACATACTCGGCCTGGCCACCAACCCAGCCACCCATGTCGACATACCCGTAAGCTCCCCCAGCGCGCGAGGGGTTCACATTCAGACATATTCCCGTCTTTTGCTCCCGACACGTTCGACACCGCCCGCAAGCGACATTGAACGGCACCGACACAATGTCGCCAATGTCGATGAACTCCACATCTTTACCCTTTTCGATGACCTCTCCAGTAATCTCGTGGCCGAGAACCAGACCCTTCGGCGCGGTTGTCCGCCCGCGCACCATGTGCTGGTCGGAACCGCAGATGTTGGTCGAAAGAATTTTCAGGATCACGCCATGCTCAATGTCCTTACCCTTGGGATTCTTCATCTTCGGGAAGTCGATTGACTGCACTTCTACTTTGCCCGGTCCTAGGTAAACCACGCCTCGATTGCTTGGCATCGTGCTCTCCTTGTCACGAAAGAGATTACACCATCGATATGACGCACGAGCCCTTCGCCGACACCGTAAGCAAGCGTCGTCCGGATTAGCTTGCGTCGGACCGAGGGAGGAATCTAAGATCGACGGCTACTCATCTGGACAGAGCCTACGAGTTCTCGGCGGTGGGCGCAACTTTATGTTCACAATGTGTGAACATAAGATCCCTTTGCTGCGTAGAATCACTCGGGAGGAGAACGGTGTCCCGAACTGCTTCATTGTTAGTTGCCTCTTTGCTGGTAGCTGCCGCCCTTAGCGGCGCTACGCCTTCGAAGGAATTCCGGCGTACAGTCCCGCTTGGCACGAACGGCCGCGTCGAACTCCGCTCGCAGCGTGGCAGCGCCCGCATCATGCCTTGGGATCGTCATGAGGTGGAAGTCGTCGCTACGATCCAAGCGCGGCCTGAAAGCCTCGATCCGGAGGAGAGCGTGCGGCGGACACAGATCCGGTTCGATGCCACACCTGATAGCGTCTTCATCCAAACTGACTTCGGCGATCGGCTGTCAGACGGCGGCTCGTTTTGGGATGGACGCAATCCCGTTCCGCTGGTCCATTACGAAATCAAAGTTCCGCGCACGTGTGGACCTGTCGCTTAACGACGACCGTTCCGAAATTGAGATCGGTGATCTACTTGGCCGTTTGCGGCTCCGTACGGACAGAACTGAGCTGCACATTGTGAGCTTTAATGGCGCGTTGAATGTCGATGCCGATCGAGGAAGCATCCGCATTGACCGGCTTCTCCTGGCGGATCGAGGTGAGTTCCGGCTGGACCGCACGGCCGTCGAGCTGGGCGTCACTTCGACCCACGGTATGACGCTTGATCTTGACCTCGATCGCGTTTCCCCCGATGTAGATTCGGGTCTTCTCACTGGCCTCATGGCCGAAGAACACCATCACCTGAGCTACCGAGGCTCAATCGGCCGTGGTGGACCGACTTTGCGCTATACCGCAGATCGTGGCTCGCTCCGATTGCGCCGTGTTTAGGCTCGGCTGCATACTTCCGTGTTGCCGCTGATCAAGGCAATAGGTAAAAGGACCAGCCCGATACCGTGTAGTGGACCACGGCTCCTTCGACTTTGTCCTCCAAACCATGAAAGAATCGTGATCCTGGAGGAAATGGATTGCGCACGGAACGAGACAAAATGCTCGCTGGCGAGCTTTACGACGCTTTGGATCCTGACCTGGTCCGGGATCGGGATCGAGCACGCGATCTTTGTCAGGCTCTGAATGCGACCCGCGAATCGGAACGTGAAATCCGGCGGCAGATTCTCTTACAGCTTTTTGCGAAAGGCGGAGATACCGTCTGGATGCAGCCTCCCTTTTTCTGTGACTACGGTGCGAACATCGAACTCGGGGAGCGCGTCTTTTTCAATTTCAATTGCGTCGTACTCGATGTCTGCCCGGTCAAAATTGGAGACTTCACTCTTTTTGGTCCCGGTGTCCAGATCCTGACGCCCATGCACCCCTTGAACTCCGAACTCCGTCGTCAGCAGGAGTTCGGCAAAGCCTATCTCTATCGGTTCGGACGTTTGGGTGGGTGGCGGGGCACTCATTCTTCCTGGTGTGAGCATTGGTTCGCGCACGGTGATCGGAGCAGGCAGCATAGTTACCAGGGACGTACCGGACGATGTGTTTGCGGCGGGAAATCCATGTCGCGTGATTCGTGACATCAGCGAGGAGAACCGCCCGGCAGGAAGATCGTAGTCCGATAATGGGCGAGGCATGCCTTTGCGAGACTTGCGTCCCGTGATGCAGTCGATCCGGTGAAGTCAGTCGTCTTGCGTCAGGAGCGCTCCACCTTGCCCAACGAGTCTGGCCATTTCTTCGCTTATGCCCTCCCGTCGGAGACCTTGTTCTACACCGTGACGATCAGCGGCAGACCTGTTCTGGCTGACCTTCCACTTGCCCTGTATGGTCGAAATCGGGATCTCTACGCCCACAATAGCCTTAATCTGACCGGAGACGAATGGCTCCGGCGCATCGCTGACGCGCCACGGGGCTGATCGCCTGCCTTCTTGCATGGTTGTCAGATCGTTGATCTGTGTACGCAGCCACTCTGGGTCATCAACTAAACGTGGAGTTCCACGCGCCTGCACGACCGCGTAGTTCCAAGTGGGAACGACGCGTCCGTGTTCCTGTTTGGACGCGTACCACGAGGGCGTGATGTACGCCTCCGGCCCTTGAAAGACGACGAGAGTTTCCGCTCCGGAACTCAGCGCATCCACCTGATCGTTAGCTTTTGCCACATGGGCGCGGAGAACTCCCCTCTCGCCACTATCGACAACCGTGAACGGTACGAGGTTCGCGAGCAGGCCGCCAGACCCGGCCGTGATCAGAGTGGCAAGCGGATGCGCACGGATCAGCGCATGCAAAGTCTCTAGCCGTTCTTCTCGAAATGCATTTGGCAGATACATGTAGGTCCTTCCCTGGCTAGCACGCGTCAACGCCGCTTCTATTTATTCAACCACCCAGGGAGGTACTACGCGATGTGCGCTAACGTTCTGTTCTCGGGTCAAACCGACCCGCCTAAAAGATACGAACAAGCTCTCGGTTTGCGTGAGAGAATTGGCGGCTGTGTTACGGATCGGGTTTCTGAACTGGCGGAAGAGCAGCATGCCCCAATATGCGCTATTGGCCTCGCTGTTCTCGTTCGTCCTGTGCTTTGAAGCGCACTTTCTGCTGGATCTGTACCACGATTTCACCTTCAGCTATTCCGCCTCACCAATATCGGTGGGAACCCCTTGGCCGGCGATTACAAGTCTTAATGGAGAAGCTGCAAAGAACTCGGGCCTCCGAGTAGGTGACCGCGTTGTTTCCGTTGACGGACGTCCGTTGCGCGGGCAGAGCGATCTCATGCGGCCCATACGTCTCAAACGGCCGGGGCAGACCGTGCAGATCGTAGTCGATCGAGCAGGTATGCGGGACCAAGTTGTGCTTCCCCTCTCAAGCGTACGGACGCGGCAAATCCGCCCAATCGTTTACACATACGCCGCGGTGATGTTTTGCCTCATGCCTGTGTTGTCGATTCTGCTTGGTTTCGGTGTAGCTGTCATTCGTCCGCGCGACCCGATGGCGTGGCTCCTGCTGGCCATGCTCCTGAGCTTTACTCTGCTGACGAACGGGAACGTAACGCCGCTGGGTTGGCCGGCTTGGCTGCGGATCCCGGCCCAGGTGTATCTGGGGTTTGGGGATACCTGGCCGGCATGCATCCTTCTGTTCGCTATCTACTTCAACCACCGTTTTCGTCTCGACGCGGAGTTCCCGTGGATCAAGTGGCTGCTACTCGTTCCGCTGGGCCTGATGTCGGTGCTCGGGTCCGGTATGTCTCTCGGTATCTCGGAGTCATATCGCTCGGCTGGGTCGTTCTTCGAAAAGTTATACGCGCAGCTGCGCCCGGCAAAAGACGTTACGTGGGCGCTCACTCTGTGCGTGGTCCTTTTCACGATTGGGTGGAAGAGCCGCGATCCCGGCACCGGAAAGGACGGACGGCGCCGGCTTCGGATGCTTCTTTTCGGCGCGACAGTCAGCCTTACACCCGTGGCTAGCTTACTGATCTACATTCAATTCGAACAGTACCGAGACAATATTTGGTCCGCGTTAGCCCTCATGTTGACATTCGTCTTCCCAGTGACCATGGCCTACGTGATCGTGGTGGAACGCGCTATGGATCTGCGCGTCGTAATCCGGCAAGGACTGCAATACACGTTGGCAAGGCGGGGCGTTCTCATTCTGCAGATCCTGCTCAGCACAATCCTTTTCATCGTGCTCGCAATGCTGATGACCTCACACGCATTGAGCCCACTCGAGTACGGTGGCGGTTCTGGCTGCTGGACTCTGGGGCATCTTCCTCCTTCACGGCGCTACCCAGCGCGCCGCTTTATGGATTGACCGCCGGTTCTTCCGGGACGCCTACAACGCCGAACGGATACTGAGCGAACTGGCCGACAAAGTTCGAACCATTGTCGAGATACAACCGCTGCTAGAAACGGTTACACAGCGCATTGCCGACTCTCTGCACGTCGCGCACGTGGCGGTGTTGCTCGACGAAAGCGGGCTCTACCGTCCGGTGCACACCCTTGGCTATGACAGGCTCTCGGAACTGGCATTCTCGCCGACGGCCGCTACGGTGCAATTACTCAAAACTGAAAAGCAGCCTACCCGTGTGTACTTCGACGATCCCGATTCGTGGATTTACAAAACCTCGGAGATGAGCAATGAAGAACGTACCCAACTGGCGACACTTCGCTCCGAACTCTTGCTTCCCTTTCGTATTGAAAGATGATCTTCTCGGCTTCGTCAGTCTGGGTCAAAAGCTTTCTGAAGCCCCGTATTCGCGCACCGATCTGGATTTGCTCAGTTCAGTAGCCGCACAGACGGGCTTGGCTTTAGAGGTTGCACGGCTCACGACGGCTATCAGTCGCGAACTTGCGTCGCGCGAGCGTTTGAATCGCGAACTCGAAATTGCACGCGAAGTACAGGAACATCTGTTTCCGCAACACTTCCCCTCAATCTCCGGCCTTGACTACTTCGGATGCTGCCGCCCTGCACGCGAGGTGGGCGGGGACTATTACGATTTTTTGGAATTGCCGAGCGGAAAGCTCGGTGTCGCAATCGGAGATGTCTCCGGCAAAGGGATCGGCGCTTCCCTAATGATGGCAAGCCTCGGAGCGTCGTTGCGCGGCCAAACTGCCGTGGCGGAGAACATCTCCGAGCTGATCCAGCGAGTGAACAAACTGGTCTACGGCGCTTCATCGGTAAATCGCTATGCCACTTTCTTCTACGCCGAGTACGAACCTGAAAGAGGGCTGCTCTCTTACGTGAATGCGGGTCATAACCCGCCGGTGATCGTGCGACGGTGCAAGTCTGAGTGCCACCTGTTCCGTCTGGATGTGGGTGGGCCACCCGTGGGGCTTCTGCCGAATGCCTGTTATGAGCAGGCCTCTGAAGTTATGGCCCCTGGGGATCTTCTCGTATTGTTTACCGATGGCATTTCCGAATCGATGAACGGCCGTGACGAGGAATGGGGTGAGGAGCGGCTGATCGAGCTTGCCAAAGATTGCGACGGCTTGTCTGCCCGGGAAGCTACAACCGGTATCATGTCGGCCGCCCAGACTTTTGCGGCTGGTGCACCTCAGCACGACGACATGACTGTCGTCGTACTACGATTCATTGCTAACGAGAAATAGCAGTCCCTATGGACCGAGCCGAGAACCAGGAATTGTTCAGGCGGTATACGCAATTGACTGGAGTCTACCGGCAGGAAGACGCGGATCTCGTGTCGAGTCATAACGACCTGTTCAAGCCGGACAATATCCTGTTCGACGGCAAGCGCCTATGGCTCGCTGACTGGGAGCGGCTTTCCTGAACCATCGATATGCCGACTTGGCGATTAGAGTAAGCGCGTACCCGGGTTCAGAGACTACCAATCGCGCATTTGGATGAGCGTGACGCCGTGATTGCTGATAATCATCCCTATAAGAAATGGACCGAAGAATCGTTCCTCCTTGGACCGTGGTTGCCGCTATATTCTCGCTGCCTGTCGCTTGTGTAGCGCAGAGCATACCCAGTCCTGCCGCAATTGACACAGAAGTAAACAGAATCATGAGCCGTACTCAGGCGAAGGGGATGGCGGTTGCGGTGGTCGATCGCGGTAAGGTCGGGTACGTCCAAGCGTACGGCCTCCGGAACGCTAAAGGAGACCCGCTTACGACCGAGACTGTCATGTACGGCGCATCGCTGACAAAAGCCGTTTTCGCATACACCGTCATGCAATTGGTTGATCGCGGTCAGCTCAATCTCGACACGCCGCTAAAGAATTATCTCGAAAGGCCACTGCCGGACTACGGGCCCGATCCGGTATTCCCGGACAAATATGGTCCTTATCGGGACCTGCGGAATGATCCACGATGGGAGAGGCTTACGCCTCGCATGTGTCTGACCCATTCAACGGGTTTCGCAAACTTCGCGTTCTTGGAAGCCGATCAGAAACTGCGCATCCATTTTGAACCCGGAACGCGCTACGCCTATTCGGGAGAGGGTCTGATTCTTCTTCAGTTTGTCATCGAACATGGCCGGAAAGTACCAGGCTTAGGAATCGATGTCGGAGATCTCACGAAGAGCTATGTTTCAGCGATTGCAAATGCCACACACAAGCCTGGTCTGGCGTGACGATTTCGCGAGAGACCTGGCCGATGGCTGGGACGATCAGGGTCGACCTAGCGAACATCGCAGACGTACAAGGTGCGCGTCGCTGGATCCATGGACACGACCATCTCCGATATACCGAAATTTGTTGCCGCTCTGGTGCGTGGCGATGGCTTAAGCGCAGCCTCCCGGGCCGAAATAACCAAGCCGCAACTGCCTATTCGAACCGCTCATCAGTTTCCCACTTTGGTCCCGGAGTCGCCCGCCAAGGACCAGCGCAAAGACTTGTCCGCTGGCTTGGGAGTTGTCGTTTTCGACGGTCCGCAGGGCCATGCCTTCTTCAAGGGCGGCCATGACGAGCAAACGGCTAATACGATGGTGTGCGTGGAGGCCCGCAAGAGCTGCATTGTCATCTTGTCCAACGATGTTCGCGCCGAAGCTGGCTTCCGGGATCTTGTGAATCTGGTTCTTGGCGACACTGGTGTGCCCTTTGATTGGGAATACGGCGATCGCGCGGGGAAATCGTAAGCCGTCGCCCGCACCTGAACAGCTACTTCTCCCTTTTGAGTTACATAGCCTGCCCAAACTGGGCGTAACAGGGTGTAACAATCGATCAAGAACTCGGAGGACACATGATCCGTGGAGTGCTGTGCCGGTTGTCAGTATTCTTTCTTTTCCTTGCATCGCATACTCCGGCGCAAACGTCTTCGCCGGACACTCCCGCCGGACGAACCCTGCGAGCCTGGTTGGACGCTTTCAACGGCGGGGATCGCGCCGCAGTTGAGACTTACGTCAAAACGATCGACTCGACGCAGTCCGTGGACGGATTGCTGTCCTTCCGTAACCAGACCGGCGGCTTTGACTTGTTGTCGATTGAGACAAGCGAGCCGCTGCACATACGCTTTCGCGTGAAGGAAAAAGGCAGCTCGACGACTGCTTTGGGCAACCTGATCGTAAAGGACGGTCAGCCGCCAGCGGTCCAAAGTTTCGGCTTGCGCGCCATTCCGCCCGGCTCCGTGCTCGAGAATGTGACGCTTGATGCCCCTCTTCGGAAACGGGTGATCGAAGGAGTCGAATTCGAACCTTGCCGAATTCTATATCGATGTCGCCGTCGCAAAGCAGATGCAGGATGCGGTACTGGCGAACGAAAAGGCCGGTGCATATGACAGCATCACCGATGGCGATGCGTTTGCGACGCGATTGACAAAGGACCTGCGTGCCGTCAGCCACGACAAGCACTTAGGCGTCAACTTCAGCCCCTTCAAGATGCCTGACCGCAAGGAGCCGTCCCGGGAGGAACTCAACCGGATGCAGGAACAGATGAAACGTGCCAACTGCGCGTTCAAGAAGGTGGAAATCCTGCCGGGCAACATTGGATATGTGAAGTTCGACGGCTTTATGCCGGCAACTGATTGCGCGCCAACGGTCGTTGCGGCGATGGGTTTTGTGGCGCACACCGACGCGCTCATCTTCGACATACGCGAGAACGGGGGCGGCGATCCAGCCATGGTCAGCCTGATCGCTAGTTTCCTCTTCGACAAGCCGACCCACCTGAACGATCTTTACAATCGCAAAGCCAACTCGACACAGCAGTTCTGGACACTCTCCTATATCCCGGGAGATCGCCTCCCGAAACAGCCTGTTTATGTTCTGACGTCGAGCCGTACGTTCTCCGGGGCTGAAGAGTTTGCTTACGATCTTCAGACTCAGAAACGCGCCACTATCGTTGGAGAAATCACTGGCGGCGGGGCGCACCCCGTAGGCGGTCACCCGGTGGCAGACTACTTCATGATTGGAGTGCCGTTCGCAAAGGCCGTCAACCCCGTAACGAAAACAGACTGGGAAGGGATCGGCATTCAACCGGAGGTAAAAGTTCCGGCAGCCGATGCGCTGACCACGGCGCAGAGTTTGGCCGCTGAAAAGATAAAAGCCGGACAAGGGAATCAGTCCAAGTGACTTCAAACTTGGCTTGATACAGATGGCTTGCGGTTGTCCCCGGGGCCGTCCAATCCTGCTGATAGAAAGTTCTCATTATTCATGGACTCGGGATCGTGAGTCGGTCGGGAATGACAAGACAAAGTTTCCACATCGGCGGTAGCAAGTGGCCGACCTGACCGAAACCACAGATGACTCTAGGTGCGGCGAGAA
The DNA here is from genome assembly GCA_963744795.1 of uncultured Acidobacteriaceae bacterium. GTDB lineage: Bacteria > Acidobacteriota > Terriglobia > Bryobacterales > Bryobacteraceae > Bog-105. Next base: position 47,086 of record CAVUVF010000006.1, read on the forward strand.
CCCCAATCAGAACGGTTGCGCTTACGAATTGAGTCGGGGAGCGGAAGAAAATCGGCCGCTCTGGAATGACGGTGAATTATTCGAATACTTCTGTTTCCTATCAAAGGCAAGGTGCATGGTCCGAGGCTTCAGACCGGCGCTGATCTTACCGGTCGCACTCTCTGATCACCCACGCCCGACAGGTAGTCACGAAGCAAGATTCCTGTTCCGGGATGTCGAAGGTCGGGAGCGATCTCGAGCAGCGGCTCAAGGACGAAACGCCGATTAAGCATACGCGGATGAGGGATGGTCAAGCGCTCGTCGTCAACGATGAACGTCCCAAGCAGCAGTATGTCTATGTCGATCAGCCGGGGGCCCTTGGGAATCTCGGATGGCGTGCGGCCTATTGCGCTCTCGATACGTTGCGTCAACCGAAGAAGCGGAAAAGGCGATAAATCCGATTCCACCGCTAGGACGCTATTCAGGAACGGCGGCTGGTCGGCAAAGTCCTGCGGTTCTGTTTCGTAAATCGAAGAGGACGCCACAATCGTAACGCCGGCCCCGGCAAGCTCCGCGGAGGCGCGGACAAGATTCTGCTCTCGGTTACCGAGATTACTGCCAAGCGAGAGGTACGCAAGCGCGGCTGCCATGCTGTTCCTCCATTCTCGCCAAATTGCCGTGGTAGCATGGCCGCGAGATGGCCTTAATCGAGCTAAGCACGGGCGCAGTTTTTCGCAAAGATGGCGTCAGCCGCGTTTTGCGTTTTCGCGAGAAAGTGGATCTGGCGGAACCAAATGCCGAAGGCGCGGAGCAGCAGCCCGAAGAACGTGATGTTCTTCTCATCGAGATGAAAGAGGGACCAGCCGAACGCGTGGTTGGGGAGAACGCCGCCATCGACGCAGCCAAGCTCAAGGCCGAGGGCTTCGCCATTAACGAAGCCTAGGTAGAACAGCGGATTCTGTCCGGCGAAGCGTGGCCGCCGCGGAATCTTAAAGTAATCGAACGCGCGCTCCGTTGCCACGCGGCCGCGCGGAGTGCGGTCCAGAAAACCAAGTTGCATCAGGTAAGGTTCGTAGACTTCTTCGATCGTGTCTGCCTGTTCGTCGATGGAAGCCGCGATAGTGGAGAGCCCAACCGGCCCGCCGCCGTATTTCTCCGCGACTGTCAGCATAATCTTCTGATCGATGTCATCCAGCCCGTAACGATCCACTTTTAACAGGTTGAGAGCGGATTCAGCCACATCCAGGTCAATCCGGCCGCCAGCTCGAACCTGGGCATAATCGCGCACCCGGCGCAGAAGGCGGTTCGCGATGCGAGGGGTTCCGCGTCCGCGCCTGGCAATTTCGTGTGAGGCATCGTCGGTAATCGGGACCTCGAGCAAATGGGCTGATCTCTCCACGATCCGTGCCAGCGTCTTTTCCTCGTATGGATCCAGCCGCAAAACAATACCGAACCGCCCGCGCAGAGGTGCGCTCAGCAGACCTTGGCGAGTCGTCGCTCCGACCGCAGTGAAGTGAGGGAGCGCGATCGAATGGGTACGTGCGCCCGGTCCCGTTCCAATCAGAATGTCCAGGCGGAAATCTTCGAGAGCCGAGTACAGAATCTCTTCGATGTCCGGCATCAGCCGATGAATCTCGTCCACGAAAAAGACCTGTTTCGACCGGACATTCGTTAGGATGCCCGTCAGATCGAGCTTTTTCTGCAGAACCGGGCCTGCCGTCTGATCCATCGGCACGGAGAGTTCCTGCGCAATGATGCCGGCGAGCGTCGTTTTCCCGAGACCGGGAGGGCCGCACAGGAGTACGTGATCCATCGCCTCTCCGCGTCGCTTGGCAGCCTCGATCGCAATGGACAGTTGTTCTTTTGCGTGCGGCTGGCCTTCGAAGTCGTCCAGCCTTGTCGGACGCAGAGCCGCTTCAAATTGACGCTCTTCCTCCTGCGCCGCCGGAGAAACCATGCCTTGCCCACGCATCCGCTTCTCACCTTAACGCATGGATCGTCAGTGTATGATCGCCAAGCTATCGGACAAGCGCCAGCGCCGGCCCGAAAGAAAGGCTCAAAGGTCTCCGGAGCACCGCGCTCCTTCACCTTACGAATCGCCTCTTCGGCAGCGGGACGGGAACAACCCAGATTCTGAAGCGCCGACAGAATATCGTTCTCCATTCCGCTCAAACCGGAACCGGGGCCTGCCGCCGGCGCGCCCTGCGATCCGGAATCGACAGCCATCATCTTGTCTTTCAGTTCGAGGACGATTCGCTCGGCCGTTTTCTTGCCCACGCCCGGAATACGGACCAGCCGGGCCACATCACCTCCGCGAATCGCTGCCACGAGTTCCGGTGTCGGCAAACCGGAAAGCACTTGCAGTCCCAGCTTCGGACCGATGCCGCTGACCGAGATCAGCCGCTCAAAGACATTCTTCTCTTCGGCGGTTGCGAAACCGAACAATGACAGCGTGTCTTCGCGAACGTGAGTGAAAATCCGCAATGCCGCGGAGGCGCCCTCGCCGGGAAGCGCCGTGTACGTGGAGATGGGGATCAGTACCTCGTAACCAACACCTCCGGCGTCCAGAACGACCCGATTCGGTGTCTTCTCGAGGAGTGTGCCTCGCAAGTGCCCGATCATACGTGATGGACCATTATCCGCACGTGGGCACTCGCGCGGCTGTTTCTGCCATTCGAACCCACCGCAGATCCGTTTCGTAGAATGGCGGTGACTGATGGCAAGACGCCGTTTTTTTGTGAGTGAAGTCCGTCGCGGAACTGCCGAGATCACGGGTTCGGACGCTGAACACCTGGTTCGTGTTCTTCGCGTCGAAGCGGGCCAACGCTATGAGTTGTCGGACAACAAAAATGTTTACCTGGCCCAAGTGAGTACGGCCCGAAAGGGACTCGTTTCCTTCGAAGTGATTGAGGAACTTGAGAAAAAAAATATCCCAATCTCTGTGACTCTCTCGGCGGCACTGTTCAAATTCGACCATTTCGAATGGATGATCGAAAAGGCGACGGAGCTTGGGGTTGCTACGATCTGTCCCTTCGAGTCGATTCGAACGGAGCGGGGCCTGGCGCAAGCGTCGCTCAAACGTTCCAGCCGATGGGAGCGAATCGCAATGGAAGCGAGCCAGCAATCGCGGCGAGATCACCTTCCGGTCATCGAAAAAACCGTTCCGTTTTCCAAAACCGTTCAATCCGACTACCGAAGCACGAATACTGCTCGACGAGTTGCCCGAAGCGCAGCCGATTCTGTCGTGTTTACCAGACGACCTTGGCCCGCAAAGCTCGGTTGAGTTGTTGCTCGGGCCGGAAGGCGGCTGGACCGAGGAGGAACACGAGTCCGCGATCACCAGAGGTTGGCAGCCCTGCTCGCTGGGCAACACGGTTTTGCGGGCGGAGACAGCGGCGATCGCGGGAATTAGCGTGGTGATGGCCGCAGCGCGATCTCGTGCCCGAGGCTAGGTCAAGCGAGGAATAACGGCCGCATGCACAGGGTCGCTGCCCACCGGAAGAATCGTGAACAAAGCGGCGCCGGATTTCGTGCGGCTCGCTTCAGGACTGAGGCGGAACGCAGCGATATGAATAATAGCCATATTCCCGGATGCTCGGTCAAGAACGAGCGCGTACTGGTTATCGGGAGTGATAGTGATGAACTCCGGGCGCTGCGCAACATCCACAATGCCAACGACCTTACGCGTATCGATGTTCAGAATGCATACATCCGATCCGCTCGCGCTTCCGACGAACAGGTAAGCAGGGTGTTCCGGACACCGCCATCACGCCCGGATCGCGGCCGGCCAGAACTGTCTGGTCCACCTGCAGAACGCGATACGGAAAAACGATGGCTACCCCGTCCATGCCTTCGCCGGACACAAAGAGCTGCCCGGCATCCGCATTGAAGCAGAGGTTTTTCGGCTCCATCGCGAGAGGCAGGTCGGCCACTACCTGCAACTCGGGCACCGAGAGGGCAGTTAACGACCGGCCCGCAAGGTTCGCGACAAGCAGCAAGCGACCGTCGCTTCGGAACCGCAATTCGCCGATTTCTCCGCCGAAACGGTAGCGGTGCCGCACGCCGGATTCAAGACTGAACAGTTCGACCACTCCGGCAGGACCCGACGCAATCGCCGCGTAGCGCGGGGTTCACAACGTCCATTTCTGCGGGCTGGACCGCGAGTTTATACCGACGATTGGTTCGAAGCGTCTCGGGGTTCACATCGACGACTTCGTTCGTGGCGTTCGATGTCGCAAGCAATCGTTTGCCGTCCGGGGTCAGGCGGATCGTCGAGATGCCATGGGATAAATGCGCCGATCCAATGTGCGCCAGTCCGGACGTGAGGACATGGACACTGCCCGTCTCCGGAGTGAGAACGTAGATGCGGCCGTAGTCGGGCGCGGGCACGATGGCGGTAGGCGCCGAGTCGAGAGGGATGGTTCGGATCAGGCGAAACTGCAGAAGATCGACCACCGAGATCGCTTTTTCTCCTGCCGCGGCAATCAGCGCGTAACCTTGATAGCCCGTTCCTTTCTTGCGGCCGCAACTGGAGAGCGCGGCCGCGCCGCTCACGGCCAGCCATTCGCGGCGGGTCATGATTTTACTTTCGCAATCATCTGAAAATAAGAGCTTTTCGAGGAGTGGGTCGTATACCATCCTCATGGTACCCTGAGGTTTCTTCAACCTATAGCAGACTGTTTTTCATGAATTTCCGGTCCGTTTTCAGCCTCATCTCGTCCGATCTTGCAATCGATCTGGGAACCGCGAACACGCTCGTGTATGCGAAGGGGAAAGGCATTGTTGTCAACGAGCCATCCATCGTTGCGATCAATAAGACAACGGGCGCCATTGAAGCTGTTGGCAAAGAAGCGAAGGAAATGGTCGGCCGCACGCCGGGCAACATCGTGGCGATCCGGCCAATGAAGGACGGCGTCATCGCGGATTTCAAAGTGACCGAGCGCATGCTGAATTACTTCATTCAGAAGGCGCACGGCCGCAAAATGCTGGTCCATCCGCGAATCGTGATCGGAGTGCCGAGCGAGATCACGCAGGTTGAGAAACGGGCGGTGAGCGAATCGGCGTACCGTGCGAAGGCAAGCGAAGTTCATCTGGTTGAACAAGCGATGGTGGCCGCAATCGGCGCTGGACTGCCGATCACGGAGCCTGCCGGAAACATGGTTGTGGATATCGGCGGCGGCACCACGGACGTCGCGGTCATCTCTCTGTCGGGAATCGTTTACTCGCGCTCGGTTCGCGTTGCCGGGAACGAGATGGACGACGCGATCATGAGCTATCTGAAGCGGAAGTACAATCTGCTGATCGGCGAGCGAACGGCCGAGCAGATCAAGATTCACGATTGGCTCGGCTGCTCCGCTCGATCAGCCAGCGAAGATGGAGATCAAAGGCCGCAATCTGATCGAGGGTGTTCCGAAAACCGTGACGGTGGAAGACACGGAAATCCGGGAGGCACTGTCCGAGTGCGTGGCTACAATCATCAATGCGATCCGCGTTGCCCTGGAGCGTACTCCGCCCGAGCTGAGTGCTGACATCAGCGACCGCGGTATCGTTCTTACGGGAGGCGGAGCGATGATCAAGAACCTGGATCGCCGCATCCGGGAGGAGACCGGCCTGCCCGTTTCGATTGCTGAGGATCCGCTCGCGTCCGTTGTTCTCGGAACCGGCAAGATGCTGACTGATTTCAAGCTTCTTCGCCGAATCGCGATCGAGTAGTCAAATCTCTGGATCTGTCGCGAGCGCACCTTTTAAAGTAGTAGGAGAGGGAACCCATGGAAGCGCTCCTTAGCCGCTATCGCAATCTCACGGTTCTGCTCATCGTAGTATTCGCCCAGCTTCTCTATCTCGCGTACCAGGTGAAAACCAACGGCGATGAGCGCCTGATACGAGTATGGGCGGTGACGGCGGTCACCCCGATGGCAGGAGTCGTTGAAGCCGTGCGCCGTAACACGATCGGATTTCTGCAGGACTACTTCATCCTGCTGGACGTTCGCGAACAAAACAGAAAACTGAAGGCGCGATAACGACCATCTGCGGATGGAAAACGTTTATTTCCGCAACCAGCTTTCGACCGCGGAACACGCTCGTGCATTGATCCAATTCCAGTCTCAGTCGCGTTCGAGAACAGTGGCCGCGCGAGTCATAGGAAACAGCACTGTCGTCACGGCAAAGGCCGTGTTTATTGACCGGGGCTCTACCAGCCAGATTGAAAAAGGAATGGCCGTCGTCACGCCTGAAGGCATCGTCGGGAAGGTTGTCGCCGTTTATCCGCTGGTTTCACAAGTCCTTCTCATCACGGATCCCACTTTCAAGGTGGGCGTCGAGTCGCAGCAACACCATGTTCATGGCGTGCTCGATTGCGGTGTCAGGAAAGTGCCAGATACAGCAGGTTCAGAACGAAGAAAAAGTCGATGTCGGGGAATGGTTTTTCACTTCTGGTGAGGACAGAATCTTCCCCAAAGGATTTCCCGTCGGAACCGTTGTTACCTCTCAGCCCGGCCAAGGAATGAAAGAGGTCCGGCTGAATCTGAGCGGTGCTCCGGGAGGCGCGGAGGAAGTTTTGGTGGTGCTCCAGGGCGTTCATCAGAACATTCCGGCGACACCGCCGCCGATTGAACAAACCACGGCGAAGATGCTTGATCTTCCGCCCGGGCCCGGAGCGAGCGCCCCGACCCTAAAGCCGCAGACCGAAGCTGACAAGGTGATCGAGAAGTATCAGTCTTTGGGAAAAGAGCAGAATCACGTATACGGCGCTTACGGCTCTGCCATTCCTAATTTCAACGCTCAAACCGGCAGGTGACGCGCCAGAACAGGCCAGGGTTCAGCGTCCGACGCCGGGCGGAGGCGCCGTGAAGAGCAACTCGAATCCGGCTGTGCCCGTTCCGGCAAACACGGCGCCTTCGGTTTTAGGAGCGCGTCCATCGCCTCCCAAAGCCGCCGGCAGCATCGCCGGCCACGCCGGAAGCTCGGCCCGACACGGATTACACGCCTGCGCTGCCCCTGGGAGCGCCGCGACGTCGACCTAATTCGTCGGCCGGGAACGAATCCTCTAAGCAGCAGGGATCACCATCCGCCAGACAATGAACGAGACCAGCGATCAAATCCTGACGGCTCCCGCCCGGGAGAACTGGTTCAGCCGATTCCAAGTCGTCGCGCTGATCGTTCTTACCCTGGTTGCGATCATCGGAAAGTTCTACCTACCGCGGTTCGTTGCAAACACCGAATGGCTCGAACTGCCGCTGCTGCTCACCGTGTATTTCGGGCTGATGCGGAGGAGCCAGATCGCTTCGCTTTTTTTCGGCGCGTTTGTCGGGCTGGCGGAGGATTCGCTTTCTCCTGCCAATCTTCCCGTCGGGATGTACGGGATTACCAAGACGCTGGTCGGCTATTTCGCCACTTCGGTGAGCGTGCGCTTCAACGTGGAGAGTCCGCTGATCAGGCTGGTTCTCAGTTTCTTCTTCTATCTCTTTCACGCGTTCTTTTACTGGATCATGCGGCGAGCCCTACTGGGCCAGACGATTCCCTTCGATGCGCGGGAGGCGTTTGTTCATGGTGCGCTGAATGCGGTGGTAGCTATTCCGCTTTTCGCACTTCTCGATAGAATGAAATTGGCCGGTCCTCACTAGCGGTTCAAACCATTGTCAGCCATCGACACTGAGAACAAAACGCAGGGCGAGCTTGCGTCGGACGCGCTCCTGCGCGACGACCCGAAGGACGCCTCGGGGAAGATTGCTGTCTTTCAGTACCTTTCGGTGGCGGTCTTCATCTTCCTCGTCTCGGGATTCTGGAAGCTGCAGGTACAAAATCCTGATATCTACAGCGAGGCGGCGGAGCGAAACAGGATCAAAAGCACGCCCATTCTGGCGGCGCGAGGCAAGATTCTCGATCGCGACGGACGGGTCATCGTCGATAACAAAGCGTCCTATTCTTTGCTCCTGTATCGCGACCAGATCAAGCTTGAACATCTGCCGGTAATTGCCGAGGCTTTGCAGCTCGATTACAAAGAGCTTTCGGCGAAGATACGGCGGATGACGTCGCAGCCGCAGATCATCATCAAGGACCAGCTCTCACGAGACGAGATCGCCTGGATCGAATCGCATCAGGACGCGGACACTTACCCGGAGATGCAGCTGATCAAGTCCTGGCGCAGGCAGTATCCGCAGGACGGATTTGCTGCGCACGTCACCGGGTATGTCGGTGAAATCGGCGAATCGGAGCTGAATCTGCCGCAGTTCATCGATTACCATCAGGGCGACATCATCGGCAAGGACGGTCTGGAGCGTCAATACGATAACCAGCTCCGCGGTGTGGACGGCCAGCAGCGTGTGCTGGTCGACAACATGGGTCGCGAGCGCCAGATGGAGGATACCCAACCCGCCGTCCCGGGAAAAGATCTGCGAACGACTCTAGATCTCGATATGCAAGCCGTCGCCGAGCTGTCCATGCAGGACAAGCGCGGCGCCGTGGTGGCGCTTGAACCCGGAGAACGGCGAGATCCTCGCCATGGTGAGCCGTCCTACTTACGACGCAAATCAGGTTTACCGGCCGCATCAGCCGTGCCGATTGGAGTGAGATTGCGGGCGACCCGCACAAGCCGCTACTGAACCGCGCCATCCAGGCCCAATTGGCGCCGGGCTCGACTTTCAAGCCGATCATGGGCATTGCCGGACTCGAGTCGGGTGTCGTGGACGACGAAACGCACTTCCATTGTCCCGGCGGAGCCTCTTTCTACGGACACTATTTCGCCTGCCATGTATCGAGCGGCCACGGGGACATCACCTTGCATCGCGCAATTGCCCAATCCTGCGACGTTTACTTCTATAACGTCGCGAACCGGCTCGGCATCGATCGCATGGCCGAGTATGCCGAGTTGGCGGGAATCGGACATAAAACCGGTATCGATCTGCCGAACGAATCGACCGGAACCATGCCGTCAACGCGTTGGAAGATGCGCACGTTCCGCCAGAAGTGGTACGCCGGCGAAACCATCTCCGTCGGTATCGGCCAAGGCGCGGTGACTGTCTCTCCGCTCCAGATCGCTGCGGCTCTCGGCGGGCTGGGCGCTGGAGGCGGAATGGTACAAGCCCCACATGGTCATGGGCCAGCAAGCGGGTTCTGGTCAGCGCAAGGACATTTCAAACAGGAGAATCTGGAGCAGGTCATCGGCGGCATGTATGCCGTCGTAAACGAAGGCGGAACGGGCCGCGCGGCTGCTCTGCCAAACGTTAAGGTGGCTGGAAAAACCGGAACCGCCCAGGTAGCCTCCACCGAAAGAACGAAGGGTGCAAAGCTCCATAGTTCCCTTGCCAACCACGCCTGGTTTGTCGCGTTCGCGCCTATGGAGCATCCTGAGATTGCGGTCGTAGCACTTTACGAGAACGGTGTAGAGAGCTATAACGCAGTGCCGATTGTCCGCGACGTCATAAAGGCCTATTTCGACAAGAAAGCAAGGGAGAAGGAAAACCTGAACGCGAGGCTCGACCGCTACACTCCGCTCTCTCTCCTCCAGCATCCCGCACCATTGCTCCACGGGAAGGATCAGAGTCGATAGGTGCCGCTCTACCGTACCCTTCGTGATCTGGACTGGCCGCTCGTCATCGTGAGCCTGGCAATTTGCGCTTTGGGCGTTCTGCAGATCTACAGCGCGACGCTCACCACAAAATGGGAAGACGCGTGGTGGAAACAGATTGTCTGGGTGGCTTCCGGGGTGGTCATGATGTGGGTTGTTTCCGTCATCGACTACCACTTTCTGCTCGGGCGTGTTTTCTATCTTTACGCGGCGGCGGTCGCCCTGCTTGATTACCACGGCATTCGTGGGAAACAAGGTATTCGGATCCACGCGCTGGATCAGAGTTGGCGGCTTCACGCTTCAGACTTCAGAATTCGTGAAAATTGTTCTGGTTCTTCTGGTGGCCCGCTATCTTACCGGAATCAAATCCAATAGCCTGGAGTGGAAAGACTTGGGCAAACTGGCTGCCTTCGTCGGAGTTCCGATGCTTCTCGTGATGAAGCAGCCCGATCTCGGCACTTCGCTCACCTACATTCCGATCTTGATTTGCGGGGTCGTCATGTCGGGGCTCCGGTGGAAGTACGTACTGACGATCCTGGCGATCCTGGTTGTCACATTGCCGATCGGATATTATCTTCTTAAGCCTTATCAGAAGGATAGGCTAGTCAGTTTTATTTACCCGGATCGTGATCCGAAGGGCACCGGCTTTCAGGTGATCCAATCCAGGATCGCGGTTGGGAACGGAGGAATGTGGGGTCGAGGCGCGAAAGAGAGCTCCCAAACTCACCTGGGGTTTTTACCTGTGCCTCATACCGACTTCATCTTCTCCTCGTTCGCCGAAGAACACGGCTTCGTTGGGATCGTGATCGCGCTTGTTCTTTACTTTCTGCTGATTATGCAGGTGGTTCAGAATGCGCAGACCGCAACCGACAGGGCCGGTTTATACGTCTGCATGGGCGTAGCGGCGTTGTTGTTGTTTCACGTGCTGGTCAACGTTGGAATGGTCGTGGGCCGAATGCCGATTACGGGAATACCCCTTCCGCTGATGAGTTCGGGAGGGTCAAATACCTGGTCGGTTTTTCTGATGCTGGGATTAGTAAACAGCGTTAGGTTACGTAGGTTTGTAAATTGAGCAACACTGAAGGAGTGGTTGCATAGCAGGTCGAACTGAACGGACAGAGAGATCTTGGATCTGACGGATTGGAGTCATTGAGAATAGTGGAAACGTATGCCGTGTGCGGGTGTTGCTTGAGCCAGTCTCCGCTCGTTCGCACGGTCAAAAGGGTTTTTCTCGCGCACGTATCACGTTCCAAACTGTGACCGGCAGTGCAGGTTCGGAGTTCTTTGACGTATCACGCTCGACCTTAATTTAAGGTCCGGCTTGACGGATGGTTCGCTCGAAGGCAGCTCCAGGTTGTTCTGGAGAAAGCTTCGAGAGGTGACGGTCTCGCGTTCAGGCCGAAGGCGGTGATGAATGAGCAAGGAGTTGGTGATTGGATCCAATCGCCACGAGACGAAAGTAGCGATCCTTGAAGAGGATCAGCTCGTCGAAGTTTATTTTCAGCGTGCCAATGAGTATTCTTTAGCTGGAAGTATTCATAAAGGCCGCGTAACGCGGGTGCTGCCTGGGATGCAGTCCGCGTTCGTTGATTTAGGTCTGGAACGTGACACGTTTCTTGTACGTTTCGGACTTTTTCGAAGAACACGAAGACATCGACACGGTCGACGAAAAGCCGCCCGAGCGGCGAACGCCGGGAGCGGGGTTCCAACCGGGGTGGTGAGCGGAGCGGGAGGAGAGCGGGGCGCCAAGAGAACAGTTTGCGAACCGCCGCAATCCCGAACGTCAGGAAGTAGAACCGGCGCCTCCGCCGGAAGCAGCGGCCGAAGCCGCGTTTCCGGAACCGATCTCTGCCGGAAGAGAAGGCTTGCCGACGAACGAGCCCGATGCGATCCCGGCTGCTCCCGAAGAAGCCAGAGGTCCGGAACGAACCGGAGAAGGGCGAAGGATTCCGGGGAGACCGGCGGAACCGGCGCTCCCGCCGCAAGAAGACAGCGCGGCCGAGGATTTCCCGAGAACAAGTACGCCCAGCCTGGCGAGACCGTCACCGGCAGCTCCGCAGCGGACTGCAGCGGAACCAGCCCCGGTGAGCCGGCCGGAAGCCAGCGAGCACGCGGACCGACTCGAGAGGTAGTGGTGCTTCCCGGCGAATCGCTTGCGAAGTATCGCCACGCGACGCCCGAACCGGCGAAGCGACCTTCGAATCCGCCGGTTCCAGCCCGTCGGAGTCCGAACCGAACGAGACGCGGGAGTTCGCAGGCCGAGGCGAGCTCCGAGGAGCCATTCGAGAGCTCGAGCCGGATGCCCAGCTTGATCCGGAACAAGCCGAAGAACGCGAGGCGATCGAAGAAGAAGCCGAAGAGCTGGATCTTGCTGACAAGGTCTTCTCGCACAACAACGACGTAGTTGCCGGGCGAAGACAAGATCCCGGACGAAGAAGTAGCGCCCGCCCAGAACCCGAACGGCGAGCCGGCTTCCGATCCGCATCCGCATCGCTCCGCGAAGAAAACGCCGGCCGGAACAAGGTGAGTTTGCGCTGCCCTTCGAAACGGTAGCCACGCCAACGCACACTCGCCGGAAGAGCGGTCCGAGACTGAACCACTGACCACCTTTGGAGTAAATGCTCCTTTTCTCGGCCGCGAAGAGTTCTTCGAGGACGTGGAAGTAGAGCGTGATCGAGGCTGCCGACCTCGATGACGTGGCACTGGACGAAGCAGAACAGACGACAGAACCTGCGGGCCGAGGCAAAGGCCGATCCGGCCGAGGAGAGTGCACCGCAAAGCGCGGTCATTCGAGGCCAGAACGACCGTGCGATGCATCGCGTCTCCCGGCGTTCTCGCCGTCGACAGAGGTGGAAATCGGCATGGCGGAAGTGGTTCGCCGGGCGAGAGCTTCGCTTCGAACGGAAGTTCGCCGGCCGCAGGCGCGATGACCGAATCGGCCGCGCCGAGTCCGAGCCGGCACGCGAGACCGAAGTCGAAGAGAAGCGGACCGAGAAAGCCCGAGCGGCCGCCCTTGCCCTCCATCTCTGACCTGCTGAAGCCGGGTCAAGAGATCATCGTGCAGATCGCGAAGGAGCCGCTGGGACAGAAAGGCGCCCGGATCACTTCGCACATCGCCCTGCCGGGGCGTTACGTCGTGTTCATGCCGAGCGTGACTCACCTGGGCGTATCGCGCAAGATCGCGAGCGACGAAGAGCGGCAACGGCTAAAAAGAATTCTGCAAGCTCACCGTGTCGGCACGACGGGCGGATTCATCGTCCGAACTGCGGGCGAGGGCGTTCCCGAAGAAGAGATCGCCGCGGACATGAACTTCCTCTACAACCTTTGGCTGGATATCCGGCAGAAGGCGGAGAAGAAGCCGGCGCCGCTTCTCCTGCACTACGATCTCGACATCGTGCAGCGCATCCTGCGCGACCAGGTGACGCCGGATTTCAAGGCGATCTGGGTCGACAACGAAGAGATGTATGAGAGTGTTCTGACTTTCATGCAGCGCTTCCAGCCGAGCCTGGTCAATCGCGTAAAGATGTACACGCGGTCGGCGCCGATCTTCGACGCATTCAGCATTACGCAGGAACTCGAGAAGGCGCTTCGACCCAAGGTGTGGCTGAAGTCCGGCGGATACATCGTCATCAATCAGACCGAAGCCCTGGTGGCGATCGACATCAACACGGGCAAGTACGTCGGAAAGTCGAATCGCCTGGAAGACACGATCGTCAAGACCAATACGGAAGCGGTGAAGGAGATCGTCCGGCAGATCCGGCTTCGCGATCTTGGCGGCATCATCGTCGTCGATTTCATCGACATGGACGAGCGCAAGAACCGTCAGAAGGTGATGCAGGCGCTCGAAGAAGCGATGCGGGCCGACAAGGCGCCGTACAAGATTCTGCAGTTCAACGATTTCGGGTTGGTAGCGATTACTCGCAAGCGCGTGAAGCAGAGCCTGGAACGGACGCTGTGCTCGCCGTGCCCGTATTGCGAAGGCGCTGGATACGTGAAGAGCGTACAGACTACGATCTCCGAGATTCTGGTCGAAGCGCAGAAGATTGCGAAGGCAATCGACAGCCAGGACGTGGTGCTCCGGGTGCATCCGGACGTGGCGAAGGTTCTAAAGGCCAGCAACAATCATTTCCTCGAGGAGATCGAGGAGATCCTGGGCCGGCCGGTGCTGGTGACCGGCGATCCGACGCTGCACACGGAAAAATTCGACTTCGCGTAGACCGCTTTCGCGCTCAAGCCGAATGCTAAACTGAGAACGACTTTTGGGTGCCCTGCCCTGCTTCGGACCGGGCATCCATCTTCGCGATTCCCCAAGGAGAGGTGGCCGAGTGGTTGAAGGCGCACGCTTGGAAAGCGTGTTTAGGGGAAACTCTAACGTGGGTTCGAATCCCACCCTCTCCGCCAGCAACGCAATGATTTCAGACGACATCCTGGTCGTCAACTCCGTTTATCAGGTGCGTATTCGTTTGTCTGCTGTGGTTAGAGGTTTCTCGGCCGGCCGGCCGCAGCAGAAATCAACGAAATAAACTGGTAACGTGATTCCGCGTTCATTTCTGGTTCGTCTCGCGCCGTGGTGGGTGTTGTGCGTCATCATTGGCTCCTTCTTGCCGGGAACTAGTAAGCAAGCCATCGGAACGATCAATCCCCCCGAAGCTATTGCGGAAGGACGTGTCGGAGTAAAGCATCGCGTGGCCCACTACCTGACGTTTGGGTCCACTGCGCTGCTTCTGATTGTGATCAGTGAAACGGCGAGTCAGCAACTTTGGGCAGGATTTGGAGTAGCACTGCTTGGCTTTGTGGTCGAATGCAGCCAATATGCGGTGATGGGGCTTTCCTGTATGGAATGGTGGGACGTTCGGGATGATGCGATTGCGGCTATCGCAATACTTCTCCTGGCTCAATGGTTGAATCTGCGGAAAATCATCGTCGACAGCCACCCCCCAGGGAGCTGAATGGCCACTCGCGAGAGTGGATTCCCCTGCCTCCAACCGCTAGTCCCGGTAAGGTGACTTGCTTCGCAGGTGAGAATCGACCAACTTGCGGCTGAGTTCGGCGGCATCGACCTTGTAAGTACCCGCCCGGTACTGGTCGCGCAGTTCAGTCACCCGTGCTTCACGGTCTTGCCGCTCCGCCTTCTCCTTTGCCGGAGCAGTCGCAGCAGCGGCACCGGCGGATCGCGTACCTATTGAGAAGTTATCGCCTTTGCGCATAGTCACTGAGAGTAAGGGGACAGAGTTTTCCGACCTCTCACTGCTGTTCATCATCTTATCGGATGCAACCGGCCAGAGACAGATCAGAGAAATCCTACCACCGTTATTGCCATTGATGCATTCAAGAAGGGCGCTTTTGAGCCGACGAGCCCTTAAGTTATTCGGGGTTTCTGACGAATTTCCATGTGAAGCCGAAAGGCGAATGGAATTCGAACCCGATGACAACCGCTCATTTAGAACTCAACCCAGCAGCGCCTGCCGCACTGCAGCCGGAGAAGAAGCCGAGAAGACCTGATACTTGAGCATTTGCCCCAGGTGAAGCTCATTGCGCGCCGCATTCACGACCGCTTGCCCGTTTCGGTGAGCCTGGAAGATCTGGTTTCGGTGGGCGTCGTGGGCCTGATCGCCGCCATCGATCGCTACGATCCGAAACACGACGTCAAACTCAAGACGTATGCGGAGTACAAGATTCGAGGAGCAATCCTCGACAACCTACGCGGGCTCGATTGGGCGCCGCGCCAGCAGCGCAAACGAGCGAAGTTGATTGAAACTGCCATCGCGGCGCTCGAGCAGCAGCTGCAACGAATGCCGACCGAAGAAGAAATCGCGGCGCGGTTGGAGATTACCGTGTTCGGAGTACCAGGAATGGCTATCCGACTCGCGCGGGCTGACGCTTAGGGAGCCTCGAGAACGCTGGGACAGAAGAGGAAGGATGCAACCTGCTCCGATATCTCGCGGACTCCGACGAGCATTGGCCTTCGCAGATTCTGGAGCGAGCCGAGTTGGAGCGCTTGCTGGCGAGTGCGATCGAGAAGATGTCCGAACTGGAGAAGAACGGTTCTCAGCCTCTACTACTACGAAGAAATGACGCTCCGGGAAATTGCGAAAGTGCTGGGGCTGCATGAATCGCGAATCTCGCAGTTGAAGTCACAGGCCATTTTGCGGCTCCGTTCTTTCATGCAAAAGCGATGGCCGGCCGAGCGCGGCACGAAATCGCAGGACTGAGAGCACCACCTACCGCCGAGACTCAAGCAGCGGGATGGTCAGCGTCACTTCCTTGTGATCGCGGGTGGCGGCAATGGTGGTGGGCTGGTCCGACCGCGCGCTGAGAACGGAAATAGGAGCTCAGATCGCGAGCGGTCCTTACGGTGTTCGAACCGATACCGGTAATCACGTCGCCTACTTTGAGACCTGCCTTAGCGGCCGGAGAACCATTATCGACCGAGCGCACGAGCATTCCGCCTTTAACACCGAAATACTGCGGCCATCGGTTTATCCAGCTCTTCGAGTTGCGCGCCAAGCACCATGTTCCGCCAGACCAGTATCGGCATCGGAATGTCCATCATGGGCGAATAGCGCATCGGTGGAATGGAGAAGTTCGCGAAATTCGCCGGAATTCCGAAGGGTTTCGCAGGAGCAGAACCAATTGCAGCCGTCACGGAGTGGGTCTTGTCGTCCCGCCATAGCTGAATCTTGACTTTTCGTCCAACCGGCGTTTCCTGAACAAGGCGGACAAACTGCTGGCTGCTTAGGATGTTCTCGCCGTTGTAAGTCAGGAGAACATCGCCCGGCTCAATGCCAGCCTTGTCTGCCGGACTGCCCTCGGCGACATGGGTCACTTCGATACCGCGCTCTTCCTTCAGTTTGAGCCGGCTCACCCGATCCGGATCGATATCGGTGACAGCCACCCCGAGGAAGCTGGTTTGCGCGGCCAGGCTTCGCCGGACCTGCGAAGAAGTCACCCGGAAGCTGAGCTTGCGCTCGCGCCGGCGTGAACGAACGAAGACTCTCCCAGGAGAATTGCGGCGATCAGCGCTACCGTGGTGCGAACCCAATTGAATCTCATTCCTTTACGCTTCCAAAGCTCTCACTTTATTGGACGGTAAAGGAAGAAGAACGATTGTTCCGAGACACTGAAACGCGAGTTAGTAGATTCGAGAAACACTGGCTGCTTGCAGGATCTGGAGGCAGCGAAGCCGAATGAAATCGTCTTCGCGTTCTGAACGAATAATCTGCTGGAACGCGCCGGCGACATCGGGCGCTAACCGCATATCCGCCCCGGAAGGAACAAGCACTTCCATCGCTTCGGAGCGAACGCCAGAGTTGTCATCGTATTGAATGACGGACAGCAAAGTACTGCGAGTCTCTTCGTCCGTTCGAAATGGGCGCAGGCCTTCGAGCGCCTTCAAGCGCACGGCAGCATTCGGATCGTTGGTGGCGCTGTGAAGCAGCACCTGGCGAATCTCAGGTTCGCTCTGCCCCACCAATAACTCGACCGAATCCACTCGCAGGCCCGCATCGGCAGAGTTTCTGATCGTACTTAACAAGAGCCGCCGAACGGCTTCGTCACTGAGGCTGCCCGACAACTTCGCCCCGCTGAATCTGATCCAGGGAGAGACGGACTTTACCGTCGCCGATCGGCCGTACGTCACGAACCTGAACGCGGCCAAGCAGGCTTGCTTCCGCCAGATCGCCCGGCGCGGCGAACCGGCTGACAATGTTGAAGCGATTATTCCAATGAGAGAGCCCGATGCCGAGAAACAAGAACAAAGAAGCAACGGCGAGACGTTCCGTCCAGCGATTCGTCGAGACGCCCAAAAATGCAGCCGCACGCTCCCAGAACGGGATCGCGGTCTTGGTTTTGGCCTTCGCGCTCGAGTAGCGGATTTGGAGATCGCGCCGGCACTGCGCGAGCAGATCTAACGGGAAGATCGGCGCGCTCGGCATTGAGATTTGCATGCCAGGCCTTCTCCCGGTCGAGCGCAAGCTGGCAAGCCGGGCACTCGGCCAGATGCTCTTCGAGCGCGTCTTCGGTAGCGAAGTCGAGATCGCCATACAGGAAGAGCGACAGATTCGTTTGTACCTGGTGGCAAGTCATACGAACTCTCCCAGGGCGGAGCGCATCTTTTGCGTGGCCCTGAACAGGCAATTCTTGGCTGCCTCTTCGGTAACGCCGAGTGCCTCGCCGATGGCGCGCAGGCGGAGACCCTGATAATGACGCATCTCAAAAACCAGGCGCTCGCGCGGAGTCAACTGGTCGAGAACACTCTGAATCCGTGCACTCACTTCCGCACTCAGCAATTGGCGCTGGGGATCCACGTCGGCGCGAGCTTCGGGTACAAGATCGAACCGGTTGAGTTCTCCCGTTCCCGGTTTCGAGGGCGGACGGCTCTTCCCGGCGGACTTTCCGCTTACGGATCTGGTCGAGGCACAGGTTTGCCACGATCCGATAGAGCCAGGTACTGAAGCTGCAATCAAATCGAAATTTTGGAAGATTTCGGTAGACCCGGAGGAAGGCTTCCTGATAGATATCGCGCGCGTCCTCTTCCGAGCGGAGCAGGTTGTACGCCATCCGGAGTACGTTGGCGTCGTAAGAACGGACGAGGCTCTCGAAGGCCTCGGAATCTGCCTCTCTGCGCGGCGCGAATGAGCGCGGTTTCGTCCAGCCGCCCCGTTGCGCTCCCCACGCCTATATTTTCGATAGCTTGCACTCGGGTGTCCACCAAAGAAATGGACGTACGAGCGGAGGTTTGGTCACGCCGAGTTTGCCGAAATTCCGCAAGACCGGACGTGGCTGGCTCCCTAACTCGCCAGTTCCAGTTCGATCAGCTTCTTGGCCGGATCGAGGTTGGAGATGCGGAAGCTGCGGATCTCGCCGGCGCGGGCGGGTGGTTTACCGCCCGTGAGGCCCGATCCCCCGCCCTGCTTCCATTTGGCCGACAGCATGGCGCTCAGCGAACTGACATCGGTTGAGCGAGGTTCCGGATCCTGAGCGGATGCGGTTTCGGGAGCTTTGATCTGGCAAGTCGCGATCACGCCCTCGCCCAATTCCACCTTCGCCCGCGTACCGTGGACCTCGAGCAACCGCCCGCTGACCGTCTGGCCCGGCTGGTGTTCCGAAATGTAGTGGTCAACCGTGGTGGGCTCGAGTTGCTTCATTCCGAGGCGCAAGCGGCGGCGCTCGCTATCGAGTTCGAGAACCACGGCCCGCACGGCCTGGCCCTTTGGCGAGCTTGTCCTTCGGATGATCGATCCGCTTCTCGCCGGTGATGTCCGAGATGTGAACCATGCCTTCGATCCCATCCGCAATCTCGATGAACGCGCCAAACGGAGTAAGGTTCGTCACCTTGCCTTCCACGGTAGAGCCGACGGGGAACTGCTGCGGAACGTTCTCCCATGGATCACCTAAAGCCTGCTTATATCCAAGTCCGATCCGGTGTTCGGCCGCGTTTACCTGAAGAATGACGACTTCGACCCGTTCTCCCACCTTTAGCAGGTCGCCCGGCTTTCGAACGCGCTTGTTCCAGGACAGCTCGGAGAGATGGACTAAGCCATCGATTCCCGGCATCAGTTCGACGAAAGCGCCAAAGTCGGTGAGGCGGGAAACGGTCCCGCTGACCCGATCGCCGACATTGAAACGTTCGCGCGGCGACGGTCCACGGATCTTCCTGCAGCGCTTTCAGGCTGAGGCTGATCTTCTTTGTGTTCGGGTCGACTTTGAGGATCTTGACTTCGAGTTCGTCGCCCGACTTTCAGCGACGTCGCTCGCCTTCGCAATACGTGTATGCGAGATCTCGCCTACGTGCAGTAATCCGTCGACGCCGCCGATATCGACGAAAGCGCCAAAATCCATCACGCTGCGGACGCGCCCGCGCACGAAGGCGCCTTCTCGCAAGATCGGCAAACGCCTGCTGACGCCGTTGCGCTTCCTGCTCTTCGAGAATGACGCGCCGATCGACTACGACATCTTCTTTCTCGGTGTCGAGTTTGGTGATCCGGCACTGAATTTCCTGCCCCACCAGCTTGGCCATGTCATCCGCTTCGCGAACACCACTGCGAGAGGCCGGCATAAAGGCACGGACGCCAATGTCAACCCGAAAGCCGCCTTTCACCTGCTCCGCGACGGTTCCGACAATGCGTCTGCTTCTCGGCAAAGGCAGTTTGCAAACCGCTCCAGTCACGAGGCCGCTCCACTTTTAGCGTGGAGAGTTCGTAGTAGCCCTCTTCGTTGCGGGGCCCACAGTGACGGACACGTGCGCACCCACTTGAGGCTCGCCTTCTTCCGTTTCACGCCAGCGGCTCACAGCCAGGGAACCTTCAATCTTTCGCCCGACGTCGACGAGAAGTGAATCGGGTCCGACTGAGACAATGGTTCCGGAAACGGTCTCTCCCCCCGGTGATTCGGAATGTTGCTGTTGCTCGAAGCTCGACAATATCTCTGCGAACGACGATTCTTCCTGCCGCTCGGATGCATCCGCGGGAAGGGCGGGATCCAAATTCTCGTTACTCATAACTGCTGGGATGTTCCTTATTCTGGCACAGGGCACTGCGGATGACAGAAGAGGCAGATCTCGGCCGGTAAACCTGCCTTGCGCGGCGCTCAGAAGCTGGTTTCGCCCGCAGGATTTTGCGTGGGTGGCATTCATCATTGTTCTGATCGCGGC
Source organism: uncultured Acidobacteriaceae bacterium (assembly GCA_963744795.1). Taxonomy (GTDB): domain Bacteria; phylum Acidobacteriota; class Terriglobia; order Bryobacterales; family Bryobacteraceae; genus Bog-105. The sequence continues at coordinate 67,281 of CAVUVF010000006.1, forward strand.
CACGCCCGAACCGAACTATGACGCGCTGATTCTTCTCCCTCTTCTCGGCGCCTTTCAGATCCTCGAGCCGCGACTGAAGCTCTTCTCGTCCCGCGGCGGACAGATCGTCTCGATCTTGCTGAAGCTTCTGCTGAGCTATCTGCTTATCGGCTACTCTCACGGTCTCGACAGCTATTACGCTTCGATCTTTCTGATTCCCGATCGTCTCGGCCGCGACTACATTTCAGTTCAGCGGCGTCATTGCGGTCACTGCCATCGCCTGCCTCGGCTACTTCTCGTTCCTGTTCCCGTTCCTGTTTGAATCGAATCAGTTCCAGCTCACGCCGGAAGTGGTCAGCATGGCTTGCCTTCATAGCGCGTTTTACGCGATCGTTGCTTTCGTTGTCTTATGAGCAGGCGCAGGCGAAGCGGGAGGAAGTGCAGCGGACCCAGGAAGTGGTGGCACAACTCGAAACATCGAACCGCAATCTTCGCCGGGCGGAAACGTCTCTGCGGCGTTCGGAACGACTTGCGGCACTGGGGCAGCTAACGGCGGGGCTCGCCCACGAGTTGCGGAATCCGCTCGGGACCATCAAAGCGTCTTCCGAGATGCTGATGAAAGATACGGCGAAGAACAACCCCGAGGTCATGGCAGAGATGGCGAGCTTCATCCGGAGCGAAGCAGACCGGATGAATTCGCTGATCGGCAGCTTCCTTACGTTTGCCCGGCCGCTTCAGATTCACGCTGTCATCGCGGATCTGCGTTCTGTGATGGCGGATGTGCTCCGCGAACAAAGCGAACGAGCCAGGAGTTGTTCCGTCGAACTTCGATTCGAAGCCGGAGCGAGGATGACCTGCGATTCGCGTTCGATCCGGATACACTGCGAGTCGCGTTATCGAATCTCGTTCAGAACGCGATTCAGGCGAGCCAACCGGGGCAAAGCGTCGAAGTCAGTGCCGAGGATGCTCGGAGAGAAGGATACGAGATTCGGGTGACGGATCAGGGCAGCGGTATCGAACCGGAACACCTGGAGAGTATCTTCAATCCGTTCTTTACTACGAAGCCGCAAGGTGTAGGTCTTGGCTTAGCGCTCGTCTCGAAAATCGTGGATGAGCACGGCGGCAAGATCTCGGTCCGGAGCGAAAAAGGCACGGGAACAACGTTCGAGATCTCGCTTCCCAAAGAACAGCCACTAGAATCATGACATCGCAACGTATTTTGATCGTCGAAGATGAGGACAAGCTCCGTCGTGTTTTACAGCTTCAGCTGAAATCGCTGGGCTACGAGATAGATGAAGCAGCCACGGCGGAACAGGGCTTGGTCTCTGCGCAGAATGCGCGACCTGATCATTACCGACCTGCGTCTGCCCGGCATGGACGGGATCGCGTTTATCAAGCAGTTGCAGGCTCAGGGAATACAGGCGCCTGTCATCGTCATGACCGCGCACGGTTCGGTCGAAGTGGCTGTCGAGGCGATGAAACTGGGCGCGGCCGATTTCCTGCAGAAGCCTTTCTCGCTCGATCACCTGAGCGCCATCGTGCAAAAAGTGATGGCGGTGCAGATCGTTGCGCGACGAGAACCGGCGTCTTCGCGAGCAGTTGGATACGCGCTATCAGTTCGACAACGTCATCGGGCGAAGCGCGGCCATGCGCGAGATCTTCCATACGGTTGAACGCGTCGCGCCCACCCGCGCCACCGTGCTGCTCGCCGGCGAAAGCGGAGTGGGCAAGGACATGATCGCGCGCGCCATTCACCAGCACTCGCCGCGGAAGACCAAGCCGTTCGTGAAAATCAACTGCACAGCTCTGCCGGAAAACCTGATGGAGAGCGAGTTGTTCGGCTATGAGAAGGGCGCGTTCACCGGCGCAACAGTGAGTAAGCCGGGTAAGTTCGAGCAGGCGGACGGGGGCACCGTGTTTCTCGATGAGATCGGCGATGTCCCCGCCAATATACAGGTCAAGCTGCTGCGGATCTTGCAGGAGAGGCAGTTTGAGCGGCTCGGGATCGAACGTGACACGCAACGTGGATGTACGAGTCGTTGCGGCCACGAACGTCGACTTGCGCGAGGCGCTGGAACAAGGCCGTTTCCGCGAAGATCTTGTATTACCGATTGAACGTGGTCCCGATCAATGTGCCGCCGCTGCGGGAACGCAAAGAGGACATTCCCTTCCTGGCCATGCATTTTCTGCAGAAGCACGCGAAAGAGCTGGGATCGCAAGCGTCACAGCAATCAGCCCGGCGGCACTGGACCGGCTGGTTCAACACTCCTGGCCGGGCAATGTCCGTGAGCTCGAGAATACGATCGAGCGAAGCCTGGTGCTTGGCATCGAACGAAGTATTGCAGCCGGCGGATATCCGGATCGAGGCGCCACGGCACAACCACAACCTGCCTTCGCAACACGCGCCGTTGTTGCCGGAAGGCGAAACGCTTGAACACTGGGAGCAGATGATGATCCGCGAAGCGCTGCGGCGTGCGAATGGAAACAAGAGCCAGGCGGCGCGCATGCTCGGGCTTACGCGCAATGCATTCCGGTACCGGCTGTCGCAGATGGGGCTTGAAGGCGGCGCGAATGGCCACGATGACGGAGCGACGCGGACGGGGCCTGAGCGGCTGAGTTCGCTAAATTCTCTGTTGCGAAGGCAGGAACTTCCGCCGAGCGACGGCTCGTAGATCTTTTCGATCCATGAGCTTACTGTTTTTCTCTGCGTTCCCTGCGTGCGTTTCGAAATGTGGCTGCACTTGCTTTGGGCCGTCACTTACCCTTAGGGCGCGGAGCCGCTGACCGGAAGATGGCTGATGACGGCGGATTTTTCGGTACTCCCCGCTTCTACCGTCTGGATTTAGAGGATCAACCCAATGGAATTCCGGGCACCTACAGCGGCATCAAGCTAACTGGCAATTGAGCGGATCGCACCTGGAGTTATCAGGAAAGGGAGAGACCGGGGAGACAGCGAAGCTGACGGAACAGTGACGGTTCGATGAATGACCGGTTCCGTCACGACCACTGATCCGAAGGATCCGGCTCCAGTTACTTTCTCGTTTCCGAGCTGTTCCGGCTAAGCCGGTCGTCGCGCGGCACTCCCCGACGTCATGAGTTCGCGCCCACCGTTTTTTACCGCCAATACTCTCCATTCAACAAGCCCGTGCTCAGCGTTAATCCGGGCGATACGATTCACACCACGACTGTGGATGCGGGCGGAGCGGACGAGCACGGCATCAGGCGCGTCGCGGGCGGAAATCCGCAGACCGGACCGTTCTATATCAATGGAGCCATGCCCGGAGACACTCTGGTCGTCCACATCAACCGATTGCGCCTCAATCGCGACTGGGCTGGCAGTGACGACGGCAATCGTGCGGACGAGCCTTGGCGCCCGATCTGGCCATCAAGACGCGAGACAACCGAAACTCTATCAGGTGGCATTTGGATTTGAATTCCAATACCGCAACTCCGGAACCGGCTTCCGAGCACCTGAAGAAGTTCGCGATTCCTCTTCGTCCCATGCTCGGCTGCATCGCTGCGGCCCCTTCTCCCGGCGGGTGGTGCGCCGCCTACCGGTGATTCCGGCTACTACGGCGGCAACATGGATTTCAACGAAATTGGTGACGGCACGACCGTCTATCTTCCGGTATCGAATCCGGGAGCATTGCTGTATCTGGGAGATGCACATGCTCTCCAGGGCGACGGCGAATTGAACGGCAATGCTCTTGAAACATCGATGGACGTCGAATTCACCGTTGACGTGATTGCGGGCAAACGCCCGCCCGGACCTCGTTTAGAGACTGCGGACGAAGTCATGTCCATGGGCATGAGCGGCTCGCTTGACGACGCGCTTTCGTGAAGCAACAAGCAGCATGGCCGATTGGCTCGTGAGTGATTACAAGCTGACGGCTTCTGAAGTCGCTCAGGTGATAGGTGTGGCTGCCCAGTATAAGGTTTCCGAAGTGGCCGATCGAAACTCAGGCGTTGTTCTGAAGATCAGGAAATCACTGCTTTCACAGCTCCGGCAATGACAGGGAGCTTTGGGCTGCTCAAGGCGGACAGAGCCGCAGGCCGGTGTTGCCGACCCGGTAATATTTCCAGGGATGGCAGGCGTTTTTTCACTGCAAATAAATTCGAACGCCAATTTTTTTAGCTCTGTAAATTACTGCAAGATAAGGTTCCTAACCAACTAGTACTATTTCCGTAGTACTTTTCCCCTCGGTGTGGGTGTATAAGATACAAACTCTCGGTGTTAATCTCCATTCACAAGAGCAGTACACACCGTGCAAACACAATACACACATTCGAACGGACCATCCTATACTTCATTCCCAATCGACAGTTTCTCGATTGGAGCAACAATGACGCTGAAGAAAGACATTTCGGCGCTGGAGATAGTTCGAAAGGAAAACATCAGCGGGCATTTTGGGGTACTAGCGCAGATTCCGAAAGGATCGGAACTCGAGATCTGCGCTGCCGGCTTCAATGAACGGACATATCGAGTCCTATGCCACAATCGCCTTTATTTTGTATTCCGACAGGACTTGGGGCAACTGAACTAAACCACGCTTTTTAGCTTTCCAGACGTTTGAAATTGATTCGAGAAAAGGCTGCACGCCAAAAATCTTACGGGGCCCTTCAGTCCTTTTCTCACACGAGACAAGGAAGGTGAAGTATGAAAAGAAGAACGCCGTGTGCTAACGCGACATGTTCCTGCACTACCGCGGAAGGCCTCCTGTATTGCAGCACTTATTGCGAGCAGGCGGTAGAACAGGCGATCGAGCGCAACTACTGCCAATGCGAGCACGCGTGCAGCTCGACGCACTCTCGGAGATTGTTTGTAGTTCCAGGTTCCGGCATACAGCCGAACCTTGAACCGGAGATTCGGCCGTTTCCATAACTTAAACCGCCGCAGGCGAATCCGGAAGCCGGGCGCCTGCGGCCACGATCGTGCGACATAGGAAGAGGATCTAGGGGGAATCATCAATGGCTGACCAGAACGTCGGAGCCCCGGTTAGGAGCGCAAGACCACCGCAGCGCGACAATCAATCAGAGGAAGCGTCAACTGCAACGATATGCGCATTCACCTTCTTCGGGAGCGTAGCCGCAACACTGATCGTCTGCGGCCTTACTCCTGCGCGACCAATCGCGGAAGGATGGCAGCGTACCGTTGTCCCATCGAGCTGACCAACACCCAAAGCGAAAGAGAACAGCGCATCAACGGCATCTGGGTCATTCCTTTCCTGAAATTGCTTTCGCGATGTCAGGAGGACGTCCAGCGTGACAGCTCCGGAATCGATGGGGTTACACCTCCCGATACGGTGAAGTCCGTGTACTTAGTCGCGATGTTACATCTTTGCTTAGTAAGTCACATCCAATCGCGCCCTGTCACGAGGAAGTTGATTTAGCAGAGCGTCTTACCGGGAGAGACGAATTGATATAGTGTAGCTCGCGATCAGGTGGAATGGCTCGGACGAGTCTGCAGGGACTGGTCGCAGAGCGGAGGAGCTGTGTCCAGAGCGAGAGCCTATCCAGTTGCGATCGGACGAGACCGGAGGTTTCGGGATCGATGTTTCCGGTTAGGTGTGGCATGGTGTGCGGCGGCACTGGTCCTCTTGACCATGCTTGCCCCAGTCATTCAGGCACAAATCTCGACGGCGGCGGTCGTCGGGACCATGACGGACACTTCGGGCGCGACGCTTGCCGGGGTCAAAGTGACTGCGACGAACCTTGACACGGGCCTGACCTACAGCGGCGAGACGAATACAAGCGGCGAATTTGTGATTCCCGCTCTACCTCCGGCCCGCTACAGGATCCAGGGAATGCTCTCGGGCTTCAAGACGTGGCAGATGCAGGCAGTAACACTGGCCGTGGGTGACCGCTTCCGTGCCGACTCGATTATGGAGATCGGACAGATGCAGCAGTCGGTAGAAGTACGGGCAGACACTGCCTCTCTGCAGACCGAATCGGCTACTGTGGGGTCCGTCGTCAACCGGCAGCAGGTGCAGGATCTTCCGATTAATGGCCGCAATTTCTTCCAACTGACCCAGATCGTGCCCGGCGCCACCGATTACACGGGCGGTTCATTTGCCAACAATACCCTGGATGACCGCCGCCGCAGCACGACTGTTTCCGTCAATGGCCGGACCGGCGCGGAAAACAATTTCACGATTGACGGCATGGATAATAACGAGAAATTCATCGGTACGATCCTTGTGAAACCGTCCATGGAAGCCTTGGCGGAGATGAAGGTGCTGACCAACAGTTTCTCGGCAGAGACGTCCCGAACCGGCGGCGCGGCAGTCGCAATCATCACTAAGGGCGGGACGAACGAGTTTCACGGATCGGCATTCGAGTACCTTCGCAACGAAGTGTTGGATGCGCGGCCTCCCAACTTAGCGGCTAGTGCGGCGAAACCGCCGTACAAACAGCATAATTTCGGCGGAAGCATTCGGCGGCCCCATCCGGAAGAATAAGGCGTTCTTCTTCGGGGATTGGGAGACTTACAAGTCTGCTTTCGGAGCCGTGATGTTGTCCACCGTTCCTACGCCCGCCATGGTTCGCGGAGATTTTAGCGCCCCTGGCCTGCCCACCATCTATGACGTAAACACAACCACAACGGTGAATGGCGTCACCACGCGCCAAGCCTTCCCGGGCAATATCATTCCCGCCAACCGGATCAACAGCATCGGCTCCACATTGGCGAACCTGTACCCGGCGCCGATGAGCACGTCTACGCACGAATAACTATCAGCAAAACGGCACCACAGCTCAAACTGACAACACGATGGATACGCGGCTCGATTACCGATTCTCAGATGCAAACAGTTTCTTTGCCCGGTACTCTTACGATCACTCAACCACCGCTGCTCCCCGCTCTCTTCCGCCCAAGAACGGTTTCGATCCAATTGGAAACGCCGACTTACCGAGCGTGGGTAGCGCCAGCACAAATCGTCTTGTCCGTTCATGGGCTGGCTTTCAATGACACCCACACGATCTCGCCCGCGGCAGTTCTGGTGTTGAGGGCTGGCTACTCGCGTTATGGAAACCAGAGTCTGCCTCTGGGTTACGGAACGGCTCCGGCGACGAAATTGGGTATCCCGAATGTGAATGTGGACGCGGATAGCTCGGGATTTCCGACCGTGACCGCCACCAACTATACGGCTTTTGGTGATGGCCAGTATGTACCAGATCTTAATTTCCAAAACATCTACACAACTTCAGGCAGCTTACAACTTCAGAAGAGCTCGCATAGCCTTAAGTTCGGAGGCGAGTTCACACGGCGGCAGGTGAACATGTACCAGAGCGTGCAGCCGCGCATTGCCTTCGCCTTCACTCCCACCTTCACCTCCGACCCGAGCAGAAACTTCGCCGGCGGCGATGCAATGGCATCTCTGTTACTGGGCTTTCCGCAAACAACCACCCGCAATCGCTATCTGATCCATCCTGGTTATCGCTATGTGGAAAGCGGCTGGTTCTTTCAGGACGACTGGCGAGTGAACAAATGGCTGACAGTAAATCTTGGCGGACGATGGGACTACTACAGCCCGCTCAGCGAATCACATGGGCGCATCGCGAACTTCGATTTCTCTACTTTGAAGCTGATCTCTCCTGGCCAGAGTGGGGTCAACGATGTCGTCAATGTGCGTAAGGATTGGAAGGATCTCTCTCCACGGTTTGGATTCGCTGCGCAGGCAAATCAGAAAACAGTCATCCGCGGCGGGTTCGGCATTAACTATATGTCCGGGCTACAGGGAACACCTGGGTCGTTCCGGAATCCACCCTATATAAGCACCTTATCGATCACTCCGACCAATCTCACACCGATCAACAGTATCTCCGATCCGATCCCGCCTTTGAACCCGGTCTCTCCGGTGAACCTTTCAGGACCGCTCGTGGCTGTGAATCAAAACTATCGGGCCCCTTATGTGGAACAGTTCAACTTGACTGTGCAGCGGCAACTCCCCGGCCGTTTTGTATTGACCACGGGTTATGTAGCATCGCTCGGGAAACGTCAGAGCGGGTCGAACACTGCAATCGATCTGAACGGCGCGCCCCCAGGCGCTGCGAATGTGCAGACTCGGCGTGTTTACTCGTCTATCTACCCCAACGTCACTACGATCAACACAGTACAGAATTACTACACCAGCTCATACAATGCCCTGCAGACCACGCTCGAAGTTCGGGATTGGCGCGGGATGACTCTGAACGTCAATCACACGTGGGCACATGGATTGGATAACAGTGAGCTTCGATATGTCGGATACGCTCAGCCAGTGACGATTAAAGGAAGCGCTAACAGCGACATTCGACATCGCGTGGCAATAACCTGGGTTTACGAGCTACCGTTCAACAAGACATCGAACAGCATCTACTCTGCTTTTCTGAGGAACTGGAGAATCAATGCATTGGGGATCGCGCAAACGGGTTTGCCGTTCCAGATTACTCAGACTGGAACGCAGACGAACAACGCGACCGGAACCAACCGTCCGAATCAGGTAACTGACTTCCATGTCGCCGACTCGACAACGGCTCAGTGGTTCAATCCAGCGGCATTTCTCGCACAACCCGCTTACACCTGGGGCAGCGAGGGCAGGAATCTTTTGAATGCGCCCGGCAAATGGAACTTCGATCTCTCGCTGCATCGTGAGTTCAGGCCCACGGAAGCGGTGACTTTACAGTTCCGGTGGGAAGCATTCGATTTCACCAACACCGTCACGCCAGCCGGGCCGGTGTCTGTACTCGGCTCACCGGGTTTCGGATCAATTCTTACTTTCACCGGAAACCGGCAGCAACAGGTAGCACTGAAGATTCTCTTTTGAGCCTCGAGTTTCGACCGGAGACAATGATTACCAAGCAAGCAAGATACGTGTGGGCCGCGGCGGCTGTCACCGCCGCTGTTCTGGCGCTAGCCTCGAACCGATTTGGTGAGCATGTCGTCTCGGCGGCAAGCAAAGATGTTGACTGGCCCGTGTTTTCCGGCCACATCACGGCTGATCACTATTCGCCCCTTTCGCAGATCAACCGCGGCAACGTCAAGCGGCTTAAGGTTGCATGGACCTATGACACCGGCGAGGGCGGCAGAGTAGAAACAAACCCGCTCATCGTCGGCCGTACGCTGTACGCGTTCAGTTCCTCGCAGAAGGTGATTGCGCTCGACGCGGCAAACGGCACTGTGAAGTGGACGTTCGATTCCGGAATCAAAGGCACGCAGCCTGCACGAGGCGCCGCTTACGTGTCAGACGGAAAGAACGGCGCCATCTTCGCCGGCATCATGAATTATCTGTACAAGCTGGACGCGGCGACCGGGAAGCCGATTCCCTCGTTCGGCGAAGAAGGGAGAGTTGATCTCCGCAAGGATCTGCGCGGCGATTACCTTACGAATTCCATAGCCCTGACGACGCCCGGCGTGGTTTACAAGGATGTAATCATCGTAGGCGGACGCAACCCCGAAGCCAATCCGGCCCCTCCGGGCGACATTCGCGCTTTCGACATCAATACAGGAAAGCTGCGATGGGCTTTTCACACCATTCCGCGTCCGGGTGAACCCGGGTACGACACCTGGAACAAAGACTCTTACGAAAAAAGCGGCGCGGCAAATAACTGGTCCGGTATGTCGCTCGATGAGAAGCGTGGAATTGTGTATGTACCGACCGGATCAGCAACGCCGGATTTCTACGGAGTCGGACGCATTGGAGACAATCTCTACGCTGTCTGCCTGCTGGCGCTCGATGCGAACACAGGAAAACTGATCTGGCATTTCCAAGGTGTTCACCACGACATCTGGGATCGCGACTTTCCCGCGCAACCCGTCCTTCTCTCGGTGAAGCACAACGGCAAGATGGTGGACGCGGTGGCACAGATCAGTAAGCAAGGTTTTCTTTTCGTCTTTGATCGGACGAATGGAACGCCTCTCTTCCCCATTGAGGAGCGTCCGGCGCTGCCGAGCGATGTTCCGGGCGAGGTAGCGGCCAAGACGCAACCATACTCGGTGGGAATCGAACCATTCGCGCGGCAGAAACTTACCGAAGACATGTTGACGGAACGCACTCCCGAGGCTCATGCCTGGGCAGTGGCAGAGTTCCGAAAACTGCGCAGCGAAGGGCAGTTCACGCCCACTCGAACTGGAACGTCGCACGGTCATATCTCCGGGATTTGACGGAGGCGGCGAGTGGGGTGGGGCTGGAGTCGACCCGAAAACAGGCGTGATCTACGTCAATGCGAGCGACTCGCCCTGGACGGGTGGGCTACAGAAGCGCCAGTCCGGCGGTGGTCCGGGAGCGGAGCTCTATCAGGGACAGTGTGGCGCGTGCCACGGTCAGAACCGGACGGGATCGCCGCCCGACTTTCCCTCGCTGGTGAACATTACCGAGCGTAGGAGCGAAGCGGAGATCGCAGGGACGATCCACAACGGCAAAGGACGCATGCCGGCCTTCCCGTCCATCACGGACCAGCAGGTGTCGGAGCTCGTGAGCTTCCTCAAGACGGATCCAAGTTCAAACACCCCACCTCAGCCGCCGCCACCCGAAGGCAAAGCGCCCACGCCGGAACGCCCGGCGAATGCTCAAGCAGCCGGTGCACCCGCTGAAAAGGATTACGTGTTCACGGGGTATCGCAAATTTGAAGATCCCGAGGGATACCCGGCAGTCAAACCACCTTGGGGCACGCTGAACGCCATCGATCTGAACACAGGCAAATACCTTTTCAAAGTTACGCTGGGCGAGTATCCGGACCTGACGGCCAAGGGTATGCCTCCCACCGGAAGCGAAAATTACGGGGGCCCCGTTGTAACAGGAGGCGGCTTGGTGTTTATAGCGGCAACGCACTACGACCGCAAGATTCGCGCCTTCGACAGCAGAACGGGCGAACTGCTTTGGGAAGGCACTCTACCCGGGTCCGGCGTTGCGACGCCAGCTACATACTCGGTCGATGGGAAGCAGTACGTCGTTGTGGGCACAACAGATACCCGTGTTCCGGGATCGCGGCGGCCTACCCCTCCAGGCGGCCGAAGTGATCCGTTCTCCACGTTCAGCTACACGAACACCGGAGGCGGCTTCTACGTGGCTTTTGCTCTCGAGTGAACCGCCGCTCGGCAAAGCTATGACCCGCCTCGAAGTCATCGGAACAGTGACAACGGAGGGAGAATATTCAGTTGTAGTAAATTTTTCCTTAAATTTTTTACAAGGGCCAAATCATTGGAACGAACGCAGTTAACCCCACGTACTCCCCCTTGCTGGTACTTGCCCCGGGGCTGTGGTGCTAGTACTTAGATGCTGCGATTGGTAAGCTCCAGTGACAAGGCAATGCACGCGTTGCTATACAAATACGCCTATGAAAAGACAGACTGCACTCGCAGCCGAGCCTGTCTCGACTGAATCGACCATCACTCTGAGGAAAGACGTCTCCGCGCTGGAGTTAGTGCGACGGGAAAATGAAACGGGGTACTTCGGCGTCCTATCGCTGATTTCCAAAGGATCCAACCTCGAGATTTGTGGGACCGGCTTCAATGAACGCACATACAAGGTGCGATGGCAAAACCGGCTCTTCTTTGTATTCCAACAAGACTTGGGTTTCGAGCTAAGCCACGCGTCTCTAGCCACCTCCGAAATCCTGGCAGAAAGGACCCTACGATGGACATGAGAAGAATAGGCCGGTGTGCCAATGCGACCTGTTCGTGCACCACGGCGGAAGGCCGGTTATATTGCAGCACGTACTGCGAGCAGGCCGTAGGACAGGCCATTGAACGCAACTACTGCCAGTGTGAGCATGTGTGCAGTTCCACGCCCGAAAGCCGGAATTTTCGCCGTTGACAATTCCGATCTACGATCTAATCTCAAACCGGGACTTCAGCTTTTGGCATAACTCCCAAATCTCAGTTCCGCGTCGCCTCTGCACTGTTTAGACGAAGGAACGGCCAAGCACGGTCGCTCAAGTCGCATCATAGAGCGACGGCTATAGCTATGAACGCTCGCCTGAAACCCTCCGCGGCCTCTCAAGTCCAATTTGGAGAGAGGAAAGAAAGACATGAAACCACGGACGTTTCTGAACACGGCTTTTTTAGCCGCACTTCTCACCGCAAGTAGCGCCTTCGCTCAGATGCAGAGCGGCGGCGCGCCCCAAACTCAACCCTCACCGCAGCAGCAGCAGCAAACACCGCAGACGCAGACCGGACCGGATCGCACAATGGGCCAAGGTCCTGCCGACACGGCAGCCCCGTCCAAAGTAGACGATAAGAAGTTTGTCAAAGATGCCGCTCTGGGAGGCATGACCGAAGTGGAACTCGGAAAGCTCGCCGCCCAAAAGGCATCGGACGCAAAAGTGAAAGAATTTGGGCAGAAGATGGTCGACGACCACAGTAAGGCGAACGACAATCTGAAGCAGATCGCCAGCAAAAGCAATATCCAGATTCCCAGCTCACTCGACTCAAAACATCAATCCCGGATCGACAAATTATCAAAGCTGTCCGGCGAAGATTTTGATAAGGCGTACGTGAAAGACCAACTGAAGGACCATCAAACGGACGTACGCGAGTTCAGCGACGAGGCGCAAAATGGTAGTGATCCCAACATCAAAACCTTTGCCGCTAGCACGCTTCCAACCTTGCAGCACCATCTCGAAATGGTGAAGGATCTCAACAAGAGCGAGAAACAAGTCTCGAAACGGTAGTTGATCTATATCAACCGTTCGAACGGAAGAGTTCGGGAGCGCTTTGCTCCCGAACTCATTCTTGTTATACGACCTAGAGCCGGACGATCTTGTCCGATTTCAGACCGCGCAGAGCATTCCGGCTGTCGACGATGCGCTTTGAGCGTTCCACGACAGTGGGGTAGTCTACTCCGCTATGGTCTGTGACAATGACGACGCAATCGGCCTTCTCCACCGAAGAGAGCATATCCTGTGATTCCAGCGTGGTGCCGTTGATCTGCATCTTCGGAATGAACGGATCTGAAAACGTCACGGTGGCACCGAGACGTTGCAGAAGGAGGATGATGTCTAACGCAGGAGACTCGCGCACATCGTCGATATTCTTCTTGTAGGCAGTGCCAAGAATGTGAACGTGTGAGCCCCGAACCGACTTCGACGCGTCGTTCAGAGCCTTCTGCACCTTCTCCACAACAAATTCCGGCATTCGCCCGTTGATATACCCGGCAAGCTCGATAAATCGCGCCTCGATCCCTGCTTCTTTGCTCTTCCAGGAGAGATAGAAGGGATCGATCGGGATACAGTGCCCGCCTAACCCAGGGCCCGGGTAGAAAGGCATGAAACCGAAAGGCTTGGTCGCCGCAGCATCGATCACTTCCCACACATCGATGTTCATCCGATCGCACATCACCGCCAGTTCGTTCACCAGCCCGATGTTGATCATGCGGAACGTGTTCTCGAGCAGTTTGACCATCTCGGCTACACGCGTGGAACTGACCGGAACGACGGTGTCGAGGGCCTGTTTATAGAACAGGGCGCCGATCTCGGTGCATGCGGGCGTGATTCCCCCGACCACTTTCGGGATGTTCGCCGTTTGGAACTTCGGGTTGCCGGGGTCCACGCGCTCAGGCGAGAAACACAGGAAGAAATCCTCTCCCACGGTCAATCCGCTGCTCTGGAGTTTGGGAAGAACAAGTTCGTCCGTCGTTCCCGGATAGGTTGTCGATTCCAGCATCACCAGCAGACCCGGGTGCATGTGCTGTGCGATGGCGTCGGACGCGGCGACCACGAAACTCATATCGGGGTCTTTCGTTTTGCGCAGCGGAGTCGGTACGCAGATGTCGATCGTGTCGAGTTCCCTGATTATCGAGAAATCGGAGGTCGCTCGCAATTTACCGCTCTCAACGAGGGGTTTGAACACCTCGTCCTTGACATCCTTTACGTACGAGTGGCCGTTGTTGAACTGGTCGATTTTGGACTGCTGGACATCGATCCCGACCACTTCGAATCCAGCTTGCGCGAACTCGACAGCCAGTGGAAGACCGACGTATCCCAGGCCCAGCACACCGACTCGAGCCTTTTTGTTTAAGATGCGATCCTTCAGCTCGTCTGCAGCGGAGGATTGCCGGGTCAAAGCCTGACTAATAGTCTCAGAGATCAAGGAAAAATTTGCCTTCACCGATAATTTCCGCTGGTCCAGTGAGAAATACACTGTCGTCCCAGCGAAGTTGTAGACTGCCCGCGGGCGTTTTTATCTCGACAGGACTGTCAACTTCTTTCCTGAGAATAGCAGCGACGCCCGCCCCGGTTGATCCGGTTCCGGAGCTTCGAGTCTCCCCGGCGCCCCTCTCATAGAAGACGACATCCAATGTATGGCGATCAATCACTTGCACAACAGCTACGTTCGTTCGTTTCGGGAATCTCGGGTGAGCCTCTGCCTCCCGCGCCGCCCGCCGCCAGTCCTCAGGGATCTTATCGACAAAAAGATCACATTGCGGGTTGCCTACATCGAGAATTGTGGCATCAAAGTCCCGGCCAGCCAGGTTGATGGTGGTTCGAAGCTCTTCCATGCGCGGCGATCCCATATTCATCTCGAATAGGAAGTCGAGCTTGCCTCGGGAAAGAAGCCGAAGATTTTTCCTACCCGCGGCGGTGGTGACGATGATTTCCGGAGGCAGTACGGCCTTGTACCAGAGTCCGAAGGCGGCCGCGCAGCGTGTCCCGTTTCCTGAAATCTCGGGTTCACTTCCGTCGGAGTTAAACAGACGGGTACGCAACCCGTCTGCTTCGGCCCAGACCAGCATCCATCCATCAGCGCCTATCCCGGTGGTCCGGGCACAGATGCGGCGCGCGATCTCCGGGAATTCGCTCTGCGGCACCTCGTCGCCCCACGTGAGAATGAAGTCGTTTTCGGCCGCCTGTAGCTTCGTAAATGGAATTTCCATAATCAATGCGCTCGCTGGTAGATTTCCAAGGTCGGGCTGTTCTTTTGCGGGAAGCGCTTGACGGCTCGATATGCGTTCGCCAGTTTGTCTTTGTCGGTCATCGAGACCAGCCAGAGATTCCGATGCAAAAGATCGGGTCTCGTCTGTGTCGCAAGCCACTCCGGTCCGTTTCCTTCATGCAAAACCTCCTTCAGCGGAATGCGCGCCCTGCAGAAGATGCCGGTCAGATCGCCGAATCGGGCGGTAATTCCCTGCCCGTTCCGGTATCGGGTTTTGAGATACTCGGCTGCCGGCTCAGTCCATGACCGGCGCGCGCGGCTATTGACCTCAGATTCCTTCCAGCAGACTACGTCGTCCATTTTGGGATGAAGAGCCCAGGGGAGAAGCGCGAGCAGCGGCACTGCAATCGCGGCTTGTCTCCACTCCCTTGGAAATCTTGTTACCAGGCCACCTGCTGCGAACGCCGCAAAAGCGACAATGGCGATGCCGTAGCGGGTGTTGTAGTAGCTAAAGGGCCACAGCACCGGAACGTAGATCGGGGATCCTCCAGACGAATACATGCTGAAGACGTAAAAAACCGGCGTGAGCAGAAGAAAGAGAACCGGGACAACGCGCTTTTGTTCTGAAAACGCATGCGGTTCCGCCAAGCCCCAGCAGGATCAAAATGGTTCCGCCGCACAAGCGGCCGGCCGTTAAGTAGTAGACGAATGCTTCTGTCAGTTTTTGATAGCCGGGATAGGGTTTTCCGCCCTGGATTGCACGCGGCGAATAAGGTCCGTTGTAGAAATCGAACGCGTTAGCGGTTTCCCACCAGTTGTGGGCGAGCCAGTAGAGAGGTACGGCACTGGCCAGGCAACAGAAGAGAAGAAAATAGGCCACCCGTTTCTCGGAGAAGTAGGCAATCCAGGCGGCGGCAAACGGAATCAGGAACCAGCCGTCGTACCGGTTCAGGCAGGTCAGCCAGCAGGCGGCGACGGCCAGGATGAACCACTTAGTATCGCGACTCGCGGCGAAACGGCACCCGGCGAACAGGAGCATCGCCAACCCTGCCAGAAACAATGTTTCCGTCATGGGAATGGCAGACAGGTAGAGGACATTGGGATTTAACGCGAAGCAGGCGAGCGAAGCGCCCGCTGCGGCGCGTGAACCGAAAGCCTCGCGCCCCGCCAGATAGAAGAACGTTCCGGCCACGACGAAGCACAAGGCGACCGGTATCGTTCCCGCCAGGCCCGTGGACCATAGCCAGTCGTTCCGGACGAACGGAAGGCACAGCACGTGCAGCAGAGGAAGCCAGACGGTGCCCAGCTGATCGTATCCCGGGCGTCTTCGAATCGAGGATGCTGCGGCTGATGTCCAAATGGGCTTGCGCGTCGCCGTAGTACAACAGGTAGTTCCGGCGGTAGAGCCACAAGCTGCAGAGGGCAATCAGCAGGGCAAGGGAGCAGACGACAATGCCAACTCCGCCGCCGAGGCGCGATTAGAATGCTGTGAAGCGCCGGAATTCGTCAAAGCGGGCGTCGATTTCACGTCGCGTCAGCGTTCGAAAACGCTCGACGCCGAACTCTTCGCAACAGAAACTACCCATAACGGACCCATAGATTACCGCCCGATGAAGATCGTGCACATCGATGTTGCCGTTACGAAGATCGAATCCGCGCTCGGCAAGATAACCTACGAAACCACCCGCAAAGCAATCTCCCGCGCCGGTCGGATCGAATACATCTTCCAGTAGGTAACCCGGAACCATGAACAGTGTGTCGTGCCGGAAGAGCATTGCACCGTATTCGCCGCGCTTGATCACAAGCGTGCTTGGTCCGAGGTCCAGAATCTTCTTTGCTGCCTTGCGTAGATTGGTTTCGCCGGCGAGCATGCGCGCTTCACCGTCGTTGATCAACAGGAAATCCCAGGTCTTGATGGTTTTCAGCAGTTCATCGCGAGTTTCGGAGATCCACAGATTCATCGTGTCGCCGCCTACAAAGCGCGCCCCGTTCATCTGCGTCTGAACGCCTCGTTGGAGGCTCGGCTGTATGTTCCCGAGGAAAAGATAAGGCTTGGTTACGTAGGACGGCGGGAGTTTTGGGTTGAAGTCGGCGAATACATTCAGATCGGTCTGCAGTGTTTTGCGATCGTTCATGTCTGCCGAATAAACACCCGACCAGAAGAACGTCTTGCCTGGCACCTGCTCCAGGCCCTCCAGATCGACTTTCTTGCTCGCCAGAAGCTCCCGGTCCTCAGCCGCGAAATCGTCACCGACAACACCGACGATGGAGGTCTGAGTAAAATGACTAGCGCTGAGCGCAATGTAGGTACACGAGCCACCGAGAGCGCGTTCCCGTTTTCCGTGCGGAGTCTCGATCGCGTCGTACGCGACGGATCCGATCACAACTAATGACATTGTCTTGCATTTTACTGGACACGGCGAAAAGCTCTTGATCGATTGCGTTCCGCTTCCATTTTCGCTCCAGCGAAGACCGGTACAATACGCTTGTGAAATTTTTGGTCCTGAGCGACCTTCACGCCAACTGGTGGGCGTTGCAAGCCGTGCTGAAAGATGCCGAAAACCGGTACGATCAGGTACTCTGTTGCGGTGACGTCGTTGGCTATAACCCAAGGCCGGGCGACGTTTTGAACTGGACCCGCGAAAACTGTGCGGCCGTCATCAGGGGTAATCACGACAAGGTTGTGGCCGGACTGGAAAATCTCGACTGGTTCAACGAGGTCGCGCAAGCGGCGGCCATCTGGACAACCAACCAACTAACGTCCGGATGAACTTTCCTACGTGCACGATCTACCCAAAGGTCCCGTAGCGGTGGAGTCTTTTCAGTTGTGCCACGGATCTCCACTGGACGAAGACGAATACATTCTGAGCGCGCGTGAGGCAGGCTCAGCGCTTCGCCAGTCATCCGTTTCGTTGACTTTCTTCGGGCATACGCACGTGCAGGGCTGCTTCTTTCTTCAGGGGGGACAACTTGGCCTGCTTGCCGCCCGTCGAGAAGAACAGGACGGAGCGCATCCTGGAGCTTCACGCCAACAACTCTTACCTGATAAACCCTGGTTCTGTCGGTCAACCTCGCGACAGTGATCCTCGCGCCGCGTACGTCATCTACAGCCCGGAAGATAGGACAATCGCTTTCCGGCGAGTCGAATACCCGGTTGAAGAAACAGCTCGGGAAATAAAAGAAGCGGGCTTACCCGATGTGCTCGCTTACCGGCTCTTCCGCGGGTTGTGAGGCGGGTTGCAGTGATGGCGGCGGAGACGTAAGCTGCACGAGCGGAGACTGCGTCTTGTCTGCCGCGAAGATAAGCTCGTAATTTCGCAGTTACGGATTTTCCGACGACCGCCGCCAGATCTTTTTCGCTCGCCTGCTTTACCCGGTCTAAACTGCCGAAGGTCTTCAGCAACTTCTCGACTGTTTTTGCCCCGATTCCGGGAACGTTGTGCAGTTCCGAAGTGAGGCGTTGCGCATTGCGGCGAGTGCGATGGAAGGTAACAGCAAAGCGATGGGCTTCGTCGCGTATGGTCTGTACAAGGTGCAGAATAGGGGAGAACTTGTCCAGAATGATCGGATCGTCTTCCTGGCCATAGACGTAGATCCACTCTTCCCGCTTCGCAATTGAGGCGAGCGGCTGGAGCGTCACCCCGATCTCCTCCAAAGCATCTGCTGCGGCGTGTAATTGGCCCAGTCCGCCGTCGACCAGGATGAGGCCCGGGAAGGCCTTCTTTTCTTCCTGCAGCTTTGAATAACGACGGGTGATGACTTCACGCATCGAGGCGAAGTCATCGTTGCCGACGACGGTCCGTATGATGAATTTCCGGTAGTCGGACTTCTTCATCTTGCCGTCTTCCCAAACCACCATGCTCGCCACTTTGTCCGTTCCCTGGATGTGCGAGATGTCGAAGCACTCGATCCGGCGAGGCGCTTCCGGAAGGTTCAATGCATCTTGAACCGCCTCCTGAATGGCCTTCGAAGACGGCTTCAAGGTGCGAAATCGCTGGTCGAAACTGTTTTTCGCGTTCATTTCGACCAGGCCGAGCAACGCTTTCTTTGCTCCGCGCTGGGGAGTGACGATTTCCACGTTGCGACCGCGCAATTCCGTCAGAAAGTCTTCCAGCTCTTCTCGATCTTCGAAGTCGGCCGGCACGTGGATCGATCCCGGGAATGTACTTGCTGTTGAGATAAACCTGTTTCAGAAGCGCCCCGACCAGTTCGCTGGGGTTGAAATCGGCCTGATCTTCCCAGAAGAAATCGCGCCGGTCGAGCACTCTTCCCGTTCCGCATGTGGAACAGGTTGACAGCGACAAGCGGCGGTTCGGCATGATACGCGAAGATGTCGATGTCCTCTCCCTGCGCGGCAGCCATCTTTCTGCTTCTGTTCCATCTCGCGGACGGTTGCGGCCAGATTCCGAAGATTCGCCGCCTCTTCAAAGCGCATGTCTTCCGCAGCCTCGGCCATGCGTTTCTCCAGCTCGTTCCGCCAGGTCGCGATGACGCCCTTCGAGGAACAGACGGACGTCGCTTGACTGCGTCCGCGTAGGCCTCGTCGGTGGTCAGCCCGGCAACGCAAGGTCCCAGACAGCGGTGAATGTGGTACTGCAGGCACGGATGGGTATGACGGCGGGAGAAGTCGATTTTGCAGGAAGGAACTTTGAAATGGCGGTGAATGAAATGGACCAGGCGATGCGCCAAGTTACCGGGAAAGTAGGGCCCGTAGTAATTGGCGCCGTCTTTCAGAATGCGGCGCGTCACGTTGACCCGCGGGTACTTCTCGTTCGTCAGCTTTGACGTAGGGGTAGGTCTTGTCGTCCCGCAGCAGGATATTGAAGCGGGGCTTGTATTGCTTGATTAGGTTGTTTTCGAGTGCGAGCGCTTCCTTGTTGTTATCGACCTGTATGTAGTCGATATCGCGGGCTTCGGCAATCAGAGTGCCTGTTTTCGCTTCTGCCAGCCGATCTTCGTTGAAGTAACTTCTTACGCGGCTGCGAAGATTCTTGGCCTTGCCGACGTAGAGAACTTTGCCTGCTCCGTCTTTGTAGAGGTAAACACCGGGCTGGGTGGGAAGCTGCGCAACTTTCTCACGAAGTTCCATCTGCAGCTATAATTAATTGTGACACGCACCCTTCTGGCCGCCTGTCTCTTCGCCTCACTTTCCGGTTTTTCCTTCTCTCAGGCTCCAGTTCCGCCAAAGCCGAAAACCGAGGATCAGGCGAAGCCGCTGCCGAATCAGTCCAACGACGAGGAGAACCCTCCCGAAGAGGACGAATCGGTCATGCCGGAGAAGTTCGTCCTGAATCCGCTCGAATCGGAGCGGAACATCAGGGTCGGGAACTACTACTGGCACAAAGGCAAGTATCGAGCCGCCGCAGGCCGGTACTACGCGTGCGACGAAATACAACCCGAACTCGCCCGAGGCGTTCTTCAAATTAGGGGAAGCGGAAGAAAAGCTGAAGAATGCGAACGCGGCGCGCCAGGCGTTTCAGAAGGTAGATGTCGCTTGCGCCCGAATCGAAACTCGCGTCTGAAGCTAAGAAGAAGCTGGGCAGTAAGAGCTAGGCCGCCTTCTTCCCTTTTCTTCTGTTCCGGCTCCGTTTGAGGGCCTGTGCCGTCATCATCCGTGCCAGAGCTTGAATCCCGGCCTGGTGATCCGGGAAACAGATCGATATATTGCGTGCGTTCTCAGCAATCTCCCGTCGGAACTTCGCATTCGCTCAGGCGCACAGGGACGAGAAAGATGTCTTCCAGCGGAACACGCTTGGCAAGATCAAGCGCATACCGAAGTTCGGCCTGGAAGTGGCCGCGTTTTTCCACAGAACGATGGGAGAAATTTATCAGTACGAAGTCCGAAACTTCGATCGCCCGTTGAATGGCGCGCGGCCAGTTCTGACCCGGCAAAAGCTTCGCCACATCCATCCACGGCTCGAACCCGGCATTCTGCAGTTCGTCGTATAGCGTCTGGACCATTCGCCGATCTTCTTGTGCATACGCAAGAAACACACGGATGCGATTGCTCGGCTTGAACACGACATCGTCGTTCTGAAGCTCGAATTTGCCTAGCCCGTCGATCTCGATCGTGCTGCCTTCCCTAAGGCAACGCGCGATCAAATCCGTAACGGCCTTACCCCGCACTGTGTTGGTGACCATTATTTCCGCCGTACCGGAGAAATCGAAGGCAGCTTCGGCAAGCCCGGAGCCTTTGTCTTTCGAGCCATCTTCGGACGGCCGTGGAAGGTCTTTCAAGATCTGATAGATCGAGCTTGTCCACTTCGTCGGCAGCTTCCGCCCGGGAACGATGAGACTGCTTGGCAAGACGTTCTGCAAGCTCTTGCTTGTTCATTGGCTCCAGAAGTAGAACATTCCCGCTACCAACCGAACATCTCGGTGTCGTGCTGGGAAGGTTAACTGTTTGAGCCGAGGCAACTTACAGGCGAGCAGAAATTTCTTTCGGATGCTGTGACTGTTCTACTCGCTCCGGAGAACTTGCGAGCGGTCTTTGCCGCAGGATGCGCGCACTGGCGATCCATCCTGCCGCATTTGCCAGAATCGCCGTTCCGATTACCGCAACCCCAACGGCCATCCAGTCGAAGTCGTACTGAACATCGATGAAACGGTCCGAGAGAATACGGGTGAAAACGATTGGCGAGAATGCCTCCGGCAAGTCCGGCAAGCAGACCCAGAACGGAGAACTCGACCGAGAATATCCGGCCGATCTGCATTCTTGTGCCGCCGAGCGACTTTAAAATTGCGACTTCGCGAATCCGGCGATATCGCGTCCCGGCTACGCTCGAACACAAGATCACGAGCCCGGCGCCGATCGCAAACAGCGCGAGAAATCGCACCACGACGGCAACTTGATCAACCGCTTCCTGGATACGCTTCAGCACATCGGCAAGATTCATCACGGTGACCGTCGGAAACTTCTCAAAGATTGCTTCTTCCACCTGCGGAATAAACTTCGGGTCCACGTGAGCGGCGCCGTAGTAAACAACCGGCAGACCTTTCAGCGCCTCGCGTGGAAATACCAGATCGTAGCGGACAGGAGCGCGGGCAAGTCTGCGAAAAATACTGACGAGCGGGGCCGAAAGGGTGCGGCCTGCGATCTGGAATTGAATCTGGTCTCCAACGCTTCAATCGGAAATCACGAGCGGCATCTTCGGATACGGCAAGTTGTGGAGAGGCACTCGAGGGCGGCCACCACTCGCCGCGCTTCAGTTCCAAACCGTCGGGTAAGCCTGACGCCGTCGTGATCCGAACTGCTTGCAACTGGTTTTTGCGAAGCTTCGTCAGATGAAGCTCTTCCGTGGGAATGCCGTTCTTTGAGAGCATCCGCGAGACGATATATCCGACGAGCTGCAACTTGCCCGTGACGCCGGGCTGCGATTTCAGTAGCTGAGAAATCGCGCCGGTGTCTCTGATATCGAGGAGAAAAAGATTGCCCTCGCGTCCCGGCCCCTCGCTCGTGACTGTCTGTAAAACAGTGCGCTGCAGCAGGTACGTACTCAGCGTGAACATCACTCCGATCCCGAGCGCCACCAGGATGGAGCGCGCCTGGTTACCGGGCCGGTAGAGGTTCGCAAAGCCGTGATAGAGCCAGGATGGCAGTTGCCGTTGTAGCCCTCGGACTACACGCCGCGCCGCAAAGAGTAACGCGGCCGCCAAGACCCACAGCACGAGAACGGCGAATGTCAGCCCGGCGATGAAGTACAGGCCCATCCGCAGAGAATTACTCAGCCACGCCGCAATGCCGATAAATCCGAGCACGATAAGCGCGCTGCCCACCAGGCTTGGGATTTTGTCTCGCCAGTGTTTTCCTCGCTCCGATCCGGCGTCTGCCATGTCCCGCCGGAATACGAGGCTTGGCCGGACGTTTCGAACGTTGAGCAGCGGCGGGAGCGTGAAGAACAGCGTCGCGAGTATGCCCAGCGCCATGCCTTGCAGGCTGAAAGTCCAGTCCCATGGAACTTCGGGCAAAAGCTCGAAGATCCGGCGCATCAATACCGGAAAGGCGCTCTGCACTGCCGCTCCTATGGCCACCCCGATGACGCCGCCCAGCAGTCCCAGCCATAACGTTTGGACAAGATAGATGCGGATGATCTGGCCGGACCTCGCGCCCAGTGCTTTGAAGGTGGCGATCGTGTCCATCCTCTGCTGCAAATGGGAGTGCATCGCCATCGCGACGCCGAGCGACCCGACCATTAGCGCGATCAGGCTGATCAGGCTTAAGAACGTTGTTGTGTTATCGATTGCTCTGCCGACCGCGGGACTCCCTTCGCGATAGTCGCTGATGAAGATGCGGGGCAGGGCCGCTTTCAGTTCTTCCCTGACCGGCTCAAGCTTCGCGCCGGGATTCAACCGGATCAGATACCGTCGGGAAGCCCGGCTTCCGTATTGGATGAGACCCGTTCGATCGAGCGCCGTCTGGCTCATGAGCACACGCATTCCGGGACCGAAGCCGGAAGCAAGCCGGTCGGGCTCAGTTACTAGTGTTCCCGTAATTGTGAAGTCTTGACCGCCAAGCCGGATTGCATCCCCGAGTTTCACGCGCAAGCGGGTTAGCAACTCGGGTGTAACCACAATGGAAGAATCGTTCGGCAGGAGTTCCCGCAACGGCCGATCGGGATCGAGAGTCAACTTGCCGTAGAACGGATAGACGGCGGGATCCAAACCCTTGACCGCGATCATCTGGGGCACCCGCTGAGCGCTGGAACGCGCCATCGACACTGTCTCGATCACGGCGGTGATGTTGCCGGCATGGCGGCCGATGGATTCGATTCGCCTTGCTTGCTCCGGGGTCGGGTCGTTCCAGGTCTGGCCCTGCACATCGGCCGCAAGAAGCTGCTTTGCGTTACGGAGCAGCATGCCTTGAAAGGCGTACCCGAAGCCTTTGACACCGCTCAACGCAGCCACACCCACGGCAACCGACAAAGTAACGAAGAAGAACTTCGCCGGAGCGGCCCGGAGATCACGCCAGGCGATCTTAGATGCTGTCTGCAGAAACACTGGGACTCGTCAAAGCCTCGTCGTTCAACTGATCGCTTTCGATGCGCCCATCGGAAAGAACAATCACTCGATCTGCATAATCTGCGAGTTGCCTGTCGTGGGTGACCAGCACCAGTGTGGTTCCTTCCTCGCGGTTCAGTTGCAGCAGCAGTTCGAGCACGTGTTTACCGTTCTTGCTATCCAGATTGCCGGTCGGTTCGTCCGCCAACAAGATGGGTGGCCGTGTAATAAAAGCGCGTGCGAGCGCCACGCGCTGCTGTTCGCCGCCTGAAAGCTGAACGGGATAGTGTCCTGCGCGGTGTGCCAGCCCGACACGCTGAAGCAATTCCGCCGCACGCTCGCGAGATTCCCTTCCCGCTCCGCTCAGTTCCGCGGGCAGAAGTACATTCTCCTCAGCGTTCAGAGTCGGCACCAGTTGGTACGACTGGAACACAAATCCAATCTTGCGGCCGCGCAAACGGGCCAGATCGTCCTCTTTCATCTGGCTGATATCGACGCCGTCCAGGATGACAGTGCCTGACGTGACGTCATCGAGTCCAGCGAGAAGGCCCAACAAAGTGCTCTTCCCGCTCCCCGAAGCGCCCATAATCACTGCAAATTGACCAGCCGGAATTTCGAAACTGACATCCCGCAAGATTTCGACCCGGGCTGACGGGTTTTCAATGGTCTTCGAGAGGCCACGCACAATGATGGCGGGCGGCCGGGCCGTAGGGGAGTGCATGTCAAGCTAAAAGGGTGGAACGATGGCGACCAACAACTATTCTCGCAATAGGCCTGTCAGCGCTCCTGTCAATGGCGCTCATTGCGTGCGGCGACAAAGGAGAGACGCAATACGCTAAGACAAAGTTCGTAAAACCCGCACCGGCGGAGGCGGCGAAAAGCGCGAAAGCGCCGCTTATCGTTGCTTTCGGCGACAGCCTGACGGCCGGGGTCGCGGGAAAGAGCTATCCGGAGTACCTCGAGGACATTCTGCGCGACCATGGGTACCGCTACCAGGTGGAAAACCAGGGCGTCAGCGGTGACACCACAACGGACGGGCTCGCCCGGATCGAGAATGTGATCGCCGCAAAGCCGGATCTTGTCATCCTGGAGTTCGGCGGAAATGACGGGCTCCGCGGCGTACCGGTCGAAACGATACGCAAGAATCTGGAAGAGATGATCTCGCGCGTTCAAGCGGCGAAGATTCCGCTTGTCCTGCTTGGCATCACTTTGCCGCCGAACTACGGACCGGATTATGTGAAGCCATTCACGGCCATGTTCCCGGAGCTTGCGAAGAAGTATAAGATAGCAAGTTTGCCCTTCGTTCTTGCACACGTCTACCAGGATCCGAAGCTGATGCAGCCGGACGGCATTCATCCCAATGGAGACGGAAACCGGATCGTCGCTCAGGACGTGTTTCAGCTCATCTCGAAGATGCTCAAACCTGCTTAGAGATGAGTTACGCATCATCTGTTCGGTTCCTGTACTCTCTCGGCAACGAACTCAAAGTAGGAGCGAAGTGGGATCTGAAGCGAATGCGCGCGCTGCTCGCGGCGCTTGGGCAACCCGGAACGAGGCGGACGCTTCGTCCATGTGGCCGGTACGAACGGAAAAGGTTCTACCTGCGCTATGCTCGCTTCGATTCTCTGCGCATCGGGTCTGCGAACCGGGCTTTATACTTCGCCGCATCTTGAGAGCCCAACTGAACGTATCCGTGTCGATGGACGCGATATTAGCGAAGACGAGTTCTCGACGGCGTTCGACCGCGTTCATGAAGCGGCGGAGCGACTGACGGCAGACGAGTCGATCGATGGGTATCCGTCTTACTTTGAAATCGTCACTGCCATGGCGTTCCTGGTGTTTCGAGAGAAAGACGGACGTCAGCGTTATCGAGGTGGGACTTGGGGGGCGGCTCGATGCGACCAACGTCATCGCGCCCGAACTAACCGTCATCACGCCGATCTCTTTCGATCACGAAGCATTTCTTGGGAATACGCTGGAGGCGATCGCGTCCGAGAAGGCTGGCATCTTGAAACCCGGCGTGCCGCTCGTGCTTGCGAGGCAGGCCGAAGAAACCGAAGCGTTGGTGGATCGAGTTGCGGCAGAGCTTTCCGTACCGATTCACCACACTCGAGACGTGGCCGTCTCTAACGTCAGGGTCACTCCCTACGGATGCGAATTCGAGGTTGACGGTTTGCCGGTCCGGCACTCGTTGCCAGGGCGACACCAGATCGAGAATGCAACGGCAGCGATCCAAGCGGCCAGACTTCTGGGGATTGGGCCGGCAGAGATCCAGAGAGGGACTCGCAGAGGCACGCTGGCCCGGACGCCTGGAGTTTGTGTCGCACAATCCTGACTTCGTTCTCGATGGCGCGCACAATCCCGCCGGGGCGCGTGCGCTGGCCCAATACATACGCGAGTTCTGCTCGGAAAGGCCGGTCTGGATTGTTTACGGCACGATGCGGGACAAAGCGATAGATGAGGTAACGGCGGAATTATTTCCGCTTGCCGAACGCCTGATCCTCACAGCGCCGGACTTTCCTCGAGCGCTCCGCCCCGAAGCGATAGCGGCCGTCACGGAACATCCCAACCGAATGGTTGCACCGAATGTGACTGAGGCGATCGAAATCGCACGCGCAGCACCTCGGGACGCCGTCGTGTTCTTCACTGGCTCGCTTTTTATCGTTGGAGAAGTTCGCACAAAACTGATGCACTCACCACAAACACACACACAGATGAGACTTTCATGAGAAGGCTACGCGGTATTTTGTTTGCCGCTCCGGCCATCGTTCTCGCCACAATCGTCTACGGCACCGTCAGCATGATCGCGGCGGTTTTCGACAAGACCGGCGTCATACCGATCCGAGTCGCACGCGCGTGGGCACGATTTCTGCTCGCCGTTTCCGGGGTTCGGGTTCGCGTGGAAGGGCTCGAACATATCGATCCGAACGGCAGCTACATCTTCGTTTCGAATCATCTGAGCTATATGGACACGCCCGTGGTCCTTTCACACGTACCGGTGCAGTTCCGATTCCTCGCCAAGCGCGGCTTGTTTCAGATTCCGCTGCTCGGAACTCACTTAAGCCAGGCCGGTCATATCCCCGTGCCTCGAGGAGATCCTCGTGCATCCGTTAAGACAATGCAAATTGCCGCAGAAACGGTGGTCAACAAGAAAGATCTCGCTTCTCATCTTCCCGGAAGGTGGCCGGTCTCACGATGGCAACCTTCGCCCATTCAAGGAAGGGGCTGTTTATATTGCGATCAAGGCAGGTGTGCCGCTCGTGCCGATGACACTGATTGGCACGCGCGAGGTTTTACCGTTTGGATCGGGCGTTGTTCTTCCCGGCGAGGTAACCCTGCGGATTTTTCCACCGATCGAAACTTCAAGTCTTACGCTGAAAGACCGCGGCCGAGTAACGGAAGAGATGCGAGAGCTGATTTTGAAGCAGTTGAGCGGCGAAGCGCCGAACGTCAGCAGCAGCCGCGTTTTGCCATAACGACTTCGCCGATTTGAATCAGCGTCGGATACTCACCGGTGTAGCAGGCATAGCAGAACTGGCGGTCAGAGTCCTTGATTGAATCGCGAAGTCCCGGAAGGCTCAGATACGCCAGGGAGTCCGCTTCCACGTAGTCCCGGATCTGCTCCACCGTATTGTTGGCCGCAATAAGCTCGTTCTCGGACGGAGTGTCCACTCCGTAGTAGCAGGGCGAAATTGTCGGCGGACACGAGATCCGCAGGTGAACTTCGCGCGCACCCGCGCTTCTTACCATGCGCACGATCTTGCGGCTCGTGGTACCGCGAACGATTGAATCGTCCACAAGCACGACGCGCTTACCTTCAAGTAAATGCCGGATCGGGATTGAGCTTTAGCTTAACTCCGAAATCGCGGATCTCCTGGGAAGGCTCGATGAAGGTTCGGCCGACATAATGGTTACGGATAAGCGCCTGGCGGTAAGGTATGCCCGACTCGGAGGCATAGCCGATGGCCGCCGCGACTCCGGAGTCAGGGACAGGAACCACCACATCAGCGTCCACGGGATGGAGTTGAGCGAGCGTTCTGCCCATCGCCTCTCGCGACTCGGCTACCGCTTTCCCGAAAACGATCGAATCCGGCCTGGAGAAATAGACGTGTTCGAAGGCACAATGGGCGGTAACGCCGGGAGTCGTGTAGAACTCACGCGTAATCCCTTCCGGGCCCACGATCACCATCTCACCCGGACGTACATCCCCGATGTATTCCGCGCCAATCAGATCGAAAGCGCAGGTTTCGGACGCGAAAACAGTAGCGGCTTTGCCCTCCGACATCAGCAGGGTACCCATCGCAAGCGGGCGGAATCCGTGCGGATCTCGAGCTACGATGATGCGGTCTTGCGCCAGAAAGACGAGTGAAAACGCCCCTTCAATCTGCAGCAGCGCGTCACGCAAGCGCGCCCGAAAGCGTTCGCTCGTGTGATTTCGCGACCAGGTGGAGTATGACTTCCGTGTCGCTCGTGGATTGGAAGATAGAGCCTTCCTCTTCCAGTTCCTGCCGAAGCTCGATCGCATTCGTCAGGTTCCCGTTGTGAGCGACCGCCACCTGACCCTTGCTGCAGGCGACCGACAAGGGCTGAGCATTCTTCAGGCTGGTGTCGCCGGCGGTTGAATAACGTGTGTGGCCGATTGCTAACTCGCCCGGCAAATGGTTTAAGACATCCGGTGTAAAGATGTCCGCGACGTGACCCATCTTGCGAACGTTATGGATCTTTTTGCCGTCGCTAGAGGCGATTCCGGCACTCTCCTGGCCGCGATGTTGGAGAGCGTACAAACCTAAATAGACAAGGTTTGCTGCCTCGGGATGCCCATGCAGGGCGAAAACTCCACACTCTTCGTGAAGTTTGTCAAAGAGGCCGTCCTCTTCCGCTTTCAACATAGAATTGTTTACGCTATGACCGCTGCTTGAAACACACTGGGAAGATGCTGTGCCCACGGCTCGATCAGTTCGTCGATCGAGGCCTCGATTAGCACCGTATCTCGCCTGCTGACCCGGACGATTCCTTTGACCGTCACGCCAATCGCAACCGCCTCAATGCCATTCTTCTTCGCTTCCAGCATGACGCGCTGAGGATCTTCTGTCGCAACCAGGATTCTCGAAGGTCCTTCGTGGAAGAGCGCCAGTTCCGACGGTAAGTCGCTGGCCACTTCAACGTCGGCGCCGACCTTAGCCGCCCCGAAACTCAATTCAGCAAGCGCGATGGCCAGACCTCCCTCGCCGAGATCGTGAGCACTCGCGACGGCACGCTCCCGGACCAGAGTTCGGATTGTTTCCTGAACTCGCTTCTCGCGATCCATATCGAGCGCTGGCGGAACTCCCCACAAGCTGTTCTTAACAACCTTGGCGTATTGCGTGCCTCCGAATTGTTCGCGAATCGGAGTTGCCGAATCCGCCGAGCAGGAGGACCGTGAGCCCTTCTTGGGTAAATGTTGAACTGACCGGCAGCGATGTCGGCAGGACACCGACGATGCCTACGACCGGAGTCGGCAGGATCGGCGTTCCCAAAGTCTCGTTGTAAAGGCTGACGTTGCCACCAGTGACGGGAACTTCGAAGAATTGGCACGCCTCGGCCAATCCTTCTATGGACTCGACGATCTGAGCCATGATCTCGGGCCGTTCCGGATTGCCGAAGTTCAGGTTGTTTGTTGTCGCAATCGGCAGCGCTCCGACTGTCGACAGATTGCGGCAACATTCCGCGACGATCAGCTTCGTGCCCAGCCGCGGGTCGAGAGAACAATACCGTCCATTGCCGTCGAGAGACATCGCCACGGATGTACCCGTTTCCTTGATGCGAACCACCGCGGCGTCGATAACCCGGCCCAGCTACTGTATTCGTTCGAACCTGATGGTCGTACTGTTCCCAAATCCACCGTTTCGAGCAGAGGTCAGCGGATCCGAGCAGCTTCTTGAGATCGCCCTTGAGGTCCGAACTCTTTACGGTTGGGCCGTCAAGCGGCGCTACCCGCAAAGGGGTGGTAAAAGGCCGATGGTATTTCGGCGCTTCGTCGGCCAGTGCGCGATTCGGAATCTCGGCGACAACCTCGTCCGTGGTTCTTGATTCGGAGAAGCCCATCGGCGGTGACGACACCAATCTGAACGGCATCAAGTCCCCACTTCTTGAAAACTTCGTAGACCGCCTGCTCGCGCCCTTTCTCGGCGACCAGAAGCATGCGCTCCTGCGATTCGGACAGCATGATCTCGTACGGGGTCATGCCGGTCTCCCGCTGCGGAACATACTGCAGGTCGATCTCGATGCCCGTTCCCGCTCGACTTCCCATTTCGCAGGTCGAGGAAGTGAGTCCCGGCGGCGCCCATGTCCTGGATTCCGACGATGGCGCCCGTCTTCATGGCCTCGAGACAAGCTTCGAGGAGCAGTTTCTCCATGAACGGATCACCAACCTGCACGTTGGGCCGTTTTTGCTTCGACTCCTCCGTGAACTCGGCAGAAGCCATGGAGGCGCCGTGAATGCCATCCCGGCCCGTCTTGGCTCCGACGTAGATAACGGGATTACCTACGCCGGTGGCCTTGCCATAGAAGATTTCGTCGTGGCGGAACACTCCGAGCGCGAACACATTGACGAGCGGATTGCCGTCATAGCTTTTGTCGAAGACACATTCGCCTCCGACGGTAGGAACGCCAAAGCAGTTGCCGTAATGTGCGATTCCAGAAACCACGCCTTCCAGGATGTGACGGTTGCGGTCGCCTGTTTTCGGATCGTCCAGCGGCCCGAAGCGGATGGAATCCATCACAGCAATCGGCCGCGCACCCATGGTGAAGATATCCCGGAGTATGCCTCCGACGCCCGTCGCGGCTCCTTGGAAAGGCTCGATGAAGCTCGGATGATTATGCGACTCGATTTTGAAGGCGATCGCAACGCCATCGCCTATATCGATGATCCCGGCATTCTCGCCAGGTCCCTGTAAGACATAGGGGCTTTCCGTCGGAAGCTTCTTCAGATGAACGCGAGTGCTCTTGTAGGAGCAATGCTCGCTCCACATGACACTGAAGACACCGAGTTCCGTCAGAGTCGGCTCGCGCCCGAGTAGTTCGAGTGATTCGCTCGTATTCGGCGGCCGTGAGTTGGTGCGCCGCAACAACTTCCGGCGTGATGCTCATGAGTGGGTCGATGTGACGAGCGGCGCACTGAAATCATGCGCAGAAACCAGCGAGCGAAGAATGGCTAATCCGTCAGTACCCCCGACGAGAGGATCCGACGCGCGTTCAGGGTGAGGCATCATCCCGAGCACATTTCGCTCGCGGTTCACAATTCCGGCGATGTTGTTCATTGAACCATTCGGGTTTTCACGGTATCGAAGGACAATCCTGTCCTCCGTCTCCAGTTCGCGGAGCGTGGCGGCATCCGCAATATAGCAGCCCTCCCCGTGAGCGACGGGTAGATTCAGCACCTCGCCCTTTTGCAGGCTCTGCGTGAAAGGAGAATCCGTGCTCGCTACTTCGAGCGGCACGGTACGGCATACAAACTTCAGACCCGCGTTTCGGACCAGAGCGCCGGGAAGCAGACCCGCCTCAGTCAGCACCTGAAAGCCGTTGCAGATTCCCAATACCGGGCCGCCATTTTCCGCAAACCGCTTGACGGCGGCCATAACCGGAGAAAACTTCGCAATAGCGCCGGTACGTAAATAGTCTCCGTACGAGAAACCACCCGGGAGAATTACCGCATCTACGTCACCCAGTGTCGCGGAATCGTGCCAGATAAATTGCGACTCGACACCCAGACTGTGCCGAAACGCAAAATAAGCGTCGTGGTCGCAGTTGCTTCCAGGGAAAACTACGACTCCAACCGTCATGCTCAAAACACCGGAAGGAGCGAAGCGCTACGCGCCCGCCGCAGGCGCGGCAACCTTCTTCCTGGTTGCCCGGCGCTTCTCGACGGGAGGTTGTCTGTCACTCTTTTTCAATGCGGGCAAAGCCATAGAAGTCACAAACTTCTTTTCGCCGTGATCATCAAACTTGATGACGATGTAATCGTCATTACACGAGACGACCGAACCAAGACCAAACTTCGAATGCTCAACTTGTGCGCCTTGGGCGAACGGTGGTTTACTGGCCATGAACGGAGAGTCCCTCGTCTCAATTGTAACAATTGACACGGACTTCTGTCGAATCAAAGCAGGCACCGTCTGGCCCCGCAAATCGTTCATATAATGGAGTCAGTATCTATGGAGGAACTCAAAAAGAAGATCCAGGACGAAATCACGGCGCTGGAGCACGAATTCCGCACGGAACTGCCGAAGCAAATTCTCACGGCGCGCGCGCACGGTGATCTCAGCGAAAACGCTGAGTATCACGCCGCCAAGGAGCGTCAAGGATTGGTAAATGCGCGCTTAGGAGCAACTCCAGGCGCGACTGCGCGAATTCTCCATGATCGACATGACCAAGATCCCTCGAGACCGTGTCGGGCTCGGCTCTCGGGTGGTGGTCCTCGATTTGAACAAGGACGAAGAACTCTCCTACAGCCTCGTCACCAGCGAGGATGCGGATGTAGCCCACGGGAGAATCTCGACGAGTTCGCCGATCGGAAAAGGATTACTTGGCAAGCGCGTTGGCGATACTGTCCGGATTCAAATTCCGGACGGCACAAGGGAGCTGGAAATCCTCCAGCTCGCAACCATTCACGACGAAGCCGCAAAATAACAGAGGAGTTGGATGACTTACACGCGCGCAATCGGCTTAGGAGCAAACCGGATTATCAAGCTGATTGTAAGGGGGCTTGCGCTTTCGAAAATCAATCCGAACGTTCTGACGTTTTTCGGATTGGTCATCAACATCGTCGCCGCTTCATTCCTGGCGACAGGAAGGTTTCGAACGGCCGGCCTGGTCATCATCTTCGCCGGATTGTTTGACATGGTGGACGGTCGTGTCGCGCGCGCAACCAACCAGGTGACACGATTCGGAGGTTTTTTCGACTCCGTTCTTGACCGGTACTCGGATCTGGCTCTGCTGGTCGGCTTGCTGGTGTACTACGGAACGATCAATCGTCCGGCATACGTTGTGCTCACGGCCGTCGTAATGACTGCATCCGTCATGATCAGCTACACGCGAACCCGGGCGGAGAATATCATCCCTACCTGCAAAGTCGGGCTTTATGGAAAGGCCGGAACGCGTCGTACTGCTGATTATCGGGGCGCTGTTTCTCCGGATGGCTCCCGTGCTTTGGGTCATTGCAGTTTTAGGAAACCTGACTGTGGTTCACCGGATGATCTTCACTTACCAGGAAGCAGCGCGGTTGGAAGAGGCGCAACTACGTGCCCGGGATGGCAACCGCAGCTTCCGGTAGAACCCTCTAGAGCCCCTTCCATCCGCCTTACGCCCTCGCAGCGGGAGCTAACACTTCGCTGCCTGGTGCCTTCAGCCTGGCGAAAACATTAGCCTTGGTTCTTACGGAACGTGGCCCATCTTTTCTTTTGGGCGGCCGCAATGCGTTTGCGAGCTTCGGGACTGAGGATACGCCGTTTGCGTTCTCGGGATGACGTCGATGTAGCCTCTGAACTCGCCTCCGCCGCAGATCCTTTGGAAGACGACCTTGGCGCTCTCTGCCCCATCATGCTGCGCACCTGGGAAATCTGTTCTTCCAGCCGTTGCCGCTGCGCTTCAAGTCCCTGAAGCGCCGCTTCCAGGATTTCTCTATTCGGTGTGGCGAATGTCTTTGCCATGTCTATTATTAGTTAGTAACATACTCTATCTCAGAATTTCGATGAATAAGTCAAAGATCTGAGGAGCATAGGATAGTAATAGGCCCGTCATTAACTAGCGAAACCTTCATATCTGCGCTCCGAATACGCCTGTCTGCACTTTGGAGCACAAGGCGCTCGCAAGACTGAACAAAATACTCGTATAGCGGCTGAGCAAGTTGCCGCGCCCGCCGCCTCAGCATAGGACGGCCTATTTCCTCTCTGCGTGTCGGCATATAACGTGAATTGAGAAACAATCAACAGTCCGCCCCCGACATCGGCCAAACTAAGGTTGTTTCTCCCGTTCTCGTCCGGGAAGATGCGAAGACCGGCGATTTTCTTCGCGAGGTACTCCGCGTCCGCTCTGCCTGTCACTCTGTCTCACTCCCAGGAAAACAAGCGAACCTCGTCCAATCTGCCCAACAACTTCGCCCGGCAACTGTAACTTGAGCTTCGGAAACCCGTTGAACAAGCGCACGCATAACCAGATGTTACGAATGTGGAGGACGCGCACGCTGAAACGAAGCGATGAATTGCTGATCGTCAGAGTGTGAAGTGAGTCGCTTATTGTGCGCCAGCAAGCTTACGCGCACGCTGCCAGTGAAGTTTTCCGCGGAACTCTTCGCAACAGTGTCGAGATACCAGCCCAGTAGTAACCGCAAACGAAGAGCATCAGGAACGGTATGGCGAAGAAGTTGTACGTCTCGACGGCAAAAATCACCATGTAGACGAAGTAGCTGCCGATAGCCAGTTCGATGTAGGGCAACATGCCGCTCTTGCGGCGGTACGCTGCCGGCTTTGCTTTCCGCGCCTGGCCCTTGTTACCGATCGCATATTTAGCCGTGCGGGCAAAGCTCGTTTGAATGCCCAGACAGAGCCTCAATTACGCCTTTTGCATTACTGACGGTGAGCGCCACGCCAGCGGCCATGAGCATGGGCAGGAACGCGATCGATTTCCACCAGCTCCTTGGAAACAGGACCTTCTGGGCGTAGAGATAGAAGGCAGAAATAGACCAGAAGGACGCGACGATCAGCGGGAAGTCGATTGCCACCATCTGCAAATACGCCCATGTAGAAGCGGACGATCATAACCGGAAGCATCAGCATCGACACAATCAGCATGAGCGGGTAAGAGATATTGGGCGTCAGGTGCATGAACGCCTCTGCTTTCACCCGGAATGGCAAATCGGCTTTCAGGACCTTGGGCAGGAGTTTCAAGGCCACTTGCGTCAGACCTTTTGCCCAACGAGCCTGCTGAACCTGGAACCCGTAGGTATCAACCGGCAGTTCGGAAGGACACTCGATGTTCGGCACGTATACGAAGCGCCAGCCTTTCAGTTGGGCGCGGTAACTCAGATCCGAATCTTCGGTAAGCGTTTCGTGTTGCCATCCGCCAGCATCATCGATCATCTTGCGTCGCAAGAATACCGGCGGTACCGTTGAAGTTAAAAAACAAACCGGAGCCACAACGCGCTCCATGCTCGAGAACAAAGTGCCCATCGAGGAGCATAGCTTCTACCTGAGTTAGGATGTTGAATTCCTTGTTCAGGTAAGTCCACCGGTTTGCACAACGCCTACTTCGGATCTCAGTGAAGAAATGGACCGTTTTCTTCAGAAAGTCTGTCGGGGGCACAAAGTCGGCATCGAAGATCGCAATCAACTCACCGCTCGCGGTTTCGAGACCTTCTTGTAGAGCGCCGGCCTTAAACCCGTGGCGATTGGTGCGGTGCCGGTACTCAATTGGGTAACCTGCAGCGACGTACTGGTTACAAAGCCGTTCGGTAAAAACGTGAGTCTCGTCGGTCGAATCGTCGAGAACTTGAATCTGAAGCAGTTCTCTCGGATAATCTAGCTTCACGACCTCCTCGAGAAGCCGCTCAACCACATACCGTTCGTTGTAGATGGGCAGCTGCACGGTAACACGCGGCAGCTCCAGATACGTTCGGGGGGATTCGAGGACGAGATTCTTTCGAAATTTTCGATATCGGCGAATCGTTTCGTAGCGGTGAATGCCATAAACCGACAGGATCGCCAGAATCGTGAAATACGGAATCAGCAATGCCCAGTCGAAGGCGGAAAGGCGATAAATACCGGAGAAACGTGTCGTCAAATAGACTCTGAGCCGATCTGGCTACTCATTGAGTCATGCGCGAAGAGGAACAAGCAACGGTCCCGCGATTGGCGTCATAAAGTCGTTCTGCAAGACTTAGATCTCATGACCAGTGTAGCTGTTATACAGTAGTCATTCCCAGCGTGCCCTGCACCGCAGGCAGGAAACAAATCGACTCGAAAAATTCGTAATATTGCAAGAGCGCAGCGGTAAGAACATGCGAGATCACATTAAAATCCTAGGAATCCTGAACATCGTCATGGGCTGCCTGACGGCATCAATCGGGCTCGTGGCGTTCGTCGTCCTGGGCGGGGTAGCGGGCGCGATCAGTTGGTCAGCACTCTCCGATCCCGGATAACGGGGCTCCCTTCGCCGCTCCTATTCTCTCTCTCATAGGACTCGGTGTAGCGGCCTTTTTCGTCCTTCTTGGACTTCCGTCCATCATTGGCGGTTGGGGATTACTGGAGCTTCGACCCTGGGCTCGCGTATTTACCTTAGTTGTCTCGGGCTTCCACCTTTTGCACGTTCCCTTCGGAACGGCGCTGGGCGTATACGGCTTATGGGTGTTACTGAAGCGACGAAAGCAGGATGATATTAAGCGACCGCCCGGCCGGAAACTTACCGCTAACCTACCCGGGTCCCTCCGTCTAGAGGAGCACTCAGAATAGTCCTGACACGCTCGAAAACATCTCGCAGCATCTCGGCGGTCAGACGCTTGGTAGACGTATTTTGCTGGCTGGGATGATACGAAGCCGAGAAGAACCGGCCCGCCCGGATGGGTAGTGTAAGCGGCGCCGTGGCCGAATCGAAATCCCGACCGGGACGAGATAACAGCCTGATTGCTGCAGAATACAAAGGTAAGCTTCGAAGGCAATGGCTCCAAGGGCCACAACGGCTCTCAATTGCTTGAATAGCGCCAACTCCCTGACGAGATAAGGTCTGCAGTTGAGGATTTCGTCCCGATTTGGCTTATTATCCGGCGGCACACAGCGAACGGCCGCAGCCATGTAGGCGTCCCTTAGTACGAGCCCGTCATCAGCCGATACACTTTGGCTCTGGTTCGCAAAACCGGTTTCCCAAAGCGCCCGGTAAAGAAACTCGCCAGAGCGGTCGCCCGTAAACATCCGGCCCGTACGATTGGCACCGTGAGCACCCGGCGCCAGTCCGACAATGAATAGCTTGGCCGCAGGATCGCCGAAACCCGGAACCGGTTTGCTCCAGTAGTGCTCATTGAGATAGGCGCGCCGCTTGATTCGGCCGATCTCTTCCCGGTGAGCAACGAGCCGCGGGCACGCAAAGCACCCGATGATCTCTCTCGAGAGGACACGGAGGCTGATCCGGCCCTGTCGAGGGATCCAGGTGCGTTTTGCTGGCCTCGAGACGAACTCAAAGCCGCCATTCTCCGTACAGGCTCCAACAGACCTACTTTATCGGGCGCGTACGTTGAAAGGTTCGGATCGTGTACGCTGGCAGTTGAAGAGTTGAAGCGGTGGTCGCGGCTTACCTGGTTCGCAAGAGCATGCAAAGAAAGCTGGCTGACATCCTGGGCAACGGTGTCGTCGTCCAGCGCGCCGAGCGAGGGAAGCATATCGACAAACCGCTCGGTCAAAAAGGGATCTCGCCAGCCCCGTTTGGTCTCCGCCCGGATCACTTCGATGGCTTCGGTCGGGCTCAGCGCCGCGCTTATAACTGCGCTCCGCCGTCAGCGCGTCATAGATGTCCGCCAGTTGGACAATCCGGGCCAGGAGTGGGATTTCGTCCCCTCGAAGCCGATCCGGATACCCGGATCCGTCCCACTTCTCGTGGTGGTGCCGAATGATCGGCAAAACATTCCGGAGCGATTTCATTCCCTGGCAGATCTGTTCACCTTTGACCGTGTGGCCTTCCATGATTCGCCACTCGTCCGGGGTGAGCGGCCCGGGTTTGAACAATACCTGATCCGGGATAGCGACTTTGCCAATGTCGTGCAGATATCCGCCCCTCTGCAGCGCCAGGATATCGTCGGGCGGAAGTTGCAGGGCCAATCCAATCGAAGAAGCGATGCGGGCCAGGCGTTCGCAGTGTTTGGCCAGAGCGCCGTTGCGCTCTTCGACCGATGCGGCGAGGGAAAACAGGATGCTTTCCGAGTCGTCCAGCTTGTCAACCAGAGCCTTTCTGCGCAGGGCGGAGTTGACGTGCGCATGGAATATCCTAGGCTGGACCATCAAGCGGAAGGAAGGCGTCGGCGCCCGCTTCGATTGCCCTTGCCTCCGCGTCCAGGTCCCTTTGGCTCCAGAGAACGAAAGCGGGCAATAATTGCGTGGCGGGGGATCTCTTCAGGACCCGGCAGAGTTCAATCGCGCCAAGGTCATGGAGACTGCTGTCCATCAGGATCAGATCTACGCTTCCACTTGAAACCAGGGAGACGATTTCCTCTACCGAGCGGACGCGAATCAAGTCGGTGATGCGTGCCGCCCAGAAGAGCCGATACCTTGCCGCAGCCGGTTCGGATTGGCCGGCTAGCAGGATTCTGCCGCCAGAATTTTCCGACGCTTGCCCGTGCGTCGCGTTCGGCCTCGAGAGACCACCCACGTGCCCGGTGCCGATGTGTCGGGATAGATTCTCCATCGTGTGCGGGTGCTCGAAGTTCCTTAACTGAGGAGAAAGTGGCCCGCGAGTTTGAAAAAATCTGAGGTAAATACGTTCCTGGACCGCTGAGGTAGTACTGGAACGCGTGTAGATATTTATGGGAGAGAATTTTACAGAGCGTTTCGCTACAAGGCGCGCAACCTTTTCGCAGCCTTGTGCTCCAACAAACGGGCTACTAGAAACCGCTTCACATATTTAGGTTAGTGTGTGGGAAGAATTGCAAGATTACGACCGAGATATCCGAATCCTGATCATCGAGGACAATCCCGGGGACGTTCGCCTTTTGAAGGACGCGCTTAAGGAGTTGAAGGCTCCCGTCGAGATTCGAGTGGCTTCGGACGGGGCGGAAGGTCTGAAAATGACTTTCGATCAGAATCCCGGGTCCGACGCTTGGCACCCTGATCTGATTTTCCTGGATTTGAATCTCCCCAAAGTCGGCGGCCACGAGGTATTGGCCCGTCTCAAAGCAGATCCGGACAAGCGCCTGATACCGGTGATCGTTCTTAGCTCTTCCCGGGCCGAGAATGATATTAATCGCGCTTATGATGCCCACGCGAACGCTTACATCCGGAAGCCGACGTCCCTCGACGACCTGATGAATGCGGTAAAAGGACTGAAATCCTTCTGGATCGACACAGTCCGCCTGCCCAAAGTTCCTGGCGGCATCCAGAGTTGACGGACAGTCCGCCTCGGAATTTTGGTTACAATTCGGCGTCCTAACCCCTTGAGCATGCTCTAATTATTGGTGGGAATGTCCCCCCAAGTCCATCACGGACGTTCTTTTTCTGAAGGAGTTCCTCCCCTGAACACGAAAGTTTCTCTCGCACAGGTGCGCGAACCCGCGGACCGCTGGACTACAACGGAAGCCGCGGAACTCTACGACGTGGCGAGTTGGGGCAAAGGCTATTTCTCGGTTGGCGAGAACGGGAACCTGCTTGTCCATCCGACGAAAGAGCAGAATCGGAAAATCGATCTCAAAGAACTGGTCGACACTCTGCAGTGGCGCGGCATTTCGCTGCCGATACTGATTCGTTTCGCCGGCATTCTGAAGCACAGGCTCAGCGAGATGAACCAGGCGTTCGATTCTTCCATCCGCGAGCATGGATATGCGGGCAGTTACTGCTGCGTTTACCCGATTAAAGTCAACCAGCAGCGGCAGGTCGTTGAAGAGGTATTCCAATTCGGGCGGGCGTATAACTTCGGCCTGGAGGCCGGCTCGAAGCCTGAACTGCTTGCAGTGCTGGCCATCGCAGACAACGAAACGCCCATCATCTGCAACGGGTTCAAAGACGACGAATATATCGAAATGGTGATGTTGGCCAAGAAGATCGGCCGACGAATCACCCCGGTCGTCGAGAAGTTCACTGAGCTCGAGCTGATCATGAAACACGCCGAGCAGGTTGGCGTGAAGCCATCCATCGGTCTGCGAGTGAAACTCGCCAGTCGTGGCTCAGGGAAGTGGAAGTCATCAGGCGGATACCGCTCGAAATTTGGCCTTACGGTCAGCGAAGCACTGGCGGCGGTGGAATTGTTGAAGGAGCGGGGAATGGAAGATTCCCTCCAGCTACTGCACTTCCATCTTGGCAGTCAGATCACGAACATCCGCCAGATCAAAGCTGCCGTCATTGAGGCGGCCCGCATCTACGTCGATCTGAAGAAGCTGGGCACCGGGCTGTGCTATCTGGACGTCGGTGGCGGCTTAGGTATCGACTACGATGGCTCGCAAACGGATTTCGAGTCCAGTGTTAATTACACGCTCGAAGAATATGCGCGAGACGTCGTCTACCACATTCAGAGTATTTGCGACGAAAGTGAAATACCGCATCCGAACATCATCTCGGAGAGCGGAAGAGCCGTTGCCGCGTACCATAGCGTGCTGGTGTTCAACGTTCTCGGAGTCAGCGGCTTTGGGGAAGCGGAACTTCCGGCTTCGTTGCCGGAAGATTCTGAACAGCCATTAATCGATCTTTTTGAAGCACATCGGTCGATCACGAAGAAGAATCTGCTCGAGTCCTACCACGACGCTCAGCAGGCCCTCGACTCGGCGCTGAATCTGTTCAGCCTTGGCTACCTGACGTTACAACAGCGAAGCCTGGCAGAAAACTTCTATTGGGCTATCTGCCGCAAGATACACAAGTACGCGAGCGAACTTGATTTCTTTCCTGAGGAGCTTGAGGGTCTCGACGCATTGCTGTCGGACACTTACTTCTGTAACTTCTCGCTTTTTCAGAGCATGCCGGATAGCTGGGCGGTGAAACAGCTCTTCCCGATCATGCCCATGCATCGCTTGGACGAGAGCCCGACGCGTCAGGGCGTGCTCGGCGACATTTCGTGCGATTCCGACGGGAAAGTCGACCAGTTTATTGATCGACGCGACGTAAAGAAGACGCTTCCGCTGCATCCGCTCAACGGCAGTTCTTACATTCTGGGTGCGTTTCTTCTGGGTGCTTACCAGGAGATCTTGGGCGACCTTCACAATCTGTTCGGTGATACCAACGCTGTACACGTCAACTTGGACGAACACGATGACGTAGTTCTCGAAACCGTCGTACAAGGGGACACGGTCCGCGAAGTTCTGAACTACGTGCAGTACAGCGTCCAGTCGCTGGTCGACGCGTTCCGGAAAGATGTGGAACTCGCAGTCCGTGAGCAGCGGATTGGATACGAAGAGTCGGGCCGCTTACTTCGCTTTTACGAAGAAGGACTGCAAGGCTACACCTACCTGGAACAGTAATTGCGGAACCAGCTTCGGGTCGTGCTGGTTGCGCCCCGAAACCCTTTGAACATCGGCGCGGCGGCTCGGGCCATGAGTAACTTCGGGTTCCGAACACTCCGGCTGGTGAACCCCTACGAGGCGGCCTTCCACGAAGCTCGGTCCGCCGTGCGCGCCCGCTACATTCTCGAAGAAGCGCAAGTCTACGGGAGCGTGCCGGAGGCAATAGCCGATTGCGATCTGGTAATCGGGAGCACGGCGCTCGGCCATCGTGACCTGCATATTCCTCTACATCGTCTGGAAAGTGCGGCAACAGCCATCCGGTTGAGACCGCCGGACTCTTCGGTTGCCCTTCTCTTTGGATCTGAGAAGTTTGGGTTGTCCAACGAAGATCTGAGTTTCTGCCATTGGGCGCTGCGCATTCCCACTCGCGAAGAGCACGGGTCCATGAATCTAGGGCAAGCCGTAGCGATCTGCCTGTACGAGCTTTCCCGAAACGAAGAGGCGGCGGGGACGCCAATTCTCGAGCGTACCGGGGCTTCGGCGGAAGAGACGGATCGATTTACATCGATGTTGCTGGAGGTTCTGCACGAATCCGGTTATGTGGGGCGCACGACTTCGTCGTCCACTGAGCTTAAGATCCGCAGGCTTGTCCGGCGTTTGTCGCTCCCGTCTGGCGACACAGAAACGTGGCTCGGCATATTGCGCCAGATCCTTTGGAAGGTCAAAAAGACCGACCAAAGCTAATGCTATTCTGAGCCCGATGACGAAGGTACAGACCACTTTCACGCTCTCTCGACCTCTAAGCGATCGAGACCTGAAAGAGATCAATCGCGTTCATTCCGTGTATGGCATGCTGACGACGCGAGTTGAACCTTCCGGGGATGTGCTGTTTGTGGAATATGATGCTTCGCGGCTTTCCCGAAAAGAGGTAAGCGCAGTGCTTGAGGAGCACGGGCTTCCGCTCGCTTCCTGATCGCCGTCGGAACCGCGGCTCCGAAACTCTTCCCTCCGTCGATGCGGCCCTTTGACAAGAATCCGAAGCGAAAGAAAGAAGGAGAGGGTA
The DNA here is from genome assembly GCA_963744795.1 of uncultured Acidobacteriaceae bacterium. GTDB lineage: Bacteria > Acidobacteriota > Terriglobia > Bryobacterales > Bryobacteraceae > Bog-105. The sequence goes on from CAVUVF010000006.1 coordinate 109,326, forward strand.
GTGGCTTTCGACCAGGAGAGAGCGGTCCGTCGAAGAGGCTGCTGCTTGGTATTCATCCTGTTCGCGAAGCCCTCCGCGCCGGAAGACCCCTCGAGAAGATAGTCATTGCGAAAGGTGCCGCCGGACCACGGGTACAGGAGATTGTAGATCTCTGCCGGGAAACGACGGTTCCAATACGATTCGAACCCAAAGAATCCCTCGATCGCGCCGCGAATGGCGTCTCCCATCAGAACGTAATCGGATTCGGCGCCGCGCACGACTACGCTGATCTTGAGGAGATCCTGCACGGCTCACGCCTGTTGGTAGTGCTGGACGGGGTGGAGGACCCGCACAATTTCGGAGCTATCATCCGTACCGCTCATGCCGCGGGGGCGGACGCCATCATAGTTGGCGAGCGGCGGTCTGCACCCTTGACCGAAACAGTAGAAAGGGCTGCGGCCGGAGCGCTTGCGTATCTTCGGGTAGCACGAGTGACCAACATCTCCCAAGCCCTTGATCGGCTGAAAGAGCATGGCTATTGGATCTATGGTTTCGATGAACGCGGCACTGAGGCCTACAACTCCGTCCAGTACACCTCGCCCAGCGCGTTCGTCTTCGGCGGAGAAGGAAAAGGCATACACCAGGGCGTTCAGAAACACTGCGACGTGCTGGTGCGCATTCCCATGGCTGGAGCAGTTTCATCGCTGAACGTCTCGGTCGCGTGCGGAGTGGTGTTATTCGATTGGCGTAGCCGCACGAACAATTCGTGACCGGCGGCGATCCGTGATCATTGAGATAAGCTGTACCTGATGCAAAATCTGCAGCCTGACGGAGCTACCTTCCTACTACAGACCGCCTTTCTTCCTGCGCTGAAGAACGAACATACGCTGACGAAGAACATTATTGGAGCAATCCCGGTCGGGAAAGAGAATTACCGCCCCGACGAAATCTCGAAGAGTGCCATCGATCTTGCGTGGCACATCGCCGCTGCCGAGATGCGATTCCTGGACGCCGTTCGAACAGGTGCGTTTGACTTCAGTCCGCAGTCGCGTCCGGACTCGACACATACGGCGGCAGATCTCAATCGATGGTATGCCGAGAATTTCGAAACGCGTTTAAGTCAAGTAACACAACTAGCCGGCGAGCAGCTTACGAAGATAGTCGATTTTCGTGGTCTTTTTCAGCTTCCGGCCGTCATGTACCTCGGATTCATCCTCCACCATACGGTTCATCACCGCGGGCAGTTATCGATGTATCTGCGGCCGATGGGTGCGAAGGTTCCATCGATTTACGGCGAGAGCTACGACGCGGCCAAAGCTCGCGAGGAAGCACAGAAGACCAGCTAATTAGGCCAAAGCTGTGCGATAGAGTGCGACTAACTTGCCCCAGGCGCGCTCGGCATCGGCTTTGTTGTAAATGGGTTTACCATTCTGAGCCGGCATATCGGGGACGCACCAACCGTGGAGCGCTCCCGGATAGACCTCAATCTCGGCAGGAACTTTGGCAGCTGCGAAGGAGTCGCGCAGCTTATCTTTCGCATCCGGCTGGCGCGCATCGTCATTCGAGGCAATGCCGAAATACATGTGCGCCTTGATCTTCGGCGCGAGCAGGTGTGGACTGTCCGGCTTGTCCGTCACGAGACCCCCTCCGTGAAAGGACGCCCCCGCACCAATCCGCTCAGGTATGGTGGCAGCCGTTCGCACCACGAGGGGCCCGCCCATGCAATAGCCTTGCGTGCCTATCTTCTTCGTTTTATTCACTTCCTTCTGCGCATCCAGAAAGGCAACGTATGCGGTGGCATCCTGCTCCGCATGGCCGGCTTCCGTGACCGACGCCATCAAAGGCCGAAGCTTCGCCATGTCAGCAGGGTTCTGGAAGTTGAAGGTCGAGGCGTCGGAAAAAGGCGCCTTGGCAACCCGATAGAACGGATTTGGGACGAGAACGGCGTAGCCTTCCGCGGCGACTCGCCTTCCGATCTCGCGCATAGAAGGACGTAGTCCGAAGGCATCGGGCCAGACCAGAACGCCCGGATGGGTGCCGTTCTTCGGCCGGATGAAAGCCGCGTCGCAGGTTCCGGCGGGCGTTTTGATCTCAACGTCAGTCTCGAGTACTCCGGGGTCTGCCGCAGAACCTGACGCGGCACTTGCGGCGAAACCTGCGGTCACCGAACCCGTAACAAAGCCCCGCCGTCCGATATCCTCCGGGTGACCCTCATTCCCTCTGTTCCCCTTCGGTGCATTTGCCATGCTAAAAGTCTATCTTCGTTGTACTGAGGGCTGATATTTTGCGGAGTGAGAACTAAAACATGACTCGGCGTGAAACTCTCAAGCTCAGCACAGTAGCGGTTGCGGGTTCCCGGGAACTCTCTGCACTCACGACAGGGAAAACTTTGCCAAGCCAAAACAGTCATTCTCAGGACGATATCTGCTTCTTACGAGCGGTAGATACCATCGCCTTGCTTCGCGCGAAGAAACTCTCGGCGCGCGAAGTTATGGCAGCACACCTCAAGCAGATCGGTCGTCTTAACCCGGCTGTCAATGCGATCGTTACCCTGGTGCCGGAGGATCAATTGATCGCTCAGGCAGCCAAAGCGGATGAGGCAGTCGCAAGCAACCGGTGGCTGGGGCCGCTTCACGGGCTGCCTGTCGGCGTGAAAGATCTGCACGAAACGAGCGGCATCCGCACGACATTCGGCTCTCCCTTACGTAAGGATTTTGTGCCTGACTTCGATTGCCGCGTGGTTCAGCGCGAAAAGGAGGCGGGAGCGATCATCATCGGCAAAACGAACGTGCCGGAATTCGGCTTGGGCTCCCAAACATTCAACCCGGTGTTCGGCGCCACGCGAAACCCTTACGACCTAACCAAGACCTGTGGAGGAAGTACGGGCGGCGGCGCTGTCGCTCTTGCGTGCGGTATGGTGCCGCTGGCCGATGGCTCCGATTTCGGCGGCTCGCTGCGAAACCCGCCCAGCTTTTGCAATGTAGTCGGCCTCCGTCCTTCGCCCGGCCGCGTTCCCAACGTGCCCACGCAGTTAGGATGGTTCCCGTTTTCGGTGGATGGCCCAGTTGCTCGCAATGTCGCTGACTGTGCCTACTTCTTGAGCGTGCTTGCGGGCTTCGATCATCACTCACCCATCTCGATCGATCAGCCGGGAAGTCAGTTTGCGCAACCGCTAGGGACCCGAAACTTCAAGGGGGTCCGGGTTGCCATGTTCAAAGATCTCGGCCTCCCCTGGGACCCCGAGGTGAAGGCGGCGGTACAAGCGCAGCGAAAGATATTTGAGTCCCTCGGATGCGTAGTGTTGGAAGCTGAACCCGACTTCACCGGTGCACAGGAATCGTTCGTTGCCTGGCGTCACTGGTCGACCGAACTTGCCTACGGCGACTTATCGGATACTCATGGCGATCAACTGAATGACTATATTCATTGGCACATTCAAGAGGGACGCCGGCTCACCGGTCCGTACCTTTCCCGGATGGAAGTAAAAAGGACCGCCCTGTTTCAGCGTCTTTGCTCGTTCCGGGGAGAGTACGACTTCTTCATTCTCCCTGTGAGCCAAGTGCTGCCCTTCGATGTCAACAGCCGGTATCCCACCGAGATATCCGGCGTGAAGATGGAAAGCTATATCGATTGGATGCGGTCCGCTTATTACATCTCGGCGGCCGGAAATCCGGCTTTGTCCGTGCCGTGCGCGTTCTCGAAAAGTGGTTTACCAATCGGAATGCAAATCGTGGGACGGCACCATGATGACTGGGGCGTGCTTCAGTTGGGCTACGCCTTTGAACAGGCCACCCAGATCGGGAATCGACGTCCGACGTTGGTCGCTTAAGGCTCGGCAAGAAATCGAAGAATCAGGTCCATCACGTCCGAACCTTGCTCCGTGTCAAAAAGAAACTGAGCGTGAGCGGACCCATCCAGAACCACAAGCTTCTTCGGTTCCGGTGCTGCTTCGTAATGCCGTTGGATGTCGGGTAAGCGAAGCCCCGAGGCGTTTCTGTCGTCCCGGGCCACAATGAAAAGCTTTCGTCCGTTTAACTTTTGGGGCGTTGCCCCTCCGCCGGAACCCAAAAGCACAATTCGGGAAATCCTGCCCTCCGGAGATCGGGCGTTGGCATCACCCACAGCATCACCGCCGAGGCTGCCCCCGATTGCGGCCACTTCGGCCGCGCCTTTTCCATAGAGATACGTGACCGCGGCCAGGACGTCCTCTGCATTCTCCGCCGGAGAACCTGCCGCGTTGGGAGATCCATCGGGATTGGTGGAATCTCCCCGAAAACGGATCGCGAGCGCCGCAAAGCCCGAGTGGGCAAGAGTCTCCGCCTGCTTTTTCCAGCTCTCCTTCGTAAGACGCCCACCGTGGGCCAAGAACGACGTATTTGGTTCCCCTGCCGTACAAATCGGCCTCAAGAGCAGTTGCCTTGCCGGGGACGGGAATAGTGACAGCCTGTTGAGCGAAGGCAACACAGGCCTGCAGCAGAATGACGAGCCCGAAACCAAGATGCAGGCTCATGGCGCTCGACTTATCTTATGTGAGCGGGCGAGTTGCTTTCGCTATTCTTCTGCCGGGAGAGGCCCGGTTGCTGTTCAGCGGTCATTGCCAAGATCAATGTCTCCATCACGACCCGGTCATCCTTATAGCCGTCCCGGAAATTGCGATCGGTGGCGTAGATTAATTCGATCGCGTTCGCCAGACGTTCTTTCGTGAACGCGTTCGCCGTACCGATAACCTGTTCTGCGCGCTCCCTCCACATGCGCACCCCGAGTTTCAGGAAGAAGTTCTGCGCCTGCTGGGAGGAGCTAATCCGAGCTTCCTTTGCAGCCAACGCCAGGCGAAATTGAGTGCTGAGGAATGTAAGTGCCAGCGGAAGGTATTCACCTTCTCGAATCAGGAGGTCGACCGAACGCAGCGCAGCCATGCGATCGCGTTTGCCAAGCGCATTCACCAGCGTGAAGATGGTGCTCTGCGCGGCATTGGGAACGAGCGCTTCCAGATCTTCGGTTTTAACCGGTCTCTCCGTCCCCACGAACAAAGCAAGCTTCTCGATTTCTCCGCCTAGTCGGTTAGCGTCGCCGGCCACGGCGTCCAGCAGAATCGCGAGCTCGGCGTTTCCGAGTTTAAGATTGTGTTCTTTGGCCAGTTGCTGAGCCAGATAGCGGCTGGATTCCGGTGTATAGTGACGAAATTCAACCGTCACCGGTACCGCCGAGTAGAACTTTTGTACTCGTTCGAGCTTGGTGCGATCGTCGCCAGAAAAATCGTACCGGCTGCACTCAAACACAACCACCGTACCCGGAGAAGGCGCTTTCAGATAGTCGCTTAATTGCGATCCGGCGGACTGCCCCCCGCCTCCGCCGCCTTCCTCGTCGTCACTGCCCGCGGTCGATGTCATGCGACGCGGCAGTGCCAGTTCCGCGCTTGAAACCCACAGAACGCGCTCGGAAGAGAAAAGAGAAAGCGATCGCGCATCATCCAGAGCCTCCGTGAGCGTGCAGCTTTCGAGATCCATGTGACTCAACCCGTCCGACCGCGCATCAGCAGGCAAGACTCGGTCGACGAGGGCATTACGGCAGATTCGTCGCTGATATCCTTCCTGGCCAAGGAAAAGGTAAGCTGGCGCTGGCGGCTGTTTCGCGATGCGGCTGAGGAACTGCTCGGGAGTCATAGGTGCGATCGAATAGTTTTAGAACGCCTCAACGATGGCACTCACCACGTCGTGCGCAACATCGCGGCTGACCCGATCGAATGCCGGCCCGCTCTCGTCAAAAAACTGATGCGGGTCCACCGCGATGCTGTAGTTTTGTCGAAAGGCAAGACCATTGCGAACAAACAGCGCGCGGCCGGTAGCCCGTTCCGAAAGCGTGATGGACATCACCACTAGCACTTGCACGCTGGTTGGCTTTCCCGAGACTGGATCGAAAACGGCCGGGAACACCTGGGCGGCGTTCACGTTGCCGTTCAGGACTGCGTCAGCCTCACTGGGGTCGGTTACCACCCGGAAACGCGTCTTGGCGATGAATTCTCTGCCGATCTGCTGCGGCAATACATCGAGCAGCTTGTATCGCAGCGAAGCACTGACAAACGCAGGGATCGCGATCGTCCGGATACCCTTTGGAATCAGATCCGCCTGGCCTCCGACATGGTAGCCGCAGCTTGCGAGCAAAGCAGGACCGAGTATCGAAATTGTGCAGGCTTGCCTTCTGGTCACTACTTGTTCTCTAGCGTTCGCAGCAGGTCTGCCGCTGCTTCTGCCGTCACCCGAAGGTTGTCGAGCGCGATCCAAATCCAGGCAGCACGAGGATTGTTGTGGTCGACCCGGATATCGCCCGCCGCCAGACCGCTCTGGGCCGCTGCTCCTACATTGGTAGGCGCTTCCTGGTCTGCCGAACGCACCTCTATCTGAGCCGTCGCGAGAGCCTCGCTCAGATCTTCGCTATTAACGTCTGCTTCGAATTCCACCCACAAGGACAGACTGTAGCCATGAAACACCGGGGCCTGCACCAACCGGATCGAGGGCATGGGGATTGCGGCTCGATTTGACTGCCGGCTTAGCAGAGTCGCCAAATCGCGCTCTATTCGTTGTTCCGCCGTCGCCAGTTGGATGGGCGCATCGGCTCCATACTGCGGAAGCAGATTAAAGCTTAGCTGTGCGTCGAAAACGTCCTTCGGCAGCGTCTTAAAAGCTAGTAAGTTCGTGGTTTGAGTGTGAAGTTCCGAGATACCGGTTTTTCCACGCTCGCTGGCCGGTTCGAGGACGTTGATCACCGCAGACCGTAGCTTCCGGTAACGCGACAACCGGTCCAGCACCAACGCAATCGCAGTTGCGGCAGGATGAGCAATCACGAAAAGCCAGGCATCGGATTGTTTCGAATCCTGGAGAAGCGGTGCCGCAATGCGAGCCTCAGGCTTGCTTTCGAGTAAGCCGGTGCAATCGATGATGGCCGGCTTCTGTCCCGCTGCCTTGGCTAATTCATAGGTTTTCTCCGCTCCCGCCGCAACGCCGGCAAATACGAGAGCGAGGCCGGATTGGATGCCGTTCTCGCTAAGCGCTTCCAGGTAGACAGGCTCACCGTCTTTTTCACCAAAGTTACCTTCTCCAGTCGCCGCGAAGGTCTTGATCGTGATGTCGGGCCTACGTTGATCAAGCACTTCGGTCAACTCTCGACCCATGAGGGTCTCAGCGCCTATAAGGGATATTTCTGTCACAGTGTTTGCTCAGCTAACCCGTTGTTCTGCCAGCGCGGTAGACGCTCGCGTTTTCCTGATCCGGCGCATCATCCCGCCTGTGCGGATGACAATGCCACTGCCCACGTAAGTGATGGCCATGATGAGTAATACCGGCTGAGACCAGAACACGATCAAAACCGCGATAAGGCCGATGAGCAGAACGCTGACCGTCGTCCGGGGCTTTGAAACGCTGATCTGTTTGAAGCTCGGATACCGCCACGAACTCACCATGAGCAGTGACACGATCACAATCAGCACGAGCCATGCAGCCGAGAAGAGCGCGCTTCGGACCGGAGAACTGCTGAAATAAACCACGGCGGCGATAAAGCCGGCCCCGGCCGGGATCGGCATACCGACGAAGTATTTTCTGTCGGGACGGCCAGGATTCTTGGGAGTCGGATTCGTTTGTACGTTGAAACGCGCCAGGCGGACGGCTCCGCAAAGTAGATAGAAAAACGACGCGGCATAACCTGCGCGCGACAGATGGCTCACAATGTCGCCATCTACCCCCGGGACAATGAACATCACACCCCAGACGAATGCAAGAACGGCCGGCGCAATGCCGAAAGTGATCACGTCGGCCAGAGAGTCCAGTTCCCGGCCGAAATCGCTGACCGTATTCGTCATCCGGGCGATTCGCCCGTCCAGTCCATCGAAGAAGACGGCAAAACCTAGCAACCTGGCGGCAAGAGAAAAGTGATTGTTGAACCCGTAGTCCCCACCTAACGCCTGTGCCGAACCCTCGAAGGTTTGGAGCAGGGCTGCGAAACCGAGAAAGATATTCCCGCTTGTAAACAAAGTGGGAAGTACGTAAGCGGCTCTGCGCGGGCGTTTACCTTCAGGAGGACGCAGCATGGCTTGTCCGTGAGGGATCAGAGAGCCTCTCCGTCCGCAGGCATGGCGAGAATCGTTGTTCCCGCAGAAACCCGATCACCTACCTTCACGGTCGTTCTCCACTCGGACCCGAAGAGCACGTCGACTCTCGAGCCGAATTTGATGTACCCAATCCGTTCACCTGGCAGCCACGACATCTCCCGCCTGCTTGTGACATATGATGCGCCTCGCAATCAAACCTGCAATCTGGCGGCAAACTACGCGGCCCCGCGGACCCTCGACAACCAGAGTATTCTGCTCATTCTCTACCGAAGCTTCTTCGTGACTCGCCACAAGGAACTTACCTTTCCGATACAACACTTCGGTGATCCGGCCGGGAATAGGCGTCCTGTTTACGTGGACATCGAAAATGTTCAGGAAAATGCTGATCCTGGTCTCTGCCGGACCAAGTTGCTTTACCGAGACAACCCTGCCGTCCGCCGGCGCGACAATGGCTTCTCCGCTGGGAGCAGTTCGGTCGGGATCCCGGAAGAAATACAGGCAAAACGCCGCTAGCACGTAGAAGGGAATCCCCAGGTAAGGATGGACGAAGTACGCCAGGCCCACTCCCAGAGCTAGCAATCCCGCCGCGTAGTAGAGACCGTCCGGAACAATGCGCAAGAGACCATTTTATCTTGGCTTGTCGTCTTTCCAAGCCGCCTGACCTTTAGAGCCAGGCAACGCTCATTCAGTGGCAGTGAACGGATCAGCGATCTGATTGCAGTTTCTCTGAAAGACGTTCATGTGGCGCGCTGATGGCTCCCGGTCCGCCGCGAAACCAAGCAGGGCGAAGCGTTATCGAACAGTCGAGTTCATGCTGCCGAACGAGTTTTCCCTTTCAAGACGACACATCATCACTGGAACCGCAGGATTGGCGACGCTGGCTATGGCCCAGGAGCTTCCGCCTCCCACGCCGACCGATACCGGAAAAACCACAGGAGGGAAAATCGAGTTCCCGCCATGGACCGCGCCGACGGAACGGCCGACCGGTGGCCCGCCCAATCCCCTGCCTCTCGATAAGCGGGTAGGCTTCGCCGTGGTCGGGCTCGGACGGCTCTCGCTCGAGAACATTCTTCCCGCTTTTGCGCAGGCAAAGAAGGCTCGTCCCGTGGCGCGTTGTGAGCGGTTCGCCTGAGAAGGCGAAGCTGATAGCTGCGCAGTACGGGATCAAGCCGGAATCGGTCTACAGCTACGAGAAGTTCGAGGACATCAAGAACAATCCGGAGATTGCGGCGGTTTACATCGTGCTTCCGAACGCCATGCACAAGGAGTTCGTGTTGCGAGCTGCCAAGGCTGGCAAGCACGTTTTGTGCGAAAAGCCGATGGCAACCTCTTCTGCCGAGGCGAAGCAAATGGTCGAGGGTTGTCACGCCGCCGGCCGCCTCCTGATGATCGCCTACCGGTGTCAATACGAGCCGTATAACCGAAAGGTGATCGACCTTTTGAGAGAGCGGAAGTACGGAACGGCTAAACTCATTCGCGCCGCCAATGTCCAGAACATGGCTGCCCCGGAGCAGTGGCGTCTCAAGAAGAGCATGGCAGGCGGCGGTTCGCTCCCGGACGTTGGTCTCTACTGCCTGAACGCTGCTCGTTACCTGACGGGCGAAGAGCCGGTGGAGATCTATGGCCAGATCTCGACCACACCAAATGATCCCCGTTTCCGCGAAGTGGAAGAGACCGTTTCGTTCTCGCTTCGCTTTCCGAGCGGCGTCACGCGGATTGTTCAACCAGCTATGGCATGCACGAGTCGCGGTACCTCCACGTTCACACCGATGCGGGAGCCTTTCAACTCGAGAATGCATTTGCCTATGAAGGCCAACAGCTTCGCATCTCTCACCGGGAAGAAAAGGCGGAGCTGATCGACCAGATTCGCCTCAGTCAGAAAGACCAGTTTGCTCTGGAGATCGACCACATGGCTGATTGCATCTTGAAGAACCGCAAACCGCACACGCCCGGAGAAGAAGGTGTTCAGGACCACGTTCTGATGGAGGCGATCTATCGATCTGCTTCCACGAACAGGCCGGTGTCTCTGCCCAAAGTAGAAGGAAAGGACGTGACGCGAGGACCTGCGCCGGAGGAAGAGAGCTGAAGACGACGGATCTAGTAAAGGGGAAAGAGGCTTACCGAGCTTGGACTGTATCAGCTAGACAGGGAATCGAAGCTCGGTCCGCAAAGACATGGGAGAAATCCTGGACCTTAGCTGCGCCTAAGGTTTTCAGAGTCCTCTTATCTTCCTAGTGCAAACGGCACGCCAAATTCTCAGGCAGACTTGAAGTCTTCTACAAGTTGGCGATCAAAGCGGCTAACAGGGCCACACGATCAGCGACGCGATCGAGCAGAATGCTCTCATTTCGGGCATGAGCGCCTTCCCCAACCCCGCCGAGGCCGTCTAGTGTTGGGATCGCGAGAGCCGCAGTAAAGTTTCCATCGGATCCGCCCCCTGTCGAAGATTCTTCAATAGAGATTCCGATTTCGGAGGCGATCTCCTGCGCGCGGCGGAACAACGCGGCAATGGTTTTCGTGCGTTCCATCGGCGGCCGATTCAGCCCGCCTTCCACCAGTAAAGTACAGCGTTTGTCCAACGGCCCGAAGCGCCTTCAGCTTGCGGTCGATTGCATTTGCGTCTTTCGTTCGTGACGGCGCGCATGTCTACGTCGATCTGCGTTTCGGCCGCAACAACGTTCGAACGGGTTCCTCCATGAACCACGCCCGGGTTCACCGTGATGCCGCGCTTGAGATCGGTAAGATCGCTGAGCCGCTCGAATCTGCCGCGCTGCTTCCACCATCGCGCTGGCTCCGTTTTCGAAGTCTACGCCCGCGTGGGCCGCCCGGCCCTGGATCGATATACGATAACGACCGACTCCCTTCCGGGCGGTTTTCAGTTTCCCGGCAAGCCCTGTCCCCGGCTCCAATACCAGAACAACATCGCTCTTTTGCCGCTTCCCGTTCTGTCAGCGGCTCGAGATTCGGGGCTTCCTACCTCCTCGTCCGGAACAACAAGCAACACGATCTCGCGCGTGAGCGGCACCGCAAGATCTTTCACGATGCGAAGAGCAGTCAGGAAGAAAGCCAGGCCCGACTTCATGTCCAACACACCCGGGCCCCAAAGCCGCCCTTTCGATTGCCGCACCGGCATGGAAGCGAGCGTGCCGAGCGGCCAAACTGTATCCGAGTGCCCGATTGCCAGGATCTGTTTGCGCGGAGGCGACGTTGAAGAAAGCGGGAAGCTCAATCGAAGCACATCCCCGAATCCCTTGGTCTTGAACCGTTCCGCACGGGCGATATCTTCGCTTTCTCGAACCAGCAGGTCTATAAACTCGTTCACCGCGTCCGGGAGAACCACTAGGCGTTTCGCAAGCCGCCATTCGTTTGATCAGTTCGACCGTGGCGGTCTTCTGTCGCTTCGCGGCGCGGAGGAATGGGTGCATCGGTTGTTATCATAGGGCTTCCCATGCCATCCATGGACGTCGAAGAGATCACGGCCATTCTGCCCCATCGCTATCCGATGTTGATGGTGGATCGAATCACCGAGATCACAGAAGAGAAGATTGTCGGTCTGAAGAACGTCACCTTCAACGAACCTCACTTCACCGGACATTTCCCGGGATTTCCCGTCATGCCCGGGGTGCTCATTATCGAGGCCATGGCTCAAGTTGCCGGTATTCTGGTCGGCAAACTCGCGCCGCATACTCTGGGCAAGATCATGTTCCTCGCTTCGGTGGAGGAGGCTAAATTTCGCAAGCCCGTTGTGCCGGGCGATCAATTGTTGATCGAGATGAGATTGGTTCGCCTGAAGACGAGCATCGCCAAGATGCAAGGCATCGCCACCGTGGACGGGCAAGTGGTTGCCGAAGCAACTCTCATGTGTAAGCTGACGGATCGTCTAGCCGGGCAGCCACTGGGGCGGCCAAAACCGAGCCTGACAGAGCCGAAACGCCCGTTGCCTGATCGCGCGTTCGTTCCGGAATGGCAATTCACCCTACCGCGATTGTCGACCCCGACGCGAACATCTCCCGGGATGCGGAAATTGGACCGTACTGCATCATCGGCAGCGGCGTCACGATCGGGCCTCGAACGCGTCTACTTGCCCATGTGTACCTGGAAGGCAAGCTGACGATCGGAAAAGATAACGTTTTCTATCCGTATTGTTCCTGTGGAGTCACGCCACAAGACAAGAAGTACAAAGGCGAGCCCTCCGAGACTCGCATCGGCGACGGGAATACGATCCGCGAGTTCGTGACCATCAATCGCGGCACAGAGGGCGGCGGGATGGTGACCTCGATCGGCGATGGCAACCTCCTGATGGCGTATGTTCACGTGGCGCACGACGTGATCATCCACAACCGCACCATCATCGGTAACGGTGTGACGTTTGCCGGTCACATCACCGTCGAAGATTACGCGAACATCAGCGGTTTAACGGCCGTTCACCATTACTGTCGGATCGGCCGCCACGCCATGGTGGGCAGTCGCAGCGTCATCAAGCAGGACGTGCTGCCCTATTCCATGACTGCGACGACGCACGCAATTGAAGTGTACGGCGCCAATCGGGTGGGGCTGGAGCGAGCCGGTTACTCCGCCGAGGCGATCGAAACGTCTGCAATCGGCATTTCGGCTTCTGACTCGCGCCGGGCTGAACACTTCGCAAGCATTGGCCCGGATCTCGGAGGAGATTCCGCAAACGGACGAGGTCACGGCTCTGACTGTCTTTCATTCGCGAATCGTCACGAGGCTTCGTTAAGTAAGATCGAGTTTGCCGTAGTCAAGCACCTCAACGATACGGGATGATCGCCGGGTAACGGCCGCTTCCCTGCCCTGGCGCTCGAGACGGCTCGCCGGGAAGGTCACGAGGTGGTCGTTGTTGCCATCGAGAACGAAGCCTCTCCGGAACTCGCGCAATTGGCGCACTTCTTTCCACTGGATCAACATCGGGCAACTGGGAAAACTGATCGACATCTTCAAGCGCGAAGGCGTTTCGGAAGTGATGATGACGGGGCAGGTGAAACACGTCAGCATCTTCTCTTCGATCAAGCCGGACTGGCGGCTGTTCAAGCTGCTGACTTCTCTTAAGGAGAAGAACACGGCAGCCCTGATCGGCGGAGTCGGCAAAGTGTTGCGAGGACGAAGGCATCGAGCTTGTGGATTCCACGCGGCTGTTGAAACATCTGCTGGCGCCGGAAGGCGTTCTCACCAAGCGCAAGCTGAACAAAGAAGAAGAAGTCCGACATCCGCTATGGGCGGCGATTGGCTTCCGTTCTTGCGACGGCCGATATCGGCCAAAGCGTAGCCATCAGCGAGAAAGCGTGTGTCGCGGCAGAGGCGATGGAAGGCACGGATGCCATGCTCCATCGCGCCGCGCAACTGACCGGCGGAAAACCGCTACGGTTGGTGAAGGCTTCGCGCGGCCGGGCGCACCTTCTGTTCGATGTACCGGTCATCGGGCTGACGACGGTCGAGACTATGCGCGAGACCAATACAACAGCCCTGGCCGTAGATGCGGGCCGCACCCTGATGCTCGACAAGGATGAGTTTCTCGGATCGAGCGAACGAGACCGGGATCTCCGTTGTGGCCTATCCTCCCTACGAGCCGCCCGTATGAATCCGCTTCGAGTCGCTGTCGTCGGCGTCGGATCGTTCGGCCGCAATCATGCGCGCGTGATCAGCTCTCTTCCCGAGTGTAGAGCTTGCCGCGGTCGTTGATGCCGACGAAGCGCGCGGCCGTGCAGTCGCAGAAGAGTACGGTTCCGCTTCGTGCCGGATCTGGACGCGGTCATCGGAGACATCGAAGCCGCCGTTGTCGCCACGCCGACTGCGACGCACGAGGAATCTGCGTCGAAGCTGTTCAATGCGGGCGTGGACGTACTGGTTGAGAAACCGATCGCTGCGTCCGAGTGCGGCGGGAGAACGGCTGGCCGACTTGGCCGAATCGAAGGGTCGCATCTTGCAGGTCGGCCACCTCGAGAGATTCAACCCGGCGGTCATGGCTCTCGAAGGCAAGATCACAGTTCCGCTTTTTTTCGAAATTCACCGGCTCAGTGTTTTCAGTCCGCGAAGTCTGGACGTGGACGTGGTGCTGGACCTGATGATCCACGATCTGGACATCGTTTTGAGCATCACGGGGCAGGAGCCGAGCGAATACACGCGGCCGGGATCTCCGTGCTTTCGCCTAAGGTCGATATCGCGAACGTCCGGCTGGTTTTTTCGACCGGCTGTATCGCTAACCTGACCGCCAGCCGCGTCTCGACCGAACAGGTACGGAAACTCCGCCTTTTTCAGCCGGGCGAGTACATTTCCGTTGATTATCATCGCCAGGATGCGAACCGCCTCGCGGTGACAGCCGATGCCGGGTTCTGAACAGCGCGGCTCCGAAGATCAATTTCGAGTCTCTTCCGGTGGAGAAATCGGAGCCGCTGAAGCTGGAACTCGAGGCATTTTTCCATTCTGTTCGCACCCGTTCCCGCTCCCCGCGTCGGTGGTCGCGAAGGAACCCGCGCGCTTGTGGTTGCCGAAGCCATACTTGTTAAAATCAAGGAACACGCAGAGTTAGTCGCGGAGACTATTCGCCGGGCAAAGCAACCTCGTCCCTTTCAGGAACGTCATTAATTATCGTTGGCAAAATGACCGAAGTCGCTGTTGAGAAAGGCGGGTTGGACCTCGACCTTTTGCGCGGCCTTCCTGAGGCGCGGCCCCCCTCGTATTGGTTTGGGATCCTCGCGGGTTCGTCTGCTCGTCCACCTCCTGGTTTTTCTCGTTGCGCTCCGGCTTCCCAGTTTTACCGTTCGAACCCAACCGGAAGCCCGGATCATCCGGCCGCACGTTCTGCTCTACTTGCCGCGCGACGTGATGACGCAAAAGGCGCCGAATCGCGAAAAGCTCTCGCAAAGCATTGATTTGGCCGACCTGATGGCTACGCCATCGCAACAGGCCACCAAAGCGAGTCCGGGGCCGAGCGTGCGACGGTTTGAGTTGCCGAAAAACGCCGCCCCCAGGAAAGTAACGGCACCCCCGCAGATCCTGCCCGAAGCGCCGAAAGTCGCTTTGAATCAGCTTCCGCCTGCGCCGGTTCCGGGAGCGTTGACCGGGTTGGCTGTCCCTCCTCCACCGCCTCCCGCCGAGCCCAAACAGGAATGATTCGCCGTTTCAAAACATCGGTTCCGATGCCCCGGCGAATCCGCACCCAACGCTTGCGCCGCCAAAAGCGGGAATCGACAACGCGATCAAAGATTTGGCGCAGAACAGCCCGGGGCGCAAGACTGGTCATCACAGACGAGAACACCTCCAACCCGGCACCGCCCGCCCCGGGGTCCCTGGGCAATGCGGCAACAGCTCAGCACGCCGCTGTTGAACTCGAAAGCGATCCGCAGGGAGCGGATTTCAAGGCTTACCTGACCCGCATTCTCGCGATAGTCCGGGCGAACTGGCAGCACGTTATCCCGGAAAGCGCCCGGATGGGAGTGCTACGGGGCCGAACTACTCTTCAGTTCATCGTCGACCGTGAAGGTCAGATCGTCAAAGTTGTCGTTGCCGATTCTTCCGGGTCTGCACCGCTGGATCAAGCCGCTGTAGCCGGATTGAGCATGTCGAACAAATTGCCCCCGCTGCCGAACGATTTCCGAGGGTTTCAAGTCAGGCTGGCATTTTCGTTCGCCTATAACGTGGCAAGCCGATGAAGCCCCAAAGTGATTCGGTTATCAGTTTGCGTACCGCACTCGTCCTGTATGCGGTACTCGTGATCCTCGCTTTCGTCACGGTGAAAGGCACCGCTCGTCGCATTGACCTTGCTGATCGTCGGCGCACTGGTAGCGAAAACGGTAATCCACTACTTCCGCGACCGCATGGAGTAGATGGCCGAAATCCACCGCGTTCGGTGATATGCAACCGGCGGCACAGCTTCTAAGTTGTTGAAATCAGGGCTACTCGTAGTGGCGCAACGAGTGCATTAGGAATTTCGTCGAAATGAACAGGTCTTATGCGTACCTTCCACAATCGTTCGTTCCAGGTCGCGGCGTCTTACCTCGGTATCAGCCTGCTCGCCGCCGGGACCTTGGCGGCCGGTCAAAGCAACTTACCACCCCAGCAGGGGGCACAAACATCCAGTCCTCAAGTCGCGGCTTCGGGCGGATGGAAACGAGTCGGCGACTCGCCCGACCAGGGACCTCCCGCAACAGGCGTAGATCCCAACCCAGCAGTGCAGTCCGGAACCGGGCCCGGACCGGCCCAGCCGATGGATCAGGAACCGGCACCACCTCCAGGAGCTGTTCAAAACTCAGGCCCACAACCCTACGGTCAGCCTGGATACAATCAGGGACCATACGCTCAGCAGCCGGCCTACGGAGCCTCGCAAGCGCCTTATGGGCAGGGACAGCCGAACTATCCACAAGGACAACCGAACTATCCCGCAAGGACCCCGCTCCATACGGCCCGATGGCGCCGCAGGCATCTGTCCCACCCCAGCTTTCGGTACCCGCTGGAACGTTTATTACGGTCCGAGTAAATCAGTTCCTCTCGTCTGACCGGAACGGCCAGGGCGACCCGTTTTCAGCAAGCCTGGTCCAGCCGCTTGTCGTCAACGGAGTAGTTGTTGCTGAGCCGGGGCAAACAATCGCCGGGCAGAGTGGTTGAGGCGCAGAGGGCTGGACGGGTGGAGGGTACTTCGCGGCTTCGTGTTCAGCTGACCGAATTGACACTCGTCGATGGCCAGCAGGTACCGATTCAGACTCAATTGATCGATCGCAAAGGCGACACCTCAGTAGGCCGCGACGTTGCGGGAGTCGCCGGAACTACCGGCATGGGAGCTGCGATCGGCGCTGCAGCCGGATGGGGCAGAGGAGCCGCTATTGGCGCGGGAGCTGGTGCGGCGGTTGGCGTCCTCGGCGTGTTGATTTCACGCGGCCAGCCAAGTGTCATCGTGCCGGAACAGGCGCTTACCTTCCGGCTTGAGGCGCCGGTGACGATCTACACGGACCGGGCTCCGCAAGCGTTCCGCTACGTGCAGCCGAATGAGTACGACCGCCCATCTTACAGTCAGGCGCCGTATCCGTCGGGTGCTCCGCAGTACGCAGCAGCGCCGTACGCCGCTCCTTATCCTTACTACGGACCTTATTCCTACGGTTATCCGTACTACTATTCGCCGTTCTACTATGGCCCCTCGTTCTCTCTCTTCTGGGGGTCCCGCTACTACGGCCGGCCGTACGTGTATGGGCGGCCGGGTTTTTACGGACGTTCCATTCATCGCTAAGTTAGCTCCTTACTCTCGTAATCTGGCTGAGGCGCGTTTAAGTCGCCTCAGCCTTTTTTTGTTCAACTCGATACCACCGGCCGTTTCAGATAGCCGAAGTAAAATTGGGTAGCTAAGGTGTTACGTGTCTGCTACTGCAATGCCGGTCCGGAAACCCACCCGGAAAGAAATCGACCTCTACTACAAGACGCACCGGTCGAAGTTCTACGCTCCGGAACGCATTACATGTGCTGCACATCGTCAGGAACGTCGAAGGATCTTCTGAGCGGGAAGCGGCCTACCTTGCCATGCAAGGAGATTGAAGACCGTTTGAAAGCGGGCGAAGACTTCAGCGCGCTTGCGGACCAGGAATCCGATTGCAAGGGTAATGGCGGCGACCTCGGCTGGTTCCCGCGCGGCGTGATGGTTGAGGAGTTCGACGATGTTGTCTTTGAACTTCCTCCAGGTGAGCAGAGTCCCATCTTCGAGACTCGCTTCGGCTTCCACATCGTGCGCGTACTCGAGAAGCGCGCGCCGGGCATTCAGCCGCTGTCCGAAGTTTATGACGCCATCTCGAGTTTTCTCTATCGCTCGCGGGTGGAAGGTGTGACGCATTGACGCCGCAGCCTCATCCCTGTTGCGTTCCGAGCAAGGAGCGCGCGCAAACCCTGGAAGTTTCGAAGCAGGATTCGGCGGCTCGACAACGGATTCGGGATGGTTCAACGCTCGATATGATCCGGCTCGAAAGCACCGAATTCCTGATGGGAACGGATACGGCAGAAGGGTTTCCGGCCGATGGCGAAGGCCCGGTGCGTAAGGTCCATGTGGACGCGTTTCTGATCGATCGGTATCCGGTTACTAACGAAAGCATTTGCCGAGTTCGTTCGAGACACTGATTACAAGACCGAAGCGGAGCAGTTTGGCTGGTCATTCGTGTTCAAAGGACATATCGCGGCAGACGAATACCCGCGTATTGTTGAGGACACGGTGCTCGGAGCCGAATGGTGGTGCAAGGTAAAAGGTGCTGACTGGAGACATCCGGAAGGCGCGGATTCGTCCATCGGCGCCCGACCGCATCAGCCCGTGGTGCACGTTTCCTGGAACGATGCTGCGAAGTTTGCGCAGTGGGCTGGCAAACGCCTTCCGACGGAAGCAGAGTGGGAGTTCGCGGCGCGAGGAGGCCTGGAACAGAAGCTGTATCCCTGGGGCGACGAACTGACGCCCGATGGTCAGCATCTGTGCAACATTTGGCAAGGCAGGTTCCCCGACATCGACGAAGCTGAGGATGGGTTTCTCGGCCCCGGCTCCGGTCGACGCGTTCCCGCCAAATGCTTTCGGACTTTACACGATTACCGGCAACGCATGGGAATGGTGCGCCGATTGGTTCCACCCGAGCTTCCACATGTGGGCAACACGCATGAATCCTGTTGGTCCACGACGGGGCACGGCGAAAGTGATCAAGGGCGGATCTTACCTCTGCCACAAGTCTTACTGCAATCGATACCGCGTCGCGGCGCGGAGCAGTAACACGCCCGACAGCACCACGACAAATATGAGTTTCCGCTGCGTGCGGGACGTTTAGACCCTCGCGGCAGTATGGCCCGGCGAGAGATATCAATCAAAGCGCTTGAATCGGCGCTCTGTTGCACCCCTCATATGAACGTTCGATGATCCGCGCCCGCTTCCTTCAGTGTTCGCGCAGGGTGATAGCGTAGGTGTTTTCTTTTCCATGCGCGTGATCATCCCTGTCTTACTGTTTGTTTTTCAGTTGGGAGCGATCGTCTATGCTCGCTTTGTTCCGACTCGCTATTTCTGCTGGGCTCCGTTCGATACGCAAACGGATTATGTGGCAAACGCGACTGTAAATGGACATGCTTTGACAGCCGCCGAATTCCGCCAGCGATACAGGCGTCCGAGGCATGGGTTCGATAACCGGTCGCCGCAACATGTGATCGACATGCTGCAGCAGGTGGAAGAGAAGCGCGCCGCACTCGGCGAAAAAGCATCGATTGTGATGGAATATCGGGTCAACGGAAAGGGACCGAAAACATGGCGCTGGCCGCCGTCTTCGCCCGCATCAGAAAAGGGAAATTGAGCCGATGAGTGCTGCCGACGCACAGACGTCCGGAGACGTCCTCGCTGAATATCGACCGTCGTGGAATCCGTTGAAATGTTCCGGAACTGATCTTCCGAAGAACCTGACGATCATGGTCAAGACGCTCGCGATTGCGGCGCTGGTCGTTAACCACGTCCGAATCCTGCCGGATCCGTGGCTACCATTCGTTCCGTATCTCGACCTATTCCCGCCCGTCCTGTTCCAGAAGACACTGCAGATTGTGTTTCTCGTGTCTGCGCTCGCGATTGTTTTCAATCGACGGCTGCGGCTGTTCTCGTTGCTCATCGGAGCCACGATGCTGCTCGCCGTAGTTTCCTCCAAGGCTTATTACGGCAACAACAAGACGTTCTGCGGCCTGATGTTCTTGCTTGCGGGACTCTATAAGCCTGGCACTCCCAACTTTTTTCGATGGCAACTGGCCATCACGTACTTCGGCGCGGGATTGAATAAGCTTCTCGACCCGGACTGGCATAGCGGCGTATTTTTTGAGAACTGGTCGGTCAATCGTCTCCACCAGTCCTGGTACATCGCGATCAACTCCTGGCTTCCTCCGTTCTTACTTGCCCGGTTTATGTGCTGGGCCACGATTGTTACGGAGCTTGGCATCGTGCCTTGCCTCTTTGTAGGGCAACTGAACGCGCTAGCGGTGTTCAGCAATGTTCTGTTCCAGGCAACGTTGTGTCTGTTCACCGGAACCACCTTCACACTCTTCTTCTACAGCATGACGGCGTCCTCCCTGGCACTGGTGAAATGGCCTGATCGGGCCGCTCCCGTGTTCTACGACCCTGGCAGCAAGCTGTCCCACGTGGCGAGACGTTTCTTTTCGCCCTGGGACCTGGATGGAACGTTCCATTGGACTTCCCTCGAGTCGCCGGCCGGCGGGTGGCTCGTTCGTTTATCTGTTTGTCGGCAAACGCGTGTACCACGGATTCCGCGCTCTTCAAATGGTCTTCCTGCTCAACCCGATCACTTATTTTGTTCTCGCGGCAGCCATCGCGGCATCGGAGAGCACGCCAGCTGATGTTGGAGCGTTTCTTCGCAGAGTGATCGTCGGAGGTAGTCTCGTACTCCTGACGCCGCCTCTCGGCTGGATTCTGAACCGGTTCTCGGGTCGAGGAGAGCTTTAGTACGAACGCTTTGCCCAGGTCCCTGCGCGAAGGACTAACAACATAGAGCTCCTCATGCTTGACAGGCTCGGCGCCGGAGAATAGCATGTTGCTAATTCGAAGGCAGGCAACCTGACGGACGCAATCGAGTGTCTCCGGCAGCCCCTTCCAGTCCCACGATAAGGACCTGGCACTATGAACCGCGTAGTTACCGTCGTTACCCTCTTTTTGTCTGCCGCGCTTGGCCTCGCCTTCGCTCAATTCGAGCTTGGGTCCGTCGTTGGAACGGTCAAGGACCCCTCGGGATTACCCATCGCGAACGCTGCCGTCGAGATTAGAAGCGTATCGACTAACGCGGTACGACAAACGACAACTTCCGCATCAGGTGACTTCGATTTCGTCGCGCTCCAGCCGGGCAATTACGAGATCTCAGCGAAACAGCAGGGATTCAAAGCAACGACGCAGAAGTTCGAATTGGTCGTAGGACAGCGCCTCGAACTACCAATAGGGCTCGAAGTCGGATCGTCAACCCAGAGCGTTACGGTCACTGCGAACGCCATCAACGTAGAAGCCGCTTCCTCCGATCTGAATAATCTGCGCACGCGCCAGCAAGTGGTCGACTTGCCCTTGAACAGCCGGAATTTCACACAACTGGTGCAACTCGCGCCGGGAGTGAACAATCACGGGAACTCTACTAACTCATCAAACGGCGGTTACACCGCAGGCCGGGGAACGAGTGGAGCAATCGTGAACGGCAATCCTTCTGATGTAGGCATTTATCTGTTCGATGGAATCCAAAGTGTGGACACGGATGCGAACGTTCTGATCTTCTATCCGCCCGTGGATGCGATTCAGGAATTCAAGGTGCAGACAAGTGCTGCTCCCGCTGCGTACGGAGGCGGTCCTTCGGTCATCAATGTAACGTTCCGCTCAGGCACTAACGAATTCCACGGCGCCTTCTATGAGTTCGTGCGCAACGCAGCCTTCGATGCGAAGAACTTCTTCGATTTGGGCGCTGCTCCGATTCCGCCTTATCACCTTAACCAGTTCGGCGCGAACGTTGCGGGACCGGTCGTAATCCCAAAGCTATTCAACGGCCGTGACAAGCTCTTCTTCTTTGCCGATTACGAAGGAAAGCGCGTCAGCCAGGCTCAGACGTACACGTCGACTGTACCCACGGCGGCGTTCCGAACGGGTGACTTCTCTGCCCTGCTGCCCAGAACTGTGCTTCATATACCAGGGACAACAACCCCGCTTCCGGGTAATCGGGTTCAGCAGATCGATCCCACGTCCGCAAAACTGATGGCTCTGTTCCCGCAACCGAACATACCCGGCTCGGGCACGGTCAATAACTATCCTCTACAACGGCGCGCTGATCAATAACATCGACCAGGGCGACATTCGAGTGGACTACCGCACGACTAACTCTTCTATCTTCGGGCGATTCAGCAAGGAGAATGCGGCAACGACAAACCCGGGCTTCTTGCCCGCGCCTGCCGTGGGAGCGGGACCCGGATACCCAGGATTGACGCTAGCTCCCGGCCTGCAGGGTGTCATCGGATACGGACGATCGCTCGGTCCGAATAAATACTACGAGATTCGCGTGGGCTTCTCCCGCCTGGTTGAGAACATCATCGATGCGGATACGTCGTACGGCAAGCTCGCCGAACAGCTTGGGATTCCAAACGCAAACGTAAGCGGATTGGGGCTTGACGAGCATCAGTATTTCAGGGAACGCGAGCCTGGGAGACGGAAACGGCAGTCTCGAGAAGGTGAATAATCTGTGGGAGGTGGACCAGGCGTTCAGCTGGGTCAAGGGCAGCCACGAACTGAAGTTCGGCTTCAACTGGATGAGCACCCGGTTTGCGTTCTATACCCCACCCAAACCGGTCGGAAGCTTTAACTTCAATGGCGGATACACGGGCTACGGTCTGGCGGACTTTCTCTATGGCCGTCCCATCAGCTCGCAACTCGACGTAACGAAATACTTCGATCTGATTCGTTTTCGGCCCGTGTTCTACGTGCAGGACAACTGGCGTGTCAACTCGAAGCTAACGCTCAACATGGGCCTGCGCAACGAGATGGTGACGCCGTGGACAGAGCGGCACAACCGGCTTGCGGGTTTTGATCCGACGGGCGCTGGAAGCCTGGTGCCCGTTGGCACGCCGCCCTTTCCGGGTAACTCCGTGACGGACGGGCGATACGCCAATCTCGGTCCGCGCTTCGGACTTGCTTATAGTCTGGACAGCAAGACCGTCATCCGAGCGGGCTTCGGCATCTTCTACGCCTACGAAACCTACAATTCAAATCCCCAGGCGAAGAATGCGCCGTTCAACGGATCACTGACCACAACCAACACGACCGGCGTCGCAGGGTACGCGACCGCACTACCGATTTCGGCGGGCTTCCCGGCGGCGCGCCCCGATCTGTTTCCCGTCGCGGGCACCGCATTTCAGGTTTTCCGGCGAGAGTTTCCGAATCCGTCTGCGAACGAATGGAACTTCAATATACAGCGCCAATTGAGCACGCGGGACATGCTGTCGGTCGCCTACGTCGGCCAGAACGGGGTTCATATCCTGATCAATCCGAACATCAATCAGCCCGTTCCAGGACCGACCGCCGTCGCAACCCGCAGACCTTACCCGAACTTTGGCGACGGGACACTGAACTGCACCTGCGCGAATTCGAGCTACAACTCACTTCAGGTGACGTATCAAAACCATATTGCATCGGGCTTCGATTTCCAGGGCGCATACACCTACGCTCACAGCCTCGACAACTCGAGCGGAAATACAAACGCCGTGGGCATTCAGAATTCGGGAAATCTCAGGCTGTTCCGGGGCAATTCAGACTTTGACGTCCGGCACGCTGCCGTGCTGAGTTGGTCGTATGAGCTGCCCTTCGGCCGCGGCAAGAGATTCGCGGGCGGAGCTCGCGGGTTCACTCAAGGCTTCATCGGCGGGTGGCAGTTGAACAGCATCGATACGTTCTCGACCGGTTCGCCCTTCACGCCTGTGATGGTGACGAGCCTTCTCAATTCGGGCGGTACCGTCCAATGGCCGAACCGGATCGGCTCCGGCAAGTCAGACAACCCGACGATCAATGCCTGGTTCAATCCGGCGGATTTTGTTTCGCCGGGCAACTACGTTTTCGGCAACTCGGGGCGGAATATACTCTTCGGTCCGGGCACAAAACAATTCGACCTGTCCCTGTTCAAAAGCATTCCTTTCAATGAAGGCGGGACCCGCCGCCTGCAGTTCCGGGCAGAAACATTCAACATCCTGAATACACCGCAATTCAACAATCCGAACGCACAGATCGGGAATCAGGCTGCGGGAACAATTACCAGTGCGGGTGCTCCGCTGCTCTATCAGCGAACTTCTCGCCAGATCCAATTGGCATTGAAGCTGTACTGGTAGGCCGTGTCGCTGATCGAGCGTCATGCTCGTTTAGCAACGCTGAACATCCGGAGAAACAAAACCGCAAACCTCAAGGATCTAATTCATACGCAGTTCAAGGAACCGTATGAATGTCGTTCTGAGCGCAGATGACCCAAGAGGCTACTGGGTAACTCGGCTGCTGTTGGAGCGAGGCATCGGGATTATTTGCCTCATCGCCTTCATCGTTGCCCTAAACCAATTCAAACCACTGCTGGGAGAGCGCGGACTTCTGCCAGTGCCTCTGTTCGTCAAACAGGTATCCTTTCGCGAAACGCCCAGTCTCTTCTTCTGGATCCCGCGTGACGTTGCTTTTACGGCGGCCGCATGGATCGGTATTGTACTGTCGTGTCTCGTTGTCACAGGTGTTGCGTCGCGCTACACATGGCTTTCCGTTACCGTATGGCTATCGATATACCTGCTCTATTTGTCTTTCGTCAATATAGGCCAGACGTTCTATGCCTTCGGATGGGAATCGATCCTGCTCGAGGCATGCTTCTTTGCGATGTTTCTGGGTGGATCGCGCCTTATACCGCAGCAGATCCCAATCTGGTTGTTGCGCTGGCTGCTTTTTCGTATCATGTTCGGCGCCGGGCTTATCAAGTTGCGAGGTGATCCGTGTTGGCGCGACCTGACGTGTCTCAACTACTTCTATGAAACACAGCCCATGCCGAATCCGGTCAGCTGGTTCTATCATTCGGCGCCGCAATGGGTAAACAAGGGCGGAGTGTTGTTCAACCACTTCGCCGAACTGATTGTTCCTTTCGGCTTTCTGCTTCCGCAGCCGATTGCCGGATTCGCCGGGATCATCAGCATCATCTTTCAGCTTTTCATCATCAGCAGCGGCAACTTGTCGTGGCTGAACTGGTTGACGCTTGTCCTCGCGTTCTCCACCTTAGACGGTAAATTCCTCTCCGCAGATCCTTCCGCTGCGAGCGCCCGAGATGCACGCACCGCCAATAGCTGCAGCGTTTCCTCAACGTCGGCCTGGCGCTGATTGTCGTCATCATGAGCGTTCCGGTTGTCGTCAACATGCTT
The DNA here is from genome assembly GCA_963744795.1 of uncultured Acidobacteriaceae bacterium. GTDB lineage: Bacteria > Acidobacteriota > Terriglobia > Bryobacterales > Bryobacteraceae > Bog-105. The sequence goes on from CAVUVF010000006.1 coordinate 134,317, forward strand.
TCTGCGCGCCAGATCATGAATACAAACTTCAATTCTCTGCACCTGGTGGGTACGTATGGCGCTTTTGGAAGCATTACCAGGCCGCGGTACGAGATCGTTGTCGAGGGCACCGAGGACGACGTGATTACGTCAGCGACGCAGTGGCGCGAATACGAGTTCAAAGCGAAGCCCGGCGATCTGCGCCGGATGCCGCCCCAAATCGCCCCGTACCATTTACGTTTGGATTGGTTGATGTGGTTTGCCGCCATGGGCAGCTATCAGCAATACCCATGGTTTGTGAATCTGGTCGCCAAGTTCCTGCAGGGCGACCGCGACGTTCTGAGCTTAATCAGAACCAATCCGTTTCCCAATCGGCCACCCCGGTACATTCGAGCGCGACTGTTCGAGTATCACTTCACGACGCCGCGAGGAGCACAAACAAACGCGGGGCTTGGTGGAAGCGCACCGAAGCAGGCCCCTACTTCCCGGCTGTATCGCTTAGCACGCCTGGCTTTCGTAGGGTACTTGAAAGCCAAGGCTGGCCAACTGAATAGGCATTCAGCCCGGCAATCGGAGGCCGGACGTTTCAACGAAGCCGAGAGCGGCAGCGATCGCACGATCGTCCCCTTCGCTCAAGAAATTGCGATACGAACCCACCGCGCCGGTCTCAAACGCGGCTTGAATCACTTTGGGATCGCGGCTGCGTAATGCGGCAATAAGCGGCTCGTGAGCGTCAACAACTGTGACCAGACGCTGCAAACCCTGACTCCGCAGGATGCTGATGAACGCGAATAGCGGGACCGCGATTAACTCCAACAACTTACAGAGAGTTTCGTTTCCGGAACACTGCCAGATGAAGCGGTGGAACTCAAGGTCCGCTTGTGCCGCATCGTAGTACTTGTCAGAACGTACCGCGCTGTCGAGCGCGGCGAGTTTGTCCTCCAGTCTGGCGAAATCCTGGTCCGTCATGCGCTCGGCAGCCTGCCGGGCGGCAACTGTCTCCAGCAGAGCCCGCAGCGAGACTCTCTCGCGTATGTCCTTCGGGCTCAGTCGAGTGACTGTGGAACCGCGATTGGCTTCTTTCGAGAGCAGCCCCGCGTGTTCGAGACCGCGAAGAGCCTCGCGTATTGTTCCTTGACTCACGTTCAGCCGGCGAGCCAAATCCAGCTCCCGGAGGGGCGAGCCCGGCGGGTAAACGCCCTGAAAAATGCCTTCCCGAAGCTGCTGGGCGACGGCATCCACACGCGAAGCAGCCGTCTTTGAGGTTGCCACGGGGCAAGAGTAACACGCCAAAGGTGTTGACTCAATCCTGAATTGATCATATTATCGATTTAATTATCGATAACCGTTCGAGCACTGCTCGCCCAGGGAGTTGAACCATGAAGTTCTTGAAGATTGTCGGCTTACCGCTCATCCTTGCCTCGCTCGCCTGGAGCCAGATTGGTGGCGGTTCGATTGTTGGAACCATCACGGACGAAAGTAGCGCCAGCGTCTCGGGCGTAAAGATATCGGCTCGGAACCTCGCAACCAATGTCGCGCAAACAACGCGCACGAACGAAAGCGGATACTACGAATTTCCTTTGCTGCCCGCCGGGCGCTATCAGTTAGAGGCGGAATCAGCCGGATTTCAGAGAAGCGTCAGCGAGGCGTTCGAGCTTAACACCGGTTCGCGTCCCCGCGTCGACCTGCAATTGAGAGTTGGAGCTGTCACCGAGACTGTTGACGTGAAGGCAACTGCGCCTCTTGTGAATGCCACGACGGCCGAACTGGGCGCGGTCGTAAACACGCAAAAGGTTGAGCAACTTCCTCTGAACGGACGCAACTTCCAGCAGCTTCTGAGCTTACAGGCCGGCGTGGTGAATGCACCCTCGAGCGGGACCGGCGGTCGGGGCGGCATTGAATTTCACGGGTCCTCGGCTCTCGGAAATAATCTGCTGCTCGACGGCGTGGATATGAGCTTTGGCGAGGAAAATGGAGCTGCCAATTTCGCTTCTGCCGGTGGCGGAGGAGTCCTCATCAATACCGTCAGCGTTGAGGCGATTGAGGAGTTCCGCGCGACAGGCAGTTCCTTTTCTGCGGAGTACGGCCGCTCGGGTGGCGGCGTGTTGAACATCACGACAAAATCCGGAACCAATCAGTTCCACGGCACCGCATTTGACTTCTTCCGCAATGATGCGCTCGATGCAAATGATTTCTTCTCCAATCGGACAGGCGTAGCCAAGCCGCCGCTTCGGTGGAATCAGTTCGGCGGAAATCTAGGTGGCCCTATCAAGAGGAACAAGCTGTTTTTCTTCTTCAACTACGAAGGAGCACAAGTGAAACGCGTCAGCCGCGTGACGGGAAACACCGTGACACCAGCATTCCTTGCGCTGGTAAAACCGGCAATCCGCGAGGAGCTTCAAACGTATCTTCCGAGCACCTATACACCCACTTCCAATCCTTACCTTGGCTTTCACACACGTAACGATCAGCAGAAGAACGCCGAGAACACGTATCTTTCGCATGTAGACGGGACGTTCGGCGCTCATCGTTTGTCCGTCCGAGACAGTTACAATCACCAGGACTATTCGGTTCCGACCTTTGCGCCAACCATGCCGCGCGTTTTCCCGCTGCGCTTTAACAATGCCGTGGTGCAGGATAGCTGGTCGATCACTCCAACGGTTGTGAACGAACTTCGGGTGGGGTTCAATCGGGTGGATCTAAACCGAAGCGAGACAGGACGCGATCAGGTGCCCGCCTGGATTACGGTTTCGGGTGCCGGATTTGACGCATCACAACCTAGCTTCATCCACTTCATCACGACAACATACTCGCTTGCGGATAACATCTCCTGGATCCATGGCTCCCACACTTTCAAGGCTGGCGTCGAACTTCGCGAGATTCGTAGCGCTCGAATTCAGGGCGGTCAGCCGACCTACACTTACAACAGCCTCACGGACCTAATCAATGACAACCCCAATCGGATTCAGGTTTTGTTTGGCGGAGGTAAATCTCTGCGGACGCGGTACTCCGCATTTTACTTCCAGGACGACTGGCGCATCGCACGTAATTTTCAGATCAACCTGGGACTGAGATACGAGTATTCACCGCCCCTGGTCGGCGGATACAACATCAATAGCTCGAATCCGTACGGCGCATTCATCACCAGTAACACGCAGCCGATGTTCAAGGCCGATCGCAACGATTGGGGTCCACACGTGGCCATGATCTGGAACCCGGGCGGCGATCAGAAGACTGTTGTCCGCGCCGGCGGCTCGATCGGCTACATCATGCCGCAAGCGATTTTCTATTACGACATGGCTTTCATCGATCCGTCTCTTGCCGTTTGTTGCGAATTTCGCGCCCGCCGATGTTCCCGCTCAGTATCGTTCTTATCCGCTGCCGCAGAGCTTCATCAACCAGGTAGCCAGCAACCCGTCGCTTCTGCCGAGTAACTTTGTCCTTTCCCGTTCGGTAGCCGATTACAATCGCGCCGACACGTATGCTGGCCAGTGGAACTTCTCGATCCAGCGTGAGATCGCTTCGAATATGGCATTGCAGCTCGCCTATGTGGGCAGTCGCACGGTGAAGCTGATATCGACTCGTCCGTTGAATCTGGTGAATCCTGCCACGGGCAGGCGCCCAGACCCCCGTTTCGGTGACATCAACTTCGAGGAGAATGCCGCGAACATCAGCTATCACGCGTTGGAGGTCACGTTGAACAAGCGCCTCTCGCACAATCTCAGCTTCGATGTCTTTTACACATGGAGCAAGTCGATTGGATACTATGCTCCGGACGATACAGTGTCGTTTACAAATTCCGCCATTCAGGATCCCCTCAATCTCGCCGGGTCAAAAGGTCCGAAAGAAGGCAATATCGCTCATCGGGTTAACGGTGTATTCAGCTACGCCATTCCGTTTGGCTCAAGTTCGACCAATCGCTTAGTCAAGAACGCGCTAGGCGGCTGGAACGTGGAGAGCATCTGGGGCTGGCGATCCGGGTTGCCGCTGAATATCACATCCGGCCTCGATACCTATGGCAACGGCCGGTCCACAGGGCAGCGCCCCGACGCGGTCGCTGGCGTCGATGGATACCAGGAGCAACCGCAGAGCCTGATTTGGCTCAATCCCGGAGCGTTCAACATAACCGCACCCCGCGCACAGAAGCGCTTCGGTAATCTCGGCTATAACGCGCTGATCGGGCCCACGGCATTCACGATGGACCTGGCACTCCACAAAACGTTCTTCCTGACGGAGCGGCATCAGCTCACGTTCCGTGCCGAAGCTTTCAACTGGCTGAACCACACAACGCTTGGTAATCCGATCACGAATGCCAGCGACCCGAACTTCGGCACCATCAATTCCGCGGGCACGCCAAGAAACATCCAGCTTGCGTTGAAGTACCGATTCTGATCGAGACATTTTTATGCGCTTTTCTCTTCCAATGGCGGCGCTCGCCGCGCTTTCGGTGATCACTTCAGCGACCCCGGCAATCGCCGCGGAACCGGTCATGGAAAAGATCGACCTGTGGAAAGCTGGGGAAGGGGGATACAAAACGTATCGCATCCCGGGCATCATTGTCACAAAAGCAGGGACGATTCTGGCCTATACCGAGGCACGCCGGTTTTCCGGGAACGATTGGGACACCATCGATGTCGTGATGCGAAGAAGTACGGACGGTGGAAAGACGTTCTCGCCCCAGCGAGTGATTGCGCATTCTCCCGACGTTCCCAGAAGTACTGTCGCATTGGAGCGAAAACAGGCTAAACCGGACGATGTGACCTATGACAATCCGGTGATGATTGCTGACGCAAACGGGGCGGTCCACTTCCTGTTTTGTCGCGAATACATGCGCGTCTTCTACATGCGGAGCGACGATGATGGACAGACGTTTTCGCAGGCCGTTGACGTCACGACGGCTCTAGATCAATACCGTCCCGAATACCCATGGCGCGTCATTGCGACCGGGCCCGGTCATGGTATTCAGTTATCGCGCGGCCGACTGGTTGTCCCGATCTGGTTAGCATTGGGAACCGGTGGAAACGGCCATCATCCTTCCGTTAATTCGACGATCTACAGCGATGACCGCGGAAAAACATGGCATCGGCGGCGACATAGCGGTGCCGAATACAGCCGGAGACGCCAGACCCCAACGAAACCACCGCTGTACAGCTTGCGGACGGGTCGGTGATGTTGAATGTTCGAGTGGTTTCGGACAAAAACCGCCGAGTGGTTGTGACGAGCAAAGATGGCGCTCACAAATGGAGCGAGCCGCGCTTCCAGGAGGATCTGCCGGATCCGATTTGTTTCGCCTCTCTCGTGCGCCTCTCGACGAAGAAGAAGGGTGGGAAGAACCGGATTCTGTTCTCGAATCCCGATAATCTCACGCGGGCCGACGGCAAGACGAATGTTTCGAAGGACCGTCGCAACTTAACAATCAGCCTCAGCTACGATGAAGGCCAAAGCTGGCCGTTGAGGAAGAGTTTAGAAGCGGGTTCTGCAGGCTACTCCGATCTCGCAGTTTCGCCCGATGGGACCATTTGGGATCTCTACGAAGCTGGAGGCACATTTCCGAATGAGAGACTGGTGCTCGCGCGTTTCAACCTCGATTGGCTGACGGATGGCAAAGACTCGTGGGAGAAAAACAGGAAGTGACAGACGTCGAATACTACAAGACCATAGACTCGCCGACGCTGAGTAACGCGATCGAGCGCCTAAGCGCGAGACCGAACGAGCGAGGGTTTACGCCACTAGAAATTCGAAGCTTATTTCCGGAGTTCGGACGCATGTGCGGTTACGCAGTCACCGCGCAGGTAGAGACGGTGACAGAGATGCAGCCGTTCACCATCGACACGTTTATCGAGCTTTACAGAGCCGTCGAAGCCGCCCCGAAACCCGCGGTCGTTGTTCTTCAGGAGATCGGCGCTTTCGGCAACTATGCGGCGCACTGCGGAGAAGTAATGGCGAGCTTCTTCACGCGGTTGGGAGCCGTAGGCCTTGTGACGGACTGTGGAGTACGGGACCTGCCCGAAGTCCGCCGACTCGGCTTTCAATACTTCGCAAGAGGCTCGGTCGCCAGTCATGCGAATTTCCGCATCGTGCGAGTCGGTCTGCCGGTTCAAGTTTGCGGCATGGTCGTACGTCCGCACGAACTGGTACATGGCGACGAGAACGGGGTTTTAACGATTCCGCCCGTAGATCGCGAAAAGATTGCGGCGGAAGTCGAGATCATTCGCCGTCGCGAGCGCATCGTTATGGATTTCGTGCGCGGACCGGAATTTTCTCTCGATCGATTTCGCGGATTGGTTGTGGAATGAGCCATCAGCAGCAATCCTTCTTGCGGGGTATTTTTCCCGCGCTCGTCACCCCGCTGAATGCGGATGACTCGGTTAATCTTCAATCGCTGGAACGCCTGATCGAGCGGATGTATGACGCCGGCGCGAACGGACTTTACCTGTGCGGCTCTACCGGCGAAGGGCTGCGCATGCAACCCGAAGCACGGCAACTCGTAACTGAAGTTGTGAAAAAACTTTCTCCCGAGGATAAACAGATCATTGTTCATGTCGGGGCCGATTCGCTGGAAAAGACGTTAGAGCTAGCCCGGCATGCTTCCGGTCTCGGAGTTTCGGCGGTTAGCAGCCTTCCGCTGGTCGGCATGTCTGCGGAACAACTTCCCCCCTTCTACCGGGCAATCGCGAGCGCCGCTAGTGTGCCGGTGGTGGCCTACTATTTCCCTGGTTACACCGGTTATACGCTGAACTTCGAACAGCTTGCCGAGATCTGCGACATACCAGGAGTGGAAGGAGTGAAGTATACAGACTACGATCTGTATACCTTATCGAGGCTGACGAATCAAGGCGTGAAAATCCTCAACGGCCGTGATGAGATTCTGATCGCCGGCTTGATCATGGGAGCGACGGGCGGTATTGGAAGCCTCTATAACATCATTCCGGAAAGCTTCGTCGCAGCTCTTTCGGCTGGCATCCGAAGCTCGCTGGGAAGAAGCACGCAAGCTTCAGGTAACGGTCACCCGGTTCATCTCCGTCATGCTCTCCTTTCCGCTGCTGCCTGCGATCAAACAAGTACTCGCGTGGCGCGGGATCGATTGCGGGAGAACACTTGGCGCCCCTCGCGAGTTGACGGCCGAACAAAAGGAGCGGTTGCGCACTGAGCTCGAGCCCTATCAAGACTTACTCGCAGCCTGAACCAGCACTCATGAGCGATGGCCGGCCGCGGATCGAAGTGGGTGCCGGTCGGCCTTCTCTGGGGCGTTGCGCTGCTGAATTATCTTGACCGGCAGGTTGTCTTTTCGCAGTTCCCGCTAATCCAGAGAGATCTGCACGCGAGTTCGCTTCAATTGGGGCTGGTTAGCAGTGTCTTTCTCTGGGTCTACGGTTCCCTGAGTCCGTTCGCCGGTTACATTGCGGACCGTTGGGGACGTGCCCGGGTGATCCTCCTGGGACTTTTCATCTGGAGCGGAGCAACCTGGTTCACAGCTCATGTCGGTTCCATCAATGGGATGCTTGCGTCCAGGGCACTAATGGGCGTAAGTGAAGCCTTTTACCTTCCCGCCGCACTGGCGTTGATAGTGGATCGTCACGGACCTTCGACTCGTTCTCTCGCGACTGGCATTCACCAAAGTGGTCTTTACGCCGGTAGTATTTTGGGCGGCGCATGGGGTGGGTGGATGGGCGAGAACTACGGCTGGCGTCCGACTTTCACGCTGCTGGGAATCGTCGGTGTTGTTTACGCGGTCGTTCTGATCTTTGTTTTGCGTCGCGATCGACCGCGATCAGACACGGGCGGGATCTTCCCTGCCCTCCTTGAAGTCATAAAGGCACGCGGATTCGTTTTTCTTGCGCTCGCTTTCGGTGCGATTTCGGTGTCGAACTGGCTTATCTACACCTGGCTGCCACTGTTCCTGATTGAGCGTTTTGGTTGGTCGCTCACAAAAGCTGGCTTTACAGCGACGTTCTACACACAAGCCGCGAGTTTCGCCGGTATGCTGCTTAGCGGGATTCTGGCGGACCGACTGGCTTTGCGGAATCCGAGGGCACGCGTATGGATCCAGATTGCCGGAATGGCCTTGAGTGCACCATTTTTGCTGGGTCTCAGTTTGACATATTCAGGCACAGTCGTAATCGCGATGTTGCTAGGCATCGGCTTGCTTCGACCTTGGTTCGACGTCAACGCCATGCCGGTCTTGCGGCAGGTTGTGCCGGCTGAACGGTGCGCGACTGGTTATGGACTGCTGAACATGGTGGGCTGTCTGGCCGGAGGGATCAGCGCCGTAACCGCCGGCGGAATAAAAGAAACGCTCGGTCTGGCTGCCGCGTTCGAGTGTGCCGCCGCGGTGCTGATATTGGGCGCGGCTTGCCTGTTGTTTCTGCGCGGCACTGAACAGGCACAACCCATTGCTTAACCCTGAGCATTGAGCAGATTGCCGGTTACTAGAGCGGGGCGAGATCGGCCGGACCGTCCGGGCGCCGGCGCGATAAGGCGAACGTGAGCAGAGTCGCAAGAAAGGCGGTCGCGGAGAGCGAAGCCCCGATAATAACGGGCCACGGCCTATAACTTAGTTCTACGGTGCTGTCTCCTCCCGGAACCAGCACTGAACGGAGACCTCCGTCCGCGCGGTACAGTGGCGCTTCTTTACCATTCACGGTTGCATACCAGCCGGGATAGAAGAGTTCGCTGAATACAAGCAGTGCGGGCGTTTGAGCGCGAACTGCCGTTGTGATGCGATTCGCCGAATAGGACCGAATCGAGACTTTTTCTCCCAGCGGTTCCCGGCCGCTCGCGACACTGCCTGGCAGCGGCGTGCTCACGAATGCGACCTTATGGAAATCGATATCGCTGTGAGTCACTGCGTGGAAGACCTTAGCGTCATCAGTTTCTAATTGGGTCTCGTGGACAAGCCACGATCTGGGAAATGCCTTGGGGTTTTCGTAGATTTTCCAGAAGGCGTCCTGATACACGGGGTTTGGATCGCCAGAGGCGGCAGGCTTCACGGTGTAGCGAGAATTCAACAACTCTCCATTCCCGCGCATGGCATCGAAGTAGTTGTCAAAAGTCACGCCCGCGCCCGAAGTGCTTTGAATCGCGAACGCATCGCCCAGGTTAGGTGTGGGATCGCGGAAGACGCTGACGCGGAAAATTCCAGGCCTGGATTTCAGAAAGCGCGCAACGCCTCCCATGCTTGTCAGCACAGTAAATTCGTTGCGGTTTGCACGATCCGCGTCCGTTTTGCTGCTGACGAGCCAACTGGATGCGTTTAGATCGAAGAACACCAACGCTATCGCGAGAAGATGCCACGACGTATTGGTTTGTCTCCTTGCAAGTCCGAAACGGAGCAACCCGCACGAGGCCAGAAGCATGAGGGTCGAGAAGAAAATCCAGAACATGCCCGGTTTGGACAAGATCGGAGCCGACAAAAGCACGAGGCAGCAGCCTGCAATCACCCACGTCATGAACCGTCGGAGAGAGTTCCAGAAAGGGTCTTCAGACGAGCGAAAACGATAGGCGTCGATTCCGAAGCCCGCCAGAACAGCAAGTCCGAATCCGGTCAGGTAGATGAACCTCGTACCTTCGCGCGCCATCCAAATCCAAGGAACGAGAGCGTAAGAAAGGCCATGAAGCGCACTCACCCCACCGAGAGCGTAAAGCATGGCGGCGATACTCAAGCCCGCCAGGTACCTAACCCAAAGGTTGGACCAGCACCTTCCGATGGCGATACAAGCGAGGAAAAACGGGAGGACACCGATGTATGCAGTCCAGATTTCACCCTGGCCCATACCTTCGAAGGAGGGGAACAACACCGAAAGCATACCGATGGGCGAGATGACGCCTGCCGTGAGATCGGAGTACGGGATCATTTGCGAGGACGGAAGAGCGTAGGACCCAATGAATCGGATACTACGGCCCGCATAAACGTGAGAAGGCAAGAGTTGGATGGCGGCCGCGGAGAATGCGGTTAAGAGTGTCAGGACTGCGACTTGGGTGCATGACCACCATCCGGTGCGCGTCACGCGGCCCAACGTTCTCCGAACCATCGCGGGAAACGGCATAGAACGCGATCGCTGTTACCACGACGATTGTCTGGGCCATAGCAACGTGAAGCCCTCCAGCCAGGAGTGAAAGGCCTAAACAGCAGCCCGCCATCAGAGAGTGAAAGACTCGGCGTCTCCGGTCACATGAGCGCAAAGCGCGGAGCAAATATAAGAAGATCAGCGGTAACCAGATCGAGCTTTCCAGCAGGTGTGGCCAGCCTACACGTCCGGTAAAAGATCCCGTCGAGAAACACAATCCAGCAATAAAGGCGGCAAAATGGCTGAGTTTCAGTTCGCGCGCCAGTGCAAACATGAACAGCGCGGCCAGAACATGCGTTAACAGGATAAGCAGGTTATATTGCATCGCACTCAGCAGCCCATCGGGATTGAGTGGCAGCAAGAGGAGAAACAAGTAAAGCGGATAAAAGGCTCCCGTCTGCATTTCACCGGGAAAGCTATATCCACAAAGAGCGTAAGGATCCCAGATTGGCAGGTTGCCTGCACGAACCGATCGCATCCAGAAATGAAGCCAACTGTAGCCCTGCCTGACCGCTTCTGCTCCGTCAAGCAAAGTAAATTGACTGGGAAAGAAAAGCTTCCAATAGAACAGAAGGATGGTAACGGTAAGGGCCACGCACCATGGCAATGTTCTGTTTACCTTCATCGGCAAAATATGTTCAGGATGGCTTTAGGTAACTCGTCGAGCGCGCTTCGCACTCTCGCCCAAAGGTTGGTTGCGAACAGCACGAGGATTCTGTTTCCGAGGCTCCGCGGCCCGACAGCGTGGTCGGGATAGGCGCTAGTGCGGCTTGGCCAGCGCCTTCGTGAGGCGTCCCTCTGGTTTGTCCAGATCCATGATCTGCAGAAACTGCACCTTACCCGAGAATGGGTCCACGCCCCCGATCCAAGATTCAAGCGTCACGGGCCCTCCGGCATCTGCGAAGGGACGCGCCAAGTGGACTTCGTCGACCAAGGCTTCATTCTGCTTGATGGTTATCATTCTCTCGTTCAGTTCAATTGAGACAAGCGAAACCTTGCCTTGCGGTGCAGAGAACTCCTTCGATTTCGCCCAACTATCCCCAAGACCGATCAGGAGGAAATACCGGTCTCCGTTGAGATGTTGCAGCCTAAGGCCTCGAAAGCTAAATGGGGTCTTCTCGGTATTGAACACAGTCGCCGGGCCGAGTTGATGGTGAATCGGCATGAATTCGACATCAATTCGGGCATGTCGGGGAATGTTCGTCACCGGCAACTCCGTTGGCAAAGTGATTGGGCGGTCGGAGCAACGTACCGCCGACGGGGAGCAGGCAATTTCAGGCATCGGCCGGTTGAACTCAGTCTCACGTTTTGCCGCAAGGTCACGGCGCAGGAAGTAGCGCTGGCCGTAAATATCGATTAAATGGACATATCGCTGATCAACAAACTCCTTAATGGAAGGAATCAACTCGAACGTCCAGAATTCTCGCTCGCGGAGGAACCAGGAGGTCTGGCCGATTGCATCGATGAATAGCGCCGGGGGCTTCGATTGGAATTCCGTCAGCAGCCTCCTCCGATAAATATCACTCAGCCGTTCGGTTGCTGGAGTGGGAACGTTGACCGGAGGCAAAATCCCTCGGTATGACTGGAACAATCCCGCAACATTGGTGTCACGAGTGGATGGAACGCGGCCAGAACTCAGGAACGGATTCAGATTCCAGCCCCAAACAAAAATTTGGCTTCCCGGATCAGTCAAATAGCGAATAAAATACCCTTCTGCGGTGCGAAGAATTGGAGGCGCATCCAGATCTGCAGGAGCCTGCAAATTCCACAGATAAACCTCGCAGCCGAGTGAAAGAATCAATGCAGCACTCACGAAAGCGAGCCGCTGTTCCGCCATGCTTAGCCAACGGAACTTTGAGTCGGTCTCTGCCTCAAATGAAGAACCTTCTTCTCTGCTCACGCGGATAAGCAAATAACCGACTACGGCGGCCAGCGGTACGTAAAGGAATACCAAGTAGTGCAAGAAGTAGCGATGTGGCTTATAGATCGAATAAAATGCTGTACACGCAGAAACGAAGGCTAGAAGTCCAAACCATCTCACCGGGTCTCTTCGTGAGGAACGCTTGAGAAACAGAAGTGCGAAGTAGGCAGGAGCAGCCCATAAAGACACTGCCGCCATATAAACGTAAAGATTCGAACGATCCGCGGATGGTAGAAAGACGCTCGCGGAAATGGCTATAGCCACAACCAACAACTCGACCAGGAGAGTGTGTGCCGCGCTTACGGATCTGCGCAGCCTCACGATCAGGTAAGCAACTACAATTGCGGAGATCGTAAGGAGGTAGATATGCACTTCGGGAAGAGCCGTGACGTACTCTGAAAACAAGCGCATGCTTCCACCGAGGTTGGGGATTGCCGTGTAGATCAGGTTTCCGCGGACGTAATCTCTCCAAAAAATGCGGAATACGCCGCCAGCTGCTGAGAACGCTATAACCCAAAGAAGCGGCGTCAGTACACCGGCTAAGCCCGTCCACACAGCGCGCCAGACTCGTGATCCGTACCCTGCAGACCACAAGTACGCAAATGAAACAGCTCCGACCCCGACAATGATCGGAACTGCCTGCATTTTGGCGAGATAAGCAGCCGAGGCAATAAACCCTATCCAGAAAAAACTCGGAGCAAGGTGCCTAGAGGTGTCCATTATCAATTTGGCGCCCTGATATATGGCGAGCGCCACCAAAAGTGAGGGGATGTGTTCCGAACTGTTATGAACTAGCTCGCCGTGTCTCCATAGTGCAAGCGTCCCGGCGACGGGAAGAATAGCCAGTCTCGCTAACCGTTCATTACCGACGAGTGTCAGTGCGCGATACAGCCAGAAGGTACTCAGGAGAACGGCGATCACGCCAGTCAGACGACTCGATGCGAAGTCAGGGGAAAGCCCAAAGACGGCAGGCAACATCAACGGGTAGATATTGAATGGGCCGCTGGTACCGGTGTTTACGGACCGAAAGAAATTATGGTCATAGAAAAGCTTATCCGCCGCGACGAGAAACTGACTTTCATCGGGATTGAGTTCTCCGTGCAGCAGAGCTGGCAGTTGGCAGAGCACGGACGTGAATGCGAGCAATGTCCAGAAGAGAGCCGGGGAACAAAGCAAACGAGCGAGCCGGTTCGGCAGCCGCAGCATGTTCTCACGCCAAAAGTAGTTGAGGACTGCGAGACACGCACAGCTAAGAAGTCCGCAGAGACACAAATTACTCCAAGCTCTGAATGCCTGAACGGGATCTGCAAAATGCGAGCGGTAGCGGACGAACCACTGATATAGAAGCGGCCGGAGCGCACCTGAGGTATCATCCAGCGGAATCGGTCTAAATATGGAGATTCGGTATAAACAGAAGCCGGCAATCAGAAGGTAAATCGACCATCGTAGCCAGGGTGCGGTTTCCCAATGCCCCCCAAAGAATCGCCCTCGACCGAAACGCTCCCCAGAATCCGCCTCTTCGCGGATCTCCATTTCAACAGGGCCGGTGCTATAACTCAAAACACATTTCTCTCTCTAGTATATTTTTACGCGATCTCTTTACGATAACGCGCCAGGACCGGTGTTTTAACTTAGGATCACCGGATAGCAGTCTCGCCCCGACCCGAACATCAAGCACTGATACGCTTCCTGTTGGGAGACTTCGAATGAGCAAGCTGGCCCTACTTAACACTCGCCGCTGCTTTGGCTTTCGGACAGCAGCAGGCACCGAACGTCCAATCACCCGAAGTTCAAAGCGATCATCGGATAACGTTCCGATTATTCGCTCCGAATGCGCGGAAGGTTTCGGTGAACGTGGAAGGTCAGCCCGGTCCTTTATCTATGGAGAAGGACCAGGCAGGCATTTGGAGCGGGACGACGACGGCGCTGGCACCGAATATCTACGGCTACAGCTTCAATGTGGATGGAACGCATATTGTCGATCCTTCTAACACGCGGATCAAGCCGAACCTTCTGAATTTGAGTAATTCGGTCGAAGTGCCCGGCCCCGGGCCAATGCCTTGGGACCAGGCCGACATTCCGCACGGCGAAGTGCATCATCACTTCTACCATTCAGGAATTGTCGGCGATAATCGCGACTACTACGTCTATACGCCGCCCGGCTACAACCCGGCTGGTCAAACTACCTACCCGGTTCTTTACCTGCTGCACGGATTCAGCGATGACAGCAGCGGCTGGAGTGCCGTGGGCAAGGCCAACTGGATACTCGACTCGCTTATCGCCTCAAATCAGGCTAAGCCGATGATCATCGTGATGCCACTCGGCTATGGTGCCCCGGCAATCCTCGCCCGGAACAGCAATACGCCGAGCGATCCGAGCCTGCGAGAGAAGAATATTACAAATTTCACGGCCGCACTGCTGAACGAGGTGGTTCCCGCCGTCGAACGCGCCTACAAAGTAAATCCCGATAGAAATGCGCGGGCAATCGCGGGCCTGTCCATGGGCGGGGCGGAGTCACTGCTCACCGGTCTGAACCATACCGATCAGTTCTCGTGGGTCGGTTCGTTCAGCGCCGGCGGCACGGGAGACGATTTCGCGGCGGCATTTCCCCATGCCGGAGAAGAGATGAACAAAGATCTTCACGTGTTATGGATTGCTTGCGGAACAGAAGACAGGCTGATCGAGAGCAACCGGAAGCTGGTTACGTGGTTGAAGAGCAAGGGTGTCACTTTAACAGCCGTTGAGACTCCCGGAATGCACACCTGGATGGTTTGGCGCCAGAATCTGATCGCATTTGCGCCGCTTTTGTTCCAGAGCAGCACGACTGCCGCCTCCGCAGGCGCTGTTTCAAAGCCGTAGGGCACAGGACGCGGACCAGCGCGCCGGCAGAATCTAGAATGATGCCTTCGTCGGTGCGTTGCTTGCCGCGGTCGGGGCAGGTTCCTTCTTCGGCGGCATGACATCACGAACTTTCATCCCGCGTGGAATGGCGACTTCGAAGAAGCCGATCATCATCTCATCCCAACTCTGCTCGCCCCATTTGATTTCCTTCGTCGCATCGGGGTTGTATGGATTGTTGACGGAGTTGTCGAAATGAGCGACGCAGTGAATCCGGGTGCCTTTCGGCATGACAATATCGTCCACCGGCTTGTACATGGATTGCCATGAGAAGCTGTAATGCGGGACGCTTAGAAGCATTTGCGATTCGCCCGTCGGGTAAATCGCTTTGAATTCGAAGTCTTTCCCGCGCAGATGCATGTGAGGCAAAAGGTTCACCAGCTTGGCATCAGCGCCGAACTCAAAGTCTGACTCGACGCGATAATTCGGATCTCCCGGGGGAATCGCGAATTCGCCGTTAACCGCAGCCAAGGTGACCACCTGCTCGCGAACCGGAACTTTGGCGAACCGCAATCCGATCTTGCTTCGATCCGTAGTTGCTTTCCCGTTCGTCGTGTAGTGCATCTCGAAGATGATGTCCGAGCCCGCCCGGATCAGCTTGGCGCGTCCGTCAGGCAGTATGGTCGCCGGCAACCCGGGAGCGTAGCCAACGAGAAGCGAAGCGTCACGTTTTTTGCCTTCCTTCTTTCGATCGGTCGGGACGTAAGGAACTCCCGCCTGAATGTCGGCGAGCCATTCGGAACCCGGCGGGCGAACGTAGGCAATAACATGGTGCATGACGGAGCGATCTCCCGGACGGACCTCGGCCATCTGGACCCAGGTGTCTTCCTTGAAGTTCGTGGGAATCAAGACGTACTGATAGTCGATCGTCCCGGCAGCAGGCACATTGAACGCGGCGGGCATCTCGAGCACAACGTCCGGTTGAGGGATGTTCCAGCCTTCGAGGAACTCTTTGGGCGCCGGCAGATCCTTCGGATCGCCTTCCGGCGCGCCGCCATTTGCCCAGGCAATCAGCGTATCGATTTCGCGCTGCGGCAGCGACCGGTCGTTCGAAAACTTGCCGTAATGAGGGTCGGCAAACCAGGGTGGCATTTTGCGCAAGGCTACAGCCTCCTTGATGGCCGCCGCGTAGGGCCGCGTTTGACCGTACGTGACGAGCGGCATGGGGGCCGCCTCTCCTGCCCGGTGACAACCCTGGCAGTTCTGTTGCAGGATGGGCGCGATGTCACGACTAAACGTCGGCACCTCGGCCGCGGAAACAACCAACCCCGCTGCCGTGAAACAGACAAAGGCAACCACGGTGCGCATAGCACCTCCTAGATTTGCAGTATTCAGAGATGGTAACCGATTTTCGCAGCATGTGGAGAACGGTAAATGGCGACAGTCGAAAGTCGTCTTCAGACGGCTGTAATTACGGCCGGGAGCAGAATCTGCCGAATCATCGCATCATTGTGTTTTGGAGACCGTGTTCCATTGTTCTCCATAGCTCTCGTGTTCACTGAAAGGATTCCTTCACCTTGCCCAATTTAGAGATTTCGAAACAGGCACGTGCCGACGCGATTGCTTCGATCAAGCGCTATTCGCGGGAGAACATGCCGGAACCGATTGGTGATCTGGGCGCCGCCTTGCTGCTCGACTTCTTCCTCGAAGAAATCGGACCGGCAATCTACAATCACGCGATTGCAGACGCACAGAGACGGATGGGCGAACGCGTCGCCGAGCTAAATGCCGACCTCTATGCGGATGAGTTCCAGTATTGGTCCAAGGTCGAACGGAAACGAAAGGATCGAACCTAGCAGAGAAGGGCGTTCGAGGGACGGCTAAACACGTCCTCTGCGATAGACTTGTCTTGCCTGACCAGAGCCAGCGCGCGCTTCCTTTCGAGCGGGTAATGGATGGGGGCGCTTTGATTGGGTCGATCCAATCCGGTTAGACTTCACCGCTTTTGACGACCACGCCCGCTACTTCGTCCGGCGGTCGCCAGTAACTAATGATCCAGATACAAGACAGTCTTTCAGCCGAACAGCTCGCATCAAAAATCAAGCGAGTTTTCGAATTCTCCGCCCAGAAAATCGATTCGCTTAACAAGACCTGGAAGCCGTCGGAAGGTGCACCGGTTTTCACGGTCAATGGCCGGTACACAAGCCGCGGCTGGACCGAGTGGACGCAAGGCTTTCAGTTCGGAGCCGAAATTCTGCAGTTTGATGCCACCGGTGACACGGCGTTCTTACAGGCTGGCCGCGACCATACCGTACGGTTCATGGCCCCGCATGTTTCCCATATCGGCGTTCATGACCATGGGTTCAACAACGTCAGTACTTACGGCAACCTCCTTCGCCTGATGAACGAAGGCAAACTCGACGAGAACGAATGGGAACGCAACTTCTACGAACTGGCGATCAAATGTTCGGGAGCGGTTCAGGCGGCTCGCTGGTCCACCATCGCCGGCGGTGGTGGGTACGTGTACTCGTTCAACGGTCCCCATTCGCTGTTCGTGGACACCATTCGCTCCATGCGCGCATTGGCCTTCAGTCACAGACTCGGCCATGCGCTGATGGCCGAGAACGACCGCAGGATCTCGCTCCTGGGCAGGATGATCGACCACGCGCGCGCTACCGCCGAGTACGCAATTTACTACGGAGAAGGCCGCGATTTCTACGACATTCGGGGTCGCACCGCACACGAGAGTATCTTCAACGTGAACGACGGCCGTTATCGCTGCCCGAATTCTCAACAGGGCTTCTCGCCGTTCAGCACGTGGACGCGGGGACTCGCTTGGGCGATGTGCGGATATGCCGAGGAACTGGAGTTTCTGGCAACTGTGCCGGACAGTGAACTCGAGCCCTTTGGCGGGCGCGAGTCAATTCAGGCAATGATGCGGAAGGCTGCGGAAGCCACCTGCGATTTCTACATCGAACATACTCCGACCGATGGCGTTCCTTATTGGGATACGGGCGCGCCGGATCTGCACCGGCTGGGTGATTGGGCCGGAAAACCAGCGGATCCGTTCAATCCTTACGAGCCGGTGGATAGTTCCGCGGCCGCGATCGGGGCTCAAGGCTTGCTTCGACTCGGTCGCTACCTGGACAACGATCGCTATTGGAAAGCTGGGCTCACCGTTTGCAACACGCTTTTCGACGATCCATATCTGAGCAGCAATCCCGAGCACCAGGGGCTCTTATTGCACGCGGTTTATCATCGGCCGAACGGCTGGGACGCCGCCCCCGGGGATGCGCGAGTGCCTCGCGGAGAAGCCTGTATGTGGGGCGATTATCACGCCCGCGAAGCGGCTCTGTACCTCTTGCGCATCGTCGAGAAGGGCAGATACTTGACATTTTGGAGTGAACGACCATGATCATTGCCGACCTGTCCGCCATCAGCGGACGAACTTACCCGGCACGGCGATTAACACAGAATCTCGTGGGCGGCGCAAGCCCGATCCAGGCGACTAACTTTTCCATGGGTAACGTAACGCTCGAGCCGAACGGAGGTCAGGTTCCCTGGCACAACCAGGACCAGGAAGAGATCTACTTCATCGTGGAAGGTACCGGCGAAATCTGCCTGGGTGAAGAGCGCCAGCCCATCGAAAGCGGACAGGCCGTTTACATTCCTCCAACGGTGTTTCACCAGTTGACCAACACTGGCCCGACGCCGATGCGCATGATCTACTGCTACGGTCCGGCTGGCGATGTGGCACATTGGCGGCAGGAGTTAGAAGGCACGCTGCCGCGCGCCGGCGAAGAAGCGCCTCCACTCCCTGCGGGGTCGCAGCCACAGTGCACGAAGAAGCCGGAATCAAAAGCATGAGTCAACCACAAGTACATTCGGTCGGTATCGTCATGAACGGAGTCACGGGGCGCATGGGATTGAACCAGCACCTGAGACGCTCTATCTACGCCATCATGCAGCAGGGTGGCGTCAAGCTCAACGACTCTGAAACGATCATGCCGAGACCTCTGCTGGTCGGCAGAAACGGAACAAAGCTTGCGGCGATCGCGAAAGAGTGCGGGGGACTTCCGTTCAGCACCGATCTGGACGCAGCTTTGAGCGATCAGTCCTATTCAATCTACTTCGACGCGCAAACGACGGACCGGCGGGCAGAGGCGGTCCGCAAAGCCGTGGCGGCAGGCAAACATATCTACTGCGAGAAGCCGATCGCGGACAATCTCGAAACTGCCCTCGATTTATATCGGCTTGCGAAATCAGCGGGCGTCAAGAACGGGGTTGTTCAAGACAAACTGTGGCTTCCGGGCATGTTGAAGCTCCAAACGCTCAAAAATCTTGGGTTCTTCGGCCGGATGTTTTCGGTGCGTGGAGAATTCGGGTATTGGGTATTTGAAGGCGATACGGTCCCTGGTCAGAGGCCTTCCTGGAACTATCGCAAAGAGGACGGCGGCGGCATCATCATCGACATGCTGTGCCATTGGCGATATGTCCTCGACAATCTCTTTGGCGAAGTGAAAGCGGTTTCCTGTCTAGGCGCCACACACATCCCGGAACGCGTGGACGAGAGCGGAAAGCCGTACAAGTGCACGGCGGATGACGCAGCGTATGCAACGTTCGAACTCGAAGGCGGGGTTATCGCACACTTTAATTCTTCCTGGGCCGTACGCGTCCGGCGTGACGACCTTCTCACGATTCAGGTGGACGGCACAAAGGGTACCGCCGTCGCCGGACTTCGCGATTGCTGGATCCAGCATTACGGCGGAACGCCACGCCCCACTTGGAATCCCGACATTCCTCAACCGATCAACTTCTTCGATGGATGGCAAAAAGTGCCGGAGCAGGACACTTTCGACAATGCTTTCAAACGGCAGTGGGAATTGTTCCTGCGGCATGTCGTCGCAAATGAGCCTTTCCCCTGGGACCTCCGCGAAGCCGCGAAAGGTGTTCAATTGGCGGAGGCAGGAATAAAATCATGGAACGAACGGTGCTGGGTTCCCATTGAACCCATCGCTAAGTAGCGGATCCGGTCCAGGAGGTTAGGTGACCAGACGCCAGATTTTGCAAGCCGCTGCCCTGTCACTCCCTGCCATGCGGGTCAGGGGGCCAGACACGCAGCGATTCGGGAAGCGGAGCAGTTGCGGCAGATCCTGTCTCGCATCAAAGCCCCTACCTTCCGGAACCAGGATTTTGACATTCGCAAATTCGGGGCGGCCTCTGGCGGCGAAAAGCTTGCGACTGAAGCCATCCGGGCCGCGATTAAGGCCTGTAGCCAAGCAGGCGGTGGCCGCGTTGTCGTGCCCCCGGGCGTATTCCTGACCGGAGCCGTCCATCTCGAGAGCAACGTAAACCTGTACATCTCGAAAGGCGCGACCTTGAAGTTCAGCCGCGATCCCAAGGATTATCCGATCGTGTTTACGCGCTTCGAAAGTACCGAGTGCATGAACTTCTCACCGTTCATTTATGCCTGGGACAAGCAAAATATCGCGGTCACCGGGCCGGGCACTCTTGATGGGCAGGCGGACGCGGAACACTGGTGGCCGCTCCGGAAGAGACAAGCTGCAACTGCCGGCCAAGGCACACCACAGGATGACCGCAGACGGCTTGTCGAGATGGGCAACAACAACGTGCCGGTCGAAGGACCGCATCTTCGGAGAGGGGCACACGCTGCGGCCCAACTTCGTTCAGCCGTACCGCTGCCAGAACGTCCTCCTGGAGGACTTCACCATGATCAACTCTCCTATGTGGGAGCTGAATCCCGTTCTCTGCAAGAACGTGACCGTACGAAACGTTACGATCGACAGCCACGGCCCGAATAACGACGGATGTGATCCGGAATGCTCAGAGGACGTACTGATCACGAATTGTGTTTTCAGCACTGGTGACGATTGCATCGCCATCAAGTCCGGCAGAAACGTTGACGGCCGCCGCGTCAACGTGCCGTGCAGCAATGTTGTCATCCAAAACTGCATCATGAAAGACGGACACGGCGGAGTATCGATCGGCAGCGAGGTCTCAGGCGGAATCCGAAACGTTTTCATCGAAAACTGCCAAATGAGCAGTCCTCACCTTGAAAGAGGCTTGCGCATCAAAACGAATTCGTACCGCGGAGGCGTCATCGACAACGTTCATTTCTCGCACGTCACGATAGGTGAAGTCGCGCAAGCCGCAGTTGAAGTGGATTTCTTCTACGAAGAAGGCAAGGGTGGTCCGTTCAAACCTGACGTGAAGAACATCTATATCAGCGACGTGACGTCGAAGAAAAGCAAATACGGGATATTTCTTCGGGGCTTCGAAGACGCTCCGATCAAAGGCGTCGAAATATCGGATTGCAAGTTCGACAATGCCGCGAATGCGAACTTGTTCGAGAATGTGGCGTCGGTGAGCCTTAAAGACGTCCTGGTGAATGGGAAGCCCGTAACATCTAGCGAAGCTCGTCAATCTAAGAACAGTTAACAAAACATGGCAAATCCAATTACGTTGCCCAAGTATTCGGTGGGAGTCGGGGACCGGTTCGCTCATGAGGCAAAGGCGCAACTGCAGGCCTTCATCAAAGCCGCGGACTCGAAGGTCGAGATTGTCCCCGTTTGGAATAAATCGAATCGCGAGCACAACATCATCGGCTCGGAGCCTAGTTCAGCCCGTGCAGCCGCCGACGAGGCGGTCAAGATCCTCGAATGGAAGAAGCCCTACTTCGCGGATGCGGATCACATCAACCTGAAAACCGTGGACCGGTTTCTTCAGCCTTGCGATTTCTTCACCATCGACGTGGCAGAGTCGATTGGCAAGCCTGCCGATTCAAAGGCGGTTCAGGCCTTTGTGGACCGACATCCGGAACTCGTCGGGGAAGTGACGATTCCGGGCATCGAACGGTCATTTGTCACCGATCGGCGATTTGTTGAGACAGTTGCGAACAAGTTCTTAGCTGCGGTGACAGAAGCGGGAGAAATCTACCGCTATATCGCCGCGAAAAAAGGCGAAGGGCAATTCATCACCGAAGTATCGATGGATGAGACGGACTCGCCACAAACCCCTGTCGAACTCTTAATCATTCTGGCGGCCATCGCCGATGAGAAAATCCCCATCCAGACAATCGCGCCGAAGTTCACGGGCCGGTTCAATAAAGGCGTCGATTACGTTGGCGATGTTCAGAAGTTCCAGGAGGAGTTCTCCGACGATATCGCCGTCATTGCCTACGCAATTCAGCAGTACGGACTTCCAGGCAATTTGAAACTAAGCGTTCACTCGGGAAGCGATAAATTCTCCATCTATGCGCCGATCCGCGAGTCCATGCGGAAGTTCGATGCAGGTGTTCATCTGAAGACTGCCGGGACAACGTGGCTCGAGGAGATCATCGGATTGGCAGAAGCCGGCGGAGACGGCCTCGCGCTCGCGAAAGAAATATACGCCGAAGCGTATGCCCACCGGGAAGAGTTGTGCGCTCCTTACGCGACAGTCATCGATATCGATCCGGCAAAATTGCCCACACCGGAAGACTTGAACGGGTGGTCTTCGGATCAGTTGGTCGCAGCCCTGCGGCACGATCCGAAGAATCCTGCGTACAACAGCAGCATGAGGCAATTGCTTCACGTTGGATTCAAGGTGGCCGCCAAGATGGGGAAGCGCTACCTCGATCTGCTTTCGAAGGAAGAGCAAACCATCGCGAAGAACGTGACTGCGAATCTCTTCGATCGTCATATCAAGCCGTTATTTCTCGGAGCCTAGTTCATGTCGTCTCAACTTTTTGATTTAAGCGGTCGTGTGGCCGTCGTGATGGGTGGTACTTCGGGTATTGGCCGCGCCATATCGATCGGGCTGGCCGAGTCGGGAGCCGATGTCGTCGCGACAGGGCGCCGCGAGAACAATGTCGCCGAGGTTGCGGGCGAGATCGAAGCGAGAGGAAAACGAACGCTCCGAATGACAGTCGACGCGTCCAACCGGTCTTCAATCGATGCTCTGCGGGACGCGGTCTCGAAAGAGCTTGGCCGCGTGGATATTCTCGTCAACTCGGCTGGCCAGATCTTTCGTAAGCCCACGATCAACATCACCGAGCAGGAATGGAATACTCTCGTCGACGTTAACCTGACCGGAACACTTCGCGCCTGCCAAAGCTTCTATGAACCGCTGAAAGCGAGCGGCCGGGGTCGCGTGGTCAACATCGCGTCGCTCAATTCGTTCGTGAGCTTCTTCGAGGTGACTGCTTATGCAGCATCCAAATCGGGCGTGCTTGGACTGACACGCAGTCTGGCGGTCGAATGGGCGCAGCACGGGATCAATGTGAACGCGATCGCTCCCGGCGTCTTCCGAACCGAGCTAAACTCTGGCTTGCTTGACGGAACTGATCGCGGACGCGAACTCCTGATGCGCACACCCATGAAGCGTTTCGGGAAAATCCCGGAGCTTGTCGGTTCAGCGATCTTCCTCGGAAGCGATGCGGCAAGCTTTATTACTGGCCAGTGCCTTGCCGTCGATGGCGGATTCCTCGTTTCTGGCGTGAACGTCTAAGCCAGCTAGGCGACAGGTCTTTCCGCTTGCCGCTGGTATTGGATTTCTTTGCAAGACCAGATCTTCCGCATGAGAGCGGATTGCCGAATCAAATTCGCGATTGGGCAACACATACAGGCGCTCCGCCCTGATGGCAGCCAGCACGTCGGCGCCAATGCCGCTCGCCGCACCGTGATGACCACAACCTTTCCCCAAAATTTTCCACGGTCCAGGATTTTGTATCAGAGAAATGCAGTAATGCACTGATCGCATTGCGGACTGGTCCGCGTCACAAACATTCTCTGGCGGGTGCGGTTTTCCAGCGCTCGACTCAGATGTTTCTGCCCCTCTATTCGTAATGCCTAAGAGAAACGGACATTACAGGTTTTCCCCCACACGCCGATTAAGTACTTGTACTCAATCACACATTGGCGACCGGTGGAAAATTTGCGTTCATTTCGTAGCAGCACTCTTGTTCTTTGCAGTTCACTTTTGTTGACGACGAGCCTCCATGCTCAGCGCGTAGATCGCTTGCGATCGGATATCACTGGGCGTTCTCAGACAACTCTGCCGGGCAATACACACCCGGCAGTTGCGCAGTCGAAACCGGAGACCATTGTCGAACCTGTGCCCATGGAGCATATGGTGCTCGTGCTGCGGCCAGATGCCTCCCAACAAGCAGATCTCGACTCACTGATCGCTCAACAACAGGACCCCAAGTCGCCTCTGTACCAGAAATTTCTCACGTCGGACGAGTTCGGCAAGCGCTTTGGCGTCTCCGACAACGATATCGCCAAGGTGACCAACTGGCTATCGGCGCAGGGCTTCCGCGTCGAGGAAGTTCCCGCAGGCCGGCGCTCGATCGTATTCAGCGGCTCTTCTGATCAGGTAACCACCGCATTCAATACACCGATGCGCCGCTATACGGTGGGCGCCGAACGTCATATCGCAAATGCCACTGACCCTCAGATTCCCGCGGCCATGGTGCCGGTCGTCAACGGGGTGCTGAAGCTGCACGACTTTCGTCATCAGCCTTCCACCATCCAGCAGAAAAAATTAGGATCGCTTTACTCGGCACAGTTCAACTACGGTTCGAACCACTACCTCGCGCCAGCAGATTTCGCCACTATCTACAACGCGAACTCACTGTATTCAGGCGGCGTGAACGGGTCCGGACAGACGATCGCAATCATCGGGCGTTCGAATATCAGCGTCGATGATGTGCAGGCATTCCGGTCCAAGTTCGGACTTCCCGTGAATCCGCCGAAGATCACGATCGTGAATACCGATCCAGGTCAGAACGACGACGTTGTGGAAGCGATTCTCGATACGGAGTGGTCAGGTGCAGTCGCTCCGAAAGCGACAGTAAACCTGGTTGTTGCCGCTTCGACGAACACGGCAGACGGAATCGATCTGGCAGCGCAATATGCGGTCAACCATAACGCCGGTTCAGTCATCAGCGTGAGTTACGGAGCGTGCGAAGCGGCCATGGGCACTTCCGAACTGTCCTTCTATCATGCGCTCTGGCAACAGGCCGCGGCACAAGGTGTTTCGGTGTTCGTTTCTTCGGGTGATAGCGGAGCCGCGGGTTGCGACGGCGGCGGCTCTTCGAAGGGAAGGATGCGCGGAGTGAATGGACTGTGCAGTTCGCCGTACGCCACATGCGTCGGTGGAACACAATTCCGCGACACAGCTAACCCTGGGCAATATTGGCTTCCAGGAAACAATCCCTATCTCGGTTCCGCACAAGGCTACATACCCGAAGCGGTGTGGAATGAAAGCGGTGTCAATGGCGGTTCTGGTCTGTGGGCAGGCGGAGGCGGCGGAAGCATCACATTCCCCAAACCGTCGTGGCAGAAAGGCCCCGGCGTACCTGCGGATGGGGTCCGCGACGTGCCGGACGTCTCATTGACGGCAGCTGGCCACGTTGGGTATCTGATCGTTCAGGGCGGTAATTTGCTGTCCATAGCGGGAACGTCCGCTTCTTCCCCGTCCTTTGCGGGATTGATGGCGCTGGTTAACCAGAAAACGGCAGCCCGGCAGGGTAACGCGAATCCGATCTTCTACGGCCTCGCGACCAAGCAGTCGACCGGCGGCGCAGCAGTGTTCCACGATACAACGACTGGCAATAACTCCGTTCCGGGCGTCACGGGCTTCACGGCAGGCGTGGGCTACGACCTAGCCACCGGTCTCGGCTCCGTCGATGCAGCTCAGATGGTGAACCACTGGACGGACTCCACGGTGCAAACGCCCACCCTGACGTTGTCCGCCGATCAAACCGCCCTGACGCTCACGCCCGGCCAAGTGGCGCAACTGAAGATTACGTCGGCCGTCGCAGGCGGCTTTAACTCTGCCGTATCGCTGTCGGTCGCAGGTGCTCCTGCCGGGCTTACCGCAACGTTCAGCGCCACCAAGTTAGCCGCTCCGGGTTCTGGAAATGTCACGATTACTCTTACCGCAGGCAAGACGCTCGCTTACGGCAGCTACACTCTGACGGTAACCGGACAGGGCGGATCATTAACTTCGAAGGTCGCCATCACGGTTACGGTGCAGACGGCAGGGACGTTTGCTCTCGGGACCACTTCCAACTACTTCTCTGTGGGTCAGAATTACACCGGAACATTGAACTTACTGGTTACTGCGAGCGGCGGGTTCAACGCTCCCGTTTCCATCACGATTCCGGGACTTCCGGCAGGCGTCACGGCCTCTGCCTCGGTCACTCCGTCAGGGACCGCGACCATTACCGTGGCGCTTCCGATCGTAGCGTCCAAGACCGCGGCTGTTGGCGTGTACGGGCTACTGGTGACGGCAACCGGTGGAGGCCAGACGAAGAGCTTTCCGCTGCAACTCACGATCAGCGGTCCGAAGGGATGCACGCTGGCTTCTAACCCGGCCAGCATCACTGTCGAGGCGGGTAATCCGCTTAATTTTCAGGTAAGTTGCGGACAGGTGCAAGGCGGCTTCAACTCAGTCTTGAACCTTTCAATGACCAGCAACAAGCCGGAAGGGCTCGTGATTCAGCAGCTCAACATGCAAACGGTTCCCGGCTCGACGCCCGCCACATTCGCTATCACAAGCGCCAATACTGCGGCCCCCGGCTCGTACAGCATTCAAATCACAGGGACGACCCCAACCGGGTTTTCATCTTCCGTATCGATTCCTCTGACCGTGAAAGCGCCGAATACGATTCTCGTCACATCTTCCGTCAGTTCGGTTACCTTGACTCAAGGCGGAACCGCGACGTTGCAGATCACCACACGTCATAGCGGAACCTTCGCCGGAGCAGTGAGCGTTTGGTTAGCAGGGCTGCCAGCTGGCGTCACTGCCCGCCTCTCTGCCTCGCAGTTCGCTGCGCCGGGAGACGGTACTGCCACCGTGACGCTGACAGCCAGTTCCAGCGCCGCACCGGGAACGAAATACTACTTCGTCGCATCGGCCATGAGCGGCAACACTTTAGGTGGCGTGCCGGTCGGCCTTGTCATCAATGCAAAAAAGTGAAGACGCCTAAGCGAGGCTGGCGAATCGGGTAGCTCGTCAGATTTCGACTTGCTCGACCCGGGGCACCAGCAGGTGAATCACGAGGAATCCGACTAGATAAGCGAACGCCGCGACTAGAAAGATTGGGCCGTAGGAGTTGTGGGAGAAGTCGAGCCACCATCCAATCAGCTTGGCGACGAGCATGCCGCCGATTGCCGCACCGAACCCGCCCAAACCAATAACGGATGCCACGGCCGATCGAGGAAAGGTATCGGAAGCGAGCGTGTAGATGTTAGCCGACCAGCCCTGGTGAGCCGCTGTTCCCAGGCTGATCACGGCAACAGTCAACCAGATATTACCGCCCGACACCATCACGAGCGAGATGGGAACAACGCACAAGGCACACGTGAGGAGCGCCGTCTTGCGCGCCTTCGTCACGCTCCATCCACGTTTCAAAAGGTGTCCCGACAGCCAACCACCGCCGATGGATCCGAAATCAGCAGCAAAGTAGATGATGACGAGAGGCGGCCCAATGTGCTGCAGATCCAGATGGTATTGCGAGTTCAGGAATCCGGGAAGCCAGAACAGGTAAAACCACCAAACGGGATCTGTGATGAACTTGCCGATCAGAATAGCTAATGCAGGTCGTTCCCTAAGCAGCCGCAAATAGGAGATTTTGCGCGACGGTTCTCCACTCTGGTCCCCTTCGATGTATGCCAATTCGCCCGGAGACACAAGCTTGCTCCGTCGCGGCGTTTGGAAGGTAAGGAGCCATATAACCACCCAGAGAACATCGAAAATTCCGGTGGCCAGAAACGATGTCCGCCAGCCATAGTGTGCGGCAACAAACGGGATTAGCAGGGGCGCAATCAGCGCTCCGATATTGGAACCGCTATTGAATATTCCCGTAGCCAGAGCGCGCTCTTTGATGGGAAACCAGTCCGCGACAGTTTTGATGGCGGCCGGGAAATTACCGGCCTCGCCGATACCGAGCATGAACCGTGCCGCCGCAAACTGGAACGTGCTCCTCGCAAATGCGTGCGACATTGCCGCGGCGCTCCAAACGACAACGGCAAAGGCATACCCCAATCGCGTGCCCAGCCAGTCGATAATCCGGCCGGCGATTGGCATCATGATGGCGTACGCCAACTGAAAACCGAAGACGACGGAAGAGTAGTCTGATTCGCTCCAGTGGAGTTCGTTTGCGATCACGGGCTTGAGCAAACCAACTACCTGGCGGTCCATGTAGTTGACCGTCGTGGCGTAGAAGAGCAGGCCGCAGATATACCACCGGACTCGCCCGGTCTTGGCAGGCTCCGAAGAAACGTTTGAGCTCAGCGGCACCGTGGCGCTCATGCTCGCCCTCCCTACAGATTGACCCAGCGCTCGAAGTTGTTACGGAATAGCTGATCGAGATCCCGGCGGATTTCGCCTCGCGATACAGGCCGTCCGTCCTCCGAGAGTACCCGGTACGTCTCGGCGAACAGAGGCGTCATCGTTCGCCGGGTGTTCTTCCACTTGTAGATCACCTGCTCGAGTACACGGGCATCCGAATGCTGTGGGATGAAGCTGTTTCCCAACATCTCGATGCGCTCCCGAGTCATCTCCTCAACAATGGAAGGATTGTTCAGGAACCACCAGCAGCCGAAAGGTAGAAGGTTGCCGAATTTCCGCGCGTAGACGCAGAGTTCATGCTGATTTTCGCGGCTCAAAACGCTGATTAAGAATCGATTGTCGGGGAACTGGACACAAAGATGCTCAACGGCCCGCAGATCTGTTTTGCCCACTCCGTCGCCAGCCAACTTGATAGCCGGATTCACCTGGTAGCGAACCCCGATCATGACGGAAAGCGGGATCTTCCGCTCTCGCCCGGTTGGCAAAACGGCTTCGGCCAGCAGACGGCTGCGTGCACTGTCCTCCGGAAACAGGAAGGTGTCCGGCAGGGAGCAAGCCATATACACCGGGCGCATGCGATCGCACCAATCGGAAAGGAAGCGGCGTACTTCCGAGATCGTGTTGCCGCTCAAATCGCCGCTGACCTTGTAGCCTTGGCTGGCCAAAGTTTGCCAGTTATCAGCCCACTTGTTGAGCACGCGGTCGAGCCGCAAAACGGCGTGAAACTGCTTGTCCGAGGCTGGATTGTTCTCCCATAAGCGGGGCCTCTTGCGGGTCCAGAGGGTCATTCGTCATGACCACGGCAGAGATGCCCGCCAGTTCGAAAACTTTGGGGATGTGCGATTCGATTTTCTGACTGTTGAAGAACTGCCTGGCTTCGGTGAGATCCTTCGCTCGCGTATCGAAGCCAAAGGCATTCATCACGGCAACGACGCCCCGGGTCGCCTCAGAAACCGGAGAGTTTTCGAGGAATAGCGTTCGCCAGATGAGGTCCGCTTGCTCCTGTTTCGAAAGCTTCCAGTATTGGTCGGGCTTGACCGCAGAGAACCGAAAAAGCTCGGCTTCCAGGTAGTGGTACGTGATCAATTCGTCGATACCCCACAAGCCCAACTTGCCCAGCGATGGCATGAACAGGTGGGTGTGCATATCGATGATGCGGGTCTTCTGAAATTCTTCTTCTACGACCTTCCGAAGTTGGTCGGATGGCACGGCTGATTCGAGGCCGCTCTGCCCTTTGGTTTCCTCGAGAGTGGTGGACGGCATTTAGTGTCGGATGCTCCTCCGATAGTCAGCTTTACTGTATCAAGATCCGCACTTTCCTAGCCTCCGCGCGAACGGTCCGGAGTGAAGGCGTCGCGCGGCTTGGGCGGATGCCGGGAAACGTGTACAGAGATCTTCGATCTCGCGCAAAGTCGATCGGTGACTTCACTTGAAACAACCCCGTATGAAGTGGAACAGGCAACTGGAATGGTTGATTTCCAAAGTGACCGGATTAGAGGTTGTCATCGTGATTGCGCGACACTGGATGGACACGACGACGGAATGAGATCAAAAGCGGAATTGCGGAGTGTACCCTCAGAGTTGCGACCGTCGTTCCGCTCGCTTTAGGGGAAACAGAATATGGCCAAATCGGTTGTAGCAATCACAGGCGCTTCGAGCGGGATCGGCGAAGTTTTTGCGCGGAAACTGGCACCTGAGCACGACCTCATCCTGATCGCGCGCCGGCGTGATCGACTGGAGGCACTCGCGAAAGAGTTTGAGGGATCTTTCGGCTGTAAATCACAGGTGGTGGAAGCGGACCTATCCTCCGAAGATGGTCTCGAAACGGCTGCAAAGGCCATCACAGACGAACCCAACCTGGTGCTGCTGGTCAACAATGCGGGATTCGGGAGCAAGGGACGGTTTTGGGAGAAAGCGTATGAGTGGGAAGAAAGGATGTACCGGGTCCACGTCATCGCGACGCTTCGTCTTACCCATGCGGCATTGCAGAACATGGTCGCGAAAGACCGGGGAGCGATCATCAATGTTGCCTCCGTCGCCGCATTCGTCAGCAATGTTGGTTCGGTCAGCTACAGCGCGACTAAGAGCTGGATGAAAGTCTTCACTGAGGGACTCTATCTCGAATTGAAGAGTGTGGGCTCGAACGTCGTGGTTCAGGCACTGTGCCCCGGTTTCACCTATTCAGAGTTCCACGACGTGATGGGTGTGGACCGGCTCCGGATGGCTCCTCGCCGGTTCTGGATGCGGGCTGGCGACGTAGTCGATGCCTCTCTGCAAGGACTGGCTCGGGGCCAGCTTTTTGTCATTCCCGGGTGGCAGTACCGGCTGTTAACCGCCTTTATTTCTAAGCTTCCAAGCAAACTCCGTGTCCAGGTTGAGCTGCTAACCGGGCGCTCCCGGTCCCGGCAGCTCGGCTCAAGCGAGGGACGCACTGAAATTGGCCCTCCAAAGGGCGGCGGAGAGGCTCGGGGCGAGTAAGTACCTCGTTTGCGGAACGGAGCCTCGATTTGGAAATTCGGTTTAAGGTTTGTAACCTAACAAGTTGCTGGATCGCCGTAGCTTCAGAAGGAATTTTAGGCATCCGGCAAGCCTGATCCGGAATGCTTGTCGAGCAAGACTTAATTGAGAAAGCGCGAGGAGGAGATTCTTCTGCGTTTAATCAAGTAGTTTTAGCGTATCGGAGGCGCATTCTCGGAACCATTTCCCGCCTGATCGGACGGCCGGAAGACGTAGAGGACGTCGCTCAAGAAGTGTTCGTCAGATTGTACTACTCGTTTGAGCAACTTCGGACGGCCGAAGTATTCGAGCCGTGGTTATACAGGTTGACGGTGAACGCAGCTTATGATTATCTGAGACGGGCGAAACGACGAAACGAATCCCGAATGGCTGATCTCAGCGAGCAACAGGTCATGCTGGCAGACTCAATGGCCGGCAGCCGTCGGGAAGACGATGACCGTCAAAAAGGTCAGGTGCGCGAGTTTATGGACTCGCTGCTTCGTCATGTTTCCGAGGAAGATCGCCTGCTCTTGACGCTGAAAGAAGTGGAAGGGTTATCGCTCAAAGAACTGGAGCGCATTTACAATATCAACGAAAATGCGCTGAAAGTTCGACTCTTCAGGGCCCGGCAAAGGGTGCTGAAGGCGCACAAAACTGCGCTGGCGAGCGGAACGTTGTAGGAGGGGTAAACAGATGCGACACAAGGACAAGGAAGGAGGAGTACCCGATGAATTCAGACGAACGGATTGAGGCGAGCGACGAACGCAGTCTGGACGAACTCTTCCACCGTTACCGCCTGGCATGCCCTGATGTCGAGGCGGGACCGAACTTCATGCCTACGTTGTGGCAGAAGATTGAAGCGCGTCACAGCTTCTGGTTCACGTTCGTCCGTTTCGGACGGGGAGCGCTGACCGCTTCGGCAGCTCTTTGCCTTCTGCTGGTAGTTCTCAATCTGTCATCTACCCCACAGGTCGATGGCGAGTTACACCGACGCTATTCTGGCCGAGAGTTCGGCTGAGCAGACGTATTACACGGAGGCCATTCATACCAACCCCGTTCCGGATGGTATGACCTCGTCTCCACTGAAGTGACGGACAGCACGGTATGAAGCGCAGCCAATGGACAGCCCTGACCTTTGCAATCCTGTTATTTGCGTGCGGCGTGGCGATTGGAGCGTTGGGGCACCGCTACTACGCGTCGTCCGTCGTCTTGGCAAGGAGCGCCGAAGATTTCCGGCAGCGTTATGTTTCGGAAATGCAGAACAAGCTGAAGCTTACGCCGAAGCAAGTCGCCCAATTGCAGGTCATTCTGGATGAGACGAAAGCAAAAACGCGAGCCGTTCGAGAGCAATACCGCCCGTCTGTGGCAAGCGTGAAAGAAGAGCAGGTGAAGCGGGTTAAGTCGATCCTCAATCCGGAACAAATCCCTGCTTACGACGAACTCGTCGCTGAGCGTGAACGACACTTCAAAGAAGCGGAAGACCGCGACCGCCGTCACGACGAGAAACAATCTGCCATCCATCGACAGCAGGTCGCTACACAGTAGTCATTCCTGCTCCCAGCTACAATAATCCTGAGTACAGCCGGTCCTGCTTGGGCCGCTGGACCCTGTTCGTGTCAACTTCCTTATCGATGATTGAGCTCGTAAGAGATTCCATCAAATACCGGGAACTGATCTGGGCTCTTGCGTTAAAAGAGCTAAAGATCCGTTACAAAAGGTCCGTTCTCGGCTTCTTGTGGGCTTTGCTGAATCCGCTGCTCCTGATGCTGGTTCTAACCGTTGTTTTCTCCAGCCTCATGGGAGCGAACATCCCCCACTACGCGATCTTTCTGCTTAGCGTTCTGCTGCCTTGGACCTTCTTCTCGCAGTCGCTCGCGTACGCCGCCGAATCGATCGTTGGTAATGCGGACCTGATCAAAAAAGTTCGGGTAGCGAAGTCGGTTTTTCCGATGGCGGCGGTCGCGTCAAACATGATCAACCTGTTCCTGTCTCTGATCCCGCTTGTCCTGATCGTGTTGATTCTTCAGCATTCGCTGTACCTGACCTGGCTCTTTCTTCCCGATTCCTTTGCTCGCGCTCACGCTATTCACGATTGGGGCAACGTTCTTCTTCGCCACCGTGAATGTGTTTTACCGTGACGTCGCGCACATCCTGCAGATAGTGCTTCAGGTGTGGTTTTACGTGACGCCGGTTCTGTATTCGATCGATGCTTTTCCGGCAAGATACCGGTGGCTCTTCAAGCTCAATCCGCTGATCTTTGTGTTGAACGGCTTCCGACTGAGTGTTTACTACGGCATGCTGCCTACTGCACAATCAGTTATTGCTTCGTTCGCATGTGGGCTCGCGTCTTTGTTCATTGGCTTCGCTATCTTCCGGAAGTTCCAAGACAGGTTTGTGTTTTACGTCTGAGCGCTCATGAGTTCACCTGCCATCAGAGTTCAGAACGTAACGCAGCGCTTCCGCCTCATCCAAGAGCGCCCCGATAGCATTCGGGAACTGTTTGCCAAGGCGTTCCGGCATAACGCTCAATACCATGATTTCGATGCTCTTCAAAACGTCACGTTCGACGTGCACCAAGGAGAAATGCTCGGGATTGTGGGACGGAACGGATCTGGAAAGAGTACCCTGCTCAAAGTCGTCGCGGGCGTTTATAAACCGACCTTCGGCTCCGTTGAGGTGAAAGGCACTTTGGCTCCCCTTATTGAACTGGGGGCGGGCTTTCACGGTGAGTTGACGGGCCGCGAAAACGTGCTTATGAACGGGCTCCTGATGGGATTCTCGAAACGCGAGATGCAGTACCGCGAAGCCAGTATCCTCGAATTCGCAGAGATCGGCGACTTCATCGATGCACCGGTGAAGCAGTACTCATCGGGAATGTACATGCGACTCGCGTTTGCGGTCGCGACCGAAGTGGACCCCGACATTCTTGTTGTCGACGAAATCCTGGCCGTCGGGGACGAACCGTTCCAGCGCAAGTGCTTTGAGCGCATCGAGCGGTTTCGACGATCAGGAAAGACGATCCTGTTTGTCACGCACAGCATGCAGCAGGTGGTAGATCATTGTGATCGCGCAATCTACCTCGACGGCGGCAAAGTGGTTGTGGACGGTAAGCCGGAGCGGGTGGTTGATCTGTACTTCTCGGCGAACCACATTGAGCATAGCCCTCTGGAGCACGCCAGCCACAGTTAGTGGCAGGACGGAGCAGGATTGACCCGCTCCGCCTGACTATGGCCTTACCGGGCTGCGAGCTCCGGTTCGGTATTTGCCCGCAGCTCAGAGAGCCGGTTCGCTAGCATCTGTTCCAGTTCTCCGAGAGACTTGCTGAAGCCTTCGATGCCCTCTTTCAGTTTGTCGTGCGCCATGCGATCTTCTTTGTGCATGCGCTCGAACGTCTCCTTGTCCATGTGTACGCGTTCGATGTCCATGGAGCTGGCCTTCACGGGATCGAGCATACGCTTTAGTTCGCCTTCTGCCGAGTCGAGTTCTCCCAGCAGTTTCGGCGAGATCGTCAGAAGATCGCAGCCCGCAAGCATCTTGATCTCGTCGAGATTTCGGAAGCTCGCGCCCATGACGACCGTCTTGTAATCGAATTTCTTGTAGTAGTTGTAGATCTTGGTCACTGACTCGACGCCGGGGTCTTCGGCACCCTGATAGTCCTTGCCGGTTTCTTTCTTGTACCAGTCGAGAATGCGGCCGACAAACGGAGAAATCAGCGTGACCTTCGCTTCTGCACACGCAATCGCCTGATGCATCCCGAAAAGAAGGGTCAGGTTGCAGTGAATGCCTTCCTTCTCAAGTTGGCCGGCGGCCTGAATACCTTCCCAGGTGGAAGCAATCTTGATTAGTACGCGGTCCCGGGAAATGCCGGCTTCGTCGTACTGTTTGATGATCTCCCGCGCCTGTTGCATCGTGGCTTCCCCGTCATAGGAAAGCCGGGCATCAACTTCCGTGGACACACGTCCGGGGATCACTTCCAGAATCTTCTTGCCGAACGCTACGGCGAGGCGTTTGAAGGCGAGATTCGCTACATCTTTATCATTCGACTTCTCGCCCAGCTCATCTTTGGCTTGCTTCAAAACGTCATCGACGATGGAGCGATAGTTCGGCATCTGCGCGGCCGCAGTGATGAGCGAAGGATTGGTCGTGCTGTCCTGCGGCTTGAATTTCAGGATCGAGTCAAAATCGCCGGTGTCCGCTACAACCTTGGTCATCCCGCGAAGTTGCTCAAGCAATGTCTGTTTCATGAGGGCTCCTTGTCGTTCCTGCCTACTTCCATGGTAATTGTTTCTGGTCGTGACGTTTGGACCGCTCGTCAGACAATTTCGAACGCAATCATTCCGGGAGCGCTCAGGGATTCAAGGCTTCTGAAGGCGCAGTCTCCCATTTGTAATCCCTGTTGGTCGCATATTTCTCGAACCACGCCAGTTCGACGTTCATCTTGAACAGCACGTGACGCAGTTCCGTCCATCCGTGGGGTTCCCTGGGAGCGACGTACAAATGGGTAGGAACGCCATTGCTCTTTAAGGCCCTATACATCTCGACCGATTGGGGTTGAGGCACGCGTACGTCGTTCTGGCCGACCAGAAATATCGTAGGCGTTTTCACTTTCCAGACATCTTTCAGAGGCGAATTTTCCCAGTAAACATTGATCGGAGCGTCTTTGCCCCATGGACTGGCTCCAAACCATGGAGTTCGGTACGTTCGCACATCACTTTGGGCATACATCGACACCCAGTCTGCCGCACCGGCGCCCGCCGAAGCTGCTTTGAACCGTTCCGTCACCGTGATGATTTTGTTGGTCATGTGTCCGCCACCGCTCCATCCCATCTTCACCATCCGGTCCGGGTCGGCTATTCCGGCGGCCACCAGTGCATCCACTCCGGCAAGCACATCCAGGTGAGCGTTCTTGAAGTAGTGGCCTACCATGTCGCGCAGAAAATCATCGCCATAGCCTGTGCTGCCGCGGTAGTTCGGCTGGAGCACCGCGTAACCCATTGCGGTCAGAACTGCCACGTAGTTCTGCGATCCCCCTACTCCAAACTTGTCGGACGCCTGCGGACCTCCGTGGGTTTGCACTGCTAACGCGTAGCGCTTGCCCGGCTGGTAATCGACCGGGTAATAGAGCAGACCTTCAACAGTAGCGCCATCTGCTCCTTTCCACGTCAGTTTCTCTTCCTTCGGCAGCTTGAAGTCGCGGTCCAGGTAGTCACAAAGTGAGGTGACCTTGCGTGGTGCGGTGTCCCCCTCCGTTCCGCTCACCCAAATCTCGCCCGGAATCATGGGCTCGCTTGCGGTATAAACGTGCGCCTTGGCTGTCGTCGACATCGTCCAGCCGTTCAGCGAGTGTTTGCCCTGAGTTATCTGTTCTGGTTTGGAGGATTGCACGTTCACTTTGAATAATTCCGCGTGAACGCCCATGTTTGCGAGGAAGTAGATAGACTTGCCGTCGTTCGACCATTGCGCGCGCTCGACTTCATAGGGCAATTCAGGCATGAGCACACGTGCGGCGCCGCCGTGGGCGGGCGCAAGAAAGATCTTTCGGTTGTAATAGGTATCGAACGTTGCGTTCGCTTGAGACAAAAACATGACCTGCGAGCCGTCGGGGGACAGGCTCGGGCCGCTCTCGGGCACGTTGTTCTTCGTGATTTGATGAGCGTTTGTGCCGTTCAGATCCGTCACCCATACTTCCCCACGGTCACTATCCTCGATCAGCGGTGAAGGCGCACGGATTTCGGCGATTTCGCTGCCTTCTCGCGATAGTTCGTACCCCATGACGGAGAAGTCGCCCCGGGTAAGCCGTCGCTCGCTTCCTTTTGCCACCCCGATATTCCATAGATGCATTTGCTGGTAGTCCTCGTCGAAGCGGATCACATCGTCTCTCAGCTTTTCTCTTTTCTTCTGCTCATCAGGTTTTGCATCGAAGGAGCGGAAGTAGAGACTTGTGCCGTCAGGCGCCCAGACCGGATTCGTTACCGCCGTCGCGTGGGTCGTAAGGGGTCGGCCTTCGCCGCCGCCTGCAGGCATGAGATGCAGCTGAACCACTGCCTCCGGCTCCGTTCCTCGTTTTGCAAGGAACGCGATCGATTTTGCCGTCGGGCGACCATAGCGGCGTGTTTTCGCCGTCGACGCCATCGGTCATCTGCGTCAATCCGGAACCGTCGACGTTGACGCGCCAGATATGCTGGATGCGCCGGTTCGCCTTCCAGTTGGGTCGCGACTCAACGAACAGGATCTGCTTTCCGTCGGGCGATATCTGGGGATCGACCAACTGGGGCATGTTGATCACGTCCAGCAGCGTCATTCCTCGCTTCTCCGCCTTTATGGGAGCGGCAATGGCAATGACAGCCAGAAGCCAACTCACCGCTACCCGGGCGCGGCGAAACTCTGGAAGCGGACACGAGAAGACTTGCTCCATCAACAATAGGTTCCTTTCTGAATAGTCAAGCATAAGCTGCGTTCGGCGTTGTAGCATAAGCCGAATGATCAAGCTGGTTACAACGTTCTTGCTGCTGTCTTCCGGCCTCTTCGCAACTGAGCCGAACGCGGCTACTAAACGCTGGTGGTCCTACACGGAGGCGCTGGCGAACGACAAGATGGAAGGACGAGACACCGGCTCGCCAGGATACGAACAGGCAGAGAATTTTGTCATCGGACAGTTCACGAAGGCCGGTCTTTCACCGGCGGGAACGAATGGTTTCAAGCAACCGGTCCCATTACATTCGTTGAAACTACAGCCCGAAGCGTCGCCGATCCGCCTCATGCGTCCGCAGGGCCCAACGAAGCTCGATTGGTTTCGTCAAGTCACAATCGCGGTCCGTCCTAACCTGCCGAAACATATCGCCGGACCGCTGTATTTCGTGGGAGACGCGGCAACGACCCAAGCCCAAAGCGTAGCCGGCGCCGTTATCGTAAGGTTGGGCGCACCAAGGATCAGAAAGCCTGGAGCACCGACGCCCGCCAAACTTCCGGATGGCGCAGCCGCAATCATCACCATCGACAGTCTTGCCGGACCGGAACCACCCATTTGGCCAGTTCCGTATGCTGCACTGGTCTCATTGCGGGATGGAGGCGCGAACGGCCGCAGCGCCGCTTCGTCGGAAACCTCGGTCGCACTCCGGTTCAACCCTGCTGAAGCGGAGGTGCTGTTCACGGGCTCCGGGCATACTCTTGCCGAACTAAAAACAAAAGCGGAGAAGAATGAATCTCTGCCGAACTTCGCTCTGACCGGCACAATGGAGGCCGATCTCACCGTGGCGGAGAAAGACTTTTCGTCCGACAACGTGCTTGGCGTCTTGCCGGGCTCTGATCCTACTCTTCGCAACGAGTACGTTGTTTTGTCGGCCCATCTGGACGGATATGGATTGGGTGAAGCGCGACACGGAGACTCGATCTACAACGGCGCATTCGATGACGCAGCCTACGTTGCGCTCTTGATGGATCTGGCCCAGACTCTTCATGCAAGCGGCCCGGCATTGAAGCGGTCGCTCCTTTTTTGCATTGTCACGGGCGAGGAGAAAGGGCTGCTGGGCTCACGTTACTTCGCGGCCCACCCCACGATTCCTGAAGCTCAGCTCGTCGCCGATCTTAACTTAGACCAGCTGCGGCCAATCTTCCCCTTGAAAACGCTAACGGTTCTCGCTCTCAAGGAATCCACGCTCGGTGATGCAGTCCGGACCGTGGCGGGACCGATGGATATCAAGATCCAGGAAGATCCCGAACCGGAACGGAACCTGTTGAGACGTTCGGATCATTTCAGCTTCATGCAGGTCGGAGTGCCGGCCGTGAATTTCGTATTTGGATACGAGAAAGGCAGCGCGGCCGAGAGAACCTACCGCGGCTGGTACGCTGAGCGATACCATAGCCCGGCAGACGACTTACAGCAGCCCTGGGTTCCGGAAGCGGCAGCCAAGTTTAATGCGTTCTATGCGGCCCTGGTGAAGGAAGTCGCGAACGCACCCGAACGGCCCCACTGGTCAGAAGGAAGCCAGTTCGCTACGGCCAAACATTGATGCCCGGGTTACCGCGCGCTACTGCACG
Source organism: uncultured Acidobacteriaceae bacterium (assembly GCA_963744795.1). Taxonomy (GTDB): domain Bacteria; phylum Acidobacteriota; class Terriglobia; order Bryobacterales; family Bryobacteraceae; genus Bog-105. Next base: position 173,014 of record CAVUVF010000006.1, read on the forward strand.
TGCGTCGGCAACCCGTGCCGATCGAGAAACGCTCGGATCCCGTCGTAGATGCGGATCCGTTCTTCTGGCTTGAAATTTCCATGCTTTCCTCCCGGTATGGTGATTAGCTCGTGATCGACGCCGGCCTTCTTTAAAGCTTCCTGGAGCCGTAGCGAGTGGGTGTAAGGCACCGTTGGGTCCGCATCGCCCTGAATGGAGAGCACAGGAGGCAGACCGGATCGAACATAAGTGAGGGGTGACACGCGCCGGGCAATTTCTTCGCGGTCGGGAGCGCTGCCGAGCCAAGTCACAGCATAAGTCTTGCGATTGGGCCCATCGAGCAGGTCAACCACATCCGTAATGCCGTACCAATTCACAACTGCCGCTACTTTGGGAAGCCCGATCTTGGGGTCGTTCGGTGGACACTCACGGTCTAATCCGGCGTTATCCGGCGTGAATCCGGTCATCAGCGCAAGATGCCCCCCGGCCGAGTCACCGGACGCGACAATCCGCGAAGGGTCGAGACGGTATTCCGAGGCATGGCCAACAACCCACCTCAGAGCGCACAGGCAATCCTCCACCGCCGCCGGAGCGTGAGATATCTTCGCCAGCCTGTATTCCACGTTCACAACTGCCCATCCCATCTCGAGCCATGGCATCACGGCCATGAACGCAGCCTCCTTCGTACCTCCCGTCCAACCTCCACCGTGTATATAAAACAAAGTCGGCTGTGCTCCCGTGAGGTCCTTGCGTGCGTAGATGTCCAGCTTGGCGTCGTAGCCGTTCGCAACCAGGTACGTTACGTTCGGTGTGATCTGGTAGCGGCTTTGAGCGGTTACGGCCCACGAATTCGAGGGAAGGTTCTGAGAGGGGCCGAGAACCGGGGTCAGGAGCAACCCGAAGATCAGATTTAAGGCAACGGAAGAGTGGCGCACGGCCTTATTGTACGTACTCTCACCGTTTGCTTTCGGCCTTGAAATTACAGAGTTGCCGTAACGCCACCGTCCACGTAGAGAATATGGCCGTTCACGAAACTCGCCGCATCCGAAGCGAGGAAAACCACGGCGCCACCCAACTCCGAGACCTCTCCCCACCGGCCGCACGGAGTGCGCGACGTGAGCCAACTGGTGAATTTCTCATCCTTCACAAGAGCTTCTGTGAGTTGCGTCTTGAAGTAGCCGGGGCCAAGCCCGTTCACATTGATCCCGTATCGGCCCCAATCAATTGCCATGCCTTTGGTCAGCATCTTCAATGCGCCTTTGCTGGCAGTGTACGGCGCAATTCCAGGTCGGCCGAGTTCACTCTGAACGGAACAGACGTTGATGATCTTGCCTCCGCGACGCTCAATCATCCGCCGCGCCACGGCCTTGCTGACGTAGAAGACACTATCAACGTTCAAACGCATGATGGCGTGCCATTTCTCGTCCGGCATGTCTTCGAAGCGGCGAGCGGTATTGCATTCCCGCATTATTGACGAGGATGTGGATGGGACCGATGGTCGATTCCACCCGGGCAATCGCCGCTTCCACAGCTTCGGGATTAGTAACGTCAAATGCTACGGGATGTACTACGTGTCCTTTCGCTCGCAGTTCGGCCGCGACGATCCCAAGCTTGTCTGGATACCGGCCGTTCAGGATGATTTCCGCGCCTGCGCCGGCTAACGCCTCTGCCAGTGCAAAGCCAATACCCGCACTCGATCCGGTGATCAGAGCCAACTTGCCATCCAGACTGAACATGGATCGGATCTTAGCGTAGAGTCTTGCTCGGATCGTCCTTGCGGTCAGCAGAGGGCCGGGAACCTGCATCCCAATTCATCAGCCGCTTGTAGCCACGCATCCGCCGATTCAAGTCACCGCTGAAGGTGTAAGGGCGAATATCCTTCGATGTGATCAGTCCCTTCGCTAAGGCCGCATACACGCGAGAAAGCTCGGATTCGTGCCTAGTTGCGCGGTCGGCATCTAGCCACCAGATGCCTTGAGGATCTACTACGCTCGTGCATCTCGTACAGGCGTTTGCCCAATCCGTAGAATCGATCGTCGGATACCAGCAGAACTCGCGAAAATCCACTCCCTTTCGGACGAGTTCTTCGCATTGTTCCTCCATAAACTTGAGCCACCCAACTCGTTCCGCTACCGTTCCCCTTATGTTTGTCTCGGAGAGCAGTATCGGCTTTCTGTACCTGTCGACGTAGTCTTCGGCAATCGCCGCGAAACCGCGTGGCTGCTCGTTATAGGGATGTATATCGGTCCGCTGCTGTTCATTCGACCAAAACCATTCCATCTCCGAGTGGAGGTAGTAATCGAGGCCGAGCAGGTCTATGGTCTCCGGATGATCTTGAAACCAGTGAAGGGCCTCGTCTGATGCCCCGTTGTGCTTCAGGTACGCATGTAACGGATGGTTGGCGCTTACTCGTCCAAGCACGAGATCGAGCATGAGAAAACGTCGCTCGTTGACGAATTCGACCCACTGTTGAGATGCCTTGTCTGTGGAGCGGTGGTGCTCCGCCGTATCCACGTGGACAATGCGCAGCCTGACGATTCTTTCCCCTGAGAAGCGCTATGCAAGCGGAGATGCAGCGTGCCATTTGTAAGGTCATTGCCACAAAGTCCCAGTTAGAGGCAAGGTGCGGATACCACATGCCCGTATACGAGCAAAACAAGGTCGTCGGTAATGGTTCGTTTACAACTGTGTAATCGCGGACCCAATCGTAGCGATCCGAAATCGCATCGATGAAGCGCGAGTAGAGTTGTACAAACTCGGGATGAAGGAAGCCACCCTCGAGCCAATCGGGGAAAGAGGTGTGATGCAAAGGATCAACGATCGGCTCAAGGCGAGCGTCGCGCATAAACTGCATCGGCCCGTCGATCCAGCTCCAATCGAACGTCCCTCGCGTTTTCTCAATTCTGTGCCACGGAATTGAATATCGGGTCTTGGTGATCCCGGATTCAAGGAGCAGATAGAGATCGTCTCGCCACTGATCGATGTGGCGGGTTGTTCCTAAAATATCTTGCCCGGTTCCGAAGATGTAGGTGCTTTCAAACCCGCCCAGGTGAGGGTAAGCGGGATGAAAACCACGCCCATTTCCGTTTCCGTCGGCCCTGTGTGAAGGACTGATCATTCGTTCCAAGAGCTTTGGCAGGAATGTGTTTGCATATGGACAAGAGCTGAAGCACCCTCAAATCTCAGCCTCCCGAACAGCGACGCGTCTAGCGGCAAGCTCTCCCCTGTTCTAGTCCCAATCCAAGTCTGCAGAGCTTCGCCTCTCCGGTGGTAATGCGAGCCGCAGAATATTGAAGTCGTCATAAACCACTTTTCCTGTACTGTTTCTTCTTGCAAGATCAGGGGACAAAGCGCGCCTGAGAACACCGTCGCAATGCCCCCTGAGACCAACGTTAGCAATTGCTGGCGCATGCGTTAACGCCGCACTGAATTACTTCTAACCAACGACGCTTCGTTTCAGCTTATTCAGCAATCCTAACTGCTGCTCTTTCTGAGCGTAAGCAGATTTCGGCCCTGGAGCGAGTTGAGGCTCTTGGCCCATGGGCTTGTTGGGGAACACCGAGAACTGGCCCTTGCCGTCGAGAGATACGCCCGTTGCAAATCGTGCATCCTCAAGAGTGGGCGGAATGCTACCGTCCACCTGAGAGGTGAAAAATGCATAGCTGAACGTCTGGTTTTCCTGCGATTGAGGAAAGGTGTTCGGGACGGGAAGTTGCTCCGTAAATCCCCCAAGCTCCTCAATTACGGCAAGCCATTGCTGCTGATGCATAGTATCGCGCGCGATAAGGAACGAAAGCATGTCCTTCATGCCAGGGTCGTCGGTCATGTCGTACAAACGGCACGCGAGCGCCCGTCCGGTCGCTTCGGCAGTCGCGTTGGCCAGCATGTCGCCGGCGATGTTACCGCTTGCATACACGTGCGAGGCGTTGAAGGGTACGCCATTCGAATCCTCGGGTGTTGCTGCTAAGCCGGCAGATAGGAAATGGCGAGGGTTCATTCCGCCGAGAATCGCGTGAACAAGGCCATCCTGCGCGGCGGCTTCTTGCATCGAAACGGGAGCACCCTCTAAGTTCAGAGCGACAGCGGTAGCCAGCATCTCTATGTGGCCGATCTCCTCCGTTGCCGTCTGAAGCAGCATGTCTCGGTATTTCTTCGGGCCACGCGATCCCCAGCCTTGGAAGAAGTACTGAAGACAGACTCGAATTTCACCTTCTACGCCGCCGATAGCTTGTTGCAACATCTTTGCGAAGAGTGGATTCGGCTTATCGACACGGACAGGATATTGAAGTCTCGGATCTAAATAGTACATGAAGTAATTGCCTCTCCCGTAAGACGAGAAGCATTTCTTCTGTATACCTCCGATAATTACCTATCTTGGATCAAATCGGTCCTGATTACTAAACTTACTGTTGCCACAATCATGCGGAACCAGACACGTTCCGTGGCCCTGCAAAAAAGGAGCACCGGTGGGTGCTCCTTTGGAACATAAATGAGAACTGGACAGAGAGCTACTACTGCGTTCCACCACCCGATTGACCCTTCGCCTGATCAATCATCGTCGTGTGTTCTTTTATCGCTGGCAGGAACTGAGTGGCGAACTGTTTGATGTCAGGATCTTTCCCGTCCGAGGATTCCTTTTCGAATGCTTGAACCACTTTGTGGTGATCTTTGCTGTTGGCATCCAGGAAGTCCTTATCGAAATCCTTCCCGCTCTCCCCTTGCAGTTTCGTTGCAAGCGCCTTGTGTTTGGCATCCGTTTCGGTAGGCACGGTCATGCCCTTCTTCGTCGCAATCTCTTTCATTGCTGTCGAAGTTTTCGTGTGGTCATCCACTAGCTTCTGAGCAATTTGCTTCACTTGCGGGTCCGTGCTCTTCTGAAGGGCCATGTTGCCGACCTCGATCTCCGCCAGGTCAGTTTGCGCCACCATCATAGCGAACTTCTTATCAGGGCCGGGAACTGATGCCGAGGTTCCTCCGGCGGCCTGGGGACTTTGTGCGAAACCTGCGATCCCAAGACAGCCCAGGCACGCAAAACGAGTAAATTGATTCATAGTTACTTCCTCGTACTGTGGACGTCGATGCTGGTTAGGCTTGATCAAGGAAACCGACCCCGTACTTTGTCCTATAAGCGAGAACGCAGCATAAGGACAAGAGTTCTAGTTGCACTGAAAAATATTTTGTCCTTCACTGCGGTCGCTGTTAATCAAACCTTGCGACGCAACAAATCATCAGCGTCAGAAACATCGTTTCGATCCCACAGTTGTGAAAGGAAACCATCACCTTGGCCGAGAATCTTCTTGAATACCGATCCTGAAACTGAACCACGCAAGCAGCATCGAGAGGGCCCAATTGCGCGAAGCATCGAGCAGCAAACAGCAAAGCTGCCTTCGGATGTTTTCTTGTGGGCTGCTTTCGGCTCCATTGCCGCTTCGCTGGCTTTTAAGTTCAGCCGAAAAGATCACGCGTCGCTGTTTGTAGGCCAATGGGCGCCCACGTTCTTAATCTTGGGCCTTTATAACAAACTAGTGAAGCTTTATGGTTCGGAAGGCGCGTAGTTCGCGAAATCCTACATTTCAGCGCCACGAGGAATGTTGAGTGAGGCCGTCCACCAGATTGGCGGCCTCGCTCAATAATGCCTTTAATCCGGCAACTCTGGATAGCAGCCAGCGATCGTCGAGTGTCTGGGCCCAGTCTTCTATACGCCCTCAAAGCGTTCGTAAGATGCCCGCAAGTCTGGTTCTTTTGGGAAGGGACTCATCCTTTCAACGGCTACAGCAATTTCGCGGAGACGGTCCGCCAGTGCTTCGTCGAAAATCTCGTTGTGCTTCACGAACTTGCACCGGCCGAGTCCCAGGTACAACTTGTGTGCGGTATTGGCAGATCGCGATTTCTATCAGGAAAAGTGTCCTAAGCGTTGCTTGCACTCGCAGGGCCGAGTCTCGTAATAGTAATTGCTGTCGCCGGTTCGGGCGATCCGATCTCGAACAAGATCGAGTCAGCGTGTCCGTGAACTGCCGCGAAACCACTTTGAAGGCTTTCACGAAGAGCGCGAATCGTTCGAATTGCCGAGTTGCGCTCCTGGTTGTCGAGAGTCGGTAATTATGTCCGCGAGCAATTGCAGGTTCCGCCCCAATCCGGCTTTCATGTGTTCGAGCGCCGAAACGGGCCACAAGTTATCGAATACCAGCCACATCATCGACAAACCGAGCAGAACACCGACCGCCCGGTCCCTTGCTTCCGAGAGTTGAGTACTAGCACGGTAGTCCTGAAGAAATGCCAGATAGAAAGCGAGCGCTGTTTGAAGGCCGAAATACGAAAGGCGCTGGCTTGCAAGCACAAACCAGGCGCTGAATGTTGAAACCGCGGCAACCAGCAGTGTGACGCTCGTGATTGAATCCAATTCTGGTAGAACAAAGACCAGCGCAGCAATGGCAACAAGGCCGCCCGCCGTCGCGCCTAGAAGTCGGAGTAACTGCTTCTGCTTGGTTGCGCCCGTGGTGTTCAATGCGGTCACCATGCAGGTCACGACAGCCGTGCTGATGCCGGGCCAGGCAAGGGCCGAGTAAGTGACGTAGCACAGCATGGCCGCGCAAGTCGTTTTAAGCGCAAATAATTTATAGCCGTTGTTCGTAAATGCATCCGGCAAGAAAATGGGCACTTCTTCATGCGATTCCAGCAATTCATCGCCTTCCGTGTGCGACGCGTCAAATGCCGTTGGCATCAGACGTCACGGTGCGTTCTAACTCCGGCAAGAAGGGTATTGCGTCCGATGGTGTGAGTCGGAGGCTGAAAATGACCGAGCCCGGAGACGTTGAACGAAATAAGCGCATTGCAAATCCGATCTAACTGGACTGCCAGGTCCGCCAGCCTTTTTCGGTCCGCTTCGGGGAGGGCTGCCGGACATTGAATTGTCGCGGAGACGTCAACCAGGCGGGCTACCAACGCGGTGAACGTCGCTAGCGTCGCAAGAGGTATGCGAAGCGACGTACCGCTGTTGCGAAGAGCATTGATTCTCTGCCGTACGGAACTCGTTCCCACGCTGGCATACGACAACACTTCGCGCTGGCCGTCTTCACTCGCCAAGCGTGCCATTGCCGCACCTTCTGAAAAAGTTGGATAATGCCCGCATGCGACCGGCGAGTGCTGCCTCAATCTCACTCACCGGGTCCTCGCGGACGAACGCCAGTTCAACAATCACCGATACTGCGAATCCCAGGCACAGTGTCAGCCACACCCACAGCGTCTGCTCAAGATGAGGAGCGGCCGGGTACGGACGTTCCCAGGCATTGTGCACGCTGTAAATCGCCATGCTCATATTCATTGCGGGCCCGGGAAGCCGCGTAATACGGATGAAGAAAGCCGCAAGAAATAGCTCAAAAGCATAATAGGCAAACGTCAGCGGCGGTGAATCCGCGAACAGTTTCACGCCGATGAATGCGAGCACGACGCCGATCGTGATAGCAACGAAACTCTCGGACGCCCGCAGTAGCGCTGCACGACGGCTGGATCTGTCAACGGTGAAGATACTGTAAAGGCTGATCGCTGCATACGGCATCCGGAACGTAGCGACAATCAGGAAGGTTATAACGACCGTTATGACTACCCGCGCCAAGGTCGAGTACATTCCCGGATGCGGCTTCATCTCCGCCTTCAAGAATCGATAGATCTTCTGTCCCGTGAATTCAGATTCCCCTATCGATGGGGCGTAAGCAGTTGCCATGGAGTTAGTGCGCGACGGGATTGGAGCCGCGAACGATGACGAAACCGGACTCGCCAATCCGAAACAGATCAGGATCGGGATTATTTACCCGAACTCGAACAGGGAATCTCGTCGCAAGATGGACCCAGGCTAAACTGCGCTGTACTTGGGGAAGATTTCCGCCAAGACCCGTTTCTTGCGGGCTGACCCCAAAAGCCAAGCTCTCGACGCGTTCCGGCGAACCGCTGATTTGGTTTTGACATGACATAGAGATCCGCAGTGTCACCCGGGCGGATATATTTCAGCTGTGATTCCCGGAAGTTGCCGATAACCCACCAACTGCGTACGTCGATGAGAGTGAATACTCGTTGACCGATGTGGGCATAAGCACCTTCGGATATTGTGAGTTGAGTCACTCGCGCATCAAACGGCGACACGACACGGCAACGGTTGAGATTGTACTGGGCCTGTCGCACCGCAGCTGCACGCGCCTCCCGTTGCGCAATCAATGGCAACACGGTAGTTACACTTCTCTGGGACTGAGCCAGTTGAGCATTACTCTGTCGAAGGCCGGAACCCGCCTGAGTCCTTTGGGCCAGAGCAGACTGCGAGCTGCGCCTGGGCAACGTCCAACTGAGACCGCGCCTGGCGAACGGCGTCCCCTGCCGTTTGCTGTTGAGTTCTTGCCCGGTCTATGTCTTCGGCTGTGACAAATTGCCGGGCAAGCAGCGGCTCGAGCCGGTGTAGAGTATCCGTGGCAAGTTTATATTCGGCTTCGGCTCGCGAAATGCCCGCATGCGCGTGAGAAACGTTCGCCCGCCCCGAGTTAATGTTTGCTTCCGCGCTCGAGATATGTGCCTCGGACGTGAACACAGTGGCCTGCGCCGCTTCGATAGCCGCTTGTTGGCCGGCAATGACACGATTCTCGTTATAAATCTGCTTCTCTAACGACTCTTGCTCAGAGAGCGCGCGCTGCAGAGCGTATTGGTAGGGCTCAGGTTCAATCTCGAAGAGTACGTCGCCTGTCTTGACGAGTTGGTTGTCGTTGACATGCAGTTTCACCAGTGGCCCATCAACCTCAGGCGCGATACCGATAAGGTTGGCAAATACCCAGGCGTCATCGGTCCGGGGGTGAACGTTCGTCTGCCAAAACGTGAAGCAGCCGACCGCAACAGCGGCAACAACGATAAGCGCTCCGATCCACCGTCTGCGAGTATTCGACGCTTGGGAAGGGGTAAGAGTGGTCGCCATGGTCAATCAACGAAAAAAGAAGAGCCAGATCAGGCACGCGAAGAAAATCGTCAGGCTCGGGTAAATCAGCACAGGAGGACCATAGTCATGATCCGTCCCGAAGCGCAGAAGCAGCCACCGGGTGAGCACGGTAGTCGAATATCCCAATGAGCACACAAAAGATCCAGATCGGGAAAAAGGAACCCAGAATATCAAGAGCCGGTGCACGAGCGCAGCCCGTCGAAGCCATGAGGACAATGGCGGATAAGCAGAAGCAACTCGCGCCACTTCCCCATCACGGTTGCCTTCCCCCTGCTGGTGCGGCGACCGAGTCACCCGTCGCAAACGCCAGCTGTGCAAAATCGGTAAGAACCTCGGCTTCCGACTGTACCTGTGCCGTTCGAGCTTGCGCCAGCGCGCGTTGCGCAGCGACAACGTCCAGGAAGTTCTTGACGCCGAGGCGGTAAGCCTCAAGCGCGGCGTCATACGACTGTTCCGCGGCCGTGAGCAGGACCTTTGCGGCTTCCTGCCGGTGAAGGCTGGTTTGGACATTCGAATAAGCCGCCCAGACTTCTTGCGCGACGTGATCAGCCATGCCCTCCAATTCTGATTCGGCTTGCCGGCGCTCGCTACGAGCTCGATCCAATTCGTAATATCTGGCTCTGCCGTCAAATACGGTCCAAGTGGAGCTTAGCTTGAGAAACCAGGATGGTGCAATTCCCGGAGATACCGGGCAATGGAGGCTGAGACCCGCGCTGATACTGCTCGTCGGTCGAACCCGAAAAGGTCAGCTTTGGGAAGTACTGTGATCGTGCCGAGCGGATAGCGGCATCGGCCGCTTGCAATCTAGTCGCTTGCGCCAACAGATCCGGACGTTGTAAGATGGCTCGCTTTGAATGAAAGCTTCGGCCGTCTCTCCAAGAGCCGGAGTTTGCGTTCGTATCAAGTGGCTGAATCTTGATCGCGGTGGTGGGCCGGATGCCGAGTGAATCCGCGAGTTGTCCGTGGGCGAGGCGCTCCAGCCCTCGAACCGTTTCCAGCTCATACGAGGCTTGCGCGGTTGCCGCTCTGGCTTCGAGGGCGTCCGGCAATGTCGCTAACCCGTTACGCAACCGTTCCTCAACAGCGGCCTGCACAGTTTGAGCGTTCATAAGCGTCGCCTGCGCAGCGTCGGCCTGCGCGAGAGCGCTATTCAAGCGGTAATAGCCAGAGGCGACAGAGTAAATCAATTTCCGATGCGTGTCGTTGAATGTGAGCTCAGCGGCTAAGGTCCCTGCGCGCGCAACTTCTATCCCGGCACGCCGCGCGCCGAAATCGAGAACCGTGTAGTAGACTTCCAGCGTCGGCTCCACGACCGTGACATCCTGCTGGTAAAAAGCGCTTCCGAAGAGAACCCGATGTCGGTCCTGCTGCGCAAGCGCGGCAACAGCCACGGTGGGGTAAAGAGAAGCCTGCGCTACGCCCGCCTGGTCAGCCCTCTGCTTCGCAAGCTCCCAGGCGATGCGAGTCTCCGGGTTGTGCGATTGAGCGAAATCGACCAGCTCAGGTAGTGAATACGTTCGAGTCGGAACTAACTCAGACTTGGGCTGCAAGAGTCCGGACGTGGATGGAACCGGAGTGATAACGGTTGGTTTCGATGCCGTACTTGGCAAGGTTTGAGCGGTCATGAAAAACCGCGTCAGCAGAATTCCGTAGGACAACGCTCGAGCGTTCGCCTGTTAGATCGCCCATTGATTACCGGCTATGCACTTCGTTGCATAGACGGCGAGAAGAGCTTAGATCGTCCCTAGTGGATCTACCGACACAACCGGATCCGAGTTCACCGGATGAAGACGCGCTGCCATTACGCCCAGGATCAGCACGGAAAGCCACGGCAGCGGAACCAGATAGCGAGGGTTTGGGTTCTCGACCGGCACGATTGCAGTCACCAGCGTGCATACAGCAGCCACGAGAAGAACCCAATCCAGCCGCGTCACTCGGCTCCGATGCCAGAACATCTCACATGCATAGATCCAGGGGACAAGCACAATCACCCAACACCACGGCGCCGCGGCACCCTGCCACTCTCTTAGTAAGCGATTCGTATTTCCGGTCGAGTGCATCCACCCCGAACCATTGCCGAATCATTTTGATGTCGTTTTGAGTGGGGCCGTTAAAGTGACCCTGATTCAACTGCAGAGCCCATCGCAATTTCTTGTAGCTGAGGAACTGGCGGTACGTGCGGAGCCCGACAGCAGCAACGCCGAGCGGATGTCTCCTCATTGCGCGGAGAGCCGTTCTTCTCGCAAGGGAGTTGGCCAGGTCTTCGTCCTGATTCGCCAGCTCCAGAATTGCATGGCACAGACCGCCTTCCGCCCAGCGTTGTAGTGGCCGGTTATTAGGATCCCTCAAAGGAATCCTGATCTTCTGAAAGAACTCAGCACGCTGGCCGGGAACCGGGAAGTCTTCGGGAACTATGATCGGCGCCATGTCGGCAAGGAGAAAATAGCCGTCGCGCGACAGATAGGCGGGCTTCGTATGCTCTAGAAATCCATACAAATGCCGGTAGCCGAGCAAAAGCATCTGGCTGGCGACAATCGCTAGTGCAAGCCGAACCAGGATCGGTCTCCAGCTTACCGCGCGTCTTCTGAATCGTCAAGATCGGAAGAGTCATCGCCAGGATCAGAACAAGCGGCAAAAAGCTGTAACGCAGGCTGACCAGCACGACCCCCAGCACTTGAACGGCGATTAGAGTTGATAATCGCCCAGTTCGCAGGAAGGACAGAGCTGCCCACAGATAGAGTGCAAAGCCGAAGGTTGCAAACGCCTCCGTCATCACGAACCGCTCTGACATGAGTTGAAGGGGCTCAATGGCGCACAGGCAGGCGAAACTCATCGCTAAAACCGGCTTAGCTCGGAAGTACCGAAGGAGCAGCATCCCGAGAATGACGCTAGCCGCTCCGGACGCAGAATCTGAAGAGCGACAACCGGGCCCAATGCGTGGAATTCAGAACCAGCGGCCGCAGCAGAAATCCATACGTGAAGCTACGATCGGGCGGTATCCATTTGACGAGCGCCGTTGCAAGGTATGCGCCGGAGTCGCCGAAGTGAAAGGAAGGGTACGGATCGGCAATATAGAACGCGAACTTACAAGCGGCGACAAAAAGGAAGATGTAAGAGGAGAGGCTTTGATTGAAAGCGTTTTAAGCCTCCGGGCCCGGATGCCCTGGTTTTGATTGGCTCCCGCGGTGCCTAGGAGAGACATTTAAGCAGGCGAATGACTCCCATCGCGGCCTGCCGCTTGTGAGCGGACACGTTGGTCCGGCTCTGGATCTCCTGCTGATTCGCCGAATAGTAATTATAGGCTCGCCACAGCATTTCTTCGTTTGTCAATGTCGGCGCCCAGTTGAGTTCCTGCTTGATTTTGGTCGTGTCGAACACGAAATCTTCCGCGATCATCTTGTAATGATACGGGCCAAGCGGAGAGATTTTAAGCTGATGAGCGATACGCATGGCGGCTAGAGTACACGCTTCGGCAGCGCGGCGACCCTGGACGAGCTGTTTGCTCGCTCGATGACGTACTGGTAAATCTCGCGCACGGACTGGACGTTATCTGATCCAATGTTGAACAACGCCGAACCGCCGTGAGACATCGCCGCAATGGCGGCCGAGGCCAGATCTTGGGCGTAGATGAATTGGTATCGGTTACTTCCCTGCCCCACGGTCCAAACCCGCCGGCCTTCCTTGATGAACTCAAAGAGGATGGCCAGTAGACCCAGTCTGCCGGAATCGATGATCGTAGGACATCGAATGCTGATGGCGTTGAAGTCTTTTGCGTAGCGGCTGAGGATCTTCTCGCCTTCCCACTTGGATAATCCGTACGTCTCGACAGGATGGGGCGTGTCACTTTCAGTCACCGGGCGTGAGAATGCTTTGCCCCACAGGCAATTGGAAGAAGTGAATACCAATGATGGTATCTGCGGCTTTGCGGGTTGCCTCGGCAATCACTTCCGTTCCAACGACATTGCTTCTCCACAGTGATCTTCTCGCATTCCACCGCATGAGCCAGTTCTGCCGCAGCATGAAACACGCCGTCGACCCGATGCCGGCCGAAAACCTCCGCCATCCGATCACGATCGGCTATGTCGGCTTGAACCGATTCGAGATTCGGGTGGCGGTCCTCATCTTCATGGATATCGATATTGACGACACTATTGCCGCTTTCGAGCAGCCGCTTTTTTAAGATGGATCCGAAAAAGCCGGATCCGCCAGTAACAATATAAGTCTTCACAACTAGTCCTCAGCCGCCAAACTAAGTTGCCGGCGAGATATATGAATTAGAGAGAGCTCCCCGCATCCGGCCGACTTCGTCCCGATAGAGAGCTTCCAGCCGTGCCACAGCCGTCCGGGAGTCGCGATGCGATTCCACTAAGCGGCGGGCTTCTTCGCAGTGCTCTGCCGTGGTTCTCGTCGATCAACAGCCGAAGAGTGGCCTTGGCGAAAGCAGCCGGAGAATCGGCTACTTCGCAGACCGGCACCGATTCCGAAGCCAGGCCTTCAGCGCCCACACTGGTTGAAACAACCGGTATGCCAGATGCGAACGCCTCAAGTAACTTCACCCTGATTCCGGAACCACTCAATATCGGGCAGACAAACACGGAATACCGCTGCAGTGGGACTTTGATGTCCGGCACAGACCCAGCAGCCGAACGCTCGGATGCCAATTCCATCCCTCAGGAGCATCCGAACCAACCAGGTAAAGCAGGGTTTGCGGACGCTCTTTAAGAATAAGTGGGAAATACTTCTCCAATGAACCAGCGGATCGCATCGAGGTTCGGCGAATGACGGAAACTTCCGATAAACAACAGCGAATCGGGCTCTCGCGGTCATTGTAGCGCACTCATATCCGCCCACATCAATAGTGGCCCTGATGTCGCAATCAATCCGGTCTTTGAGACCGCTCGCCAGAGTTCGCAGATATTTCGCGTTGTCTTTGCTGCAGACTTGTACTCGGGCTACCCGCTTCAACAATTTCGGCTCGTAGAGCCGCATGCGGAGGTATTCGAGAAGCGTGTCGAAGTCGCGATCTCCCGCCTTGATTCGACGCCAAAGTGACTGCGCAGAAATATCGTGCTCGAACAGCATGCAAGGAATGTTCCGGTATTGACCTGCGTATTGCCCCATGGTGGTGTATTCGAGTTGCACCACGTCGATCTTTTTCAGCAAGATCGTGCGGTGTATCGCCCAGGCAAAGTCCCGGACTCCAAACTCGCGAATCGCGTTCGGAGTCAGTGTCCATTGGTCGGCAAGAGAGATATGTGGTCTCACCAGGAACTGAGCTGACTGACACTCCGGAAGCAGAGCCTTCTGCGATTCCAACTGCCCCTCGTGATCGACGAAAGAAACCACGTGAACATTCGCTCTCGATTGCAGAGCGCGGATCGTCTCTTTCATGAACACCGCGCCACCATGCGTCGGGGGCTCGATGGGATAGGGAGAAACAAGCAGTACGTTCAGGCGATCGGGCGAGCTTTCTTTCTGTCAGAAGAAAGCGGTCACGAAAATACCCGCCCAGCGGCCGCCGGAAAGCCTCCTGGTCGGTTATTTTCCGGCCCCGGTGAGCACGCCAGCGCGATTGCACGAGCTGGCCAGTTTCTTGAAGCCTGTGCCGGATCGCATCGGACGAGGGCATCGGCATCGGTTGCCGTCGCGAGCTGAACGCTTGGAGAAAACACCGCCCAGATGAGCGCTCAAAATCTCCAGCTGTGAATATTCTTCCAGCAGTACAGAAGAGAGTTGCCGCGAACGACCTTTTCGATGTAATCGGGTGAAAACTTCTTGCCGATGGTGCCTCTGTGCTCGTGATGAACAATGCTGCGCGGTTCATAGAGCACCTTCCAGCCGCGTTTCCAGGCTCGGAAACCCAGGTCCGTGTCTTCGTAATAGAAGGGATGGAAGAGCGAATCAAACCCGCCCAATTCCAGGAACTTTGCCCGGTCGAAAGCGCTCGACCCGCCACCCGGATATGCGCACGGATATGCAGTCTGGATCGAGCGGATCATTCCGGTGCCCCACATGCAACGCGCCCTTCTGCCACCAGACTTCCGTCAGGCCCGTTTCTTCGCGCACTCTCGTCTTGTCTGCGAAGAAGATCTGAGAGGAAGCGGCAAAGAGCAGAGGATCAGAGAATTCTCAAGCAGCGCCGGAAGGAAATTCTCTTCCACCCGCATGTCGTTGTTCAGGAAAACAACGATGTCATTCTTGACGGCTCGTGCCCCCCGGTTGCAAGCGCCGGCAAAGCCCTCGTTCATCGGAAGCTGCAGAACGTTGACCTCCGGATATTCGCCTTGATCAAATCAACACTGCCGTCCGTCGAGGCATTGTCCACGACCAGAATTTCGGTGCCCGGCACTGCCGCAGCCGCGCGCAAAACGGACGGAAGATTCGCACGCAGAAGCTCTAAGCCGTTCCAGTTCGGAATGACAATCGAGCGCATGCGATTGCCGGTGCTTTGTCCGCGGGAAGCCGTTTCCTTCCGAAGAAGGCGAAACAAACATCAACGGCCAGCAGAACGCAGGAAAGCGCGAGAACCTCGAGCAACGGTGACCAGCGCGTAGAACGACTGCCGTCAGGGCAGCGCCAATTTTGCGGGCAATCAGTTGAATGGCATCCGCGCGCGCTGCAGGAAGTACTTGACCCGGGCTCGGTAATCGCTCCATGGACCTATGCCAAGCACCCGGCCGAGCCGCATCCATGCTGAACTTCTGATTTGAGCCGTTCGAATTCGAGCGCTCGAAGCTGTTCACGTGAGGCATCCAGTTCTAACTTCAGAGACTCGCTTGCCTATTCTCCGTATGCACCTGACGAGCGCGGCATATTGCCGTTGTGCCTCGGCGAGTTCGCCCTGCAGTCCTCGAATGTGCCGCTCGCGGTCCCGAAGCAGATTATGCGTACTCGAAACGTCGGCAAAAAACGGAATCTGACGCGCACGGAACGAGCAGACAGCGACATAGAAATGGGCGTCCGCAACATCGTGGGAGGACGGAACAAATCCCGCCATTCTCTCCGCGGGCCATTCACCGGAGAAAGTGATCGTCTCCTGCTGATTCTGGCCCAGGATTTCGACAAACGGAAATACCCGGTTCAGGACTTGTTCAAATTCGGCGAACTCGAATTCGTGTACGTGGAAAGGGTTAGGACCCGATGGCCCTCTCGCTTCCGCGTAGTAATCCGTGTTCGGAGTGGAGACCAGGAACACTCCATCTGCGGAAAGAACTCGGGCAGCACTCGTGGATCAGAGCATTCCAGTCTTCAAGGTGCTCGATAACTTCGAACGCGGTAACAAGATCGAAGGAGCCGTCCGCGACAGGAAAATGGCTTGCCGAGGCACACAGATAATCGGGATTCTCGAAGACTTTTGCTGCGTGCTGTACGGCTTCCGGCGCCACGTCGAAACCGAGAGCATATTCGGCACTGGACGCGAGCAAACTCGTCCCGTAACCCGCTCCGCAGCCCACATCCAAAACCCGTCGACCGGCGGCGAAAAGCAGGCAAACCGATATCTGGCTACGTGCTCATTCCATAACTGAGTCTCAACTTCGCCCGGAACGACTCGTTCGCCTGTGAAGGGAAGATTGGGTGCCGTCGCTGAACGGCTCGCTCGCAGCAGGTCGTCGTTCGTCGGGAGATCGGAAATTCCGTCTCCGCTCCCGATCACCCGAAGGCGTTTTGCCTTATCCGAACGTCGATTGGAGTCAGTAGCAAAGAAGGTTCTCTCTCCCGTGCGGGGTCGTTAGATCTCCGGCAGAGAAGGGCTTACCCACCTGACTCATTGTAGATATTGCACCAGGATTATTCTTCTATAAGCTACTGATATTTCTCGGTTGAGCGTTTCTACGTAATATAAACTATCCCCGAGGGCCTACAAGCATAATTCTCGCTTATCCGCCTGTGTCACACCTAATCCTGGCCTCTCCACGTGGCAAGGTTCTTACGGCTGGTTAGCCCGCGTCCGCCGGTGGTTGAGAGTCCCAGTGAAATGTGGCCCTGTTAACGTTGTAACGCCCGATGGTGCGCTGAGCCTCATCACCGTCGAGCGGGTTCTCGGAAATCCTAGTGCACTCGCAGACAGAACTCAGCTCAACGAGCAGTGGAACTGTGCCGGAGAATCGGCGCCGCTTCCCTCCTGCGTCGGTCGCCGTTACCGGCGTCATTCTCGCCCTTGCCTATTCGGTTATCGTCGCTGTAGCAATTCGTACTCACGAGCCTTGGGCAGACGAGGCCCAGTCATGGCTGATCGCCCGGGATGCGAACCTGCTAGAGATCTGGACCAAGCTGGTGCGGCTTGAAGGATCACCAGGGCTCTGGCATTCGCTTCTGCATGTCTTGATATCTTTGGGGCGTTCCCTACTCCGGTCTGAACTACGTTTCTGGATTCCTGGGACTCTCGGCTGCACTGGTCATTTTCTTCTGTTCGCCCTTTCCGCTCGTCGTTCGCACCCTGCTGCCGTTTACATACTTTCTGTGCTTCCAGTACGCAGTGGTGGCACGGAATTATTCTTTAGCGCCGGTACTGCTCTTCTCAGCGGCAGCAGCTTACCGGGCGAAACGAACCGGCTGGTTACTGGTCCTGCTGATTCTGCTCGCGCTGGTCAGCGCGCAAGCGTTCCTTCTGTCCGTTGCGTTCGCGTCCGCCATCGGGTTTCTGAGACTCAGGACTGGCCCGGCGTTCAGTGCGGCAGGGCGTAAGAACACCACGATCGCCATAGTCACCTACGTGGCCGCCCTGATGCTGATTGCAGTCGCGGTTTGGCCCAATGGTCACGCCGTTTTCTTCATCAGCCCCAATTGGTCCCTTGCGAATTTCGTCCGCGTCGGGCGCTATGCGATTCGAACAGGCGTTTGGGGATGGGTATTGGCCTGTGGCCCTCATTGCTCTGTCGATCCCTGCTCTGTGGAGAGGTCCTGGCCTGCTGTTTTTTGCTCTGTCAGGTCTGTCCCTGATCACCTTCGGAGCAGTCGTCTATTCGAATGTCTGGCATCACGGATATCTAGTCCTCGCTTGGCTGACTGCACTCTGGATCTCGTTCGATCCCGACCGTCTCAATCGCTTGCCTCTGGCCGGATTGGTCCTGTTTCTCTTTGTCCAATTGCCTTGGACGTGGAAGGCGGTCCGTTACGAACGGAAGAACGCTTATTCAGGAAGTCGCGCCATGGCCCGGCTTCTCCAGACCAGATTGACGCGGTCTTCAAAGGTCTTTGGAATTGGTTTCTCCACTGCTGGAGTGCAACCTTATTTTCCTTCCAACATCTATGCGAATTACTCTGCGGGGGACACGCACAAAGCGTTTTGGACATGGACGAAAGAAAACAACCCGAATGACGCGGTGGAACGACTAGGGACCGAACATCCTGATCTCGTGGTTATCGGGTACGCAAGCGATACGGACCGGAACCTTTGGACAGACTTGATTACCCGAAGCGGCTATCACCAGATCGCAGAGACTGACGGAAATCTATTCTGGCGCACCGAGAAATTTCAACCGGAGAACTTTGGTTTGTTCGCCCCTGGCCCGCAGGTCTCGGATGCGCTTCTTCGGAGTAGCTTACGTCTCAATCAGTCCGGCGGTGACGTTCAATTGCTATCCGGCATCACTGGGCCACCCACGCCCGAAGGACGAAGGCTCGCGCCGAGCGGTGGAGTGGCACTTCAGCGGCCGGCTTTGTCTTCCGGACAATCCGGCGCTCGATTTGAATTGGACATCGAGATTTCGAAGGAGCAGTTCGCGCGAACCGGGCCAATGAACTTGACGGTTTACATAGGCGGGTATCGCATGCACCGGATGAGAATCAGCAGCGCCGGCCAATACCGATATCGAGCAAATGCGACAAGCAGGGAACTCTTTTGGGCGGTCGTACCGATCGGCTTCCAATTCGAAAAAGCAGGGCTGTTTGCTCCCGCCTTAACAGAAGAGCCCGTCGCGACGGTCAGCCAAATCGGTCTCTTCACCCCATGACGTCCGGGAAGTAACTCGGCCCTCAGCGCTGAACGGTCAATGGCGATTCCCCAGGTACATACAACTCAGGGGCATCTCCGGCTTGTATGTTTTGTCTGGTTAATGGGAGAAATCCGAACGGATCTTCATCGGGTGCGACAATCCACGCCTGCCGATCAGCGAAATAGTTCGCGGAGAGCCTTGTCCATCGTCAAGGCCCATCATGTTCGCCCATACAATTCGGCTCTTGTTGATATTCGCCGAGTTGTAAACCCATTCCTCGTGCGCGGAATGACCATTTGTGTAACGCACAAAAACCAGATGTTTACCTGGAATCTGTTCAGTTTGTGAGCGATGGCGGCGCGAGCCTCATAGAACTGCCAATGCGGCCATTCCCAAAAAGAGCCCGGTCGGATACCGAACTCTTCCATGCACAGGTTGAGTCCGCGGCACACACAACGCAAACGAACATGGCAGCAATCAGCCGTTCCGGCATCAGCGAGCGCCGTCGGGCCCAAACGATAAATCTGGCGCATACCACCCACCAGCAGAAAGTAGAAGATAGCTGTTTGTGGCGAAAGATGCTGCGGATATGCCATGAGCTGAAGAGTATTGAGCCCAACATGAAGACGGCAACCCAAGAACAGGTGCGGCGCTTTCGGCTGCGAAGTGTCCACAATGCAGCAACAAGCGCCAGAGTGAGTCCGGGTCCGACGTAGAACTCCCAGAGAATAGCTGTCCGGGCACTCCAGCTATCCAACATTCGTCCCAACGTCGATATCGGGAGCGACGCGCAAGCTCTAACGCCTCCATATTCTCCAGAATCTTATGCCGATAGGTAGAGTTTAACGGGAGGTAGGATGGCGAGGTTCTCGGGCCAGCCATAGTGCTCGCGGTTCGACGACGTATGGCATCTTAAAGGGGTTATGGGTCACCCGCCAGGAGTAGTAAAGCGTGAACGCGGCACCCGCAACAAGAACCAGGGCCGCCGGCAAACAGGGCTCAATCGGATTGCGGATTTTGTTTCTGCCGAAGCGGAACGATACCGGCTAAGGCGAGACCGAAAGCAAGAAGGCACAAAACTGTTCCCTCGAACGGACGCGTGTTGACCAGCAACACGACCCCGATGAGAGAAGATCACTGCGACCATGCGAGTCGGCTTGCGGAAAAAACGGGGAATTGCGCCGAACAGAAGAGCGCCAGCCATGCCGGTACGGGGGCCCCGCCCACGAAAGCTGTTCATCCAATAGCTGCCGAACCCAATCTGGATTGCGGCTATCAATGCTCCCCCGAACGCCCAGGCCGGCGGCAGCCAGGCCTGCAGCATCCAGCAGATGGCGCCGCACATCAGACCGACTGATGAGTGAGAACGCCGATCCATGGATTGCCCAACAATTGACCCAGGGCGAGGAACACACCGAACCCCGGTGGATACATGGAGTTGTAAGTGGGCTGTTGAATTACGTGAATGGTTTCGAAGTGTTGCCAAAACGGATGGTGTTGGATTGGTCAGGCGGCCCGATCGAAGCGTGTCTGCCAACAACAAAAGGCTGAACTCATCATGCACGCTCGGAGGTTTGAGCGGTACAAGCGGAAGCAGAACTACCCTGAGCACCATAGGTAAGAGAATGCAGGTCCAGATAGCTCGTTTGCGGTTCTGTGCGTACGCGTGAATCGCAGGCGAATTCGCGTCAGCCAAGCGCGAAGGCAGAAGCAACGGATGCGTGCAAAGAATCAGAAAGACGATCAGGCACGACCACTCCCAACGCAGCAACTCGGTTCCGTAAAATCGCGCAACCTGAACCTCGATGTAATGCGTCATCTCCGGCCAGTGTAGGTAAACCGTGACCAAGGAGGTGAAAAGATGCCAGCATAGTGCAGTGAGAACGGGATTCGGACTTTCAAAGGTCGAGCCGACCTGATCTGCGAAATAAGAGGCTGATTATCCCTTCGAGCCGGCTGGCTTTAGGGAGATTTCGGAAACCACGGCACCGAGTTCTCGAATATCAGAATTTCTAGGCTCGTAGAGCTTTGTCAAACGTGAAAATAATGGGAAGCACGGGTTGTTTCAAAAGCTCGGGAGCAAGTGTTCGAGTGTAAGTATAGCTTCCCGCTTTCGCGAATGTTTCTGGGGCAAGCGAAGTGTCTCGTATGTCAGCGCTGAGCGTCATCGGCCCAAGATCGTCGATCTGAGATTCCGGTATGTACAACCGTATCTGCAATGTCGCGCCCGCCGTTTGGGAGCCCGGAGGAACGGCAAGAACCACGGCAAAGCGGTGTTTCGTCCACCGCCAGCCCTCTCCCTCTGCCGCGTAAAATCCGGCAGATGAGCTGGCGCTCCGATCTCGTTATCCGAAAATTGTAAGTCGCTGACCAGAGGAGCCACCTTTTTGTGACAGCCGGCGGCAACAATTGAGAAAAGCACGGCGGAAAACAAGCGAATACCTAGCCTGGTTCGCGCGAGACGGCAAGCCATCTCCGTATTGTGACTGAGTCACCGCGCCCGGCCGCATTCGATCCGGCCGGCTATACCCGGCTTTGTACCGCTTCTGGCAAAAATCCCTGTGTTCGAAAGACGACGGCCCTCGTCAAAGAGTCGAATGCCAGACAAAACCACTCACGGTGTAGGTACCGATCAAGGCGGGGCAGCAAAGCTGCCAGGAAAGAAAATGGCGGAGGCGGAAAAGGCGCAAAAAAGGACAGTGCCTCGCTCGGGAGTAAGAAGCCGAAGACGACGAGCCGCTAGCGGAAGACGACGGGAGGCGAAAGGGCCGGGCCGCAGAACAGCACCGCACCCTCACGCGTAACACTTCGCCCCCGACGTGATCTCCCACGTGTAGGTAGTGATTAATGAAAACGAATACACCACACCTTCCCAAAACAAACCTCCCGGATTCGGACGAAACAGCGCGAGGGAAACATCCGTACGCTGGCGACGAACAGATCGAGGATGCCAGCGAAAATATCGAGGGGCTGCAGACCTCAAACAAGACAGGAAAACATTCGTCCACCGAGAAGCTTGCGGCCTCGCGCCCCGAATTCGGTTCGAGCGCGGGCGCCAATCCCGTCGACGGAGCTTTCGGCAATGATCCGGATCACAACGTGACTGGTCGGCTCGCGGGTCCGGAGACAAACCAGTTC
The DNA here is from genome assembly GCA_963744795.1 of uncultured Acidobacteriaceae bacterium. GTDB lineage: Bacteria > Acidobacteriota > Terriglobia > Bryobacterales > Bryobacteraceae > Bog-105. Next base: position 195,037 of record CAVUVF010000006.1, read on the forward strand.
CGGTGCAGCGCTTGTGGCCGGTTCTTCAACTCCCAGGGCGAACTTTCCGCCCATGAAGGGGAGTGCCGTCTGGCCAAGGCGGCCACAGCTTCCGGCCAACAGAGCCTGGAGCACGAAGACTCGACATCACACCCGCGAAACGACGCAGGCAAATAAGCTGCTTCGTTGAAGCTAACAAGCCGGACGGGAACCCGAAGCTCCCGTCCGGCGACTCGTAGCACTGACTCTAAGCGCTTGCTGCCGCGCTCGTGTTGGTACGCTGCGAAATTGTGGTCAACAACTCGTCCGCGTGTTTCTCTTCATCCAGCGTTTTCTGCAGTAGTTCGGCGTGCCGCGGAAGATTCAGGATCCGCGCCCAATCGCGAGCCGAACCGTACGACGCCATTTCGTAGTGTTCAATCTTCTGCGCGGAAGCGATCAATCCGGCATCACGCACCGCACCTTCGTCTGATTCGCTGACAATGTTCTCGCCAGATCCGATCAGAGCAGTGATGATCGGATCCTTCTTGTCATCAACGTCTCCGTTGTTTACTTCACCAATCAGTTCGTGCAGGCGGCTGACGTGTACTTGCGTTTCCTGCAGATGGGACTGGAACGCCTGCTTCAGTTGTTGATCGCTGGAATGTTCGATCATGCTCTGAAGACCTTTGACGATCTGGTTCTCGGTGGATAGCAGATAGCGCAGTTGGAGTGTGTACAAAGACTGGAAGTTCTTAATGTCGTTCGGTGTAAGCAGACCCATTTGGATTCCTCGGAGGATGTTAGCGACATCCCCGTTCCGTTAGAGGAGCGGGCCCGCAACCCAGTTTCGGCTCCAGTGAGCCCGTAAATCAACGAGTCGCTCACTCGTTCATGCCCCTACCTGAAGCTTGTGATATACACGGAGGGTTCAAACGGCGCGGCGGAGTTCAAATGGGGGTCGCCTGCACGGAAGGCAGAACCTGAAAGGACGACCGTGCCAAGGAGCGGAATGGCCAAGATTCGAATCTCCTTATTTCATGTGTTGCACTGCGGGTTTGCTCTCCGCGCAAGTCACTTCCGACCGACTGTACACGCGGACAAAGAGCCACAGAATTGGTTGACGTATTCAGGCAGTTACGCGGGTATTCGCTACAGTCCGCTCTCCCAAATCAATCGGGAAAACGTAAAGAACCTCCAGCTCAAATGGGTATACCGTCCCTCTTTCACCAAAACCAGGAACAATCAGTCGAAGATGGAAAATACGCCGTTAGTCGCTGACGGCATCCTCTACACGGGAAGCGCCCTGGAGGCCGTGGCTCTCGACGCCGTTACGGGCCGTCAGTTCTGGAGAGCTGCCGCACCCGCTAGACCCGAACGCATATTACAACGCTTATGAAGTGAATAAAGGAATGGCGATCGGCGGCAACACCCTCTTTTGGGCTACGGTCGATTGCCACCTGCTCGCCATAGACACAAAAACCGGCAAGGTGATCTGGGACAAAGTCATGGTGGACTGGCGCAAGGGATACCAGTTCAATGTGGCTCCGCTGGTCGTAAAAGACATGGTGATTCTCGGCCCGGCTACGAACGAAGCGGGCGCCAATTGCTGGGTCGCCGCTTACGACGTCAAGACCGGAGAAGAACGCTGGCGCTTCTACACCAATCCGACCTCGGCCGATCAGCCCGAGGCAAAGACATGGGCGGCAGATTCATGGAAGCATGGCGGGTCGCCGATCTGGAATGGTGGCGCCTACGATCCGGAAACAAACCTAACCTATTGGGGCACGGGAAATCCCAATCCGGGCTGGAACGGAGACATGCGGCTGCCCGCCGACTAACCTGTACTCCGATTCGGTCATCGCACTTGATGCCGACACGCGGCAAATTGAAGTGGTATTTCCAGTTCACGCCGGGCGACGAATACGATTGGGACTGCGACCCAGGTTCCCGTGCTGGTCAACATGGACTGGAAGGGACAGCCGCGAAAGCTCATGCTCTGGGCAAATCGCAACGGATTCTTCTACGTGCTTGATCGGACTACCGGCGAGTTCCTGCTGGGAAAGAATTTCGTCAAGCAGAACTGGAATAAGGGCCTGACTGCCGACGGCAAACCCATAAAGGATCCGGGACACTGGCCGAAGCCGATGGGCGGCGTCTTCGTTGAGCCGGGCACCCAAGGTGGAACGAATTGGTACCCGCCGTCTTACAGTCCGCGCACTGGTTTGTTCTACATTCCCACATGGGAAAACTCGGGCGGCATCTCGACCAAGGGTGATGCGGGCAAGTGGGTCGAGGGTCAGCGGTATACGGGCACAGGACGAGATGGCACCGGAGTTCGTTCGAAAAATCTTCCCGCCACGGGTCGAGGGCGCAAAATAACTACAAGACGGAAGAGGAAGGGTACGGCGCCATCCGCGCCATCGATCCCAAAACAGGCGACAAAGAATGGGATTTTAAGATGGTGAGCTACACGGAATCAGGTGTACTCTCCACTGGTGGCGACCTCGTATTCGGGGGCGGCATGGAAGGCAACTTTGTCGCACTGAATGCCAAGACCGGTCGAAGCTCTGTGGCACGTCAATCTGGGTGGACCGAACGCAAGCGGGCCTATCAGCTATGCAGTGAACGGCAAGCAGTACATCATTGGAACCGGAGAGGGCGCCATGTACGCGTTCGCGCTGCCGAATTAGTAAGTAGTATTTGCAAACGAAGTAATAGCTCCACTGGACCTGACGCGACGAGTGCAGCCAGCCAAGCTGGACTTGTCGCGCAATCGTCACTGTCCGATATCGCCGTTCTTTCGTTTCAAGTCCCGGGTGGCGGACGATGCTGAAAGTCATTCGGACACAATCAAGATCACGCGCTGGCTGCGGCTTGTACGACGAATCCGGCTTCGGTGGCACATGACAAAATAGCGGCTACTTCGAATGCTTGGTCCCGTGTCATCAGGTAGAGCCCAGAAGGATCGGGCCGTTCTGGTTGACTTGCTCCAGTCTGCTTGGATCTTCGTTTGTCTGGACAATGATTCGGCTCTCTCTGCGAGAGCGGCGCATCGTATGAATGCGAAGATTCGCGGGTAGGCTTATATTGGCGATCAACTCTCGAAAGATTTCGCTCTGTTGAAGTCGTCTTTCCGAGATGCGTCGCGAGTCCATACACGGTTAAGGGAGAGAGCCATAGAACACGGTTTGTCTCCTTCGACTGCACTCTCGGCAGGGGTTGCGTATTGATAGCAGAGCACCGGGCTCTCACGCCGAGGTCGAAGGCGTGCTTCCATTCGAAAATCGCCTTGACCTCATCGTGCTTTCGCAGCGCGATACAGCCTAGAGTGGTGGCGGCAACCGCGGGGTCCGAAGTGCGCTGGGTCTGCAGGCTATGGTAGACAGTTTGGGCGCGGTCAAGATCGCCCGATGCCAGCACGAGCGCGGCCAACACGGAATCGGAGTCCGCCTCGCTTACGCGCGAGGCGTGCAGATGCTGATCGTGGGTGGGTATGCCGGGCAGAGTCATCGCCGATTTCGGGCGCATCGATCCAAGCCCGCAGGTCAGACTTGATGGTCTCGACCGAACGCCCGTAGATCGGAGAGAAGAGGAGCATGTGCGTAAGTTTCCAACTCTCCGCGATTCCGGACTGCAAACAGAGATCTCGGAACGCGTTAGTGACAGATCGGGCTTGCGTCCGAAGCAGCGAGCCGCTGATCTGAACCAGGCTGGCCGAGCCGAATGCCTCATGGCCGCGTGCCGGTGGCAACTTCTCGCGACTCGCGATTCGTCCGGCCCTGTCGAGTTTCACGGCATAGGGCGCGACATCCCCTTCTTTCACCGAGAAGTAAACGCCTTTGATGCCGTCCGTAGTTTTCTCCATTCGGAAGAGAACGCCCGCTTCACAACCTGCGGTGCAGAGGACATCCGCGTAGAAGGCTGCGTCCGCAAACGATTGGTCGAGCACCAGCCAGCCACCTTCCGGCGATTGGGGAGAACCGACGAGTTCGCCATTGCCGGCACGCCACTGCGCCTGACCCAGGACATGCCACCCTTGAGTCGTCGAGCCTTTCAGGATGTGGTCAGGAACGAAATTCGGGCCGACTGCCTTGGCGTGCGACGCCGCGAAGACGACACACGCTACCGTTGTGACCCGCAGGAGAATACTGCGCGAAAGGCATCGGCTCGATTCCGGCGGGCGGCGCCGCGAAGAGAATACTCCCTGCATTTTCCTCATTGAAAACCTCGGTTGCTCCAAGGACGCGTGCAAGCTTATCGCAGGTTGAACCGACGAGATTTCAATCTAGCGCAAAGTTCCAGGCGGATGACTTGTATACAATTCTGTATACCGCTGTCGGCCCCTGCTTGCTCGATGTGCTGGTGATTGGTTCAAGCCTTAGAACCACTGTTGAAAGTTGAGCGACATGCCCCGGTTTTACTCAAGCAAATTCTGTTTCAGAGCTGCCTTCGCGGCGAGCATTTTGTGTTTCAGTTCCCTTGGTTCTGCGCAAGAGGGTAACGACCTCAGGTTTCGCTTCTTAGGTCCGCTTGTTGGAAATCGCATCGCTTCGGTCGCCGGCGTACCCGGCGATCCGAATACCTACTACGCTGGAGCAGCCTCAGGCGGAATCTGGAAAAGCACCGACGGCGGAAATAGATTTACCGCGATCTTTGACGATCAACCCGTTACTGCGATAGGAGCGCTCGCGGTAGCTCAATCTGACCCGAATACGGTCTGGGCGGGCACGGGGGAAGCATGGGCTATTCGAGATAGCGATGTCATGGGCAACGGGATGTACAGATCAGTAGACGCCGGCAAAACCTGGAAGCACATGGGGCTTGACGAAACCGGCCGTATTGGACGAATCGTCATCAATCCTCACGATCCGAACAACGTGTTCGCTTGCGCTCTCGGTCAGATTGACCGGGTCCGCAACAGGAGCGAGGCGTGTTTCGAACGACTGACGGCGGCCAGCACTGGGAGCGCGTCCTGTTTGCCGATCCCGAACACCGGATGTTCCGGATTGGCCATGGATCCTCAGAACTCCCACACCTTGTTCGCGGGCATGTGGCAGGTGGAAATGCACACCTACGGCGAATTCAGCGGCGGTCCGGGCAGCGGCGTTTATGTTTCGCATGACTCCGGTACGACCTGGACTCGCATCAACGGACGTGGTCTGCCGAGATCTCCGCTCGGAAAGATCGATGTCGCGATCACTCCTTCCAATTCGAACCGTGTGTACGCATTGATTCAGACCGCCAACCAAGGATCGCTTTGGCGATCCGACAACGGCGGCGAGACTTGGCGTTCCGGCAGTCACGATCGCGCACTCGTCGGCCGTGCGGGTTACTACATCCGCCTGGGCGTCATCCCGAAGCAACGAAAACGAAGTGATCGTGATGAACAGTTCCGTTCATCAGTCCGTAGACGGCGGCGACAATTTCCGCGTCGTGCCGTGGGGCGGCGATTCGCATGATTTCTGGGTCGATCCCACCAATCCTGATCGCTTCGTCGTGACGGATGACGCCGGAATGAACATCACAACAGTGCATGGGCGCGGGTTTCATCGCGTCCGGCTTCCGATCGGACAGATGTATCACGTAGCTGTCGATAACCAGGTTCCCTACTGGATCTACACGAACATGCAAGACAACAGCACCATGCGCGGGCCGAGCGTCGCGCGTGGAGGCGGGTTTGGCGGCGGAGAGGGCGGTGAAGGCCCCGCTTCTAACCGCGACGAGATTGTGGCGGGAGGTCGAGGCGCGCAGACTCCCCGACCGGAAGCGTTCCGAATCGCGCGACGCCGGCGTAAGCGGAGATCGGCCCGCGAATACGGAACCCGGTACGGATGGCACGCCGGGAGCGGTGGGGCTGGCAGGAGGAGGCGAACGTGGTGGCCCGCAACCTTCTGCGGGACAGCCGCTGCGCCAGGCGCGGATGGCTGGGAATATCGTCTTGGCGGCTGCGAATCCGGCTTCACCTACCCCGACCCAACCGACACGAACATCATCTGGGCTTCCTGTTATGGCAACGAAGTTACACGATACGATGCCCGCACCAAAGAGGCGCACTCGGTCAGCCCGTGGATTCACACGCTCGATTCACCGCCGAACGAAACCAAGTACCGTTGCCATTGGACTCCTCCACTCGCCATCGATCCCTTCGACCACAACACCGTTTACTACGGCTGTCAGGTGGTTTTCAAGACATCCAATGCGGGCAAGAGCTGGAGCGTGATCAGCCCTGATCTTTCAACTCAGGACCCCAGCCACAACGTCTCTTCGGGAGGCATTGTGGGCGATAATCTGGGCCAATTCTATGGCGAAGTCGTATTCGCCATCGCTCCCTCTCCCATTCAGAAGGGATTGATCTGGGCCGGCACGAACGACGGCAAACTCTGGTATACGCGGGACGGCGGTGGACAAGTGGAACGATGTAACGCAAGAACATCACCGGCCTGCCGCAATGGGGCACGATCTCGAAGATTCAGCCTTCTGCGTTCGACCCCGGCACCGCTTACGTAGCCGTCGATGTCCACCTGATGGACAATCGCGATCCGTTCATATTCAAAACCACCGATTTCGGCAAAACCTGGAAGAGCGTCACCGGCAATCTTCCCAAAGGCCCGCTTGCCTACGTAAAGTCCGTCGCCGAAGATCCGAACCAGAAAGGTTTGCTCTTCGCCGGAACGGGCAACGCTTTCTACTACTCGCTGAACGACGGTGGAAGCTGGACGCCCCTGGGTGCTGGCCTTCCGCATGCGCCTGTCACCTGGATTGAGGTCCAGAAAGACTTCCACGATGTGGTCGTGTCTACCTACGGCCGCGGCATCTACATCCTCGATGACATCACGCCCATTGAGCAGATGGCAACGCGCGGTTCCGAAGGCTCGGTGAAGGTCTACACGCCGCGTCCCACTTACCGCGTCACGAGCGGTGGACGTGCGTTCATCAACTTCCGATTGGACTCGGCTTCCGCCGCCGAAGTCAAGATCCTGGATAGCAACGGAGCAGTCATCCGCGCCTTCAAAAGTGCTCCCGCAAGAGAAGGTCTTGAATCGCCGCACTTGGGATCTCCATTACGATCCTCCCAACCCGGTGAAGCTCCGCACAGCCGCTCCGGACAATCCATACATATGGAACGAACCGCGTTTTCGTGATGCCGATTTCCGTACCATCACGCATTGGGGAATCAGGCAGGCCGAGGTTGGCCCGCTGGTGAACCCCGGCAAATACACGATTCAAGTCACGGTCAAAGGCCAGACTTACAAGCAGCCGATTGAGATTTTGAAATCGCCGAAAACCGCGGCGACAGAAGCGGAACTCGAAGCATCGCTGAAGCTGCAGCTTCGAATCCGCGAGGACATCACGGCGACATCCGACATGGTCAATCGACTCGAATGGATGCGTAAACAACTTGACGACGATCGAAAGATGCTTCGCACTCAAGCGGGCGGCGCGAACTCCTTCGAGCAGTCCAGGCAATGGACGGCAAGATGCAAGCCGTCGAATTTAAACTGATATCCCGCTCCGACGCGAATAGCGACGACAAGTACTACGTCGAGCCATACAAGATCTATCTCAATCTGATCTGGCTGAACGGTGAAGTCGGCACCGGCGCTGGGGACGTGGCGGGCGGCGCGAATTATGCGCTGACTGATACTGTTCAGGAGATCCTGGCAGGTATCGAAAAGGATCTCACTGCCGTCAAGGCAGAGTACCGAACTCTGATGGATCGCGACATTCCGGCCTTTAACAAGCAACTCACTGCAAGTGGCGGCATCGCTGTAGCCGCGGGAAATTGAAAATCGTGACTTGCCTCCTGCCACCTTCCTGCTCTCGGTCAAAGTCTGCAGACACAAGTCACCTGCGTGTGACGTGAATCATGAGCTGCACGCCACTGCAGACTAGAGTGATTGGCCCAATCTCTTTTCGAGTTGCCTGCGATACGTTCTGCTGATTCTCGATCTCGAACCGTCTTTCAGGATCACATCAAATTCCCCGTGCGAGATCGGCTCGAGGCGCAGGATGCTTTCGATATTGACGATGGCCGAACGATGGACACGGACGAAACGAACGGGATCGAGCTTCTCGGCAAGCTCGTGCAAAGCGGCCCGGTACAATACTTCCTTTCCTCCGATGTGCAGGTTCGCGTAAACCCCGGCAGCTTCGATCCAGTCGATGTCGGCTACTCGTACGAAGCGGGTTGAACCTCCGGATTTCACCACCAGACGGTCGAGCGGCTGACCGCCCGCAGGCGCTGCGGAGACGATGCGAAGAATACGCCGTCCAAACTCCTGCACGCTGCGTTCATCCATGCGAGTGCTGGCGCGAGCCATTGTCATCTCAAAGCGCTCGTCGCTGAAAGGCTTCAGGAGATAGTCGAGCGCATTTGCTTCGAAAGCGCGGATTGCATGCTCATCATAGGCGGTCACAAATACGGTGAGCGGCATACGTTCGGCTCCCACTTCGGCGATGACCTCCAGTCCATTCAGTTCCGGCATCTGCACGTCGAGAAATACGAGATCGGGCCTTCGGGTCTGAATGATGTCCACGGCGGAGAGTCCGTCGGCTGCCTCTATGATGGCGGTCACCTGAGAATCGCGGCGCAACAGATCGATGATCCGTTGTCTTGCTGGCGGCTCGTCGTCAGCCACCATGACGCAGAGGCCTTCAGACGCGGATAGCGGCATGGGGATTCTTCTCGGTCCATCGCAAAGGCAGCGATATTTCAACTTCGGTTCCACCACTGGCGCGCCGTTTCACGGCGAAACCGGTTTCGTCGTCGGGATAAAGCGCTGCCACACGCTGGCGCGTCACCGAAAGCCCTACGCCACCGGAGTTCTCAAGAGTCCATCCCTTTGGAAGTCCCACGCCGTCGTCGAGCACACGAATGTCAAGCCGGTTCCCGTCCCGTTGTGCCGACACGATGACTGTTCCGCCCGAAGCTCGTCTTGATATTCCATGCCGGATCGCATTCTCCACAAGTGGCTGAACGAAAAGGCACGGGACGGAAGCATATTTCACCTCGGGCGCGATTTGCGTCTCAATCCGCAGGTGGTCCCCGAAGCGGATCTTCTGAATCGCCAGGTAGTGTTCGAGGAAAGCTATTTCTTCCGTCAGCGGCACTTCCTGTCTGTCTTTCGATGCGAGTGACAAGCGGAGAAGATCGCCCAGATGCTCAATCATCCCTCGCGCAAGCTTTGGGTCTCGTTCCACCTGAGACGAAATCGTGTTCAGCGCGTTGAAGAGAAAATGCGGGTCCAATTGCATTCGAAGTGCGTTCAGACGAGCCTCGGAGAAGCTTTTTTCCAGGCGCTCCAGGCGCAACTCACTCGCAAGGTAGCGATCGTAATAGCGATATGCTTGCCAAGCTCCCACGATGAGCCAATAGTTGAGCCAATTCCAGAGAAACAGGCCCCTCAGCGCATCGAGAAGGAAATTGACACTTAGCACGCCCTTCCATTCATTGATCCCGAAGGCGGCGCGAATCGCCCCTACCAGGTAAACGTACACACAGGTCACCAGCAGACTTGGAAGAAAATGCGCCAGAACTCGTCGGGCAAGTCGCTTACTGGGAACGGGGATCTGCCGGTCCGTCCAAAGAATGAGAGGTGTGACGATACCCCAGGACCACCAAAGCGTAAGAGAAAGCAGCAGAGCGTGGCGCCACTCATTACCAGCAGAGAGATCTGGCAAGGCAAACACACAGCCGAGAATCGTCCATGCCAGAGTCGCAAGCGCAATGCGGCCTGGACGAGTCTTCATCCATGGTTTGCCCATCATGGCTTGCCAGTCATTGGTTGCCAATCATCGGGTTCGTCACTCTGTCGCCAGATGAACCTCGCCCGGATCAGGGAGGCGCAGCATCAGCCCCCATCCGAAAAAGTCATTCGCGATTGCCACGGCGACCTCATTATCCCCCGGTTCCAGAGACAACGTGAAGGAGCCATTCTCGAGTGAACATCGTGCGTCGGGAAATTTTCTCGCTCCTTCCTGCTCAAACAGGTTTTTATCGGCATACACGAGCTTCCCGTTCACGAATACCCACACTTCGCGCGTCCATCCGATATCTACCTTCTTCGTTTGTTTCCTGTCTGAAGTGATCGTCGTCTTCAGCCATGCTACGGCTCGGTTCGGCTCGCGCAAAGGACGGCCATACTCGCGGCTGACGTTTACCAGCCCGTTCCGCTCCGTGCCCATCGTCTTCCATTCCTGCGAAGCACCGGGCATCTCGCTATACATCGGGTCCTTACCTTTCAGCAGCGCGGAAAATTTTGAGAGACCCCAATTCCGGATCAGGCCGGGATCCCCATCCAGCGCGTCCCTGACCGGCTCCGGCGAAAGACCGTCCACCGCATCGGGAGTGATCACCACGTTTGCGAAAGTGCCCGGCCCTTGCAGTCGCAAGCCGCCTTTCATCGCGTCCCCTTCCAACCTGCCGACCTGCAGTGTGGGAGACACGGCATCGTTCACGAACACATTCATCCGTCGTCCAGATACGACCATCTTGATGTGGTTCCATCCGTTCTCCCGGAGCGGCGCCCGATTCTCGTATTGCGGAAACAAGTCCCATAGCAGGACACCATGAGTCTGCGGCGCATACTGCATGCAGGCCCGGAAGGCCGCGCAATTCGGATCAGGTCTAAGGTATAAGAGCTCGAAGTTACCTTCGTCCTGCTGACGGAAGGCTATCCCGGGCATTCCCCGCCCGACCGTATTGACATCGAACTCGATGGTTCCGTCGCTGAACGTGACGTCTTTGAGTACCGCATTGCCACTGTTCAGTCGCATCAGCCCGTGGAAGAAACCCAGCTCACGGAGGAACTCCGCATTCTCCTTCGTCTGCCAGTGCTCAGCCGTCATAGCGATCGTGATCGGTTCCGCGCCCCGGGCAATCGGAAGCGCTGACAGGAAGCATACGCAGAGCACCATCCTGTTCAGGGCAGATTGTCTGATAAATGTTTTCATGACCCAGCGTATGGACCAGCGGCCTCTTAAGCGAGGGAAAAGTGACGGAACGGACAGGAGTGTTACGAGGCGGTCCCGGGCGTTGCGCGTTGACTCTCGGCGGCCGGAGACGCGTACTCCCTCGAACGCAGTAAGGAGCGCGAGCGAGTGACGACACTTGGAACTGCGAATTCTTCTTCCCGCAACACGGCCTCCATCGGGAAGAAGGCTTCACGATAGCTGTTGTTTTCTTTAACCGAGGCCGTGAAGGTCGATTCGATCTTTTTGGCTAATCAGTTCCTTGATGTGGATGCCGTAGTTGCCTTTAACAGAAACGATCTCGCCCCTTGCCACAACGGTCCCGTGAACAATCAGATCAGCATGGTCGTCAACAGCCTGATCGAGTTCGATCACCGAACCCGAGACCACTTTCAACAGGTCGCGGATGGGCATTTGTGTTCGCCCCAAGGCGACAGAAATCGGCATCTCGAGGTTCAGCAGCCGGTCCAGCATCAGCCCCGAATGGCCGCTACCCGAGGTGATCATCTCCCCAAAGTTCTTCAGCAGTCGCAAGAACCTCCAGGATTGCCTTCTCCGCGACGAGCATAAGCGCGGGAAGTTGTTCGCCCGAAATAGTGACACCAATCAGCGCGTAGACAAGGGAGTCTGACTTTGGCCCGCTACCCACCTGTCCTCTTCGACATTGGAGATGTTCTGGAAGGGCTGAGCTGAGACTTGAGGCTGTGGCCTGTTGAGTTTGCGCAATGATCTCGAGGTACGCCGCTTTTGAATCTTCCGAATTTGCGTCGTCCGACGCTCGGCCGATCGCGTTCCACGTGCTCTCATCCGCGCCGATCCACATGGTGAACTTTGCCGAACCTTGCAATCCCTGTTTCCACCAGAACACTCGTTCGGATTCACCGGGTGGCAGATTCTTGACACGAGTCCACGTGACAGCCGGCTCAATTCCGCTGAACACTTGGATCGATCGCGCCAGTTGCTTCGTCCAGGTCTCAACGAAATAGTCGAAACTCGAGTTTTCTTCCTGAGTAAGCTTCATTTCCTGTTGTCAAACTGAATGCGGATCTCTAAACGTACTGTTCATCAGCCGAGTTCTTCAGACTGATGATGCCTTCCTTCTCCATCTCGCGCGCGAGGGCAATGATTTCCTGCTGCGCTGCATCGACGTCCCTTAACTTCGTTGGACCCAGCGCTGCGATATCTTCGCTCATCATGGCCGCGCCGCGCTGAGACTGTGTGGACAGGAATTTCTTCTGCAGTGAATCGTTCGCTCCCTTCAGAGCAACGATCAGAGTGCTGCGATTCGCCCTTGCAATGAGAGCAGTGATCGCCGCCGCATCCAGTTCCTCAAGATCTTTGAAGACAAACATGAAGCCGCGAATGTTCTCGAACAGCGTAGGATTATGTTGCTCGAAGGCAGCCATCAAACTGGCGCATGTGTTCGGATCCAGTCGGTTGAAGATGTTCGCGACCGCCTTGACGCCGCCGTACGCCTCACGACTGAGTTCTCCAAGGTTCCGCAGCTTCTGGTCGATGACCGACGCAATGTTACGCACGACCTCGGGAGAGATCTGCTCAAGATCCGCCATTCTTGTTGCCACATCCGTACGAAGCTCGGGCGGCAAACAGGTGATTAGAGCAGCAGCCTGAGAGGGATCAAGGTGAGACAGAATGAGGGCAATTGTCTGCGGATGTTCGTCCTGGATGAACTTCGATAACTGCTGCGGATCGGTTTTGCGGAAGTTGTCGAAATCGATGGCTTGCTGGCTCATCGTTTTCACCAGGCGGTCAATCAGAACCTTTGCGACTTTAGGTCCGTACGCTTCATTCAGGACCTTGGTCGCATAATCGAACCCGCCCTTCATGTACAGCTTCTCAGAGGTTGTGAACTGATTGAACTCCTCCAATGTGTGCTCTACATCTTCGGCTCCCACTCGATCGAGTTGTGCGATCGCTTTCGCGACTTTATCCGCGTCCTCCTCCGGTATGTACTTAAGAAGTTTTGCGCTGTCAGCAGGCCCGAGTGCGACGAGCACAATGGCAGCTTTTTTTATGCCGGAGAGAGGCTTTCCTGTCGGGAGATGTTCGAGTGCGTCCGTCAACTGAATTCCTTAAGCGAGACGAGCGAAGCCAGTCAACGAAAAATGGATCTCGTCCCTCACAGATGTAGTGCGAACTTGGTTCACTTGTTAGCCAGTTTTTCCTGAAGAATATGAGAAATATTTCGGCGTCCGTCCACTAACCACTAGCCGTACTCGCACAATTTCCGGCTGGCTCATCTACAACCGTTTCCGTACGAGCAATACTAGGCGGGCGAAGCAAACGGAAGCAAGACTACACACGTAACAAAATCCCCAGGGCGGCATCTACAATCGCAACAGGTGGATTTGTAGGCGATTCTTCCGATTCGCCCTCTCGCCTGGCTGCCAGTCAAGTTTGGCTCGTGATTTCTACTCCGTTCGCCATCCTTGCCTTGCAGAGTGTGCGTTGTGTTGTTGAAAACCTGGAAGGAAAAGTGCGTCTCCATTGCGTTCACTGTTTCATAGTTTCGTACAGGCCGGATTTGAGTGCTCTACACACAAGCGACGCGACGGCAGACGCTTAGATTTGCTTCGTGCAACGGAACACGATCAGGTTTACATCGCGGTGACTTCGCGCTCCTCGCTGCAGCTAGGCATCAAAACCGTTCGCACCGGAGCTCGATGGCATCTTATTGAGCAGCCGGACGGCACGTATAATTTCGAATCCCTGGACTCTCTCTTCTCTGCTGCTGCCAAATACGGGATCGAAATATTACTGGATCTGCTTCATTTCGGCTGGCCCGATGGTCTGGACATTTTTGGACCATCGTTCGTGCCGCGATTCCGCCGATTTGTTCGCGCGGTCGCTCGCTATACTGCGGCAGTCCGCTGGCGTTTGCCACATGTTCGCGCCCGTGAATGAAATCAGCTTTCTTATCTTGGGCTGGTGGTGATGTCGCAGCGTTGAATCCGTTCGAAATCGGGCGCGGTGCAGAATTGAAACGGATCCTGGTTCGGGCGTTCGTTGCCGGAAGCGAAGTCTTGCTGAACGAACTTTCGTCCGTGCGACTCATTTCGCCTGAGCCCGTCATTCACATCGCCGGAAATCCGAACATCCCCGGCGACGAAGCGGAAGCGGAAGCTTATCGACTGGCGCAATTCGAGGCCTGGGACATGATCTCAGGCAGACTTGCGCCGGAGCTCGGCGGCAGGCCCGAGTTTCTCGACATCATAGGCACGAACTTTTACGACCGCAATGAGTGGGTTCATAACGCCGAGCCTCTCTTGCCGGGCGATCCGCGTTATCGGCCGTTTCACCATATTCTTCACGAAGTGTGGGAGCGGTACGGCCGTCCCCTATTTGTTTCAGAAACCGGGACAGAAGATGAGGCGCGATCGTCCTGGTTCAACTACGTCTCGAACGAGGTCGTCATCGCCAGACGGCAGGGCATTCCGGTCCAGGGGATCTGCCTTTATCCAATCCTGAATCACCCGGGATGGGAGGACGATCGCCACTGTCATAACGGTCTCTTCGACTATGCCGACGACGACGGGAAATCGCGTCCGCTTTCCAACCGTTACTGCACGAAATCGTGCAGCTTTCAAGAATCTATTCAGCGAAGCCCGGAGAACTTTCATGACTACGAAACCAATCGATCTGATCTGCCTTTCGCATCTTCGATGGGATTTCGTGCTCCAGCGTCCTCAACATCTGATGAGTCGCTTTGCACGTAACCGCCGGGTGTTCTTTTTTGAAGAAGCCTCGTTCGAAGGGGCTGAACCGCAGGTTCGACAGCAGACTTGCCCGAAGACGGGCGTTCATGTCATCAAGCCAGTTCTCCCCGCGGGAACGGACGGACGCAAAGGCAACCGCGACGTTGCGGCAGTCTGCTGAATGAGACTGTTCGCCAGAACGAAATCTCGGATTACTTGACCTGGTACTACACGCCGATGGCTATGGAGTTCACCGGCGCGCTGGACCCCAGCGTCGTCGTGTATGACTGCATGGACGAACTCTCGGCGTTCGCTGGTGCTCCCCGCAGCATGCTGATGAACGAAGAAGCTCTCTTTCGCACGGCCGACCTCGTGTTTACGGGTGGAGCGAGTCTCTTCGAATCAAAGCGAAAGCAGCATGGGAGCGTTCACCTTTTCCCGAGCAGCGTCGACAAGGAGCATTTTGCAAAAGCTCGCACAGGTCTCGCCGATCCCGCGGATCAGCAGTCCATCGCCAAGCCGAGAATCGGCTATGCGGGCGTCATCGATGAACGTATGGATCTGGATCTCGTACGTCAGGTTGCCGCTGCACGACCCGATTGGCAGTTCGTGTTTCTTGGGTCCGGTTGTCAAGATCAGCCCTGATTCGCTTCCGCAAGCACCGAACATTCACTGGCTTGGCATGAAACCGTATGCTGAATTGCCCGCCTACTTCAGCGGTTGGGAAATCGGCTTTCTTCCGTTCGCTCGCAACGAAGCTACCCGGTTTATCAGCCCAACGAAGACGCCCGAATACCTATCAGCTGGGCTGCATGTCATCTCGACACCGATTCGAGACGTTGTCACGTCCGTACGGGCAACTCGGGCTCGTGAGCATCGCAGAAAATGCGGACGAGTTTATCGCCGCGGCGGAAAAGATCTTTGGAGAGCCGGCGAACGTGTCCTGGCAAAACGATGTCAAAGATTTCCTCGACCAGATGTCCTGGGATCGCACCTGGAGCGCCATGGACCAATTGATCGAAGAAGTGTTGTCGTCAAAAACACCCGAACGGCCGCAACAACGTTCGGTTCTGGCCATGTAATTAAATTTCTGCGAAGAGGATAAAAAATGTACGACTATCTCATTGTTGGTGCCGGCTTTGCCGGATCAGTCGTGGCCGAGAGAATGGGGAGGAACCACGGAAAGAAGGTCCTCGTCGTAGACCGCCGCCCGCATGTCGGCGGCAATGCATATGATCACTACGATGCAAGCGGTGTCCTGATCCATCGCTATGGGCCGCATATCTTCCACACGAACTCCGAGCAGGTATTCCGATACCTCTCTCAGTTCACGGCCTGGCGATCTTACGAACACCGTGTCCTGGCAAGCGTGGATGGCAAGCTCGTCCCGGTGCCGATCAATCTCGACACGGTAAACATGCTCTACGATCTTAAGCTCACGACCGAGGCTGAGGTCGAGGCGTTCTTCGCCAGCCGCGCCGAGCCTCGCAACGCCATCAGAACATCTGAAGACGTCGTCGTGAGCAAAGTGGGACGAGACCTCTACGAGAAGCTCTTCCGGAACTACACGCGCAAGCAGTGGGGCAAAGATCCTTCCGAGCTCGATTCGCTCGTAACGGCTCGCATCCCCGTTCGAACCAATCGCGACGACCGCTACTTCACCGATCGTTTTCAGGCAATGCCGAAGTATGGTTTTACGCGGATGTTCGAAAACATGCTGGACCACAAGAACATCACGGTCCAACTCGGCACCGATTATCGCGATGCCGTACGCAGCGTGCGGTTCAAACAGCTCGTTTACTCTGGGCCGGTTGATGAGTACTTCGACTTCCGTTTCGGAGAACTCCCGTATCGCTCTCTGCGTTTCGAGCACCAGACACTACAGCAGGAGTATCTGCAGCCGGTTGCAGTCGTGAACTATCCCAACGAGCACGCGTACACGCGCGTCACGGAGTTCAAACATCTGACCGGGCAAACTCACCGGCAAACGAGCGTCGTCTACGAATTCCCGAGCAGCGAGGGAGATCCGTACTACCCGGTTCCTACTCCGCAGAATGCGGCTCTGTACAAGCGGTACGCGGAACTCGCCGCCGCGCAACCGGACGTGCACTTCGTGGGCCGGCTCGCAACATACCGCTACTACAACATGGATCAGGTTGTCGGCCAGGCTCTCACGCTCTGCAAGAAGCTCGCGGCTGCGCCGGAGTTCTCGACCAAAGCCGCCGCTGCGACCGCAGTCGGCTTGCCGCTCTCGCGCGAGACCGGCATTCGGGCTGTAAGCGCTCAGCGTCGGCGAGCGAATCCGCTATACGCGCCAAAGTGCTTCGAGGAACGGCCACTCAGGGTCGTTCCACGAGGCAACGGGCGTCGAACGCCGGTCGACCTTGCGAAGTGCTCGAGTTCGTGCTTCCGTGAACTTATGGGACGATTCGGTCCAGATCGTTTCCCCGGCCTTGAACGGAACGCGAGTATCAAGGGCGCTGATCGCAACCGTTTGATTGCGGAACGAAACCAGGTGCATCTCGATGCGCCGCTCGGCCTCATTCCAACGAACTTCATGGCCAAATGAACGCAGATCGAAGTCTGCGCCTAACTCACGATTAATCCGGCCAAGCACATTCAGATTGAACGCCGCAGTTACGCCGGTCGGGTCGTCATAGGCCGCCAGCATCGTGTCCCGATCCTTTACCAGGTCCGCGCCCAGCAGCAGGTAATCGTTCGGCCGTAGACGTACACGAAGTTCGCGCAGGAATTCCGGTATTTCAACGCGATCCAGATTGCCGATCGAGCTGCCCAGAAAAAGGAGCAACATGGATCCGGATCCGTTCCGTTCACGCGAGATCTCGTCCAAGCCACTGAGCCAGTCCGCGCAGACCGTTTTCACTTCGCAGAAGCCCCCTAGCTCCTTCTCGCAACTCGAGAGAGCCAGGCTCGACACATCGATCGGCCGGTAGGTAACAGCGCGACCGTTCCTTTGTAGGGATCGAACGATATGCGACGTTTTCTTGCCGCTGCCGCTTCCTAGCTCCGAAACCGTGACCACGTTCTGTACGGAGTCGGCAATGTCGCTCGAGTGCAATCTTCAAAAGCCGTTCATCTGCGCGCGTGAGTCCGTATTCGGGCAGGAGAGTGATTGCCTCGAACAGGCTGCTTCCCAAGATCGTCGTAGAAGTATCGCGGGGCCAGTTTCTTTTGTCCCGGCCGCGATAATCCTTCAGCGACATCGGAGGCAAACTGGGATGTTTGTTGCTGGGCGGAAGCAAGCATGTCGGACTCTAGTTCTCCACGCAGCGGAACGTCGCGTAGGTATAGGGGTAATCGCGGCGGAACCAGTTCCGGAACGATCGTCGCAATAGCCGTTTGGGCGTTCGGGGCGAGGCGCCTTTCATCACATAGTGCTCGTTGTCGAAGAAGTTTGCCGAATAGCCGGGATACGAGGCCCTCGCACTGAAAGCCGGGAAACGGCGCGAACACCGAGTTGGTCCATTGCCATCCGTTCCCGACCATCTGAGCCACACCGAAGGCGCTGCTGCCGGCCAGCGAAGCCGTCACGGGCTCAGGATCCCAACGCTTTCCGTCGAAGTTTCCATGAGCATGCGTCGGTTCTGCGGAGCCCCAGGGGTAAGTCGCGGTTCTCGCCGCTCGCCGTCCCATAAGCCGCACGATGGAATTGCGCTTCACTTGGCAATGCCTTGCCGAGCCAGTCGGCATACGCCTGCGCTTCCAGTTGCGTAACGTACACCGGCCAATCTAGCGGCAAAGGGAATTCGCCGAACATGCCGCGATAGTAGAGTCGATGAGCCTCTTTGCACCCAGAAATGCGGCATCTGGCGCGCCGTCGGCGATGAACTTCTAGGTACTCACCGTTCGTGACGCTGTGACGCTGGATTCGAAACTCCGGCACAGACGTTCGAAATTCCGCGTACTCGTTGTCCCAACCAAACGAGCCGTCATCTGGTTTCCCTAAGATGGCTTCGCCCGCCGGAATCTCGCACCAGTCGTTCCCGACAGCGGCGCCCGCTACGGTCGAAAAATCCGCCGGCACCGGCTGAACCTTTCTGTCGTAACCGAAGTTGTGAAACATATAGGCGAGAGTTTCCAAGATGCATCTCGCGATGCTCCAGCGCCATGTTCACCACGTCCTCGGGAGCCTGCTCCAGATGAGCGTCCACACGTTCGCGACAGCGCCGTACATATTCGGCTACTTGCGATAAGGTTGGCCAATCCGCCGGCGTATCGCTCGGCAAATGCGCCGAGTCGGGATCGATACCCGCTTGAAATAACGAATCCAACTCCTTCATCTTTGGATTTCAGGCCCAAGCCTTCACGGCATATCTGAATGGAATCGAAGCCGTCCAGATGTCCGACGTAAAAGATGACTCGATGCCGTTCCGCGATCGGCCGGTCGTATATGGCTTCGGGCTTGAGAACTTTAAATAGTTGATCGCTTGCAACTCTGGCTTTTCGAATCTCTTCTAGTAGATTCGTCTTGGTGGATTCAACTACTTCCATCCGGCTCGGTCCTCCTTGTCGCTTTTAGACTCCATCCTTTGACGCAAACAGCGCTGCCGAAGCGCCAAATTATGTCGTCCTGTTTCATACTCGTCTGATCATCTTCGCTCAGCACGCTGCGGGCCAAGGCCAGCGCTTGCTCTCGGGTTTCAATCTCGCCTTCCAGTTGTGCTGTTTCTGTCAATTCTATGACCTTCTTAAAGGCCGGTCCTGGCGCATAGCCGGCTTCGATAAGATCATCGCCAGTCAGTAACCTCGGTGGCCGCAATTGCTCAACTTGAAATTCTGCTAGCTTCGATTTGAAGAAACTCATACACATCAGTACGCCCATTACTAGCAAGACAATCCAGACGGTGCAACTCCAGATGTTCTTCGAAATGAGGCGTCCGAAGAAAGCGTTTCAGCGTGCTGACTCGCATATTCGGCACATCTTTGAACCGCATATGATTCGCAACAAGAGAGGAGACACGCTCAACGTCCTCATTCGACGCCTTCAGTTCCTCCAAGCGACTTCTTGCCATGGCTGTCCCTACTTCCGCATGACCGTCGAAGCGTATTCTGTCGGCAATGCGAAAGGTCGGCGGCTTGCCGATATCATGCAGCAGCACACCCCAGGCAAGCGTACGAGAAGGCTCTCTCATGCTCTCGAGCATAAGAAGGACGTGCTGCCAAACGTCGCCTTCAGGGTGAAACTCAGGCGGTTGCTCTACACCCTGACAAGCCTTCACCTCCGGCAGAAGATGCTCTAGCAGGCCGCGAACGGTCCAGCAATTCAAAGCCGTATCGAGCGCCCCCTTCGGTGAGAATCCGCACCAGTTCCTCTCGAATGCGTTCGGCTGAAATGAGAACGATCTTAGGAGCGAAACGCTGCATGCCTCGCATCGTTTCCTCCTCAACGGAAAGCTGAAACCGGGCTGCAAAGCGAACGCCTCGCAGCAGTCGCAAATGGTCTTCTTCGAATCGCCGCTCCGGTGCTCCGATCGTTCTCAAGACACGATCTTCGATATCCCTCTTTCCATCGACGAAATCGTAGACACGCGCACGGAAAGCGGGTCTTCGAACAACCCGTTGATCGTGAAGTCGCGGCGCTGCGCATCACGTGCGGGATCTGTCTCAAACCGGACGTCTTGTGGATGTCTTCCGTCCGAGTAATTGCCTTCGCTTCGAAAAGTGGCAACTTCTACGCAAACTCTCGTTCGTGCGCTTGACGAGCACCACTCCGAACTTCGCACCCACCAATTGCGCACCGAGGGAAGAGCGATTTGATCTGCTCGGGACGGGCATCCGTACTGACGTCGAAGTCTTTTGGCGCGATACCCCAAAGGCGATCTCGAACACAGCCGCCGACCAGAAATGCTTGAAATGTTCGTGATCCCGTAAGGATCTTAATGATATCGACAGCTAAAGCTTCGCGCTCTCGGCTGAGATCAGGCATTGTGCGAAGCGGGAATGCTGATCGCTGTGCAGGGAATTGTGATTCCCCGGACGGGTACTAGGCGTGTCCGCCCTTGCTCTTTAACTCCGTCGGACACTTCAGCTTCACCTGCACCATCGACGTTCTGGGCGGCGAGAAGTGCCTGTGCTTCGGCTTCGGCTTTCTTCAGCTCTTTCTTCGTCGGCGGTGCAATCTCGTGCCGATAATCATGGTCGTGATAGCAGGTTCGGCAGCGAACTTTTGCGGCCTGCCCCTCTACTAACGACACAATCGAGTGATTCGTGATACGGCGACACTTTATACAGTGATCGTCGATAACATCGCCCAGCCGCTGTTCACTCATCATAATGCCCAACCATTGCAGTATATCAAGCATTTTGACCCTTATAAGTGGGGATTATAAGGCATCCGAAATAGTCGAGTACCGAAAGCGGCGGCGAACTCTATCATTCGGCAAATTGCTGAAATTGCTGCTCGAGCGATCGGCGAAGCCGCACGCCAGCGGCTCCGTGCGTAAGCTATTTCCTTTATATTCCCGCGCGCATAAGGTAGTGCGGCCATGTCCCGCGCCGTTGCTCCCTGAAGCCTGCAAAAAAATTTCTTTACGCCTTAAGCCCGCGTTTAGGAGCCGGCACTTTACCTTCGAGATGTGGGCGCGATTCGAAGCAGCGCCCGAATTCATATGGCCGATCATTCTCTACATTCTGGTTGCCCTTCTCTTCTTTCTTGCGTGCTGGGGCTTCACGAAAGCGTGTGATCGCCTTTGAAGCGCGGGAGAACATTATGGATTACATCATTGGCGGCATAGCGACGGTGTTTTTGTTCGGCTATCTTCTGTACGCCCTGCTTAGGCCGGAGAAGTTCTGAATGCGTTCCGTTCTTGCGAGGTAAATCATGACAGCTTACGGCATTCTGCAAATCTTGATCTTCTTTCTGGTGATTCTGGCGCTGGCAAAGCCGGTCGGCGTTTTCATGGCCCGGCTTTTTGAAGGCAAGCGAACATTCCTCCACTTCTTATGCAGACCTGTCGAGGTCTTCTGTTACAAGGTGATCGGCGTGCGCGAAGGACGTCGAACAGCGCTGGACCCAATACGCCGGCTCTCTCCTTGCCTTCAGCATATTCAGCTTCCTCTTCGTTTACCTGTTTCAACGTCTTCAGGGCATATCTTCCGCTAAACCCGCAAGGATTCAACAGCACGAACGTCACGCCCGACCTTGCCTTCAATACAGCCCTCAGCTTCCCGACAAACACCAATTGGCAGGCCTACTCGGGCGAGAGCACGTTGAGTTACTTCGTTCAGATGGCGGCATTGACGGTTCAGAACTTTGCCTCTGCTGCGGCAGGAATTGCTGTCGCCATTGCACTGGTGCGAGGTTTCGCACGCCAAAGCGCCGCAAGCATCGGCAACTTCTGGGTCGATCTGATACGTGCGACGGTTTACATTCTGCTTCCCGGCGCGCTGATCGCTGCACTCTTTCTCTGTTCTCAGGGAGTAATCCAGAACTTCGAACCCTACACGGTCGCGAAAACTCTCGAGGGTGCGAAGCAGGTGATTGCACAAGGTCCTGTTGCTTCCCAGGAAGCAATCAAGATGCTCGGCACAAATGGCGGCGGATTTTTCAACGCTAACTCCGCTCATCCATTTGAAAATCCGACTGCCTTCACCAACTTCTTCCAGATCATTCTCATCTTCATCATCCCGGCGGGCCTGACCTATACGTTCGGCGTGATGATCGGAGATCGGCGTCAAGGATGGGCAGTGTTCAGTGCCTGCGCTGTCATGTTTCTGGCCGGTGCCTTCTTCTGCTACTGGGCTGAAGCAAATGGCAATCCGACCCTGACCAGGTTGGGCGTCGAGAATCAGGCGACAGCGACGCAGCCGGGCGGCAACATGGAGGGCAAGGAGACAAGATTCGGCATCGCCGCCTCTTCGCTATTCGCGACCGTGACTACAGACGCAAGCTGTGGCGCCGTCAACAGCATGCACGACAGCTTTACACCCCTCGGCGGCTTGGTTCCTCTATTCAACATCCAAACGGGCGAGGTGATCTTCGGAGGCGTTGGAGCGGGACTCTACGGAATTCTGCTCTACGCGATCGTTGCTGTCTTCATAGCCGGGCTCATGGTGGGACGTACGCCCGAATATGTAGGCAAGAAGATCGAAGGGAAAGAGGTGAAGATGGCTATGCTTGCCTTGATCTGCACGGCGGCAAGCATCGCTCGTTTTCTCTGCGCTTTCCGCAGTGGTCCACTTCGAAAGTCCGGGTAAAGACGCGAAGGGACAACCGGTCGCGCACAGCTATTGGAATCCGCCCGGTCCCGCCACCGCTAACTACAACAATGCGGGCGCACATGGATTCAGCGAAGATCTCTATGCCTATTCAAGCGGCAACCGGGAACAACGGTAGCGCATTCGCCGGACTCAATGCCAACACGCCCTGGTATAACCTGACCCTCGGCTTGGCGATGGGAATCGGCCGATTCTTCTTCCTGCTTCCGCTTCTTGCAGCGGCAGGAAGCCTGGCCGCCAAGACGGAAAGTCCCGACCACGTCCGGAACTCTACCCACCCATGGTCCTTTGTTCGTGGGCCTGCTGGTGGGGACGGTCATCCTCGTCGGAGCTCTCACGTTCTTCCCTGCTCTGGCACTTGGTCCCGTGGTCGAGCATTTCCTCATGCAGGATGGAAAGCTTTTCTCTTTCTTATTGATGAACGTCTGGAGCTAGATCATGGCAACCCTTGTCGAGACACCTACACCGACCGTCGCGCCGCAACCGAGTTCTCCGGCGCCCGAGCTCACTTCTGCCTGCAAAACTCGGCCGCTCTCGTCCGCTCTTCGACCCGGAGATCGTCAAGCGTGCTACGCGGGATTCGTTCGTAAAGCTGAATCCCAAAACGCTGCTGAAAAATCCCGTCATCTTTGTCGTCGAGGTTGGGGCGGCCCTGGTGACGGTCTTCCTCATCCGCGACTTCGCAGTCCGCGTCTCGGGCCTCGGTTTCGAATTCCAGATTGCGCTCTGGCTATGGTTCACGGTGCTCTTCGCGAACTTCGCCGAAGCCATGGCCGAAGCTCGCGGCAAGGCGCAGGCCGACACCCTCCGCAAAACGAAGACTGATGCCGTCGCCATACCGGCTTGACGACGGCACAACCGAGCGCGTTTCCGCCTCCGCAGCTTCGGGCGGGCGACATCGTCATTGCGGCAGGCCGGTGACCTCATCCCGGGTGACGGCGAAGTCATCGATGGTATCGCCACCATCGACGAATCGGTGATCACCGGCGAAAGCGCTCCCGTTATTCGCGAATCGGGAGGCGACCGAAGTGCCGTGACCGGTGGAACGAAGGTCCTCTCGGATGAAATCAGAGATCCGCATCACCTCCAATCCCGGAGAGACCTTTCTCGATCGCATGATCGCGCTCGTGGAAGGTGCTCAACGCCAGAAGACGCCGAATGAGATCGCGCTGAACATCTTGATTGCGGGACTTACGCTCATCTTTCTCCTCGCCGTCGCCACTCTGCACCCGTTTGCTGTCTACGCAGTCGGATCCGCGGGAACAGGTTCCGTTCCGACCGTCGCGGTTTTGGTCTCGTTGCTCGTCTGCTTGATTCCGACCACAATCGGAGGTCTTCTCTCTGCCATCGGAATCGCCGGCATGGATCGCGTCATGCAAGACAACGTTCTGGCAATGAGCGGGAAGGCTGTGGAAGCCTCAGGCGACGTCAATACGTTGCTCCTGGACAAGACCGGGACGATCACACTCGGAAATCGCGAGGCTGTCGAATTTATCCCTTTCGGCGGCTTTACGGAAGAGGAACTCGCCGACGCCGCGCAACTGTCGAGTCTTGCGGATGAGACACCCGAGGGCCGCTCTATCGTCGTTCTCGCAAAAGAAAAGTACGGACTCAGAGGACGAACCGTAGCGCACGGGGAAGGCAACTTCATTCCGTTCTCCGCCTACACGCGAATGAGCGGAGTCGATATCGATGGCCGCATGCTGCGGAAAGGTGCGAGCAGCGCAATTGCGAATTTCGTTCGAGAAAACGGCGGAGCCAATCCCGGGCGGTTTCGAAGAAACGGCAGATCGTATCTCGAGGGCGGGTGGAACGCCCTTGGCCGTCGCCGACGGATGCCGGGCACTCGGCGTCATCCATCTGAAAGACATCGTCAAAGGCGGCATGAAGGAGCGCATGGGTCAATTACGGTGCATGGGCATCCGTTCCGTCATGATCACGGGCGACAATCCGTTCACGGCTGCAGCCATCGCAACCGAAGCCGGCGTGGACGATTTCCTTGCGCAGGCAACACCCGCTGACAAGCTGGCCTACATCAAGAAGGAACAGGCGGAAGGCCGTTTGGTCGCCATGACCGGTGATGGCACAAATGATGCCCCGGCGCTCGCCCAGGCCGATGTCGGCGTGGCCATGAACACAGGCACGATGGCCGCAAAAGAAGCCGGCAACATGGTCGATCTCGATAGCAATCCGACCAAACTCATCGAAATCGTCGCCATCGGCAAACAACTTCTCATTACGCGCGGCGCGCTGACCACGTTCTCCATCGCAAACGACGTGGCGAAATATTTCGCCATCATTCCGGCGATGTTCATGGCCACTTATCCGGCGCTTGGCCACCTCAATATCATGCGACTGCACACACCCCAGAGTGCCGTACTCGCAGCCGTCATCTTCAACGCGTTGATCATCATCGCGCTGGTCCCATTAGCTCTGCGCGGTGTGAAATACCGCCCGCTCGGCGCAGCAGAACTGCTCCGGAGAAACATCTTGATCTACGGTGTTGGCGGAATCATCGTTCCTTTTCCGGGCAATCTGGATTCTCGACCAACTTCTCGTATTCCTGCACCTGGCATAAGAAAGCAAAAAGAAAATGACAAAACAGCTCTTACCCGCATTGCGGGCCACCATTCTCCTGACGGTTCTGACGGGCTTGATCTACCCGGGCGTGGTCACGGGTTTATGCCAGGTGCTTTTTCGGCGACGAAAGCCAACGGTAGTCTGTTGCGGAAGAGACGGGCACGTCATAGGCTCGGCTCTTCTGGGCCAAAACTTCAGCCGTCCGGAATACTTTCACCCGAGGCCATCCGCAGCCGGAACCGACGGATATGACGCCACTGCTTCGGGCGGATCGAACCTGGGGCCGACCAGTCCAGAAGCTGCACGACCGCGTAAAGGCTTCAGCGGATCAATTCCGCAAAGAGAATCCGTCGTTCAGCGGCGCGATACCGGCCGACGCTCTGACCGCGTCGGCCAGCGGACTCGATCCTGAAATCAGCGTTGCCAATGCGCAGGCGCAGATCGCAGAGAGTCGCAAACGCGAGACGAAGCGAAGGTGGAAGAAATTGAAACACTTGTCGCTTCCCAAATCAAGGGTCGCGACCTTGGCCTTCTCGGCGAACCGAGGGTCAATGTTCTCGCAGTGAATCTTGCGCTTGATCGCCAGTTTCCGAAACAGTAGAGACCGGCGAGAATACATCCACAGTCTGACGGTTAGCTATGACCTCAAATTTGAGAACATTCAGTGCGCGTATACCTGCTCGCCTCTCTGCTTCCCTTACCTCTACTCCTGTGCGGCGCAAAGTTCAAATTCCGTTACTCCGAAGGACGACAGCGCGGCGCCCCTGACAATCGGAGAGCGAGCGAACTCCTCGGAGCGGATCGAGAAACTGGAACAGCGCTTGAGCGTCTTGGAAGCACGGCCCGCATCCGTTGCCGCACCTTCGCGGACCTCCACCTCGCCAGCCTCAAATGAGTCTGCGAACCAGGTTTCCGCCGCACAAACGACTATCTCTTCCTCGTCTCCCGCCGCAACGTCGTCCGCCGCAAACACGAACCCCCTCGCATTCACCGGCGGCACAACTCTGAACTTCGGCCTGGATGGATATTACGGCTACAACTTCAACCATCCGGTTGGCCGCGTGAACCTGTTGCGCGCCAACGATCCGCTCTCCGACAATTTCAGTCTGAATCAGGCAGTCGTCATGATCGAGCGCACCCCGGACGCAAGCGCCGGCACTCGACTCGGCTATCGCCTGGACCTGATGTTCGGGCAGCAAACCGAAATTCTGGCAGGGAGCGCCGCAAACGAGCCTCGGCCTCAGGTCTATCGGAACATCTATCAGGCTTACGGTTCCTACCTGCTTCCGATCGGAAGCGGTCTTCAGGTTGATTTCGGAAAATTCTCGAGCGCCCTCGGCTTCGAGAGTAGTTACGTGAAGGACCAGCTGAACTACTCGCGGTCGTATTACTACGACTTCCTGCCCTTCTATCACGAAGGCATCCGCGCCACTTACAACCTGAATAGCAAGCTTTCTCTGCAATATTGGCTCGTGAACGGCGCGAATCAAACGGAGGACTTCAACGGCTTCAAGAGCCAGGCCGCCCTGCTAACCGTGAAACCGAATTCCAACACCACTTGGAACATCAATTACTACGAAGGACAGGAACAGCGTGACGTTCTTCCGGCCTATAATCCCGGCATTCCCCCATTACCCACTCAAGCCCGGTTTATCGACGACGCCCGGACACATCACGTCACGACGGCCGCTTCCACGTGATCGATTCCTACGCTTCTTTCAACTTCAGTTCGAAATGGTCGGCCGCGCTGGAAGGTGATTACGTCATCAACCGTGTCGCCGCTAACTCATCTCCGGCACGTGTCTACGGCGGCGTGGGATACTTACACCGCCAGCTAAGTAAGTCACTGGCCCTGAATGGCCGCTTTGAATACCTGGCCGACCGGGGAGGCCTGTTTAGCGGACATACCGCAGGATCTGAAAGACGCCACAGCGACGGCAGTGTATCAGCCAGTGGATGGATTCCAGACCAGGCTCGAATACCGGCGCGACTTTAGCAATCGGCCGTTCTTCTTAACGAACGACCCGTTGAATCCCGCTGGTTCACAGACCTACTCTCACTGTGGGAATGCTGTGGTGGTTCGGAGGCAAACAGGGCGCTTGGTAAGAACGCCCTGCTACAGGTATACTCTGATCGCGTAAGAGTGGAAAGACGAGATACCAACATAGCGCACGCCAGTACGACCCTTGTTACGCTTCTTCGGAGTGCTCGCGGCTGTCGCAACGGTCACGGCGCTCGCGTTGTTCCTCCACGTAAACAGTGCAACCGCCGGTTTCACGTTCCTTGTCTTAATCCTCGGGTTAGCAACTCGGGCTAAGTTGAGCGAAGCCATCGCGGCTTCTTTGTTCAGCGTCGCTGCTTACAACTTCTTCTTTCTTCCGCCCGTCGGCACGTTCACTATTGCCGATCCTCAAAACTGGATCGCCTTGCTGGCCTTTCTCGTGACTGCCGTCACAGCAAGCCAACTCTCTGCGAGTGCTCGCGAAAGGGCCGAAGAGGCTCGGGTGAGGCAGGAAGAACTTGAACGGATGTATCGCTTCAGTCGGGCTCTGATGTTGGGAGAAGAAGGTTTGCCCTTCGCGCAGCAGGTTCTGAAGCAGGTACTGCAGTGCTTCGAGGTAAAGGAGGCGGCCTTCTACGATCGCGGCACGGCCTGATCAGCCGCTTGGCCCGAGAAACCTGCCAGCCTTGAAGAGCCTCTCGTCACGGCAGCCGCCGGGAAGGGCGATCCTGGCGAAATACGTCCGGCACCGCGCTGATCGTTCCTGTAAAGTTGGGTTCGGCCTCTCTCGGCAGCCTGGGCGTCGCGGGCGATACGATCCCATCCGAAGTCGCCATGCAATCGATCGCTCAATTGGTCGCCATTGCCATCGAACGCACTCGAGCGCAGGAGATCTCGGCGCGCCTCGAAGCAAGTCGCGAGAGCGAACGTCTGAAATCGACTCTGCTCGATGCGCTCGCGCATGAATTCAAAACTCCGCTCACATCGGTGAAGGCCGCCACAACAACGCTTCTTACTTCATCTCTAGATCCTGCCGATCAACGTGAACTTGTCACGGTCGTGGATGAGGAAGCCGACCGGATGACTCGCCTGGTCAGCGACTCAATCGAACTCGCGCGCATCGGTTCCGCGCCATATCGCATCAAAGAGCGAACGTTCATTCTGCTGGCGAAATCATCGCTTCGGCGACTGAGAACCTGCGCGCCCTCTTCGACGGCAGAGACCTGAAGGTTGAGATCAACCCCGACCTCCCGCCGTCTATGCAGACAAGACGATGACGGAACTCGCCCTTCGCCAGATCCTCACCAATGCCCTGAAGTACTCGCCGGCTGGATCTGCCGTCACGATCGCGCGCGCGACAAAAGGGCGAATTCGTCCTGATCACCGTGACCGACCACGGACCGGGCATCTCGCCGGGAGAGAAAGAAAAGGATTTTCGATAAGTTTTATCGCGCCCCCGACGTGCGCAAGCGTATTCCCGGGAACCGGTCTCGGCCTCAGCATCACGCGCGAGATCATCGAATCACAAGGAGGCGACAGTGCTGCTCGAATCTGACCTCGGCCGAGGCGCAAGCTTCACAATCACTCTTCCGATCGCATCACTTCGTCCGAAAGCGATTAGCATCCAATCCCGTGACCAAAGCTAAGATCCTGATCGTCGACGACGAGCCTCAGATCCGGCGAGTTTTGAAAACGGCGCTTTCCGCCGCAGGCTTCACGATAGCGGAAGCGCAATCGGCCGACCAGGCCTTCACAAAGTTCGCGAAGAGCGCTTCGATCTCATCCTGCTCGACGTCAACATGCCGGGTATGAGCGGCCTGGAAGCTTGCGCTGAACTTCGCCGGGCGTCCGAAGTCGCGATTATCATGCTTACGGTTCGCGGTGCCGAGGCCGACAAAGTGGCGGCACTGGATGCAGGTGCCGACGACTACATCACGAAGCCGTTCGGTATGCCCGAACTGCTCGCCCGCATCCGCGCCTCGCTCCGCCGTGTTCCTTACCTCTCGACCAACGCGCCGGCCGTGATCCGCTTCGGCAAGCGTCGAGATCAACTCTGAAACGCGTCACGTGACCGTGGACGGCAAAGACATCCGTTTCACGCCGAAAGAGTTCGACCTTCTTCATTATCTGGTCACGCATCCCAACGTGACCATCCCGCACACCAAGCTCCTGCAAACCGTTTGGGGACCGGACTACGGCAATGAGCTCGCGTATCTTCACGTCTTCGTCAATCAGATTCGCAAGAAGATCGAAGAAGATCCGAGCAATCCGAAGTATCTGCTGACTGAATTGAGAGTCGGATATCGATTTCATCTGCCCGATTAGCCCTTCTTTAGCCCGCCCTGATCCCAGCCTTAGACTCGCCGCCTTACTTGTGCAGACGGAGGCGTACGCATGTCCGAAGGACAAACGAGTCTTGATGAAGGTGCGACGAGTCCGGCGAGGCACAGGCGAAAACGCTCGCGATTGCTGCTCCTTCCTGATCCGCTCGCCGTCACTGTTGTGTTCACGACGGTCGCAGCTACCCTCGAAGCGCTACGCGAGGCGGGCAGGACTCGCGCTCAGCTCAGGGCACGCATCCGGATTCTTGTTCCGTCCGTCGTTCCTTACCCGCTTGATTTAGACCGGCCCAGGGTCGATCCGCTATTCCGGCTGCGCCATTTCCGCACACTCTGCGACCAGCACTCAGTCGAAACAGTTCGTCGATGTTCGGCTCTGCCGGGATCGCCTGGCGCTGTATTCGCGACGCTCTCGCGCCACACTCTCTCGTGCTGATCGGTGCGCGAAGAGCATTCTGGCCGTTTAACGCGCGGAGAGACTCTTGGCTAGACAATTGCGAAACGATGGTCACGAGGTGATTTTGATCAATCGATAAGACGAGGATGTTAGCTGTTCCGAAGTCTCTCGCCGAGAAGCGCGTTTCGGCATAGCCTAGGGCTTCTCGATCGGCTTGCCCTCGGGATCCAGCGTGACGATCTCGCCGATGTTCAGGCTCTTGACACCCGATTCGATCTTCGACGTGTCTCCGACGAGAAGCAGCGAAGCCTTACTCGGGGTCGCATACTTCTCGGCAACACCATTCACTGCGTTCAACGTCACCTTGTTCGAGTTCCGCCGGCTCGCGCTGCATCTCCGATCGTGGGCAGAGAAAGCGACCAAAGTTGCGCGATCTGGCCAGACACGCGGCTCAGGGATTCGAACTGCTGGGCATATCCTCTCAGCAGCGTCTGCTTCGCCGACGCAAGCTCCTTGTCAGACACCGGCTTCTCGCCCGCAATGAATCGAAGCTCCTTCTCGAACTCGACAACAGATTCCTTCGTCTTGTCTGTCTGCACACCGCCCCGAGCCGATCCAGCTGCCGTACTTTGAATAGAACTGCGGGCCCCGACCCCACTCCATAGGAGTAGCCTTTGTCTTCGCGCAGATTCATATTGAGCCGGGACCCGGCTGCCCCACCCCAAACGGTATCCGCGAGCGTCAACGCATAGTAGTCGGGATTGCTGCGCGGCGCCCCAGGCAGCACCATGCGACACGTCCGTCTGCGCTGCATCGGCCTTGTGAATCAGGTACACCTTGCCCGGGCCAATCGGTTGCGGAGGACCGATCGTCGACGGCAGGCGCAGCACCGCCGCTCCACGCGCCCAGAAACTGCTTGCTCGCGCTCACTGCCTCCGCGAGCGAGATGTCCCCGGCAAAGATGATTGCGGAGCTACCCGGCTTCCAGTAGGTCTCGTGAAAGCGCATCAGTTCTGGCAGGAGTAATTTTCGCGAGCGAAGCGCGAAACCCGTTTACCGGATGCCCATAAGGATGGTTTCGCCCAAACGCCAGCATCGGAGCAACACGCCGCGCAATCGAACTTGGATCGTTCTCGGCCTGCGCCAGGCGATCGAGCGCCTTCTTCTTCTCCCGTTCCACCTCATCGGCCGGGAAAATTCGGATTCCGCACCACATCGGCCATCACCGTCATCGCCGGCCCAAGATTCGCCTTCAGAACATCGACCGCCACCATCGCGTACTCGCGGTTTGCCATGCTCCCGATACTCCGTCCCAAGATCACCTAACCAATTGTCGATGTCGAGGGCGGTTCTGCTCTTGGTGCCTCGCAGCATCGCCGTACGGCCAGACTCGCCAGCCCCGGTAGGTCCTGGGGATCAGCAACACTTCCCGCCCGGCTCGCAATCGTAACGTTCACCTTTGGCAGATCCTTGCGCTCCACCACAAACACGTCCATGCCGTTGTCGAGCTTCGTCGTTTTCACTTCAGGCACCTGGAACGCAACATCCTGCCCTAATGCCGGCGGCTTCGACCGGTCCAGCGTCACGGTCGACGTTTGCGGCGCTACCTTTTCCGGATGGAACCGCACCAGCAGCCGATTCTGGGTATTCAGCCATTTGTTTGTCGCGGCCTTCAGGCTCGTCGATCGTCACCAGCCGGTGCCGGTTCACGTCTGCCGCAAACTTGTCCGGATCCCCAAGTAAGTGTTGTACTGATTCAAAACGTCAGCTTGCCCGCCAAATCCGCCGATCCGCTCGAGTCCCGACAGGTATTGCAGCTCCCACTTCGCCTTCGCGCGCGCGAGCTCCTGCTCCGTTGGCCCCTCGGTCGCGAGCTTTGCGATCTCCTCCGTCAGCGACTTCTCAATTGCCGGCAGACTCGCGCCCGGCCGGGCCGTCGCCATGGTCAGAAACATATCCTGCAATCTCATACGACTGTTGAAACGCCGCCACATTCGAACAGAGCTGCTTGTCATACACCAGACGTCTTCTCAGCCGCGACGAAAGCCCGTCCGAAAGAATCGCCGAAGCCAGATCAAGTTCCGCGTCACTCTGTTCGAAAGAAAGCCGGCGTTGGCCAGGCCATGTAGACGCGCTCCTGCGGCACGTGGTCGTTCACCTCGATCACTCTCTCCGAGCCCAGCGTCGGAATCAACACCTTCGGCCGGTCGAGCGCAGGACCGGGAGGGATCGGGCCATAATATTTCGCGACCAGGCGTTTTGCTTCAGCGGGATCGAAGTCGCCGGTAATCGCAAGCGTCAGATTATTCGGCGTGTAATAGGTCTGAAAGAACTGCTTTGACGTCATCCACCGAAGCTGCCGTCAAGTCCTCCTGGCTGCCGATCACGGAATGCGCATACGGGTGTCCGGACGGGAAAGAGTTCTCGTTCAGCAGCGTGAAGGCGCGGCCATACGGCCGGTTCTCAACGCTTTGCCGCCGCTCATTCTTGACGATGTTGCGTTCGTTATCGAGCTTGGCTTGTGTCAGGACATCGGTTAAGCGTCGCGAGCCGGTCCGACTCGAGCCAAAGAACATATTCGAGGCTCCCGGACGGAACGGTCTCGAAATAGTTGGTGCCGGTCTTCGCTCGTGGTTCCGTTAACGCCGCCTTCGGCGAGATTGGCCCCGGCCTTCTCGATGAAGCTTAGGTATTTGACATTCGCATTTTTCGAGCCTTCGAACATCATGTGCTCGAACAGGTGGGCAAATCCGGTCCGTCCGGCGCGCTCGTTCTTCGAGCCCGACGTGATACCACGAGTTCACGTGCACCATCGGCAGCTTGCGATCAACATGCAGGATCACCTGGAGCCCGTTCGGGCAGCGTGTACTTCTCGAAGTCAGCCTGGGAACTCCGGGGCCGCTATCGGTCACCTGTGAAAGAAGACGAGCCGCCGGGATCCCCAGGAGAAAGCAGCCTGCGACGGCAAGAAGGAGAATGCGGGATCGTGGGAAAAAGCGCATAAAGCTGGAGAGTAAGGATTATACGCAATCCGCGGTTCTCTTGTTCCGCCCGGTGCCGTGAAGAGTTGCGCCTGCCGCTAAACCCATGACGGTGGATTACATCGCCGATCGGTGTCTCTGAGCAGAGCCGGTGCTGTTTCACGCGCGGCGCAGTAGGAAAGCGTTCGGGGTATGATCGGAACTAGGAATAAAAGAACGGCGTAACCAGCCTTCAAACCGACGGATGTACGCGGGCCTTGGTACAATCAAGATCGTTGTAAGTCGCTGAAAACAGGAAAGCGGGAGTAACTCAATGGTAGAGTCACAGCCTTCCAAGCTGTTGGTTGCGAGTTCGATTCTCGTCTCCCGCTCCATCTTTTCAACAACATAGAAGACCCCGCAGTTCACGCCTTTACTCCCTTTACTCCGTTTCCTTTTTCAACCCTGCTTTGGGATCGCCATTTCCGGAAGCAACAAATTCGAAGTCATCTTCATCTGACGCCTTGATGACTGCGGATTCGAGCTTCGTTACGGCCTCGATTTTCTGGTCGAGGTCGCTAATAGCGTAGACACCGAGGCTGACGCCAAGCCCATGCCCACGCTGGTCCGCTGATACCTTGTCGTCCACGTTTGCCTTGCGCGAAAGGCTCGCGTTGGTTCGTCGCAGAACCTGAAAGTTCACCCAACTGAGTCCAATCTGGTTCAGCCTTGGGCGGATGTTCCTCTTCCAATGGTTGTTCGGACGAAGCGGGGTGCTCCCCGTCTCAGAACAGAACAGGTACGCCGAATCCTGCGACTCTCCGGTGTACAACCTCCAGAGACTGAGATCCACAAGGGTACCCGGGGAGAGAGCAACAGTTCGCGAAGTATCCTTACCTTTCCGGCCTTTCGGACGATCAATATCGCTGCTGCCATACAGCCGAACATCGACAACAACCGAATGCGATCGAAGTTTGCCAACTTGGATCGCAAAGATCTCGCCCGGCCGCATGCCGTCAAACACTGCCATTCGAAAGATCAGGCGCTCGCGCAGATCCAAAACCCTCAGTGCCTTTCGTACCTCATCTTTCGACATCACGCGCTTGGCTGGTGCGGTCCTACACGCTGGTATAAAAAGAGCACTTGCAGGATTGAACTCCACCAGACCATCGCTCTCGGCCATTTTGAAGATGGCGTTGAAATGCCAGCGAAGGTGGCCAACTATGCTTGAAGAGAGACTCGCGCCCTTCTCTTCGAGGAATCGCTGCATTTGCTCCCGCGTGATGGTAGCCACAAGCTGATCACCAAACGCCGGGACCAAGTAGCGCAAGATGTCCGGCTCGGAAGTGCTTCTTGTAGACTCTTTCCATTTCTGCCGATACGCGGGCAGGAACACCGATTCAACGTATTGTTTGAAAGTCGAAACAGCGACTCGGCGGTAGCCGGCGAATTCGTTGACAGGTTGGAGGATTTGAGCCAGCATGGTTTGCGCTTGGCTCTTCGGGATTTCAGCACAGCGGCCAAGCACTTTGGACCTCTTGTTGCCGTTCTCTCGCCACTGAGCTACCCAAACTTTCGTCTTGCCGTGCTTGCGTGGGCGAACGCTCCCAATTTGATATCGTTTTCGACGCATTCAGAGTTACCCTTCTTGCGCCCAGGACGATGCATTCTGACATGCCGTCATGTTACTGCGTCTTGCCAGTTTCAAGCCATTCCTGCAGCCATTGGCGGCGGACGACCTTACGGCGGCCCATCGCGAGATGCATCAGTCGTGGCACGCCGCGGAGCTTGCCGCGAAGCGCGTTTTGAACGTGTGCTTTCGAGCAACGAAGGACTGCCGCCACTTCTGCAATCGTCAGGATGTCTGTTGAGTTCTCCATATTCTCCTCTCGATCTGTAAGCCGTGGCAGGCGCAGCTCGTGACGGATGGAGAGAGCAGACGACGGGAAATCGTTCGGCATTCTGGGGGCGCTGCGCAGTTGTGGCCATCGACCAGATTTCTGATCGGCATTCTAGGGGCGCTTGTATTTCACAGAGCGCTGTGGAACGGCAGCGGGCCGTTCGGCAAAGACGGGGCGCTTTGTGCGCCACTTTCCGGCATTCTAGGGGCCAACGCTCGGCATTCTGGGGGCGGCTTTATATAACCCTGACATTCCTGTATCTATCCTGTAGTCGGCCTGTGGATTTGTGGAATTCGTTGACGCGAAACGTAACCGCCCGCCCAGTGGGCGGCAAAAACCGATCCGCTTCCGTGCTCCTCCGCTGACCAGCATGGACGCGCGTCCAAGGCGAGTGTTGGGCTGCGTTCTTCAGTCGCTTCCTGGTGAGGACCTCGGGTCGACGCGGGTTTCGGCTCTCACTGTTCATCTACACTTCCGGACTACCGCGGATCTTCCCGTTATCCAGGCCTACGCCATGGACGCGGACAAACAGACCATCCTTTGGCAATCGAACGCCGGTCAATCGACGGGTGGTTGCATTGTCACCTCTCGCGCCGGAGGCCGACAGCTCATCGGCGTGGCTTCCGGAATGAAGTCACCCATGCGGCCAGGAGGCGCCCAGCAGAGCCGTATTCTCGTGTCCGGTTTCCGTTGAAGCGCGCGCTCAAACGTTTAAACGAGCGCCTCGCTTTTCGAAATGCTTCGAATAAGCTTGGAGCACGACCGAGGATTTACATGCTTCGTAGTCGAAGGGTCGCTGGTGAGCTTTTGCAAAAGAGCTGAATGAGGGTTGGCGACAGGTCTGCGCCTCGAGGGAACGCCCTGGATGCCCATTAGTGGACTTGATTCGCCTGGTGAACATTGATTGTGTCGGCAAAGAAATTCTGATCGAGATGTACCGGAGTGGTGTGGGATTGGTTGGCCGGTGTAATGACAACGGCGGTAATCGAGGAGATTACGCGTAGCCAATGAGGGCTTCTTCTTCGCCGTCTTTCATCGCGTATAATCGCAGCGCGCCGGAAAGAGCCGGCTACCGACCGGTGCGAGATGAACAAGAACAGATACTTTACAATCGGCGTGGGCGCAACCTTAGCAGTGCTAGGCGGCATGCAGTATTCGGCGGCTTCGTATGATGCAGAGCCGCGCGTGGTCACTCCTGCCAATATGCCTCGCATCGGAACAGTCGATGAGCGCTTCCAGTCATACAACATCGAGATGGTGGAAGTCATCGGCGGGAGATTCTGGAAACCATACAAGGATGTGAATGCTCTTCTCAAGAAATCGCAGGCGTCTGCTGAGCAGTCCGGCTCGAATCCGGTTGGCATGGATCCGAACCTGTATCAGTATCGTCTACCGATCGATCTGACCAATCCACGTTTACGTAGGCTCGCAGCAGCTCTGGGGCCTGCTTACGTCCGCGTTAGCGGGACATGGGCAAACACCGCCTATTTTCAAGATTCGGACAGCTCCGGCTCGCGCAAGTCCTCCCAGGGGTTTCAACGGAGTATTGACGCGGGGGCAGTGGAGGGGCGTCGTCGATTTCGGTCACGCTGTCGATGCGAAGATCGTCACGTCATTTGCCACAAGTCCCGGGACCCGCAACTCCGCCGGTGTGTGGACCCCCGACCAGGCAAGGCGGCTTCTCGCGTACACAACGTCAATCGGCGGCAGCATCGCTGCCGCCGAGTTCATGAACGAACCGACTTATGCAGCCATGGGCGGTGCACCGAAGGGCTATGATGCCGCAGCGTACGGTCGCGACATCGCCGTCTTCTCTCCTTTCATCAAGCATGCTGCGCCCGAGCTGACGTTCCTTGGGCCCGGTTCCGTGGGGGAAGGAGGCGTACTAGAAACCTCGATGGCCGGCATGCTCCACTCTGAAAATCTGCTCAAAGCCACGGGGCCCGTTTTCGACGTGTTTTCGTATCACCTGTATCCAGCCGTTTCGGAACGCTGTGCGAGTATGGGCGCGTCCGCGCAGACAACCGCTGCAGCAGCACTTTCGGAGGAGTGGCTCAATCGCATTGACACAATCGACACGTATTATGCGGCTCTCCGCGACAAATTCGAGCCGGGGAAACCGCTTTGGATTAGCGAGACAGCCGATTCAGCCTGCGGCGGGAATCCATGGGCCTCTACTTTTCTGGATAGCTTCCGGTATCTCGATCAGCATGGCCGTCTGGCAAAGCGTGGCGTGAAGGTGATTATGCATAACACGCTTGCGTCCAGCGACTATGGCTTGCTAGACGAGAATACGCTAGCCCCACGGCCCAATTATTGGGCATCTTTGTTGTGGCGAAAATTCATGGGCACGACCGTCCTTGATGCGGGCCCTTCGCCCGCGCCAACCCTGCATCTATACGCCCACTGCCTCCGCGGGCAGCCTGGCGGCATTGCTCTTTTGGCGATCAACACAGACCGTGCCGCCTCGCACTCGCTCAACCTGACTACGGCGGCAGAGCGCTACACCCTATCCGTGCCATCTGTTGAGAACCTGGAGGACCCGCATGTCCAACTGAACGGCACCGAACTCCAATTGGGAGCCGATGACGCCATCCCGCAGCTATCGGGGATGCCGATACGGCCCGGACCGCTTACTCTTGCGCCGGCAAGCATTACATTCGTTGCAATTCCGAAAGCAGACAACGCTAGTTGCCGATAGCGTCGCCATCGGCTTGGAGGTAATTGTGCTTCGAGGGAGAAATCCGACGTCAAATACATGGACACAGGAGCTGCACTTTTGGCTTTTCGCCAAGCTCCAACACAGTCCATCCGCGCGGACGCTCTTTGAATGAATGTCAGTGAGGTGTTACGTATGAACCAAGCAGCACAGAAAGATTCCGCAAAGGTACTCGCAAATCTTACCAGTTTGCTGCCTGATTTGGAGTCGGTGTATAAAGATATCCATTCTCATCCCGAACTATCAATGCAGGAGAACCGGACGGCTCACATCGCGGCGGACCGTCTGCGCGCCGCTGGTTACGAAGTGACAACCGGAGTTGGTAAGACGGGCGTTGTGGGTTTGTTGCGAAACGGCGACGGTCCAACCATCATGCTGCGCGCTGACATGGATGCGCTGCCGGTCAAGGAAGCGACCGGGCTGCCCTATGCCAGCAGCGCCACCGCGACCGACAGCGAGGGGAAAACCGTCCCTGTGATGCACGCCTGCGGCCACGACATGCACGTGACCTGGCTCATCGGCGCAACCACCTTGTTGGCACAAACTCGGGATGTGTGGCGGGGGACGCTGATGCCTGTCTTTCAACCGGCAGAGGAGACGGCACAAGGCGCTCAGGCGATGATCGACGACGGACTCTTCAAGCGTTTCCCCAAACCTGATGTTGTGCTGGGACAACACGTCATGGTGGGGTCCTCAGGCTTACTGAGTTCGCGCGCCGGAGTTGTGACCTCGGCCGGCGATAGCATGCAGATTCGATTATTTGGACGAGGCGCTCATGGCTCGATGCCGCAGGCCAGCATCGACCCTGTCATAATGGCGGCCGCGACTGTTCTCCGTCTGCAAACGATTGTCTCCCGTGAGATCGCGCCTACCGATGCTGCTGTGGTCACGGTGGGTTCGCTGCAGGCGGGCACGAAGGAAAACGTCATCCCCGACGAGGCAATCATCAAACTGAACGTGCGCACCTTTGACGAGGGTGTCCGGAAACGGGTGCTTGCGGCGATCGAACGCATTGTCAATGCGGAAGCTGAGGCGTCCGGCGCCCCGAAAAAACCGGAAATTACTCCGCTGGACCATTATTCTCTTGTTAGAAATGATCCGGACGCAGCTAAGCGAGTAGGCGATGCGTTTCGCCTGTACTTTTCCGCTGACCGTGTACAGGAAACCCAGCCGACAACGGCGAGCGAGGACTTCGGATCGTTCGGAGCCGAGTGGGGCGCGCCATCCGTCTTCTGGTTTGTCGGCGGCACTGATCCTGGCATGTACGCGAAAGCCAAAGAGGCGGGCACGATCGGCGAGATCCCCACGAATCACAACCCGCGTTTCGCTCCGGTGATCCATCCAACCTTGGAAACGGGGGTGGAGGCGCTGGTGGTTGCTGCGCACGCCTGGCTATCGGCATGAGCCTGCTGCCCGTAAACGAACATATCCTGATAAACACGCTGTTGGTGGCCTTTGACCTTGGCGGCACGTTCGTCTTTGCGCTAAGCGGCGCGACAACCGCTGTCAAGCACCGGCTCGATCTCTTCGGTGTTCTTGTTTTGTCCTTCGCAGCGGGGAACTCAGGGGGGATCGCGCGAGATGTGATGATTGGAGCGATTCCCCCGGCGGCTATTAACGACTGGCGATATGTCGCCGTTTGCATTCTTGCCGGGATGATTACGTTTTCTTGGTATCGAATCATCGACCGGCTGAGCAGCCCCGTGCTGGTCTTCGACGCCGCCGGCCTCGCTCTGTTTGCGGTTGCCGGCGCGGGCAAGGCGCTGGCTTTTCACGCCGGCCCGGTTGCGGCGACGCTGCTGGGCATGCTGACAGGAATCGGCGGTGGCATGGTGCGCGATGTGCTCGTGAGAGAAGTCCCGACCGTTTTGCGCACCGAACTTTACGCCGTCGCGGCACTGATAGGCGCGGCGGCAGTCGTGATCGGGCGTATGCTGCATCTCCCGTCCGCCGCTGCGGATACAGCGGGCG
This sequence comes from uncultured Acidobacteriaceae bacterium, assembly GCA_963744795.1. Classification (GTDB taxonomy): domain Bacteria; phylum Acidobacteriota; class Terriglobia; order Bryobacterales; family Bryobacteraceae; genus Bog-105. Next base: position 234,792 of record CAVUVF010000006.1, read on the forward strand.
CGGTTCTCTGCTTTGGACTTCGATTTATGGCGATGCGGTTCGGCTGGCACCTTCCGATCGCGCATTCGCTTGGCCAATCGGGTAGGGACGCTAATCCATCGGGCGGAGAATAGCTCAAGGAGGCTCAAGCATGAGTGCAACTGTGCTCGTGTGCGGCAAGGTGTTCGACGGTGTCTCGGAAAAACTGACGGGACCGGCGGAGATCCTGGTCGAGGGCAACCGGATTGCGAGCATTGGGCGATCGGTCGACCGGTCGCCCGGAGTGCAGGTGATCGATCTCTCTGATCGGACAGTAACCCCTGGGTTCATCGATACGCATGTCCACCTGACCATGGACGCTGCAAATCTGGTGCAGCAGACGCTCGAATCATCTGCAAGCAAAGCACTCAAAGGACTGAGCCTCGCTCGCGAATACATGAGTTACGGCTTCACGACCTTGCGCGATCTCGGGACCGCCGATCCGGAATGGCCGACTGTTGATCTTCGCAACGCCATCAACGCGGGATTCGTGGACGGTCCTCGGCTCATCGTCGCAGCGCACATTCTCAGCGCGAGTGCAGGCCACGGCGATCTGCGCGGCTTTTACAACCCTCGATGGACGCTACCCGTCTCAGCCATCGCCGATGATACCGGAAGCATTAAGGCATTGGTGCGGCGCGAGCACACCTACGGCAGCGACTGGATCAAAACCACAAACACGGGCGGCTACTTCAGCGCAGGTGACGATCCGGCGCGCGTGACCTGGTTCGATGACGAGATGGAGGTGTTGACATCGACCGCGCGCCAGCTCGGCATGCCCGTTGCTGTGCACACAGGCGCCGCCGATGGCTGTAAGCAGGCGATTCGTTTTGGCGCACGCAGTATCGAGCATGCTTACCTGATTGATTCCGAGGGGTTGCAGATGGCTGAACAAGCAGGGGCTTACGTTGTGCCCACAATGCAGATGACTCAGGAGGATCTGCACGAATTGCAAGCCGGGACGCTGCCCTGTCAGGCTGTCTGGAAGTTCCGGCGCGATAACGAGAGGATTCTCGCGTCTCAGCGGCTGCTGGCCGGAAGCAAGGTCAAGATCGCCTACGGAACAGATTGTGGAATGTTTCCGTTCAGCCACGGCATCCTCGAATTCCAGGCGATGGTCAATGCGGGGCTGAGTTCAATCCGTGCTCTGAAGGCGGCCACAAGCGTCGCCGCCGAACTCCTCAGCCGTGATGATCTCGGCGTGCTCGCCCCCGGTAAACTCGCTGATATAGTTGCCATGCCAGGCGATCCGATCGAAGACATTGGCGCCACCGCGAAGGTCGATTTCGTGATGAAGGATGGAATCGTGTATCGCGATCTTGCACGCAGATCCGATGCGCCAACAAGATCAGCAAACCAAAGAAAGGCGTCCTAGGATGTCTGAAATATTGCCCGCAATTTTCTTCGGACACGGCAATCCCATGAATGCCGTGCTGAATAACCGCTACACCGAAGCATGGGGCGTGATAGGAAGGCAAACGCCAAAGCCGAAGGCAATCCTATCCATCTCCGCCCATTGGTTTGTGCCGGAAACTGGGGTCACCATCAGCACAGCGCCTAGAACCATTCACGATTTCGGCGGGTTTCCCCGTGAGCTCTATGACGTGCTGTATCCCGCACCCGGCGATCCGGGTCTTGCCCGTCGCGTGCAACAAATGCTCGCGCCGTTGCCCGTTAAGCTAGATAACTCATGGGGACTCGATCATGGGACATGGTCCGTCCTGCGGCACGTCTATCCGGAGGCCGACATTCCGGTCGTGCAACTGAGCATCGATGAAACACAGCCACCGTCCTTCCATTTCGAGATTGGCAGGAAACTCGCGCCACTGCGGGATGAGGGAATCCTGATCGTAGGCAGCGGGAACCTGGTCCACAATCTTCACGCCTACGCATGGGGACGTCACATGCCCGATCCGTATGATTGGGCAGTTCGCTTCGAAACAGAAGCGAAGGAGATGATGATTGCCGGCGAATACAAGCCACTAATCGACTACGAGAAGCTCGGACGTGAGGCAATGCTTTCCATCCCGACGCCGGATCACTATCTGCCCATGCTGTACGTAATTGCTACCAGACAACAGGGCGAAAGCGTCACATTCCCGATTCAAGGTGTCGATGGAGGATCGATATCGATGCTGACCGTGCAAGTTGGATAACCTGCAGCTGGAGATTTTCAGCTCTATGGACGTTAGGAGCACCGGGTGAACATAGCGCTATTAGGAGCAACGGGTTTTGTTGGGTCGGCTCTGCTGAACGAAGCGCTCGATAGAGGGCATACGGTTTCTGCGATCGTCCGCCATCCGGAGAAACTCGAGCCGCGCGACCGTCTCGTGGTGAAGGAAGGCGACGTTTACGACTCGGCTCTTCTTGCAAACTTAATACAAGGTCAGGACGCAGTAATCAGTGCGTTCAACCCCGGATGGAAAGATCCGAACCTTTACGACGACCAGGTTCGGGGGACAGCGTCCATCATCGCGGCGATAAAGAAGGCAGGCATCAAGCGAGTTTTGTGGGTCGGCGGAGCAGGCGGACTGGAGGTCAAATCGGGAGTGCGCGTCATCGATAGCCCGGACCTGCCGGACTGGGTGAGGCCGGGCTCTCTGGCCACCATGGAGGCTCTGGAAGAACTACGAAAAGAACCGGAACTCGAGTGGTCGTTTCTGGCGCCTTCGGCGCAGTTGGAGCCGGGGATACGGACTGGGAAATTCCGCCTTGGAACTGACCAGCTCTTGGTCGATTCAAACGGTCAGAGCAGGATTTCAGTTCAGGACTATGCCGTCGCCATGGTCGACGAATTGGAACACCCAAAACACATTCGGCAGCGCTTCACAGTCGGCTATTGAGCGCTGGGCGGCCCCGTTTCCTGCAGAAATGTTCCCCGGTCTAGATCATCGAACGCCTTCCGGAGCTCGTCCTGTGTGTTCATGACAATCGGGCCATACCACGCGACCGGCTCCTCGAGCGGCTTTCCGGAGACAAGAAGGAAACGAATCCCATCCTCTCCCGCCTGAACCATTACTTCATCGCCGCGGTCGAAGAGAATTAGACGAGCGATTGTCAGCCTGTGCGGGAGGCGTCTTGTTCCACCAGCCGACCGGCTCAGTTGGCACCGCCAGCGGACCAGACGCATTGCAGAACTTTCCACTCCCCGCGAACACGTATGCAAAAGCGTGGCGTGTGGTTTCGATCGGCAGTGTCTTACGCCGACCGGAAGGGATTGTTACGTCAAGATAGATCGGATCAGCGGCGATCCCGTCCACCGGGCCTGTCTTTCCCCAGAAGCTTCCACAAACGACGCGCACCCCGGTTCCATCATCATCTTTGATCAACGGAATGTCGGGCGACTTCACTTCCTGATAACGCGGTGCAGTCATCTTGAGCGACGACGGGAGATTTGCCCAAAGCTGAAACCCATGCATCCTGCCATCTTGATCTCCCTTTGGCATCTCCTGATGGATAATTCCGCGTCCGGCAGTCATCCACTGAACATCGCCGGCGGCGATGGCGCCATGGTTTCCCATGCTATCGCCGTGCTCGACAGTTCCTGCAAGAACATAGGTGATAGTCTCGATACCGCGGTGAGGGTGCCAGGGAAAGCCGGCTAGATAATCCTCCGGAATATCATTACGGAAATCGTCAAGTAGGAGGAAGGGATCGAATTCGGACGTGTTGCCGAAGCCAAACGCGCGCCGCAGATGCACTCCCGCGCCTTCTAGCGTCGGCTTGGACATGATTAGCCTCTTAACCGGCCGCAGCGACATATGAACCTCCAGTACTGAAGTCTATCCTGTTTGACGTGGAGTGACATCATGCCGCGAACGTGGGGTTCGCGAGAGCGAACCGGTCAAAGTTCCGGAAACCAGAGGAGGTGCCCGAAGCCTTTGCCACGGTTCCCTGACATCGAGTACGCTTGCGTTCGGGATTCTGCACGCAAGCGCAGAAGGAGTTTTGAACGCGTGAACTGCTCAAATGTCTTAACTATCGACGTGGGCGCGTGTATCGCGAGTTGCGGACGGACCACAAGCACTCACATAACGCCAATCTGTTTCAGCAATCCGACCAAGTCGTAGAAGAGTTTCTCTTCGACGATCTCGCCGTTCTTCCAGCGCGCGACGGTGCAGAACTCAACATGGAATTGCTTATTGGTCGGCGCGATCAGCTTGCCGTCTGCACCCTTCATTGGGCCGCGCATCGTGCCGGTAAAATCCGCTACAGTGCACGTCCAATCACCCTGAGCAATCTCAACCTTATAGGGATGATTCACGAGATGATTGTCAGGAAACGTCTTGAAGAATTCGACTGACTCCGCCTTGTGATTGTTGCGTCCGCGTGTGGGTTCGGCCTGGCCCGGCCAAAATACAACGGTGTCCGTAGTATGCCGCTTTTCAAACGTCTCCCAGTCCTGTGCGTTCCATGCATCATCGAGTGTCCGCATCAGCTCGATATTGCTCAAATCGTTCATCTGTTTCATGTAACCTCCCAAACTACGGTACACCGCTTTGAACGCGGGCTTGGATTAGGCCAGCCTCACTCAACCGCTTCATGCTTCTCTCAGGAGTGAGGCACAGACACCTCAGCCAGATTCGAAATCATGAAGAGATCGAGCACGGCTATTGTTGGTCTGAATCGCGACTGGTACCAGATGCGTGCCTCTCGCAGGATGTTGAACCGACGACGCCGCTGACCACCTTGGGCCGCCCCTCATATCTGCCCCGTGCCGGAGAAGATAGTGCCGTCGAAAATACTTTCAAATGCCTGCATTAGGCGGCGGTAACACTAACTCGACCCGATCATCGACCAGTACTCCCGCACTGATAGATCCTGCAATTGACAATGCGACTGCGACCCACAAAAGCGTGCGATATCCCGCAACAAAGGACAGGTTGATTGCTTCGCGAGCGCCGGCGTTCGTAGTTTGGATGGCGGCGAGCTTGAGTCTTTGCGAATCGATTTGCCGCTGGACGTCTTGCGGTACAGACAAAGTGCGCAGGTGCACGTCGAGATTTCGATTAAATACAGCGATCAGCACGAAGCCAAGTACGGCGATGGCGAGGAGACCGGCGATCCTGGAAACCGCATTGTTGATTCCAGAGGCGGCCCCTGCATGGTCTTGCGAGACGGAGTTCATTACTGCGGTGGTGAGAGGCGCGACGCTCACCGCCATGCCGAGCCCAAGGACTATCACCGCTGGGAAGAATGTAGTCCAATAACTTCCGCCGATCCCCGCCACGGCAAAAAGTGCGAAGCCAAGCGCCGTAATGAGGGGGCCTATGACAAGGGGCAACTTCGCGCCATATCGCGCCACGAGCCCACCCGACCAGCGCGAGAGAACGAAGATGAGCAAAATCAACGGCAGCAGCGCCCCGCCTGCCTCGGTGGCGGAGTATCCCTCGATTTGAATCAGATCGAGAGGAAAGAAAAAGAGCACTCCCGAGAAGGCGGCATAAAGGAACAAGGTGAGCAAATTTGCACCGGCGAAGTTGCGCGATCGAAAGAGATCGAACGAAAGCATTGGAGCGCGCGAGTGCTGCTCAGCGAAGACAAAAGCCACACAACCCACAAGCCCCGCCACGCCGGCGATCAGGCTGTGAGAGGGTTCGATCAGAGCAAAGACGACTCCGCCGAGTCCGATGATGGCGAGTAACGCACCGGCCCAATCGAGGCTGTCTCGAGTCTGTCCTGGATTGCGGCTTTCTGGAACGCGCAGCAGAGTCAGCAAGAGAACAACGGCAGCGATAGGCAAGTTGATGAAAAATACCCATCGCCAAGATGCGTGTTGGATCAGCCATCCACCGAGAACAGGACCGATAGCGGCAGTGACCGCCGTGAAACCCGACCACGTTCCAATTGCGCGTCCACGCTCTTTGATCGGGAACGAAGCGCTTATTAAGGCGAGGCTCCCCGGTACGAGGAGCGCTCCACCGACGCCCTGGATCGCGCGAGCCGCGATTAGAATGCCGACATTCCGGGCGGAGCCACACCAAGCTGATGCCAAGCCGAAAACGACTACTCCGATTGCGAAAATCTTCCTGCGGCCATACAGGTCGCCGAGCGAGCCGCCCGGCAGCAAGAGTGCGGCCAACAAGAGTGCGTAGCTTTCGACGATCCATTGAACCTGCGATACGGTGGCTCCGAGATCGAATTGAAGCGCAGGAAGCGCAACGTTCACCACTGTTCCGTCAATAAAAGCCATGCTTGTTCCAAGAATCGTAGCGGCCAAAACCCACCGACCGCAACGAACGGATTCATTAACAGATGGAGCGGCCATGATTGCTGCTTCATCACACGGAAGTCTTCCGATACTAGCCATCGTTTAATTTCTTTACGCGATGAGGCGAAGTTTGAAAATGGCTCGTCGGGTCAGGCCGGCGCGATTGTTTTGATCGGACTTAGGGAAGGCATAGCTCAAGGTACTCGTTCAGGCGTCGCTGCCCTCGCTGAAGCGCGTTTTGGCTTGATTGCAATCGGCTGATCATCAGAGCACTTTCCAGTGTCGCCATAATCAGGGTCAGTCGACACATCTGTTATCGACATCGGCGCGAAAACTCCCACCAGTAATTCCTTCTTGGACAATCCACTCCAACGGGGTGGGCCAAATCTGTAACGCGCGGGTAACGTGCTGTCGCAAAGCGGAATTGCCGTCGTCGGCTTCGACTGCGGCGTTGAGCAAAGCGACGCTGACTGGCTGCCAAGCACTAAGAATGAATGTGCCTTCGGCACGGAATTCGCCGAACTGCACACGTATACTCAGCCCAGTGCGGAGCAGCATCATTCCTGCTGCAGTGTTCGGTCCGGAATCAAAACGTCACGCTCGTGAACAAACCTAAGACCAAAGCATTGTGAATTTTGCCCGTGCCCCCGGGATTGATGACATATTGCAGATTAGGGCGAACCGATATCCACGGCGCGATTTGCACATTGTAGTCAATCTCTGCAATGCTCTCGAATGTCTGCACACCCACGGCGCCGGCACGGTGCTGTTGCGGTCCTCTTGGAACGTGGTCAGACGCGGATTCGTTCGCACATACGCAACCGAGAACGAAACGAAGTCGTTATCGCGCGTTGGGAAAGTGCCTTGATAGACTCCACCACCGGCGAGAAAGTATGAGTACTCTGACGTCTTGGCGTCGCCCATACCCAGCAGTCCTCCGATTCGCAGGCCGCGCTCAGAATTGCGGTTTGGCCGATACACCATCTGATCCGCCATTGCGTACGTTCCCCAACGCCCGTTCCGGATTGCAAATGGCGCGCCTGTAAACCCCGCGCTAAACCCATTCACATCCGTAAGCACATCGGGCGTGGGCGATGAATTGTAATACGCTCCAAACTTGTAAGTTCCTGGTAAATTCCAGCCATTCTGACCAGGAAGCCAGCCGAATTCAACGGGCACGAATATCCCTGTTCCGCGGAAGCTGAGGTCGAATCCGTTGTTTCCCTCGTCGACATCTGGATTCACTTGGTAAACACCGGTCGCTGCATAGAATTGCGGGACTGGATGTACTGTTATATGGGCACCCCATTCGGCTGCGGGGAAATTCTGTGCCCCGCTGTTCGTCGACATCGCATTTGCATGACCGCAGAGTACGGTATTTTGAAAGACGCACAAAATGGGAATCGTCGCGAAGTCGTCCCCGACTGGCGACCAGCCAAGTCCTAACGTGATCTTATTCCCGAACAAGTCCTGTTGATATTTCAGTTCGGCCAAGCGGAAGTTTTGGCCAGCACCATATAGTTCCTGAACCGCGAATTCGTTGCCAATCGCATCCGCGGAGAGACTGCGCCCAACGCGGTCTGTCAAGGTAATCTGAATTCCACCGCCAGAAATCCCAACTAGCCGTCCAAGATCTATATCAGCACCAAAGTCCACTTGCTGCGTGTAGCGCGCCGTTTGAAATTTTCCACCCACAGGATTAGCCGCACTCTCTGTCAGGAAATGGGCCCGAAGCAGGATGCCTAAGTTCTCCAGTGTTGTCCGCCGGCCGGCCCAATCACCCGTCAGGGTGGTCCGATTCAGCCAGCCTTCACGTCGGTTGTTTATCGCTTGTGGGGCAGGCGCGGTGTTTGGGAGCTTTTCCGGAGGAACTGGCGGTGTTGTTTGCTGGGCCGTCAGCAACAAAGGCGTCAGGGCGGCGGCCGCTGCTAAGCGCTTGATCGCCTGACTTGGCCACAGACGTCGACGATATTGCATTTAATTCCGATTGCCTGACGATGCTTCGACTCGTAGTCGGTCCCTCATTCTACTGTTTGGATTGGCGATAAGGACGCATCGCAAGTATTTGACGGCGACCCGTGCCTATCGGAGATCAGGAGATTAATCTTGTGACCCAGCGTCAACAGAAGGCTGTCAGCGTTGTGCGCTCACAATAGATCGGCTGCAGTCGCGAAGGATATACGCGAAACACATCGAGAATGTTCTTCCGGTTGTCGTTGGATGACATGCAACCCGAAGTTGAGCAGGTCTAGTTCGGATAGATCCGCCCTGACGGCCCAGTTTAGATCTACCCTGCTACTACATGCGAGTAAACGCAAATCCACTTCTTCGATATGGCGATTACGCGTCAACTTGAATTCGCTGACGCAGGCCCGTTTTCCGGTCGTAATCCGAGGATTCTGCCGACAATGCACTTTCAACTCCAGCGCGCAATCGGAGCAGGAATGCAAACAGGACAACTCCTTCGCGCTGGAAACGACCAAAACGTCCGGTCGTGATCCAGCCCAACACATCCTCACAATTGCTCGCTAAAAGATTCGATTCGTTTACCAGGGAGAGGAATGAGGAGGAGGAAGAAGGAGGAGGATCGGCCTCAAATATCCCGTCGATCGTGATCCTTCTGTATCCTCCCTCATGATTGGCGGATCGACGACAAAACGTGTGAGTTCACAAATATGGTTTACAGCTCTGCCACGCGAGAACTCATGGACTTCCTCAGAAAACAAGGAATTCCGTGGGCAGTCTTCCGCGCCGCTCGTAAACCGATTTCAGAGGCTCATAACCGGCAGGAGAGTCTTTCCAAGCAGGAGAACGTCATGCCTCAACGCGAAAGTACTTTACGCATATCAGGAAAGAGAACACCATATGAAAACGTCGCTTACTTGCTGGTCGCAGTCGCAATGGTGGCCGGCATTGTCGCCTACACCGCCCCCGCACCTGCACAGAAAGATGGAGGGGCCGCCCCGATCTTCGTAACCGAAATTCCCCCCGGATACCGTGACTTCAGATTGATCTCTCTGTCACATGAGGCAGGTAATCTCAAAAGTTTGGGAGCCGTTTTGGGCAACGATGTGGCAATTAAGGCCTACCGCGAGGGGACGCTTCCCTACCCGGACGGCACCATCATTGCCGCTTTGCACTACACTCACTCCCCGTCGGAAGAAAACAACCGAATCTTTGGCCAGGCGCAATCTTTCGTTCCCGGCTCCCCCACGAACATTCAGTTTATGATCAAGGACTCGACAAAGTACGCCGAGACGGGCGGCTGGGGGTTCGGTAGCTTTAGCCCGGCCGGCAAACCCGGTGCCGAGGCCGCGATGAAGACCTGCTTTCCCTGCCACGCACAGGAAAAAGCTCGCGACCTTGTCTTCACCCACTACGCACCGTAATAGCGAAATGAAGCGCGCACGTATGCATCAAAGCGAACGCGCTTTCCGAAGAGCATCGAACGCAGAGCCATGCGGCAAGCCCAAGGAAAGTTAGAACTCGAACCCCTCAGCGCGGGCAATCTGGAGCATCCGACATGAGCATTACGGCAGAGACTGTTCGCGAAATGTTCAATCACAGACTGATCTACAGCGAATGGGTCGCCAAGCTCGATAGGCATGTAAGTGCCCAAATCCAGCCTTAACGCGGATCAGTACTCGGGTGTCGAATTGTATTAAACGAAAGGATTCGCACATGAAAACGATCCGAATCGTGACCGTGACAGTGCTGATGGTCGCAGGCGCGTGGGCGCCGAGCATGCTGTGGGCGGGGCAGGCAGTGAATACGCCGCGCCAACCAAATCGAAAGGAGCAGTCGAATATGACGAACGAAAAGGTGATCATGCTGATCGAAGCAAGAATTCAGCCGCAGCGCCGGGCGGAGCTTGTTGAGGCCGCACGCCAATATCTGCCGTTGGTGCGGGCGGAGCCGGGCGTTGAAGCGTTTTACGTCACGGCACGAAAAGACGATCCCAATACATTTGTTTTTTACGAGATCTACAGGTCGCAAGCAGCACAGGACTTCCATCTGCAGCAGGACTTCACTAAGAAATTCCTGGCGACGTTAAAGAGCGCGCAGGTCGGAGACCGAGTGCGGACAAATCTCCTCGAGCTGCCCCTGGAAGGACAGACACATTCCAATTAGGCGCCTTAATAGAACTTCGATACTTGGGCAGAGGTACTGCCAGAAGAATTTGCCGAGACCGTTCGTGTTTCACGATGCGGATTGTACAACCTTAGCCAGCCGCGAAATTCTGCGACGAGCATAATGTTCGGCTGCAATTCCGCGCCGGGCGTCAGATCCTTCGCCTGTTCACCTCGGCGCGTCGGATCGTGGATGGTCAAGTAGAACTTTCGATCACTTCGCGGAACTGTACGACCGATACAAAGGTATCGGCGATACGATCGTCTGATTGTTTCTTCCGATCCCGTCTGCTTTGATGATTCCGTGGTTGTAGATTCAATCAGAATCTGTATCCAGAAAAACCAGATGAAAGGCGGCCGTCTCAGACCGAGATACCTCTTTAATTCTTCGGAAGGAAAAATGTATGTCAAGCAGCAAAACAGCAATCGCCACTGAAGCGCCCCGCATGGCATCGAATCCGCTTGATGCCATACCGAACGAAATACCATTCGATGTACCCTATGGCCTCCCGATATCACTGGACCGAGCGCAGGCGGTCATTGGTGCCGCGGTGGCTGAGGCCAAGAAGCGGAATTGGAAGATGAACGTAGCCGTAGTCGATTCCGGCGGCAACCTTGTCGCCTTCCAACGGATGGACGGCGCGATGCTTGCCTCCATTCAGATTGCCGAACACAAGTCGCGAGCAGCCGCAACGTTCCGGCGCCCAACCAAGGTGTTCGAGGACGGCATCAACCTCATGCATATCAATTATCTGCTGGCGTTTGATGGCGTTATTGCATCTCGAGGTGGCATTCCACTGATCGACCGGGGAGCAATTATTGGTGCAATCGGTTGTTCTGGAGGAACGGATTCCCAGGACGAAGTCGTCAGCGAGGCAGGGGCGGCAGTAATCAATCAACGCCGAGCTGGCAACAAATGATCGACATCTCGAGAAAACGTTGGGAAAGCCGCCCAAGAGCAATGGATCAGCGCCAACTTGAGGTGTTTGCGTTCACGCGGGCTAGCGCGCGATTTGGCCCAGATAGTATCCGAGCCGATTTTCGGTATCCCCGGGTTTGTGAAAACCTTTCGCCATTAGTGCTTTGATCCCATTCTGAGCGGCGGGTCGCCCGAGCGAAGCGATACATGCATCCCACCCGGCTCCGAGCTCGACGTCGGGGG